>NZ_JAVDUN010000002.1:0-989549 GCF_031456375.1 Chryseobacterium sp. 2987
GCTACAAGCCAAAGATCGGTACCTTCTTCTATGCCTACGGTTTTGTTTCCTGATCTTTCAGACCTGGATTCTCCGCCAATAAGATAACCTGTGGACGTTAAAGCAAGAGTTCTTAAGTGGTCATCACCTTTTCCGCCATAGTTCTTTTCCCATTCTACTTTGCCGGTTTTATCAAGCTTCACCATCCAGTAATCACCTTCGCCGGAATTCTCGGTTTTTTTATTTCCTCCGATTGAACTCCTTGAATAGATCCCTAGTAAAGCGCCACCATCTTTCGTTGGAATCATTTTCTCTACTTCATCTAAACCTTTTCCACCTAAGATTACTTGTGAAAGTTCTTTTCCGCTTTTATCCAGTCGGATGATCCAGGCATCTTTAGAGCCGTAACCTTTGGAAGAGTTCTGAATGTTACCTGCTACAAAGAATCCCAAGTCTGTAGTCTGAACGACTGCTCTGGCTTCTTCATCGGAAGCGGTGCCTAAAGTTTTCTGCCATAATTCATCCCCGAATTCATTCAGTCTTACCAGCCAGATATCTGATCCGCCTTTGGATTCGTCTTTTTTATCCAGTCCTTTTCCTGAAAATGAGGTTCCTGAAATTAAAAATCCTCCTTCCTGGGTAGAAACGGAAGCAGAAAGATAGTCGTGATTTTGTCCCGAAAGGTATTTTTCCCAGACCTGTTCTCCCTGCTGGTTCAGCTTGACTAAATGGAAATCATAACCGTTGTTTTGGGGTTTTCCAGCTTCACTGCGGATGGAGCTTCCGGCGATAAGGTATTGCTGGTCGATGGTGGTGGTAATCTGGCTGAGGAAATTCTGCGTAGAGGATTTGATGTCTTTCTGCCACAGGATTTCCTGCGCCGACAAAGTAAAGACGCTACATACAGCCAGAGCGCCTGCATATATTTTTCTCATGTATTTTAAAGTTATTGTTAGTTTTTTGTCTCCCATATGTTAATTTAACATATTTTAAGATGTAGTATCACTTAAACGAGACTTAACATCTTTTATTTTGCTGATAATTTATTTTTCTCTCATAATATAGGTTGTTGTTTCTTAGACAAAACTATAGCTTCATAGCGACAGAACTTGTCGTATTATTTTTATTTAAATGACTAAATATTTTATTGAGAAAGATATTGCTAAGTTTGATAGGAAAAAAGAAGTTTGGTTATAAATTTAATAACTTACAGTTATGAATACATATAACTTTTCTATAATAAAAATCATTAGTTTTGTGTAAATAAATAATATTATGGTTTCATTGGGTACGAAATTGGCCAGACTTCGAAAAAAGAAAGGTTATACACAACAAGAAGTTGCTGATTTACTAAACATTTCACAGCCTGCATATCATAAATGGGAAACGGATCTGGCAAAGCCAGCCATAGAAAATCTACTAAAGATTTCTGAAGTATACGAGATTGACCTTAATGATCTGTTGGAAGAAGTACCAACTTTTAATATAACAAATAATGAGTGCAGCATCCAGAATATTGGCAATCCGAATTCTAATTTTTATGCAGAATCCCCTGAACTGATTAATGGGATTTTAAAGAATCAGGATGCTATTACCAATCTTCTTAATGTTCAAAATAAACTTATTGAGACTTTAATAGATAAAATTAAAGAATAGTTGTAGACGTTTATTTAATATTTGATAGACATTTTAAATAGGTAATAAAACATTCGATGTATTAAAATATTTTTTTTAATATAAGCTGAGTTTTAAAGATTGGCTGGATAAATACCTAGGTTAACATCTTCATTTTTCATGCATTTAGCTACTGATACATTTTAGTATATCATTACCTTTTAGTTTTTTCATAAGAACGATGTAGACCGATTTTTAGAGCCCATTTCTAATTATCAATTACGGTTTCCCATAATATTTCTGCATTTGTTTTTGGTATATTTGTGTATATAAGAAAATACAACTACATTAAATGTCTGCTATAGCCGCCTTACGGGGTTACAGAACCCAGTTTTTATATTCACTACATTATATTTTATCCACGCTTGAAAATGATTTGATTTACCGATTAGAGGGTGAAGAAGATTTAGACGTATTGGATAATCAGGGAGAGCTTCTTTATGCCATACAATTAAAGAACCTTGGTAAAACCATTACCTTATCGGATATTTTATCCGATAAGAAAACCTCATTCATAAAAAGGTTTTTGGAGCGGTATGTTTCAGCAGTTCCTGTATTGGTATCTTACAGTGAAGTAAGTGCTGATTTGAGGAACTGGAATCAACACTCAGGAGATATTTCTAAAAAAGAAAAAGAGGTTTTAAAAAAATATAAACTCTCCGGAGAAGAGTGGAAATTAGTCAAATCTAAAATACAGTTTAGGGAAATTTCCGAAGAAACAGTTGCCGAGGATGTTGAAAGAATGATGAAAGAACACTTCCCAGAAATAGATCCAGCTCCAACAGCCGGTTACTTATTGAACTGGCTCCAACTCATTGCAGAAAAGCAACAGCCTATTACCGCAAAAGATTTTTATAGCAAGATCCAGGACTTTGCAATCTATCTCACCGAAAGAATTGCGTTACATCATCAATATGGTTTGGTTTTAAAACCCTTGCATAAAGTTTCAACAAATGATATAAATCAGGAACTATTGGAAAAAGAGTTTTATAATGCAACATTGACAAGGTTTGAGCATATTTTATTGGGCCTTGATATTAACAGGGAAAGCTATTTGCAAAAAATAAAAGACAATTTAACCGGGAATAATATCGTAGTAGTTAAAGGTGCATCCGGGCAAGGGAAAACGGCTTTACTTTACAGCTATGTACATCATTATATTAATGATTGGCTTTCATTTGAATTGAATATTCAACAAGCCCCTGTGATTTCACAGCAATCAATTCAGGCCATTGCTGCCATCAGTAAGAAATTAGAGATACCTGTTGTTTTTGTTATCAATGTTAATCCCAACACAACTGATTGGCTTCAGATTGTAAAAGAATCTGTGCATTTCAATCATATTAAATTTTTGGTTGCCATAAGAAGTGAAGATTGGTACAGAGCAACAGCTATTGGTATAGAATTTCACCACCATGAAGTGGATTTATCTCTTTCGGAGGATGAAGCTAAAATGATTTATTCTAATTTAAACAAAAGAAATAAGATTTGCCATTTTACTGATTTTGAAGAAGCTTGGATACAAATGGGAGGGAATGTTCGCTTATTGGAATTTGTTTATTCCATTACCCAGGGAGATTCTTTATACAATAAATTAAAACATCAGGTTAGGCAAATTGTCAATGAGGGTTCTTACAACAGTAACCAGCAGATCGCGTTTTTAAGAATGGTGAGTTTGGCAGATTCACATGGAGCGAAAATTGATGTTTCCAAATTGGATAAAAATGTAGACTATCTGTTTATCCTTGAAAAATTAGAAAATGAATATTTAATCAGGCGGTCATCCGACCGGAAATATATACAAGGATTACATATCGTAAGGTCTGTCAAATTAGTTGAAATTCTTTTTGACGAGTTCACGAATAGTAAACTTGGATATGCTTATAAATCTATTCCTTTACTCGCAGAAGAAGACCTATATTTATTTCTCTTGCAATTATTTTATGAAAAAGTTTTTGATCCCCAACTTTTTATAGCGGATATATGCAAGCAGGTCGTTGTAAATAATTGGGCAGTATACACGGCAATTATTAAGACATTTATTTGGGCTGGCATTCGTGAGTACGTTGAACAAAATCGTACTATCATAGATGAATGTAGAGATCTTTGCAAAGGGGCGTGGGCAATGTTTGCAGGACCCAGTTTTGGGAGTAATTATGATCCAAGTAATATGCTTGACATGATAAATGTAAATGAAGAGTTTAGAGAAAAGATTAATGATATAAATATAAGATTACATCCAAAGCAGCAAATCTTCAATTTAGCATCAGCTATAATCAAAAAACTTCCTTTTCCAGATGCATCACCATTTACTACTTTTGAATGGAGATCTTATGGAGAAGCGCTATTTTGGTTAAGAAATATTCCCAATGATAAAGGCGCTGTGCCAGACATTTCAGAATGTCAATTTGAATCAGCATTTAAAATAATGGATAGCAAAAGTTTATCAAAATTGATGTTGGGAATGTATTCCTATTCACCAGTATTAAATGCGATCAGAGAAAAAAATGTTGATCTCTTTTTGCAAAGAATAAAAAAAGATTTTGACATTATCCATTTATCTGTGAATGACGGGCAGGTGGATGTACACTTTATCATTGATGTAATTAAGTACTATTTTAAAAGATTCACAAATGATTTTGTTGTCAATATACTAGATATTATCAGAACTGCCTTGCCTGATCAAAAACAGTTCAACTCCCAAGGGCATGGACATCGGTTTAAATTGCTTTCTATGAATTATGATGAAACGTACAAAACCATTTCTATTGAAAATATGCATTTGGAAGAATGGGTAAATATAAATTCATGTTTCATCAACCTTTATGATTATAAAAACAGGCCTACAGATTGGAGTGAGTATCGCATGATATTAAACCAGTGGGAAATGCTGGTTCGAGAAAAGATTAGTGAGTATAATAAGTCATTCAAACAGTTAAATAAGGGCAGTAAAAACTATACACCTGTTGTTCCTGTCATGCATAATGCATTATTTCAGTGGCCTGAAAAAATTTTAGAGCCACAATCCATTATTGATCCATTAGGAATATACAGAGCAAAAAAGAAACAACCAAGTGAAGAAAATGAGAAAGAAAAAAGTGAAAAAGAAGAAGTAACTCAAAAATTGAAATCTAAATATGAAGCGTTCTTTGGAAGCCTTTCCGATTTTAAGATCAGTTTTGAAATTTTTATGCAACAATCTGCTGAGACATTGTATTCAAAGATCAAATTGAGGACTGAAAAAGGACATATTCATAACGAACAAATAGAACGTTCGTCACAAACTAATTTATTTGATGCTATCAAAAAATTGAAGAAATACAATCTCATTTATGAAAGCACTTTTGGAAACATTGATTCTAATCACGATACACAAATAGAAATCAATGCATTTCTGACGGCGGCCACTTTCTGGAGAGATTTTGTAAATGACAGCGCAAATGGCGATCATTCATTCAAACGAATCCTGAAGCTAAAAGATGATTTTGAAAAAAAAATTATCAAAGCTTGTAAAGAAGCCTCTACCTCCAATATGTTTTCGTTGCAATACATAAATAACGATAAAACAGGAAAGAAGCCTGTTTTCATCATTGATAGCAATAGTCCTCTTTTGTCACTTACCGGATACGTAGAAATTTATGAGATCATTTACTCCATAATTGGAATGCCTGAAAATACAAGCCTAAAATATCTTATGTTACAAGTATGGTTTTCAAAAATTTATTTTATTCAAACAGTACGTGGAAAAAGTATAAGTCATCTGTGCAATGAAGTACAATTATACACAATCATGGAAAAGCCATTTGAAGAACAGGGCGTTGTTAATTCTATTCCAAAAATGATTGACCAAAATATCATAAAAAATCTTAGAATTGAAAGTTGGGCGTTTCTGTATCCGGAACTCAATGGAGTATTGAACGTTTCTGAAAGTTATAGCAGACTTGTATTTTTGGTGGATCATTTTCATGATCTGCGCCATTTTGATGAATTAAATCTGGATGAATTAGAAAATGAAGATTTAAAGCAGCATATAGAGCAAATTAGTTTGGAAATGCAGAATTCCTTGCAATCCGTGCTTGATGGACTGGTGCTTTGGCTAAATATGTTTCCTATAGATGAAAAAGCCTATTTAGAAAATGAAATGGAAAGAGGATTTTATCAAGCATTCTTCGATATTAAGGATAACATTTACCCACAATCCACTGTAGTTGGAGAAAAGACTAAGATTAGTATTGATATGCATTCCGCAGCCCAATGGAGAGAAAGATTAATAATCTGTACCCGGCATTGGGGAATTTTTTTGTTATTATTGAACGAAAAGATTATTAACTCCTATCAAAACGAAATCTCTGCTGATGCATTAAATAGTAATGCATAACTATGTGGGATTTTTCGTTTTTGATATTCCATACATTGCATCTTAAAATTATTTTTTGTAACAACAGAGTAAATCTACCGGCAGAAAGGCCGAACTTTATCAATCTGGTTTTTAGTGGAAGTTTTTGGAAGAGGAAACATAGAGTGTGTAAATTCATAATCTTCTCCTTTCATAATTATATAAAACCACACAATTGATTGTGTTTTTAACTCAATAATGAATACTGTTATAGTGCTAATTTGTTACAGCTTGGTATGTCATCATAACAAAAAAGGACAGTCTAAAAAAGACTGTCCTTCTAGGCCATGTTTTTCAATAAGTTTTATCCGTAAGCTATTGCTTAAAGTTAATTTAACAATAAATTTCATGAATCTAAAATAATCAGAAAATTCTTCTTTTCTTTTTCTTCTTTATCTGGATCGGGATCACTTCCTCCTCAGGATTATTTAGAGGTCCAGCTGCAAAGCTAAATAACATGGAAATATTTGTCGCTAGTTCAGCTACCTGAAATATAGCTTCAAAGGCAGAAAGTGGGATATGGTTTTTGATCAAAATATCGTTACAGATCGTATTCATCTCATTACGAAAATAATTGTTATCCGACCGATCAGCATGAGGATAGTCCAGCCAGTGCTGACGGATTGACTTTTCAAGCAGATTGACTACCGAATCAAGGTATTTTTTCTTTTCCAAAGCAAAAATATCGGGGTCGGTTAATAGCGTGGCATTTTTGCTTTTTAGGGTTGATATTTCTCTTTTCAGATCTTTTGTCTCAGATTGAAGCTCCGTAGTCCGTTTATTTAAGGCTTCAAGATCGTTGCTGTTTTTTAAAAGTTCAGCGTTATACAGCTTGAAAGCATTTCCATAATTTTGCGTTGTTTTATCAAGATTAATCCGCTGATTGCCGAAGAAATTAGATTCCTTTACAATAAGATCATTGAATTTACCAGAACCCAGTTCCTTTGTCATTTTCTGAACTTTGAGTTCAAGAGCTTTTAATTCCTCTTCCTTTTTCTGGATCTTAAACTCCACAGCTTCTAGTCTTCCTACTGAGCCTGCTTTACCTCTTTCCATGTTCAGGCATTCAGCGGCCAGATCCTGCATTTTGGAGTAATGGAATGACTGGTGTTTTAAAGTCTTTCCGGTTTTCAGGTCCTGCCAGTCGGCAACAAGGTGGGCATGATGGTTCGGTTTCCACTGCTTAGATTCCTTATCCCAGTGTCCTTCATCCTTATGGATGGCGATCTGAAAAATTCTGATCCCAAGTTCCTGCTGAAGTTTTTGTGCAAGGTCCTGGAGGTCTTTCATGATGGTGTCTTCTTTGATGACCACAACGGCTTCACGGATCGGCATAGCGTTACTCTGTAATTTTCTGCCTGATTTCTCTTTGCAGTAAGCTTCTATTTTTTGCTGTCTGTCCGCAATCTTATCTTCTTGCCAGTATTCGTTTTTTATGGTCAGGTCTTTGCGGATATAGTCAAATGTCTTTTTTCTGAAATTATGGATTTCAGAATCAGATTTCACGGCTTTAAAATTAATGGATGTTTTCATAAGCTGTCTGATTAATTTATTGTATATTTCGTATGATAACTTATGTTCATATTTGAATTCATTTCAGATATTATCTACTTTCAGTCCATAAATGGGCTGTTTTTTTGCCCCCGGCAGGGCGAAGCAGAAACTTTGTTACGACCGTAGGGAGTTTCAAAGTTGCGAATGAGCTCCTAACTTTTGCAGACAGTTTGTAAAAAGCACCGCCCTACATTCTCCTACGAACCCCTTTTTTTATCCTGTTTGTTTCTTCCCTGCATTCATCCTGTTGTTCTGCACAGCCTCTTTCGGATTGTTGGATATTCCCCGCTTTTGGGGCAGGGAGAGCCTGCCGCCGTCTCTTTTCCACGAGATACTGATTCAGGTCTTTGTGGGCTGAATAGATGTGGGAAAAGTCCTGTGCGTGGGGAAAGGCTTCCATAATCGTGTCCCTGCATTTTTTGCCTGCATTATCGTTGTCCAAAAACAGATTAATTTCGGGATAACGGACAAGTGCTACCATTGCCCTTTTGAGCAGTGCGATAGAATTGAGCACGAGCAGATCACCCTTGAAGTCTTTCTGCATTTCAGCAAAGGAGAGTGCATCCATAAAGCCCTCAAAAATGGCAACATTTGTATTTGTTTTTCCTTCCGCTGCGCTGTTGCCCGGAAATGAAAGGACAGAAATATCCTTCGTGTTCAAAGCCCCTTTGTAGAATGCATTCCGAAGTTCCCAACCTTCTGATCTATTCCTAAAACCTACTGCATAAAACTGTTTGTTTTCGATTGTAAACCATATTTCTTTTATCAGGGGATAGATCTTTGCTGAAAGCCCTCTTTCATGGAGGTACTGCATGAGATTGGAGTTCTGAATATCGGAAATACGGTCAATGCGATAATTGGGCTCAGGCCTCGATGTTTTTATTTGCGGTTGAAAAGAAGAAAAATTCTGATTGGATGCCCATTCAAGGACACCTTTCACGGATGTATTCAAATATTTCCGCATGAAATCGGTCGTAGTTCCGCCTATACCTTCGGAGAAGAGGTACCAGACGTTATTCTGCCTGTCAACCTTGAAAGATGCCTGTTTCTCGGCACCAAAAGGGCTGAGGTACCAGGCTTCTTTATCATTTTGTTTAACTGGAAGGTGTCCAAGAGCAGCGAGGACTTCTTCCAGCCCTATAGAGTTAAATTGCTTACAGTTCATAGTTCGGTATTTTAAAGTCCATAAAATACTGGGAACTATATATAGCACTCATAAACTGGCGCTCCGTGGCATTATTTTGCTCCTATTTTCCTAATCTTAGCTATCTGGTAACTCTTTAGATGCAGTTATATGCTCCAAAAAAACGCTAAACTGTAAAACTATAAAAGTATTTTACCTGAAAAGCATAAGGTTGGTAGGATTTTACCTGAGTAAAAGAACTACATATCTTACTGGTTATAAATATTGTAAGTTATAAAGTAGGTTATATTTACCATTTGCAATTTTATATTAAATGAAACTTTCTACATGGCTTTAGAACTATTTACCAAGAAACGAATGTGCTTATGAAACTTCACAAGTTACCATATATAGATACAGGAAAGGGCAGATCACCAAACATTTATTACAATTCTTTAAAATTTGCATCGTATAATATATCACATTTGTAAGAATTGAAAAATTTGTAAATCATTGATTTTTAATTTATTATAAAGCATTGTTCCCGATAATGATACAACATTAAGTGATTTATTGTATTGTTTTTTTTCTTGAAACAATATTTTGATGTATATTTTCAACTCACAAATAAAATTATAAACCTATGAAAAAATCGCTTTTAGCTGTAGTTCTATCAGGAACTCTATTTTTATCATCATGTGCAAATGATGAACAAAATTTAAATGATGCAGATGTAAAATCTAATGTTGAAAATACAGTCCAAATGAAAACTCTTGATTCTTTCACTTCTGACGAGAAAGTTATTGGGTTCTTTAAGAATGAGAAGAATTTCATGGAAAAAGCTCAAAACAGCGAAGATGTCTTTGCGTTAGATGCTGAAGAAACCTTAGATGATAAGCAGGACAAATTTTATACAGTATTCAATACATCAGAAACCGAGTTTCATAATTATGTACAGACCCAGAGACAATTAATACACTATATTGAAGAAGAATATCATTTAAGTGAATTAGAAGGAGCTGTAAGGGCAGAGCTTATAACGCAGGTAATCGAGCAAATTTATCCGGAAATTTCGGTGACTTTCTCAGATTGCAGAGGTGTTTATATAGCTAAATTAGCATTAAATGCATCTGTCGCTTATGGAGCACACGTAGCCTGCCTTACAGCAGATGTAACCATTGTTGTTGGAGCTCTCTGTCATTCAGCTGTTTTAGTTGGTCAAGCAGCCGCGAACTATATTGCTCTGGATGAGTATAGAACTTGCGTCAAAAACAATGGCTAACCATGGGAAATATATTATTATTTAGTGTTTAATAATGTAATTATTGTACTTTATTTAAATACTGAAGCTTTGAAATACAAAAAAGGTCGAAAAATCGACCTTTTTTGTATTTCAAATATTGGCTAGTAGTTCTCATTATTAATTAAAAAAAGCAGACTATTGCAAAACTTGGTTTAGGCTTTGAAGCATCTGTATAACCCATTCTCCTTTACAATATAGAGCTTTCGCACTATCTGCTTTATATTTTTAATTCTTTATCAATTCCTAAGAAAGTTCGGCTTATACGAAAAATACTGGTAGATATCCTGATAAATTAGTGATGGGTTGGAAGGTGTCCAAGAGCAGGAAGGACTTCTTCCAGCCCTATAGAATTAAATTGCTTGCAGTTCATAGTTCGGTATTTTAAAGTCCATAAAATACCGGAAACTATACATTGTGTTCATAAACTGGCGCTCCGTGGCATTATTTTGCCCCTATTTTCCTAGTTGAAGCTATTGTTCTAACTCTATATACTTCAAAAAACGCTAAACTGTAAAGCTGTATAACTGTAAAAGTATAAAAGTATTTTACCTGAAAAACATAAGGTTTGTAGGATTTTACCTAGGTAAAAGAGCTGTATAACTTATGGTCTATACATATTGTAAGTTATAAGGCAGGAGATATTTACCATTTGTAATTTTACATTAAATGAGACCTTTTGCATGGCTGTTAGAACTATTTACAAAGTAGGAATATGATAATGAAATTTCCCAAGTTATCGTTTATACCTATGGGAAAGCCCAGATCCCCGAACAGCAACCTAAGCCTGCTTCAAATAAAAACCTATAATTCATCATCCGAACAGAATGACACTAAAGGCCAAATACTTCCAGTCAACGCCATCTTAAATGTCCATATATAAATAATGTTGATTTTTGATGTACATCAAAAATCAACACATAGCCCCAACCAAAAGAGGTAATGATGACCTTTTCGAAAGATATAATGTTCAGAATCTATAATAATTTGTCTGTTGACAGAAAGGCTATTGAACAGGACATCCGGCAACTGAACAGAAAAATACATTTAAAAGATAGCTATCATTTTATTGGAAGTATTCCCTTTCACTGGAAAGGAGCAAGTTATCTTTTGAGCTACTCGAAATGATTTTCGCAGCTCAAAACAACTTGCTCCTGCCGAAGGTTGCCCCCCTCCAAAGTCGGTGCTTGTTCAAATCTAATAGCTAAGTCTGTTCTGAAATTTACAGGTGAGCTTTTCTGCAAAAAAAAAATGAACCTCACAACAAAGTTATTTTTGTGTAAAACTTATAATTTTGCATATTTAATAGTATTACCAATAAAAAATATGGACGAACAAGAAAATACGCTTCAGACCTTGAGCTATTCAGATATATTCCTTTCATGTTTTTCTGAGAGCGGTACTCACTGCGTTCATTCTAAACCCGAACATGTTCTGATTTATATATATTCGGGTGAACAACTGATTGTGGATCGAAATAAAAAGATAACAATTAAAGCCGGAGAATGTGCCTTTATCAGACGTGACCATCGTTTGACTATGTATAAGAATAGTAAGGGCAAAGAATTGTACAAAGGTATTTCACTTGTATTTCAGCGTAACGTATTACGTGAATTTTACAGTAAAATGGACAAATCCGAAATTCCTAAAGACCTTAAAATATCTGACAAAACTGTTTTTAAATTAAAACCAACACCTGCAATAGAAAGTTTATTCCAGTCACTTACGCCCTATTTTGATAGTAACGCAAAGCCAACTGAGGGAGTTGCCCATCTGAAACTCTTAGAGGGAATTTATGCCCTACTGAACAACAACGAATTGCTTTATCCTATACTTTTTGATTTTGCAGAACCGTGGAAAATCGACCTTTTGGAGTTTATGAACGATAATTATATGGACGACCTAACAATGGAGCAAATCTCATCATTTACGGGACGAAGTTTGGCAACGTTCAAAAGGGATTTCAAAAAGATAAGCAACCTTACCCCGCAAAAATGGCTAATAAAAAAGCGTTTGGAAATGGCTTATGTAAAACTGAAAGAAGAAAACAAAAAAGTAAAGGACGTTTGTACGGAAGTTGGCTTTAAAAACCTTTCTCATTTTTCGACTGCGTTTAAAAAACAATATGGGATACCCCCAAACGAAATTCATAATTGAGCTTCATAGCAAAATCATTTGAGCCTTACAGCAAAACTGTTGTAAGGCTTTGTTTTTAACTTTGCATTGTAAATATTAAGACAATGCAGACAACAGATATTTTTGAAAGATTACGAAAGGGAGAAGTCATTCTGCCCGGCGACCAACAAGCCTATAAAATGCGTGAGGCATCGTTCAATACGAAAAAATTACTCGTGCAGATGAACAATACCACAGACCTGAACGAAATCAGGGTATTGTTGAGCCAAATTACTGATAGCGAAATTGACGAGAGTGTTGCTATCTTCACGCCTTTATATATCAATTACGGAAAACATACCAAAATCGGGAAAAACGTATTTATCAACTTCGACTGTACTTTCTTGGATTTGGGAGGAATTACTATCGAGGATAATGTACAAATAGCACCGAAAGTGAGTTTGTTATCAGAGGGACATCCCTTAGAACCCGAAAACAGGCAAGCACTTATTCCTAAACCTATTCACATTAAAAGAAACGCTTGGATTGGTGCGGGAGCAACTATTCTGCAAGGGGTAACCATTGGTGAAAATGCGGTTGTCGCTGCGGGTGCAGTTGTTTCAAAAGATGTTCCTGATAATACGGTTGTAGGCGGTATTCCTGCGAAAATTATTAAAACAATTTAAAACAGAAATAGAATGAAAATATTATCAATTCTTGCAGCTACAATCTTAATGTTTTTAGGGCAAGCCTGCAATCAAAACAAAAGTAGAGATAATCAAAAATCAGAAAATATGAACGATACAGCAAAGGCAGAACATTATACATTTGAATTGAGCGATAAAGTAACACGGAAAAAAGTAACCTTTAAAAACCGTTACGGTATCATGCTAACCGGAGATTTGTATCTACCCAAAGGGCAAGGCAACGAGCCTTTGGCTGCTATTGCCATTAGCGGCCCTTTCGGGGCAGTAAAAGAACAATCTTCAGGATTGTATGCTAACCAAATGGCACAACGTGGTTTTGCTGCATTGGCGTTTGACCCATCATATACAGGTGAAAGCGGTGGAGAGCCTCGTGCGGTGGCATCGCCCGACATAAACACGGAAGATTTTAGTGCCGCAGTAGATTTTCTTGGCATACAGAAAAACATTGACCGAAAGAAAATCGGTATCATCGGGATTTGTGGCTTCGCAGGTTTTGCTTTAAATGCTACTGCCATCGACAAACGTGTAAAAGCTGTTGCTACGACAAGCATGTACGATATGACAAGAGTGATGTCGAAAGGTTATAATGATGCAGTTACTTTGGAACAACGCACCAAAACGTTAGAGCAATTAGGCGAGCAACGCTGGAAAGATGCAGAAGCAGGAACATTCGCAGCAGGAGCAATATTAAATCCTGAAAAACTGAAAGGTGATGAACCGCAATTTGTAAAAGACTATTACGATTATTACCGTACACCACGAGGGTATCACGAACGTTCCCTAAATTCAACAGGTGCTTGGAATGCAACTAATGCGTTATCGTTTATGAATATGCCGATTTTGACCTATATCAAAGAGATTTCGCCAAGACCAATGCTATTGATTGCGGGAGAAAAGGCACATTCCCGTTATTTCAGTGAAGATGTCTACAAGTTGGCAATGGAGCCGAAAGAATTAATGATTATTCCCAACGCTGTCCACACGGATTTATATGACAAAGTTGATGTCATTCCATTCAGTAAATTGGAAAGATTTTTTAAGGAATATTTAAAATAATAAGAAGAAGATGAAACGTACATTTTTAATGGCTTTGGCTTTTATATCTATTTTTATTAGTAGTTCATCATCTTGTACGAAAGAAGAGGGAAGTAATTCCCATACTGAAAATAATATGTCTATGGCAAACGGTAAAATCAAAATAACAGTTAATTCTAAAACCTTTACGGCTACACTTTTAGACAATAGTTCTGCAAAGGCATTTAAAGAAATGTTGCCATTAACGATCAGCATGATTGAACTAAATGGAAACGAAAAATACTTTGACCTTTTAGAAAGCCTTCCGACTAATTCGTCCAATCCAGGTTTAATAGAAATTGGAGACATCATGCTATATGGGTCAAAAACGTTTGTAGTGTTTTACAAAACTTTTTCTACAACTTATAGCTATTCAAGATTAGGGAAAATAGATGATGCAACTGCTCTAGCATCTGCGTTAGGCCAGGGAAATGTGACCATTAAGTTTGAAATAGAATAAATGTTAAAATGTAATAAGAGGTTGAACTCTATCATTTTGATTATTTGAATTCCCACAAATTTAAATAATTTATCGACTGCTCCAATTTGGCAAATTCCGGAAAAACAATACCAGTTAATGCCACTTTAGATATTAATCTGTAATAAAGCAAGAATTTTGAAGCATTTCAAAATTCTTAGATATGGATACAATAACAAAAAACGATCTTGAAACATTAAGAAGTCAGATTATTTCTGATATTGTTAGCTTGATAGACAATAAACTACAAAGAGAAGAGGAATCCGGAGAATTTGGATGGATGCGAAGCAAAGAGATCAGGAAAAAGCTGAAAATTTCTGCCGCTACACTTCAAAATCTCCGGATTACAGGAAAAATTAGATTTAGGAAAATATTGGGTTCCTATTACTATAATAATGCAGACCTATTAAATCTATTTAGTGATGAAAACGAATGATCTTCAAAGATGGTTCGATTTTCTCGACCATATCAATAGTGACCCGAAGTTGAACCCCTGGCATATTTCTCTATTGGTTGCCATAGCAAGACTTGCATGCAGACAAAATGAAAAATGGATTATTAGGGTTAGCAGAAGTAAATTAATGGCTCTTTCACATATTTATACACTCCCAAGCTACCACAAGTATTTTAAGCAGTTACAGGAACTTGGTTATATAAAATATACACCTTCCTATCATCCTGATTACCGCAGTACAGTAGAAATTTTACGGAAGCCCAAGAATAACTGTTAATAATAAGCCTCAACATTTTTAGTATTGTTGAGGCTTATTTTATTGTTAAATCATTGCCTTGGCTCTGGAAAGCATATTTTCAAGTACAAGAAATTTGTCAGCAAAAGATGCATTCTTATTATCATTCTGTACACCTTTTAAAAGATTGAATTCTTTTTCAAGTTTTTTCAAAAATTTCAGAAGGTCTATATTTGAATCTCCTTTTTTGCTGTTTAATTTTCTTTCGAGTTCCTTCATTTCTCGTGCGATAGACTGTTGCTCGGTAATAGCATAATCTTCGGTCTGTTTAACAGAATGATGTCCCAGCATTTCTTTTACCACATGGATTGATACACCATTATTTAAAGTAATCGTACTTGCAAAGGTTCTTCTGGCCTTGTGGGTATTGAGTATTGTGTGTACTTCACATATGTCTGCTATTTCTTTGAGGTATTCATTCATTTTCTGGTTTGACCTGCCGGGAAGAACAGTTCCCCGCTTGATGGATAAGGGATGATCTTTATATCTTGCCATAATTTCAAGAGCTTTGGGAAGCAGGGGTATATCCGTGTCAGATTTTGATTTCTGCCTGCTGGACATGATCCACATGCTTCCGTCATCAGCTTCTTTGATATCACTCCATTTCAGTTGGTAAGCGTCAATATAGCATAATCCTGTATAGCATTGAAAGACAAAAATGTCCCGAATTATACTGAGACGCTCAGAAGTAAAGACCTTATCCTCGATTCTTTGAAGTTCAGCTTTTGTTAAGGGTTTCTTTTTTACCTTGGTCTTCTTACTGACAAAAAGTTTAAAAGGATCTTTGGGAATGATTTCCTTTGCGACTGCTCTTAGAACAATTTTTTTAAAATTACTAATATACTTCAGAGAAGTATTATTCGAGCATTCTCTTACAGTCTTAAGATACATATCATAATCTTTTACGAATTCATAGTTCAGGGCACTGAATTCAAGGTCATCCTTGCCATATTTATATTGGATAAATTCCTGAATATGTGAACGTGCGGTAATATAGCGATCATGGGTACCTTTAGCATATTCCTCTGTGATAACCAGTTTGGCTATCTCATCATTATGTTCCTGAAATTCTTCAAGTACCTTGTTCCGGTGCTTTTCCTTTCCGTTGACAAAATTGATTAGGTCAGTGGAAGTGATTGGAGTACCACTGTTTAGCAGATCTGTTTTGTGATTATTAATTTTGGTCGTCAAAGATTCCAGAAAAAAATTAAGGGCTTTGGCGTCCTCTTTTGTTCCAGTGGCTTTTTCTTCCTTCTGATCCCATCTGTTTACATCCCATTTCCTTTTTGTGGAGGTTTCCTTGGGAATACCGTCTACGGTAATCCGAACATAGACCAGTCGAATGGTTCTGTTTTTGATTTTTGGGCTTTTCAAGAAGAAAGTGAGCCCATAGCTTTGCTCTAGCATAATTAAACATTTTAAAGATTATAAATGTCATACTAAAAGCTCTTTGAATCAAGATGTAAAAACTCATTACCGGTTAACAATCAAATAGTTGTGTTATATTTTGTGGCACTTTTTTATAAAATTCAAAAGTGCCACGAATCTGCCACAAACTTTTGGAGTATTTTTGAAAATTATGGCAGTTGCCATAAACAAAAAAATCCTGCAAATCGTTGATTTTGCAGGATTTAACTATTTTTTGATGCTTTTTGAAAACTTTCGTTTTCGCATGTTGCGGAGAGTGAGGGATTCGAACCCCCGGACCTGTTACAGTCAACAGTTTTCAAGACTGCCGCAATCGACCACTCTGCCAACTCTCCCTGAACTTCGGCTGTACCGTCGTTTTCAGTGGTGCAAATATAGAATGATTTTACTTTCCTGCAAAACTTTTGTGGGAGAAATTTCAGCAAAACTTAATAATAGACTTAAAATCAGGGAGATTTTTTTCAGAACACCAAACTTATTCCCTGTCTACGATTGAGATAAAGCTGTTTTTTAAAAGCTCAGATGGATATACAAACTGGTCTCCATCCTCTCCTTTTACAACAATTGCTCCCTGCTCATCGTTCAGACATTTGTCCAGCTGCGTTTTCATTTCATTCAGTGCTCCATTGGGAACTTCAATAATGTAGGTTCCTGTGATGTGTTTGATTTTGATAACCTTTCTTTCCATATTCTATTTTTGATTGGATGCTAAATTTAGGTATTATTTTTAGAAACGAACAGTATGCTTTGAAAATCATCTTCACAAACCAAATATTACCATATTGAAACCCTGTAGACTTCAGTATCCCCTTACTACTGCCCTGATTCTTTCTTTGAAATAGAAATAGTAAAATCAAATCATAGTACAATCTTCATGATCATCTGATTCATAATATTTTATATCTGCTTTTGAAAAGTTATTCATCGTGTAATAATTAGAACCACTACCAACAGCTTCTTATAAGTCATTTAGATACATAAAACAGTCTCATACATTATTAACTTAAATCTATTTTATCCTCTTCTAAAAAAAGACCGCCTTTTTCAAGACAGTCTTTCTATTATTTTAACAAGCTGAATTTTAGTGTAATTCTGCTAAATATTTCTCTGCATCCATGGCAGCCATACAACCGCTTCCTGCAGCTGTAATCGCCTGTCTGTAAATATGATCCTGAACATCTCCTGCGGCAAACACCCCCGGAAGATTAGTTCTGGAAGAACCTTTTTCCGTAACGATATATCCGTTTTCATCAAGATCAATCTGACCTGCGAAAATATCTGTATTCGGTTTGTGGCCAATAGCGATGAAAATTCCTTCAACATCAACTGTAGAAGTTTCCTGAGTTTGGTTGTTGATGATCACAGCTCTTTCTACTAAGCTGTTTTCGCCTTCTATTCCAATTAATTCATGGTGGAATTTTACTTCAATATTCGGAGTATTTTCTACCCTGTGAACCATTGCTTTTGAAGCTCTGAAAACATCTTTTCTCACCAATAGCGTTACCTTTCTGCATAGTTTTGCAAGATAAGTCGCTTCTTCAGCGGCTGTATCTCCAGCACCTACCACCACAACATCTTTTCCTCTGTAGAAGAATCCGTCACACGTAGCACACGCCGAAACACCACCTCCCGCGTATTTTTTCTCATCATCAAGACCCAAATACTTGGCTGTAGCTCCTGTAGAAATAATCACCGTTTTGGCAAAGATCTCTTTGTTTCCTGCATATAGTTTGTGAACACCGCCTTCTTCTTTAGAGAATTCAGCTTTGGTGATCATTTCATAATGAACTTTGGTTTCAAATCTTTCTGCCTGCTTCTGAAGATCCATCATCATTTCAGGCCCTGTAATCCCTGCCGGATACCCTGGAAAGTTATCCACTTCCGTAGTCGTTGTTAATTGCCCGCCCGGTTCCAAACCTGTATACAGTTCAGGTTTCAGGTCTGCTCTTGCCGCATAAATAGCCGCTGTAAAACCAGAAGGTCCGGATCCAACGATCACACAATCTAAAATATTTTGCTCCATAAATTTACTTGTTCAAAAGATTTAATTTTAAAGTCTGCTAATTTCGTAATTTTTAATGTTTTTTTAAAGTTATTTTAATGATACTTGTCAATAACAGATATGCGGATTGTCGATAAATGTTTTGTTTAATCCGTTTACGTTTATTTATTATTGACTGAAAGGTTCATTGAAAGAAACCGGGATATAATGTTTAAAGTTTGGGGTTCAAGGTTTAGAGTTCAAGGTTTAGAGTTTAAAAAGTATGTTATACTACTTCTAATTCCCCGGCTCTTACTTCTCCAGCAACCATTTTACCAATTCCCCACGCTCAACGATATTCCATGAATGGGGATGCTTCTTTCCGTTGGCCCGTATTCCCCGGTTCTGGGTTTCTATATATTCTGAGGTTCTGCTTCCTAGGTTGATTAGGGATTGATTTGCCTTCTTAAGCATAAAAGCATTAAGATTTTCAAACTTCCGGCCTCTGTGTTTCTGCTGCCATTCCAGATCAGGTTCACAATAAAATCGTGTTTTAATTCCTTTTAAATATTGAATATTCTCAGTTGAATTAACAGAAATCAGATAGGGAGAAACTTCCTTATACTTCTCCAGATTCTCATCCGGCTTACCCAACTCGCTTTCAAATAGTTCCACCAGGAATTCCCCTTCTTCTACCGCGGCGGGATCCACATTCGCAGCAACATCCCTTTCTGCATTATGATACAGCTTTTCAAGATCAACCGGAGAATCTACCACCAGAAGACCTTTGGGTTGTATAGAACTCTTGTTTTTAATCAGGTGGTCTGATAACAGAAGCGCTACATTCCCTCCACTGGAAAAACCACCAATAAATATATTGTTCTTTTCAATTTTATTTTTATCGAATATAGCTTCTAAAGCCGAGGTGTATTCTTTCTTTTCTGCTTCAGTTAAAAACAGCTTCCCATTGTAATTTAAAAGCAAAACACTGATTCCCTCCTTTTCAATATCTTTCAGAAACCCTGCTTCCGTTTTCGTATGCTCACTATCACAGGGAAAGCATGGAAATAAAACAAGAACCGCTTTCTGCTTCTGTGCTGTATGCAGTTCGTACTGATCTTCTTTCACCACTTTGCATGTAGTATTCTTTACAGCACATCCGGACAAAACTACCGATAAAACGATTAGAAAAATATTTTTCATCATGGATTGGTTTATCTGTTTGGATACAAAATTTCTGCTTTAATTACAATGCTCAAACCTTCATTTTAATCTTGTCTACATTAATAATCTTATACACCAGCTCCTTAATCAGTTCCGCTTCTCCCATATTCACAGCTCCAAGCCCCTTCCCTTTCATATCGAATTCTCTCAGGATAGAAATCACTCTTGTAGCATGTTTCAGAGGATAAAGGCGCGCACTTTCCGCATAATCTTTAACGAAATAAGGATTCACCCCCATTTGTGAAGCGATTACCTGGGGCGGCTGCCCGGCCATAGTCTGATAAATAATCACATTGGAAAAATAGCTGTACAGGCTGGCCAACATCATTACAAAAGGGTTATTCTTAGGATTTTTGCCCATAAAATGAGCAATTTTAAAGGCTGCATCTGCATTTTTGGTCCCCAAAGCTTTCTGAAGCTCGAAAACATTGTATTCCTTACTGATCCCGATATGGTTTTCCACCATGGTTCCGTCCAGCAGTTCCCCTTCTTTAAGAATCATTTTCAGCTTATTCAGCTCATTGGCTATTCTTGAAAGATCATTACCCAGGTATTCTGCAAGAAGATGGGAAATATTCGGGGCGGTCTTGATCTTCAGGCTGGTACATTCGTCAGCAATCCATTTTGCAAGGCCGCTGTCTTTCACCGATTCACTTAAGAAAAGAACTTTTGCCTTGTCCAGTGATTTTGTTGCTTTCTTCCTGCTGTCCAGCTTCTTATGTTTATGAGCAAAAACCAATACCGTAGAAGGCACGGGATTGTCCACATAGGTTTCCAGAATTCGGTTTTCCTCTTCATTGAATTTCAGGTCCTGCGCTTCTTTTACAATGATCACCTGCTTATCTCCCATCATCGGAAACTGTCTCGCCAGCGAAAGAACTTCCTGGTAAGAGGTATCTTTTCCGTACACCACCGTCTGGTTGAAAGCTTTTTCATCTTCCTCCAGAAAGTTGTGTTCAAGGGCTTTTACAGCAACATCAATAAAGTAAGGTTCTTCTCCGTGGAAAAAATAAATAGGTAAAACTTCTTTATTTTTAATATTTTTGAGGATTAAATCTAATTCTTTCATCTTATTAATGGAACTTCCAAAACTGAATTTTCAGGAAACTTTTGATTTTAAATTCAAGAAAGACAAAGATAAGTTTTTTATTTATGATCTGGTCCGCAAAACTTACCTTTTACTTACCCCTGAAGAATGGGTAAGGCAGCATTGGATCCATTATTATCTTACGGTAAAGGCCTACTCTGCCTCCGCACTTATCACGGAGAAAAAGATCGTTCTGAACGGACTTACCAAAAGAATTGACCTTTTAGTTACCGAAAAAACAGAACCCATAATCCTGATCGAATGCAAGGCTCCGCAAATTAAATTAACGGAAAAAACATTTGAGCAGACTGCAAGATATAACTCAATTATTGGGGCAAAGGAAATCATTCTTACCAATGGTCTTCAGCATATCAATGCCTATTATGAAAACGGGCAGTATATGTTTTATAAACCGGAGTAACTGCTCTTTCGTCCATGTATATTGTTGGCATACGCAAAGCCGCAAAATGATTTTTCATGCTGCATAAATAAGAGCGCTAGGATTTTATCTCCGATAAAATTTAATCCTGCATATTTGATGTAAAAACTTGCTGAAAATCTCTGATTTTCTTGCGTCCTGCAAACAGCATAATTGTTCAAAACCTTGCGCCCTTTAGCGTCTCCCAACCTATTCAAGAGCAATTTAAAACTTACCTACAAACATCTGTCAATCTGAGATAAATCCCTCTCAGATTCGGCAGATTTTATTAAATTTTGGCTAAAGCCGAATATTGAATAAATTCCAAACCAGAAGATGTTTTGTTTATATTATATTCCGTAGATTTTCATGAATAAATTTAGAAGTAAAAAATGCCTGCTGTCATCTGGAAAATGGCTTTCAGATGAACATATTACTACCGGAATGTTAAACTTTTCAAAAGTTATCTTCCGAAATTCAAGAAACAAAGCATAGCTGTCCTCCATAAAACATAATCTTTATTTTCTATATCTTTACAGTCAAAACTAATACACTAAACAAAAATTACTTCATGGCCCCTAAATTACCTTTCCATTTCGATATGGAAACTGCTGATCCTGATGATTCTATGACCCTAGCTATTTTAGCAACCCATCCGCTGGTTCACCTGGTCAGTGTTTCTGTACATCCGGGCGGAACAGACCAGATTGGTGCCGTACGTCATATTTTACGAATTCTTGACAGAGAAGATGTCCGCATCGGAGCAGGAACTCCCAAATCTACGGCCAGCCGCGTTTCCGGTTTTCACCGGGACTGGGTTGGAAATTTTGAACATTCAGAAGCAGATGATACTGCCGCCAATATCATGGCAGAAACACTCCGTCAGTTTCCCGATTGTACATTGTTAACCGGAGCAGCACTTACGAATCCACATGCTTTATTCGAAACCGGAGTTTTCTTCAACCGCTGGTTTTGTCAGGGAGGCTTTGCAGGAGACAATATTGTTCCTAAAGAATACCGCCTGGAGAAATTCGATGGGAAACGCACTTGTGCAACCTTTAATCTGAACGGTAACCCGCTTGCTGCTGAAGCGCTGTTTTCGATCCCGATGAGCGAAAGACGCATGATCAGTAAAAATGTATGTCATGGCGCTATATTCACGAAAGCTGATGCTGAATTACTTATCCCGTTTCGAAGCCACAACAAAGGTCTCAGCCTGTTTCTGGATGCCGTAGAACTCAAAGAAAAAGCGCTCCACGACACTGTAGCTGCTTTATTGGCCATTGATCCTTCTAAAGCACTTTGGGCAGAGGTGATTCCTTATAGAACAAAGGGTGAATGGGGCTGCCTGGAAGCAAAAAATTATCCGGAACAAAATGTATCATTAATCACCACTTATATTCCCGATTTAAAGGACCTTTGGATGGTGCTTAAACCTTAAACGAATTGTGAATTTATTGAGTTGAAAAATTTCTTCCTAAATCCAATCTTGCAGAAAATCCCTTTTGCCAATCCATTTTTCCAGTTTATCTTTGTTATGAGTTTCAGAATTGCAGTTCTTTTCTGTCACTCTAAACGGCTCATTTTCCCGGAACTTTTTTAGCTCAAAAATTTAAGCAGGCTCAACATTTGATTTATTATGAAAGTAAAAAATATTATATTCGATTTTGGTGGTGTTCTGATGGACTGGAACCCTAGGTATTTCTTCAAAACCTATTTCAATGATGATGAAAAAATGGAATATTTCCTTGAAAACATTGCACAGGATGAATGGAATATCGAACAGGACAGAGGAAGATCTTTGGAGGAAGGTACAGAAATTCAGATAAAAAAATTCCCGGAATGGGAAAAAGAGATCCGAGCCTATTATGATAACTGGACGGTAATGCTGAAAAGTGATATTCCCCAAAATGTAGAGATTCTCAGAAAACTGGCTCATACAGATTATCATCTTTTCGGACTAACGAACTGGTCGGAAGAGACCTTTCCCTACGCACTGGAAAACTATGATTTCTTCCAGCTGTTTGAGGGGAAAATTGTGGTTTCAGGAACTGAAAAACTAATTAAACCAGATCCGAAGATATGGCATGTTTTATTGGAAAGGTATAACATTCATGCACAAGAATCTGTTTTCATTGATGATAATCCTAAAAATATTGAAGCTGCTCAATCATTGGGCTTCCATACCATCCAGATCAATCCGGATACGGACCTCAGACAAGAGCTGGCTGGTTTGGGTGTACTATTCTGATTGTATTTCATTTCTAAACAAGACATTAATCCTCAATCTAAGTTATTTTCATTACTTTAGACTGAGGATTTTTTATAACCATGAAGAAAATTTTATTTTTACTGATACTCTCAGGAACTTCTTATCATGCCCAAAATATAGAAGGTAAAGAGACTTTCAAAAAACAGGACTGCAAAGAATTCTGGGAAAAAGCTCAGGCAAGATTTGAAAAATTTAAAACAGATTACAGGGATATTGAAAAAATATATACTAAAATCAATAAAACGGCCCTGGATAACCTCATCCAAAAAAGGTCTAAAAAAGATCTGAATGATAAAAACGCCTATATTTATATCAAATATTTGAATAATCAGGCGTATTTTGATGAGCATTCCTGTAATGACGGAAGCACTCCGGAATACAACTTTTTAATTACAAAATTCTGGAACAAAGAGGTTCTGGAATATGTCCGGAAAAAGTACGGTAAAGAAATTATTCTTTCAACAAAGTTTCCGAGGGAAGACTTTAAAGCTTTCCGCGATCCGGCTGTCATTGGTGATGAAACTTCTGATTATATCACCCAATATTACGACCCGGAACTCATGAAAATAAAAATCCCCGGCAGGCAAAAAAGTACGTTAGGGTTATCAATACCTGTTACAGTAGAATTTATTAGCCCTTACCTAATTAAGACGGGAAATCCTAAAACCGGAATTACAATAACCTATGAATATAAAAACAACCAATGGGAGCTGCTGAAAACTGAGACCCCATAACCCGATTTCGTTATTCAAACAAAGATTTATTATTTTGAATATGAGAAAATTTGTAATTTTATGGATATTAGCAGGAACTTTTTTTCAGGCACAGAATATAGAGAACCAAGAGGATTTCAAAAAATGCCGTAAAGAATTCAGTAAGAAAATATGTCTTTCGGATGAAGATCAGGACCATATTCTGTATTATCTGGACAAATGTCCTCAAGAAACTGGTCCTTCAGAAAATAACGGCTGCCCGTGGCAAGATGCGGATCAGGATGGTATACCAGATAAGGACGACAGGTGTCCTAATGTGTCCGGACCTTCTGAAAATAACGGCTGCCCGTGGACGGATATAGATGGTGACGGAATCCTGGATAAGGATGATGCCTGCCCTACCATTCCGGGAGTTCCTGAACGAAACGGATGTTCCCAACAGCTTTGTGAATTGGGCAAACTGTATCCTCCTGAAAAGATGAAGAACTTTGATGCTGCTTTAAATGGAGATATTGAACAGATCTACAATACCATCAACAAAAAGATTGTGGATGACATGATGAAAAAAAGATCCAAAAAAGAACTGATGGATAAGAATACTTTTCTTGATATTTACTATGCACAAAATATTCCCGAAGGCATAAAAGACGATTTTTTTGACCGTTATAAGGAATACAACTTTCTCGTGGGTAAATTCTGGAATAAAAGTTTTATTCAATATCTTTTAAAAAAATATAATAAAAATCTTTATTTTTCAACTGAAATACCCCGTGAAGATTTTGATATCTACCGTGAAATTATCGGTGAACCTACCTTTAGTTATATGATCAGATATTATGATCAGCAAGCAAAGAGAATCAAGATACCTGCGACAGGAAAAGGGAATCCATATATCCCTATACCTATAAACGTACATTTCAAAAATCCTTATAAAATTGAAGTTACAGATTACATAAATGGCATAAATAATAAGATAACTTATGAGTATAAAAACAATACATGGGAGTCTTACCAAAACTAGATTTTCCCTACGCTCAGCTTTAGCCACTACAATGATAGTAGCTTCAGGAACCCTTTTCGGCCAAAACCTTAAACCTGTATCTTATCAGGACGGCGGCCAAAAGCTTAATGGAATGATCACTTCCAATGCCGGAAAAAAACTGCCCGGCGTATTGATTCTCCCTGCCTGGAAAGGTATTGATCAGGAAGCAAAAACTGCTGCTGCTGAACTTGAAAAGCAAGGTTACATCGCTTTTATTGCTGATATTTACGGAGAAGGAAACATTCCGGCTGATAATGAAAGTGCTTCTAAGACCTCTGGGTATTATAAGAAAAATTACGATGCTTATCAGAAAAGAATTTCTCTGGCACTGGAGCAGCTTAAGAAAAATGGAGCTATTCCTGCAAAAATTGCTGTGATTGGCTATTGTTTCGGAGGAACGGGAGCTCTGGAATCTGCGCGGGGAAGCCTTCCTGTTGCAGGTGCTGTTTCCATCCATGGAAGTCTGGGTAAGGATCAGACGAGAAAAAATGGCCCCATCGGTGCTAAGATTCTTGTTGAAAACCCGGCTGATGATAAAGGGGTAACACCTGAAGATTACAATAACCTCATTAAAGAAATGAATGAGGGGAATGCCGACTGGCAGATCATCACATATGCCCACTCAAAGCATACTTTTACAGATCCAAAATCACCGGATTATAATGAAGTTATGGCCAAAAGAGCCTGGAATCATACGCTGATGTTTCTGAAGGAGATTCTGAAATAAGTTTCATTTCAGTGTAACAATGTACCAATAAGCGTTATCATTGGTACATTGTTATATTTTACTACTGCTGGTTTGCTTTCAGTTCAACATCATATTGCTTTGGAGAATACTTGGTCAGAGAACCTGTGGCCGCATCAATTCCAACACCGATGGCACCACCAAGAATGATATTCAGAAGGGTAACGGCATTAAAATTCTTTACCAGTTTTACCTCTTGGTTCTCAAAGCCTTCCTTTTCAAATGTAACGGTTTGCTTGCTTAACGCTCTCTCGATTTTAACAGTACACGGAGTGGTACATTTTTCAATTCCTTTATGGAATACTTTTGCTCCTTCAGGAGTAGAATTAAATGTTATTTTATCCTGGGTTCCCGTAAAAATTGTTGCACATGAAGTGGAAGAAAGCGAAATCCCTACCAGGGCGATAACTAATAATTTGATTTTCATAGTTTTTGAATAAATTAAAGGGTGCTAATCATTTTTTAGCGCCGCGAACTTACAAAAATCATTCAAATAAGGAGGTATAAAAATATTTCAATGCAGCAATAGCCAATGATTAAGCCATCATAAAGACATTGCTGCATTGTTACATTGCTACATTATTAAATCTCTTCTCTGTTGACCAGCTCTATAGAAAAAGCAGGAAGGCAAACTGCAAGGTATTCGCAGGCTTCAGAAAACGGGTTGCTGTAGCGTACTCTTGCTCCTTTTTCCACTAAAATACTTTGTCCTTTTTCAAGAACAACAATTTCACCATCTATTTCAAACTGTTTTTTTCCGGAAATAATGTAAGTGAATTCATCAAACTCAGGGGTTTGATGGGGCTCGCTCCAATCCGGAGGAGCTACCATGTGAGCAATAGAAACTCCGCTGTTTCCGGTTGAGTTTCCCCAGTGTTCTTCAATTAATTTTCCGTCTGTAGTAGGAACCACAAACGGAGATTTTTGGATTTTATATTTTTTCATATCCAGTTTTCTTTTTTTATTTCATATACAAAATTGGTTCTGGTGGGTTCGGCAAAATAGGCCACTTCTTCTTCAGCAATTTTTTCTCCTCCAAGTCTTTCTAAAGCCGTCTGTGAACGGAAGTTTTCTTTTCCGATATGGAAATGTACTTTATCTACAAACTGAAAGATATAATCCAGCATCAGCTTTTTTACCTGAGGATTGATTCCTTTCCCCCACGATTGTGTTCCGTAGAAAGTGTAGCCTATGAAAATATGACTGTCATTTTCATCAAAATCGTAGTACCGGCTGCTTCCCAATATATTTCCGGTAGCTTTTTCAACAATTTTAAAAGCTCCTTTACTTTCCATTGCTCCTTTGAAAAAACTTTCAAAGACTTCTCTTTTGTAGCGGTCTTTATTGGGATGCTGTTCCCATACTTTCGGATCGGAAGCCACTTCATATAAAGACTCAAAATCCCCTTGCTGTAAGGGGATTAATTGGTATTCCTGATTTTCCAATACAGGCTGTACAGAAAAATTCATAGTTTAGCTTTTTGTTTTTGCAGCGTCAGACTCAATTTTCTTAATTTCTTTCAGCTTATCTGAAATTTTGATCACAGCATCTGGTTTTGCTGGTTTTAAAGCAACCTCTGCCTGAGCCATATCCCATTTAATCACTAAGTTTCCTGAGTTTTCATCGGTAGGATTCAGGGTAATTTCAAACCATTCCTGCTTGTCTGCCAATTTATTTACCGGTACAGTAACATCTACCACATCCTGCTTAGGGTCGTAGGTATAAGCTCCCCACTGCTGGAAATCTTTATTTAAAATAACTTTCCATTCTTTTTCAGTAGGAACAATGAAAAGACCATATGTTCCTGCAGGAACCATTTTTCCTCCAAAGTTAACGGATTGTCCGAATGTAATTTTCGTAGAAGAGTTGGCTCCCGCTCTCCAAACCTGTCCGTAAGGAACAAGTTCTCCGAATATCTTACGCCCTTTCACTCCCGGTCTTCCATAATCGATAGAGATCTTAGACATTGAAAACTGCTGTTCTACTTTCTGGCGCGGGCTGGCTGCCGGCACAGAATAATCCTGCGCAAAACTGAATGTTGAAACTGATATGCAAAGTGCTGCTAATAATTTTTTCACGTGTAAAATTTTGCATAAAATTACAAAAATCAAAACAAAATAGCCTTTTCCAGCTCCAATAATTTTTGTTTTCTCCAGATTCCTCCGGCATAGCCCACCAGCTCACCGTTTGAACCAATAACGCGGTGGCAAGGGATCAGAATAGCGATTTTATTGATTCCGTTGGCGGTTCCTACAGCCCGGATAGCCTTAGGATTTCCTAAAAATTCAGACTGTTGCTTATAGGTTCTGATCTCTCCCATCGGGATCTCGCGGAGCAGCTGCCATACTTTTTCCTGAAACGCTGTCCCGGTAGTATAAAGAGGTACTTCAAAGTAATTTCTTTTTCCTTCAAAGTATTCTTTCAGTTCCTGTTCCAACTGTTGAAAATGAGAATGGTCTCCTTCTTTAATTTCAGCTTTTAAAATTGTTGATAAAGACGTAAACTGTTTCTCAATATTTTTCCGGTCGGTGAATTCAAGCAGGCAGATTCCCTGATCTACGGCACAGGCTGCCATTTCGCCCAATGGGGTCTGTATGATTTTTCGGTAGATGATTTCCATTGAATTAAAGGTAATCAATTTCCGGAATCTCCACATCAATTTATCAGATATTCTTCAGAACGTTTTCCGCCTGTACAAGATGTCTTAGATTATGATTGATGACAAACCTGAACGTATCGCCTAATTTCAATTTGATCCATTTCGAAATACTTATGCTTGTTTTGGTTCTGTTCAGGTCGATATTTTTTGCTTTTTCCAAAAGGTCCAGCAACTGATACTGCTGTCTGATAAATTCATCCACTGTATTTTTGTTCAACTGACTGTGGATAGGATTCATACTTTTTAAAGTTTTCATGGTATTTAATTTTTCTTTGGGAAGCATGCTGTTGGCAAAATAGTTTCCTAAAATTCCGGAAGTAAATACAGGCTGAGCAGAAGTTTTTGAGGCTGAGATCCGGCGGGTAATCTCAGGAATATAAAAGCTGCCGTAACGGTTGAGATGTTCCAGACATTCCAGAACGCTCCAGCTGTTTTCAGAAGTTCTGAAATTTAGATCATTTTCAGATTTATTTTTTATGTTTTCTGTAGTCTGAATGGCATTTCGGACGGTATTTTGAAGATCGAGGATCAGCTGGTCTGAAGAAATTTTCATTTTAATTTTTTTAGCAAATTTCCCAATTTATCTTTTCCTGAATCTTGACTGAACTCAAGATTTTTTTAATCTGGACAAAGTTTCCGGAGACATCCTGAGGTAGTTGGCAATATATTTATTCGGAATTTCCTGAAAGAGCTGCGGGCTTCTTTTCAAAACTCTTGCATACCGTTCCCGGGGAGAATTAATCAACAGGTCTTTTTCACGTTCGATCTGCTGAAGAACGAGGTCTTCAAGAACCAAAGTCCAGAATTTAAGATGTTCTTCATTGGCATCAATAAATTCGTAAAAATCTTTTTTTGAAGCGGTTTTTACTGTTGTTTTTTTGATGGCCTGAATATAAAATTCAGACGGTTTTCCAGATAAAAAAGAGTCTAATGAAACAATAATATTTCCGGTATACCCGAAACGGATGATGCGTTCTTCATTTTCATCGGTCATGAAAATCCGGATGCTTCCTTTTTCAACAAAATAAATCTGAGTATCTGTACTTCCCGAGATTTTCAGGAACTCATTTCTTCTGAATTCTTTCTTTTCCCAATGGAGCCCGCTGTTAAGCAATTTTTCTACCATAGCATTTTATTATTTGCCGTTCCAAAGATAATCGGTAATTTTAAATTTTTAAATAACTAATTACCTGATAATGCTCAAAAAAACAAGTCTTTTATTACTGCTCACTATCGGATTTTTTAATCTGAAAGCCCAGCAGACAGTTCCGTTCCGGATTACCAAACATCATAATATCATTGTAAAAGCGCTGGTTAACAAGAAGGACTCACTGGATCTGATGTTCCAGATTGCTATGAAAGATGCTTCTATTTCGCCGCAAAGACAACGTAAAGCGGATCATATTATCTTTAAAGATGAAATCAGTGATGATAATACGGTAGATATCGGGAAAATAAGCCTGGATAAAGTCCGTTTTTTCGATAATGAACTCACCGGTCATGAAGCAGACGGAAAGATAGGAACCGGACTATTTCAGGGAAAAGCTTTTAAAATTGACTATGACAACAATATGTTTGTTATTTACGATAAAAAGCCTGATCTGAAGGGATATCTGCCCATTATGCTATTTTATAATAATGATCAGTTCTCCATTACCGCAGACAATGTTATTGATGGCAAAAGACAGCAGGAAGCTTTATTTTTACTGCAATCGGGGTATTCCGGGGCATTGCTATACAGTAATGATTTCGCGGAGGAAAAAGAACTTGATAAAACCCTGAAAATAGCCGGGGAAAAGCAACTGAAAACCTCCAGTGGAGCAACTCTCACCACCAAACAGGGAGTGCTTCCTTTTTTTAAGCTTGGTAAATTTGTTCTGAAGGATGTGGCAGCCGGTTTTTTCACTGGGGAGCCTAAAATACAGACTAAAAATTACTTTGGGGCGGATATGCTGAGGAGATTCAACTGGATCTTTGATGCGGACAGAAAGACAGCTTATATCAAGCCAAGCAAATATTATTCAGAACCTTATTATAAACTTTATTAAAATATGTTATATCTAAAAAACAACGGAAGTTTTCCTTTGAAAAAGTTAATAAAAATTAATACTGCTGTTGCCCTACTTTCCTGCCAGCTCGTAATGTCCGGGTGTAAAAAAGAGGAGAAAAAGCCAGTTCCTGATGCAGCTGTTTCCAATATCTCTATAAAAAAAGCAGAAGACCAAATAGATTATAAGAATTTTAATCTGTTCGATGTCTACTCTATTGATCATAATGGCTTTCTGGATTCTTTTATTTCGGTTTCGGATATTTATAATGATCCTCATCCTGTTCCGGAAGATATGATCAAAAAACAGAAACAGATTTCTTTTGAAAAACTGAAATATCTTGAACTGGATGCCCGGTACAGAAAAAAAATGCTGGATGCCATTCATCTCACAGAAAATGATTTTCTGTTCATTTATAATTATGAATCCAACACCTTAGAAAAAATTCCCATCAAAACGTTAAAGGCCGTTGCCTATCTTGATCCCTATGTTTCAGAAGGCGATGAAATTGACGGTTATTCTTATATGTTGGGGTTCAAAGTAAATTCCCAGAAAAGTTCTGATGCATCTTATGGTGTGTACAATAATACGGTTGCTGCTTTCGGAAATCAAAATCCTTTTGTTGAGAATAAAATGAAACCAATTAAATGGGAAAAGGCAGGTCCGGAGATTTCGAAAAAACATTTTTCAGGAGGAAAACTGGAGTATGGAAAAACCTATCAGGCACAATATGATGATCTGACGTATTATCTTCAGGATTTCCTTCAGGAAAAGCAAATAGCCGAACGAAAACTGATTGTTTTTAACGGTAAAAAAGAAAAGATATTTGAAAAATCATTTGTGAATGAGGGTGAAGGAGAGGAATTTTATCCACTTAACGGTGTTGAAATGGATGTTGCGGATTATAACTCCCAATGGACAGGCTATCTTCTTAAGGGAAAACCTATAGTGGTATTCGGGTTCCTTTCTCAATCTTTTGGATGCCCGGTTATTACATTCCTTGATAAAAAGGAACCGGTAATGGAGATCAAATGTGATAACAGGCATTAAATAACTGGCCTTCCAATAGCCAGAAACACTTATTGAAAAAATTATTATGAAAAAAACGATAACTTTTGTCGCTCTTATTTTGTTTTCAGCCAACATTTTCTCACAAACCCACCGGTTTATTTATGATTTTAAATATAAAGTGGATACTCTGGATACGGAATATGACAAACAGGAAATGGCCCTGGACATTAATCCGGATGAAGTAAAGTTTTATGAATATCAATTTGCAGTAAACGATTCCCTCTCCAGGCTTCCGCAACATGAATACTCTCAATATACCAGCCAGTCTCAGCAGACACTCAAAAGGAAAATAAACACCAATAATAACCTCAACTATGTTCAGATTATGATGATGCCTTATTATTATGTTTATGAATCTAATGATCCTATCAAATGGAAGATAGAAAATGAAACCAAAACATTGGGAAGTTATAAAATTCAGAAGGCGACCACGTATTTCGGAGGCAGGAATTGGACTGCATGGTTTACTCCGGATATTCCGATTTCCGAAGGCCCCTATAAATTCAGGGGACTACCGGGTTTAATCCTTGCTGTTGAAGATTCACAGCAGCATTTTACCTATCAGCTGTCAAGAAATGTCAACTTTGATAAGACCTACGACACTTCAGGATTTCTTGAAAAACATTATAACCTGAATGCCCTGAAGATCAACTACAAAACATGGATCAAACTGAATCTGGAGTTTTACAATGATCCGTATGCCAGAATGAGAGCCGAGTTTAATCCGGATTGGTTTGTAAAGATTAACGACAGGAGAATTAAATCAAGAGAGGAGTTTTATGAACTCACCAAACCTACTCAGGATCAGATTCGAAGAGAGTACAACCCTATAGAAAGGGATAAGGCAATTCCTTACCCGAAAAAGTAAAAAGAATAAATGCCACTGCTGCACGAATCATTTTATCCGCGTATCAGTGGCAAAAATAAATTAGCGAGAATAAATATTTTCACATCACAGTAATTTTATAATTCATCACAAAGGCATACAACGGTTAATAAAATGCTCGTGCTTTTAGGATAAGCAAAGCCGCTTCGATTATTTTTAAAATACAAGGTTTTATTGGGGTTTGAGTAAGTTTTCATACAAAATTTTAATAAGCAGATCTTAAAAATAATGCTGAAGAAAATCAAAGACTTTATCAAAATGCTTATAGGGCTCTGTATGTCCGCCTTCTAATCTGAGATGTTCATAATGATACCTGAAATTCTTTTGTTTCAGTCTTTGAACCATAGCATCAGACATTTCGGATGAAGGGCATATTTCATCTTTTGTACCTGAGACCAGCAAAACCGGACCTCTGATATTTTCAACCTGAATAAGGGCTTTTTGTTCTGCATCATGATCCTGGAGCATCGCTTCAAATGCCTTTCTGATATTTCTCTGAATCATGAAAGGTACAGCTGCTTCGTTGATGGGAATAAAAGGCAGCTCTTTATCCTGAAAGGTCCAGGTGGAGGTAGAAAAATGATCGGTATTACCGGGAAAAACAGCATGGCTTGAAGAAAGTCCGATAACACAGGAAATATCCGGATAATAACTTCCTAATAACAACGCCAGATCTGCTCCTCTTGAACCGCCCATTATAGCTATTTTGTCTGTATGAATTTTATTTTTTGCAGACTGAATTACCTTATAAACATCTTCAATTTCAATTTTTTCAAGCAGACGGGGTGAGTTTTTTGATCCGAAATAAGCTACTGCCAGAAAAGCATAGTCTTTGCCCAGAAACTGATCTCTCACCGTTTTCCATCGATTGGAGGCCCATGCATTCCCGCCTTCGGAGCCACCTAATCCTACAACAAGACCACGAATCTTTTTTGAAGGAGTATATAAAACGGCATCGGTATTTTTTGATACAAGGGTGTCCTGTGCTTTTAATATACTGCTCACAAAAAACAGAATCAGTAATGTTTTGAATAGTAGTTTCATTGCTTTTTTTGACAAAACTATTTCAATGGTTCCAATTTATTTTTGCTCTAGATCAAAAAATCTATTTTTCTGCCCTGAGCCTGCTGAGTGTAGACTGGGTAATTCCCAGATAGGAAGCGGTCATTCCCAGTGGGATACGGTGATAAATTCCTTTGTAAATTCTGAGAAAATGTTCATATTTTTCTTTGGCGGTCGTAAATCTCTGTGAGGTAATACGTTCCATCAAATGACCGAATACACTTCCCATGGAAAGCCTGGCATATCGCTCCATTTCCGGAAAATGATCAAATAAATAGACAAGATCCTGCACATTCAGGCAGAAGGTTTCTGTTTTTTCAAGGCAGTCGATGTAATAAATATCTTTTGTTCTTTCTATGAAACTTTTCGGTGAATTGATCCATTCATTTTCACAGGAAAAGTATTCGCTGATTTCAATTCCGTCTTTCAGATAATAGGTCCTTGCCAGCCCGTTAACAATAAAATAGCTTTTGGTACAGATCTTATCGGCATCCTGCAGCAATTCTCCTTTTTCAAAGACCTGAAAAGACAGTCTTTCAAGGAGTTCTTTTTTGAAGGGCTCTCTGATAGGAATATATTGGCTGAAATGTTTCAGGATAGGGTTGAATTCGGAGAACATCGGATTTTCTTGTTTATATCATTGCAGAAGTTATCATCGCCATATAATAATTGGCACAGTGTAAGGAATTGAGCAATAAAATGTCTTTATAGGAAGATGCTTCAAATGCATCAGAGGTTGTGATCCTGTATTCGTAATTCATAGAGGTCCATTTCAGGTGTGGCTTCATGACCATAAGCTCTGTTCCTTCCTGATCTGTAAGGACAAACGATTCTTTAAAAACCCCTCTATACTTAAAAGCATAACTTTCTTTTACTCCATTAAAATAGGTCTGCACCACAATTTCCCCGTTCCAGTTTAATCTGAATTTCAACAGTACTTTTTCATTGTCTTTCAGCTCTATGGTTGTTCCCCAAAAACCTTTTGGTTCAATTTGGTAGGAAACCTCCGACGTCTGTATCTCAGCGTTAAAACTGAACCAGCCTTTATAAATAAGTTTTCCTATTGTGTGTCCTTCATCAGTGACTTCAAAAGTGAGAGAATTAATGGATTTTGCCTGATATTCTGCCATGGTAAGTTTTTAGTTTGTTGAATTTCCTGCCTGTTTCTGAATCGTATGGTCTGCTTTTATTTATAACGCTCTAATTTATAAATAATTCCGTAAAATTTAAATTGTTTTTTCACCAAAAAGCAAAACACTATTAACAAGAAAATCCTTTCCATTTTAATGCTCCTGTTTAGAAATAATTTCCGGACGGTTTGTATTTTATTATTTAATATTAGCAAGAATATCAAGTTTCAACACTCTTCCATAAAACACGAAATAACACACTGTTTTTGAGTATACTATAAATAAGTTTCATCTTATAAGGTGGAGCATCTGCATGAAATAACCCGGCTATTTTTGCATTATCAACCTCAAAGAAAGAAGTACAAATTAAAAAACAACTAAACCCCAACAAAATGAAGACCCATGAACCAACTTTTAAATACGAAGCTTACTTCGACCATCTGCTATACACTTCATACCTAATCGTAAAACCAACCAGATGAACAGATATATTACAGCATGTCTCGGCACCTTGTTATTTTTTTTAACGGCCTGCCGGGAGGATACATTCGATCAGGAATACGTGAGGGAATTTACGCTTAATTCTTCCATTAACGGAAGCAGCTATCCTATTAAGGTTGCCCTGCCTAAAAATTACTCTGCCTCGTCAAAATATAAAACCATTTATGTCCTGGATTCGAAATGGGATTTTGATATTGTGGCACGGGAGGTTCAGAAACAGTCTGAAAATTCTCAACGCAATGATATTCTGGTAGTAGGTATTGGCTGGGGTAACGACCGGCTGGATGATTATCTTCCGGTTCCCTTCAAGGATGGAAAGGGTCTGGCCAGTGAATTTGCCCGGGTTATTGATGAGGAGCTCATTCCAAAGGTGGAACAGGATTTTCATGCAGCAGTCTCACGGGAAGACCGTACTATATTGGGTCATTCTGCCGGAGGACTGTTTGGAGCTTACTGCTTCACTAATTATCCTGATATTTTCGGCACCTACCTTTGTCTGAGTCCTTCACTTTGGATAGGAGATCAAATTGTACTTAAAGAAGAAAAAAAAAACCGGACTGCAAATCAGACCCGAAATGGTAGGTTCTTTTTAGCTGTTGGTGAACTTGAAGAAGAGGTAATGCGTCCACCTGTAGAAGCATTCCGCCAGATTCTTCATCAGCACTACACCGGTTTTTCACAACAATATAATCTGGCTAAAGGGCTGAACCATATGAGTTCCAAAAAGCCCAATATCCGGAAAGCCATTGCTTTTTATTTCCAACAACTTTAATCTGTTTTATGCGTTTGACATTCATCTTCCTTTTTATGACTGCCTTTTATATACAGGCACAAGATAGTACAAAACACGTGGCATCCCTAGAAATTAAACCGGCCATTGGCGGCACAGGCAGCTCAATAAAGCCTACTGTATCAACAATGATTCTTTATCCGCTGAATCACAGGTTTTCTGTGGTTTCCCATTCTATGTTCAGTTTTTTATTGTTCAGGAATTCCCCCCAACAGTATATTAAAACCCATTATAATTATTCATTTTCACAAAAAATGGGCTTAGGCTACTCTCTGTATGGGAAAAAAGGGAAAAGCCGACATACGTTACTGGCCTTAGGAGGTATAAAGCATGTAGCCTTTAAAGAAACTATGGACAATCCGGAGCTGGAAAAGGTAACGGTAAGCACCCGAAATACAGTTCCGGATTACGGTCTTATGTATGAATTTTCTCTGGGAAAAAAGAGATGTACATTTGATACAAGACTCTATCTTCCGTTAAGCCCCATCCGCTATTATCCGCTGGGTACATTAACCAATCTTGCCTATCTGGAAATGGGTATAGGAATCAAGCTCTATAAAATAAAAAAAGAATAGATGAAATATAGCTCTTAATGAAAAATAAATAAAATCATTGCTCAAAAAAGGGAAATCCGAATCTGATATTTGTTATTTTTACTTTTTTGATTTATTATGACCATGGCGGAAGGCTGGCAACTTATTTACATAGGCGGGATTTCAATATCACTGTTTCTTTTTATCATGCTGATCAGTAAGCAGAAGAAAACTACGGCAGATAAGATTTTGAGTACCTGGTTTTTGTTTGCTTTGATTCATCTGATACTCATTGCAGGCTATGCTTCAGGGTTTATCTATAAAATTCCGGCACTGGTCGGATGGGAATTACCACTCCCCTTTCTGCATGGTCCTTTTTTATATCTCTATATTTTGTTTCTAAGCGGCCAGCAGCGCTATTATGGTTTCCGGTATTTACTTCATTTTATTCCGACACTATTGGCATCTCTTTTATTGGCATTTGTCATTCCGGCAGCACGATTGGATACCTCTGCACTATCTGCTTTTACTCCCTTGTTTAAGGGAATTGTGGGATGCATTATGATTTCAGGGGTTGTATATGTGACCTTATCACTCCGCCTCCTCTACAGACACCGGCACAATATTGTGGGGCAGTTCTCCAATACTGATAAAATCACGCTTAACTGGATGCGGTACCTTATTTCAGGGATGGGAATTATATGGATTGTTGTGATATTTATACAATCGGCCCAAGCTGTGTATATTGCTGTTGCATTGTTTATTTTCTTTATCGGTTATTTTGGCATCCGCCAGGCGGGCATTTTTTCTAATCCGGCATCAATGCATGAAGTTCTTCTTCCAATTGTACTTGAACCGGACAGTCAGCCGGAAGAACCTGAGACTATCACAAAAACGGCCGACCGGATAAAATACGAAAAGACAAAACTGGAAGAGACCAAAGCAGGTGAAATTCAAGCAGAACTGGCTGCATTAATGAAAGAACAGGAATGTTATAAAGATCCTGAACTCACTCTAGGAGATCTGGCTAAAATGCTGAATATTCTTCCCGGTACTCTTTCACAGGTTATTAATTCAAAGGAGGGGAAAAACTTTTATGAATATATCAATACGCTCCGGGTAGAAGCTTTTAAAGAGTTGCTGCTACAACCGGAAAGCAGACAGTATACTTTACTGGCACTGGCATTTGAATGCGGATTTAATTCCAAAACCAGCTTTAACCGGAATTTTAGGAAAATTACCCAAATGTCACCCAGCAGTTATGTAAAGCAGCAGCAAATAGAAATACAGTTGGGAGATTAACAGCCTGTTTAAATTTCTGAAATTGATTTTTTGTATATCATTCAAATTTTTATCTTAATCATATTCTTTGAGTATTTTTTGATTAAAAAGAAGATGTTCTTATAATGCGTTTTTCTCACGCAAAGGTCTTCATTTTTGAAGCTGCTGATTTTAAGGGAGCAAAGGTTAGAATCAACTTTGTTGATTCGTCGAAGCGTATGGATAAACATCCCGCTTCATCAGCGACGAAGTCGCATAACTTTGCCTACTTAAAGTAAAGCAGAATTACTCATAAACCTTTGCTGTGAGCTTGAAAAAATATAAAACAAACCTATTATTTTATCCTTTTCCAGTCTCTGTCATACAGCTTTTTGAGTTTATTTTTAATATCCTGCTGAAAGACTTCTTTAGGCGTTTCGGATTGATCTAATACAATTTCGAAAGTCATAACTTCATCTTTATCATCAAACAGTTTATTATTATTGCTGTCTTTTGTTACAGTCATGATCACTTTATTGGAAGACTGAATATATTTCCAGCTGTTCACATTACAATTCGCCGGTGAAATGGGTCTGAAATTTTTCCCGAACCGGTCTGAAACAAATAAATAAGCGGGGTCTTTTTCATTTAACAATTTATCCTTATTAAAATCAAGGTTTCTTATGGCATAAAAAATATGATTGGTCTTTTTGGAAACGTTAATTCCTTCTTCCGTACCATATTTGTAGTCATAATCCAGTATCAGAGTTTTCTTTTCTGTAAGCAGATGATATTCATTTGTGTTTGAATTAAGAAAGATGATGTTCCAATATCCATTATCCGGCATTTCCTTATAAGAGTACTTTCCGTTTTCTCTTGGGTTTTCCCCCATCTGTAATGGAAACATTAAAATACCTGTACTGTCAATTTCAATAAAAGAATTGGTCTGAATATTCAGATTTTCTATAGGAGAAGAGGTTTCTGCTTCTTCGCTCATACTTTGAGAAATTTCCGGATCTTTCTTACAGGAAAATAAGCATACGAGCATAATACAATTTTTTTCATGGAATATTTTATTAATTTTTAATTAGTTTTAATCGGGATAAGCGTTTCTTTATAGTTTGTCCCGTTTATATTTCCAAGCCGTTTGCCGTTTGTACCGGGCAGCATTGAAATTGAGTGTAATTTATTTTTGGAAAGTAATGTTTTAAGAAAATCTACTGAAAGCCTTTTATTGAATTTTATAAACATAATCATCTTTAATTTCTTCTGACTTTTCTCTTAGCTCTTTAATGTCAAAATTCTGCCCATCAATTTCAACACTCCTTATGCCTCTCACCCAGTAATAATTATGTGTTTTTTCGATCCTTACCGTTGAATGCGGGGGAATTTCAATGGTGATCAAAGAATCAGTAATACTTATTTTTTCCAAGGATCGCAGGTTTTTATTCCTTTTAAAAACTCTGGGTTTTACAATGTCTTCCTGATAATTGAAACTGAAATGTCCATAACCATCATTATTCAATGCATTGGTTATCTTTCTTGCATAATTGATTTTTACAACTTTGTTGGTCTGTGTCAGATTCTGGATATAAAAATCTGTTGGTATTGAGCACCCCAACAAAATAAAGATGAAAATAACTCCGTAGATGATTTTAAATTTCTTTAGAAGATGCATTGATTCTGATTTAAAGTTTTGTAAAATTACCTGATACTCTTTTATTCAAAAATATTTGCATCCGAATTTAATAAAAAAACCTCACAGATTATAAAAATCTATGAGGTTTACAATATTATTTTAAGTTCTGATTACATGGTTTCCATTTTGAAACTCATGCTTTCAATTACTTTTAAGATGGCTTCTACTGTATCCATTGAAGTCAGACAAGGTACTCCGTTTTCCACGCTCATTCTTCTGATCTGGAATCCGTCTCTTTCTGCCTGTTTTCCTTTGGTGGTTGTGTTCACTACATACTGAACTTTTCCTTTCTGGATCAGGTCGATCAGGTTCACATCTTCTTCTCCGATTTTGTATCCTATTTTACAAGGAATTCCTTTTTCTTCAAAGAATTTCGCGGTTCCTTCTGTAGCCCAGATTCTGAAACCTACTTCATGGAATCTTGCCGCAAGGTCAGCTGCTTCCTGCTTATGTTTATCTGCTACTGTGAAAAGGATTGAACCATGCATCGGAACTTTTCTTCCTGCTGCGATAAGTCCTTTGTACAGGGCTTTTTCCAAGGTCGTATCTTTCCCCATTACTTCTCCTGTAGACTTCATTTCAGGGCCTAAAGAGATGTCAACCTTCGTCAGTTTTGAGAAAGAGAATACCGGAACTTTTACAAATACTCCTTCTTTATTTGGAACCAGGCCGTCTTTGTAGCCCAGATCTGTTAATTTCTGTCCAAGAATGGCTTTTGTTGCCAGATTAGCCATCGGAACTTCTGTAATTTTGGAAAGGAAAGGAACGGTTCTTGAAGATCTTGGGTTTACTTCAATCACATAAACGTTTCCTTCGAAAAGAACATACTGGATATTCATTAATCCGATTACGTTCAGTCCTTTTGCCAGTCTTTTTGTATAATCTACCAGTGTTTCAACTTCGCTTTGTGAAATATTCTGCGGCGGATATACAGCGATAGAGTCTCCGGAGTGAACTCCTGCTCTTTCGATGTGCTCCATAATTCCGGGAATCACAACAGTTTCCCCGTCACAGATTGCATCTACTTCAATCTCTTTACCTACCATGTATTTGTCTACAAGGACAGGATGTTCAGGGCTTGCATCTACTGCATGCTCCATATAGTGTGCCAGCTCTGCTTCTGCGTATACGATCTCCATTGCTCTACCTCCAAGAACGTAGCTTGGACGTACTAATACCGGATAACCGATTTCATTCGCAATTTTAATCGCTTCTTCTTTTGAAGTTGATGTTTTTCCTAAAGGCTGAGGAATTCCCATTTCCTGAAGTGCCTTTTCAAATTTATCTCTGTTTTCAGCTCTGTCAAGGTCTTCCAGAGAAGTTCCCAGGATCTGTACTCCATGAGAGGCCAGTTTATCGGCAAGGTTAATCGCAGTCTGTCCTCCGAACTGTACTACTACTCCTTTAGGCTTTTCAAGATCGATGATATTCATTACATCTTCTTCTGTAAGCGGCTCGAAGTATAGTTTATCAGAGATTGAGAAGTCTGTGGAAACCGTTTCAGGATTGTTATTGATGATGATTGCTTCATAACCCATTTCTTTGATGGCCCAAACCGAGTGAACGGTTGCATAGTCGAATTCAACTCCCTGCCCGATTCTGATAGGTCCTGAACCCAGTACAATGATCTTCTCTTTATCTGAAACAACGCTTTCGTTTTCTTCTTCGTAAGTTCCGTAGAAATAAGGGGTTTCACTTTCAAATTCAGCGGCACAGGTGTCTACCATTTTGTAAACCGGCATCACTCCGTTTTCTTTTCTGAAGTTGAAAACCTCACGCTCTTTTACTTCCCAAAGAACTGCAATATTGATATCGGCAAATCCTAGTTTTTTAGCCTGAATTAAAGTTTCTTTATCAAATTTATTGTCTGCGATCACTTTTTCGAAGTCAACCAGTTTTTTCAGTTTCCAGATGAAGAACTTATCGATTTTACTCCATTCTACAATCTGTTCCCAGTCATATCCTCTTCTTAAAGCATCTCCGATGATGAATAATCTCTCATCGTCGCATACTCTGATTCTTCTTTCAATTTCTTCAGCTGTAAGAGCCTCTGCCTGCTTCGTTTTTAATCCTAAATGCTTGATTCCTGTTTCTAAGGAACGGATCGCTTTCTGTAAAGATTCTTCGAAGTTTCTTCCGATAGCCATTACTTCTCCTGTTGCTTTCATCTGAGTAGAAAGTCTTCTGTCCGCCGTTTCGAATTTATCGAATGGGAATCTTGGGAATTTTGTTACCACATAGTCAAGAGCAGGCTCGAAACAAGCGTATGTTTTTCCTGTTACCGGGTTCATGATCTCATCCAGCGTTAATCCTACCGCGATTTTCGCCGCAATCTTTGCAATCGGATACCCTGTTGCCTTACTTGCTAATGCTGATGAACGGGAAACTCTAGGGTTAACCTCAATGATATAATAGTCGAATGAATGCGGATCTAAAGCCAGCTGCACGTTACATCCTCCTTCAATTCCCAATGCTCTGATGATCTTTAAGGAAGCATTTCTCAATAACTGATACTCTCTGTCTGAAAGGGTCTGGGAAGGTGCTACTACGATTGAATCTCCCGTGTGAACTCCGACCGGATCAATATTTTCCATGTTACAAACTACAATTGCATTGTCGTTCGCATCACGCATTACTTCGTATTCTATTTCTTTGAAACCTGCAATTGATTTTTCAATAAGACACTGGGTAACAGGACTGTACTTCAGTCCTAATTCAGCAATCTCTTTCAATTCTACTTCGTTGGAAGCAATTCCTCCTCCGGTTCCTCCCATTGTGAAGGCCGGACGAACGATTACAGGATAACCGATATTGTCAGCGAATCCTAAAGCACCTTCTACCGTGTTAACGATGTCAGATTCCGGAACGGGCTCATTCAGTTCTCTCATCAGCTCACGGAAAAGGTCTCTATCTTCTGCTCTGTTGATTGCTGAAAGCTTTGTTCCCAGTACTTCTACTTTACATTCTTCAAGGATTCCGGACTTTTCCAGCTCTACCGCCATATTAAGACCCGTCTGTCCTCCAAGTGTCGGTAAAAGTGCATCAGGACGCTCTTTTCTGATAATGTGGCTTACAAACTGTAATGAAATCGGCTCGATATATACTTTATCAGCGATTTCCACATCTGTCATGATTGTTGCAGGGTTTGAATTGATCAGGATCACTTTGTAACCTTCTTCTTTCAAAGACAAACAAGCCTGCGTTCCTGCGTAATCAAATTCTGCTGCCTGACCAATAATGATAGGTCCTGAACCGATTACTAAAATTGTTTTTATATCTGTACGTTTTGCCATTTTCTAATTTAGATATGAGATGCCAGATGTCAAATTTCAGACTTTCCAGCGTTGTGTTTACTTTTTTAGATTAGATTTGAATGTATAAATCATTCTTTGAATTTCATTCAGATTTGATATTAGACTGTTGATTTTTTCTACATCAAGTAAATTTAATTCTCTAGTTAAGATTAACTGTGTCTGCAATTCAAAAGAGGAAGCATTTGCAATACCAAGAAAATGATAAAATTCCCGATCGTTATTTCTTCCTGCTCCTTCCGCAATATTTGATGGAATTGAAATTACTGACCTTTTTATTTGAGAAATCAAACCAAACTTTTCATCTTTAGGTAATTCTGAACAAATGATATAAACCTGTTTTGCAAGTTCAATTAATTTTTGCCAAAAAACTAATTTTTCAAAATTATGCATGATAGAGTCTGTTATCTGATGTCTAATATCTGAAGTCTTTCTTACTTTTTAAAGTCCTCCATCATTTGAATGAACTCATCAAACAGGTAATTCGCATCTTCCGGCCCCGGGCTTGCTTCAGGGTGATACTGAACTGAGAAGCATGGGTGGATCTTGTGTCTTAGCCCTTCGTTGGTTCTGTCGTTCAATGCGATGTGCGTTTCGATAAGGTCTGTTCCTTTCAAACTTTCCTGGTCTACTGCATAGCCATGGTTCTGGGAAGTAATTGCTACTTTGTTTTTCTCTAAATCCAGTACCGGGTGGTTTCCTCCTCTGTGTCCGAATTTCAGTTTGAAAGTTTTTGCTCCGCAGGCCAATCCGATCAGCTGGTGTCCTAAACAGATTCCGAAGATGGGAACTTTTCCTAATAATCCGCGGATCATATCCAGAGCATGTGGTACATCTTCCGGGTCACCAGGACCATTTGAAAGCATGATTCCGTCAGGGTTCATCAACAGGATCTCTTCAGCAGTAGTATCCTGGGAAACTACGATAATATCACAGTTTCTCTGAGATAATTCTCTGATAATTCCCAGTTTTGCTCCGAAATCCACCAAAACAACTTTGAAACCTCTGTTTGGATTGGCATAAGGTGTTTTTGTAGAAACCTCTTCCACCTGATTGATTGGGAAAGTAGTTGATTTCAATTCTGAAGCTACTGCATTTTCATCTGCATCAGCATTCACAATTTTTCCTTTTACTACTCCATGATTACGAAGAATTCTGGTTAACCTTCTTGTGTCGATTCCTGAAATTCCTGAAAGGTTTTTCTTCTTAAATAATTCATCTAAAGTAATCTGAGTACGGAAATTAGAAGGAAGATCACAAAGTTCTTTTACGATAAGTCCTTTAATAGCCGGCTCAATACTCTCATAATCATCACGGTTAATACCATAATTCCCGATAAGCGGATAGGTCATACAAACAATCTGACCGCAGTAAGACGGGTCAGAAATCAGTTCCTGATACCCTGTCATTCCGGTATTGAAAACTACTTCTCCGGCAGTTTCCAAATCTGCTCCGAAACCTTCTCCATGAAACACTTCACCGGACTCCAGTATTAATTTTTTCTTCATTTTTTTTATTTAGATTTTCTTTTTTTATTAACAGGCCGCCCCTACTGGGCTTATTCTTATTATTTTCCAAGGGTTTCACCCATGGCTATGATAAGTCGCCCCTTTGGGGCTCTTTCTTTTATTTAAAGGTATATCCTTTTTGCTCCAGAGCTTCTTTTAGGATTGCCATTCTTGCAAAAACTCCGTTTTGCATCTGTCTGAAGATTCTTGAACGTTTACATTCCACAAGATCGGTATCTATTTCAACACCTCTGTTGATGGGTGCCGGATGCATGATGATTGCACTATCTTTCATTGATTTTTCTCTTTCTTTGGTTAAGCCGTATCTTCTGTGATATTCGGAAGCGGAGAAACTCATTTTGGCATCGTGTCTTTCGTGCTGTATTCTTAAAAGCATGACAACATCTACTTCAGTAATCAGCTCATCTACCGCCAGATAGGTTCCGTTGATTAAGGCTCCTTCATCAAACCATTGTTCCGGTCCTGAGAAGTATACTTTTGCCCCTAACCTTCTTAAGGCTTCGGCATTGGAGTTGGCTACACGACTGTGCTTTACATCCCCTACGATCCCTACTTTCAGTCCTTCAAACTTTCCGAATTCCTGATAAATCGTCAGCAGATCCAGCATACACTGCGAAGGATGGTTTCCTGTTCCGTCTCCTCCATTGATTACCGGAATGCTGATGTTTTTCAGTTCGTCAAAATAACGGTCTTTTTTATCTCTGATCACCACCAGATTCACTCCGATACTTTCTATAGTCTTTACGGTATCATAAAGACTTTCCCCTTTATTTACAGAACTGTTGGAAGCATCAAAGGGAACTACCTGCAGTCCCAGTTTTCTTTCTGCCATATCAAAGCTTGTCTTTGTTCTTGTACTGTCTTCAAAGAAAAGATTTGAGCAAAAAACTTCTCCTTCAATTTTAGCAGTTTTTCCATTGGCAAAAGCCATTGCTTCGGCCAGTATACTGTTGATTCTCTCGGTGCTAAGTTCTGTAATCGTAAACATATTTCTTAATTTTTGAACATAAAAAAAGCGAAGACAAATCTTCGCTTAATAACAATAAATATCGTAAAGGGCGCTCTCGCCCGGTAATTCTAATGATATAAATACTTTTTTATTCATTAGGTGCAAAGATATAAAAAGTTCACGAATCTACAAAACCATTTTTTCAAAAAAATTAAACCGGTGGTTCTTTCCTTATTTTCATTTATAAATACTATTTTTGTTTCAACTCAAATTTATTTTATGGATTTAAAAGACAAAATGATTCTCAGCATCATCCAGGAAGACTCTACTTTATCTGTTAAGGAAATATCAGAAAGGATCGGTCTTACCTTCACTCCTACTTATGAACGAATCAAACAATTGGAGAAGCAGGGCATCATTGAGAAATATGTAGGTCTTTTAAACCGTGAAAAGCTGGGGCTTAATATTGTGGTGTATTGTAATGTCCGTTTAAAGGAACAATCCCAGAAAGTTCTGGAAACTTTTGAGAAGAACATTGGCAAACATGACGAAGTACAGGAGATCATCAGTCTTTCCGGCGAGTACGATTATATGCTTAAAATTATCGCTAAGGATATTAACTCATATAATGATTTCGCAGTTAATGTTATTTCGAATATCCCCAATATCGGACAATACCACAGCTCTATTGTGCTTCACGAGGTGAAAAAATCTACAAAGTTTAAGATTGATCTGGAATAGTTTGTCTTCATTTGATAATTTATTAAGGTAATTATATATTAGTTTACACAAACTATTTTTCAACGAAACAAACAACAAAGACTATCTAAAACAGATAGTCTTCTTTTTTTATTAATAATCTTAAAATTTAACGAAATGGAAAATCCAAAATTTGACAAAGAAAAGTTCAACGATGAAGTTGAACAAATAGTAAACCTTTTAAAAGGTAAAAGTTATACCGAAATCAAGTTTCTATTTAAGTATGTTATTATAAGAATTAAAGAACGTTTATTCATTAATTAGATTATAAAATTCCTCAATTGTCATGTCTAAATCAATTTCAGATTTATCTGTCATTTTTACAGTTATACAATCCTCACCTCCAATATGAGATTCTATAACAGATGAAATACAAGTGGTATTTATAATGCAATGTTTACCAGTCATGTCTTCAAGCTTAATTAATTTTGTGTTCATAGTATAATTTTGCCATAAATATACAAAGAAATCTATGGAAATTTCGTATATTTGAGGTCAAATTTTTCGAAAGACAAAAGCATTAGCTTTTATTCTGCCTGTAGGAATCTGGTAAATTCAAAATGAGGTGTAGAATAAGTAAGTTGATTGCTCATGCTCAATATGGGCATGGGTTCTCTTATTTATACCTCATGGTTTACCAGAACCTCTACAGATTAAATAAGAACTAACAGACCCATGCTTTTTTTATTTAATCACAAATTTTCTACATAGGGTTTGGGTAGATTTAAAATCTATCTTATGAAAAAGACTTTATTATTGCCTCTTCTGGCTATCTCATTGTTAACTTTAAATTGTTCTGGGAGTGATGATGATTCATCTAATAATCAGCAAACAACACCTGTACAAACACAGTATTTCAATCCCCCTACATGGATTAAGGGAAGCTGGAAAATTTCTAATACATCAACAACTTATTTCAAGTTCACCAATGATGACTTTATTCTGATAACACCTTACACCAGCTATAAAGCTATTTTAGAGCAAACAGCAGCTACGGGGCAACCTGCTAAGGTGGTAGAACAAACTTCTGACTATTATTATGAGTTTACAATAACAGCAGGAGCTTCCTCTGGGCAATACAAATTCAAGAAAATCAGTGATACAAAGATTCAATGGGTTGGTAGTACTCCTTTCTTTTTAGATAAAGAGTAAAAGTTTAACACACCAATAAATATTAATCATGTTTAATACCAACATAAAATCGGTTTTTGAACTTACTCAAATCTTTTCTACTGAGCAGGAGTGTATAGACTACTTAGAAATAATGAAATGGAGCAAAGTTCCTGTAAGTCCTTTTGATGAAACTTCAAAGGTATATAAGTGTAAGAATAACCAGTATAGATGTAAAAATACTGGCAAATACTTTAATGTCAAAACAGGAACATTGTTTGAAAACTCAAAAATCAGTCTTCGTAAATGGTTCATGTCTATATGGCTAGTGACTTCTCATAAGAAAGGAATTAGTTCTATACAGTTATCCAAAGATATTGGAGTGACTCAAAAGACTGCATGGTTCATGCTTCAAAGAATTAGAGCTTGTTTTGGTATTGAGAATGGCAATGAGCTAGAGGGTGTTGTTGAATGTGATGAAACATTTATTGGGGGAAAGAACAAGAATAGACACAAAGACAAAAAGGTTAAAAACTCTCAGGGACGTAGTTTTAAGGATAAAACACCAGTAATGGGAATGCTTCAAAGAGATGGTAAGATGAATGCCTTTGTTGTACCTGATACAAAGAGAAGTAGTATTCAGCCATTAGTTTGTAGATATGTAAATCCAGAAACTACAACCCTGATTTCTGATGAATGGTTAGGATATACAGGTTTAGATAAATACTATGACCATAGAATCATAGACCATTCTAAAAAAGAGTATGTAAGTTTGCAGGATAGTTCTGTACATACAAATAATATAGAAGGAAGTTGGAATATACTTAAAAAGAGTGTTTCAGGAATGTATAATCACGTTTCTAAAAAGCATCTCCAAAAATATGTTGATGAATTTGTGTATAGATTTAACCTGAGAAAGGTCTCAGACCAAGAAAAATTCAGATATTTGTTATCAAATTCAAATATCAGAACTAAGTACAAAGAATTATGTCAATGACAATAAGTGAACAGCTTAAACACGAACAAGTGAGACACACTATTATAGATGGTGAGGAGTATTTCTATGTAGATGATATTAAAGACAAATTCGGTTACTTAATACTGGATGCCAATAAAGTAATCTACATAGATGAAACACCATTAATAAAATCAGAGTTTATACAGAAACTATCAAAGTTTGACCAATTAATAAAACAAACCTTGATTTTTAAGCCTAAGAAAAAAGATAAAGAGAACTAATTTAGTTCTCTTTCTTTTTAGTATTACAGCATATTTAATTGATGCTTCCAATTTTGTTTATCTTTTATTAGGATGAAATTGGTGTTTTTCTCATCATATTCGATTAGTTCTTCTGTGACACCAGTTCCATCTGCTAAATATTGTTCAAGATTTTCAATCTTATAAAACTGACCAGCTTTGTTACAACAAGTAATAAACATGGGATAATCATTAAAGTATTTAACAACTAAATAATAATCACGATATGTATTCATATAAATTTTTCATTAAAAGTAATAAAATTACAGAACACCTGATAGAAAATAAACAGCTTGATGGTTGTAGTAAAAGAACAAATGTAAGTGCTTTTCATTTGCCTAAAATCTGCTCTCAACTCTCAGAGGAGGAAATAGAGGCTTTAAACAATGGAAAAGAGATAACAGTAACAATTCAAACTATAGAAACATTAACAATAAAAAAGTTTAAATAGTTTGTGTAAACTAATATATAATTACCTTTATTAATAATCGCAAGAATACACAAGGAGAAATATTGCTGAGCGTTTTTAAAATAAAGAAAGTTTTTTTACTTTGTTGAACTTTATACCTTGTGTTTTTATCTCAGTTCGCCTGCACTCAATCTAATTTCCATTCTTATCCTTTTTACAGATCTACAACATTTATTTAATTCAAATCTATTCTCACAATTTTAAAGATGCTTCGATTCCGCTCAGCATGACAGCCCTGCAGAACGTCGTTCGTAATCAGAAGTATCAACTGAGCGAAATCGAAGCTTTGATAAGATCTTTAACAAATGTTGTCTTAGATCAACCCAATAATTTATTTTTCAGCTTATTGAACTGGTATTCTATTTTATCGAGGCTGAGATTTCCGATACTTCCCTGGTGGGTATGATTCAACTCTCCTGCTTCAAAATCAAATTCATTGTTTTCAATCTCCTGTCCTACTTTGATGTAAGCATCCCGGAACGAACTTCCGTTTTTCACTTCTTCATTAATTTTCTCTACACTGAAAAGATATTTATATTTTTCGTCTTCCAGAATTCCATCTTTTACCTGAATATTCGGAAGGGTATAATTTAAAATTTCCAGACATTCTTTTAATGAATCAATAGCTGGAAAAAGAATCTCTTTTGTAAGCTGTACATCTCTGTGGTAGCCCGACGGAAGATTGTTGGTAAGTATAATCAGTTCATTCGGAAGCGACTGGATTCTGTTGCAACGGGCACGAACCAGCTCAAAAATGTCCGGATTTTTTTTATGCGGCATAATGCTGCTTCCTGTGGTAAATTCTTTCGGAAAGCTGATGAAATTGAAGTTCTGATTAAGATACAGACATACATCATACGCAAATTTCGAAAGCGTTCCAGCTAAGGCTGCCATGGACATGGCCAGTAATTTCTCAGATTTTCCACGCGTCATCTGGGCATATACTGAATTATAATTCATTGACTGAAATCCCAGATTATAGGTAGTGCTTTCACGGTCGATCGGAAATGAAGAGCCATATCCTGCTGCTGAACCCAAAGGATTTTTGTTGATGATATTTTTCACTGAAAACAGCAGTTCAACATCATCCAGCAACGCTTCAGCATAAGCCCCGAACCACAACCCGAAAGAAGACGGCATTGCAATCTGCAAATGTGTGTATCCGGGAAGCAATACATTTTTATGCTGATCTGCAAGTCCCGTAAGGATCTGAAAAAACTCATCTGTTAATACGGTAATCTCACGAATCTCGTCTAAAAGATAGAGTTTGATGTCTGTCAAAACCTGATCATTACGTGATCTTGCGGTATGGATCTTCTTTCCGGTATCGCCTAATTTTTCAATGAGTATCGCTTCGATCTGAGAATGAATATCTTCAGCTTGTTTATCGATCTCAAAATAATTGTTCTCAATATCATTCAGAATGGTTTCCAGAACGGAAAGCATCTGTTTTGATTCTTCACCGGAGATAATTCCGGTTTCTGCCAGCATTTTACAATGTGCCATTGAACCTTTAACGTCGTATTTTGCCAGACGTTCATCAAAGTCAAGATCTTTTCCGACTGTAAAATTGTTGACTAATATATTGGTAGCAAGGTTATCCTTTTGCCATATTTTTTTCATAGATAATTATTTAATATTGTTTCAGCAGCCCGACAGGAATCCTTAACTATACTGTTACCAGTAAAAAAACTATTAAAAAAACATCTCCACATTCAAAAGCTTTTGTTTTTAATTTTTCTTTTTGCATAAATCCTTATTAAAAACTCCACTTTAATTTCCTGCCGAGCGTAGCTAAAACATGTATTGTTGATGAGAAGCTTTAAACCTAAGCTATCACTTCTTCTTTTTTATAAAACTTTTTCCAGAATCCGGATATAGATTTCAATTCCTTCTTCTATTTCTCCTATATGGATGTACTCATCTGCTGTATGGGAGCGCCTGCTGTCTCCAGGTCCTATTTTTACCGATGTACAAGGAATGATCGCCTGATCCGAAGAGGTAGGTGAACCGTACGTGGTCCTTCCTATTTCCAATCCGGCCTGTACAAACGGGTGATCCATTTCAATCTTTGACGAGTTAAGCCTAAATGACCTTGCCCTGAGTTCTGACTTCATCTGTGACTGAATGATTTCAAATGCCTCTTTATTGGAATATTCATCGGTAACCCTTACATCCAGCGTGAAAGAACATGATTCCGGAACCACATTATGCTGTACGCCGGCATGAATTCCTGACAACGTTATTTTTACTTCACCCAGATAGTCTGAAATTTTAGGAAACCTGAAGTTTAAGATATGCTGAAGATCTTCCATGCATTTTACAATGGAATTATCATCGTTTGGATGAGCAGCATGAGAAGGAGTTCCTTTCATTTCCCCGTCAATAACCAAAAGTCCTTTTTCCGCGATCGCCAGATTCATCTGCGTGGGTTCACCTACAATAGCGAATTCCACATTGGGAAGCTGCGGAAACAGGGCTTCAATTCCATCAAATCCTGAAATCTCCTCCTCTGCTGTCAAAGCAATAACTAAATTATATTTTAAATCTTCTTTTTCATAAAAATGTAAAAAAACCTGAGCCATAGAAACCAAAGAGGCCCCCGCATCATTGCTCCCCAGTCCATACAGCTTTCCGTCTTTTTCTATTGGCAGAAACGGGTCCAGCGCATATGCTTTGTTGGGTTTTACCGTATCATGATGCGTATTGAGCAGAACAGATGGTTTGAATACATCAAAATTCTTATTCACCGCCCAGATATTGTTTTTAAAACGTTTTGTAGGGATCTGATGTTTTCTGAAGAAGTTTTCAATTTCTACCGATGTATTGAATTCATCTTTACTGAATGAAGGAATTTCAATCAGTTTTTTAAGCAGCCCTATAGCATTACTCAATAATTCTTCTTTATTATAAACAGATTTCAGTTCCTGCATGATGATTTTCTATATGATTTTTAAGTTCGGTTTCTTTGATCAGAAATACTTTATTTACATTGTTTTTTATAGCTCCCAAAGCATTTTCCAGTTTGGGAAGAATTCCTTTATGAAGTTTCCCCTGTTCTTTCAATGTCAAAAACTTCTCCTCAGAAACATTTCTGATAACGGAATCCGGATTATTAACATCTTCCAAAACCCCTTCTTTATCAAAACAATACAACAATTCAACTTCATATTTCTCCGATAAAGCCTGCGCCATTACAGAAGCAATGGTATCTGCATTGGTATTGAAAAGATTTCCTTTTTTATCATGGGTAATCGCAGAAAATACAGGAACAAGATCAAGCTTAATTAGTTTTGAAACCAGCTTCCTGTTCACACTCTTCTTATTAATATCTCCAACATATCCGAAATCAATTTCAGGATGTTCTCTTTTTTTGGCTTTAATTAAGTTTCCGTCTGCCCCCGAAAACCCTATGGCGTTACATTTTTTCTGCTGCAATTTTTCAACAATATTCTTATTGATTCCGCCCGCATACACCATCGTTACAATATCCAACGTCTCTTTATCTGTAATCCTTCTTCCATTAACCATCTTCTGTTCTACACCAAGCTTATCTGCCAGCGTTGTCGCCAGCTTACCTCCTCCATGAACAAGAATTTTCTTTTCTTTAATTTCGGAAAACTGCTCCAGGAAATGATTTAACAATTTTTCATCGTCAATCAGAGCGCCTCCTATTTTTATGATGTACAGCTTGTTCATTACAGATTGTGGTGTTTTTTGATATTTGTTTGATAATTTTATTTAATAGGATTTTACCCTATTCTTTGTTAAATGATTTTATATTTTATTTAATAGGATTGCATCCTATTCTTTGTTGAATCGTCCCTTCGGGACTTTAATCCGGATTTTATATTTCAATTTGACAGGATTCTATCCTGTCCTTTGTTGAATCATTCTTTTGGAACTCTTTTGGATATTATGATTTTATGTTGTCCAACATTTCGCTGAAGATGGCCTGAGCAGAGAATATCCGGTTTTTTGCCTGTTGATAGATAATGGAGTTTTTACCATCCATGACCTCGTCGCTGAGTTCTACATTTCTGCGGACGGGAAGGCAATGCATTACCTTTGCATCGTTGGTATTTTCCAGTTTTTCATTGGTCAGCATCCAGTTTTCTTTTACCTCAGGCATTGCTGCATAATCTTCAAAAGACGACCAGTTTTTCACATAAATAAAGTCTGCATCTTTCAGAGCTTCGTTCTGATCATGAATTACTTTTACATCTTTTGTAAAATTTTTATCCAAATCATAACCTTCCGGATTGGTGATCACAAAATCCACATCCATTTCCTGCATCCATTCTGCAAAAGAGTTTCCTACTGCGTGGGCAATCGGTTTGATGTGAGGTGCCCAGGTGAGAACCACTTTTGGTTTGCGTTCTTCTTTCCAGCTTTCAGTAATTGTAATACAATCTGCAAGGCTTTGTAAAGGGTGACGGGTTGCTGATTCCAGAGAAATAACGGGTACTTTTGCGTGCTGCTCAAACTGACTCAAAATACTTTCATTAACATCATCTTCCTTAACTTTCATTCCCGCAAAACAACGTACCGCGATGATGTCACAATATTGGTTTAAAACCTCAATAGCATCTTTGATATGTTCTACCGTATCTCCGTTCATTACGGCTCCATCGGCAAATTCAAGATTCCAGGCTTCCTGGGCTGCGTTTAAAGTCAATACATTTAGTCCTAAATTCTGGGCCGCTATCTGGCTGCTTAAGCGGGTTCTCAAACTTGAGTTCAAAAATACCAATCCAATTGTTTTTCCTTTTCCTTTTTCAGTTTCCGAAAGAGGATTTTCTTTAATTTCTAAAGCTTTTTTTATAATATCCTGTAAGCTTTCTACATCACTCACAGAGGTGAATTTTTTCATTTGTTAGTTTCTGTTTTTTTAATGGATAAATGGAATATCCATTTTAAAGATTTTGTTTACACATTAATTGTTGATCCGGCACATGAGTTTTAATATAAACTATTGTGGTTTAAATTTGCTCTAATACCATTTTCAAAGCATTGATGAAGAGATCCGTTTCTTCTTTCCTTATATTAAGTGCAGGAAGAATCCTCAATACATTTTTATCATTGGAGTTTCCTGTAAAAATATGATGGTCATACAGCAGGTTTTTCCTCACTTCTGAACAGTCTCTATCGAGCTCTATTCCTATCATCAGACCTTTCCTCCTGATAGATTGAATGTGTGGTAAATCTTTAATTTCATTTTCAATATACTCACCTATTTGCTGAGCATTTTTAATAAGATCTTCGTCTTTCATGACCTCCAGAACAGCAATTGCTGCAGCACAGGCCAGATGATTTCCACCAAATGTTGTCCCCAAAAGACCGTTACTTGCTTCAAATTTAGGATGAATCAACACTCCTCCAATCGGGAAGCCATTCCCCATTCCTTTTGCTGTTGTAATCATATCCGGTTCAACTCCAAATTCCTGATGGGCAAAGAAGTATCCGCTTCTTCCATATCCTGACTGTACTTCATCAAGAATAAGAGCAGCATTGTATTTATTACACAGCTCTTTAATTTTAAACAGAAATTCTGCTGTTGGAATCATGATTCCTCCTACTCCCTGAATGCCTTCAATAATCACGGAAGAAATTTCATTTCCGTGTATTTCAAAAGCTTCTTCAAGCTGCTTTATATCATTCCATTCTGATTTGATAAATTTTTCTGAAAAGTTGACCGGAGCCACAATTTTTGGATTATCCGTTACTGAAACCGCAGCAGAAGTTCTTCCATGAAACGATCCTGAAAAATAAAGCACTTTATCTTTCCCATTATGAAAAGAGGCCAGTTTTAAGGCATTTTCATTAGCTTCAGCGCCTGAATTACACAGGAATAAATTATAATTTTCATACCCTGAAAGTTCTCCCAATTTTTCAGCCAGTTCATTCTGCAAGTTATTCTGTACAGAGTTGGAATAAAATGAAATTTTCCCCAGCTGGTCTTTTAGTTTATTTTGATAATGGGGATGGTTATGCCCAATCGAGATTACAGCATGCCCACCATAGAAGTCAAGATATTTTTCTCCTTTATCATCCCAAAGAAAAGATCCCTGGGCTTTTACCGGATTTATATTAAATAATGGATATACGTTGAATAAATTCATTTTTGTTTTTTAATTAAGGTTTTAAAATTCATCATTAGCCTGTTGCCCATTCACTTTAAAACGCGATCGGCTTCAAATCCAGCCCCAGATTTTCTTCCCAGCCCATCGCAATATTCATATTCTGAACTGCCTGTCCGGAAGCCCCTTTTAACAAATTGTCAATCGCTGTGTGAATAACGGCTACATTTCCACTTTTCTCAATCTGGATCACACAGCGATTGGTGTTGACAACCTGCTTTAAATCAATTGCTTTTTCACTTACCTTTACAAAAGGCTCCTCTGCATAAAAGTCCCTATACAACTGACTGATATCTGAAAGTACTAAATCTGTTTTCACTGTAGAACTTGTAAAAATCCCTCTCGTAAAATCTCCTCTCCACGGAACAAAATTCAGGGTAACCTCTTTATGATTAAATGAGATCAACTGTTTTAAAACCTCATCCACATGTTGATGTGTGAGTGTTTTATATGCTGAAATATTATCATTCCTCCACGTAAAATGGGTTGTTGCCTGCAAAGACTGTCCGGCACCTGTGGAACCCGTAATTCCCGTTGTAAAAACCTCATCCAGCAATCCTTTTTCAGCCAAAGGCAGTAATGCCAACTGAATTGCCGTAGCAAAACATCCAGGATTCGAAATACTTTTGACTCCTTGAAGATTTTTTTTATTGATTTCAGGAAGTCCGTAGATAAAAGTTCTGTTTCCACATTCTCCATCCAAACGGAAATCGTTGCCCAGATCAATAACCAAAGTTTCTTCATTAACCGGATTCTGCTCCAGCCAATTCTGACTTTCCTTGTGAGGAAGACACAGAAAAAGAATATCTGTTTCCTCCGGCTGATCCGTCAGAATATCCTCGCAAACTGCCGTTAAATCCGGGTACAAATCTGAAATCTTTATTCCCGGATTGGAACGGCTATATAAAAAACTCAATGACACATGAGGATGAAAAGCCAGCAGACGTACCAATTCGCTTCCTGTGTAGCCGTTGGCGCCTACAATACCTACTGTTTTTTTCATGTTTAATGATGTTGTTGATAGCTGATAGGACTTCGTCCTATCCTTTATTAAATCATTCCTTCGGAACTCTTTTAACGGGCGTTCCTGATGGGTTGATTTTTATTGTTAATTTATGGGTTGATAGGACTTCATCCTATCCTTCGTTAAGTCGTTCCTTCGGAACTCCTATTATTATAATGTTGAATTGACCTGGTGGTATATATTCAGGGAATTGCTTACAATTTTGGTATATCCTTTTACATCTTCACCACTCCAGGCTCTGTTGGCTTCTCCATAACTTCCGAATTTATCAGACATCAGGTCATGACCGGACTCAATTCCATTTAAAATAAACCTGTAAGGATGAAGGGTTACAAATACTTTTCCGGTTACCATTTTTTGGGAATCCGCTAAAAAAGCTTCGATATTCCTCATCACAGGATCTAAGAAAAGCGCTTCATGAAGCCAGTTCCCATACCAATCTGAAAGCTGAGATTTCATCATCTGCTGATATTTTGAAAGGGTATGTTTTTCCAATAAATGATGGGCTTTGATAATTACAGATGCCGCTGCTGCTTCAAAACCTACTCTTCCTTTAATACCCACAATCGTATCTCCTACATGAATATCCCGGCCAATTCCATACACAGAAGCCAGTTCTTCTATTTTCTGAATTGCATAAACAGAATGTTTAAAAGTTTCTCCATTCACAGCAACCACTTCTCCGTTTTTAAATTCAATTTCAAGATCTGAAGGCTGAGTTTCTGTGATCTGCGAAGGAAATGCTTCTTCAGGAAGATAATTTCTGGAAGTTAATGTTTCTTTTCCTCCCACTGAAGTCCCCCAAAGCCCTTTATTCACAGAATATTGTGCTTTATGAAATTCCATTTCATAGCCGTGACTTTTTAAAAATTCAATTTCTTCTTCACGGGACAAAGACATATCACGGATTGGTGTAATGATTTCCACCTTCGGACACATCACCTGAAAGATCAGATCAAAACGAACCTGGTCATTACCGGCTCCTGTACTTCCATGAGCAATAGCATCAGCATTTATTTTAATCGCATATTTTGCAATCTCCTGTGCCTGAATGGTACGTTCAGCACTCACAGACAAAGGATACGTGTTATTTTTCAACACATTACCAAAGATCAGATATTTTACACAAGAATTATAATAATCCTCCTGAGCATCTACGCACCTGTACTCCTTTACCCCAAGATTCAGGGCTTTCTTCTCCAATTCTTTCTCTTCTTCTTTAGAAAAACCTCCGGTATTTACAGTAACTGCATACACATCATATCCCAGTGTTTCACTAAGATATTTTGCACAGTAAGAGGTATCTAAACCTCCGCTAAACGCTAAGATGACTTTCTTTTTCATCTGGATTCTTTTTATTATTTTTAATGGTCAGATGGAACTCATCAAGAGGATCTTCAACACCCGCTTGATGGATTTCATGATGATATTTATCTTCAGGCTGATCATCTGCAGCTTCCTTTATTTTGTTTTCAGGAACAAAAAGCATGGCTGTACAAAGACAGTTTTTGCGTTCCTTCATCATTAATATTTCATAATTCACACAGCTCTTACATCCGCTCCAGAACTCTTCATCCTGAGTAAGCTCTGAATAAATCACCGGCTTGTAACCCAGATCACTGTTAATCTTCATTACTGCAAGCCCTGTTGTCAGCCCGAATACTTTTGCATCCGGATATTTATCCCTAGATAGCTGGAAAACTTTTTGTTTGATTTGAGTAGCAACTCCTCCGTTCCTGAATTTTGGCGAAACGATAAGTCCTGAATTGGCTACAAATTTCCCGTGCGACCAGGTTTCTATGTAGCAGAAACCAACCCACTCTCCATTTTCAGTAGCTACAACAGCATTGCCTTCTGAAATTTTCTTACTCAAATATTCAAGGGAGCGCTTTGCAATCCCTGTTCCTCTACGCTGTGCAGAATCGTACATTTCCTGCTGTATTTCACTCACATACATTAGATGTGCGCATGAGGAAATTTCTATTTCCATTTATTTATCTAATTTTTTTGGCAAATTTAAAATATAATTTCTTCTAAATCCAAATTAAAAAGATATTTTTTTTATTTTTAGAAAATAAACAGGTAAAATTATCTTTATTAAAAATTATATATTTGCTAAATTATTATACATTTGCTAAAAAATTATAGTTATGGAAAATACATGTCCGAAATGCAATAGTTCCAAAATCGTAAAAAGTGGTATCATTAAGGAAAAACAACGCTTCCATTGTAAGGATTGCGGATATTACTTTACTGTTAAAAAACTGGGAAAACAAATCGACGATTATTATGTTACAAAAGCACTACAGCTCTATCTTGAAGGCCTAAGTTATCGTGAAATAGAAAGAATCATAGGGGTTTCTCATGTAACGATAAGCTCCTGGATTAAAAAATACAATATTACAAGACCTCCTCATTCAGAATTCCACCCCGTTTATAAAATACTGAAGCAAAATGAGCTGATAGAATATATAGCCCAGGAGGAAAATATCAAAAACTCAGGGATTATTATTACCCAGTTTGCGGACAAATATATGTTGATTAAGTGGGAAAGGTTTAAGAAGTAGATATTAGACAAAAGATGAATGGATAATGGATGATAGACTTTAAACCTTGTATTTTACGGATTGTATCTTAATAACTATACTATTACCATAAATATATATTAAATTTTCGTAAATAAATTATTAATTACAATTTGGCATCAATAAAAAAAAACGCCAAAAATTGATAATTTATGAATAAAATTCTCACATTCATAGGATTAGCCGTAATGAGTAGCTCTTTATACTCGCAGGGCTCTCCGGATTATGGCAGCGGATTAAAATTAAACCTCAACCAGGACGGAGATAAGTATATCAGATTTATTTTATGGGATCAGTTCTGGCTCAGGAATACCCAGATGAATCCAGGAAGTATGGTTGCCGGTGAACCTACAGACAATTCATGGAGCCTGGGAAACAGAAGATTACGTGCTCTAGCTTATGCTCAGATCTCTAAAAGATATATGATTCTGGCCCATTTCGGAATCAACAACCAGACCTTTATCAATGGCGGAGGATCAGGGACTTCAGGGACTGGAGGGTATGGAAACGGAAAAAAACCTCAGATGTTTTTCCATGATGCCTGGAATGAATATGCTGTTATTTTACCTGGAGAAGCAGGAAAATTCAGTTTATCTTTAGGGGCAGGACTTCATTACTACATGGGACTTTCCCGTATGACCATGGCTTCAACGCTTAATTTCCTAACCGTAGATTCTCCTATTTTCTCATGGCCTCTGATTGACAATTCAGATCAGTTTGCAAGACAGCTCGGAATGTTTGCTAAGGGAAAATACGGAAAACTGGAATACCGTTTCAGTTTAAACAAGCCTTTTGCCACCGATCTTGTACCGGTAAATGTAACTTATCCGTCGAAAGCTGCAGCTGTAGATAATAACGGAAATCCAAGCTTTTCAAAGGCAGGTTATGTTGAATACCAGTTCCTTGATGAAGAATCCAACACTCTTCCTTTCAAAGTTGGCTCTTACCTGGGAACCAAGAAAGTCTTCAATGTAGGAGCAGGATTTTATCACCAGGCAGACGGCACTAGAACTTCTGTAAATTCAAATATAGAAAAACATGACATTACTCTTTTCGCAGTAGACGCATTTGCTGATATTCCGCTGGGAGAAGCCAAAAACAAAATGGCCGTTTCTGCGTATGCCGGATATTACAATTATAATTTCGGCCCGAATTATATCAGAAATCTAGGAATCATGAATATTGCGGCAACAGATCCGAATTTCATCGGAAACAAAGCCATTGCAGGACCCGGAAATATACAGCCAACAATCGGAACAGGTAATATTATCTACGCACAGGCCGGCTTACTTTTACCCAATCAGGCAGAAAAACCTAAAGTCAGAATACAGCCTTTTGCAGCATATACCCATAAAAGCTTTGAAGCTTTTGACAAATCCTCTTCACAATTCGATATTGGTGCCAACTGGTTTATTGACGGGCATCATGCAAAAATCACCACCCAATATTCTACAAGACCGGTTTACACAAGCCCTACTGAAAGCCCTTCTTCTAAGGGAGAGTTCATTGTTCAGTTTCAAATTTACCTGTAACACTCAAGCTATCCCGATATCATTTATTTAATAACATCAAAAAATCAAGCAATATGAGCGAAAACCATCACGAAAACTACGAGAATATGACCGAAAGGCAAAAAAACCGCACCATCTGGAGCGTTATTACAGCCTCTTCTCTCGGCACTCTGATAGAATGGTATGATTTCTATATTTTTGGAAGCTTAGCCATTGTTCTGGCAACAAAATTCTTCCCTGCAGATAATCCTACCGCAGCATTTTTATCTACTCTGGCAACTTTTGCAGCAGGATTTGTGGTAAGACCTTTCGGAGCTTTGTTCTTCGGAAGATTGGGAGATATTATCGGACGAAAATATACTTTCCTGGTGACATTGCTGATCATGGGATTTTCAACTTTCCTGATCGGGTGTATTCCAAGTTATGAGACTATCGGGTTTTTAGCACCTGTTCTTGTTTTAATTTTAAGACTTCTTCAGGGACTTGCCCTTGGCGGTGAATATGGTGGTGCCGCGACTTATGTTGCCGAATATGCACAACCCCACAGAAGAGGCTACTGGACTTCCTGGATACAGACTACTGCAACGGCAGGACTTTTCATTTCCCTGATTGTGATTCTGCTTACCAAAACCTCGCTTTCGGCAGAAGAATTTGATCACTGGGGATGGAGGGTTCCTTTCTGGATTTCAATTCTTATGGTTGGGGTTTCTTATATCATCAGAAAAAACATGAAAGAATCTCCGCTTTTTGCGAAGGCTAAAAGCGAAGGAAAAACATCGAAAAATCCTTTAAAAGAGAGTTTCGGAAACAAGTATAATTTCAAATTCGTTCTTCTTGCCCTATTTGGAGCTGCTATGGGACAAGGGGTAATCTGGTACACCGGGCAGTTTTATGCGATGAGTTTCCTGCAGAAAGTAATGAATGTGGAATCTGCACAGGTTGACTCATTGATGGCAACAGCATTATTCCTGGGAACCCCCTTCTTTGTCTTCTTCGGATGGCTTTCTGATAAAATAGGAAGAAAAGCAGTAATGATGACGGGAATGCTGGTGGCCATATTAGCCTACCGCCCAATTTACGACAGTATGTTCAACAGTGTAAAGCTTGAAAGTAAAACGGTTGCCGCTAACGGCATCACAGAAAAAAGAACAGCTAAAATTCACGATAAAATTACCACAGACAGTCTCGTGACCTTCCATAAGAAAACCCTTTACACAGATGGAACTTTAATTAAAAAAGACAGTGTGGTTCACTGGTCGCCGACAGGTCCTGTAATGAAAGACGGAAAAGCGGAAGAACCTAAAGTATCACAGTCTCTGACATTGGCCGATAATACAAAATGGTATCTGATCTTCCTTGTATTTATCCAGGTGATATTTGTAACGATGGTTTACGGTCCAATCGCTGCTTTTCTTGTAGAGATGTTCCCGATAAGAATACGCTACACTTCTATGTCACTGCCTTACCATATAGGAAACGGGGTATTCGGAGGACTTCTTCCTGCTGTCGCCACTTATTTGGTAACTGTAGGCAAAGACGCAGGCCATCCGACGTGGTATCTTCAAGGGTTATGGTATCCGATAGGGGTTGCCGCCGTCTGCCTGATCATCGGATTATTTTATCTTAAAAATAAGAACAACAATATTCACGATTAGGTACTGAATCACTCAAATTTTTATTAATTTTAAATCTACTAAAATGAACGGACTAAAAAAAATATTAGGCATACTCTGGATCGCGATTGCACTGGTGGTGGGATATTTCGGAACCACGGTTTTAGGAATTCCCAAGATCACTTCGGGCAAGCAGGAAGATCTGGTATTCGGTATCATCATTTTATTCGTCCTGATGCCGATTATTTCCGGCGGACTGGCTGTTTTCGGCTATTATGCCCTGACCGGAGAATATTCTGACGAGAAACTTTAATTATAAAAATAAATGATAATTGATGAATGATAAGCATTAGACATCCGTTCATCAATTATCTTTATTCATGATCATTATGAAAAAAAGACACGAACAAAAACTGGTTATCCTAAGCATCGGGCTGATGATTGCTTTCAGCATTCCCTTTTCTCTGCTATTCAACAGTGAGAGGGAGGTTTTCGGGTATCCGATGATCCTTATTTACCTGTTCACAGTCTGGATGATTTCCATCATTATTTCTTTTGTAATTGTAAAAAGGTATGATGAGTAGTTTCGCATTATTTTTTGTGGTTTTGTTTTACCTCGCTCTTTTGTTCTTAGTTGCCCACCTGGCAGAGAAGAAGAAGAGCAAGCTTTGGATCAACAATCCTTACATTTATGCGCTGTCTCTTGCGGTGTACTGCACGGCATGGACGTACTACGGAAGCATTGGTGTTGCGGCTACCAGCGGACTTAATTATCTTCCGATTTATATTGGTCCTATTATGGTCATTCCGGCATGGATCTACATCAATACCCGGATCGTACGCATCGCAAGAATCAACAAAATAAGCAGCCTTGCAGATTTTATTTCTTTGAGATACGGCAACAGCAGAAGCTTCAGTGCTATTATTACAATAGTCTGCCTGCTCGCTATTGTTCCTTACATAGGGCTTCAGATCAAAGCCATTTCAGAAACCTTTCACCTGGTTACCGAAACATCGATATCCAATAACATTCTTACAGACAACGCAACATTTGTAGTCGTTCTCATCGCCTTATTTTCTTCTTATTACGGAACAAAATATGTGGATGCATCGGAAAAACGGCTAGGAATTATTTCAGCGATTGCCCTGGAGAGTTTTTTAAAACTTTTCTTCATTATTATCTTAGGTATTTTTGTTATCTATTTTGTATTTGACGGATTTTCTGACATTTACCAAAAGGCTAGCCAATTTGAAGATTTCAAAGAAAAAAACACCCTCAACGGTATTGAAGACGCTATGAACTGGATGGTATTGTGTATGATCTCTGCAACAGCCATCTGTATTTTACCGAGACAATTTCACACTGCCATTGTAGAGAACAGACAGGAAAAACATATTAAAACCGCTATCTGGTTTTTTCCTCTTTACCTTTTAATCTTCACTGTATTTATATTCCCGATCGCTTGGGGCGGAAGGCTTATTTTTGACGGCCAGAAAGTAAATCCGGAGTTCTACTCTATTCTGATTCCCCAGCATTTTGACAATACCCTGATTACGGTTTTTGTATTCCTGGGAGGACTGAGTTCGTGTATCTCCATGATCATTATTTCTGCGATCACCCTTTCGATTATGCTTTCCAACAACCTCATCATTCCTTACGGGCTGCTTGGAAAATTCAAGTCTGAAAATGAGGTTCAGAATACCCGAAATATTACCAATATCAGGAAGTTCAGTATTTTCGCACTAATCATTATGGCTTTTGTTTTCTATAAATATTTCATCCTGAGAACATCACTGGATTCTGTAGGTCTGATTTCTTTTGTAGTGATCGCCCAGCTTGCTCCTGCATTTTTTGGAGCTATTTTCTGGAGAAGAGGAAGCTACAAAGGGGCTGTCATAGGATTGCTTGCCGGACTTGCCGTATGTTACTTCGGATTGATCATTCCGCAGTATTATTTTTCTTACAATCAGGAATTTAAAGGTGTTTTGAGAGAGATGTATGATGCCTTTGGATTTTTCAGCATTCCTTACCTGAGCAGAATTTCTCAGATTTTCTTCTGGTCTTTACTGGTCAATACCGCTCTGTTTACCATTATTTCCGTGAGTGTTAAAGGAAATTACCGTGAGAGAAATTTTGCAGAACTGTATGTAGACATCGACAAATATATTCAGAACCATGAAAATGCCTTTATCTGGCGCGGAACTGCCTATGTTTCTGATATCAAGAATATTCTCGAAAGATTTTTAGGCAAGAATAAAACTGAACAGGCATTAAGAATCTTCAATTTAAAATATAATATTGACTCTCAGGCTGAAACCGCAGATTCAAGGTTTATCAAATTTTCAGAAAACCTTTTAGCCGGAAGAATAGGAACCGCTTCTGCCAAGATCCTGATTGAAGGAGTAACCAAAGAAGATAAAATTTCGTTAAAAGAGGTTTTAAATATTTTAGAGGAATCCAAAGAAAATATCACCCTCAATAAAAAACTTACGGAACAGTCTACAGAATTGCAGAAACTATCTGATGACCTCAGAAATGCCAACGAAAGCCTGATCATCAAAGACCGTCAGAAAGATGATTTTCTGGATTCCGTAGCGCATGAACTGAGAACACCGATCACCGCTATCCGTTCTGCAGGGGAGATTTTAGCTGATGATGATGATGATATTCCGCTGGAGATCAAAAAAGAGTTTTTAAATAATATTATAACAGAATCAGACAGGCTGAGCGAGATCATCAACGACATTCTTTATCTGGATAAACTTGAACATGGTGAAATTGCATTAAACATCAAGGAAAACAACATTCTTGAAACCTATAAAAAAGCAGTTAATCCCCTGCTCCATCTTATTCAGCAGAAAAATATCCATTTAAGTGAGGTCAATCTCCTGAATCAGTATATATTTGAGTATGACGAAGCAAGAATGATCCAACTTTTCCAGAATATTTTAGGAAATGCTCTGAAATTCACAGATGATCAGGGAACGATACAGACCAAGTTATCAGACAAAGACAATGAACTGATCATCAAAATTTTTAATACCGGAAGACATATTCCCGAAGAAGATCTGGAAATGATTTTTGATAAATTTTACCAGTCTAAAAACCAAAATATTATTAAACCTACCGGAAGCGGACTTGGATTGGCTATTTCCAAAAAGATAGTACAGGCCCACAAAGGAACCATAAAAGCTGAAAACAGCGGACTGGGCGTTACTTTCACCATCAATATACCTGAAAGAATACCCCAGGACAGTTAAAATGAAGTTGAACCCCTATAAAAATCTCCTATGAAAAAGATAATCATTGCAGATGATGAGCACAAAATATTAATGTCGCTGGAATACAGTTTTAAAAAGAACGGATATGACGTTTATATTGCCAGAGACGGAACCGAAGTTCTGGATTTTTTAAAAACCATGATCCCGGATGTTATCCTCCTCGATATCATGATGCCGAATCTGGATGGATACAGTACCCTGGAAATCATCAAACAGGACGAAAGACTTAAAAACACCAAAGTCCTTTTCCTCAGCGCCAAAAATAATCCGAAAGATATTGAGAAAGGCATTGAAATGGGAGCCGATGCTTATGTCACCAAGCCTTATTCTATCAAGAAGCTTATACAGCAGATCGAAGAAATGTTTGAATAAAAATAAGATTCAAAAACGAAAATTCAGAATAATCAGGAAAAAACGAAACACAGAATTGGCATGAATGCAGATCATTTATTTAAACAAAGCATAGACGATAAAGAGAATTTCTGGAAAGAACAGGCCCGGGAGATCCAATGGACTGAGTTCCCATCACAGATTCTTTCTCAGGATAAAAACAATTACCCGCAGTGGTTCGCAGACGGAAAACTCAACATGTGCCACCTGTGTATTGACCAGCATATTGAAGACGGTTTTGGAGAGCAAACCGCCATTGTATATGACTCTCCGGTAACCGGCCAGAAGAAAACCTATACATTCAGCCAGGCCAAAGAGGAAATCTCCAAATTTGCCGGAGGACTGGCTTCTTTAGGATTGCAGAAGGGAGATACTGCCGTGATCTATATGCCAATGATTCCGCAGACGCTATTTGCCATGCTGGCTTGTGCAAGAATCGGAGTGATTCACAATGTCGTTTTCGGAGGATTTGCCCCGCACGAGCTTGTAGTAAGAATAGACGACTGCAAGCCCAAAGCATTAATTACCGCTACCGCAGGAGTAGAAATCGCCAAAAGAATCCCTTATCTTCCCTTAGTAGAGAAAGCAATTGAACTGGCGCAGGATAAGGTGGATCACATTATTGTTTACAACAGAAAATTAGTGGATAACCGGCATGAAATGTTTGAAGGATTAATTGATTATGAGGAACTCGTTCACCAATCAGCTCCCGCAGACTGTGTACCGGTAGAATCCACTCACCCTTTATATCTTCTTTATACTTCTGGAACTACCGGCAAACCTAAAGGAATTGTCCGAGATACCGGAGGATATGCCACTGCCTTGAAATTCTCTATGAAATACATCTACGGTGTGGAACCCGGAGAAACCTATTGGGCAGCTTCCGATTTCGGATGGGCAGTTGGACATAGCTTCAGCATTTACGGACCTCTTATCAATAGAAATACTACCATTATTTTTGAAGGAAAACCTATCATGACACCTGATGCCGGAACTTTCTGGAGAATTATCTCGGAATATAAAGTATCAGCCATGTTTACCGCTCCTACCGCTATCAGAGCTATTAAAAAGGAAGACCCGGAAGGTGAACTGGTTAAAAAGTACGATCTGTCCTGCTTAAAAAAACAGTTTTTAGCCGGAGAACGATGTGATGTCGCTACCCTCGATTGGTTTGCAAAACATATCGGTGTACCTGCTATCGATCACTGGTGGCAGACAGAATCCGGATGGCCAATGCTTGGCTTAATGACTTTTGATGATCAGTACAAAATCAAAAGAGCTTCTGCCGGAAAGCCGATTCCCGGATATGACATCAAGATCTTTGACGATACCGGATTTGAACTTGATCCTCACCATGAAGGTTATCTCGTGATTAAACTTCCGCTTCCTCCTGGCGCCATGCTGGGAATCTGGAATGATTATGAACGCTTTCAGAATAGCTATCTATCACAGTACAATGGTTATTATTTTTCAGGTGACGGAGCGATCCGGGATGAAGACGGCTATATTTTCATCACCGGAAGAGTCGATGACGTGATTAATGTGGCCGGACACCGTCTTTCAACCTCAGAAATGGAGGAAATCGTTTCATCACATCCTGATGTAGCAGAATGCGCTGTAGTAGGAATAGATGACGATCTTAAGGGACAGATCCCTTTCGCCACGGTTGTTTTGAAAAATGGATCAAAGGTTTCCGAAGAACAGGTAGAAAAAGACATCATTCAGATGGTCCGTGAAAAGATTGGGGCTGTAGCATTTTTAAAAAATGCAATGGTTGTCAAACGATTACCCAAAACCCGTTCCGGAAAGATCCTGAGAAAACTGATCAGAACCCTGCTGGACGGAAAAGAATTCCAGATTCCGTCAACGATTGATGATGAAAAAATCATCGAGGAAATTCAGGAAAAAATCAAGGAATATAGGGGTTAAACGAAAAATTAAACATACATTTAATAGTAATAAAATTCAAATTTCAAAAAACGAAAGGATATGAGAAATTACTTAATAGAAGATCTGCCTCACTATTTTGAAGAGTACAAAAAGTCTATCAAAAATCCTAAAAAATTCTGGGACAAAGTTGCAGACCAGAATTTCGTGTGGTACCAGAGATGGAGTAAGGTCGTTAAGTACGATATGAACGAAGCTAAAATCACATGGTTTAAAAATGCAAAATTAAATATTACCAAGAACTGTCTGGACAGGCATCTTTCCATAAGAGGTGAAAAAACCGCTATCATCTGGGAGCCTAATGATCCGAAAGAGGAAGCTCAACATATCTCTTACAACGAATTATACACCCGTGTGAACAAAACCGCGAATGTTTTACGTGAAATGGGAATTGAAAAAGGAGACAGAGTATGCATTTACCTTCCTATGATCCCGGAATTGGCCATTACCATGTTGGCCTGCGCAAAATTAGGAGCTGTACATTCAGTGATTTTTGCAGGATTTTCCGCTTCAGCCGTATCATCCAGAGTGAATGACTGCGGTGCCAAAATGGTGATCACATCAGACGGAAGCTACAGAGGAAATAAAGTTCTGGACCTGAAAAGCATTGTAGATGAAGCCCTGGAAAAAACACCGAGCGTAGAATCTGTTCTTGTGGTGAAAAGAACCCACAACGAAATCAAAATGAAAGAAGACCGCGATTACTGCTTCACCGACCTGTATGAAAAAGCCTCCTCTGATTTTGTAACCGTAATCATGGATGCCGAAGACCCTCTTTTCATCCTTTACACCTCTGGGTCTACCGGAAAGCCAAAAGGAATGCTTCACACCTGTGCCGGCTATATGGTGTACACTGCTTACACCTTTAAAAACGTATTTAATTATAAAGAAAATGACATCTATTGGTGTACGGCAGACATTGGATGGATCACGGGACACTCCTATATCCTTTACGGACCACTTCTTAACGGTGCTACCACTGTAATTTTTGAAGGAGTACCTACTTACCCGGAACCGGATCGTTTTTGGGAAGTTATTGAAAAACATAAAGTCACCCAGTTCTACACTGCTCCTACCGCCATCCGTTCTTTAGCCAAAGAAAGCACAGAATGGGTAGACAAGCACGACCTGAGCACCCTGAAAGTTATAGGATCAGTTGGAGAGCCTATTAATGAAGAAGCCTGGCACTGGTTCAACGATCATGTCGGAAAGAAAAAGTGTCCTGTAGTAGATACCTGGTGGCAGACGGAAACCGGAGGAATCATGATCTCTCCTCTCCCATTTGTCACTCCTACAAAACCAACTTACGCCACCCTTCCACTTCCGGGAATTCAGCCGGTACTGATGGATGACAAACGCAATGAAATTACTGGAAATCAGGTTACCGGAAATCTATGCATCCGTTTTCCATGGCCGGGAATTGCCAGAACCATCTGGGGCGATCACCAAAGATATAAGGAAACCTATTTTACCGCATTTCCGGGCAAGTATTTCACAGGTGATGGTGCTTTAAGAGATGAAGTCGGATACTATAGAATTACCGGACGTGTAGATGACGTGATCATTGTTTCCGGGCATAATCTGGGAACCGCTCCTATTGAAGACAGCATCAATGAGCATCCGGCTGTTGCAGAATCTGCAATTGTAGGGTATCCTCACGATATTAAAGGAAATGCCCTGTACGGTTTTGTGATCTTAAAAGAAAGCGGAGAAGGCCGTGATAAGGAGAACCTTAAGAAGGAGATTAACCAATTAATCTCTGATCAGATCGGGCCTATTGCCAAGCTGGATAAAATACAGTTTGTTTCCGGACTTCCGAAAACGCGTTCAGGTAAGATTATGCGTAGAATCCTGAGAAAAATTGCGGAAGGAGATTTCAGCAACTTCGGGGATATTACCACTTTATTAAATCCTGAGATTGTGGAAGAGATTAAAAACGAAAGAATTTAATTTTTAAAATGATATTGAATGAAAACGGGCTCCGGTCCGTTTTTTTGTTTTTTACCATTTCCCACAGACTACTTTTTTATGATTGATTTATTTTTTATCGCTCGCAGATTGAGCAGATCTTTTGATTGATGTATTTTTTGTTGGAGTTTGCGCAAAGGCGCTATTTTTTACCTGCTTCATGGATATTAGGTCGCAAGATTTTATCTCCGATAAAATGCAATACCGTATAGCTTGCTGAAAATCTTCGATTTTCTTGCGCCTTAAAAGCAGCATAACAGACCAAAACCCTTGCGTCCTTTAGCGTTTTCCAACATTCATTTCAGTTTCCCACTGATTACACAGATTTTTTTAATTCAGCGTATTAGTTGATTGGAAAAATGGTATAGGTCTTGAAAACCAACAACGTTTGAATTTATTACGCAAACACCTGCTCATCTGCGATGAGAATTTTTACACTTTAAAAATCTGTAAAGCATTGATATTAAACTAACTTTTCAACAATATTTAAAAAAATAAATTGAATTTGTAAATAAAATCCAAACGATTCGTTAAAAATATTATTTTTGACAACCATGAAATATATCCTGACTACTGCTGCCGCTCTGACATTCCTACTTTCCTGCAATAAAGAGAAACAAACTGCGAAGAAAATTACAAAGATCTTTGAAGCTGATTATTGCTATAAGCAGATGATGATCAATGACAGTCTTCCTCCTAAAATATCCTATCTGAATACAACAGCCTTCAGAGAGAAAATAGAAAAAGAGAACCTGAAGCCATTTTATACTGCAGACCTTAATCATGACGGGATAGATGATTATGTGGTTAATATTCAACAGAAAAAGGAATATAGAGGCAAGGAAATAGCGATTAATGTTTTCCCTCTTAATCGTTGTGACGGAATGGGAAATATCGCCATAGCTCTGAGTCAAAAATCAGGAAAGTACAGAATATTCAATCCTTACAAGGAGATGAATGAAGAACCTATTGCCGCAAAGATTTCTCCGGACGGAAAGTTCATACATGTTTTAAGGGTTAAATATACCCCATCAAGAAATGTTGATTATAAAGAATTCTATGAAACGGATATTTTAACGGTTAAAAACAATGTTACTACGGAATATATCAAAACACCTCAAAAACATACCATTAATGAGGTTAAAATAGAGCTTCACGGACAATTTCTCATGACGCTGGATTTTAAAGAGAAAAAAATGTACCTGGACCATACCCGACTCAATAAACTGGATGCAGAAAAGACCTACTTCAAAAAAATGTCAAAAGAAGATGAAGAACAGCTTCTGATGCTTCTGAATGATATGGATTTTACCAATATTGACAATTCAGAAAACACTCCGGTTAAAAACGTTGGAAACTATTTCCTTGATATCAACTACGACCAGAACCAGAATAAAGAGATCTGGAACTATGGCAAAAACGGAGGACTGAGAACGATGAACTTTTATGACCAGATTATACTCTATATCTATCAGTTTGGATGGACGGAATACGAATATATGAATGATTAAAAGAAAATATTTCATCTGGAAGACTACAATTTAAACACCTGTTCAATAGATATTATCAAATATTTTAACATTATTTTATAGATAAAACAATAAATTTCAAATTTTATTGAAATTTAAACAACAATATCGGAAAATATTTATTACCTTTAAGTACAATTTAAAAACTATTGCTTATGTCAAATATATTAGCTGGGGTATTTGCACATCACAGCGATTACAAAAAGCTTGAAGCCGATCTGGAGAATTCAGGATTTGGAGATTCAGATTACATCATATACTTAAACAGCGGTTCTGAACACGCTCAATATCTGGCGAGTGTTGCGGTAAAAGATAATAACCAAACTGATAATGCCCGAAATGTTTTCAGCGAAAATTCAGTAATGAAAACTTATTTGCTCGAGAATATGAGTATTGAGCAGGCTAACTATGATCATATTAAAAGATTCATTGACGCCAGAAGCAGAGCCGAAATCCATAACAGCCCTGATGTGAAGATAAAGGCATCAAGCAGCGGCATGGACTCAGAAGTGAAATTCTGACACAAACATAAAACCTAATAACCGTAATCCGCAGAGCGTTCTGCGGATTTTTTATGTTTGAAAAGTTTAAAAAATTTCGTATTTTCGTTTAAATATAGGCATTAACACAAATGAGTTACGATTTAGAACAGGAAAACAAAGAGATCCTTGCCCGTTATAAGGATCTGATTTCTAACACATACAGAACACTGGATGAAGAAAATAATAAGCTCATCCGGAAGGCATTCGATATTGCGCTGGATGCCCACAAGGACCAAAGGAGAAAATCCGGGGAACCTTATATCTACCATCCTATTGCGGTTGCTAAAATTGTAGCGACTGAGATCGGTCTTGGAGCTACTTCCATTGCCTGTGCCCTTTTGCATGACGTTATTGAAGATTCAGACTACACCTATGAAGATCTGAAAAAAATTTTTGGAGAAAAGATCGCCAACATTGTGAACGGGCTCACGAAGATCTCCATTATGAATCATCAGAATATTTCTGTACAGTCTGAAAATTACAGAAAGCTGCTTCTGACGTTGTCTGAGGATTTCAGAGTGATCCTGATCAAAATTGCAGACCGCCTTCACAATATGCGTACGCTGGAAAGTATGGCTCCGGACAAGCAGAAAAAAATTGCTTCCGAAACGGTTTATATTTATGCTCCGATGGCACACCGCCTTGGATTGTACAACATAAAATCTGAGCTGGAAGATCTTTCTTTAAAGTATAACAGTCCTGAGGTTTACAATGAGATCACCGAAAAACTAGAACTTGCCAAAGAAAGCCGTGAACGCTATATTGAAGAATTTAAAACAGAAGTTTCAGAAAGATTAAAAGAAGAAGGATTAAACTTTACGATTAAAGGCCGTGCAAAAGCCATTTCCTCCATTTACAGGAAAATGCTGAAACAAGGCGTTTCTTTTGAGGAAGTCTTTGATAACTATGCCATAAGGATCATCTATAAATCGGATGCGAAAAATGAAAAGTTCCTGGCCTGGAAAATTTACTCTATTGTAACAGATGTCTACCACAGTAATCCTTCAAGGATGCGGGACTGGATTACACAGCCACGCTCTACAGGATATGAAAGTCTCCATTTAACAGTTCTCGGGCCGGACAAAAAATGGATCGAGGTTCAGATACGTTCTGAAAGAATGGACGAAATTGCTGAAAAAGGTGTTGCCGCCCATTATAAATACAAAGAAGGCTATAAACAAAGCACAGACGACCGGAATTTCGAAAAATGGGTGACCGAAATCCGTGAAGTTCTTGAACAGCAGCAGAACCTTTCCACATCTGAACTTTTAGATAATATTAAACTTAATTTATATGCGAAGGAAGTATTTGTATTTACCCCAAAAGGTGAGATCAAAATCCTTCCGACCAATGCAACAGCACTGGATTTTGCATTTGCAGTCCATTCCGACCTTGGAATGAAATGCCTGGGAGCCAAGATCAATGGAAAGCTGGTCCCTATTTCATACACCCTTCAAAACGGAGATCAGGTAGATATCCTTTCTTCCCAGAACCAGAAGCCTAAATCTGACTGGCTGGAATTTGTAGTCACTTCGAAGGCTAAGTCGAAGATCAAAAGCTACCTGAATTCCCAGAAAAACCAGTTGGTAGAGGACGGAAAAGAAATACTTCAACGAAAACTTCGTCACGCTAAAATTAACTTCAACGATGAAGAGATCAATAAACTTCAGAAGTTTTTCAATTTAAAATCATCTCAGGAACTGTTCCTTAAATTTCAGAGCAACGAGCTGGATGCAAGCAGTTTAAGAAAATATATTGAAAGTAAAAATGTATTCAATAATTTACTTTCAAGATTCAGAAAATCACCGTCCAAAAATCTATATTTCGAAGAACCGAAAGAACAGAATCTTGACATGATCGTTTTCGGGAAAGATGAAGAGAAGCTGAACTATAGCTATGCTAAATGTTGTACTGTAATTCCGGGAGATAAGATCTTCGGATTTATTACAATCTCCGACGGGATCAAGGTTCACAGTGATAACTGCCCGAATGCCATCAACCTGAGAGCCCAATATGATTACCGGGTGATCCCTGCCAAATGGGTGAATGCGGAAAGCTTTAAAAACAGGGTTAAGATCGAAATTGAAGGTCTTGACAGAATGGGTATGATTAATGATATTACCGCCGTAATCAGCGGAAGTATGGGAATGGACATGAAGAGTATGTCTATAGAATCCAACAACGGTGTTTTCACCGGAAATATTAACCTTGAGGTGAAGAACAAAGGACAGCTCGAGGAAACATTTAAAAAACTTAAAGACATCGACGGAGTTTCAAGAGTGAGACGACTACAATCTTAGACATGAATTTAACTCTCTATTTTAAAAAATTTTTCAGCAGCAACCAGTCATCAGGAATCATCCTTATTTTCTGTGTGCTCATTTCACTACTTATTGCCAATTCATCTGCAGGAGAAGCCTTTCAGCATTTCCTGGATAAGGAAGTCGGCACTCACCTTTTCCATCTGACCTACCCTGTCAGCATCTGGATCAATGACGGACTTATGGCTGTCTTTTTCCTTCTGGTAGGGCTTGAAATTAAGAGAGAACTGGTAGAAGGTGAACTTTCCTCCTTTAAAAATGCGTCGCTTCCTATTTTTGCAGCGGTGGGCGGAATGCTGGTTCCTGCAGTGATCTACAGTCTTTTCAACAGCGGAACAGAATATGGCAGCGGCTGGGGAATCCCTATGGCAACAGATATTGCTTTCTCTCTGGCCATTATTTCCATGTTGGGGAAAAAGATCCCGAACTCTATTAAAATATTTCTGGCAGCATTAGCCATTGTAGATGATTTAGGGGCTATTCTGGTGATTGCTATATTTTATACAGAACAGATTCACTGGACCTACCTTTTATTATCTTTCGGAACGGCAGCCCTTCTGTTTGTTCTTAATTTCCTGAAAGTTACCCGTCTTGTTTTTTATATCATCCCGGGGCTTTTTCTGTGGTATTTCCTTCATCATTCAGGAATTCATGCGACGATAGCGGGTGTTCTGCTGGCGTTTTCTATTCCAACAAACGCCTCGAATGTAGAAATATCACCATTGGAAAAACTTGAGCATAAACTTCATTTTCCGGTAAGCTTCCTGATTATGCCAATCTTTGCTTTAACCAATACCAATATTGCTTTCTCAAAAGAAATGGTGGAAGGAGTTACAAGTACATTAGGTCTGGGAATCATTTGTGGACTCGTATTAGGAAAATTACTTGGAATTAACCTCTTTTCCCTTATCGCCATCAAATTAAAACTGAGTTCACTGCCACAAAACAGTAACTGGTTACAAATGATTGGAGTAGGTTTGCTGGCAGGAATTGGATTTACCATGTCGATTTTCATTGCCCTTCTTTCCTTTAAAGACGATATTGCGATTCAGGATGAAGCCAAATTCGCCATTTTGATTGCATCTTTCTTAGCAGCTGTAACCGGCTTTGTGATTCTGAGCATGAGTTCTAAAAAAGATCCGGAAGCCATAGAAGATTAATATTCTTTCTTCTCTTCCAGTTTTCTGCGGTGTTCCTCGTCACTTTCCAGGTTGGGTTCAGTAACAGCAGCATGATAATGAACAGCTTCTTTCTGAATTTCATCGGAGAGCAGTTTTTCTATTCTCAATCTTCTGAGGGCCATATTCAATTCATTCCCGAACAGAAGCAGATACACGTTGACATTTACCCAGACCATTAGCAGAATCATACTTCCGATGGAGCCGTAAAGTACGTTATACCGGGCAATATCTTTTACATAGATGGCAAAGATATAAGTGGTCAGGACAAACAAAACGGTGGTTAAAATAGCTCCGGGAACAGCCTGCCTGAATCTTGCAATTTTAACTGTTCCCAGCCAGTAAAACAAGGTCAACAGGATAAAGTAAAACAGCGGAAAAGAAACAAATCCTATAATTTTGGTAAGGTTATTCACCAGCCACGAGATATCATAAGCAGGAGTGAAAGGTTTTATAACGACTTCCGCATAATACACCCCGAAAAGAGCCAGAAATACAATAACAATAAAGCCGATCGTGATAAAAAACGAAAGAATAAATTCTTTTACATCACTGAGTTTTTCCTCTGTATTTTCATTGAACCCGTTGATGAGGGAAAAAGTTCCGTTCGTTGCAAAGAGCAGAGCCAGCACAATGGTAAGGTTGCTGATTCCTTTCATATTCGGAATAATATTTTTCTCAATATATCCGCGTATATCTCCTTCCATATTGGATGGAAACACATTATGCATGAGTACTTCAAAAATATAGAACTGCAGCTTGTCATAATGCGGCATATAGGGTAATACAGACAGTAGGAAGAGAATAAACGGAAATAAACTGATGGTAAAACTCCAGGAAATCGCAGCGGCTTTTCTTCCGATCTTTCCTTTAAAAATCCCCGAAATATAAATCTGGAACATCTGCCACAACGATATTCCCAGAACAGGAATATGTATATTGTCAAAAAATTCCTGAATCTTCAGGACAAATCTTGGAACTTTTATACTCATCTATTTGTTTTAAGGTTCACTTTACAATAAAGCTGTTTAAACTTTTTTATTAAACCATAAAAGTCACAAAAGTTTTATTTTAAACACTTTAGTGATTTTTAAGTTTAAATACCTTTGCGTATAGAAGTTCACATAAGCCTTTAAAAATCTTTGATTTTTATTCTCTTGAGAACTTTTATCATATCTAATATCCGTGCAAATAGCTTTTGTGCCTTTGTGGTTAAGTTAAAACAGACTTAATCAATAAAAATCCGGGTTTCAACAGAATAAGCGGATATTATTTTAAAGATTTTCAATAAGTCTTCCCACAAATATAAACATTTTCTCCGTCCTTTATTCCCGGTTGGGATTGACCAATCTGTATTTATTTTTAAGAATAGATACACTCAAACGATTCTAAAGGAGAATATATTGTGTGAATGCCATTTAACCTCAGTTCAGGATAAGAATTTTTGATTTATAGAGCTGAGAAGCTGGGAGCTGGAAGAGGGCGGTTATGAAGGTCATCAATAATAGATTACCATCTTTTTTAGCTAATTTGATTTTACAGGGGTTTCACAGTATCTATAACTAAAAGTAACTTCCAGCCTCCTTCTTCCATCTTTCAACCTTTTATATTTAAAATTCAGATTATTTAAAGATTCAAAAATTAAAAGATTCTTAGAACCGGGAGAGTTTTCGCGATTAAAAGAAGCCGTCTTTTTTTCAGTTTTAAAAAATGGTATCTTTGCATTTTGAAACCTTTTATATGCGAATCGGCTTACTTTGTATCGGAAAAACAGACGATAAAGAAATCACTTCTCTGATCAGCTATTATCTTACCCGCCTTCCCAAACACTGGAATTTCGAGATTACTGAGATTCCTGATGTTAAAAATGCCAAAAACCTGTCTCCCGATCTTCTGAAAAAAGAAGAAACTAAACTTTTTCTCAATCATATTGATAAGACCGATCTGGTTATTATGCTTGATGAAAAGGGAAAACAATTTACGAGCCGTGAATTCGCCCAGAAAATTGATACCTGGATGAATTCTTCCGTTAAAAAAGTACATATTCTTATTGGAGGTGCCTATGGCTTTTCAGACGAAATGTACAACAGAGCTAATGAAAAGATGTCTTTGTCTAAAATGACCTTTACCCATCAGATGATCCGGCTTTTTATTGTAGAGCAGATTTACCGTGCAGATCAGATTCTGCAGGGAAAACCTTATCACAATGACTAAAATGATCCTTTTTAATTGTATTTGTTAAAGCTCAGTATCATTTCAAATTAATCTGTCTTTTTGCTTCTCCCACTACAAAAGCAACAGAATTGGCAATATTAAAACTTCTGATTAATTTTGACATCGGGATCGTTAAGTGATTGTCAAAACGGTCCAGAATTTCTTTGCTTAGCCCAACGCTTTCCTTTCCAAAAACCAGCCAGTCACCATCCTGAAAGTCATTTTCAAGATAAGATTTTTCTGCGTGTGAACTCATGAGGAAAACCCGTGAAAGGTCCGGAACATTTTTTACCCATTCTTCAATATCTGAATACTCAGTTACATCAAGATGAACCCAGTAATCCAAGCCGGAGCGCTTCAGGTTTTTATCATTAATCACAAATCCAAAAGGATGAATTAAATGTAATCTGCTTTCAGTACCTACACATAATCTTCCGATATTCCCTGTATTATTAGGAATTTCCGGTTCTACAAGAACAATATTTAACATTTAATCTTTTTTTATTGACTGCTCTATTTAGCTTTAGCGGCTAAAAAGTCTCTTCTATTTAAGGGTTATTAATAATAGTTTGGATATGATCTTTATTTCTTTGCGCATTTAGTATAATACTCTGCCAAAACAGCTTTTTCATATCCTAGGCTGACTGCTTTATCCAGATTATCACAAGCCTCTTTAGGTTTTGAAGTATCAAATAAGACAAGTGCTTTGCTTACATAAGACTGGGCAAATTTCGGATCTATAGAAATGGCTTTATTAGCATCTGCCAGACTTTCTTTATACTTTTTCATCTTGAAATAAGTATCTGCCCTGCCATTATACAAAAGGGATTCAGGTTTCTCGGAGATCAACTGGTTGTAATCTTTCAAAGCACCTTCAAAATCACCATTGTTTTTTTTAAGATTGGCCAGTCCTGTTTTTGCAAAAATATTATCAGGAGCAAAGGTTAAAATCTGTTTAAGATCATTAAGTGCAAGATCTTTTTTACCCTGACTGTCATAGATTTTGGAACGGGTGAGATAAAACTCAGGATTTTCAGGCTCTATTTTAAGTCCTGTAGCAATATATTCCAATGCTTTGGCTTTACTGCCTTTCTGGCTGTGCAGTGAAGCGAGGTTGGCATATACAGATCCAGACATCGGATTGGCTTTCAATGCAGATTCATAAGACCTGAAAGCAGCTGTTATTTTCCCCTGTCTTCTCTGCGCTGTTCCCAGATTGTTGTAGTATTCAGACTGAAATTTCTGGATCTGTTCTTTTTCTGCAAGTTTGGAATATTGTTCTTCAGCACATTTATAATCTGCTTTTTTAAAACATTCCTCAGCTGTTTTTTTATCCTGTCCGTAAAGATAGAATGAGGTGCACATCAGTGCAGCAAGTAATAAAGATTTTTTCATTCGGATATCGTTTGTTTGTTAATCACTTTTTTGGCGAGTGCACCAAATATCACTCCCAATAAAGATCCAACAAACGCCCCCACCAAAATATCTATCGGGAAATGCACTCCTAAATAAATCCGGCTGTAGGAAACTACTATAGCCCATACAAATATAGCATATGGAAACCAATTGAGTTTCTTTTTTAATAAAATACTTAAATAAGATGCCAAAAAGAAGGTATTGGAAGCATGGGCTGAGTAAAACCCGTACTGTCCTCCGCATTTCACAATCCTCATATAATGTTCCAGAGAAGGATCATGACACGGCCTAAGTCTTGCTACCCCATATTTGAAAACACTGGCAAGCTGATCAGAAACAATAGCGCCCAATGCGATGAATATCAGAACAAAAACTAAAGATTTTAGCTTGTAGTTTTTATATAAAAAATAAAGAAATATAATGTAGAGCGGTACCCAGATCCAGGTACTTGAAATCAGCATCCAAAGCTGATCAAAAGAAGGATCTCCCAAATTGTTAAGGAATAAGAAAACCTTTTTATCTTCCTGAATGATCTCCTCCATACATTATCTGCTTACCGGCCCTTCGTAGGTTTCATCATCGGCAGGCTTTGGTTTTGGAGGTTCATTATTAGATGTAGAAGACGGTTCTGTAAGAATATCCTTTTCAATATCTTTCATGGGATTGAAATCTTTGGCAGCGTCTTTTACCTTCTCAATTTCACGCTTAATCTCAGAAACAGGATTATCTGTTTCTTTCATGATCTCAGTTTTGATGTCTTCCACTGCACCACGCATTTTTCTTACACCTGCTCCCAAGTCACGTGCTATCTGAGGAAGTTTATCCGGGCCGAATAATACAACAATCGCCACCGCGATCAATGCCATTTCTCCAATGCTTAATTCCATGCTGTAAAATTACGAAAGTTTATACACTTATTTACGGTAAACCATAATTTTAAAAAAATTTTAAGATTTGAAAAGCTGGAAGATGTAAAAAGGAAACTGGAAGTTGGTTTAAGTTATTAGTATCAACAGTCGTTATGTAATTTCATTATCTTAAAAATATAAAAACAGATCAACACTTATTATTGATGACTTTCATAACTTCCTTCTTCCATCTCCCAGCTTCAAAATTATCTTAGAAATTCTTATCCTGAACTAAAGTTATATTAATGAAAATTAATTCAAAATGTAGAGAATTAAATAGTTTTTTCATTATCTTTATTACACACAAAATCAAATATATAATTTATGAAAAAACTACTTATTCCCTTCAGGGTTTTTACCATAGTATTGGTAATGGTCCTTACAGGCTGTCAGAACGAAAGCAGCGAAATAGTACAGGAAAATCCGGCTGTAAAAGTAACCACAGCAGATCTGAAAAAAGAAATGAGTACGGGATCTCAAACCATTTCTGAAAATGTTCAGGTACAATTGAATGATTCGAAGAAAAGCCTTGAAAAATACTTAAACAATGATCTTCAGATCACCGGAACAACTGTTTTAGGAAAACTCTCAACACAAAAAGGTCTCGAAATTTCTCAGAATTTAATTTCAGATAAGGATCAGTTTACTGCTGAAGGAAATATTCTTTATCCCGAGACCATGAAGATAGGAAAAATTGGAAGTCTGTATTCCGGGGACAATCTGACTGAAGCTCAGAAAGGATTAAAGGAAACAGCAGCAGAACAGATTAAAATAGGAACTGAAGTTATTGAAGTTTCCTGGAATTATAAAGGCGAAACATTCAATTCATTATGCTTTTATAACGAATCCGGCATCATCTGGGACAATGTATTTGCCGGCCTTATCATCATGGATAAAAGGGGAACTACAGAAATTTCCCCATCAGATAATCAGGCGAAAGTAGCGTCCAAATGGTATAAAGAATGGTGGACGGCAAGCTGGCTTTGGGGCTCTAAAAGAGGAGAAACAGGATACCAGATCACCATTTATTATTCCGGCTCAACTGTTTCTAATGTTGATGTGACAGACTGGGGCTATATCAGCTTAGGAAAAGCAAAAAGCGAAAGTAAAGTAACAAAAAGAACTGGGACATACGGGCAGTGCAGATTTGCTCTTGGACTATGTACTCCTACAGGTTCTTTAAGTTTTAATGCCAGTAATTTTTCGGTATCATTCTCAGGATTGGGAAGCAACTTAGTTCATAACGGAACAAAATCACTTTATCCATAGTTTATCAATTCATTATTATATTTTCATTAAAGACGGGGATGCTCAATTGAACTTCCCCGTTTTTATATCAGGATTTTAATAAGATCACTATATTAAAAAATCTTTTATTTACACTCTTTAACCAGCTCCGTTTTACAGCTTAATCTTTGGTTTTTTCTTAAAAGCATAATACGTAATAACCACACTTATTGCCATTAAAACAAAAGCCAACAGAAACGGTGCTCCCGCGAATTTAATCTGTGCATCATCTCTTGTAAAATAATGGAAGAGACTGGTCATTAGGACAGGTCCTATAATAGATGTTGCACTCATCAGACTTGTTAAAGCTCCCTGAAGTTCCCCTTGTTCGTGGGAAGAGACACTTTTTGAAATCATCGATTGAAGTGCGGGCCCGCAAATTCCTCCCAAACAGTAAGGGACAAGAATCACAAACATCATCCAGCCCTGAGTGGCAAAGGCAAATAAAAACATTCCTATAGCGTAGAGTATCAACCCGTAATAAATACTTTTCTGTTCTCCCAGCCTTGGCGTTGTCCATCGTATAAGAAGCCCCTGAACCAAACCAACCAGAAGGCCTACTACTCCTAATGAAATTCCTACCATTCTGGTATCCCATTTGAACTGGAACATGGTAAAGAAATTCCAGTTGCTCTGTACGGCATGCCCTGCGATATAAATTAAAATAAGCGCTACAATCAATCCTGAAATTTCCGGGTGTTTTCTTAAAAATTTAAATGAACCTATTGGATTAGCTCTTTTCCAGTCGAATTCTCGTCTTTTGTCTTTATCCAAACTTTCAGGTAGGATAAAGTATCCGTACAGGAAGTTCAGAAGGCAGAGAACTGCTGCTGCATAAAAAGGAACCCTCGCTCCGTAATGTCCTAAAAAGCCTCCCAATACAGGCCCTATAATAAACCCCAGTCCAAAGGCAGCTCCAATCAGTCCAAAATTCTTAGCCCTGTCCTCATCAGTAGAAACATCTGCAATATAAGCACTGGCCGTGGTAATACTGGCTCCCGTAATTCCTGCGATGACACGTCCCACAAACAGCCACCAGATGGTTGGAGCAAGTGCCAGGAAAATATAATCTACAGCAAATCCGAAAAGTGAGATCAGAATAACAGGTCTTCGCCCGTATTTATCACTAAGGTTACCCACAATTGGGGAAAATACAAACTGGGTAAAAGCATAGGCAAAACCAAGCCAGCCACTATATTTTGCAGCTTCACTGATATTGGCATGAATAAGCTCCTCAATCAGCTTTGGAACTACAGGAATAATAATTCCCCATCCTGTAATATCAATCAGTAAGGTTATAAATATAAAGCCAATGGCCGCTTTTTTCTTTGAATTTTCCATAATTTGCAAAATTAATCAAAACATGAAAAATAATGGTTCTAAATTAGTTGTATAACTGAAAATTTAATATTCAGCCTGAGTAATTGGCTTGAAGCTGGAAGAAAGAAGCTGGAAGTTACTTTCAGTTGTACTTGGTAACAATGCCATATAATTAAAACCGCTTTAAAATCCTGAACTGATATTATTCAAAATCTGATATTAACACTTCTGATGTTTACTTTTCAACCATAAAAAAGGCCGCTTCTTTCGAAACGGCCTTTACTTATTTATTGTAGTCTATATTACTTTGAAGCAAGTACTTCTTTGTTGGATGTTGACTTTCCATGTACATCTTCTTCTTTTCCTGTCTTAAGGAAATCATAAGCGATTGCAGATGCAATGAAGATGGATGAATATGTACCAAATCCGATACCGATAAGCATTGCGAACATAAATCCTCTCAGGTTATCACCACCGAAGATGAAGATCGCCAAGATCACAAGGATGGTTGTAAATGAGGTGTTAAATGTTCTACCTAACGTACTCGAGATAGAGTCATCAAATAATCCTGCCAATGTTAAAGATTTCTTCTCTCTTAAATATTCCCTGATTCTGTCAAAGATGATCACGGTATCGTTAATTGAGTACCCTAATACGGTAAGGATTGCTGCAATGAAATCCTGGTTGATCTCCATGTTAAACGGCATATATTTGTGAAGAAGCGAGTAAGCACCCAGAATAATTACCGCATCGTGGAACAATGCTGCCACCGCCCCAAGAGAGAACTGCCATTTTCTAAATCGTACAAGAATGTAGATGAAGATTCCGGCTAGAGCAGCTACAACTGCAAGGATACCGTGTGTTTTGATATCGTCTGCTACTGTAGGTCCTACTTTTTCAGAAGAAATAATTCCGGCATGATCTTTATCTGCAGATTTGAAATCTGTCAGGGTAATTCCAGCAGGAAGGTTTGATTTCAGTCCTTCATATAATTTTTGTTCAACAATCTGGTCAGCTTTTAAAGATTCATCTTCGATAAGGTAATCTGTAGAGATCTTTAACTGCTTATCATTTCCGAAAGTTTTAGCTTCTACGGAAGAATTTTTTCCGTCCTCAGTTTTGAAGATTTTTACCAGGTTTTCTTCAATATCATTAGCGTTAACTGTTTTATCAAACTTCACTACATAGTTTCTACCACCAGTGAAATCGATACCGAATTTAAATCCGTGAGTTACAATTGAAACAACACAAATAACCGTTAAAACAGCAGAGATAATATAAGCGTATTTTCTTTTTCCAATGAAATCGATCCAGGTATTTCTGAACAGGTTCTTTGTAGGAGCAGTCCAAACAGAAAGACCTTTTCCTTTATCCAGTCTGCTGAAGATCATTACTCTGGAAAGAAGTACTGATGTGAACAATGTCATTACAATACCAATCATCAATGTTAATGCAAAACCTTTGATAGGTCCTGTTCCGAAGAAGAATAACACAACGGCAGTCAATAATGTAGTCGTGTGACCATCAATAATCGCATTTAAAGCGTGTTTGAAACCATCTTTATAGGCTTCTAAGATGCTCTTTCCTGCAAATAGTTCTTCTTTAGTTCTTTCATAGATAATTACGTTGGTATCTACCGCCATGGCCATCGTAAGAACGATACCTGCAATACCAGGAAGGGTAAGCGTAAAGTCACCGGAATCCATAATTCCGAAGATATAGAATAAGTTGATGATCATTGCAATCACCGCATATACTCCGGCACCACCGTAATAGAAAATGATATAAACGATAATGATAAGGAATGCAATAGCAAATGAGATCATCCCTGCATTAATAGATTCCTGTCCTAAAGACGGACCTACCTGCGTAGCTTGAACCACTTTTGCACCAGCCGGTAATTTACCTGCTCCTAAAACGTCTACCAATTCTTTAGCTTCTTCCTGAGAGAAGTTACCAGAGATCTGAGTTCTTCCGTTTGGAATAGCCCCTACAACATTCGGAGCTGTATATACTCTGTTATCAAGAGTTACCGCTACAGGCTTCCCTACGTTTTTCTCTGTTAAAGTTTTCCATTCTTTAGCTCCTTTGGAATCCATCTGCATGTCTACCACTACTCTTCCAAGTTCGTCATAACTGATGCTGGCAGTCTCTACCGCACCGTCTACCGGAGCTTTTTGATTGATGTTACTTCTGATAGCATACAATACCAAATCATCAGGACTTGTAGCTTCAGGTTTGTAACCCCATATGAACTGTGTATATTTAATGTTAGCCGGACGTAAAGACTGAGCTACTTTGCTGTTTAATATTTTGTTTACAACAGCTGTATCAGATAGTTTTACGTTAGCTACCCCATTGCTTCTTAATTTGTCAAGCTGCAGAAGGTTCATGAAGTTAACATTCTTTTTAACTCCCATAGAATCTCCTTTTGCACTCACCATAGCTGTTAAATTCTGGAAATAAGGAGCGATTTCAGCAACCTGCTGTACTTCCCAGAACTGAAGTTTTGCTGAAGTCTGAAGCATCTTCTTTACTTTGTCGATGTCTTTCATACCCGGCATTTCTACTGAGATTCTGGCTGTACCAGGTACTCTCTGAACGTTAGGCTGGATAGCACCAAGCTTATCAATCCTTGTTCTGATTACCTCGAAAGCTGTACCTACAGAAAGATCAACTCTTCTTTTAATGATGCTTTTTACCTGATCATCAGAAGTATTGTATTTGATCTCAGACAGATTGGTGTTTCCAAAAAGTTCAGGATCAGCAAGTTTAAGGTTAGTTCCTTTTGCCTTGTTGATCACCTCAAACTGTTCGAAGAAATTGTCGATGTAAGGTTTTGTAGAATTTTTCTGAACCTCGTCAGTTTTGTTCAAAGCTTCAATAAGAACAGGATTGGTAGAATAATTGGTAAGATCATTCACCAGGTCTCTCTGGTTGATCTCCAATAGAACGTTGATCCCCCCTTTAAGGTCAAGACCAAGTTTCATTTCTTTGTCCTTTGCTTTTGAATAGTAAAGCTTTGTATAACCGAGATTAAGAGTATCTTCCTTGATCCGTTTGATCTCTTTCTCGTTCCCATTCGCAGCTTCAATCTGCGATTCAATTTTGCTGGCGTACCAGGTTGGCAACAGCTCGTTTAAGCATATCAGCCCTAGCACAATAGCAACAATTGTAATAAGTCCTTTTCCTTGCATTTTGTTATAACTACGTTAAATTAAGTCGGCAAATATAATGATTTTATTGATATTTTATGAATTTTTTAACAACAGAAATGGTTTATTTTCAGATATATCGGTGTTTTAATTTCTATTTAAGATTTAACAATTTTTTCACCGTATCATCATGAAATTTTCAAATTTTAATTGGTATAAAATTTTCATTCCTATATCAATACACTAAATATCAAAATATTATGAAAAAACTACTTTTTACGATGGGTATTTTTTCTTCTTTAATTATTAATTCTCAAAGTATTAATTTGGAAGAATTTGCATCTGGGCTTACCAGTCCCGTGGAAATTACCAACGCCGGAGACAGCCGTCTCTTCGTTGTACAACAGAATGGAATTATTAAGATCCTTCAGTCAAACGGCAGCGCTAATACAGCAGATTTCCTTAATATCAGCACCAAGGTTAACTTTAGCGGGGAAAGAGGTCTTCTGGGGCTTGCTTTTCATCCACAATATTCATCAAACGGATATTTTTTTGTCTATTATAACAATACCGCTGGAAATATAATTGTCGCCCGATATTCCGTAAACCCTACCAACCCTGATGTTGCCGATCCCGCTTCTGAAAAGATCCTTCTGAACATTCCCAAACCTTTCGACAATCATAATGGCGGGAGCATTCATTTTGCCCCTGACGGAAATCTCTGGATTGTTACCGGAGATGGAGGAAGCGGCGGAGATCCCAACAACAATTCCCAAAATAAAAACTCTCTCTTAGGAAAAATGTTGAGAATTGATGTGAATTCTACCGGCCCTTATAATATTCCTGCAGGAAATCCATTTGCCGGAGCTGGTGTAGACGGGGCTGATGAAATCTGGGCATACGGTCTCAGAAATGCATGGAAATGGTCTTTTGACCTCACTTCCGGAAATGTAATGATTGCCGATGTAGGCCAAGGCGCTATAGAAGAAATCAACAGGGTTCCGATCACACAGGCAGGTGTGAACTACGGCTGGCGATGCTACGAGGGCAATAATGCTTATAATACAGCTGGCTGTCCGGGAATGGCAACGATGACCTTTCCTGTTGCTGTTTATAATCACTCGGGAGGAAGGTGTTCCATTACCGGAGGCTATGTTTACAGAGGAAGCCAGTATCCTTCACTTCAGGGAAAATATTTCTTTGCAGACTACTGCTCTACTCAGATTGGTATCATGAGCACTGACAACTCCATTGTGTGGACCGCAGCAAGTTCTGGGAATAATTTTTCCACCTTCGGACAGGATTTTCAGAAAGAACTTTATGTAGCGGCCGTTACCAGCGGAAAAATCTTTAAAATCACAACAGGAACTTTAGCCATTGAAGAAACTGATAATTACAACCCTGTAAAAATTTATCCCAATCCTGCTTCTGAAAAAGTTTTCGTTGATGGTTTCAACGAAAAAAGACGTTCAGCAGATCTCATCAGCACCGAAGGAAGAATAGTTCTGGAGAATGCCAAAATTGAAAACGACGGCAGTATTAACATCACAGGGGTTCCCTCAGGGGCTTATTATCTGATCTTAAAATCCGGAGATATCAAATCTTACAGCCAGAAACTTATTGTTGAATGATTGATTAGGTGGGAAGATGGAGGCTGGGAAATGGAAGTTCCAAGAAGTCTGAAATATAAATTCCTGCATTATTATTCAGGAATTCCATAATCAACAGATAAAAATCCCCTACCTGATTATTTTTTAAAGCTGTAAAATTTCAGTCCCGGTTATATTTTTCCGGGGCTTTTTTATACAGATACCACACCATTGAAAAAATAGGAATAAGTATCAGGATTCTCACAGGAGTTGAAAACCTTTCCGTTTCATTTTCAAAAAGAAAATTGGGAAACATGGATACCAGAGCTATTGAGATTAAGAAAAAGACAATTTCAAATAAAGATAATTTATTGCCATGCTCATGTACCGGTTGAAATTTTCCACATAAAATCCAGAAGCCTGTAAAAAGGATAATAAACGGAAAGCTCCATATCCTGAATGTATCCCAGGCAATTGAATGCAAAACTAACGGTGATACCGATACCACGGCAAGGAGTAAAAGGATATAAATGTTTATTCTGCTGAACTTCTTATACACCATATACGCCATAAAAAGCAAAGGCACTCCATATTTGACGGTTCCTATGGAAAGAAAAACCCTCTTCAGAAAATAGGGAGCTTCACTTTTCAGATAACTTCCAAAACCTTCGGTATAAGCAGCTGCCACAGAATTAGCAACCCCTTTTTTAATTAATTCTGTATTCTTCAGATAGTTAAAGATAAGCTGACGGTTATCCTGCCCGTACAGTTCCTGATAAAGAGACACTGAAACGGTTGCAGCAACAGGTAGCAGTAAATAAAGTCCGATCTTTTTTAACAGACCTGAATTGAACGTCAGTTTGTTATCCTGAACTTCATTCACCAGCAATGCAAAAAGACAGACCGGGACCATCAGAACAAAAGAAACTTCATGGGCAACAATACAGAATACTGTAATCAATGAAGCCAGGATCATCTTTTTATGACCAATCAAATACACTGATAGTAAGGTCATCAGAAAAATAAGGTGATCAAAATAACCGATAAGATGCGCCGAAAGTATCATATACTGTGATAAAAAGAATATCACATAGAAAAGAACTTTCTCAATACTATAATTTTTCCAGGTATTTCTGACCGCAATACTCAATAGTGAGGCATATAACAAGAACAATATCACGGATGAGATAATCAGAATGTTGAATTCATTCTTCTCGAAAAAGAAACCAAACAGCTCTCCTATCAGACCTCTCTTGATGAATCCGAAACGGTAATCCATCAGCCAGTGTGCTATTGCCCATTTATTCGGAAGTCTTACCGTCTTAAAAAAACTGAAAGACAACGCAAACAGATATAAAAAAACAATAAGAAACTTCTGATTTCTGCTCATTAATTTTAGATGGTCATAGAGAAAATTCTGGTCTCCGGCTTATTTCGCATCATTCTAAGATCGAAAACCATCGCTACATTTCTTGTAAAAGCTCTTCCTTTTTCTGTAATTTTTATCTGATTGTTACTGATTTCCACCAATTCATCATTCTCCATTTCCTTCAGCATTTCCAGGGCATTATCCAATTCCGGGAAAGAGTTTCCGACATTAAAAGAAGTTTCAAGCTGGCACATCAGGTTAAGGATATGTCTTCTTACCGTAAGATCTTCTTCATTAAGGATATGGCCTTTTACCACAGGAATTTCACCTTCTTCCACGGTTTTCTGATATTCTTCCACCGTTTTTACATTCTGAGCAAATGCATACCATGAATCGGAGATGGCAGACATTCCTAATCCTACCATCAGCTGGGTATTGCTTGAGGTATAGCCCATAAAATTCCGGTGAAGTTTTTTATGGATCAGTGACTGGTACAGGTCATCATGTTCAAGGGAGAAATGGTCCATTCCCACTTCAATATAGCCCAGATCCTGAAGAAGTTTTTTACCATCTTCATACAGACGGCGTTTTTCTTCTCCACTTGGAAGGTCATTTTCATCAAAACCTCTCTGCCCTACTCCTTTCACCCATGGAACGTGAGCATAAGAATAAAAAGCCAATCGGTCCGGCTTCAGTTCCATTGTTTTTCGGATCGTATGCTCCATAGCCTCCCAGGTCTGATGGGGAAGTCCGAAAACAAGATCATGGCTGATTCCTCTGTAACCGATCTCTTTAGCCCATTCCGTAACATTTTTCACGTTTTCGAAAGGCTGGATTCTATTAATCGCTTTCTGTACTTTAGGATCATAATCCTGTACCCCGAAGCTTACCCTCCTAAATCCGAGATCATATAAGGTCTGAAGATGTTCTCTGGTTGTATTATTCGGATGTCCTTCAAAAGAAAACTCAGGATGTTCGGCAATATCTACGGTTTCAAAAATTCCTTCAAGCAATATTTTCAGATTCGCAGGAGAAAAAAATGTAGGTGTCCCCCCACCCAGGTGCAATTCTTTTAGTTTTGGCCTTTCTTTAAAAAGATCAAGATACAGTTTCCACTCTTTTAAAACACTTTCCAGATAGGGTGTTTCAACGCTATGCTGTTTGGTAATACGTTTGTGGCAGGCACAGAAGGTACATAATGCCTCACAAAAAGGTAAATGGATATAAATAGAAATTCCCTCCTCTGCATTGCTCTCATGAAAAGACCTGATGACACTTTCTTTCCATTTTTCAGGTGAAAATGTCGTTTCATCCCAATACGGAACGGTAGGGTAAGAAGTGTAACGAGGTCCGGGAATATTATATTTATCTATTAAAGAGTTCATCTTGAAAATTAAAATTTTATTGGAAGATGAAATTCAGCTTCATCAGATTCCATCCTGCAAAATTAACCATTACTGATGAATTTTAACCTATGAATTATATTAGGTTCTATTTTATAATGAATCTAAATACTCTCATAAAACCCTTCTGGCAGGCTAATAACAAACATTCCACCAAACCGGTTAATCATTCTGAAAAGAGGAAGTTATTTTCTATGATTACTATTTATAATTTCTTTAGAAAGAATCATCGTGAATTCAGGTTAAATCCCTGCTTAAAATTTCAACTTCATCAGCATAATCCTGCCATTCCCGGCAAATATGATGGAATTATCATCTACCCAGCTGCATACAAACAGTCCTTTTTCATCGGAAATCTTCTTCCATGTTTTCCCGAAGTCTGATGAATAACTGATATGCTGGTCTCCAACAGAGATGATTTCTTTTCCTTTTGATCCGGGCTTAATTTTCACACAGGTCGTATATCCTGCATTCTTCCCCGAAGCCTGAATCTTCCAGGTTTTTCCGGCATCATGGCTTGTCGCTATATTATTAACATTTTCAGTCTGCTTGGTATAATCTCCTCCTACAGCAACTCCAAACTGATCTTCAAAAAAATCGATTGAATACATTCCCTGTGCAGATTCTCCCTGTACAAAAGGGGTTTCAAAAACTTCTGCATTCTGATTTTTCAGATTTATTCTTAAAATCCTTGAAGCCTTCCCTCCTGTTGCAATCCATAGGAAATTTTTGGATGAAGCGATATTGGTGTTACTGGCAGCAAAGGCAGCTTCTCCAGCGTTCAGTTTCACATTATTTTTGAACATGCTCCACTTTCCGTTTCTGTATTCAGCAAGTTTCAGCATATTATCCGGATCTGAATCACTGAAAGTAAAAGCCAGTTGAGGATTTACAAAATGTAAAGCATCATAGAATGCCGTTTTTGTGGTATCCGTAAAGATAATCTGTGATTTAAGATCTTTTTTATCAATTTTAAAGAAGTAAGCCGGGCTTACAATATTGATTGCATAAAACGAATCTTTGTCCTGTGCCAGTGTTCTGAACTGAAGGTTTTTATCAGAAAGCTTAATCTGCTTCTGATTTTTATGATCCCTGAGATCTATATACCCGAATTTTGAATCCGTTCCGCTGTACCAGATTTTGTGATCATACAGTTCAAGTGCTCTTATACTGATTTTGTCTTCAAAAATTGTTTTAAAACTTTCAATCTGCTGGGCAAATGAACATATTCCCCAACACGATAATACAATGGAAAAAATCTTTTTCATAAGCATAAATAAAAAAACCGCCGAAGCGGTTTATGTGAATAATTAATCGATGTTTTTATACTTTTCAGGATTGTTAAGTTTACTGTTTGATTTTCCATAAAGGAAATAAATCAACCCTCCTAACAACAGCCATGCGGCGGAAAGCTCCAATGCATGAGCACTTAGACGCGAAATCAGAAATAAGTTAATAACCACTCCTAAAATCACTACGATCTGATAAGCCGGTACTTTAAAAGGTCTGATTAAATTAGGTTCTTTCTTTCTCATTACCCAAACAGCGATACAAACCAATGTAAACGCAAACAGGGTTCCAAAGCTTGTCATATCAGCCAATGTAGAAATTGGAGTAAATGCTGCAATAAGCGCCACTATAGTTCCTAATAGAATGATTCCTTTGTAAGGAGTTTTTGTTTTTGGGTGAAGCTCTCCAAAGAATCTAGGAATCAATCCGTCTTTTGCCATTCCAATGAAGATTCTGGACTGTCCCATCATCATTACCATTACTACAGAAATCAGTCCTACGGTAGCTGCAATGGTTACGATATTACTTGCCCAGTGTTTTCCTGCTATTTCAAAAGCGTAAGCCACTGGTGCTTTAATCGCATCCGGAAACTTTCCTTCAGGGTTAAAGTCTGTATAATGCATCATTCCTGTTAATACAAGAGATACACAGATATATAAAGCTGTACAGATTAATAATGAAGTGATAATAGCGAAAGGAACATCTTTTTTAGGATTAATCGCCTCTCCTGCCTGTGTAGAAACGGCATCAAAGCCAATATACGCAAAAAAGATAGCCGCTGCTCCGGAAATAATTCCCTGAATACCATAGGCTGAGACCATATCTCCTTCAGAGTTTTTGATTTTTATCTGATCGGGAATAAATGGCTTCCAGTTCTTCACTCCATCAGCTGCAGTATAAAGATCTGTGTTTGAAAAGATGATATAAACTCCGGCAATGATTACGAAAATAACAGCTGCTGTTTTCAATAATACAATCAGATTATTGGCTCCTGCTGCTTCTTTTGTCCCTTTTACCAGTAACGCGGTAATCAGTAAAACAAGAATGAATGCAGGAAGATTCATTGAAAACCCGTCTCCTGTATAACTGGCAGGATCAGAAGTAAGATAAGCGGGTAAATGTATCCCGAATATTTTCAAAAATTTGGTGAAATATCCTGACCAGCTCACGGAGACCGCCATACTTGCCATGGCATATTCCAGGATGAGACACCATCCCATAGCCCAGGCAAAAATTTCTCCTACCGTTCCATACGCATACGCATAGGCAGAACCTTCAACAGGAATAATAGACGCAAATTCTGCATAACATAATGCGGCGAAAACACAGGCTATACCTGCTATAATAAAAGAAATAGCCAATGCCGGCCCTGCGTGGTAATAAGCTCCGGTTCCGGTAAGAACAAAAATTCCACCGCCGATGATGGCACCTACTCCAATTGCTGTTAAACTCCATTTTCCAAGGACTTTCTTCAGCTCACTTTTCTGCATATCTGCCTCATAGGCACTTAGCGGCTTCTTAACCCAAATTTTAGACATGTTTTTTATTTATTAAGGATTTACGAAAATATAAAAATTTTACAAACCTTAACGTTTATTGATAAACTTTAATGATTTATTTTATAAAAAACCGCTTAAAAAACTGATTAGCACTTTATTTAAATTATTTCAGGAAGTGTTAATTTTTGTTTATTTTTGACCGCATGAATTTATATGATCTCTTTGTAAAGCCCTATGAAAATTATGATACTTTACAAATCATACTGGAAGCTTCAGGAACCGTTTTCGGTATTCTGAGCGTCTATTTCTCCATCAAAAAAAACATCTGGGTATACCCTACCGGTATTATTTCTACACTGATTTACGTATATATTCTTTTTAACTTCGGATTGCTGGGAGACTGTATGATTAATGTCTATTATACCGCCATGAGTATTTACGGCTGGATTTTATGGTCTAAAAACTCCGAAGATCACGTTCACGTGGAAGTTTCCTGGGCAACACAAAAGGAAAGAATGTTTGCAGGAATTCTTTTTGTCGTCAGCCTGGCATTGGTAACTCTTGTTTATTATTACAAACCTTATATTGACAATCATTTTTCTATGGAAGGAACCAGCCTGGGATTATATCATCTTGACTGGGCCAACTGGCTGGATGTAATCACAACTTCTATATTTTTGGTGGGAATGTGGTTTATGGCTAAACAGCGCATTGAAAACTGGTTTTTCTGGATCATCGGAGATTTTATTTGCATCCCTATGATGATTTTTAAGGAGCTTGGTATCACTTCGGTTCAATATTTGGTATTTACAATAATGGCTATCTTAGGATACCTTAACTGGAAAAAAAATTTAAAAGAAAAAGTACAATTAAAGTCATGAAAAATTTATTTAAAATAGCACTAAGTCTTACCATTATTGTTGGTTTATCATCATGTCTGGCCTATTCTGACGGGTATGCCAATAACGGATATGGAGACCCTTATTATAACAACGGATATTATTATGCTCCATCCGGATATTACGGCAATGGTGGTTATTATGGTAATGACGGCTATTATTACAGAAACGACATCAACTATTATTATGATAACGGAGCTCCTTATTATTACTACAATTACAACAACAGCAGAAGAAAAGTATATGTGGAAAGAAGAAATAATGGCGCGGTAACTTCACAAAGACCGAATAACGGGTTTAGAGGTGAGCCAACCGGAAGCGGTAATAACAACGGCATCAGAAACAGTAACACCGGAGGGTTCAGAAATTCTTCAGGTAATCAGAATAACAATAATTACCAGAACAATCAGGGAACCAGAAATACCGGGGGATTCAGAAACTCTTCAGGTACACAGAATAATAACAATTCCCAGAACAACCAGGGAACCAGAAATACCGGAGGATTCAGAAATACGCAACAGTATAATAATCAGAATCAAAACCAAAATCAAAACCAGAATGGAGGGTTCAGAAATGATTCCAGTGGCGGTTTCAGAAACAGTTCAGGTTCTCAGAATACAACTCCACCAAGCACAGGTACTACCAGACAGTCGGGCGGATTTAGATAAAACGATTATAAATAACACAACGGGCAGTTTTCACTGTCCGTTTTTCGTTTAAAATATATTAATTTTGCTCGTTAAATTTAGATTAAAAAGAATATGGAATTTTATAAATACCAAGGAACCGGAAATGATTTTGTGATGATAGACAACCGTGATCTGCAATTCCCTAAAAATAAAGATATCATTGAAAAGTTATGTGACCGACGTTTCGGAATTGGCGCAGACGGACTTATTCTCCTTGAAAATGATGATCAGTATGATTTCAAGATGGTTTATTATAATTCGGACGGCGGTGAAAGTACGATGTGTGGAAACGGCGGAAGATGCCTGGTTGCCTTTGCTTTTTTTCTTGACATTTTCGAAGATAAATGCAAGTTCATTGCAATAGATGGTGAACATGAAGCTGAAATCCACAACGGCATCATTAAATTAAAAATGATTGATGTAAACACAGTTTCCAATGATGGTGAAGATACGGTAATGAATACAGGATCTCCTCACTATGTAAAATATGTAGAGGATTTGGTTAATTACAATGTTTTTGCAGAAGGAAATGGTATCCGGAATTCAGAAAATTATAAAGAAAAAGGGATCAATGTGAATTTTGTAGAAAAAATTACGGATGATGAAATCTTCGTAAGAACCTATGAACGAGGCGTTGAGGATGAAACTTACAGCTGCGGAACAGGAGTTACGGCTTCGGCTTTAACTTTTCTGCAGAAAAACAATCTAATCTCTGTAAAAGTTAAAACTTTGGGTGGAAATCTTAAGGTACATGCTGAGAAAAATGGAAGTTCTTTCCAAAATATCTGGCTGGAAGGTCCCGCAAAGCAGGTTTTTAGAGGTAAAGTAGATCTTATTTAAAAACAAAAAACTTTTAATCAACATTTTATAATAATGAAAAAAACAGTTCTCATTATCGTTCTGCTGATATTGGCAGCAGCAGGATATTTTGGTTTGAGATTTTATAATACCTATTATGGAAACAACGTTGTGAAAGACGGCTATGTGCTGATTCCTCATAAAGCAAGTTTTAAGCAGGTGCTTGACTCTGTTGCTCCGTATGTAAAAAATAAAGAAGCTTTTGAAACGGTAGCCAAAGACAAAGGATTGGATAAATATTTTAAACCCGGCCGCTATCATTTTGAGGAAGGAGCAGGAAATACCAACCTTGTTAATATGATTAAAGCAGGAAATCAGACGGCCAACAGTTTCAGAATCGGAGATTTCGGAGACATGTACCAGATGATCGGAAAGGTAACGAAGAAAACAGAACTGGATTCTTTACATTTTGTAAATGACCTGAATGAAATTGCTGTTGAAAAAGGCTATAAAAATGCTGAAGATCTGAAGAAATATTTTTTCATTGATACCTATAATTTTTTCTGGACAGTAAGCCCAAGAGAATTCTTCAAGAAGTTTGATGAGCAATATCAGAATTTCTGGACCAGCGAAAGACAAAACAAAGAGCAACAGTCCGGATTGACAAGAGATCAGATTTATGCATTGGCATCCATTGTTTATAAGGAATCCGGAGGTAAAAAAGACGAAATGAAAACCATTGCAGGACTTTACCTGAACCGTTACCGAAAAGGGATGAAACTTCAGTCTGATCCAACTGTAATTTATGCGATTAACAAGCAGACGAATTTCAAGGAGCCGATTAAAAGAGTTCTGTATAAGCACTTATCTACTCCATCACCTTATAATACCTATGCGAATGCAGGAATTCCTCCGGGACCAATCTGCGTAGTGGATAAAAACTCTGTAGATGCGGTTTTAGAAGCAGAAAGCAATAATTATATTTTTATGTGTGCAGATCCTGCAAGATTCGGATATCACAAATTTACAGCAAGTGCTGAAGAACATGCGGTTAACGCAAAAGCCTATCAGGACTGGCTGAATTCAAAAAATATCAAATAGAAAATAATTTTAACTTTATTTTAACAACTCAATAACTAACATTTAGGACTTAAATAATACTTATACACTATAAATAATAAACAAATCGTAATATCATGAAATCAAATCCAATTAACGATTTCACAATATTAAGAGATATACTTTCACGATTTTACACAAAAACTAACTTATGAATCAGACGGAAATTGTCAGTATTTTCACCAAAAAAACTTTAGCGCTTACTTTTGTGCTTTCGGCTGCAGCTATGGCCTTTGCACAGGAAAAAGCAGGGGTTTCAGGAACGGTTGTCAACAAAAACAATCAGCCGGTTCCTTACGCTTCTGTGACGTTCAGCAACAAAGCTAACAAAACGTTAAGTGATGCAGTACTGACCGATGAAAAAGGACAGTATAAACTAGAGCTTGTCCCTGGAAATTATGATATTACAGTAGAAGCTATCGATTACAAGAAAAGCACAGTTAACAAAAGCATTACAGGCCCCGGAAATATCGGAGCTTTATCCATACAGCCGGAAGCTACGACTACACTGGATGGGAAAACACAGGAGATCCAGGGAGTTGTCATCACTGCAGCAGCTACAAAGGCTTATAAAGTAGAACTGGACAAGAAGACCTACGACCCATCTCAGGATATCGTAAGTAAAGGAGGGAATCTTCAGGATGTACTTTCCAACGTCCCTTCTGTTTCTGTAGATACCGATGGTACCGTTTCTATGAGAGGAAGTTCCAATGTGAAATTTTTGATCAATGGTAAGCCTTCTGCCCTTTTAGGAATTGATGACGGTGCTAATGCTCTTCAGAGTATTCCTGCTGATCAGATTGAAAGAATTGAAGTAATCACCAACCCTTCTTCTAAGTTTGAAGCCAGTGGAACTTCAGGTATTTTAAATATCATTCTTAAAAAGAATAAAAAAATAGGTTTCAACGGAAGCGTGATCGGAACTTTAGGTTATCTTCCGAGAACTGCGCTTAACACTAATTTAAGCTGGAGAAAAAATAACTGGACGTGGTTCCTGAACGGCGGCGGCGGTTATTCTGAAAACAAGAGTAAAAACGACACGGAAACCACTTACAACAATATTGTATTTCCTGATGTAGATCCAACAGCTAATCCGTTTGTGCAGCCAAGAGATGTACCGACTTACCAGCTTCAGAACTCAAGAAATAAAAGCTATAACAAAAATTATAACGCAAGTGCCGGTTTTGTATATGACATTTCAGATAAAACATCCCTTAACTTTTCGGGAGTTGTAAGAACATTTGAAAGTGATAACAGTGAACTTCTGGATACCTACAACAGCTTTTACAGGTACAATAAGACTCAGGGAGCATGGAACCTGCTTAACCCTTTCGGACAAAGAGATTCTGAAGGAAGAAGTACCAACCTTGCTTTTCAGGGAGATCTAGGATTGGATCATAAATTTGACGACAAAGGACAGAATTTATCCGTATCGTTAAGTGTACAGCGAAACAGAAGCGTTAACAATTCCAATATTCTTGAAACGGAAGATGCAGCTTTCGTTCAGCAGGATATTACCCGCAGATATTCTGTCAATAAAACCATTATCGGAAAGGCAGATTATGAGCTTCCTATTGGCGAGCAGTCTAAGCTTGAGGCTGGATACAGAATAGATGTGAATAACAATGATTATGACAATACAGTAAACAGTACTTCCAATAATCCGTTTATTCTTGATTATAACAATAACACGAATTATCGTGAAATGTTCAATGCCTTCTATTTACAGTTTAAAAGCAAGGTTGGAGAAAAGTTTGCTTATCAGTTAGGATTAAGAGATGAACTTTCGAATGTAAAGATTGATTATGTAAACCAGAATCCAGCCAAGCCTGCTTTGAATAAAACTAAAAATTACAACAACCTATTCCCGAGTATATTTTTAAGTTATGATATTTCAAAGAACAATCAGATTTTATTGAATTATTCACGTAGAATTGACAGGCCAAGATCGTTCTTTATGGTTCCTTTCCCGAACTACAGCAACAGTCAGAATGTTTTTGAAGGAAACATTGATCTGAATCCATCGTATGTAGATTCATATGAAGTAGGTTATAACATTACAAGAAAGAAATTTACCGTTAACCCTACCCTTTACTACAGACATGCAACGGATGATACTAAAATGCTTGTCTACAGACCAGATGAAAGCCAGAGTGTTTTCTATACCAAGCCGATTAACCTTGGAAATGATGACCGTTATGGTTTAGATCTGAATTTCACTTACGATCCTTTCTCATGGTTAAAAATTATGGGTAGTTTAGACATGTTCGGATATAAAACAACCGGTATTGCCTATTATGATACAAAAGATCCAGAAGGGAATACGAAAACAGGATCGATGAATTTCACTGGTGATGGTTTCTCTACAAGAGCCCGTCTTAATACCACGTTTAAGATTGATAAAACATTAAGTGTACAGCTTCAAGGGTTTTACAGAGGAGCTCAGAAAACAGCCAACCAGAACACAGAAGATATGTATGCGCTGAATCTGGGTGCTTCCAAAACGATCTGGAAAGGCGACGGAACCATCTCTTTCAATATTCAGGATATTTTCAATACCAGAAACAGAGAGGTGCTAAGCTTCAACAGCGATTATTCCCGCCGAAACTATATGCAATGGCAGCCGAGACAGTTCTCTATTGCTTTAACTTACCGTTTCAAACAAGGTGAAAAAATAGAACAGCCTAAGAAGAAAAAAGACATCAACGCCAATGAATCCGGCGACGACCAGCAAGGAGGTCCTATGTAATCATAAAAAATCCCGAAAATTAAATTTTCGGGATTTTTTTATTTTACAGTTTCAGTCTGTTCAAATTTTTCTTTTTCTGCCTCGTAAATTCTTCTTCTCAGGTCGCTTGTGGAAAATCTGTGATCTCTTTTATTGTAAAAGATTTCTATTCCTTTTTCCTCACAATACTGTTTACCTGTAAAGTCTCTGTCCATGTAGTCATCACCAATGATTCTTACATCAATTACAAAAGATTTCAGGATATCCAGCAGGTCTTCTTCAGTGTAATAAGGGATAATTTCGTCAACAGCATTCACTGCTTTTAACTGAATGTACCTTTCTACGATCGTCTGGCTTGGTCTGTTTTTATTCGGTCTGTCGTGGGACGGATCAATCTGGAGACCTACGATTAAATAATCACATACTGTTTTGGCTTCTTCAAGCATTTTAATATGCCCTGCGTGCAACAGGTCAAATGACGAAAAAGTAATGCCTATTCTTTGTGTCTTCATATTGTTTTAAATTAAAATTGCCCTGAAATAAACGTTCTTTTAAAAGGATAAAAGACCGGTGATTCAGGGAAAATATGTTGTAATTCGTTTTTATATTCTTTTTTAAATTCTTCTTTCAGCTCATCAGGAAGTTTCTCTATATACGGAATCATTGCTGTTCCTGAGGCCCAGGTAAATACAGCATCAGCATTTTCAAGAACATGAGGAAACACCTTTTCGAAAACTGTGATCTCTTTTCCTTTATTCTCGAATAAAATTTTAGCGTAATCTTCAATCTTTAAAACCGTATACTCTCTCTGCCATGAGCTATAAGCCGTTTTATAGGGTTCTTTTTCAGCTACCTTTCTCAACAGCTGATGAACGATATATTCATGATTGGAAGGAATCTGCACGGCAAGCTGTCCTCCTGCTTTTATTTTACTGATAATCCTTGGAAAAAGCTCTTTATGGTTGCTGCACCATTGAATGGCTGCATTGGAAATAATAAGATCGAAAGTATCGGGTAGACTCAGTTGGTCTTCAATTGACCTCTGCTCAAAATGAAGCCGGCTTGTTTTATAATGAGCTGCTTTTTCAAGCATTTCTGCAGAAGAATCAATTCCTACAACTTTAGAATCTTCCAAATAGTCCAACAGTTTAGAAGTCAGCTCTCCTGTTCCGCATCCCAGATCTATAACAGAAAGATCTGTTTTTGATTTCACGAGCTTCAGCAGGTCAAAAAAAGGGGCTGAACGCTCTTCTTTGAATTGGTCGTATATTTCGGGATTCCAAGCCATGATATAAGTGTTTTTTAGTTATTTCTGGACTGAAGGTATTTCTGCCATTCCCAGGTTGTTCTTAAAGACTCTTCCAGTGAAGTTTCGGACTTCCAGAGAAGATCTTTTTCAGCTTTGTCTGCATTGGCATACGCTATAGTAATATCTCCTTCTCTTCTCGGACAGATTTGGTAAGGAACTTCTACGTTGTTTGCTCTTTCAAAAGCCTTCACAATCTCCAATACAGAAGAGCCTTTTCCTGTTCCCAGATTATAAATATCAATCAACGTTTCATCATTAGCACTTTGCATCAGCTTTTTAAGTGCATTTACGTGAGCCTTTGCAAGATCAACGACGTAAATATAATCACGAACCGCTGTACCGTCTTCTGTATCATAATCATCACCCCAGATGCTTAGCTTTTCACGGATTCCGGCTGCGGTCTGTGTTACATAAGGGACCAGATTGTTCGGAACTCCGATAGGCAGCTCGCCTAATATGCCTGAAGGGTGTGCTCCAATTGGATTGAAATATCTTAGCAACGAGATTTTTCGGTGATAAGCTTTTGCAAAATCAATTAGGATTTCTTCTCCCATCTGCTTGGTCTTCCCATAGACACTTTCAGGAAGTTTTAATGGAGTGTTTTCATCGATCGGCATTTTTTCAGCCTGTCCGTACACCGTACATGAAGAACTGAAAATGAAGTTTGAAATCCCTCTCTCTTTAAACTCCTGAAGAATATTAATCAGGGAGAATAAATTATTTTCATAATAATCTACAGGTTTCAGCTGGCTCTCTCCTACTGCTTTTGAAGCAGCAAAATTGATACAGCCATCTATTTTATGAGCATCAAAAACCTGGGTAAGAAGCTCTCTGCGTCTTAAATCAAAGGGATAGAAAACAGGTTTTTTCCCTGTAATTTCTTCAATATTATTTAAAATAAACCTTTCCGAATTGGAAAGATCATCAACAATAACAACCTCAAAGCCATTATTGATCAGTTCTACTACTGTGTGGGAACCAATATATCCCAGTCCGCCTGTAACAAGTACCGCCATTTTTTAGTAATAATTTTTTTTATTCTTTATGTTGTCCTATAAGATCAATACCTTCATATTGCGTACCCTTATATTTAAATTTATTGATTAATATAATTAGAAATATAAAACTGCCAATAATTCCGGAGTATTAAATGATCTGATGATGAAACACTTTTATACACATCACCAAATTTCTGAAAAATCAATGATATTGAAAGGATGACAATGAGAAAGCCATAATATATGTTCAGAAACATTACGCTTTTTGAATATTTTATTAAAACCATTACGATCGTTGCACAAGCTAATAAAAGAATAAATCCTCCCAAAAACAATACAAAATAAGCAATGGACGAAGCATCATCTTTCTCATTTATGAAAAGGTTATAAGTATCAAAAGTTCCGAAACCAAACAATAATAATATTAAAAAATTAAATACTGTTACAGTAGCTGTTACTCCTCTATATCTGAATAACCTCCTTTTCATCATTTCATTGCACTATTTCATAAACTCAAGCACCGCATCTGTAATATACTTCAGCTGCTCTTCGTCTAATTCTGTATGCATCGGTAAAGAGATCACCTGATCCAAAAGCTTGTCTGTATTTACAAAATCGGCATCATTGCTTTCCTGATAATACGCTTTCTGCTTTCTTAATGCTACCGGATAGTAGATCATGGCAGGGATTTCTTTTTCAGTCAGAAACTTCTGAAGTTCGTTACGTTTTCCGTTCAGAATTCTCAACGTATACTGATGGAATACGTGGGTAGAGCTTTCTGATCTTTGCGGGGTAAGAATATTTTCATGTCCTGCAAAGGCTTCGTCATAATAATCTGCAGCTCTTCTTCTCGCCTCGTTGTAAGAATCCAGATGAGGAAGTTTCTTTCTTAAAACAGCTGCCTGAATGCTGTCTAATCTTGAGTTCACCCCAACCTCATCATGGTAATATCTTTCATACATTCCATGGTTTACAATTCCTCTTAAACGGTGTGCCAGTTCGTCGTTGTTGGTAAAGATCGCGCCTCCGTCTCCATAGCATCCTAAGTTTTTAGAAGGGAAGAATGAAGTTGTACCAACAGTCGCCATGGTTCCTGCATACTTTTCAGTACCATCTGAAAAAGTATATTGTGCACCGATCGCCTGTGCGTTGTCTTCAATTACATAAAGGTTATGCTCTTCAGCAATCTTTAAAATTTCTTCCATATTCGCGCACTGCCCGAAAATATGAACAGGAATGATTGCTTTTGTTCTTGGCGTGATCGCCTTTTTGATTTCCTCTGTTGAAATCGTGAATGTATCGTAATCTACATCTACCAAAACTGATTTCAGTTTCAGCAAATGAATAACTTCTACTGTTGCGGCAAAAGTAAAATCTGCAGTGATCACTTCGTCTCCTTCTTTCAGGTCCAAAGCCATCAATGCAATCTGCAAAGCATCTGTCCCGTTTGCACAAGGGATCACATGTTTTACGTCTAAATAAGATTCCAATTCATTCTGGAAAGACTTTACCTCAGGCCCGTTGATAAAAGCCGCTGAATCCATTACATTTAAAACCGCATTATCTACATCATTCTTTATTTTGTAATACTGACTTTGCAAGTCAACCATCTGAATTTTTTTCATAAACAAATATTTCTGTAAAAATAAGGAATTTAATATCCTATCAAAAATTTTATTGATTTTGTTTTATCTTTATAGAAAATAACTGCATGAAAAAACTTTTACTCTTTTGTCTTTTAACAGGTTATTCTTATGCAACGGCACAAACAGAACTTGTTTTTGTTCATTTTACCGATAAGCCTAACAAAGCTGCATTTTATGCCAATCCTCTTTCGGAGCTTACTCAAAAAGCCCTTACCAGGCGTACTGCACTGGGCATTCCGCTCAATGATCAGGATGCTCCTATTGAAGCTTCTTATCTACAGAATCTTCAGAACCTGGGCTTTACGGTTACGGATTATTCCAAGTGGCTGAACGGAGTGGCTGTGAATGCTACCTCATCACAGATAACGCTTCTTCAGGGGCAGCCTTATGTATCTTCAGTAGAACGTTTTGCCAGAAATAGCCCGGCCATTCCTAAAACAGCACCGGCCAGTAAATGGAATGATATTTCCGGAGCACAGAAGGAGCTTACTGTTTTTGATTATGGTTCCGGTTCTGACCAGATCGATCAGGTTAACATACGTCCTCTTCATCTTGCAGGATATACAGGAACGGGAATTTCCATTGCCGTTATTGATACCGGTTTTCCTTATGTAAATACGGGATCGGCTTTTGAACGTCTCCGGACCAATAACCGGATTAAAGAAGGTTATGATTTTGTAACCAAAACCGCTGATATTTATAATACTTCCCTCCATAATCACGGTTCTGTTGTTCTGGGAGCCATTGGCGGCTATATTCAGGATACTTTCGTAGGATCTGCTCCCGATGCTGATTTTTATCTTTACCGAAGTGAAAATGCAGTAGGCGAAGTTCCACTGGAAGAAATATACTGGATTGAAGCTGCTGAACAGGCAGACCGGAAAGGAGTAGATATTATCACAGCCTCTCTCGGATATAATGTTTTTGATGACCCGCGTTATAATTACCAATATACAGACATGAACGGGAGCACTTCTTTTATTGCAAGGGCTGCCGAAATAGCCGCAGATAAAGGAATATTTGTTCTTGTAGCCGCAGGGAATGCAGGGCAGCAGACCTGGCATTATCTGACGACACCTTCCGACAACGCTAAAGTATTCAGCATCGGGGCGGTAGACGGAACGGGAGTTTCTTCTGGATTTTCTTCTTATGGTCCGAATTCTCTGGGTGTAGTGAAGCCGGATGGAAGTGCAAGAGGAACAGGAACCACTACGGTTAATAATAATTCAACGGCAATCGTCAACGGGACTTCTATCGCCACGCCTATTGCTGCCGGCGGAGCAGCGTGTTTCATACAGGCTTTCCCATCGATGAACAGAGAGCAGATCAGGACAAAATTAAGACAGACGGCTTCCCTTTACCCGGCCCATACCGATCAGATGGGATACGGAATCCTCAATTTCGGGGGACTTTACAATACTGTCCTGAATACTTCTGAAATCGTAAAAAAAGAAAAGTTTGCCATTTTCCCGAATCCGGTTAAAAACATCTTAAATGTTGCTACCGATCATGAAGTGCAGTCACTGGAAGTTTATGACAATCTGGGAAGGCTGGTCAGAAAAAACATCGGAATAAAATCTGTAAAAGTTGAGGATTTTGTGAAAGGAACCTATTATCTGAAAATTCAGACTAAGGATAAAGTCTATTATGAGAAGTTCCTGAAGGAATAAACACTAATTGCTGTGATCTGATACACAAGCATAGCACCTTACATATCTCTCATCATTTGTATTGATGAGAGATTACAAACTTCAACATTATACTGCATCAACAATATATAATGCTTCCTTACTGAATTTCAAATAGATAACGGATAACTTTGTTCCTATAGGATAAAGGGAATATTCTTCAGGCTTAACCTTTAGTCTTATTTTATCATTTTCGGTTACTCCTGCAAAAGTTAAATATTCTCCATACTCTGTCGCATCCTTATTGATGACGATACTTAATAATTTATTTTTTCCAATCACCTTATCCTTTTTCCAGTTAGCTGTATCGTACCATACCACCAACAGAGCAATAAGATAACAAAACCCAAACAATACAAAACCAGCTGCCACAAATAAGAAATAGTCATAGTATTTGAATTGGGTCTGGCTGTCCCTCATGAGAAAAACAATAAATCCCATAACCAGTAATGTTGCAAAAGCTAAAATAACGGGAATTATTTTTCTAAAACCTTTTAACCCGGCTTCAATACGTTCTATTTCTTCAGTACTCAGCGGGATATTTTCCTGTAATTGTATTTTGAAATTATCAGTCATGACAATATTTTTTGATCAACACCGGATTCAACTGCTCTGTTTAATCTGCTGGCGGATATTCTTGTAGTTCTCCGTGAATAATTCCGGAGCTGCTTTCATTTCTAAAAGAGATAAAATACGGTTAAATTTTGGCTGAAGATAGAACCCTTTTTGCAGGTCAAACTTCTTATCTGAATAATATATGGTAGCTGTTGGAGTTTTATATTTTCCCAATCTGCGCATATCTATCATGGTAATATCTTCCCAGGTGAAATGATGGCTCTTCAGACCACCAATGAAACGGATGCCGGAATCAGAAATAATAAGTTGCAGCCGGGTATACATCAACATAGAAATAGCAATGAGAAAAATGAAAGGCATAACAAAAAAAATCTCCTGTGGCTGGTCTTTCACCGTAAATAAGCCTACCCCCATTAACAATACAGCAATGCTCAGAATATAACACACTATTTTCATCCATTGAGGTGCGGAAAAAATCTCTTCAGTCAGGATCTGTTTCATACTGTAATAATACCATTTTTTAGTGATCCAGTCTTTTATTTTTCTTTAATGAAAGTTTGCTGTATACCAATTTTCAGCAGCTTACCTTCAGAATACATAATGAATTCAATTGAAATATTCATTAAAGTTACTAAATTAGTCCATACAAAATAGTATACCCCTATTAATGAATATAATTGATGAGATGCTGTTACAGTATGAATTGAACGCTGAAAACTCAATTTTATCTAAACTTCCTGATTTCATGAACGAAGATGAGATCAGAGAGTACTGCTGGCTTATTTTACAAACCTATCCGGATCTGAAGAAAGAAAGGTGGCTTGTGGGAATTGAAGGTGGAGATTATATTTACAGCTTTGAAGGAAATTATGTCTTTATCTCTGATGATATCTGGAGTTTCAATCTGATCGCTAAAGAATCTGTATTGGAGAGATTAGCTACAAAAATACTCAGCCTGAAGGACAGCGGTTTTTAAAATTGATATATGTAGAACAAAATAGCCTCAGGATTTATACATTTTTAAATAAAAATGCCTCTCTGACGAAAGGCATTTCTGTATCGAATTACGCCGAATTCCGGCTTGCATTAATGTTCCCGAATAAGGATCTGGTAACCAGTTTTTCATAGGCTTCCTTATTGCCTTCCCCTTTCTGGATCTTCATCAGTGCATATTGCTGAATACTGAGCAGCGGGAGTACAATTTTTTCACGGATTTTCACCGATTTTCTGGAAAGCGGGTCTTCTTCCTGAAGCATTTTGAATCCGGTAAGCTCCAGCATAATATCTCTGGAAAGCGTATATTCATCAAACAAAACATTCCAGAATGCACCGAATTTCGGATTATTTTTGATGTAATATGTCAGTGGGAAATAGGATTTATTCATACTCATCATCGAATTCAGAACTAAAGTTTTAAAGAAATCGGAACCTTTATACAGTTCTCTGACTTCCTCAAACCTTCCCTGCTCTTTCATCTGCTGCATGGCAAAACCAAATCCGAAAAATCCGGGAACGTTCTGCTTCAACTGTGACCATGAGCCTACAAACGGAATGGCTCTCAAGTCTTCAAACTTCAGTTCACTGCCGTTTCCTCTTTTGGATGGGCGGCTTCCGATATTGGTCTTTCCGTAATATTCCAGGGTACTCATCTCCTGAAGATACGGTACAAACATAGGGTGCGCTTTCAGATCGGAATATTTTTTATAGCTGATGTCCGCCAGCTCAATGATAAGCTTTCTCTCTTTTTCCGTAAGATCCTTTTTGGAGTTTTTAAAGACATCGTTTTCTACTCCGGCGGTCAGAAGCTGTTCAAAATTGTATTTTGCCTGTTCTTTATTTCCGAAGATGCTGGTGATGGTCTGTCCCTGAATCGTCAGCTCTATTTTGTTGTTGGCAATGGTATTTCCCTGCGAAGCATAGAAATCGTGGGTTTTCCCTCCTCCTCTTGCAGGCGGACCTCCTCTGCCATCAAAGAATACCACCTTAATTCCATTCTGAACGGAAAGTTTCGTTAAAACTTCTTTGGCTTTGTAAATTTCCCAGTTGGCCTTCAGATAGCCTCCATCTTTGGTTCCGTCTGAAAAGCCGAGCATAATAGTCTGCTGATTGCCTCTTCTTTCAAGATGCTTTTTGTAAACAGGGTGCTGATAAAGTTCGTTCATCACCTGCTCTGCATTGGCAAGCCCTTCCATAGTTTCGAACAGCGGAACAATATCCATATGAATTTCTTCCTCTTTATACCCGCAGATTTTGAAAAATGCGTATACATTCATCACATCTTTTACAGCATCAGAATTGGAAATGATATAGCGGTTCATTCCTCTGTGGCCATTCAGATTCTGAATTTCTGCCACCTGTGAAACCGTCAATAAGGTATCTTTCACAATATCTTCATAATCATCCGGATTTACCTGCTCTGAAATCTCAATAAGTTTACTGAACTTTTCTGTCTCATCGCCCTGAATACCATTGTACACTTTTGCAAAAACCTCATCAATTACTTTCTGATGAATCCTGCTGTCCTGACGGATATCCAATGTGGCAAAATGAGTTCCGAAAATCATCACCCGGTCTCTGAAATTAACCAGCAGATCTAAAAACAGGGAATTGTGCTCATTGACTAGTATTTTCTCTGCTTCGTCAGCTCTTTTCAGAATATTGTCTGCGGTAATATCTTTTCCGTTAAAAATAGCATCATATAATTCATCATTCAGTTGCGACAGAACTTCTGAAACTCCTCTGAAGCTTAATCTTCTTCTGATAAATTTCAGATGGCTATAGTAAGACTTCAGAATCGCTGAACGGAGTTCTCCGGCTACTCTTTTGGTAACATCAGCCGTTACAAAAGGATTTCCGTCCCGGTCTCCGCCTGGCCAGAATCCAAGCTGTATAATATCTTCATGAAGATGGAAATGCCCGTTTCCGAATGTCTTTTTAATCTTGGTAAAGAGTTCCCCGATGGTATCGTAATACACATATCTCAAATAAGAGATGATGCTCAATGCTTCATCAATCGGGGTAGGTTTTTCTTTGTTAACAAAAGGAGTTTTTCCCAGCTGCTGCAACAGCATATCGATCTGAGTAACGGAATCGCTGGTGATCGCTCCTCTCAGATCCTGAATGATCCGCTGTACAGAACTCGGATAAAACTGAGTCGGGTGTGCTGTAAACACAACTTTTACGGTGAAATCCTTCAGTTTTTCACGTACTTTTTCAAGCTTATGATCCTGATAAGAGCGTTCAAACATATTGGTTACCGTTCCGTTATCACTTTCGGAGTGAAGGTTGGGAAATGCCGCATCTTCAATACTGTCAAAAAGAACTACCTGCCTTTCGATATACTGAATAATCTTGAAAAGCAGTTCCAGTTTCTGTTCTTCTGACTGGAGATCTGTATGGTTTTTAAAGAATTCTTCAACGATTTCTTCGGGGGTCTTTCCTGCTTCATAGCCATTCCGGCTTTCTTCGTAAAGGAACGGTAGGAGCATCCCGATATTCGTCATTTTATCATAGGGCAGGCTCATAAATAATGAATTGTAGATCTGGAATTTATTCTCCACGATCTGCCTGAATTTTTCTGCGCGTTGGTCGTGTATCATATTAACAAATGTAGTGGATTTGCTTTTAATTTACGCGTGTTTTTTTTTCAAAAAACAATTAATTTCTACCTGCCTACAGATCTTTTGGTTATTCTCTGGTAATCATTATTTTTGCAGAATAAAAACGAACTAATGATGAAAGACTTTATAAAACAAATACTGGTAATATCCTTTTCTTTTATTTTTTTATGTTTTAAAGCTCAACACACGGAACAAAACGTAAACAGCTGGATTGTATTTGTGAATCCTTCTGATTTTTCAAATTCTTTCAAAACTGAGCTATCAAAGCAGCTTAAAGAAAGTCTTTTCAGTTTGATTAATCTCGATAAAAACAGTGAAAACCCTGTAACTCTGGCCATCGGCCTGGAGAAAACAGAATATAAACTTCTAAATGGAGGTTTGTCCATCAATGCTACTATTATTACTAAAGAAGATGGTTCTTCTTATCCTGTAACAATAAACTGGAAATCTGATTCGTTCAGCGATGTAAAGAGAATTCAGAAAAGTGACATTTCCGGCAAGCAGGTTATTTTCAATTGGGGCGATGATTTTCCAAAGAAGGAATTGATTGAGATCATCACCCGTGAAAAGATATATGAAGTAACCAACGGATTGCATTATATCATTAATCCTATGTATTATCCGGACCTTTCTATTATTTTAAAAACAGAAAAAGAGCTTAGTCTCCCTGAAGCTAAAATCATCGAGAATATCTTTAAAGTAAGAAAGGATGTTTATGTTTCTGAATTATCTGATAATTTCATCATGTTGGATTTTCAGATTGACAGCCTAAATTTTACGGACAATATTTATAATAAGAACATGCTTTATTTAAAAGAATGTATTGATAAAATTTCAAAGCTGGATTTTGCAGGGAAAATTAAAAGTATAGAAATTAAATAAGGAAGTAATGAATATCACACAATTTTTAACAATAATTTCAGTAGTAACTTTAATGAACTCCTGTTCACCTCACAGGTCTATACCGAAAGATATAAAAAAGGAAATCAATACCATTGATCATAATAAGTTTAACACTGAGTTGGATCTTTTACAAGAATCAATGCTAACTTATATGGAGATGGGAAATCCTTCATATAAAAAGAAAGATGTTGAGGAATGTATTCATATTCTTAAGCTATATCTGAAGAATATATCAGCTTCAACATCCAAAAATGAAGGTATGAATCTTGTACAATCCACTATCGAAAAATTAAACAGTCTCAATGAGAGATGCAGTTCGACTTTAATAGAAACCAATGAAAGAGAAATCATCACAAATATCATTATTTCCGCAAGTGCAGACAAAGGTTACAACACTATAGACGAAGACATTACGGAACAATGGCGTAAATGGTAAACCAATACAATTAATTATGGGCTACATCAGGGCATATTACGAACAGATCCTGCCTCTTCAGGAATCAGAATGGGCTTTTATTGCATTGAATATTCTGACCTGTATTTTGTTATAAAACTTTTGCAAGATTTACAGCCGGAAATCATCTGAAGCCAATGACCAGAAAGCCGGTGGAATCGAAACTGAAGAGAATTATGAGTGGAACTACAAGTCCCGGTTATGCAATGAAGTTTTTGTAAACATCTTGTATTTCAACTTCAGCGGGCATTTCGTAAATTTGCAGGAAACCTCTCTTCATGAAAATGATCTTTGCTGTTTCTCTGCTGCTATCCAATCTGTTCTTTGCACAGGTTACAGTTCCTGATGATTTTAAAAAGATCCCGGATATCATGGATAATGCTGATCTCCTCTATCCTTTCATTATTCCAGACAAAAGTTATGAATACTGGCGGGTCCTCCGAAATGATCCCGATCCGGATAAAGCAATCATTTACGACAGTCAGATGCCTGAATCAATGACCATCAATGATCCTGCTCCTGAAAAAGGCTTTTTCCAGCAGTGCTTGGGAAATGCATGTTTTTCATACATTCTAGCCTGTAAAAACAGCCGTACCATCTACTTCTCCAATGAACAGCAGTTAAGAGATTTTATTGGAACGGTAGATAATCTTCCGGAAGCCCTCTTATTGGCCAAAACCTATGGTTTTTCGGTAGATTTCAGCAATACACTGAGCAGTTCTTATAAAATAGACAATCGTCATATTGATCTTTACGTTTCCAAACCGAAGAACTGTCCGGAAGTTAAAGAATCTTACCGGGTTAAAATCAATAGGAAAACAGGAAAGGCAGAGTTCAAAAGTAACGGAATTTATGGACCTGATAAAGAATGTATTTCTTCCAAAAACTGAGTTTGAACTTCATTTAAAAAGTTCTGATAATAATTTGTAACTTGGCGGTATATCTTAATTCTAACCTCTGAATATGAAACAACTGCTCCTTTTATTTTCAATTATTTTATTTCTCAGTTCCTGTGAAAAAGACTGCTACAATCCTCCGCAGCCTATAGTTTTTGAATTCGTTAACAAATCCGGGGAAAATCTTATAGAAAACGGAGAACTGACCAATATGACGGTTCAGGAAGATGCCGGAAACGGAAACTATATCGGAGTAGAGCTTACCAAAACCAGTGATCATAAAGTTATTTTAGAAAAGGTAGGTGCCTTTGACGGAGAAAAAAATTATAAATTCTATTCCAATGTCAATGTATTTGATTTTTCCATCAAATCATCAAAGTTTACAGCGGGATGTGAAGGATACCAGATCAAAAGTCTGGTTTTTAAGAATGTTATTAATGCAACTGATGAAAAGGGTTATTATAAAATCGTACTGAAAAATTAATTTCCTCCGTTTCACAAAAAAACTTCCATAGTTTTTATGAAAGGCCATGATAAGAATTTTAAAATTTCATTAACGCAGTTTTCATTAGTCTTTCCGTAAATTTGGATACAATAAATTTAGAACAATGCTTAATTTCGAGTTTAAAAATCCAACTAAAATACTTTTCGGGAAAGGAGAAATCGCTAAAATCTCCAAAGAAGTTCCTCAAGACGCCAGAATACTCATGATCTATGGAGGCGGAAGCATCAAAAATAACGGAGTGTATGATCAGGTAAAAGAGGCCTTGAAGGGCCATGAGCTGTATGAATTCGGAGGGGTTCCTGCCAATCCTGAATATGAGGTTCTGATGGATGCTTTACGTTTTATCAAAGAAAAAAACATCAACTTTTTATTGGCCGTTGGAGGCGGATCTGTCATCGACGGGACCAAGTTCCTTTCTGCTGCTGCCAACTACGACGGTGAACCTTGGGATATTCTGAGAAAATCCGTGAGAACTTTCGAAGGTGAAGGAATGCCTTTCGGAAGTATTCTTACCCTTCCTGCTACAGGTTCTGAAATGAACTCAGGCTACGTAATCTCAAGAAGAGAAACCGATGAAAAATTATCCTCTGGCGGACCGGGACTTTTCCCTCTGTTTTCTGTCTTGGATCCTGAAGTAATCAGAACCATTCCTAAAAACCAGATCGTAAACGGTATTACAGACGCTTATACCCACGTTCTTGAACAGTATATGACGGCTCCTTCTTCTGCAGACCTGCAGGAAAGAATTGCAGAAAGTATCCTGATCAGCCTTCAGGAAACAGCTCCCAAAGTACTGGCAGATGATTTCAACTATGATGCTGCCGGAAATTTCATGTGGTGCTGCACAATGGCTTTAAACGGGCTTATTCAGAAAGGAGTGATCACAGACTGGGCTGTACATGCTATGGGACATGAGCTTACAGCATACTTCGGAATTGATCACGCAAGGACATTAGCCGTTATTGCGCCTTCTCATTACCGATATAATTTTGAAACGAAAAAAGGTAAATTAGCCCAATACGCGGAAAGAGTTTGGGGAATTAAAGACGGAACCTTAGAAGAAAAAGCCGAACAGGGAATTAAAAAACTGGAAGAATTCTTCCACAGCCTGCATATTAAAACCAGACTTTCCGAATACACAGAAGATTATAACGGAACCGCCGAAAGAGTTGAGAAAGCCTTTACGGAAAGAAACTGGGTAGGATTGGGTGAACACAAAAAACTGACTCCTCAGGATGCTTATAAGATTGTAGAAATGAGCTATTAATTTATTAAATTTTGCGTTGGGCTAAAGCCTAAAATGTGATTAATAATACAAAGTGAGCGGACTTTAGTCCGCTCCTATTGAATATGGCAGTCTTGTCATTATAATACCTAAAAAGCGAGTTGAAATTCATCATTAATTTGTATTTTTAAACAATGGTGATACTTGGAAAGTATAATGAGAGAAGCAGGCGGGCTAAAGGCCTCCCAGTGATATTTATTTTTCAAGGCATACTGAGATTCACTTGTGTTAGATTTTATTTTTTTCGTCATTATTATTCTTTTCTGTGTGTTTCCGTGTTAAAAAACTCATATATTAAGCCAAGAATCGTTTTATTTATAAACATTTGTTTAAAAAAGCTTTATTTCATTATAGATATTTCAAATTTATTTATATTTTAGCATATTCTTAAATTTGTGAAAATGAAAAAACGACTACTTTTATTTGCCTTTTCAGCGCTGGCACTTACTTCCTGTAACGATGACAATATGGAAGCCTATGAACTGGAGATGATGAGCGGGGATTGGAAAGTCAGCAAAATAGAGATTATTTCTGGAAAGGATAATAAAACTGTTATTAAAACTGAAGTTCCTACAGGTTGTATGGCCAATAATACACTTTATTTCAGAAGTGATCACTACATCAGCTATACTGCTTATTCAGGGACGGGGCTTGAATGTACACCCAATGCAAAAAATGATGGAGAATTTACTTACAACCAGGAATCCAAACTCCTGAGTACCAAATTTAAAAATGACGATGAAAAATGGTACAGAGTAGAAGTACTAACCAGCCAGGACCTGAAAGTTGCACAGCTTTTTGGGGCCTCCGATCAAAATGATGACGAAGTAGACGATGTTACCTACATTACTTATAAAAGATAATAGACAAGCTCCCGGTTTTATCGGGAGTTTTTCATTATTTTTACCTGTATTTTAAAACTGATTATAATGAAGAAGATTCTTTCAGCATTTCTGCTGCTGTATTTTGCCCTTTTCTTTTCACAGGAAAAAAAGCCGATGTTCTGGCAGGACATTCAGAATTTCAAAAAAGCCGATCAGGAAAACCCACCTCCCAAAGATGCCATTCTTCTCATAGGAAGCTCATCTTTCACCAAATGGACTGATGTTGCTGATTATTTTCCAGACAAAACAATTATTAACCGAGGTTTCGGAGGCTCACGCCTGACTGATCTCAATGATTTTGCTGATGACCTTTTAGCACCTTATCAACCAAAACAGATCATCATTTATTGTGGTGAGAATGATTTTGCTGATAATCATAAGCTGAAAGCACAAAAAGTAGTCAACAGATATAAAGCTTTTTACAGGAAAATACGTGAGAGGTTTCCCAATATTGAAATCGATTATATTTCCATCAAGTACTCTCCAAGCAGAGAAAAGCTATGGCCTCAGATGAAAATAGCCAATAAAAAGATCGCCGCTTTTATGAAGAAAGAATCCAATGCTGAATTTATTGATGTTACCAAGGCTATGGAAGATTCTAACGGAAAGGTAAGAAAAGAGATCTTCGTGGAAGATATGCTTCATTTTAAGCCGGAAGGATACCAAATCTGGGCTAAGGAAATGAAACCTTATATGAAATAAATTAATAAAAACTCCAAAAATAGACTGCCCCCAAAAAGTGTCTAACTTTTTGGGGGCAGTTTAAAACGAAGCTTTTTTTATTTCTTTTTCTTAGATTTTGAAATCGCTTTTTGCTGAGCTCTGTTGGCCCCAAACTTTTTAGGTGCTTTTCTTTTGGATGGGCCTCCCCAGTTTTCTTTTGTATTTTTGGCTTTCTTTTCGTGAAATGCTCCACCTCCTTCATTCAGTTTTACAGAGGCTGGATTTTTCATCGCAACAACCTCTTCTTCAGAAGCTATTTTCTTAGGATTGATCTTTACTTCTTCAGGGAAATCATTAAACTGAAGATCTTTATCCATTAAAAGCTCTATATCAAGAATTAAAGGTTCTTCCTTTTTAGTCACAAAAGTAATAGCCTTTCCATCTTTATCCGCTCTACCCGTTCTACCAATTCTGTGAATATACTGTTCCGGAATATCCGGTGTTTCAAAATTGATCACATGGGTAATATCTGAAATATCAAGACCTCTTGCCATAACATCGGTGGTAATCAATCCTCTGACCTCTTCCTTTTCAAATCTTTTCATAGCCTTAAGCCTGTAGTTCTGGGATTTGTTAGAGTGGATCACATCAAACTGCTCCGGGAAAAGTTCATCAATTTTGGTAAATAGGAGATCGGCGTTCTTTTTATTATTATTAAAAATCAACACCTTAGACATTTCATCATTATTCTTCAGTAAATGTTCAAGAAGGTTAATCTTAGTATTGAAATTTTCAACTTTATAAGCAGACTGTTCGATCTTTTCAAGGGGTGTTCCTGATTTTGCCAATGAAATTTCCACCGGACTTGCGAAATACTGATCCAGCATCTCATCTACGGCTTCTGTCATCGTTGCAGAGAAAAGGATATTCTGTCTCTTCTCTTTCATCATTTCAAAAATATGGGTCAGCTGCGGTCTGAAACCTAAATTAAGCATTTCATCAAATTCATCAATGATCAGCTTCTGTACTTCTTTCAGGGAAATAGCGTTGTCTATGGAAAGATCCATCACCCTTCCCGGTGTTCCCACTAAAATATCACAACCGTCATTGAATAATAATTTCTGAGTATTGATATTTTTCCCGCCATATATTCCGATCACTCTTGCGGTAATGTTTTCTGTCAGTTTTTCAAGAATTTCAGTTACCTGAACCACTAATTCTCTTGTAGGAACAAGTACCAAAACAGTTGGATTTCCTGTTTTACTGTATTTCCATGTCTTAAGAACGGGTAAAAGGTAAGCTAATGTTTTTCCTGTTCCGGTCTGCGCAATTCCCATTACATCTCTTCCGGAAAGTATAGGCTTTAAGCTCTTCTCCTGAATAGGGGTAGGCTCAAATAATTCCAGATCCGCTAAAACATCAAGAATTTTAACCGGCAGGTCAAAATCTGCAAAAGTGAGTTTTTCCATGGTGCAAAGATAGGCATTTAATTAGAAGTCAGAAATCAGAGACAGGAAGTTCACCACAAGAGTCGGAAGCCATCCGCTAAATGGCAAAAACTCCTACTACAGTTTAACACTTTTACTGCTTATTTTAATATCATCGTCCTCGAATTTGCTTGAGGTAATAATTACATATCCTTTCTTCTTCGGATCTTTTTTAATCGGGAATTTGTCTTCCTCCCATTGGGAACAGTGTGTGGAAATAGAAGGTACCAAAGGTTTCCAGCCTGTTTTACTTAACGTATATACATAAAATGCATGCCAGCAGCTGGTACACCAGTTAGGATAAAAGCCCAGATCATCTTTACCGTCATTATTAAGGTCTCCCAAATTGTATAAGGTTCCACTATTCGCCGTTGCAATAACGAATGGTTTCATGTTTTTATCACTGAAATAAACAGTGGTCTCACACTTTCCTTCGCATTCGTCTCCACAATCGCTTACTTTTACATAGGCATATTCTTTTGTTCCGTTTCCGTCAAAATCACCCTGAAGCTTTTCTCCAACTTCCTGAGCCATGAATAATGAACTGCAAAACGTTAGGACGGTTAAAATAAATGTTTTCATATTTTTTATAAGTGATGGTTATTTCCTGGCTACTCTCAACAACAATATAATGACTAATAATACGGAAAAAATAAAACCCAATATCGCTATCAGAGACAGCTCTCCTATTCTGGGTCCTGTTTCGGAAACAAAAACAATCGCCGTAGCAATGATATTGGCCCCCAGGATCATGGCTAAAACCAGATTAACCACGCTTGATTTGATCAGCTGGTTGGTTTTTTCAATGTTTTTGATTTCAGTGGATACGGTGAATTTATTTTCATCCAGTTTCTGTAAAACAGAACGGAGTTCTTTCGGGATTTCATCTACATTATCGGTGAAATTCATCATCCTGTCCATTCCGGTTTTTAACAGATTTTTGGGACTGATCTTTTTGGTAAATATTTTCCGGCTGTACGGGTGAAGGCTTTTCACAATATCCAGATCGGGATTGATATTTCTTCCTACTCCTTCTATCAGACTGATCCCTTTAAACAACAGATAAAAATAATCCGGCATATACAACCTGTTATGAGCCAGGATATCTTTCATTTTATTAATGATTACCTGTACATCAATATTCTGCAGCGAAGAACTGTGGACAAAATTGAGAATATCTTCCACATCATTTTCAAATCTTCTCTCATCGGGAATTTCATAACTGACCGCCATTTTTTTGAGATAACGGACTATTTTGTGTGGATTTTTAGCCACAAAACTCACAATAAGGTTTTCAAGGATCTCCTTATCATTGGGCTGAATCTTTCCTACGGCACCAAAATCAATGAAGACTACTTTCCCGTTCTTTTTCACGAGGATATTTCCGGCATGGGGATCAGCATGGAAAAAACCATAATCCAGGATCTGGGAAACGAACAGTCTCAATCCTACTTCCGAAACTTTTACCGGATCAATACCATTAGCTAAAAGCACTGATTTATCGGTTACCTTAATCCCATCGATGAATTCCATACAAAGAATATTGTTGTTGGAAAATTCTTCATAGACTTTCGGAACATAGGTTTCTTTGTTGTTCTTAAAATTCAGACGGAACTGCAGGATATTGTTTTTCTCATTGATGAGGGAAACTTCTTCCAACAGGGATCTTTCGAAGGTGGAAATAGCCTGTTTCAGGTTAAGCTTCTCTCCTATTTCCGAATAGGCAGATACCAGTTTTTCCATATCTTTGATCAGCAACAGATCATCTTCAATAACAGATTGTACATCCGGTTTTTTGAGCTTTAAAATGACAGGACTGCCATCAAGCAGAACGGCTTTATACACCTGAGCTATGGAAGCTGTGGCTAAAGGATCTTTAGTGATTTCCAGAAAGTGATCTCTAACCGAAATATTGAATTCATTTTCCAATGCTTCTTCTACGTTCATATCCACTGTTTCCACTTTATCCTGAAGCTTCTGCAATTCCTGAATCAGTTCCGGAGGCAGCAAATCTTCCCGGTTGCTGAATGTCTGGCCAAGTTTTACAAACGTGGGACCCAGCTCTTCCAATACAAGCCTGATTCTTTCGTAGACCGTTCCTTTTGATATCACCTCATCAGGATCTGAAGAAATCTGCTCCTGTTTATTTCCTGTATTCATCCTTGCCAGCATATCTTTAAATCCATATTTACTCAATACGGAAATAAGCCTGGCCGACCTTTTCAGTTTTCTTTGCTGCTTGTCAAACATAAATTTTAAATAGTAGGTGCAATTTACGTCAAAAAGTATTCCCATTTTTTATTACATTCGAAGACAGAAAACTATAATACCTTAATTATGAGAAAAACAATACTATTATTATTCTCACTCTTTAATTTTCATATTCTTTTCGGGCAATCTAACTATGATCTGGGCTACAAAGAATATGACCAGCAAAATTTTCAAAAAGCTATTTCTTATTTTGATAAAGCGATCAGCGCCAGGGAAAATATTTTTGATTCTTATTTATACAGAGGAATGTCATATCTCTACTCCTATGATGGTAAAAAATCCAAAGAGGATTTTGATAAAGTTCTTGAGTTAGACCCACAAAACTCCAAAGTTTATGCTTTTTATGGAAAATATTACGCATTAACCAATCAGTTTGCAAAAGCGGTGGAGAGTTATACTATTGCATTGGAAAGAACTCCCACAGATTACAGGCTGTATAGTGAAAGAGGAGCTTCCAAAGCTGAACTTGGCATGTATCATGAAGCTCTGGCTGATGCTGATATTTCTGTACAAAAACAGCCTCAAAATTATAGAGGTTATTTGAACCGGGGCTATATCAAAATGCGTATGGATAAGTTTGCTGAAGCGATAGACGACCTCAACACGTCATTAAGTCTGGAAAAATCAAAAAAAGGTTATGAGTACAGAGGAACAGCCTATGCTTTATTAAGAAAACATGATGCCGCATTGCAGGATTTTGAAAAGGCTCTGGAATACAATCCTAATGACCCTCTTATCCTTTATTATCAAGGTGAAGTTTTATTATCCACAGGCCAAAAAGAAAAGGCTTGTAAAAGTCTGTTGAAAAGCAAGCAATTAGGAAATAATGGTATTGATGATGTTATTCTTAAAGCAAAATGTTCAGAAACACTCAAATAAAAATTTCAACACAAAACCAGTATTTTGCATAATTAAATTCAATCATATTAAGAAAAAGCATCATTTATAATAAATTTGATATATTTACATGTACAAATATTAAAACAAATCCATAAAATATTACAACATGAAAAATTTACGTAACAGCAAACTGTCAAGAGAACAATTAAAAACTATTTCAGGAAGCGGTATCATTATCGGAAACTGTTCTAATAAGTGCTGTCCTGATGACGGAAGACCAAGATGCCCGGGAATGATTTGTCCGGCTGTGGTGTGCCCTAAATATGTATAAAATTTGAGAATATTTTAAATACAGAGCAGACTTTGATCTGCTCTTTTTTATTGGTTTATTTTGTAAATTGCACATATTTCAGAATAAGAATGAAGCTTGCCTATGAGAGAAAGATTTGAAACATTCCAACCGAAAAACCCGACAATCAAAAAGTATATTGATTATTATTACCTGGACCTGAAACCGCATAACAGCATCCATACATTTCAGTGTTTTCCGCACTTTAACAATACCATTTCTTTTCATAAATCCCATATTCAAACAGAAAAAGGGGATGTTGCTTTTGATGAGGCCGCTCAGGCACTTCAGATCTTCACTCCTATTCGCGAAAAGGTTCTCAACGTTGTACAATATGGAGAAGTTTACAGAATCGTGATTGTATTTCATCCTTTGGGAGTTCAGCAATTTTACAGAAACCTATCTTTTACGAAGAGTCTTAACCACCTTGAGTTCTTAAGTCCGGACGAACTAAATAAAGTTTTTTCGACGACAGATACGCAACTGCTTACTCATTTACTGGATGCTTCTCTGAAAAAAAGATTCATTCCCTTCGAAAATTCTATTCTGGAAAAGTCCATTCAGTATATATTCAATCATTGTGAAAGTTTTACCGTGACTGAACTTTCTGACACCATAGGAATCAGCAGACAGCATCTGAACAGAAACTTTCAAGCTCATTTAGGCGTCTCGGTTAAAAAGTTTCATGAAATTGTTCTCTTCAGAAAAACAGTAAATGAAAAACTGTTTGAAAATCCGGACAGAAGTTTTACAGAACTGGCTTATGAATTTAATTTTAATGACCAGTCACATTTTAACAAGGCCTATAAAAACCTTACAGAAAACTCTCCAAAAAGTTTCTTTGACCAAGGAACCGTTTTAGGCAGCCAGGATACTTTCTGGCGTTTACTTCCCTGATGTGTTCCATTTTTACAATTTTCCTCGGCTTTTTATCTCTAGTTTTGCCTCATCAGATTTTAATGTATGAGGAATTATTTAACAATAGGTTTCATTTGGGCAGCATCTCTTATAAGTGGGCAGCAAAGTTATTCAGTCCTGACCCAAAAGGCATCGGACCTCATGGAGGAAACAGAAAACGGAGCCGATTATCAGAAGGCCTTCAACCTATATGAAGAGGCTTTCAGAATGTATCCCGACAGCATCGACGGAACGGGGCTTTATAATGCGTCTGTTTTAGCTTCAGAACTGAAAAACTATGATAAGGCTTTCCAATATCTTACTCCACTTATTAAAATAAAAGCTACAGAAAGCACTTATCCGGGATGGAGCTATATTGAAGATGAATCTTCAGAAAGTGACTATAAAAACCTGCTGGCTGATCCAAGATGGAAAGCCCTGAAGCAAAGTACAGTGCCTTATAAAGAAGAGTTTTACAATAATTTAAAGAAAATTCAGGACGAGTTTTTCCAGATGAAAGAATATTCTTTTAATGAGAAGGAAAATGCTGATGTATTGTACAATCATATAAAAAACTATGCTCCGTTTCTACCCAAAGCACAGCGGAATTATTCTGTTTCATTCAAAATAAATGATTCTGCCACAACTTCTTATCTTGTTCATTTACCGAAAGACTATAATCCGAAAAAAAAGTATCCACTTTTATTTTTTCTACATGGAGCCGTACGTTTCAGTAATTTAGCAGACTTTCAGATCCCTCAGCAAAATCTTGGAAGCTGGAACAGGTATTATACCAAGTATGCCGACTTAAATGATGTCATCCTGGTTTTCCCACAAGCCAGCAAAGCCTACAACTGGATGACCTCTGATGACGGTTTTTTCATGGTTCCCGAAATTCTGAAACAGATCAAAAGAACAATTAACGTTGATGACAACAAGGTTTTTATTTCAGGCCATTCCAATGGAGCAACCGGATCATTTTCCTATCTGATGAAGCAGCCTTCTCCGTTTACCGGCTTTTACGGCCTGAATACCTATCCTAAAGTTTTTACCGGCGGAACTTTTATCGAAAATATAAAAAACCGTTCGTTCATTAATTTTTCTACGGATCAGGATTACTATTATCCAACTAATGCTAATGACGATCTCACAAAAATGATGCATGGAATAAAGGCCGATTATAAGGAGTACCGTTATAATGGATTTCCGCATTCATTTCCTATGTACAATGCCTCCGAACCTGCTTATCAGATTATTTTTAATGATATGAAAAACCGGGAAAGAAATCCGTTTCCTAAAGAAATTTCGTGGGAATCTGATGATGAAAGATATGGAACTATTGACTGGTTATCCGATATAAAAAGGGATACACTACGATCTGCAGCTGTTTGGCATAAAAAACTGAACTTCAAAATCACAAAATGGCTGAAATATGATAAAAATGACAGTTTAGTTGTTGAAAATACAGATAAAAATGCTTTTGACTTTCCAAGAAAATCAGGAAAAATAAAGGCTGAATATGCTCAGAATGTTTTCCGGATAGAGACTTCCCGTATCGGATCTTTTTCTATTAATATTTCTCCGGAAATGATTGATGTTGATAAAAAGGTTAAAGTTTTTATCAATGAAAAATTATATTTCAATGAAAAAGTAAAATATGACCGTGAATTTATGCTGAAGAATTTTGAGAGAAACAGGGATCGTGAGCAGATCTGGATTAACTACATTAATTTTAAAGTCTAAAGTACCCATTAATATTTCTTCCTCTAATTTTCATTGTATAATGCAGTTAAGAATCTTACAAGTTGGGACGTTTTTTTTATTAATCGCAAAGGCAGACAAAGATAATTAACAGCTGTGTGTTTAAGATAAACAAAGCCGCTTCGCTTATTTTTGAAATACAAGATTTTATCTAGATCTACATTTTTGAGAACTGAAATTATACTGGCTAAAGGCGAAATAAATTAATAGGTTCGCTAGTGCAATTTAGGAAGCAGATTTATGCCATAACAAAAACCACCTCTGCCGGGGTGGTTTTAAGTAATATAATAATTGTTGTTATTTCAGATAGGTATCGTAAAGGTCTTTCCTTCTGTCTTTCATTACCTGAACGGAACCGTGGTGATGAAGGTCTTTCAGCAGATTGAGGTCTACATCCACAATCAGGGTCATTTCTGTATTGGGAGTTGCTTCTCCTTTCACGGCATTGGATGGAAACGCAAAATCAGACGGGGTAAATACGGCTGCCTGTCCAAACTGAATATCCATATTGTTCACCTTTGGAAGGTTTCCTACACAACCTGCAATGGCTACGTAACATTCATTTTCTATAGCTCTCGCTGCCGCACAGTGGCGGACTCTCATATAGGCGTTCTGTGTATCGGTAAGGTAAGGAACGAAAAGGATTTTCATTCCCTGATCTGCCAAAATCCTTGGCAATTCCGGAAATTCTACGTCATAACAGATGACCAATCCTATTTTTCCGCAGTCGGTATCAAATACTTTTATCTCACTGCCTCCTTTCATTCCGTAGTATCTCTTTTCATTCGGGGTGATATGAATTTTTCTGTATTCATCCATACGTCCGTCACGATGAAGAAGATAGCTTACATTATACAGTTCATTGTTTTCAAAAACAGGCATGCTACCGGAAATAATATTCACGTTATAGCTGATAGCCAGTTCTGAGATCTTTTCTTTTATCTGATCGGTAAGCTTGGCCAGTTCGATCATACTGTCTCTTTCTGAAAGTTTATTAAAGGGAGCCAGCAAAGGAGTATTGAACAATTCCGGAAACAGGACAAAGTCTGATTTGTAATCTCCCATTACATTCACGAAAAATTCTACCTGCTCATAAAACGCTTCAATATCTTTGAAATGCCTCATCTGCCACTGTACCAATCCCAAACGGATAATGCTGTCCTGCATGGTATTCGGGCGCTTGCTGTAATAAATATTATTCCACTGAAGAAGAACCGCATTTTCTCTTGATGCTTCATCTTCGGGAAGGTATTTTCTCAGAACCCTGATCGGCAGGAAATTATTGGAAAGCTGGAAAGACAATACGGGATCATAAATCTCTTTATCTCTTACCTTACGTATATATTCTCTTGGAGAAAATTCATGGCTGTATTTGTGGTAATTCGGGATTCTGCCTCCAAGGATAATGGATTTTAAGTTTAATAATTCGCAAAGCTCTTTCCGGGCATCATACAATCTCCTTCCGAGACGCAGTTCACGGAATTCAGGGTCTACAAACACTTCTATTCCGTACAGTACATTTCCGGTATCTGAATGGGTATTGAAGGTATAATTTCCTGTAATATCGCTGTAGGTATGATCGTCCCCGAATTCTTCATAGTTAACAATAATTGAAAGCGCCACGGCGGCCAGTTTTCCGTCTACCGTAATACAGATCTGCCCTTTCGGAAACATCCGGGTAAGCTTTTCAATGCTTTTTTTAGACCATATAGACTCCGACATCTGCGGGTAAGCCCTTTTCATCGTTTCTGCCAGTTCTTCATAATCCTGAACACTCAGGGGCCTTGTTTCTATTTGCATTTGATGTAATTTTACTTAAATTTAGGGAAAATATTTTATTTAAATCTTTATATAAAGGTACTTCTTCCATCATTTATATAAATTTAACTGCCATATTGTACATTTTATGATTCAGGCTCAAAAGCTGGAATCAACAAACGACCAGGATGAACATAAGCTTAGGATTATTTTTTTCTTATTATACTTTTTCTTGAAATCGAAGCTTCGACGTAGTCAAAAAAAGTATACAAAATTCAAGACCGGAATCATTCGCTAAAAATTGAGACTGCTTCCTGGGTCAATCCGGCAAACCTATTGCTCTTAGTTGAACTCTTTTGCTAAAATCATAAACTTAACAAAGTCTTATTTTAAAGTAAATGAGGATGTTCCATAATTATAAAATATATTATTCTCAAATTTTGTGACTGATTCTATTTTATTTATTTCAATAATATCCAATAAAAAATCCTACCCAAATGGGCAGGATTTATATTCTCAATTCAAGTTTAAATTATTCCCACTCAATGGTTGCTGGTGGTTTGCTTGAAATATCGTAAGCTACTCTGTTGATTCCTCTTACTTCGTTGATGATTCTGCTGGAAACGGTATCCAGGAACTCGTAAGGAAGTCTGCTCCACGTTGCCGTCATAAAGTCGATAGTGTTGGCTGAACGAACGACTGCGGTGTATTCGTAAGTTCTTTCGTCTCCCATAACTCCTACAGATTTTACGGGAAGAAGGACTACGAAAGCCTGGGATACTTTTTCATAAAGATCGTTTTTATACAGTTCTTCGATGAAAATATCGTCCGCTTCCTGAAGGATTCTTACTTTTTCTGCATCTACAGCTCCCAATACTCTGATTCCTAGTCCCGGACCAGGGAACGGGTGTCTGTATACCATATGGTGAGGAATGCCTAATTCTTCTCCAACTCTTCTTACTTCATCCTTGAAAAGCTCTCTTAATGGCTCTAACAACTCGAATTCCATATCTTCAGGAAGTCCTCCAACGTTGTGGTGAGACTTAATTACTGCAGATGGTCCGTTTACAGACTGGCTTTCGATTACATCAGGATAAATGGTTCCCTGAGCTAAGAATTTAGCGCCTTCAATTTTATGGGACTCTTCGTCAAATACGTGGATGAATTCGTTTCCGATGATCTTTCTTTTCGCCTCAGGATCATCTACTCCGGCTAATTTGGAAAGGAATCTTTCTTTAGCATCTACCATTTTAATGTTCATATGGAAATGCTCTCCATATTGATCCATTACTTTCTTCCCCTCATCTTTTCTCAATAATCCTGTATCTACGAAGATACAAGTCAATTGATCGCCAATTGCTTTATGGATCAAAACAGCTGCTACAGAAGAATCTACTCCTCCTGAAAGTCCAAGGATTACTTTGTTGTCTCCAACTTTCTCACGGATTTCTTCAACTGTTTTTTCGATATAATTGGTTAGTTTCCAGTTTTTTTCTGCATTACAGATTCCGAAAACGAAATTTTCCAACATTTTTCCGCCTTCTTCGGTATGGGAAACTTCCGGGTGGAACTGAACACAGTAAATTTTACTTTCTTCATTAGAGATGGAAGCAATTACTCCTGATTTTGCATTCAGTTCAAAGCCTGCCGGTAGTTCTCCTACTTCATCAAAGTGGCTCATCCATACTACAGAGTTTTGAGTGACTCCTTTCAGTAAAGAGCTTTCTTTAACGATCTCTAGGTTTGCTTTACCATATTCTCCTTTTTCTCCTTTGTTTACCTTACCTCCCAAAAGATGGGCAGTCATCTGCATTCCGTAGCAAATTCCAAGAACGGGAATTCCCTGTTCGTATAATGCTTTTTCTACCAGATGGGCATTTTCTGCGTTTACAGAGCTTGGTCCTCCGGAAAGAATGATTCCTTTAGGCTGTTTTGCTAAAATATCTTGTAAAGGTGTATTGTAAGGTAAGATTTCAGAGTATACTCCCATTTCACGGATTCTTCTTCCGATAAGCTGGTTGTACTGGGATCCGAAGTCTAAGATAATAATACCGTTGTTCATTTTTGATAATTGATAAATGATGATTAATTTAAAAGCTTTAAGCAATAGGCTTCAGGCTATAAGCTTTCCATACCGCAATAAGCATACTGCCTGTAGCCTAAAGCTTATTGCTTATTTAACTGTTTTACAAAAAAAGACTTGGAGGTGATCCAAATCTTTTTTCGTGATTTTTATTAAAACTTTCCGATGTCTTCTCTATAGAAACCGTAGTCGAAGTGTACGTGACCTGCGTCTTCGTAAACTTTCTTGCGGGCTTCATCGTAAGTAGCTCCTGTAGCTACAATGTTCAGCACTCTTCCACCGTTTGAAACTACTTTGTCTCCTCTTCTGATAGCTCCCGCATATAAAAGTTTGCTGTGTTTCATTTTATCTTCACCGGAGATTTCAAAACCGGTTTCGATGTTTCTTGGGTATCCTCCTGAACACATGACAAGACATACTGCTTTTTCGTCTTTGAATTTAAGCTCGATATCTTTTCCGTCCATACAATCCTGGATCACGTCCAAAAGATTGTTTTCCATAAGGGCCATCAGTACCTGAGTTTCTGGATCTCCAAATCTCATGTTGTATTCAAGAAGGTAAGTTCCGTTTTTGGTAACCATTAATCCGAAGAAAATGATTCCTTTGAAGCTGAAACCTTCTCCTTTAAGACCTTTAATGGTAGGTTCTAAAATATTTTTCTCGAAATCAGCGTAGTGTTCCTGCGTAAATTCCGGGCTTGGAGCTACTGATCCCATACCTCCTGTATTTGGACCTGTATCACCGTTTCCGGCTTTTTTATAATCTTTTGCTGCGATACACGGGAAAAGCTTTTCACCGTTTGAGAATGCAATGATGGAAGCTTCAAAACCTTGCAGATATTCTTCAATAACTAAACGGATTCCCGCGTCACCATAGATTCTTCTGATCATGAAGTCGTGGATGGTTGCTTCTGCTTCTTCCAGCGTATCACAGATCACCACTCCTTTTCCTCCTGCAAGACCGCTGGCCTTGATTACTAAAGGAAACTGCTGTTTCTGAACGTATTCTTTAGCATCGTTGTATGAATCAAATACTACAGCTTTAGCTGTTTTGATATCATAGGTCTGCATAAACTTCTTAGAGAAAGCTTTACTTCCTTCCAGACTCGCCACTTTTTGAGTCGGACCGAAAACTTTCAGATCGTGCTTTTTAAATTCATCCTTCAAACCTGCTACCAGAGGTGCTTCCGGACCTACAATCGTAAGATCTACCTTTTCTTTGATCGCGAAATCTCTAAGTTCTTTGATTTCTGATAAATGAACATTTTTCCCTATTACATCGGTAGTAGCATTCCCGTTGGCAAAAAACATTTTAGAAATTCTCGGGTCATTCTGAAGCTTTGCTGCTAGAGCAGATTCTCTACCGCCTTCACCTATGATTAATATTCTCATACTTTATTTATTATCTAGTCTTATTCTACAAATATATAATTTTGGATGCTATAAATACAATCTCTAATTATTTTTTAATTCTATTTTAATTAGTGAAAAAAGTGTCGGACTCCTGTGAACATCATCGGGATACCATGCTCATTGGCGGCCTCAATACTGTCCTGGTCTTTTACACTTCCACCCGGCTGGATGATTGCTTTGATACCCTCCTGTGCGCAGAAATCAACTACGTCACGGAAAGGGAAAAACGCATCGGAAGCTAATACAAGATCTCCGGAGAATTTCTCTTTTGCTCTTTCAATGGCCTGCTGTGTTGCCCAGATTCTGTTTACCTGTCCGCCACCGATCCCGAAAGCCTGGATTCCGTTGGAAACCACAATAGCATTTGATTTTACGTATTTTACTACTCTCTGGGAGAAAAGCAGTGCTTTTTTCTGTTCTTCCGTAGGCTGTACTTCTGTAACTACTTTGATGTCATCAGAGAAATGAGTGTCGTTATCCTGAACCAGGATTCCTCCATCCACTTTTACCCATGTCTGCTTATCGGAAACAGGGTTTGCGATCCTGATGATTCTAAGATTTTTCTTTTTTCTTAAAATTTCCAGTGCTTCTTCATCAAAGTTAGGAGCCATTACAATCTCAAGGAAGGTTTTATTTAATTCTTCAGCTGTAGCAGCATCAATTGTATAGTTCATTGCAACAATTCCGCCAAAGATGGAAACCGGGTCACATTCGAAAGTTTTCTGATAGGTTTCCAGTGCTGAAGTTCCGATGGCTACACCGCAAGGGGTTGAGTGTTTTACAGCGCAACACGCCATTTCTTCTTTAAATTCATTCACTACTTTCCAGCAAAGATCCATATCGCGAAGGTTGTTGAAAGAAAGTTCTTTTCCGCCAAGCTGTGTGAAATCTTTCATAGCACCGTTCTCGAAAGTAGAAACGTAGTAAGCTGCCGTCTGATGGGGGTTTTCGCCGTATCTAAGGTCTGCGACTTTTTTGTAGGAAGCATTTAAGTAAGCAGGATAGTCTTCTTCTAAAAGCATTCTTGAAATCGCTGCATCATAAGCAGAGGTAAGGTTGAATACTTTTCCTGCCAGCTTTTTACGGGTTTCAATATACGTATCTCCGTTCTGTTCCATTTCCAGTTTTACAGCCGTATAGTCTTCTACATCCGTGATTACGGTAACAGAGTCAAAATTCTTAGCAGCAGAACGAAGCATTGACGGACCGCCAATGTCGATAAATTCTACTTTCTCGTGTAAAGAAATGTCTTTGTTTACGTTTTCGAAGAAAGGGTAAAGGTTTACGATCACCATGTCAATCAGACCAATTCCGTGTTCCTGAACGGTTTTCATATGCTCTTCGTTGGCACGGACTGCTAAAAGTCCTCCATGAACTTTCGGGTGAAGGGTTTTCACTCTTCCGTCAAGCATTTCAGGGAAATTGGTTACCTCATCAATCTGAATGGGATTTAAGCCAGCGTCTTTCAAATGCTTGAATGTTCCTCCTGTGGAGATCAATTCATAATTCTGGGCTTCCAAAAACTGTGCAAATTCAATTAATCCGCTTTTGTCTGAGACACTGATTAAAACTCTCTTTTTACTCATTTTACTTTCGATTTTTTCATAGGATTTCACCCTATGCTTGTTTTCAACCGCCCTTTCGGGACTTTCAATTTTTACTTTTTACAGCTATTTCAAACTGTAGCCGGTTCTTTCACCTCCGGACTTATTTTTATTTTACTTAGATTCTTTTATTAATGTAACCATATATCAGTTGAACAATGTAACAATAAATGATTGGTAAACTGGTACATTGTTAGATTGTTACATTATTTGTTTTGCAGGACCTTATTAATGGCTAATGGAAATATCTCATATTCAACCTGGTGGACTTTCTGAGCTAATGTTTCCGGAGTATCTTCTGCTGTTACTTCAAATGATTTCTGAAGAATAGCTTCCCCTTCATCAATTCCCGAGGTTACAAAATGTACGGTAGCTCCACTTTCTTTTTCTCCTGCTTCAATAACGGCGTTGTGAACGTTCATTCCCCACATCCCTTTTCCTCCAAATTTCGGAAGCAATGCAGGATGGATATTAATAATTTTTCCGTTCCAGTTTTCACAGAACTCAGGTTTTAAAATGGATAAAAATCCTGCTAAAACGATCAGGTCTGTATCTGCCGGAATTACTTTCGCCAGTTCACTGCTGAAATTCTTTCCTCTTGGAACCAGTATATGGTCTATAGCATGATTCTTTGCTCTTTCCAGTCCGTAACATTTTCTGTCTGCAACAACCAAAGATACTTTTGCATTTTCTATTTCACCTGCTTCAATGGTATCAATGATTCTCTGAAGATTGGTTCCTGAGCCGGAAACGAGTACAACGATGTTTTTCATTATTCAGATGTTAGATGTCAGATTTAAGATTACAGACTTAGAGTCTGATGTATAGGATCTGAAATCTGATGTCATTTAAAATTTCAAATCAATTTTCTCTGCGCCTTCTGTGATCTCTCCGATTTCGTAAGCATCATCTAAAAGGTGAAGTACTTTTTCAGCGTGTTCAGCATCTACTACGATGATCATTCCTACTCCCATATTGAAGGTTCCGAACATTTCTTCACGGGCTACCCCGCCTCTTTTCTCCAGTTCAAGCATTACACTTGGAATTCTGATTTTGGAAGCATCAATGGAAGCACACAGACCTTCAGGAATAATTCTTGGAACGTTTTCGTAAAGTCCACCTCCTGTGATGTGGGCAATTCCGCTTACTTTTACTTCTTCAATTACTTTGTGAATGTCCTGGAAATAAAGTCTTGTTGGTACTAAAAGGGTTTCGTATAATGGTTTTCCTTCAAACTCCTCTTCGAAGTTCGGGAATACTTTTCTTACTAAAGAGAATCCATTGGAATGGAATCCTGAGCTTGGAAGGGCAATGATCTTATTTCCCGCTTTGATTTTGGAACCGTCGATGATCTCATCTTTTTCTACAATTCCTACGCAGAATCCTGCTACATCATAATCTCCCGGCTGGTACATTCCCGGCATTTCAGCAGTTTCCCCACCAATTAATGCACAGTTATTGTCTTTACAAGCTTTTACCATTCCTAAAACAATCTCAGCAGCAATTTCAGAATCTAATTTACCGCAAGCCAGATAATCTAAGAAGAACAATGGTTTTGCACCGTGGCACAGAATATCATTGGCACACATGGCAAAGCAGTCAACTCCAATAGAGTCATACTTTTTGGTATCCAAAGCTACTTTCAGCTTTGTTCCCACTCCGTCTGTTCCTGAAACCAGTACAGGATTTTTATATCCTCCGATCTCATAGAAAGCTCCAAAGCTTCCCAGATGGTTCAGTACATTGGAATTGTGGGTCTCGCCTACTGCTTTTTTGATCTTATCAACCGTTTTGTACCCTTCTTCTTTGTCTACTCCTGCTGATTTGTAAGTGTTGCTCATGTCTGCTTAGATTTTTAGATATCGGATTTCAGATTTCAGATGACTAATTATCCTGCATCTGATGTCTTACGTCTTCTTATCTTTTAATATTTCAATTACTTTTTATTTCAGATTTAGAAAATAAAAAAGCCGACAATCTTGGTAGATTATCGGCCGTTATTTTATCTCAGAATTTCAGAGCCCACAGTTTTCCCTTTCTTTGGAAAACATTCTTTAAAAGTGGTCTGAATTTTCATCTCTTTTCTTTTTGCAAAAATAGTAATTTTAAATGAATTTTCAAATTCTATTTTTCAAGGATGGTTTCAATGGCCGCAATCTTTGTGATTTTCTCCTTTAATTCAGTGTTTTTCTCTTCATTGGAAATTTTCTGTTCTGCTTTATCGAAGTTATCATTGAAAAAAGGAAGTGAAAAAGTTTCTACAATATTCCCTCCGTGGAAAGGGAAACGCTTCGTTGCTGCTTCCAAAACTCCGGCTCCACCTCTTCCGCCCGGGGATGTTGACATCAATAGCATCGGCACTTCATTCCATACGGTTCTGTCTTTAATTCTGGACACCCAGTCGAACACGTTTTTGAATGCTGTAGAGTATGTTCCGTTGTGCTCCGGCAATGCTACTAAAAGTAAATTAGCTCCGTCAATTTTCGATGCAAAATCATGAGCTTCCTGAGGTACACCACCCGCTAATTCTCTTTCATGCTTATAAATCGGCATTTCAAAAGGGTTAAGGTCTATTACTTCTACTTCTGCATTTTCAAACATGGATGCTGCATAGGCTACCAGCTGTCTGTTCATTGAAGCCTCTGAATTGCTTCCTGCTATTGCTAAAACTTTCATTATTGTCTATATTTTTAAGGTATGTATTATTGTATCGCAAATATCGCGAAGTTTTTATGATTATGGACCTTTTTCCAAGACAGATTTATCCTGGAAAAAGATCCGTAATTATTACGTTTATTTTAAGTAAGACGGCAGCTCCATCGGTACTTCCATCAACAGGATTTCAGTATCTTCCGTTGCTTCGATATTGAAACTCTGGGTATCCCAGATTCCAAGCCCGTCTCTTTCATTGAGAACCCTGTCTCCTACTTTGGCACTCCCTTTTAAAACGAAAGCATAAACCCCATTTCCTTTTTTGTTGAGCATATAGTTTTTACCGTTTCCTTTTTTAAAGTTGGCGATATTAAACCATGCATCCTGATGAATCCATACTCCGTCATCATTTTTATTAGGTGATAAGATTTGCTGGAATCCGTTGATCTTTTCTCCCTCTTTGATGCTTTTCTGGTCGTATCTAGGTTCCACGTTCAGTTCTTTCGGAAAAACCCAGATCTGTAAAAATTTCACCGGAACATCTTTATTTTTGTTGTATTCACTGTGCATTACTCCGGTTCCGGCACTCATCACCTGAATCTCGCCTTTTTTAATAACCGCCGTAGTTCCCATTGAATCTTTGTGTTCCAGATCTCCTTCCAGAGGAATTGAAATAATTTCCATATCCCTGTGAGGGTGTGTTCCGAATCCCATTCCTTGTGTAACGGTATCGTCATTCAATACTCTTAATACCCCAAAATTCATTCGGTCTTTGTTCTGATAGTTAGCAAAACTGAATGTGTGGTAACTGTTCAGCCATCCGTGGTCGGCATGGCCTCTTGAATCTGCTTTATGATATACTGTTTTCATTCTGTGATTATTTATGGTACAAATGTACGGGATATGGGAATTGAAAATTGTTGATGTAGGTTAAGAAAGGAGATGAAGGGGGGATGGGATTAAATTTGAGGCGGGCTGAAGCGCGCTTCTATTGAATAAAGTCTGCATTCTTTTAAATGATAGACGGTTTTTATAATGTCGTTTTTCAATTCAATCTGTTTTTTTTCCTGTTGATCTTCTTGTTCTTTTTTGGTTTAAATAAAACAAAGCGGGCTGAAGCCCGCTTCTATTGAATAAAGTCTACATTTTTTTAAATGGCAGGTGGTTTTTGTAATCCCATTTTTCAGTTTCATTATTTATTGAACCTGTGACTTCTTAAAAATGTACCTGTTGGATTTCTTCCTGTATTTCCTTTGGGGTTTCATCTTCTGATTTAACAAAAATCATAGTGACCAAGGCACCGATAAGCATGCATACCCCCCCTACAACAACATAATCCATTGCCTGTTTTCCAAAGATACCGCTTACAATAGGACCTCCCAATAATCCGTTGATGATCTGCGGTATAACGATAAAGAAGTTAAAGATCCCCATATAAACCCCCATTTTCTTTTGCGGAATCACTTCGATCAGCATCGCATAGGGCATCGCCAGGATACTTGCCCAGGCAAATCCTAATCCAATCATGGAGATCCACAGATGATCTACATTTTTAATGAAATACATTGAGATCAATCCTAATCCTCCGCATAATAAAGCTAAAGCATGGGTTTGTTTTTTACCAATCCATTTTGCGATAGGGGTCAGTAAAAATGCAAATGGAATAGCCCATAGATTGTACATCCCGAATAATTTTCCGGTAAGGTCTCCGGCATCATTGAATGCTTTGGAATGCGTATCTTCAGGAGAAAGCCCCAAATGATGGGTTGCCAGGGCACTCGTGGTAAATACCCACATGGTGAACAGGGCAAACCATGAGAAAAACTGAACGATCCCAAGCTTTTTCATCTGCGCAGGGATAGCTGCAAAATCCTTAAAGATATCTGAAAACTTAGAATGTACTTTCTCTGTTTCTGTACCTTCTTCTTCAAATTCTGCGAATTCCTGCGGAGAATATTCTCTGGTGGTGACAATGGTATACAGAATAGATATGAGAAGCAATACCGCCCCTACATAAAAGGAATAAATTACATTATCAGCGACAAAACCTTCGGGAGCTACATTGGAAACTCCAAGTTTAGTCAGCCAATCCGGCAGATAGGAACCGAGTACGGCACCAAATCCTATCAGAATAGTCTGCACCGAAAATCCAACAGTTCCCTGGTGTTTTGGCAGCATATCTCCTACCAACGCTCTGAAAGGTTCCATAGCAATATTGACGGAAGCATCCATCATGGCAAGGAAAACCACAGCCAGTAAAAGTGCACTGGCGGCAAACATAGTGGTTACAGATGCTGCATTGGGAAGCAATACCAATCCTATGGCGCAAAGAATGGCTCCAATTAAAAAGTAAGGTTTTCTTCTTCCCAGCGGGCTCCAGGTATTATCTCCCATATGCCCGATAATCGGCTGAACAATAAGGCCTGTAATTGGAGCTACCAGCCAGAACCATGATAATTCATGAACATCTGCTCCCAGATTGGCCAGAATACGGCTTGCATTACCGTTCTGCAGCCCGAATGCCATCTGGATTCCCAGAAATCCCATGCTCATATTGATGATCTGGAGCATGGAAAGATTGGGTTTTATTTTTTTTGAAACAGTATTAGAAGCCTTCATCTTTATTTCTTTAATTCTTGTATCAACAGATCTTCAATAGCTGTTTTTTCAGCAACTACTTTATCTACTACATCGTTTGGGACCGTCATGGAAAGTACATATTGCTTTACTTTCCAGCTGCCATTAATTTTTTCTACCACTCCAGATCCTCTGCAGATCTTCATCTGGGTATTGAGCAATTCATCAAACCATGCCAGCTTTCCGTCTTTGCTGAAATAGATGTTTCTTTTCAGAGCTGTAAAGTTCCAGGTTTTCTTTTTGTCAAAATAAGGTTTTGCCCAAACCATGAAGGCTTTTTTATCCCAGACTTCGGTAGCATCGGTTCCGATAAAGGTAGATTCATCGGCAAAATAATTGAAATAGGTGTTGAAATCAGATTTTGCAGCAGCGGTGTTAAAACCATCAAGCATCGTACTGATCTCTGATTTTTCTTTCTCAAATGTTTTACCAGATTGTGCCGAAAGCATCGAAAATCCAAATAAAAAAAGGATTAATGTATAAGCTGCTATTAATTTTTTCATAGGTATTATTTATTTTTCAAGTTCAATAATAAACGAAGTTCTGGCAGGAATTGTTGTGGTGTGCTTTAAACTCAGCTCCATTCCTGAAATAATTTCTTTCCCTTTGGAAAATCCTTTGAGGGACTCTTCAAAATATCTTAAGTCTACGACCTGTTCTTTTTTACTGTTATTGATCATAACCATTACGCTTTCCTTATCATTATATCTGAAATAGGTAAAAACGCCATCTTTAGGAACGTAATTTTTAGTTTTCCCGGTGTGGATGACTTCTTTTCCTTTTCTCCAGTTTAATAATTTCTGGGTAAACTGATAAAACTCTTTTTGTTCAGAGGTCTGTTCTGATGGATTGAACGCATTCTGCTTATCAGATTTCCAGCCACCCGGAAAGTCTCTGCGGATGTCAGCATCTCCTCCTTTTTTCTTGTTTCCGCGCATTCCTATTTCTGAGCCGTAATAGATCTGTGGAATTCCACGAGCGGTAGAAATCAGAGCCAGCGCCATCTTGTATATTTTAGGATCGCCTTTGAAAATCTCGTTCCAACGTTCGGTATCGTGGTTTTCAAAGAAGACTAAGATATTGTTGATATCAGGATATAAAAAATCGCTGGTAAAGGAATTGTAGAGCTTTATCATTCCGCTGTCCCAGCTTTCTTTTTCGTTAAAAGCTTTCGGCATATCACTAAAAAGCATAAAATCCATAACGGAAGGCAGATTGGAGTTGTACCCCGCCGCTTCTCCTGTTTTAGAATTCTTCTGCCATGCTGAGATCTGGCCAGCAGTGTAAAGCCATGATTCCCCTACAATGTTGAATTTAGGATATTCATCGGTAATTGCTTTTGCCCATGCAGCCATTGCTTCTTTATCGTTGTACGGATAGGTATCTACCCGGAAGCCTCCTAATTCAGCATATTCAATCCACCAGATGGCGTTCTGGGTTAAATATTTTAGTACCAAAGGATTTTTCTGGTTGAGATCCGGCATTGTTTTGTCAAACCAGCCGTCCAGAGCGTATTTTTTATCAATTTCTGATGCATTGGTATCAAACTGCGTAGTTGTTTTATAATTGGAACGTTTGAATCCGTTTTCTCCATCGGTAAACCAGTGGATCCAGTCTTTGGAAGGCATATCTTTGATCATCCAATGGGACACCCCCCAGTGATTGGTAACATAATCCATGACCAACATCATTTTCCTTTTATTCAGTTCACGGGAAAGTTCTCTGTATTCTTCGTTGGTCCCGAATCTTCCGTCTATTTTATACAGATCGGTCTGAGCGTATCCGTGGTAAGAATATACTTTTTCGTTATCTTCATTTACAGGAGTAAGCCATACTGCTGTAGCACCAAGATTTTGGATATAATCAATATTTTTGATGATCCCTTTTAAGTCGCCGCCATGTCTTCCGTTGGGAAGTTTCCGGTCTGCTTTTTCTGTCAGATCCGCTTGAAAATCATTTGTTTCATCACCATTAGCAAAACGGTCAGGCATGATAAGATACATTACATCTTTTGAGGTAAAGGATTCACGGTCTGCTGATCCGGGATTTCTCTGTTTGAGTTCATAAGTGTATGAACCCAGATTCTGTTTCCCGTTTTTGACATTGAGGGTGAATTTCGGAACATTAATTTCATTGGTATTGACGGTAACGAAGGCATAGTTAGGATTGTCAGTCTTCTGAATATCTTTCACCTGCACACCATCTGACAATTCAATCTGATGTTTAGCGATGTCTTTTCCATATACCAGGATCTGAAGTTCAGGATTTTTCATTCCTTTCCACCAGAAAGCAGGCTCTACTTTTTCAAGCGGTTTTTGTGAAAATGCTGCAACAGCAATGGTAAGTGCGGAAACAATGTATATTTTTTTCATAAGAGGATTCAATTTAATATTAATTTTTCTTTAAACAATAAGCCATTCAGGTTGTTGTATCATTTATATGGCCCGGCTGCACGAATTTTTATTTTCTCGCGGATCTGGCAGATTGAGAAGATTTATTTTCATATCCCTTATTTTGTATGACTCATCTGTAAAAGTTTAAACAACTTTATCATTAAATAAAAGATCAAAAGGAATAGCCTATTCCTACCCCAAATGAAAAAGCAAATTTCTTTTGCGGATTATCTTTAAAAACAATCATCGGATAAGCCTGACATATCAATCCTGTATCCAGCATAAGCCTGTATCCGAGACTTAAAGAAACATCCGACTGAAATTTCTTGTATACCACATTCGGATTTAATGAGGTATCAATAAAGTCTTCACTGAATAAAGCTGTATATCCCACACCCATTTGCAGAAAATGCTTTTCTCCATACAATACACTGAGCACAACAGGTACTGTAGTTACTCCCTTAAAATGTTCCCCATGCACGTCATGGCCGGGACTTCGTCCTATTCCTGCCCTTAAAGAGTAAAGAAGATTATTTCTTTCACTCAGATAGAATAATCTCTCATAATTAGCGGAAAACAGGGCTTCTGAATGCCCAGCCAATTCAAATGCAGCGATATTTTTTCTTTCCTGGCCAAAAACGGAACAACAGCTGAGCAAAAGGATCAGCAAAAGACTTTTTTTCATTCGGTTATTAGTAATTAAAATAAATACCCCGGCCCATTTCCCAATGTATAATGAGCCGGGGCATAACAAACATATGAATTTTAAATTTAATTTACAGGCTTAAGAGAGATTGCGAAACCTCCGCTTCTTGCCATTTTGAAATTAATTTTTGATTTGCTTGTGATCTGTTTTTTATAGATGTTATAGCTTTGAGGGTTGTCTATATAATCCGCATCTTTTCCATCTTCATAAATTGTAGCCTCATATTTTTTGCCCTTGTCAAGGAAAGAGAAATCTACCGTGTATTCACGTTTGTTCTCATCGGTAATCCCTCCTACAAACCAGTTTTCCGTTCCTTTGGCTTTTCTGGCGGTGATTACGTAATCTCCCGGCTCTGCAGATAAGATCTTGGTATCGTCCCAATCAGCAGCCACATCTTTGATAAACTGGAAGGCATCCATGTGCTTTTTATAGTTTTCAGGAAGGTCGGCAGCCATCTGAAGAGGCATATACATGGTTACATAAAGAGCAAGTTGTTTTACCAATGTTGTTTTTACGAAACGTTTATCTCCAGGGAAATAATAATCCAGTTTGGTCTGGAAAATTCCCGGGGTATAATCCATAGATCCTCCCATCCATCTTGTAAAGGGAAGAACGGTCTGGTGATCCGGCTTGTTTCCTCCGAATGCTTCATATTCTGTTCCTCTGGCTGCTTCTGCGGAAATATAGTTTGGATAGGTACGGCTTTCTCCTGTTGGACGTACGGATTCGTGAGAATTCACCATGATTTTGTACTCGTTTGCTTTTTCAGCAATTCTGTAGTAATGGTTGATCGTCCATTGTGAATAATGATGTTCTCCTCTTGGAATGATATCCCCTACGTATCCTGTTTTCACGGCATCATATCCGTATTTGTTCATTAACTGGAATGCTTTATCGGACCATCTTTCATAATTCGTTGCAGAACCTGAAGTTTCATGGTGCATGATCAGTTTAATTCCTTTGGAATGAGCATAATCGTTCAGCATTTTGATGTCGAAATCCGGGTAAGGGGTAATGAAATCAAAAACGAATTCTTTTGAATGTCCGAACCAGTCTTCCCATCCGATGTTCCAGCCTTCAATTAAAAGTCCCTGAAAACCATTTTCTGCTGCAAAATCAATATATTCCTTTACTTTGGTATTGTTAGCGGCGTGTTTTCCGTTCGGAGTAAGCTTTTTAAAGTCTGTTTTATCCAAATGAACGTTTTCTGCTGTAGAATAAGCCCACTGAGATTTACCAATAATCATTTCCCACCATACTCCCATGTATTTGGTAGGGTGAATGTAAGAGGTATCGGTATATTTGGTCGGCTCGTTCAGGTTGAAGATCATTTTGGAATCCATTACCTCTTCTGCTTTAGGGGAAACGATAATCGTTCTCCATGGGGTAACGGAAGGGGTCTGAATATATCCTTTTGCGCCTTGTCTGTCGGCAGTAAGATGGGTTTTGAATTTAAAATTCTGTGCATCTACTTCAAGGTGAGAAGCTGGATAATCCAATACAGCAGCTTCAGCAACGTTTAGATAAAGAGGTTCTTTGCCTTCTTTTTTAAGCATTAACGGAGACTGAACAGCATTTTTGACTAACTTCTGGGATGCATTGGCATCTGCCGCCTGAGCCCATTTTGAAGGAATTTCAGATACTTTTGTTTCCTGATACTGATATTCCTGAGAATCATAGTCAGCAACCATCCACCAGGCTTTCATATCTGTAGGGAAATCGATCTCGGAATCTTCTTCTCTGATCACGAAATAGTTCAGATTTTTCTGCTGCGGGAATTCATATCTGAATCCAAGCCCATCATTGAACAGTCTGAACTTTACTACAATGCTTCTGTCGGTAGACGTCTGATTCAACGTAACCGCCAGTTCATTGTAATGATTGATATAATTTTTCTTTTCTCCTAAAACCGGCTGCCAGGTTTCGTTTTTGGAGTCTCTTTTTTCATCTACCTTCGCAAAACCGTTATTCAGATCGAATTTTGCATCTTCCGGTTTGGCAATTTCAGAAGCGAATTTTATGGCTGTGTCTTTAAATAATCGTAATCCTAATTTAGAATCTTCTACTACTACAGCCCCGTTGTATTTCAGGTTATAGTAAGGCACTCCTTCTTTCAGCTGGAAATTCATTTCAAATTTTCCATCCGGAGATTTTAAAGATTGGGCTTTTACCCCTACAAACATCATGGAGAGCAAAAGAGCTCCAACAGTAATTTTCTTCATAATGACTATTTATAAACTTAAAAAAAATAAAGTGCTGCCGTGAAGACAGCACTTTACTATACTATTTCATCTTAAATTATTATAATGGCTGAATTTTGTAAACACCCAGCTTCACGTCTACAGTAATTTTATAATTTCCTCCTGTTCCGTCAAAAGTGATATTTCCATTACTTCCTTTTGGCGCAAGATATCCTGTATTTCCATCAGCTGAAATATTTCCCCAATCAAGATCTCCCCAGCTTTGCTGGCCTAAAAACTTAAATTGTGATCCGGCAGGAAGAGCAATGGTATGTTCAAATTTTCCATTTCCTAAATTGGTCATGGCAATAGCTCCTCCGGCATTCCATCCGTTTATTGTTCCTACCATATATAAATTGGCAGGATTCCAAGTATTAATTGCTGAAGGGGATACCGTAATAGATTTCTGAGCAGGATCTGCATCTATAACAACCTTATACATTCCTGTAGCTCCGGTAAACTGAATATTTTCAGCTGGTGCAGCAGCTAAATTTGAAGACCATGTTTTGAAATATTTATAGGTATCATTCATTCCAGCAGTGTCCATACTATAGTTCAATGGGTTCCAGTCCTGCTGTCCTAAAAATCTGAATGATTTACCATTCTCCAAATATGTATAGATGGTTGAAAAGTTCTCATTTTTATAAAGAAGCTGAGCTGTTGAAGCATTCCAGCCCACAGCAGAAGCTTCTCCTACCAGATAGAAAGACGGAAGTTCTACCAAATACGGTGTTACCGTCATCGAAACCGGTTCAGAATACAACGTAATATTCCCTATTTTAGATTTTAATCTTACTTCAATCTGATTAGCTACATTCGCAAGAAATCCTGCGTCCAGAATTATTTTATTTAAATCCCGTACAGTGTAGGTTACTTTAAGATCGGGAGCAGATACATCTACAGTTTTCACACTTTGAAAGTTTGTGCCTGCTTTAGCAAATTCAAGGGAATTATTAAAGGCAACCTGAATATTGAATTTAGGATTAACCCATTCAAATTTTACGGCCTTATCATTTTCATGATCTTTCTCAAGAACCAACACAGTTGCATCAGCTGTTAAAGAAGGCTTCGTACCTTCACCCAAAACAGCCTGGTCTTCATCTTTTTCGCAAGATACAGCGAAAACTCCTATAACAAGAGCTATGAATATTTTAAAGAAATTTTTCATTTTTGTTATTTTATATTAGTACCCAGGATTTTGAGATAAATTGCTATTTAGATTAAGATATTTATTTGGTATTGGGAAAAGCAATTTATTATTTGTTAAGTCAGACCCATTCATACCTCCTCCTTTCCATTGCCATGTATATCCTGAAAGGAATTTTCCAAATCGAATTAAGTCCTGGCGTCTGTAGCCTTCCCAATATAATTCTCTTGCTCTTTCATTCAATATAAAATCCGGTGTCAAGGCAGATTGCTGAACAGTTGGAGCTCCAGCTCTTGTTCTAAGTGCATTAATATAATTTAATGCAGTACCTACATTACCTTTTCCATTTACTACAGCAAGTTCCGCATACATCAGATAAGCATCTGCCATTCTGAATAGCGGGAAGTCGGAATCCACAAAGTTGGCATCACTTCCGTTGGATCCAGTTGAGGTTTTATTAGAAAATTTAATAAGTTTTGTCCCCTGATCAAATTTTAAATAATCTGTAATAGAGGCTGGATCATTGTTTCCAGGAACCTTCATAACTCTAGGGTCACTATTACCTACCGACTGCATAAACTCTTGTCTTACTCTATATCCCTGCCATCCAAAATCGATCCCCAGGGTTGCGCCAACTTCATTGGTACAGTTTGCATGAACAAGAAAAGTAGTTCCACCATAGGTTCTTGTTTTAACTCCATCAAAAGCTATAGGAAAAATAATTTCATCCTGTGCCCCATTGATATGGTTATCTGCTTTGAATAAGTTAGCATATGGGATCATAGCAATTTTATAAGTAGATCCGGTTACTTTTTCAACTTCTGCTAATGCTTCTGTACTTTTATCTGCACCTATGTAAACTTTTGCATTAAGATATAGCTTAGCTTTTAGCATCCAGACTGCTGCTTTATCAGCTCTTCCATATTCATTCATTCGGGGAGCTGGTAATTCTCCTTCAATTTCATTAAGTTCATTAATTACATAGTTGAACATGAAATCTCTTGACTGCATAACCGGCTTGGTGAGCAATGCATCATTTTCTGTAGCAAAAGGCATTTTCCCATAAATATCTATCGCATGATAATAGGATAAAGCTCTTAAAAATCTTGCTTCAGCTCTGAAGGTTTTGATTTGTGCTTTCAAATTATCTGCAACTCCTCTTGAGTTAAACTTTTCATCAGTAGTTTCTCTTAAATATTCATTCACTAATCCTATCTGAAAAAAGATTCTGGCAAAAAAGGCTTCATTAAAGACATTATCAGCATTCCATGTATTGAAGTTAAGATCTCTGATTGTTGGGTTATCACTTTCTCCCCAAGCAATAATTGCTTCATCCGTCGTTAATTCCTGCAGCTGCCAATATGCTCTTAAATATTGGGAAAACCCTTCATTTGGACCTCCATCATCTTCAGCTCCCAAGTCTGACTCTCCATTTCCCGCTTTTTGTCCGGTTACAGCCAATCCAGCATATATTTTTGCAAGAAATTGTTTGTAAGATGCAGGGTTAGCATAGAATTGCTCCGATGTATATAGCTCATCATCATTAACTTCAACATTAAGATCATTTAAACATGATGAGGTAGTAAAAAGAAAAATACCCGCAATGGCTATATTTCTTAATTTTATTATTTTTATTCTGTTAAGTTTCATTGTAAAAACGGATTAAAAGTTAGCATTAATACCTAAAGTGAACATTCTTGCTCTCGGATAAATTGAATTATCAATTCCATTATTGAATACCTCCGGATCTAAATTTTTGTATTTGGTAATAATAAGGACATTCTGTGCAGCTCCATACACTCTCAAAGAAGAATTTCCAATGAATTTATTGAATGTATACCCTAGTGTAACGTTATCAAGTTTTAAGAAACTACCGTTTTTAACATAGTAATCAGACATTTTGTTTGCTGTCAGGAAGTGTGTTGAACTAAAATCAACAGGAGCATTATTGATCGTATTATCTACCGTATTATTGATGTTACCCAAATGAGCTCTATCCGAAGAAATCTGGTCATAAACATAGTTTCCTATGCTGGCCCTCCATCCCATAGAGAAATCCCAGTTCTTACCGAAAGTAGCATTAGTCATTAGCCCCATTGTTACATCCGCCTGTGGTTTTTTATAGTTATACTTATCAGCAGAAGTAATTACTCCATCTCCATTTCTATCTACATAAGCTCCTTCAATTGGCCTTCCGTTACCATCATAAATCTGTTGGTATACCCAGAAAGCGTATGGGGAATATCCTTCTCTGAAAGTCTGAACAAATCCTCCTAAACCAACTCCTCCTTTATCAATCCCATTAACTTCAAGTTCTTTGATCTGAACTTTATTGTATGATACATTATAGTTAAAGTTCAATGTAAAGTTTTCATTTCTGATGGCTTTTACATCTAATCCCAGATCTATTCCTTTAGATTGAAGTTTACCTATGTTCTTAGGTCCAATAATTCTTAAATTCTCCAAAGGTCCCTCAGGAACAATTGATAACAGGTCTTTTGTATCTGCAAGATAAAAGTCTAAGGTACCTTTAATTCTGTTATTTAAAAATCCAAAATCTAATCCTAAGTTATATTTCAAACTTTCTTCCCATTTAAGGTTTTGATTGTATCCGTTTGCTTTTGCAATTTCATAGAACTGGTTCCCGAACTGATAGTAAAGGGTTGATGAGACATTGTATGTTTTAAAATAATCATATCTGTAGACGCCAATATCCTGCTGTCCTGTTTTTCCTACACTGGCTCGTAATTTTAAATCTGAAATAGAGCTGTTTCCTTTTAAGAAATTTTCTTCTGAAATTTTCCAGGCTGCAGCTACTCCACCAAAATCACCCCATCTGTTATCTTTACTGAATCGGGAAGATCCATCTTTTCTATAGTTGATGGTTAGCAAATATTTATTAGCAAATCCTAAGTTTAATCTTCCAAAGAAAGCCTGTAAATTTACATCCGGTTTAGAATCCGGATTATAAAAGTTGTTATCTGGATCCAATCCGTATAATAAAGTATTTCCTGATGCAGAACTTACTTTATGATAGTTTTGGTATTCATATCCGCCCATTGCTTCAAGATTAAACTTCCCGAAAGTCTTAGTATAATTCAACTGAATATTAGCATTTTTATTAAGAATACTTTCATCAGTGTAAGAATCCTCCCCATAAAACCCGAATACATTCTTAACAGAATAATATCCGTTTCTGGAATATTTGTTGGTTGTAATATGACCATCCAGTTCCTTACTATCCAATCCCGCATTTACAATCAATCTTAAATCGGGAAGGAAGTGGAATTTATAATCCATATTGATATTTCCGAAAAATCTTTTGAAGTTCTGAACATCACTTTTATTCCTAAGCATACTCACCGGGTTGGAAACTCCATAAGATTTAAGAACCTGTTGACCATTCTCCATATCATACCGGGTCCATTCGGTGTAACCTCCGAATGGTGAATTTGGATCGTATACTGGTTTTGTAGGATCAAAATACATTGCATTTTTTATGGCATCTTCATTTCCTTTATTCTGGAAAGTATAAGAATATGTTCCTGTAATATTGAACTTTAAATGATCATCAAAGAAGCTCGGACTTAGTGCAATGTTTGCTGTTGACCTTCTATACCTTGAAGTTATTAATAATCCTGAATTATCCATATTATCTACGGAAAAACGGGCAGGGACCTTACCAAATAAACTTCCTGAAACTGAAGCATTAATATCCGAAGTAACGGATGTTCTGAAAATCTCATTTTGCCAATCAGTATTTGCAGAACCTAAAAGGTTAGATTTTTCAGGAACATACTGGTTAATAATACTTCTGAATTCATCTCCAGAATATACTTTAATTTTTTTAGCCAGCGTATTTACTGTTGTAAAAGCATTTAATGAAACCCTAAGTTTTTTGCCACCTTTTTTTGTAGTGATGAGAATTACCCCATTAGATCCTCTGGATCCATAGATAGCTGTAGATGCAGCATCTTTCAGAATTGAAAATGATTCAATATCATTCGGGTTAATTGTTGATAAAGATACTCCATCCAATGGTAAGCCATCTACAACCAACAATGGGTCATTACTTGCGTTTAAGGATGATCCTCCCCTAATTCTTATGGTAGCTTCATTTCCGGGAGTTCCTGATTGTGTAATCACCAAACCTGAAGATCGTCCGTTAATAAGACCTTCAGCTGTAGTTACCGCTCCTTTATTGAAGTCTGCAGAAGACAAAGCTGTTATAGACCCTGTCAAATCTGTTTTCTTCTGCTTACCATATCCGATCAATACAACTTCTTCAATTTTTTTCTCCTTAGGCAGAGAGTCTTGTGCCTGCGCGTGCATTATTGTACTGGCCAATAAAAAAGCGGGCGCTATTTTTAATACCGTTGTAAAATTTCTCACAATATCGTTTTTTTTTAGTTTCGTTTTTCTAATAAGCCTGGCAAACCAGTCTTGCAATTTATAAAAAAAATAGAATTACCATAATTTTATGTGAATTTTAGATAATTTTATGTAAATTACCCGTCGTTTTCAAATTAAAAATCTGAATTTCATTTATTTATATCGTTCTATGCGTAGCATAACATATTTCGTTCATTAACAAAAAGTTAAACAATTGTTTAACTAAATGTAACATACTCCGCCTTCAAAACCTCAAAAAAAGGATTATTATAGAAGCTTCAACAGAATTCATGAGATAATCCTTATCTTTGCAGTTAAAATTTTACTATAAATGTCAAACAGGAAGATGATTACGGCAGCTTTGCCCTATGCAAACGGACCGGTTCATATAGGACATTTGGCAGGTGTATATATTCCTGCGGATGTCTACGCAAGATTTCAGAGAAGATCAGGAAAAGAGGTAGCGTTTATCTGCGGGTCGGATGAACACGGTATTCCTATTACCATCAGAGCCAAAAAAGAAGGAGTAACCCCTCAGGATATTGTAGACAAATATCATGAGATCATCAAAAAATCGTTTTCAGATCTTGGGATCTCATTTGATGAATATTCCAGAACAACGTCTAAAAAGCACTATGAAACCAGCCAAGATTTTTTCAAGGTGCTTTATGAAAAAGGCAAATTCACGGAAGAAATTTCTGAGCAGTATTTTGATGAGCAGGCAGGAGAATTCCTTGCAGACCGTTATATTGTAGGAACATGTCCGAACTGTGGTAATGAAAATGCCTATGGAGACCAGTGTGAAAAATGTGGTTCTACCCTTTCACCCTCAGAACTCATCAATCCGAAATCAATGTTAAGCGGAAACATCCCGGTTCTTAAAGAAACCAAGAACTGGTATCTTCCTTTAAATGAATATGAAGATTTCCTGAATGAATGGATTATTGAAGGCCACAAAGATGATTGGAAACCTAATGTTTACGGTCAGGTAAAATCATGGTTAAATGATGGTTTAAAGCCCCGTGCGATGACCAGAGACCTCAATTGGGGAGTTCCGGTACCGCTTCCGAATGCTGAAGGAAAAGTTCTTTATGTATGGTTTGATGCGCCTATCGGGTATATTTCATTCACCCAGGAATGGGCTGAAAAGAACGGAAAAGACTGGAAAGATTACTGGCAGAGTGAAAACAGTGACCTGGTTCACTTCATTGGAAAAGACAATATTGTTTTCCACTGCATCATCTTCCCTTCTATGATGAAGGCTCATGGTGATTACATTATGCCGAAAAATGTTCCTGCTTTTGAATTCCTAAATCTTGAGAACGATAAAATCTCCACATCAAGAAACTGGGCAGTATGGGCTCATGAATATGTAGAAGATTTCCCGGGACAGCAGGATGTGCTAAGGTATGCCCTTCTTTCATCAGCTCCTGAAACTAAAGATAATAACTTCACATGGAAAGATTTCCAGACGAAGAATAATTCTGAACTGGTAGGAATTTTCGGAAACTTTATTAACAGAGTTGCCGTTTTGATTCATAAATATTATGATGGAGTTGTTCCGCAAGGCGATATAAACAGTCCTGAATTACAGGAAATCAATAAAGCGGCCAGAGAGATTTCAGGATTCCTTGAAAACTATGAGTTCAGAAATGCATTATCTGCTTTAATGAATCTTGCCCGTTTCGGAAACCAGTACCTTCAGACTGAAGAACCATGGAAAACAATTAAGGATAGCCCTGAAAAGGCAGCACAATCTTTATTTGTCGGAGCACAAATCGCTGTTGCTTTGGCACAGTTATGTGAGCCGTTCATGCCTTTCAGCTCTGAAAAGCTATTAACGATGTTCAATGTTGAACAGGTTAGCTGGAGTGATGTTGAAAACAAATCTGTTTTAATAGAAACTGGCCACAAAATTAACGAAGCTTCTCTTCTTTTCTCAAAAATTGAAGACAATGTGATTGAAGCCCAGATCCAAAAGCTGGAACAAACGAAACAAAACAATAAAAAGACCAACCCTAACGCGAATCCTATGAAAGAAGAAATCACATTTGATGATTTTACCAAAATTGATCTGAGAACAGCAACCATCCTTGAAGCTGAAAAAGTAGAAAAAGCAGACAAACTTTTAAAACTGACGGTAGATACAGGTGTGGATGTAAGAACGGTAGTTTCCGGGATCGCGGAAAGCTTTACTCCTGAAGAAGTAATCGGGAAACAGGTGATGATTCTTCTGAACCTTGCTCCGAGAAAAATCAGAGGAATTGAGTCTCAGGGAATGTTGTTACTGACGACCAAACCGGATGGAAAGTTATCTTTTGTAACACCGGATGACAGCAATGTAGAGAACGGTATTGAAATAGGATAATCAATATTTAAGATAAAAAATAAAGACACATGAAATTTGATTTTCATGTGTCTTTTTTATGTATATCTGCTGAAAACAGTATTCTAATTTTTTGTCAGCTTTGCCAGATAAGAATCTTCATCTTTCAATACCTTTTCAATCCTAAAACCATTATGCTCAGCAGCATTTTTAAGGGTATTAAAATCAAGATACAACCAGGTGATCGGGTTTTCGGATTCTCCTTTGTAATGAACCGTATATCCTAATTCGCCATAATAACCTTCTGCCGGAATATATACTCCGCCATCTTCATCACGGTCAAACATATAAAGAATATCTGTGCTGTCAATCAGGATCTGCCCGTTTTCATTCAGTAGAGAATGGAGCTTCTGAAGATACGTGTCAATTTTTGCGAGACTTTCAAAAATTCCGGTTCCGTTCATCAGCATCAGAATTGTATCAAATGTTTCCCCGGAAAGCTCCACCATATTTTCACAAACCGCTTTTTTTATACCTCTCAGTTTACAAACTTCAATAGATTTTGGTGAAATATCCAATGCCAGCACATCAAGGTTTCTCAGATTCTGAAGATAAAGAGCGTGTGATCCTGCTCCAGCTCCAATATCCAGAACTTTTCCTTCCGCCAGCTTCAAAGCTTTCTGCTCAATGTCATTCATCACCTCAAAATCCCTGAAAAGATAAGCTACCGGGAGCTCATCCAGTTCCGAAATTGATGTTTCTGTCTGCAGATCCTCGGGATCTTCATTATGAAAATAATCCCAGACCGCTTTACCCATTAAATCTTTCATAGTCGTTTTCAAAGTGGCAAAGATACGGGTTTATTGGAAATGAGTAATTGATAAATAAGTAATGGGTAATGAGCAATTGGTCAGTTCTAATAATTTAACATCAGCAATTCACCATTCATTGCAAAGCAAAATTCACTATTCATCTATCCCATTGAATCTTTCTCCTTATGTCTGTCTTTCTCTGATTCATTTTCTGCAACGCCTGCTTTCCAGTAAGAATAAGCATTCAGTTCCTTTGCAGTCCAGTTTTTTTCTTTTCTGAGATAGGTACGGATTTCTTTAACACTTGAAAATTCCGTGGCTATGTATCCAAACTTTGTAGTTTCAGGAATGGCAATACTTTTTACGGTATCGGCCATCTGGCTGCTGCTATGAGGTTCTGTGTTGTGTAACCATATGAATTCAATATCGGCTTTTGTCTGAATGATCTGCTCATCCTCTTTTCCGTGAACTTCAAGGATACAGACGCCTTTCGCTGTTTCCGGCAGGGTGTTCAGAATAGCACTCAGAACAGGAATCGCTGTTGCGTCACCCACCAGAAGATACCATTCCGCTTTGGGGCAGAGCTCTTTTTCTTCTGTTCTCATCATGATTCCCAGCTTTGAGCCGGCTTCTGCCTCACGGGCCCATTTCGATGCAGGGCCGCCGTCGCCATGATCCACAAAATCAATGATCAGCTCATTTTTCTCGAGATCAATTCCGCTGTGGGTGTAGGTTCTCACTGCAGGAGCAACTTCTTTAGGCGGATAGACCCATTGTCTGCTCTCATCCAGTTCCGGGAAATGGATTTCGTTTAAACCAGCCGGCGGAACAGCAATCTTATTGTTATCACCAATCGTAGTATTCTTAAACAGATGGACATCCGGAGAATACAGATAAACCCTGATAAAATGGTCTGTGATATACTCTTTTCTGGTCATTTCTACAACAATGCGACCTGTTTGAATTTTAGCCATAACTGAAATTTTAAAAGTTAAAATCCGGTTTCCGATGATCACAGAAACCGGATTTGTATTCATATTTGATGAATTTAAATCAAGGCTAAGAAGCTTAATTTAAATTTCTAAAAATTAAAGGTATAGGAAAGGTTGAATGTTCTTCCTCTTCCTTTATAATTAAAAAGCTCAGGAAGTCCGTACGTAGAATACAACACCTGGGAACGCTTGCTCCATATCGTCTGATAATCTGTATTGAATACATTCTGGATTCCCAGATTGAATTTACCCCAAGGGAAACGGTATCCTACCATAAGGTCTGAAGTATTATAACCGTCAATTTCATTTTTCAGATCATCCGTCAGCTTGAAGTTTTGCAGCGACTGGAATCTGAATGACCAGTTTTTAACATTATAACCTATATAAGTGACCAGTTTTGAAGGGGAAGCATTATAAATTTCCTGCTTCTGCCATTCGCCCTGATTATCTACTTCCGATTTGATTAAAAGGCCGCTGGCCCCGAAATAAACTCCATTATTCATAGAATAGGAAACTTCTGCTTCTATTCCCATATTTCTCAGCTTAAGATCATTAACAAGGATCTGGAATGTCTTTCTGTCAACCGTCACTGTTTTATCAGAATTACTCAGGAAACCTGCGATCTGCCCTCTGAATCCGCCTTTGTTCATACGATACCCTACTTCAAACTGATTGGTTTTAATCGCCTGAAGAGGCTGTTGCTTTACATTGATACTGGAAACTACGTCCCAGTTGTTATTGACCAGTTTATACGTTCCGATTCCATAATACTTGGAAGGGTCTGCAAGGCTTACTCCCTGTGAAAATGTTCCCCATGCCTGGTGCTGCTCATTGAATTTATATAACAGACCTGCATTCGCCAGGGTTACATTATATGAACTCTCACCACCCGGAATGGCAGATGCTGAATTTCCGTAGCCCATAGCCACCTGAGTCTGCTGTACGGAACCTACGAAATCATCTACTTTTACTTTGATATTCTGGTAACGGATTCCCGCATTGATCTGAAGTTTTGGAAGGATATCATATTTTGCCTGAACATATCCTGCATAGCTCTGCGAATGATTGGTAGGATATCTTCCCAGACTGTATTTTGTTTCGTTGATTAAACCACCGCTCGACATGGTTTTGGCCAGATCATAAACAGATTGTGTTCCTTCGAATTTCTCCAGATCTACATCTACTCCATACGTTACGTTCAAGGTTCTCCAGGATTTTGACAATAATGCCTTGATCCCTGAATAATACGTATCCTGCTGTGAAGAAGACATATAGGCAATCGGCCCACTTTGAAGTGCTACTGTTCCCGGGAAAGGATAGAACCCAAGCTTCTCTCCTCTTGCCGCCAGCTGTACATAAAGATCCTGTCCACCTAAAATACCGTTAGCATTATAAGCCAAGGTTCCCATAAAACGTTCTGTTCCTACATTTTTGTCTGATGAAAAACCGTCACGCATTTCCAGTAAGGACGCATTTTTTGTGGTAAAAGCGCTCAGACTCTGTCCTAAATAAAGACTTCTGTCACCATTAAATTTAGAATTATAATACTGAAGTGACGCTGTAATTTTATGCTTGTTGTTAAATTTATAACCTCCTGTAGCAAGAATATCAATGGACTGGTTATACTGAAGATCGGTTTGCGTAATATCGGTAATCACCTGATTCTGGTCTGCTCCGTACACCCCTCCATTCTGCTGGTAAGCGATTCCCAGCCTTCCGAAAAGTTTCTCTCCTTTTCCTGCAATAGATTGTGCCGCACGGAAATCATGATCATCTTTCCCCATAAATCCGGTTCTTACCCCTACTTCCGTTTCTCCGCTAATTCCGTTTTTAGAGGGAGCTTTGGTGATGATATTGATAATTCCTCCTGTAGCATTTCCTCCATAGATAGAGCTTGCTCCGGAAAGAACTTCTATTCTTTCAATATTAAATGGGTCAATAGCGTCCAATTGTCTGCTGATTGCGCGGATACTGTTCAGGGAAACCCCGTCTATCATAACCAACGCAGAGCGTCCTCTCATATTCTGTCCGTAATTGGTTCTTCCCTGAGGACCAATATCCATACTCGGAATCAGGATAGAAAGCATTTCTTTGATAGGAACTCCGCTTTTGGCCTGCTCCTGAATTTTTTCTTTCTGTACCACCCAAACGGTTCCCGGAATATCAGAGATTTTTGTAGGTTTTCGGGAGGCTACAATCACCACATCATCAATACCTTTAGAGGCTATAGAGTCATTAACGGTCTGGGAAAACATCATTCCCGAAGCTAATAATCCTATTAACGCATACTGCTTTTTCATTCTTTTATTTCAAGTTTTATAATGCGTCAAATTTAATTTTTATTCTTTCTAAATAAAAACAATTCAGTATGAAATTTTTCATATTTTCCAGAGGGTATTGTTCATCCTTAGAGTCTGTTTAAAATTTATATGAAACATTAAAATCAGCAGTTTTAGAAATGAAAATTTTGTGTGGTAAAACTCAACTTCAATACATAATCCTTTTATATTTTCGCTCGCTGATCTGGCAGATTATGCAGATCTTAAAAATACCTCATTCATAAAAAACGTAAGATCCCGACTTTTGAACAAAGTCCGGGATCTTACTGGTGAAAAACAAGGTATTTTTAAACCGCAGGTCCTGCTGCGTCTTTTATTTCTTCTAACATTTTTTTTCTTTCTTTTAGTCTTCTTCTGGCAATGACAGATTTACCTCCGATAACTCTCACAAATCTCATATACTGGAAACGTTTTGCCCCGAAATGATGGGTAATTACATACAACAACACCCCAAAACCTGTCAGGATAATATATCCGAAGATCTTTTTAGTGGCAATAATAATGGCATTCAGCTGAATGCCCTTCATATTGGCTGCAACATTCTGAGGGGTCACCGTCATCCCATCCATATATACCGCGAGATCTCCTACAGCTGCCACCTGAAATCTGTACTGAAACCATGAATATAAGGTTGAAAAAATACCTACTGCCAGGAAAGTTCTCCAAACCAGCACCAATCCGATAGCGGCCAGCATTTCATCCATTTCAAGTTTATCCAACGTATAGAACCAAACGGAAATAAATAATGAGCACATTCCATAACCTTTTAAGAACATCGGAAGATACCAGTTGTCATAACTGAATTCCAATACCATAGAAAAGTACATAATTATAGCATATCCTATCATCGCAGCAAACCCTGAAAAAATGTACATTTTTAACGGTTTTTCTTTTTTGAACCAGAATATAGCAATTGCGCCTGCTAGAATAATGCCCGGAACCATCAGCATGCTGAGTCTGGCATTCGTGAGCTGATCATATCCTAAAACTCCTACCGCAAAAGTATTCTGAAGAGATGCCGTTCCTAAAAACATTCCCAGCCAGAACAACATAAATAAACCATGCTGTACATTATTTTTGGTGAATATTTTAAAGGACAGGTAAGGCCGTTTCAGCGTTGACTGACGGATGGCCAGCAATGCAAAACTTACAAAAGCAGCTATACTGGCATTAATGATATTTTTTGAATTCAGCCAGTCCTGCTGTCTCCCGAAAGAGTATACATAGGCCGAAAACATAAAGGTGGAGATGAACAGTAAAATACTCAGCCAGTCGATATAATGCAGAGGAACTTTCAATGCGAAATATTTATTATGCATAAAAACCCAGTGAATAAGTGCCAATATAAAGCATAAAACCGATGTCAGTAAATAAAACTGCTGCCAGTTATACAAAAGGGAGAATTCTGCGGCATAATAAACTGCTACCTGGTTCATGATCAGAACAAATGTATAGAATACTCCGTAAAACATTCCACGGTTTCCAATCATCATCATCAACGGCAGGAATAGTTCTATGGTGACCATCATCTTCATAAATCCAATCAGTAAAGACGTAAATACAAAGATCATAGGCTGTAAAGTCGTTGCATTGATATAGCTCATAAGCCCTAAAAGCACCAAGAGGAGCACCATTTTATCTCTCACCTTGAATCTCATCTTCATTCTGAGAACAATAGGCATACAGGCTCCCATACCGATTGTGGTCGCATAGTTGGCCCACATAAAATATTCTGTAAGAGCTCCGGTACCGCTCACCAGATAGCTGATATTCCCTGTGTACACACCGCCAAGAGGCATCACCACTGCAAGAAGCAGTACGATCAGCAGCAGCTGTACGGGTTTCGGTACCCAGTCGTTATATAGTCCTTTGTTGTACATACTTTTTAGATGATTGATTTCAGATATCAGATGACAGACTTTCAATATTCAGCGTTAGCATTTCGCACCGCATCATGTCTGGAATCTGATATCCTGCATCTTCTAGTCTTTATTAATATTTACGTTCATGTTCATCCCTGCGCTCAGTTTATCCAGATCTTCTTTTTTATTGGAAGACGTAAATTCTATTCTTACAGGAATTCTCTGCTGTACTTTGATGAAGTTTCCGGTAGAGTTATCAGTCGGAACGCTCGAATATCTGGATCCGGTAGCCGCTGAAACCGCAGTTACTATCCCTTCAAATTGTTTTCCGCCTAAAGCATCAGCAGTCATCATCATTTTCTCTCCGATTTTTATGTTCGGCATCTGTCTTTCAAGGAAATTAGCGGTTACCCATTTCTGACCGTTCAGAACGATCGTGGCTACCTGTTGGCCGGGTTGAATTAATTGTCCCTCGGCAATTGTTCTTCTTCCCATTACTCCGTCATAAGGAGCTGTAATGACGGTATAGGAAAGGTTGATTTTCGCCATATCCAAGGCTGATTTTGTTCTTTTGATCTCTGCATCATTAATCCCCAGACGGCTTTTTACCTCTGTTGTAGAAAGATTGGCAGACTGCTTTTGATTAACCAGCGTTTCGTAAGCTGCTTTCTGGGCATCATATTCTGTTTTTACCTGGTCATACTGCTGTCTTGTTACAGCCTCAGCAGCGAGAAGGTTTTTATATCGGTTCAGGTTCTGCTCTGCATTCCATAATCTTGCTTTTGCACCTGCAATATTGGATTCCATCACATTAACATTGTTAGAAACCGTATTAACGGATGAACTTGTTGCTGATCTTTGTGCCATTGCATTCTGGTAAGCTGCTTCTGCTTGCCCAAGCTGGGTCAGAATTTCGTTTTTGTCCAGAATAACCAGCGTATCACCTTTTTTTACTCTTTGATGTTCGATGAATTTTATTTCTTTGATATAAGCAGAAACTCTGGTATTGATAGGGTTTATAAACTCTTCCACCTGAGCTGCCTCTGTATAGGTTTTATCTCCAATGTGGAAATATTCACGTACCAGCCAGTACAACCCGAATCCTATCACCAGAAAAACGATAATATTCGAAATAATAGCGCGGATTTTATTGGTTTTATTCTTTTTCTTTTTATCGGAAGCAGCCGATTGTGCCGGAGCTGCCTGTGTATTTTGAGTAGTTTGTTCCTTGTTTTCCATTGTTTTGTTTTTCAGTTTTAAAAGATTAAAGTGTTCCCGAAGCTTTGATAAGATTATAATACTGATAAAGTACATTGATCTCTCCATTGGCATAATCCAGCTCAGACTGAAGTTTCTGGTTCTGGGCATCAATCATTTCGGCCTGTACTGCCAGCTGGTTCAGATATTTTGCTTCTGTAATCTTATAGTTTTCTTCTGCAAGTCTTTTAGAATCGTTAAGGATTTCCGCCTGCTGAATAGCTTCCTGGTATTTCACATAAGCTGCATTTATCGCCATATCCACATTCTGCTGTACCAGGGTCATTGCATCTCCGGCCTGGGTTTTCTGAAGCTCACCGAGTTTCACTTTTTCTTTTGTTCTGTAAAGGTTATCGATATTATAGCTTAAAGAAACTCCTGCCTGCCATCCTCCGGAATACATATCCAGAACTGGGTTTCTTGTGGTGATTGGACGTTGCAGCGTATAGCCTCCAAATCCGGCAAGGGTCGGCATTTGATCTGTTTTGATAATTTCAATATTTTTGCTGACAAGATCAATATTCTTTTGGGCAGATTTAAGCTGGGGATTGCTTTCATGGGCTAGATTCAGGTAGTAATCCATTCCTATTCCCGATTCTTTATCCGTTAAGCTTTCCACGGGGATGATCTCTGTGTCAGACGGAAGTCCTAATGCAATATTTAGATTATAATTCAGGATTTTTCTGTTATTGCCCAGCGTAAGGATTCCCTGATCAAGGTTTTTGATGGCCAATTCGCCACGGATCACCTCGTTTCGGGTTACCATTCCCTGCTGATAGAATTTCTGAATATTTTTGAGACGTTCCTGAGCCAGTTTTTTGTTGTTCTGAAATACGGATTCCTGGTTCATAATCTTATACACATCCAGATAATTGGAAATCACGAGAAATTTCACATCCTGTCTGTTTTTTTCCAGATCCAGTTCAGAAAGCTGCTCACGGAGACCTGCTACCTCAATAGATTTAGTTACCAATCCACCTTTAAAGATCAGCTGGGTAGCCTGTACCGCATAGGAACTTCCGTAGTGAGGCATCGGAACTTTGGTGGAATTTGAAAAGTCTTTATCAATAGCTACCGCATTTCCTAAATAGAACTGGCTCGTAGAAGCCGTAACGGTAGGAAGCTTTTGAAGCTTTGCCACATTAGTATTCTGTTTGGCAATGTCTATATTCTGAGCGGAAACTTTTAACTGCTGATGGTTTTGTACTGCCATTTCGGCGACTTCATCTGCCGTCATTTCCCGCGTCTGTTGTGAAAAAAACAGCACAGGGAATAGAGCTATCACGAATGATAGTGCCGTTTTTACATTCTTTGTCATTGTACCTTGTTTTACGGGAACAAAGTTACAGCAGTTCATAATTCAAACAAATGTTTGATTATTGGAAAAAGATGTTCAAATGTAAGATTTTAATTTTCAAACTGATGTCTGTACTGGCTTGGGCTCACTTCCATATGCTTTTTAAAAAAGTGCGAAAACGAGTACTGATCACTGAATCCGAGAATAGACGACACCTCAGAAACCGGTTTTTTGGAAGAGTTTAAAAGTACTTTCGCCTCATTCATTACGATCAAAGCAATGATCTGGCTTGCTGATTTTCCGGTAATGGATTTTACCACTGATGAAAGATGTCTGGTTGTAATCGACTGGCGCTCGGCATAGAATTCCACGGTTCTTTCGGTAAGATGATGTTCTGCAAGATCGGTAAGAAAAACAAAAACAATTTCCTCCTGCCTGGACATCTGGTTCATGGAATAGTTGTCTTCTTTAGAAATAATACCGGCCATCTGGTAGCAAAAAACAGAGAACAGATGTTCCACCATCTCTTTTTTATACAGCATTTCCGTTTCGGAATCTAAAATATATTTCAGGAAATTAACACTTTTCCAGACCACTTCCATTTCATCCTCCGGAAAAGGAACTCCTTTATTCATCTGCTGTCTGAAATAACGGTAGGTGATCAGTCTGTTGAATTTCAATGATAATGCCGAAATAAATTCTCTTTTATAGGAAACCATCCTGGACTGGAAATCATCACTCACGGAAACCATTTCATAAATAGTCTGTGGATCAGTTACCATAAACATATTCGCAGAAAGCTCCAGGTCACTGAAATGCTGACGTAGTTTTATAGATCCTGATTTGATAAAGATAAAGGCAGGATTTTCCGGACGGAAAGGCTTATCCGCAGAAATTCTCTCGAAAATATTATGCTGGGTAAAAATTTCAACCCCGAATTTTTCTAGTGCAGACATAGCACAAATGTAACCAATATATTGCAAACTTACCACGCAAAACGTAGGATCAACTCTATTGATTCCATGAAGCGGACATTTAGCAGCAAGCTTCATGAATGATGAAGTCGCGTTTCTTTAATCATTTAATCAGTAATGCCTATAAATCAGGTTTTGCGTTTACGAAAACAGTATTGGTGTGTTTTTTATTTTTCTCGTGGATTGCGCAGATTTTTTACCTCAACCACGCAATACATATTACGCAACAATTTCTATAAAAACAATAACATCTTACAATAAAAAAAAGCATTTAAGTATGATTTTTGTTAATATTCATAAAAACTTAACCATGAAAAAAATATTTTCAGCATTATCATTAAGTATTATATTAATGAGTTGCAGCCAATCTGATCCCCAAGCAGTCACAATGGCAGATCCTCCTCTGGAAAAAGAAATGACCAATCATCTTACTATTTCTGCGAAAACAGATTCAGACGAAAATATGCCTGCTCCACCATTAAGCCATCATAAAACAGATACGATCTCTAAAAAGATCATTAAAAACGGGAAAATGACCATTCAAGTAGGTGACCTGAAAAAAGCACAAAACCAAACTGCAGAGATCCTAAAGAAAAGTAACGCCTATATTCAACAGGAACAGTTTCGGAATACCGATACGGACGAAAACCTGTCTATGATGATCCGTGTTCCCCATCAGAATTTTGATAAGCTTATCAATTCTTTCTCGGACGGTGTGGGATCTATCCTGTCTAAAAATATTTCCTCCAATGATGTTACTGAGGAATATACTGATGTTTCAATAAAACTGGCCAATAAAAAAATCTATCTTGAAAAGTACCGTGATCTGCTCAGAAATGCATCCACTACAAAAGACATACTTGAAATTCAGGAGAAAATCCGTGGGCTGGAAGATGAAATTGATGTGGCTGAAGGCACACTGCGTTTTATTGACGACCGGGTCAATTACAGCACTTTGGAGCTCTCTCTGTATAAGGAAAAGGCAAGGAGCTCCACCACTTCAAAAATAGGATTTGGAAGCAGGTTTTCCGATTCTCTTACAGAAGGCTGGAACAGTTTTGTAGGCTTCCTCCTGGGGATTGTTTCTTTCTGGCCTTTCCTTTTGTTTATTCCTTTAGTAGTATTTCTCTGGAGAAAATGGAAAGCACGAAGAAAAAAATAAATCATGCAGATTCTGTTTTTAAAAAGCAGCAATAAAGATAAACTAACTTTAACGATATCATTCATTCATACTCCTGATGTGCTCACTGATTTTTATCCAGTTGATGCTGTCTGATACACGCAGTTCCTTATCAAAATGCTGTTTCCAGTTCTTGCCCAGTTTTTTCTCAAGACTTTTGAAATAGACTTCATTGGTACGGTCTGCTTCTTTTTGAATTTTCCGGGTGCTGTCGGTTATATCGCATCCGGTTTCTATCCTTTCGTAACATAGATCCCATTTTTTCACGAGACTGTCGATGGCATCATAAGCACCTGCCGGGGGAAGTTCTCCGGCCCTGATATCCTTCCAGCAAAGAGGTTCTGTTTTCTTTACATCATTGGATATTGCTGATTTTGTCTTTTTTGCGGCATCAGGACTGCAGGAAATCATGAAAAGTGCAACACTTAGCAGAATCATTGAAGTAGTCAGTTTTTCCATAGCAGAGATTGTTATATATTTTTATTGAATGAACTCCAACAGGCGTTTTCTTGTGATTACCTGATTCCCTTTATAAAACTCTTCATCATCCAGCCGAGCCAATGAAGCTGTGGACTGCATGGAAAGCCAGGAAACAAACAGATCCCTATTTTCAAATATTTTCGGGTTATTAAGATCACCATCATATATTTCTCCGTAGAAAAACCTTTGGTTTTCATCTGACTGCATTCCCATTCCGCAGTAATCACGGTGACGATAACCTAAAAAATGACCGTTCTGCAGCTGATCTGCAACATCATTGGCAATCAAAGTACCAAATGGTACAGCATCTTCTTCCTCTGTATGTAAATTTTGTACGTTATTCATGCTTTGAATGATTTGAGATTTGAGGTTTGAAATTTGAGCGTTAGCCTTTTAACTAAGTTTTTCAGATCACGATGCCAAAAAGTCAAAGATTTTCAACTTCATGCAACACATCAGATTATATCTCAAACCAAACTTTCATCTTATACTTCATACAGCATAAATCATTTTCCGAGAACAAAAACAGCCGGAACTTTATGCAGTTCTGGCAGGGCTTTCTTCCAGTTGGCTATGGTTTTGGTCTGAATAAATTCATGTTCAGGATCATTGATATTGGCTGCAATACAGAGTTTGGTATTGGGGGAAAGGAATTTTGTCAGGTCTTCAAAAAGCTGGTTATTTCTGTATGGGGTTTCCATAAAGATCTGCGAATACCCTGTTTTCTGCACCAGGCTTTCCAGATGAAGAATCTGTTTTTTCTTTTCACTTTTATCAATCGGCAGATAACCGTGGAAGGTAAATTCCTGCCCGTTGAATCCACTTGAAATCAGCGCAAGGATAATAGATGAAGGTCCGGAAATAGGAATTATTCTGATATTTTTCTCGTGGCACCATTTTACGATCAGGTTTCCCGGATCGGCAATACAAGGTAATCCGGCTTCGGAAAGTAACCCGAAATCCTGTCCTTTCAACATCAGATTTTGCGCTTCTTTAATATCTGCATTTTCGGTGTACTTATCCAGTAAAAACAGTTTCAGATCTGACTGTTTCTTTTCAGGAGCAAAGAATTTAACGACTTTTCTGGCTGTTTTTTCATTTTCTACAAAGAAATAATCGGTTTGCATGATATATTCTTTTATCACAGGTGAGAAATGAGTGATAGAAGTATTTTCCGAAAGGTAGGCTGGGAGTAAAAAAAGCATTTTATTGTTTTATAGTTCGTTTTTTAAGTGAGGGAATAAAAAAATAGTGGTTCAATATTAAGCAACAGATACAATTTCCCCCTTTTATTTCATCTGTTTTAAGATGGCGTCACATCCTTTATCCAAAAGCTGGAAAACGTTTTCAAAATCATCCATTCCGCCCCAGTAAGGATCTGGAACTTCTGCATTTTTGTGGTCACCTAAAGCTTCCAGAAACAGAGAAACTTTTTGGCGTTGCTCTTCATTTCCTGCTTTTGAAATTACGTCTTCATACACATCAATATCCATACAGTAGATCTTGTCAAAGTTTTCAAAATCTGCGTTGGTAATGGGCCTGGACTTCTGTTTTGAGATATCAATTCCATGACTGGCCGCTGTTTTAACAGCCCTTTTATCAGGATGCTCTCCTTCGTGAAGTGATATTGTTCCTGCGGAATCAATTACCCCATTCCCGAGCTTTTCTTTCATAATTCCTTCTGCCAAAGGACTTCTGCAGATATTCCCCAGGCAAACCATCAAAATATTCATATATTCTTTAATTAAAAAATGAAAAAGAAATTCTAAATTCCTCTTTTAACAAAACTAAATAAAAAATGAAGAATAAAACTATTCTTCATTTTTATTATTTTTAATTCAGTTATTTTTTACTGCTTGATTCTTTCTGTAAGATCTTTTACGTATTTCTTAACTTCTTTATCAATTTTTGATACATCCTTGATCGTGTCACAAGCATACATTACCGTTGAATGATCTTTTCCGCCCATTTCTTCTCCGATCTTAGTGAAAGTAGAATTGGTAAATTCTTTTGAGAAGTACATCGCCAGCTGTCTTGGCAAAGCAATCTCTCTTTTTCTTGTTTTAGAAAGAAGCTGTTCTTTTTTGATTCCGAAATAGTCACATACCACTTCCTGAATATAAGGAATGTTAATGACTTTCTTCTGATTAGCAGCGATTCTGTTGATTGTTTCTTTCAGCAATTCAAGACTCAGATCTCTCTTATATACTGTAGAATAAGCAATCACGGAATTGATTACCCCGATCAGCTCTCTTACATTTGTTTTTGCTTCAGCGGCAAGGAAATCAAGCATATCTCCCGGAAGAACGATTCCGTCTCTGCTTAATTTATCTTCAATGATCTGTCTTCTTGTAGACAAATCAGGAGATTTAATCTCTGCAGAAAGTCCCCATTTGAAACGGGAAACGATTCTGTCCTGAATATCCATGATATCAGCCGGAGCTTTATCTGAAGTAAGAATAATTTGTTTTCCGTTCTGGTGAAGGTGGTCAAATATATGGAAGAAGCTGTCCTGCGTGGCAGATTTACCGGACAGGAACTGGATATCGTCAATGATCAGAACATCTACCATCTGGTAGAAATTTGCAAATTCTGTCTGTTTATGTGCTTTGGCAGCAGAAATAAACTGCTGGATAAATTTTTCAGAAGACAGGTAAAGAACAACTTTATCCGGAAACTGATTTTTCACCTCAAGACCAACAGCCTGGCCTAAGTGGGTTTTCCCTACTCCATACCCTCCATAAAGAAATAATGGGTTGAAAGCAGTTGCTCCTGGTCTTTTAGCGATAGATCTTGCTACAGTAGCAGCAAATTTATTGCTTTCTCCTTCTACATAACTATCAAAAGAATAATCCGGTTTCAGATTAGAGTCTATATTTACTTTTCTTATTCCAGGGACCACAAAAGGGTTTACAATATTTGCTGAAAATCCTTGTGGCATTGTTTCCTGAGTTTTAGGAGTAGGAACGCTTTGTCCCTTGATGTTCATGGTAACTGGTTTTTCCTGACCTTTCGGTCTGTTTTCCATTACTGAATACCATAGTTTTACTCCTTTTCCAATATTTTTCTTCAGGGCAGCAGAAAGCAGGGACAGGTAATTGTCCTCAATGTATTCCTTGTAAAAATCACTCGGTACGATCAGTGTAAGGTTATTCGCCACCAATGAAATTGGCTGAACCTTATCAAATAACATATCGAAAGATTTTTCAAGTTTTTTCAGATCAGAATTATCTTCAGCAGCGTTTAAATTATCCCGCATAAACTGAAGGCATTTCTGCCATATCATCATTAAATTTTCATCCATTATTCTGCCCCGATTAATTCTTTGTTAGTACTGTTTTTAGAAGGAAGACAAAGGTCCAATTTTTTCTTTTTAAAAAAAAATATTGCGGGTATTGATTATTTAAAAATATATTTGTATGTATAATTTATTACTAAAAATGATACACACAACACACTCAATACGAGTACGTTACGGAGAAACAGACCCTATGAAATATGTCTACTACGGCAACTATGCGCAGTACTTTGAAATTGGAAGGGTAGAACTCTTCCGAAGCATAGGAATGTCATACGATGAAATTGAAAACCAAGGAATTTGGCTTCCTGTTTCAGAGTACAAAATTAAGTATTTGAGACCAGCTTTGTATGATCAAAAATTAGAAATTCATACTTATGTAAAAAAAATTCCCGGGGTAAGAATTGAATTTGAGTATGAAATTTACAATGAAGAGATGATAAAAATCACAGAAGCCTCCACTACTCTTTTCTTTCTGGATGCAAAAACAAATAAAATCATCAAGTGTCCGGATGCTTTAATGGAATTGATTGAGGCCAATTGGAAATAATTTACAGATCAAGGAAGATCAGGATAATTACAATATTGAAAAAAGGTATATCATCCTGGTCTTACATTTAAATTTACCTATTCAACATTGAACTCTTTTCTGAAATTAATTTGCACCTTTGCATTTGTATTTTTAATTATACCTTATATATTAATATGAAGATTGCATTTTTGGGGCCTCATGCAAGTTTTACACAGCTTGCAGCCACACAGCTTTTCCCGGATGAAGAATTACTTCCGCAGGCTAATATTTTAGACTGTTTTAGAGCGGTAGACCAGGGAGAAGTTTCAAAAGCTGTTGTACCATTGGAAAACTCTATTGAAGGAACTGTTTCCATGACGCTGGATTATTTATATAAAACACCTTCCATTAAAATAGAAGCAGAAGCGGTAATGCCTATTGCCCACCACCTGATGATTCATCCGGAGAACAGCATAGAGAATCTAGAAAAGATCCATTCCCACCCACAGGCTTTGGCCCAGAGCTTTCATTTTCTGGATACCTATTATAAAGATGTGACGCGGCAGGATTTTTCTTCTACAGCGGCGGCGGCAAAATATGTTTCCGAAAATAAAGATCTAAGGATTGCAGCTGTAGCCAATCAGTTTGCAGCCAATTTATACGGACTGAAAATCATTAACAGAAATATTCAGGATTTTGAACAGAATCATACCCGGTTTATTGTGATCTCCAAACAAGAGAACAACTATCAAAATGACAGATTACAAATTCTTGGAGAGAAATCCGGTATGCTGATCAATCTGCCTGAAGATCATCCGGGAGGACTTCATCAGGTTCTTTCTGTTTTTGCCTGGCGAAAAATGAACCTCAGCAAGATTGAATCCCGAACGTTAAAAACAGGGCTCGGTAATTACTTTTTCTTTATTAATGTAGAAGGCCGGTGGAACAGTATTCTACATGAGAATATTCTTCTGGAGCTTCAATCTATCAACGCTCAAGTTGATTTCCTTGGAAGTTATAATGAATACCTTTTAGAGAGCTAAAAATACACCTTAATTACTCCATCAACACTGCCTTCCGGCAGTGTTTTTTTTTGATTTTGGCACAATTCGGGCCCGGAAGTATCATTTTTGGGGAATTTTCATATGATTTTTTCACCTTTATCTATCTATAAAGCAAGGTCATTGTCCTTATATCCGCATTATTTTATCACAAAACAATGAAATTACTCCACTTTCCATTATTCCAGTTATCATAAACTAACCTCTGATTATCCTTAAGATACAGAGATTTTTATTTTTGAATAGAAATAAATAACTACTTTATGTGTAAAATTTTAACAATATATAAATATATGTTTAAAAAATTAATAGTATATTTAGCATACCTTTAAATATATCACAAAACATAGTGCATTTTTCACTCTATGTAAAAATGAAAACTAATTAAAAAAATTTGCTCATGAAAACTAAAATTTACAGCTTAGCTTTAGCGTTAACTGCTATCAGCGTATATTCCCAAGTTGGGATAAACACAGCTACTCCCTCTGCCACATTAGATGTTAACGGAACTGTAAAAGTAAGGGATATTCCCGCATCCGCTACTCTACCCGGCTACGACATTCTTGCTCTTAACCAGGGAAGTGCCCAGGTATCCAAAGTTGACCCGCAAGTCCTTTTTAACTCTATTTCCAACCCAACTGTATTTGCAGCAAAAAAAACCACAGGGTTCAGTCTTCTGAGTTTACAGATTTTCCCTACAGATTTCAAGGTAATCAACTTCTTAGCTGCAGAAAGAAATATAGGTAGCGGTACCTTATTCTCTGATACGGATTACTCCTATGTCATTCCTTCAACAGGGGTTTATCAGGTGGGATTTTCATTTCGTTACGGAGCTGGAGTACAGGCTGAAGTCCTTGGCACCACAGGTCCGGGAATTGGAATCCTGAGAACAAGAAGTGGTGTTGCCACTCTTATAGACAACCGTACATTCAATGGTATAACTATTCCGCTTGTACTCAGTTTGACCATTTCTGAAGCCGAAGTGTCATCTCTTTACAGCTTCCAAGCCAACGATAGAGTTTCCTTTGGCATTACAGGATCAGGTTTCGTGAGTGCCAACGTATTAGGAACAAGTGTCGGCAACTTTTATATCTATAAAGTATCAAATTAATCAACATACAATTTAATTACTCAACACGGTTAATCCATCACGTCCACAGTGATGGATTAATTTTTGGTATCAGGATCATAAACATTACCTTTATATCTGATAAAAGCTAAACGATGAGTGAAACAGTTCTCCTGACTATAATCATTATCGCCGGCATTTGTATTTTTGTCAGCCTGAGTTCCAGAATTAAAAAACTGGAGAATGAGGTTCGTGAGCTGAGTTCCAGACTTGGTAAACCATCCCAGCCAGCCGCTGATACTCAGAAACAGAATGTCACGACCGAAACTCCTCAGGTCAGGGAATATGAAACGCCCAAAAATACGGAATTACAAGAAATTAAAACAGAAGAAACTCCTTCCCTTCCGAGAAAAGACTGGACTGCTCCTGTTTTTGATTTTTTAAAACAAAATATCCTGACGATTCTCGGAATTTTCACTCTGGTTCTTGGTATTGGTTATTTTGTAAAATATGCTATTGACAAGAATTGGATTGGAGAGACTGCAAGAACTCTTATCGGATTTGGTGCAGGTGCAGGAATAATGCTCACCGGCCATTTACTCAAAAAGAACTACGCTGTTTTTGCTTCCATCATTACGGGTGGGGGAATTGCTGTTCTCTATTTCACAACAACGATTGCTTTCAGGGAATACCATCTCTTTTCACAGAATACGGCATTTATCATCACCTCACTGATCACCCTGCTGTCTATTCTGCTTTCCTATCGCTATAACAGCGAAATACTAATTATTTTTTCAATGATTGGCGGTTTTTCCGCTCCTTTAATGATCAGTACAGGCCAGAGCAACTACCCTTTCCTTTTTACGTATCTCAGTCTTTTGAATACAGGAATGCTTGCTGTGGTTTTTCTTAAGCACTGGAAAAGTGTAGGATGGACAGCTTATATTTTCACCAGTATCTATCTTTTTTATTGGACTACTGATCATCCTGAGCTGTTGAGCATTGTCTTTTATATGATCAGCTATATTATTTTTTACATTTTTGCCCTTCAGGAATATCTTAAGAAAAATACGCTGGCGGTGTCCGGAATACTGATGCTTGTTTTAATTAACTTTTCCAGTCTTACGGGTCTCATCTATATTTTTAATGAGTTACACTATGAACCTGCTATTATTTTCCCGATTGTTTTTGCTCTTTTAAATGGTATTTTGCTTTTCAGGGAATATGGAAAGAAAAGCTTTGGTACTGCTTATTCTGTTTTTGCAGGAATTACGATCAGTCTCATCACTCTGGCCATTGCTGTTCAATTTAAAACACATCTTATCACCAGTGTTTGGGCCATAGAAGCCACTTTACTGCTTTTTATCTGGAAAAAAACTGGGCACAGAATTTTCAAAACCTGCTTTTATATTCTGTTTCCTTTGGTGATTATCGCGCAGATCACGACCTGGTCAGCCTACTTTAATAACAGTACGATGAGCATTGTTTTCAATCCGGTATTTCTGACGAGTCTCGTCACTGTTACCTCAACCATCATCAATCTGTTTCTGCTAAAAAATACCCGCCAGGAAGGAAAACAGGCTGACCCTTTTTTCGAAAATGTTTTTGCACTGACAAGTTATGGTATTATCTATATTGCTCTTCTTCTCGAAATCACTTATCACATGTCTGATATGCCATGGGCTGCGATTACCAGCACCGGGCTTCTGTTCAGCATTTATTATATTTTCGTCTTATTGTTATTCAGAAAAAAACTGGATATTGACAAGGATATTCAGACCGGAATGATCTATCTGTTTCTTTTTCTTCTGGCTGCCCAAGCTTCTTTTTCTATGTCAGCGGTAGTAACTGCGGTTTTGCAAAAGAAACTTACTTACGGGTTTTATCTGATCCATTTCCTGCATTGGATCCCCTTGATTTATATCTACCGAAATGCTGCTCCTGAAACAGGTTTCTATAAAACAAAACTGTCTTACTGGGTTATTTCGGCCACTCTCGTTATTGCAGTAAGCTGCGGATTGTATCACATCTATATTTTGGGAACTGTGCGGGATCTTTCCCGTTCCTATGAAGCACAAGAACATTTCAGCATGCTCTATCTTCCCATTATCTGGACTATTCTTGCCTGTATTTTCATTTACACCGGTCTGAGAAGAAATAGTTCCGAATACAATAAAATCGGTTTTACTCTCATTGGAATCATGATTTTAAAACTTTACGGTCATGATGTCTGGGAAATGGACAATGTATCGAGAATTATAGCTTTTATCATCCTGGGGGTTCTCCTGCTTCTGGGGTCATTTACTTTCCAGAGGCTGAAAAATATTATTAAAAACATGGTTGACCAAAAAGATGATGACGTGAAAGAATAAATTGTGGGAAGTCATCGCCTTAATCGGATAAATGATTAAATGTTTTTTCTACTTTTTGAAATTCAATTTCAATCCCTTTTACCAGGAATACATTTTTAAGAACTGAATCATTCTGATCAATGGCTTGCAGGCAAGCATAAGCAATGGCAGAAACGATCTGAGCACCCGTTAATTCATACTTTTCTGCAATTTTATATACTATATCCGGGTCTTCCAAAGGAATATATGACGGGATGATTTTTCTCCATAATAAGGCTCTTTCTTCTATATCGGGTCTGCTGTATTGAATTAAGCAGTTAAATCTTCTGAGAAAAGCATCATCTATGTTATTTTTAAAATTGGTGGTGAGAATGATTAATCCGTTAAAGTTTTCCACTCTCTGGAGCAGGTAGCTCACCTCCTGATTGGCATACCGGTCATTGGAAGATTTGGTCTGGGTACGTTTTCCAAAGAGCGCATCTGCTTCATCAAAAATTAAAATCCAGTTTTTATTTTCTGCCTGTGTAAATATTTTTTCCAGATTTTTCTCTGTTTCTCCAATATATTTTGAAACAATCTGCGACAAATCTACCCGGTAAACTTCCCTGCCGAATTCTTTTCCCAATAAAGCAGCCGTTAATGTTTTCCCTGTTCCGGAAGGCCCGTAAAACAAAGCTCTGTATCCCGGAAGAATATGCTTACCCATTCCCCAGCTTTCTTTCAATATCTGATGATGTTTTACCCAGAGTCTCATCTGCTGAATCTGATCCTGTATTGAAGGACTAACTACAAGATCTTCCCATTCTAAGGAAGTAAACACCTCTTTCGCAGGAAAATCCGGACTGAATTTAGGTTTTAATTTTTCACCGTATAATAATAAATGGACTATTTCAGGTTTTAAAATAAGTCTTCCACTCATTAAAGGCTCACCTTCTTTTACAAAATCCAAGGCAAGGATCTGATCTTTGAAAAACCAATGAGAAGTTTCAAAAAACTGCTGAATTCTTAAACGCTGTTCAATATTATCATTCGCTAAAATATATTGTACTGTTTCTCCTGTTGGCATCATTCCTCTATGGTTTTCTAAGCGTATTCCTCCCAATTCGGGAAATTCCCCTCCTTCTGGATGAACTTCTTTAATGATGTCATCAAAAAAATGGGGCAATATGTGAGGAACCAATGCGATTAATAGGATCACAGCTTCTTCATGCATGATCTCTCTTTGCAAAACATCTGAAAATGAGTTCCCGAAATCATATTCTTCCTGAGCGTCTTCCAAAGAAAGAAGCTGTTGAATAATATAGGATTTTAATATTTTAAAAGGCATTTTTTTGTTGTTTGTTGGTGAGTTTCCAGCATTATATTATACAGGATTCAAGACTATTTCTTTTTTTCATCTCCTGTTTTACCTACCGTATCTTTGGTCATGCTTTCTGAATCCAGTTTAGGTTCGATGATCTTAAAATCATTAATAGACGGATATTTGAACGGTTCATTTGAAGCATACCTGATGGGCAGGCTTACTCCAACATTGAGACCCGGAGGTGAGTAAGAAAACTGTTTAAGCAGCCAGCTTTTTTCCCAGTGCCCAAGGTAGCCTCCTGCTACATTAGCTTCTACAACCCCTTCTATATTCAAGAGTAAAATTAGGGCTAAAAGGGCAGCCAGATTGGAATTTACAACAAATATTCCGTTAGCATACTCCAACGTTAGTGTTGAATTCACCCCGGCATTCAGCCTCATAATTCCTGTTAGTCTTATCCCCCCTTTAAGGTTAGCAATAAGCGCATCAAGCACAATACTCGCTTGAATAGAAGCTGAGAGTTCTGCAAATGCAGTAATATTCAAAGTAGTAGAAAATTTAAAGGACGGATTTTTATCATCTTCAAAAGGATTAAACTGGGCTTCCACTTCAATGTTTCTGAGTTCTGCTGGGCCTATTCCCGCTTTGAACATGGAAACGAGTTTTATTTCTAACTGTATGCCGATAGGTCCTGCTGAAACTCCTGGTAATGGAAAGCTTTTCGCTTGATTCAACAGTGTTTTTTCGAATTTTTTACCGGTAAATAAAGTGTAAGGTTTCAGTACTTTGATCTTTCCTTTTACCGTAAATTTGCCGTTTTCATCAAAAATAATTCCGGCTGTTCCTTCAATATCTTTTTTCAGCTGTACCGTAATATTTCCTTCTCCTGAAAGGTTACCGTTGGGGCTTAGTTTTACTTTGGCATTTCCTTTTATTTTTCCTTTAGTGACATCCAGGGTTCCATCTCCTGAAATTTTTCCGTCATCATATTTTATTTTAATATGCCCTTTAAATGATTTGTATGTAAAGCCTGACTCTCCGGTTCCGGTAAGTTTATTTTTATTTAAATCATAAAGAATATCTAAGGTTACATCATTTATTTTAGGAACAGAAATTGTTGTTTTTCCTTTGATTAACCAGTTATTATTGGCATACTGTACTTTTATGTTTGTATTTTTAGTACGCGGAATATCTAAATCTATATTTCCTGTGGCTTCCACTTTTCCGTCTCTGTAAGTGGCTTCAATGTTTCCTCCTTTTAAGAATTTATTGTTTTTTGAGGTTATTTTTGCATTGACACTGGCCAGCAAAGAATATTTGTTATCTATTTTTTTATATTCAATTTTTGTTTTGGCTTCGTCTACATTGGGGATAAAAAACTCGCCATCTCCTTTGGCAAAAAATCCTGAAGTATCTACCCCGGCATCTATTTTTCCTTTCATAAGAGGCTTTTTCTCGTTACCTACCGCAAATGAAATGCTTCCCTGAACCTGAAAATCGGGGAAAAGGTTCAATGAAATATTAGACTCTGTAACCTTTAAGCCTTTGATGGGAGATGTGATTTTGATGTCTTTGGCTATTTTAAACTCATCTTTAGAGAAATAAATATCCAGCTCTTTGATAAATTTAACGGTAGGGAATATTTTCGCTGTTCCGGAAATTTCTCCATTGGTTTCTTTTAATGAAGTGATTTTACCGGGGCTTAAATAGGGGTAATAAAATTTAATCGCACTAGTCTTTTTTTCTGCGGGTGAAAATTTTAAATTATTTTCTGCATCTGCCTTTAAATTAAAATTTTCTAAATTGCTCTGCATCTCAATAGGCAGTTTCCGGGTTCCCGTCTGAGGGTTAAAATTGCTTTCAAATTCTTTTCCTTTTTTACCTATATTTTTAATAAGAATAAGAGGAATAAACCTTGCAAAACTCTTGTTAATCGTAGAAGGTGTCAGTTCGTCAAATTTATCCTGTTTAAGCTTTTCATCTTCTACCTCTGCATCGGCAGGATTGGCTCCTGCTTTAAACTGTAATTTGCCTTTTTTAATCTCTTTCTTCCCTTTCAGGGCCTGCAGCTTAGTTTCCAGAGGAAATTCTATCCCGTTGATATCCGGAAAAGCGGTTCCTGTAAAAGCAACCGACTGAATGTTGACTTTCAGCTGCTGGGTTGATGTTTTATAATAATTGGCGGGTTTAGCACTTTTAAATTCTTCAGTAATCTTTCCGATTGTTTCATTGATTGCCCTCCCGGATTTCTGGTTAGGATCACTGGGCAAAATCTGCAGATTGTCTATACCATCACTTCCCGCTAGCTGTAATTCAATAATATGATCGATATTGTTTGTCCATTTTTTATAAATTTCAGCTCCATCGTTGATGTCTTTCTGATCTAAAGAAGTTTTTACAGAATAATACAATTTCTTCTGATCTTTATCAAGCTGGGTGGCGTCTATATTATCCCAGGTCACTTTAGTTTTCCATTTATTCACCAGGTCTTGGCGTCTTGTATCATGAAATGTTCTTTTATTATTGGCATTGCTTAAATCAACCACCGAAAAAAGCTGTCCGACATAGGCATCATATTTATCTTTTACATTGCCTTTGTCTCTTGGCAGATCAAAGTCTGTTACATTAATGTTGATCAACTCTCCTGCCGGCGCTTCTTTCACGGTTCCGTCTTCATTTTTTTCAATAGTGTATCTGTAAATCTTATTGTTTGCAGAATGATTCTGAATGACATGGATGATTTCATGGAGAAGAATTTTCTTTCCCTGAACGGTATTCATATTAAATTCTCCAACATTAAAAACAATATGATTTTTATAGGTAAATGCCCTCGCATTGATGCTTTCTGCTGCTATATTCGCTTTTCTGTCGGTATGGATTTTTATATCTGACCAATGATAAGAAAAATACCGTCCAACATAACGTATGGCTTCATCAGGTAAATTACTGCCTGATTCCTGCAAAACGTCTTCTACTAATTCAGGAGCATCAAAGTCATCATTTTCATCTTTGGTTTCGTCTTTGATTTTCCTGTTGATCCGGCTTTCATTATGGGATGAAAATAAATGAGAATTATTTTTTTCGAGTGAACTCAAAACAGAATCTGCTTCTTTTTCCTTAGGATCATTTTTAGAAGCAATTTTTAAGGGTGAGCTTTTCTTGGCAAAAAAAGAATTTTTCTTGCTGTTCTGAGTTTTCGGGCCTGTCTGTTTCTGTTTTTCAGCTTGTTCCATCTCAATTGATTTTCAGGTTATTTTCGTTTTCTCATTCCATTTTCACTGCTGGCTAGGAATTCCAGTAAACCATCAGAAATTCTTCCATCCAGGGGGTCCGGATCATCCCTGTTCCCCATGGTAAGCTGTCTAATAAAATATCTACTCCTTTTTCTTCTACCCAAAGCTCTGCAGAATGAGTTTCTGATACCGACAGCTTTCCGGCTCTCTGTAAAAAAGTTTCTCTGAGCGCTTCTGTTGATGTACCTTTCAGTACATTCCAATGCTCAATAACAGCGGATAATAAATCTTTACAGATTTCTTTCTCTTTCCTGCTGATCTTTTGTTTTGTATTGACCACGATTTCTATGGGAAAACCGCACATCAATTTGTTTAAAACCAGTTCATTTTCAAAGAAAACTTCCTGCCCCGTAACTAAATATTGGGTTAATAAAACGGCTTTGTGCTGGCTTTGTTTATTCTTCCAGACTTCTTCTTCACACAAATTCAGTTTTTGAAAAAGATTGGGAAGAAACGGATGCAGAATAACCAGTCCGGCATTGTCTATATAGATGCCGGAAGACGGTAAAACCAGTTTACCGGTTCCTGGCTCTTTATTGATTAAAACATCACGAACAGCTGCTTTGTTTTCCTTATCAACATTACCAGTACTTTTCTGTGTACCGGAATTTTGATTTTTATTCTGTTCTTTTTTCAAGCCTTTATTTTGTAATTTTTCATGCTGGTTGTCAATTCGTTCTTCTTTATTTTTCTTATTTTCTTCCGGATCCTTTTGATCTGATTTTTTATAACTTTCAGCACTCTCCCGCTCATTGGACGGAAAGTCTTTTTTCTTCGGGGTTTCAGAAAATAATTCCAAGCTTTCAATCCAGGCCTGAAGCTCTTCTACTGAAGAAAATTTCAATGGTGAACTAAAAAAAATGATTAAAGACTCAGTCATTGAATACTTTGAAATTTCAGTGCTTATTCTCTGTTTAAAAGAATCGTTCGTGTTAAAATAATACCTGATGATTGTATTTCTGTTTTCAAAGAAAAGTTCAATGATTTTTCTAATAAATTCTTTGGAAATTTCAACTGCCTCAACAATTTCATCTATATTTTTCGAGTATGAATTTTCTCTGATCATTCCTGTTTTTAAATAATCAAAAAATAGCGTCTCAGCATATTTTCCCTGTGATTCCCATCCGAAGTTTTCTAATTTTTCTTCTGATGCATTCAATTCCAAAACGGGGAAATGATCTTTGAGATATTCTTCAATCCGGGATAAAGTCTGGGCTACAAGTTCTTTTTCCCAGTCTTTTGGGGAAATTACCGGAAGATCTACTGATAAACACTCTATTTCCCATTCGTAATTTTCTATTGAATACCGGCTTAAAATGAGTTCCAGTTTCGGATAAAAATCTTTCTCCAACACATCAGATAAAGTATTTTGGACCTCTTTTCCTAATGATAAAGAGCTGCATTGAATATCTATTGTATGTTTTTGAAGAAGGTGCATAGTATTTAAAATTATTTTTTAATAAAAGCATCGAGTATATTTTCACCCTCATTGGCAACCCTGGTAGCATCTTTTTTATTTTTAGTATTTAAATACATATCATTTATAATCGTATTTTCTTTATAATTTAAAGCGATAGATGTTGAAACGAATGCATTATTGTCATTCAGTGACAGACCTATGACAACAAAATATCTTTTGATTTTATCAGTTTCAATAGTCAGGGCAATTGTAAAGGGAGTTTCGTCAATTTTTTCAAATACAACAATTGGAACTTTAAAAACTAAGAGATCATATCTTTTCTCTTTTCCTGAATACATATAAAGAGGTATAAAACCTGAAAGTAAATTATACTCTTCTTCTGTTAATTCAATTTTAATCTGGTTTCCTTCACCTTCCCGAACTTTATGAAAAATAAAATATAAACTACATGAATAATTTTTCACTCCCTTAAATGAATAAAAATATCGTGAAGTTTTAGTATCTATTATTGTATCCGGAGCTATTTCAAAACCCTCCAGATTATTTTCTGTATAATTCAATAAATCAGTAAGTACAGCCCGTACTTCTGCTGCGGTGTTGTTTCCTCCATCGGTAATTCCTGCTATTTTTGCTTCTACCTGCGCTCTTGTTGCCATGATCTTTGTTTTTAGTTGTGATTATTATTGTTGAGTATCAAAATCTTTATCATTAAAATCAGGGTAATTAAAATCTCCGACTTTCACGATGATTTGTTGTGTATTTGGGCAGATTCCGCCCAGCTGTTTAATATTTACGGTAAACATTTTCACTTTTTCGTTGAACGGGAAAGTGTGTGCCACTACTTTTTTATCGGTCGTTATTTTGTCTGACTGATCTCCAAAATCAATCTCATATTGCTTTTTATCCTCCTGGTCTGCATTGATCAGTTCAAAAGCTGCTGCATTCTGAGAATTTCTTACTGCATTCCAATTGGTTATATTTTTAGGTTCAGAAATTTCAATTTCTAAGGTGTTGCTCAGTTCCCCTTCACTTTCATATTGTAAGGTATATTTTCCTTCTTTTTTGATGGAAGTGTGGCCAGGCTTTAAAAAGTATTTATCACTTTTCTGAACTACCGCTCCTTTTCCCGTGCCTGAAAAAGTTCCGCCAGATTTTCCTTTTATGATAATTTCATATTCTTTATCGTCTGTGTTGCAGTATTGTAATGTCTTCAATGCAATAGATAGAGGTTCGGTTTTTTCAATTTTAATCTCAATGGCACTGCCTTCTCCACAGCAGAGATAAGGAAGGAAAAAATCTGCGATCACCAATTGCTGATTGGGAATATCTGAAGAGGTACCTACCTGAAACTGTATGGCATGAGACAGATTTTTCAATAAATAAGTCTTCATCTCTTTGGTGTAGGCCGGAGACATATTAAGGTCCGCCAGTTTCAGGATATTGGCTTTGATGTTTTCAGTTTCCTGTTTGCATTTATCGAGCTCTTCTATGGGTGGAGCAATAATCTGGGTGGTATAATCTTTAAAATTGATGCTCGCTTTAATTTCCTGTTTTATACTTACCGGAACCTGTGTAAAATTCTCCTGATAGCTGGTGAGCAAAGTCAGCAGCTGAGTGTAAGGCAGGATTGGTTTTACCGCTTTAAAAATGGTGGAATCTACATAGACAAGGATAAAGGTTCCGCCTTTGGTAACGCCGGCTTTATGCTCTATTCCCGGATGCTTCTGAATAAAAGTAGAGAAGAAAATATCTTTGTAAATCTTCTGCCATCGGATTTGGGCTTCCTCATAAATTACGGCAAACGGATCTTCTAAGAAGAGTTCATTAATATCATCAAATCTGTCAATCAGATCTTCGGCTGCCGTTGATAAAGTAGGTTTTGTAAACTGAATACACCATCTGTGAATGAGGAAAGTCTGGTTCAGCTGTTTGAAAACCTGATTAAAGCTAACAAAATTGGGAAGGAAATCTTTTAAATCATTCGGCAGCAGGTTTTTAATCTGGCTTAAAATGCTTTTTAAGTTATCAATGCTTTCTGCCGCCAATAATTTTTGCTTTACCAGGGTTACTTTATTATTCGTAATCCAGTTAACCACAAATTCTGTGATATTATATAATCTTTTTCTGGCCAGATCATAATCGGTCTCCAGATCATCCCATCTCCCTTCAAATTTTGAGATGTCCAGTATTTTCCCTGTAAAATCCGTAGCATTCAAAGCCGTGATTTTAAAGGGAAGGCTGTAGCTGTTCTTTAGAATATTCAGTTCTTCCGCCACATCGGTGTATTTTCTGCCCAGATGCCCTTCAATATTGAAAAAATTAAATTTTTCAAGATCATAAAGCAAAGGTTTTTTCACCGTATCCAAATGGGTATAATTGGTAGTTTCCGAATGATAGGAAAGAATTTCGTTATTTTTATTTTTAATTGTTTTTCCAGGACTCCATTTTCTGTTGAGTTCTAAAATATGGTCATAATAATAGGGAATTGATTTTTTGGAAAGCGGAATATCTCCATAAACAGAAGGCGTTACTTTGATTCCGTTATTCTGTATTTTCCAGAATCTGATCAAATGAACCAGCCTTTGAAACAACAGGGACAGCTCTTTTCTTTTCCGGATGTTTTTTAAAGACGTATTTTGGGTTGAGAAAAACGGAGTTCTGTAATTCAGGCCATTATTTTCCACCTGTCCTAATACAACATGGAAAGGAAACAGGGTTTCATCCACACAACACAGGGACGGGTTCTGCTCATTAAATCCTATGATTTCATTGTAGGCAGAAGCAATATCTGATATCCAATCCCATAAATACTGAACATTGATACTGTTTTTATGGGCATTAATAGTGGTTTCCAGAGTGGTTTTCGGATTATCCAGGATATTAAAATCAACGGTATTGCTGATTATTGCCTGGTATTTTTTGTAAGCCAGACTTATTTTATCTGAAATATTGCTTATTACGGAGTCAGACAGATTCTTTTTAAATTCATTTAAAACATCGGAACCTGTTACCAGCGGACTATAAGGAATATTATATCTCGGCAGTGAAATTTTCTCCAGATTCACAGCTCCCGGATATTCCGGAAACAGATAAGCGTTTAACTGATTCACTGAAACCAATAATGGTCTTATTTTAAATTCTATTCTTTTTCCCTTATCATCACAGTTGGTTGTCACACAATTCTTCTCGTCAATCAGTGAGGTTTCCAGAAGGAGAATAACTATTTTATCTTTGAAAAAATGATCCGGAATGGCTATCCTGTCTACTTCCAGTGTATTGGTAGGTAAAAGCTCTATGGAATTTTTTAATGGTTCATATTTCTGGGCGTGAGGTAAGGTAAGATCCAGATATTCTCCATCCTTAAATTTCGGTGCTAAAAAATCAGCAGATAGTTCTATGGGATGATAATAGCTGAAGGTTTTTTCTTCCCAATTGATCTGATACCCTAATGAAGTAATGGCTGTACCGCAGCTTATGGTGATCTGATTGGGCTGTGGCTGCGAAATTTCCAAACCACAGACAATGCCAATACCAATGCCCCCGACCCGGGTAAGCCGGTCTTGTTCTTCAAGGTAACTTATAGCGCGATTCAGGTGTTTCTGGCTTAAAACCTGGTCGGCTTCAAAAACAGGATATTTGGAAGGATTTTGAGTTTTCATGATAGTAAATTTTAAAGAGTTCCTAATGAGGTGTTACCTAATACAATCGGGTTGGTAGTTTCGCTGAGCTTACAGTCATATAAATTTCCTTCGGGATAAATGGTGTTGAGCTCACTGAGTCTTTTTATCAGCTCTTTATGATGCTGGCTAAAAATGAAAAAGTCTTTTTTAATTAAGGTTTTACTGCAGTATTTAAGCCTGAAATGTCTGTAGTTTTCTATCCAGTTCTTATACGCTTTCTGGAAATTCAGCATATCCTCATATCCTACCCAGCAAATTTTCAATAAAACATGAGCGGGAGCTTCCTGGCGGAAAATCTGTTCTGCATATCTTCTGAAAGTCATATTTTTAAATCTCGACAAATATCCCGGCAAAACGATGGTTGCTTTGAAGGAATAGGGATCGTTATTAGCTTCGTCTTTACAGTCATCTTTTAAGCAGACGGACAGTAGATCTTCTTCGTCATGATTAAATGGTGGAAAAGGTCTGAGTAAAATATGCTCCAGGCAGTAGAAGTTTTCATAGGCTTCATTCAGAGCCTGAATCAACTGATACAAAAATTTTGAGGCTTCGTCATAGCTTTTGAAGGTTTTATCTATGGTCGCTATTTTTTTAGGATCATTGCCTAAATAGATGAAAAAGCGGTCTTCTTTTTCTTTCTTTTTGGTGATTTTATTCGTAACAGTATACGTTCGTTTATCAATGAAATAAACCTCTGTATTCAATAAATTCTGCTGTGTCCATTTCCATTTTTCTTCTAAATCTACTGAAGGCTTAACAATTTCACAGACTACTGACTTCTGATCAATTTTCACAGGTAGTGTCCATTGGGTCTGAACCTCATCTTCTGTAGCAATATCTCTTAATCCGAGATTATTAATTCCCAGTAATCTTGCTGTCCTTTTTTCATAACCTCCTCTGTGGTCGCCTTTCCAAAAGTCCTGATAATTAAACTCATCGCCATTAATTTTCGCATTGAGATAATCGATTCCCAGCCCTCTTTCGGAGCTTATTTCTGCATAATTTTTTAAGAATGCTTCTTTATCCTGAATCAGGTCATGAGGCTGAAAAGACATTTCTCCCATTCCTCCAGAATCCTGACTTACTTTGTACATCATAAATACATAGTCATTAAAGCTTTCACTGAAACGTGCCATCAAATGATCTAAAGCCCGGTTTCGTCTGTCATTAAAAACCGTTTGTGATTCTTCCAGGGATATATCAAACTCAGATTCTCCGTTTAATAACGCGTTTTTAAAATCGGTTCTGTACACTTCTTTTGCATAGAAATCTTTTCCTGTTTTCGGGTTTTTATCCAGATAATTCGGGAAATAAGTATATGATATGGGATCTGTCCCTAAAATGTTCTTCGCCTGATACAGCTGGCTGAAAAAATCTGCCAGCAGCTGATCGTAAAAATGGAGATATGCCTTTAGCTGTTTCACCTGAGCTTTTCTTTTTTCGGGAGCTTTATCTGAAATTTCGTTAGCTCCCAAGCCGTAATTCACCGGAAATTCTTCCTGAATGCTGTAATATTCATTCAATTGGTAAAACTGTCCTTTGGGTACAGGCAAATCGCTCTGAACAGAATAGAGTTTGTAATTTCTGATCTGGGCTTTAAGCTGCTGTACTTTCTGGTCAACCATCATCTGACTGTTTTCGGATAAGAGAAAAGGAATATTTTTCTGAAACAGCAGTATTTTTGATTTTCCGGCAGAAAATAAAGGTTTCTCTTCTCCGGACAGATGAAGACACCATTTTTGGTTCATACTTCCGGTAATCGGCTGTCCCAAAGAATTATAAGCAGTCATCAGAAGGTTTTCCACAGAGGCTATACCTTTAATTTCCATGATAGCAGCAATAATGTCCGAAGCATGAATACTTCCCGGAAGCCGGGCTTTCCGAAGTTCATCATCATTAAGAAAACCGTGTTCTAATTTGGGACCTAAAAATATTTCAGTGGAAGATAATCCCTGCTCCATTAATTGTGAAAGCGTGTAAAAACGAACCGGAGGATTGAGGATCTTTTCAATCGCCATCTGGATCTGAGCCATTGCTTCTACGGCATTTGTTTCAGCTTCCAGTTCCACATCAACGCAGAAGCTTATTTCAACACTTTTGATGGTTTCAACACACAGGAAATCTTCTGTAAGATTTCGGTTTTGATGTAGTTTTTGCTGAATATTTCTAAAAGTTCTGTCAACGGTTGTTTTTTTGTCTTTCATCAAAGTAATGAACTCACAAATTGGCTTTTCTGTACTGAAATGGTCCTTTACCAACTGAAGTTCATTCAGATCAAAAGGTTCTATCGTAAATTTTAAAATATCATTGATCTGGGTTGTTCTTTCAACAGTAACAACGACAGTATTATTTTTTATTTCTACTTTTTTATTTTTTATTTTGAAGGGTTTATCCATTTTGCTCAGGAGGAATGCTTTAGGATCATTCCATGAAGAAAAATCAGGGGTAATGTTGACCTGCACCCAGCGTGAGGAACTTAAAAATGCAAACTTAAGTTCTGTGGTATTGAGATCTCCGAGAACCAGATCTTCATCCAGCTCCACTATGATTTTATTTAAACCTCTTACAGACAGCTGCTCCAGCGATTTATTGTTTTTATCCTTGGATTCAAAGCTTAATTTATCTGATAAAACATTGATATATACTTTTTGCTCCGCCGGATGAGGCAGATGATATCCCAATGTATCGGTTTCTTTTCGTGAGGCCAGATACCAGGCATTGGCAACTCCTTCAATATCAATCAGGAGCTTTCTGTAGTCCAGTTCCGTTAATGCCGCATTGGTCATTATTTCTCTTGCGGTAAAAAACGATCCGTTCAGGATTTGCCCACCGGAGCTGGTCAGAAGATCTTTCATATCAAAATCTGTTCTGTATCCTAATTCTGTGATCACATAAGAAAGCACCTCCAGAATGGTGACTCCCGGATCATGCGCGTTATAATCTGTCCAGAAAGTATTTCCCAGCTTTTCGATATGCTTTAATCCTTCTTTTCGCAGAAAATCATAATCCTGCGAAGGTTTCAGCACTCTTTCTGACGGTATGTAATATTCGGGATTCATGGTTAGCAGTTCTTTTGGAGTTCTTTAATTTCGTGGGAATCATTCGGAATGAACAAAGTATAGTCTGTCTGAGGAGCAATTTCCTTTACTTCTTCGAGTCTTTTTATTACTGTATTTTCTTCATCATCCAGAATAAGCTGATTGACCTTAAAATCAATAATATAGTCTACGAAGGACTGTTTATCAATCAACTGAATCAATGAAGACAATTCTATTTTCTTTGCGAAATCTATATCAAGATCACTGTACGCCCACGGACTGATATAGCGGTTAACTGTTTCTGCCAGCATTTTGGCATACAAACGGGTATCTGCACCCGGAATGTCTTTGTATTTTACGTTACAGCTGATCTGTATTTTTTCTAAAACGGGAGGTTTTACAGATAACCGCACATGAGGGGAACACCATTCTGTAATCCTGTTTTTAATGCGCTGTAAAGTGCTTAGGCTCAGTAATGGCTTCCATTCCCAAACGGTGGATGAACCGGGTGATTTGGCAACGGGAATCAGTGTTACATATCCTGCAGAAACATTGGAAACACTTTTGGAATCATATCGGTAATGATTCAGGCATTTTACTCTGTATACTTCCGGAAATTCCTGTAAAATAAGCCTTTCGTAATCCCAGGAAGTAATAGACCGTTGTTTATGTCGCAGCCTTTCACTGCTTCGTTGATAGAGCTGGTTGTCTTCTTCCTGCCTTTTTCCTCCAAAAGAAGGATATGGCTGTTTTACTTTTTTCACGGAAGAATCAGGCTGATAGAGTTTTGAAATGGTTTCTTTCGGAGTTATTTCAAGAAAACCGCTTCCATTATTTTCAAAATCAAATAAAACGGCTTTTAAGGCCTGTTCGTGTATGCCTGCAAAATGACAGATTCTGTCTAGTTCACTGACTGAAATCCGCAGCCAGAAAAGATGGCCTGGTAACACAACTGTTTTTGTATTGTCAAACTCAGGAATGGTGAGATTAATAATTCCGGATTGCAAAAGCCCAAGAGTCTCATCTCCTATATCGTGTGAATTTATTGATTTCCATTGATTTTCTGATAGGTATGCCCACGATATTCCTGCGGGTTCTTTTCTTGGGTTAGCTGTTCCTTCCGCCATTTGAAAAAGAAGGCTCAATCCGTTTCCTGGCTGTGCATTTTCAAATCCGATATAGATTTCTCCCTGGCCCGGTAAATCAGGGATAAAGGATAAGGAAGATTTTGGGTTTAATTTTTCATAGCCAAAAGGTAAAAGATGATAATATTCCAATACATTAAGATGATCATCTGAAGGGCTGAAACTATATGTTTCGGTGACTGAATAATCCATGTTCAGCGACTGAATAACAGGTACTGCCGGCAAAACAGGATTGGGTAATTTCGCAGCCGCTATATAATCCTGCATAAATTTTTCACCTTCATATTTAGTATCATCCAGCTGAATTCTTATATATCCCGAAATACTTTCTTTATCAGGAACCGTATCTTCTGAATATTCACTTACGGGACTGTTGTTGGTATAAATGGAATTGAAATTGGTCTGATCACTTTTAACAAACTGCCCATTTTTCATTACCAATAATTTAGAATGATGGATGAGGGAGATATACATAGAGTTGACAAAATCAGCTGCCTGAATGCCGGAATAGTTAAATGATGCCTGCATATTGGTATCTGCGAACGGCTGAATGGCTGATATTTTATTAAAAGTCTGGATATTGGTATTAAGTAAATTAGTGTTAAGTAAACTTGAGTTAAATAAAGTATAGGTAACGGAGCCAATAGACAAAGCAGATGACAGCGCATCCGATTCTATTGAAAACCGGGCAGCGGCTCTTTTTTTCATGAAAAATTCGTTGCATCCGATAATGAAGCCGTTTCCGTTTTTGGGAAAATCTCCAAAAGGCCTGAAAGGTTTATTAATATCTACAACTCCTGTATCGGTGGCAACAATTAAATTTTTAAGCCCGCTTACGCTGATTCCTATTTCAAGGGTTTTACAGTCAATTTTTTCGGTATTATTTATGGGAATTATTTTCAGAACCGGGTGTGATGTGGCTACAGCTTCTCCTGTATGAATTTCTTTATTAAACGGAACAATCGCTTTTTCTGAAGCAGGAATAGTAAGCTTAATGTACTCATCCTCAGTCAATTCTTTATTTTCCTTAGTAATTTCTATCCATTTTTTTTCGCCAGTGATCCAGAAGTCGAATGAATTGGGATCTAAGCTATGAGGGTTAAATTTTAAAATAATGGTTCTTGTTCCGCCTTTCATATAGAATAACGGGCTTGCCAGAAGAAGGCCGATTTCGGTTTTTTCTGAGGAAGATGGAAAAGCTGAGAATGGAATGTTAGCCGCGTTTAAGGGAAGCAAATCTGCCTTTTTCCAGGTATTCTGAACAAGATGATGACTTAGGAAATATTTAATTTTCACAGCATTAATCACCTGATCTGAAGTAGAAGCATAAAATTTATTTTTTCCCTGCGAATTTTTCCCTGCTGAAAAAATGGTATTCTTTGCTAAGAGGAAAGCTTCTTTATCGGCAGCAGGCTCTATCAGCAAATGAACAAAATCAGGCTGTGCCTTTTGTGGAAGCAGCTTTAAAATATCTTTGTAATAGAAGTCCAGATGTCTTTTGGTAAAGTCATTCAGGTGTTTTTTTGCAATGCCCAGAAGCTTTAAAAAGGCCAGAAATAAGGCATAATGCGGTGTATGGGAAGGGTAATTTTCCAATTGCTGTGCAAAGGCCTCTCCGGTGCTGTTTTTCCAGTACAGCAGCAAGCCGAAAAGCTGCTGAATATTTTTATCGAGCCGATAACTCTGCAGTAAGGTAAGTATTGAACCTGCTTCTGTGATTCTTAAAAGGATCTCATTCAGCTGCTTTTCGATATTTATTTTAGAGCTTACTAAAAATTCTTTTATTGAGATGCGGTCATCTATCCTGTTTACTTTATCGGTAAGACGGATAAAATCATCCTGGATTTTTTCAAAAATGTTCAGGATCCGTTTTTTCTGTTCTTTATCATCATTGATTAATGCAATGGATTTTTTTTCATTTTCATATTTTTTCTCATAGTCCTCTATATTCCATTTGAATATCTGTGCTAAAACCGCGGTAGATTCAACAGCAAAAAACGGTGACCAGTCACTTTGTTCGTTTTGGGAATCGGATTCATTGAAATAACTGAGGTAGTGAGACATTTTCTGAGCCAATACCACATAGTCTATTTCTTCTCTTTCGTCCAGAAGAAAATAAGAGGGCTGTAAGGCTGCTAAAAACCTTGCATTTTGGGTTGTTCCCATTCCCTGATGGATTGATATTTTTGAAGAACAGTTTTCCATGGCATCAGATTTTTATAAAAGTTCCTTCTTCCAGATAGTACGGGAACACATAATTAAGTCTTGAGTTGGTAGCGCGGATGGTGTATTCAACTTCAATTCTGATTATCCCCTGTGTAGCATTGGTTTCTGAACCAAAATAAATATCATTCAAATCTATTCTTGGCTCATATTTCAGAATGGCATGTTCAATAATGCCTTTAATTTTTGTGAGGAGCGTTACGGTTACATTTTCAAACAGAAGCGGTGTGAGATCGCAGCCAAAGTCTGACCGCATTATCCTTTCTGTAAGCTGTGTGCTCAGTAAAATCTGCAGACTTTCCTGAATATCTTTTTCACCGGAAACCGTTTCAACCGTTCCTGTGATGCTATTAAAAGCCGGAGGAAATCCCCATCCTTTTCCCAAAAAGTCATCTGTTTTCATGCTTATTTTTTTTAATCTCCTATAATTACTGTGGGACAGCCTAAAACAATGGCTCCTCCGTGTGCGGTAGAATCTCCCATTCTTGCGGCGGGAACTCCACCAATAAGTACAGTTGCCGAACCTTTTACGATGGTATCTGGCGGCCCTGTACAAACACAACTGTCTCCTACTACCGAAGCGGGCATTCCTCCGATTAATACAGTAGAATTTCCTCCCGGTAAAATGGGTCCCCCAACATGGGGCACTGTTCCTGTAGTCATCGGACATACATGCATGTCACTGGTTCTTGCTGCTGCGGGCATATTAATTGAGTTTTATGATTCCTCCTTTTACATCCATTGTGGCAGACGCAGAAAGCGCCGCTTTTGCCGAATCCATTTTGAAATCCATTTTTGCTTTAAGAATGATGTCTTTGCTGCTGTCTAATGTGATTCCGTCGGCATTCATCAGGATCTTATTTCCATTCTGGTCTTCCAATACAAAGCCTTTTTTATCATCGCTGATCAGGAGTTTGTTCCCTTTTTTTGTACTGAGTTCGATAGATTTTTTATCATCGTCCAGCTGTATGGTAGTCCCTTCTTTGGTGACCAGACCTTTTATGTAGTTTTCTTTCTGAATGGGAAACGGCATTTCAATCTTTAAGCTGTAAAGACTTCCCAGAATTACAGGGGTATCCGGATTATCTCCCAGGCATCCTACAATAACCTCATCATTTACATCGGGAATTAAAAAACTTCCCATTTTCTTTCCTGAAAATACACTGGCTAATCTTGCCCAGATCCCCTCTCCTTTTTCGGAGAGTGTGGGTATTCTTACTTTTATTCTGAACTGCCTATCAGGATCTTCTTCAATCTGAGTCACAACGCCAATCTGTAATCCGCTTACTGAATTGACTTGCCCGGTTTGTGCCTGTTGAGCCGGAACAGAGGGAAAGTTCGTTTCAATAAAAGACTGTTCTGTTTCTATTCCGAAAGTATATTCGGTTTTCCAGCTGCCATTTTCAAAGGTGTGGTGCTCTTTGCCAATCAGCAACTTCTTTTTATCAATTTCTTTATTCACCTTACTACAGCTCAGGAAATCTCCTGCTTTAGCCTCCAGATTTCCGAAAGTTAAAAGCTCACCCTGAATTACCGTATGGCTGCTTTTTTTAAGAAATGTATCTGCTATTCTTGTCACTGTAGCGGTTAAAAGCCGGCTTTCATTAAGGGTAAGGGTCTTTATATTTTTTTCAGCCTCCTGTTCTGTTTCAATTTTTTCCATAGCCTGAGAAGAAAGATCCCAATAGCCGATTGACACCTTGCTCAGTTTTTTAGTCTCATCTTCCCTGCACGAAAATGAGAATACATTGATTCCGTTTTCTGCACAATACTTTTCTTCGGAAGCAGGTTCTAAAATATCCAAAGCATTGAATTCCCCGTTTCTTACATTCACCATCAGACCAACTGAATCTAGAAATCCTACAAGATAATCCCAGGGAAGGGTATGCAGATTACGGGTGATCTTTTCATTTTCCCAGCTTTGCCCTTTTGACTGAAGTTTATTGGCAACATTGGCCTGACTTAAAAATTCGTCTAATTTTGTTTTGAAAGTTTCGGTACTGTTATCTGGTTTTTCAGAAGGTTCAGTCAGTTGATAAGCCTCGTCTTTACATTCTAATTTTATGGTAGTTCCACTTTCGCTGATTTTTCGTTCAACAGACTTAATAAATCCTTTGAACAGGGTCTCAGGTTTTTTATTCACCGTTACTTTCACTTCTATTTTCTGTCCTTTTTTAAGCTGATCTGTGGGTGATCCAGCTGGAGTTTCTACATCAGGATTTGGAGCTATAAAAGTAAATTTGGCAAAAGGGATTTTATTCAGTTCAAAGGCCACCTGTGCATCTTTCAATAGCGTGTCAAGGCCGTTATTTTTCCCATCTGTTAAAAATTCCAGTTTTAGCAGATCATCAGTCGGTATATAAGGTTGAACTGGCATATCATTTTATTTAATAGGCGGAAACGAAATGTTTTGCCCGGTTTCTATTTTTCTGAAGCTTAACAGCTTATTGACCTGAGCTACATCCACATAATATGAAGGATTTTCATAGATATTTTCTGCCATAAGCACCAGTTTGTCATTCATACTCACCGTTTTAAGATGGGTAAGATCCGGAGATGTTTTATTTTGCTCTGCAACCATGATCTGATGTGTTGCTGTTGCCTTAAAAACACATTTAACTTTAGCTCTGATCGGCCGTCCGTCTTTTCTGAAAAGCGTATATTCTATATCCATGCTCTTCATGCGGCACTGGAGTTTGAATGCTCCCCAAAGAAGCTGCAAATAAGCGGTCTGATGAGTTTTTCCGTTATATCCGATGGTAAGATTTTTAAATGCTTCCACATGCTCCTCCACCGATTTTACCTCTGCAAAAGGATTTACAATGGCGGGGGTAAGTGCATCCAGAACATCTCCTGCTTTATCCAGTAACGACATCTCTCCTTTGCCGTCTTTTATCTTTCCCGGCGGTACAACACCCGAACTGTCGAAAATAAAATCGAAAGTCACTTCTTCGCTCTGGCTTTTGCTGAAGCTGAGATTATTGGCTGAAGCTCCCATCGGCTGATCTTCGGAGAATGTAACATTGTTTTTGCGGGTATATTTCTCCGGATTGAGCTGTACGAAAATGTTTTTTTTGGGGGTGGTATATTTATTATCCTCGTAAACTTCGATCCGCATTTTGTCTATAATACCCAATGCTGCCTGTATCATCTTTCTTTTTTTTCTTTAAGTTTTTCCAGTACTTCACGGGTACACTCTTTAATGAGCTGCGATTTCAGTTCCTGCATCTTCAGAGGATCTGTCTGCTCAGAACGGGTAGAATTTACCGGCTCTTCTTCAATCTTCACTTTGATGTGTAATTCTTTAATCTGAATAGCCATTTTTCAAGTATTAAAAGCCTGGAACCGGCAGTTCTTTAAAAAAATTATATTTCAGTGTAATGGTTTCAATCACAATTTTATTCTGTTCTGCATCAAAATCACTGAATTCATAGCTCAACGGGATGGCATGGGATACATACCATACTTTCAGAGGATTTCCTTTTTCATTCAATAAGGAAACAACCAGGTTGGCGGGATAAAAAACAAAATCCTCCAATGCCTGATTACACCACATGGATAAGCCAGACATATCCGAAGTTAATCCTCTTTTCAGAACCAGATCCTGATATCCTGAACGCAGCGGCAAGCTGTGTTTGAATTTATTTTGTCCGCCCTCGGTATAAGGCTCCGTTTCCATCGTAACCTTCAATCCGTTTACACTTTGAAATTTTGTATCAATACTGAATTGCGGCAATAATTCAAAGATGACGGAAAAGTAAAAACCGGGAATGGGATTGCTGTCAGACATAATGTTTAGATTTATAGGTGCTCCATTGTAAATCCGTGATTGGCAATTTCTACAGAGTCTATGGCTGCTTCATTGGCATCAGATTTCATATCTGTACATTTTAAGGAAACGATAAAACAATCTTTTACTTTCCATACGACTTTAGGCTCGTGGTTTTCATTTAATAAAGAAATAGTGATGTTACGGCGTTCCACGGTATTTAATGCAACAGTATTGTACCAGTCATAAAATTCATTATCTCCTGCGAATATTCCTCTTTTGAGCGTAATATTACTGAGCTTAAGCATTCCCGGCATTTTCTTTTTAAAGAATTCAGGACTTGATCCTACCCGGTGTTCTATAATATCCATTTCTTTATTGAGTCCGGATACTTCTGTAAAAGCTATTTTACTGCCGCCCCATTCTACACTGAAGTGAAACTTTGGTAGCGGAAAATCTGTACTTGTCATGTTGTATAGTTTTAGAATTAATAATTAAGATTTTTGCTGCATCTGTTTGAATTCCAAAATGATAAATTCTGCAGGTCTTGAAGGGGCATATCCTATTTTTACGATCATTCTGCCTTCAAGGATATCCTGTGCAGACATTGTTTGGTTTAATCCAACTGCTACAAAGAAAGCGTGCTCCGGTTTTGCTCCGGCTAAAGCACCATCATTCCAGAGAGTGGTCAGGTAGTTCTCGATCATTCCCTTTACATTAACCCAGGTTTGAGCAACATTGGGCTCAAATACAAACTGCATACAGGCTTTTTTCGCTGATTCTTCAATCATATTGGCTAATCTTCTCACATTGATATAACGCCAGTCATTGCTGTTTCCGGCCAGCGTTCTCGCACCCCAGACCAGAGTTCCTCTTCCTGTAAATTTTCGGATCGCATTGATGGATTTTCCGGTTTCATGAATATTCATATCTTCCTGATCTTTGTCGTTAATATCATCCGTTAATCCAACGATTCCGTTTATACTTACATTGGCTGGAGCTTTCCATACTCCGCGGGTAGCATCAGTCTGAGCATAAATTCCTGCAATAGCTCCGGAAGGCGGAACGGTATTCATAAATTGGGATAATTTATCGGTAATTTGTTTGAATAACGGCAGCTGGGTGATCAGCTTCTTTTCTTCTTCCAGAATATAATTTGAAATTGCACTCAATACCGAATTCATCGTCTGAACAACATTTGACAGTATTTTATCTAATTCAGCCTGAATAATAGGAATGTTAATAATTTTCAAGCTGTTTGCTCCGTCTTTTATTTCATTGCCATCCTGATCAATTAACTTTATGTTCAGCTTGTCTTTGTAAGAATCAGCCATAGCTAAACTTCCCCATATTATGGTATCAAAAGAGGTGTTATTGACAAGCGTTTTTTCATCATTTGTCAGATTTCGGGTGACGTCTCCAAATGCAGTTCCTGCTTCAATATCTAGGCTTGGTAATGTCTGCACCAGCAGCGTATCATATTCTCCTTTAAAATCAAAGAGCTGCTGTGCATATTTTTTTAAATTAACAGAGACAATGTCTTTAAGATAACTCTTATAAGAGCCGTTGGTAACTGAATTTAATTCTTTGAAAACAGCCAACAGCTTCCATATTTTATCGATATAGGCGTTTGTGTTTAATGTTTTTTCGGGATCATTGTCTTCAAATTCAACAGTTGTCTTTTCTTTATCCAGGCTGCTCCATTTAAATTCGTAACTGTTATCATATATTTCCGAATACAATTCCTGAAAATCACTCAGTAGTTTTACAATCTTAGCATCATTTTTATAGATGTCTGAAAAGTTCACCTGCGCATTGATATAATGAAATCTGAACTGATACGGAAAATTACATTGCAGATACGGATAATAAGCTGCTCCGTATTTTAAGAACTGGTTTCCGACTTCATTTCTGAAATCTTCGCTGTCCTGAATTAAATCTGCCTCTTGTTTTACATCTATTATGCTGAACCTGTCCATAAGCTTATTGCATTGTTTTAATGCTTCTGCCTGAACCATTCCCAGTAAATTAGCTGTTGATAAACCCGCTGCATCAGGAAATAATAATAAAGTAGGTTCGTCTTTCTTTTCTAATAACTGCAGACCTGCAATAAATAAATCTTTTGTTCCGGCGCTTGTAAAATCCGGTTGATCATCATAGATTCCTATAGAAACGATATAGCAGACCCCGCCGCCGTTAGCATAAAAAAGCTGTAGACTGTTATAGAGCTTAAAGATGCTTTCTTCAACTTTGCAGGCATCCGTAGGCTGGTTGTTTGCGTCTAAAACGACAGTAATACTTTTGGGCTCAGGTGCTCCTCCAAAAATCTGTTCATACTCCAGCATCGAAGTAATCCTCACGGCATCTTTTTTCAGCGAGGCCTTTTCTGTAAATCCTACAAATGCAGGGATAGCGGTTGCCACATTGGCAATGGAAGGAGGAAATGCATCAATTTCATTGATATATACTCCCGGGGTTTTAATGGCACTAATATTCATGATGATTAATTTTATGTAGTTGGTATAATTTCGTTATTGGCATTTTTGGTGAAGACACCTGATTCGAGATGTCCGGCAGAGTCATGCGGATTGTTTTCCCAAAGTCTGACATCAGCTTTTTCAATGATTTTATCTGATGTAGTTTCTTCTGCCTGAATGGAAAGCATCTGTACCCGATACAGCACTGAAGGGATATATCTGGATCCAAGACAGGACCACATCTGATTGAGCTGATCCATCTTCAGGCTTACCATTTCAAATACAAGCTTATCATAAGAACCGGTTTCCGGTATATTTTCCAATAAATTGGGAGCCTGCCAGTAAAAAACATTTTTATTCTGAAAGTACCGGATCACGACTTCCAGCTTATCTATTCCTTCTGTGTATTTCGACTGGTCTATATTATAAGAGGCAAACAAGAGTGATAGAATTAAATTCTGAGTTGGATTTCTGTATTTTTCCATGCTGCCCCCCGGTGAAAGCTGGTTCTTGTATAAACTCTGATTTTTAAGGATCTTATCTTCTTCTATGTTGACGATTGATAAAATGATAGAAGATTTGGAAGAAAGAAATTCATCTCCATCGTTTAAAGTGGCTATATTGGCTAGTTCAACAATGGGGGTTCCTGTTATTTCTGCATTCACAGCAGCAACAAGTCTGGAAAGGAACTCTTTGATTTTCATGACGTTATTTATACTAACAAAGCTATATAACATCAATTAATAAAATCACAGGAAAAACACCCTATATATACAGGGAAAAAGCCCCAATTAAAAAAAACTGAAAATTATCAGGCTAAAGTCATCCTGTCCTGTTTGTAAATATATAGGGTATAACGATCGGACGCAAAAGCAGGCTATTGAAATATAATCTCTAAAAATTATATCCTCAATAAAAACATATATTTCTAAGTAATTATCGAAATATCACAAAAATACATTAACATTCTATAAAAAATAGTTATATTTATCCCGTTTTTAACAGTTATCCATTCTGATTATGAAAAAATTACTTTATTCTTTTTTATTGTTGTCTTCTGCAACTTTATTTGCCCAGACCAACTCTTCTGTAAAGTTCGCTGTTGCCAATGACGTTATCGGAACCGTAAAGATGTTTAATACAAGAAAAGAGGTGGTACAGAGTTCAGTAAATTATAAAAATGCTGCCAGCCTGCCTCAAAACCTGAAAAAATACAGCTTCATTGCTCAGAACGGGCTTTCTGAAGTTAAGTTTAAGAAAGGATATGAAGGTCTGGATCGGGTAACATTATCCCAGATGAACAGACAGTATAATCTGGCTCCGGAAACCCCGGTTTTCATTGAAGGAACAGAATTCCCTGATACCAGCATTGAAGTATATGCCGATATTGTTCAGGGGCAGTTTGACGTTAAAGATCATAACGGAAAAAAGACGTTATTCATCACCAATAAATAAATTTTCTTTTTTTATACATAAAGAAGGATACCTGCCGGCATCCTTCTTTTTTAATATTTATTCGTCCATTTTTTCTTTAACTCTTCGAAGATTTTTTTCTCGGTAGCATTATTTCCGGGTTCATAAAACCGGCTGTTTTTAATTTCTTCCGGAAGAAATTCCTGTTCTACGAAATTACCCTCGTACGAATGGGCATATTTATATTCTTTGCCATAGTCCAGATCCTTCATCAGTTTGGTTGGTGCATTTCGTAAATGCAGCGGCACGGGAAGATTTCCTGTCTGTTTCACAAGTGCCAGCGCATCATTAATGGCCATATAAGCCGAGTTACTCTTTGGAGAAACCGCCAGATAGACCGCTGTTTCGCTTAATATAATCCTTGCTTCCGGGTTTCCGATTACATTCACCGCCTGAAAACAGTTATTGGCAATAACCAGCGCATTAGGATTAGCCAGACCTACATCTTCTGCCGCCAGAATCAGCATCCGCCGTGCGATGAATTTGATATCTTCACCTCCTGCAATCATTCTGGCCAGCCAATACACCGCTCCGTTCGGGTCACCACCACGCATCGATTTGATAAAAGCAGAAATAATATCGTAATGCTGCTCTCCGTTTTTATCATACAGCGCCATCGTTTCCTGAAGTACTTCAAGAACGTCTGCATTAATAATTTCATTGGTATCCGAATTTTTATATTGATTCAAAACCAATTCCACAGAATTAATCAGCTTCCTGGCATCTCCTCCTGAATATTGGATGAAAGCTTCTTTTTCAAGAATTTTAAAGTCTGTTCCCTCATCTTTATTGTACCTCTCAGACGCGGTATCAATCAGTTCTTCAAGCTTTTCATAACTCAGTGCTTTCAGAATATACACCTGGCTTCTTGAAAGCAATGCGGAAACCACTTCAAAGCTGGGGTTTTCTGTAGTTGCTCCAATTAAAACGATCCATCCTTTTTCAACAGCATGTAATAATGAGTCCTGCTGGGATTTATTAAAGCGGTGAATCTCATCAATAAATAAGATAGGTGATTTTCCGGAAAACAGATTTTGTTTTTTGGCATCTTCAATCACATCCCGCACATCTTTCACTCCCGATGAAACGGCTGAAAGCTTATAAAATTTTCTTCCCGATTTTTCAGAAATAATTTCCGCCAGTGTTGTTTTCCCTGTTCCCGGCGGGCCCCAAAGGATCAGGGAGTTCAGTGTATTGTTTTCGATCATTTTCCTGATCGTGCCTTTTTCACCGGTAAGATGCTCCTGTCCTAAAACTTCATCTAATGTTTTAGGTCTTAATTTTTCGGCTAATGGTATATTCTGGCTCAAGATAATTTTATTTTTTTTTGAATAGAGAATCCGATTTTGGTTCTCCGAAACTTCTAACAAAATTAAACTAATTTTCATTTTTTTACCCTATTTTTGCATTGTTTTGAAACTTACATTCAATAAAATCATTACTTTTCCTTTGGTAATTTTGATAAAATTTTACCAATGGTTCATCTCGCCTCTGCTTCCCAAAAACTGCCGTTACGAGCCTACCTGTTCTCATTACATGGTAAAAGCTCTTCAGGTACACGGTATTTTTAAAGGATTCTGGCTGGGAGCGAAAAGAATTTCAAGATGTCATCCCTGGGGAGGCAGCGGCTACGATCCTGTTCCACCCAAAAAATAAGATTAATAAATCAACTATTAAATCAATAGAAATGAGTACTACTTTTTTCAGAATTTACCTCTTTATTTTTGCCTTTTTTACGCAAATTGCTTTTGCACAGGAATATCCGGGAGGCCTGTCTGACGGAACGTTAAAAGTAAATGAAAGCAGCATTCCGGTAAAGATTTTTTCTACAACAGAAAACGACGATCTTAGTGCTTTTCCGGAAAAACCAACCGATAAAAATGTTTTGGTTATTCTGAATGAGTCTAGTTTTGAACCGGCATATCTCAATTACAGCATGCTGACTCTGGTGAAATATAAAAGTGCTCATTATCAGTTTTTTGATAAAGATTTCAAACTGATTGAAGGTCAGGTTACCCAGGACAACATTAAACATTTTAAATACGCTGTAAAATCTGCAAAACCCATTACTGAATCTGATCATGTGGCCCTTGAAACATCTTTCAAAATCTGGGATCCATCAAAAGGAATCCAGATAGGATCTTTTACCCTGCATTTCTATAGCCTGATGTTTGTTTTTGCTTTCGGATTCGGGTATATCCTGATGACCAGAATCTTTAAGATTGACAACATCAACCAAAAATATCTGGAGCCTCTTTTTACCTGGACGCTGATTGGAACCATTCTCGGAGCAAGACTTGGTCACGTTATTTTCTATCAGCCGGAATTGTTCAAAGAAGATTTCTGGAGTGTGTTTTTACCTATAAGCACTAAAAACGGGATTAAGTTTACAGGATTTTCGGGATTAGCCAGCCACGGAGCTACGATTGCGCTGATCTTTACCACCTTATACTACTCATTCAGAGTCATCAAAAAAAATCCGTTCTGGGTATATGACAGACTGGGAATTGTAGTTGCTTTAGGCGGAGCATTTGTGAGACTGGGAAATTTTTTCAATTCCGAAATTGTTGGGAAACCGGCAGATCCCAATTCTCCGTTCGCTATTCTTTTCCCTCAGCAAAGTGATGAATACGGAGTTACTGTACCACGTTACCCGAGCCAGCTTTTTGAAGCATTCGGGTATATATGTCTATTCATTTTATTATGGATATTGTACAGAAAAACCAATAAAAAATACCAGCAGGGATGGTTGTTCGGACTGTTTTTCATTATTCTTTGGGCAGTAAGATTCTTTGTTGAATTCCTGAAAGAACCTCAAGGCGATGAGTTCATCCAATTGGGCGCACTTAATACAGGACAGGTACTTTCCATTCCATTTATGATTGCAGGGGTAATTATTATGATGGTTTCCAAGAAGTTCAAAATCACTCCGGCAGAGAACGAAAAACCGGAATAGTCTGAAAATAAAAAGAAATTATCTTCAATATAAAAGACCAGTTTGTATCATGCAGACTGGTCTTTTTGTATACTCTTACTTTCTGTATGTCTTTTCCTTCTACAATTTTACCTTCTTCCTATTCAACTCTGCAAAAACATTTCCCAATTCATTAATAACATCTGTTGGAAGCATTGATTCTTTAGCATATTTTTCCGCAGCCAGATCAGCTGCTTTTCCGTGAAGCCAAACTCCCAGCAAACAGGTTTCTTCTACTGAATATCCCTGAGCCAGCAGTGAGGTCAGAATCCCGGTAAGAATATCTCCGCTTCCGCCTTTGGCAAGTCCGGCATTTCCCGTGATATTATAAAACACTTTTCCTTCAGGAGTAACGATCTGGGTATGATGATCTTTTAAAACAATATAAATATTAAGTTCACCTGCTTTTTTACGGGCCAGTTCCAAACGCTCAAAGGAATTGGCTGTGCTTCCGAACAATCTTTCAAATTCTTTAGGATGTGGAGTGATAATCGATTTTCCTGGGATATATTTCAGGTTCTCCTGTTTATCTGAAAGCATATTCAATGCATCAGCATCTAACACTACGGGGTTATTGTATCCTTTTAAAAAGGCCAAAAGAGCTTTTCTGGTTTTCTCATGGATTCCTAATCCCGGCCCGATACCGTACATGCTATTTTCTTCATTATCAATATTTTCAATATATTCATCACCTCCTTTTATGAACATCGCTTCGGGACACGCTGTCTGCAAAATCATATATCCGCAGTCGGGTGCCAGCGTAAAGGTCAGTCCGGCACCTGTTTTCAACGCAGCTTTGGTGGATAATACTGCTGCACCTATTTTGCCATAACTTCCGCCAACAATGGTAACTTTTCCATAGGTTCCTTTATGGGAGAATTCTTCTCTAGGTTTAAAAATCCGGGAGATCACACGCTCATCAACAACATAATTTTCAGATTGTTCCTGTTTCTGAAATTCCGGACTTAGCCCGATCTCCAGAACAACTACTTTCCCTGTATATTTTCCTGTTTCCGGATGCAGAAAACTCTTCTTCCAGCATTGAAGACTTAATGTGTAATCAGCTTTAAAAACAACCGTATCATCTGTAAAAATAGTATCTGCTGACAAACCAGAAGGAATATCTACAGAAATCTTCACATTATCCTTTCCGTTAATTTCCGTAACCAGCTTTTTGTAAATTCCATCTAAAGGTCTGGACAGCCCCGTTCCAAAAAGAGCATCAACAATAACCGTTTCATTATCAAATGAGTATTCTTCCGTTCCATTAAGTTCCCGGACTGAAATCCCTGAGAAATCTTTCAGCCTTTGTAAGTTCACTGAAGCATCTTCAGAAAATTCAGCTTTAAGGTCTGGTACAAATACCTCAACATCAAATCCTTTGGTGTACAGAATGCGGGCTGCTGCAAACCCATCGCCTCCATTGTTTCCATGACCGCAAAAAAGGGCTAATCTGGTATAGTTTTTACAGTTTTCCGAGATCCATCCGGCCAGTGCCAAAGCTGCTCTTTCCATCAGTTTGAGAGAAGTAATTGATTCATGAGAAATGGTAAACCCATCCCATTGACGAATTTGTTCTGCAGTAAAGATTTTCATACGATAAGTTTTAGGCAAATTACAAAAGATTTTTCATTACAACCGATTTAAGAAATAACGTAAACATGATTTAATCATAAAACAAATTATTTAAATTAAATCTAACTTCATATAAAAATACAACTCATATCAATAATAAAATTCCGCATATTAGAGATAAAAAAACGATAAAAAGTGGTGTTTTTTACATTTTTTAATTATATTTTTGTGTGGATACTAATTAAAAAATATAAATTATGGGATTTGTTAAAGAATTTAGAGACTTTGCTTTTAAAGGCAATGTACTTGATCTGGCAGTCGGTGTGATCATTGGAGGTGCATTCGGAAAAATTGTTTCATCTTTAGTAGAGGATGTTATTACTCCTTTGTTACTGAATCCGGCTTTGAAGGCTGCAGGCGCCGAGAACATTTCAAAACTTTCATGGAATGGGGTTACGTATGGTAATTTTCTTTCTGCCGTTATCAGTTTCCTGTGTATCGCAATGGTACTTTTCTGGATCATAAAAGGAGCTAACAAAATCATCAAAAAAGAAGAGGCTGCTCCTGCCGGACCTACTGAAGACCAAAAACTACTGACGGAAATTAGAGATCTCCTGAAACAAAAATAATAAAGCTGTTTAAACTTTTAATGTCCTGCTAAAAAGTTTAAACAAGTTTAATGTATAAAAAAGAAAGACACTTCAGATTGAAGTGTCTTTCTTTTTTATGCTGTACTGCGTTTTATTGAATCTGCAAAATACTTGAAATTTGCTCCGCCAACGAAAGCCCTATTCTATCCTGAGCTTCCAGTGTTGATGCACCTGTATGGGGTGTCAGGGAGATTTTAGCATGATTTAAAATTTCTTTGGAAGGTACCGGTTCGTTAATGAAAACATCTAATCCTGCAAATTTTACTTTACCGGAATCTAATGCTTCAATTAAGGCCGTTTCATCAATCACTCCTCCTCTTGAACAGTTGACTACCGCTACTCCGTCTTTCATACTATCAAATTCATTTTTACCGATCATATATCCCTCTTTCTGAGCAGGCACATGAAGCGTAATGAAATCTGAGTGTTTTAAAACATCCTGAAGTGGTTCTGTTTCTATATCTACATTAATAAACTGATTGTTATAGAATTTTACTTTGATGCTGGCCTTTCCTACATTATTATCAGCTGCGATCACTCTCATCCCCAATCCTAATGCGATTCTGGCAACTTCCTGCCCAATTCGGCCCATTCCTATAATTCCGATGGTTTTCCCTCGCAATTCAATTCCCGCGGTGTATGCTTTTTTAAGAGCGGCAAATTCTGTATCTCCCACCTGAGGCATTTTACGGTTTGAATCCTGAAGAAATCTTGCTCCCGAAAACAAGTGCGCAAAAACAAGTTCTGCCACTGATTCTGAAGAAGCAGAAGGAGTGTTAATCACATGAATTCCCTTTTCTCTGGCATAATCCACATCGATATTATCCATTCCTACTCCTCCACGTCCAATGATCCCAAGAGAGGGACAGTTATCAATAATATCTTTTCTAACCTGGGTAGCACTCCTCACCAACAGGGTACGGATCTTATGTTCATTAATATAATCCACTAAAAACTCCTGAGGAACTTTTGTTGTAATCACCTCAAAACCCTTTTCAGTAAGTGCGTCAATTCCGGATTGATCGAGACCGTCGTTTGCTAAAACTTTCATAAATACAATATATATTAAAAACTGAAAGATTTAAAAATTATAGAATTTTCTGTGCGTACACTTCTTCTTATAATCTTTAAATCTTCGCATTATCGTTGATTAATCTTTGAAAACTTCTATGGTAACCTGCTTCTCTACAAGGTCTGTAAACTTGCCTTTGTATCTTGTAGCTCTTACCAGGTGATTGTCTATCCAGTGATAGTTTCCTCCTCTTGGTTTTCCGCAGAGTACGCTGTGGTATTTGAAACCGTGCTTATCTAGCCAGTCTATGGTAATTTGCTTCAGGTTTTCTGTTCTTGATGTGAAAAAACAGATCTGGTGCCCTTCATCATACCATTTGTTGATTGTTTCGAGTGCGTCAGGATAAGGCTCACAGGTAACCATTCTTTCCGGTTCTTCGTTGGGAACATCATCTGTAATGGTTCCGTCGATATCAATTAAGTAATTTTTCACCCCGTCCTTAAGAATCGGACTTACGTGCTCTATGTATTCTAATTCCATCACTTCTAATTAAGATGTAAAGTTAAGGCTTTTAAAACTAACAGAAGTATCAAATTGGGTTTATGTTAAAATTTTACTATAAAAACATATATTCAATGAATAATATAAATATTTTACTTCTCAATAAATCATTTTTATTAAAATTTTTCTTAATTATTATTTATTATGTTATTGGATTTATTTGATCCGAATGAATTTATGATATAAGTATTGCGACTTGTTTTGTATTAGACTTCAATGGTGAAACATGCGGGATGTTGGATTTTATTGATGTTGAATTTTTACGGATGGGTGTTTTTACGAATTTTGTTTTTTATGGGTGTTGGGCTAAAGCCCAACCCTATTGAATAAGGTGTAGGTTTGTCTGATTTTGTCATTTTTAATTTTATTGGGTAGAAATTAGATGAATAGAGTTTAAGCTTAATACGCTGGAAGGAGGAAGAAAGAGCCTGGCAACCATAAAATATGATGTTTTACCAAAAATTTCCAAAATACATTTATTAGGCTTACATTTGTAGAAATGGAAGAATTTGTAGTTTTAGTAAATCCTGAAGATGAAGTTCTGGGTTTGATGGAAAAGCAGCAGGCTCATGTCAACGGGCTTCTGCATCGTGCATTTTCTGTATTTCTTTTTAACAACAACGGGGAAATGCTTCTTCAGAAAAGAGCTTCCGGGAAATACCATTCTCCTAACCAATGGACTAATGCGGTATGCTCTCACCCCAGAAAAGAGGAAACTTATCTGGAAGGTGCCCAACGAAGATTAAAAGAAGAATTGGGAATTGAAACAGAACTTTCTGAAAAGTTTAATTTCATTTACAAGGCTGATGTAGGCGGAGGACTCTGGGAACATGAGCTGGATTATGTATTTACCGGGAATTACGAATCTGAATTCAATTTAAATAAAGAGGAAGTGGAAGAAGTAAGGTTTATTTCAATGGAAGATCTAGATCAAGAAATAGCCAATTCTCCTGAGCATTTTACAGAATGGTTCAAAATCATCCTTGAAGAATATAAACACCATTTTTAAATGATAAAAAAAGCACTTTTAGCATTCACTTTTTTATCAGGCAGCTTGTTGTTTGCTCAGAAATCAAAAGTGTATGACAGCCCTAATTACTCCATTAATGTTCCTGACGGATGGAAATCTACCAACGACAGCGATATTATCAATATTTTTCCTACGAGTGAGATTGGTGCTGTAACCATTTCAGAATACCACGATCTTGAAATTCCTAAAGCCGAAATGAAAAAATTCATACTGGCTTTATACAAATCCAATGAGGAGGAAAACAAAATCAAAGAAAATAAAGGCAAAAAGGGATATACAGAATATTTCTACGAGTATTTTGACGAAAAGGAAAAACTGTTCTGGGTTACCCGGGCTTTTCAGAAAGATAAAAGCATTTATCTGGTTTCCATCAACTGCGGGCAGAAATTCTGGAATGGAAATTATATGAGCCTTTTTAATGAAACTTTTAACAGCTTTAAAATAAAGAAATAAGAATTAAAATATGAAGAAAACAGCTTTATACGACAAGCACGCTTCTTTAGGCGCTAAAATCGTACCTTTTGCAGGTTTTGAAATGCCTGTACAATATTCAGGAGTAACGGAAGAGCACTTTGCGGTAAGAGAAAAAGCAGGATTGTTTGATGTTTCACACATGGGACAATTCTTCATTGAAGGACCGGGATCTAAAGACCTTTTACAATTGGTTACAACCAACAATGTAGACGCTCTGGAAAACGGAAAAGCACAATATTCATGCCTTCCGAATGAAAACGGAGGAATCGTGGATGATCTTATCGTTTATAAGATGGAGGACGACAAATATTTTGTTGTAGTAAACGCTTCCAATATCGATAAAGACTGGAATCATATTTCAAAATATAATACTTTTGGGGCTAAAATGACCAATGCATCTGATGATATGTCATTATTGGCTGTACAGGGACCTAAGGCTACTGAAATACTTCAGAAGCTTACTGAAACCAACCTTTCAGAGATTCCTTATTATAACTTCACTGTAGGAAGTGTTGCCGGAGTAAATAATCTGATCATTTCCAATACAGGATATACAGGAAGTGGTGGTTTTGAAATCTATTTCAACAATGAGGATGCCGTAAAACTTTGGGACGAAATCATGAAAGCCGGAAAAGCTGAAGGAATTATTCCTTGCGGACTGGCTGCCAGAGATACTTTAAGACTTGAAAAAGGATTCTGCCTTTACGGAAATGATATTGATGACACTACTTCTCCTATTGAAGCTGGTTTAGGATGGATCACAAAATTTGATAAAGACTTTGTGTCTAAAGATGTTTTCGCAAAACAGAAAGAAGAAGGGGTAACCAGAAAATTAGTAGGTTTTGAGCTTCAGGATAAAGGGGTTCCAAGACATGACTACCCTGTGGTAGATGCTGAAGGAAACGTGATTGGAAAAGTAACTTCCGGAACACAGTCTCCAATGAAAAAGATCGGTTTAGGTTTAGCTTATGTGGATAAGCCTCACTTCAAACTGGGTTCTGAAATTTTCATCCAGGTAAGAAATAAGAACATTCCCGCAAAAGTGGTAAAAGCTCCTTTTGTATAATTGTTCTGATATGATATTGAATAAGAGACTGTCTTCATGATGGTCTCTTTTTTTATATAAATGACTCAATATTCCTTTCAATAGATCTTTTAACCACAAACCAAAGGTTCGACGAAGTCAATGGTACAAAAGATTTTGGCACTCATGCTATTTTTAAGCTTAATATCTTTGAATTTATAAGTTCACAAAAGATAAACATCTGCTAAATTTGCGAGAGAAAAAACATCCGCAAACATCAGTGAAATTTGTGGAATCTGTGGGAAATTATTTTAAGTTCACTTAGACTTTAAAAATCTCCGGTTTTTATTAATCAACAAATAAAAAAGAGACTGTAAATTTTACAATCTCTGTATTTTTCATTATCTGCAATAACAACAGAGTGACCTGTCCGGGGTACACATATCCCCTCTTCCGGGATGATTTGAAACTACTCCTCCGGCTTCACCACAAAGCGTATAGCAGTTGACTACAATTACTTTTCCACCACCGCTAATTTCTTTTAATGCTGGCCGGCCTAGTTTTTGGGCTTTAAAAATGTTTTTATTCATACTACTATTTTTGGTATTTTAAATATATGAATAAAACTTTAAAATACTGATGAGTAGTATTTTAAATATAAAAAGTTTCGGCTCCGCTTTGCGGAGCCGAAACTTTTTATATACTGAACAAGAGCTATTCCTCTACTCCGAAGAATACTTTCAGGGCTTCAATATTTTTCTTATCATTTCCAACAAAAATTTCCTTTTCTGTAAGGAAAACCGGACGTTTCAAAAAGGTATAATGATCCAGAAGCAGTTCTTTAAAATCTTTCTCACCCAAAGATTTTACATCTAGTTCTCTTGCTTTAATCTGCGTAGATTTTTTGCTGAATAATGCTTCATATGATTTTGTCTTTTTATGCATTTCCGCAAGCTCTTCTTTGGTTATCGGTTCTTTCTTGATCTCACGAAGTTCCCAATCTGTAAGGTCAAATTGTGCTAAAATCTTTCTGCAGGTATCGCATGTATTAAGATAAAATACTTTCTTCATTGTTTTTTAATCTGTTATTGGTTAAATTTCGGTCTTTATTTGAAGTTTCGCTGCTCAAAAGTAGGATTTAATCTAAGATTCTGAAAATTATTAAATAACTTTATTCAAATTTTATAAAGATGGATAACAAACCTATTACTTTTCAGTTTATTTCGGAACCCTCAGATGTTAATTACGGGGGAAACGTACACGGTGGAAGTGTCATGAAGTGGATTGACCAGGCAGGTTATGCATGCGCCACGACATGGAGCGGAAACTATTCTGTGACGGTTTATGTAGGAGGAATCCGTTTTTACGAGCCCATCAAAATCGGAGAAGTCGTTAAAGTAGATGCACAGGTGATCTATACTGGATCATCAAGCATGCATATTGCCATCAATGTTTTTTCAAGAAATCTTAAACAACCTACTTTTGATAAAAAAACACACTGTATCATTGTTTTTGTAGCAGTAGATGAAAACGGTAAAAAACTGCCGGTACCCAAATGGGTTCCTGAAACGGAAGAACAAAAGCAGCAGGAACAGTATGCTAAACGGCTTATGGACCTGAGAACGCAGATAGAAGACGAAATGAAACCGTTTTTGTAAACAGTGTATGAAATTGAAGATAAAAATAGTTAGATAAACAGTTTAATGAAACCCCGCATTTTTTATAACCCATGAAAAATATTTTTACGATTACGGCTGTACTACTTATGGCTTTGGTTCAGGCCCAGACACATCGGTTTATTTATCAGTTACAGTATAAGATGGATTCTACAGAAAAGCATCATGAGAAGCAGAATATGATCCTTGATATTACTCCAAAAGAAGTAAAGTTCTATGGACAGGATCTGGCTATTACTGACTCTTTAAATAAAAAGTTCGGGATGAATTCCAGTTATACGGACATGTCCGGCCAGATCGTGAAAAGAAAGATCAATTCTTTTGAGCATGAAAATTACCTCAATATTAAACAAGGATATTATTCTTTCAAAACCAACGACAAAATAAATTGGATTATTTCTGACGATACCAAAAAGGTTGAAAACTATACTTTACAAAAAGCCGTTGCGAAATTCGGAGGCAGAAGCTGGACCGCGTGGTTCTGTAAAGACATTCCTTTCAATGAAGGACCTTTTAAGTTCCGGGGTCTGCCGGGACTGATCTTTGAACTGTCAGATGGTAAGGATAACTTTATTTATACTCTTGTTAAAAGTCAAAAACTATCGGAAGTTTATTCTACTCAGAATTTTGTAGAATCTAATTTCGGAAATAAGGCGGTTCCTATCAGTGAAAAGCAGAAATACAAGCTTACTATGGAGTTTTATAATGATCCGTTTGCTTTTGAACGAAATAATTTCAGTAAAACCAACACTGATCTGAAAATCAATATCAACGGAAAAGAAATCCGTACAGTTGATGAACTGAATACCCAAACGAAAAGCATGCAGGAGGTTATCAGAAAGTACAACAATCCTATTGAAATAGATAAAGCAATACACTATCCTATATACTAAACATAACGGTAAGATCTTTTATCTTGTAATCTTAATTCCTATATTTGCAGTATCAAAAAAGGAAATGGTGCTCTTCCTTACCCAACCGCTTTACAAAAGCTGATGACGCCTGATTAAGAGATTATTAACAATAACTTATCAGGATTATTATGTCAAAAAACCAACGAACATTTAACAGAAAAGCAATTTTTCATCTGCAATTTTTCTTCAGAAAATATCCTGCGCTGCCTTATCTTGCAAAATGGCTGTGTATTAGTATGATCCTTGGAGTTCTTGTGGGAACAGCATCTGCGGGATTTCTTCAATCTTTGGAATGGGCAACTCATTTCAGGGAAAATCACCTTTGGCTGATTGCTCTGCTTCCTGTAGCTGGTTTTTTAATCGGGCTTTTATATTATTATTTCGGAAAAGATGTTGAGGCCGGAAACAATTTGCTGATTGACAGCATCCATGATCCGAAAGAAACTATTCCGTTCAAAATGGCTCCTTTTGTTTATCTGGGGACTATTGCTACTCATTTTTTTGGAGGATCAGCAGGCCGTGAGGGAACTGCTCTTCAGATGGCCGGAGCCATAGCCGACCAGCTCAGTAAACCATTCAAACTGGATAAGAATGAACGAAAAATTCTGCTGATTGCTGCCATTGCTGCCGGTTTTGGATCTGTTTTCGGAACCCCTCTCGCCGGAGCGGTATTCGGGCTTGAAGTTTTCCTGATCGGAAGAATTCGGTATAATGCAATTTTTCCCGCTTTTGCTTCTGCTATTCTTGCTGATTGGGCCACCAGTCTCTGGAATATAAAACACACTCATTATCATATCGACATTATCCCCAAACTGGAATTTCTGCCTTTTCTATATAGTATTCTGGCTGGTATTATTTTTGGAATCTGCGCTGCTGCTTTCAGCAGGGTTATCCATTGGGCAGGTTTGGTTTTTAAATCAAAGATCACATATCCTCCATTTCGCCCTGTAATTGGAGGTATTATTATCGCTTTAACAGTATTCGCTATGGGAACTACAAGATATATTGGTCTTGGCGTTCCGGTTATTGTAGAATCTTTCGAAAAGCAGCTTCCCCTTTATGATTTTGCTTTAAAGATGATATTGACGATAATCACACTCTCTGCCGGATTCAAAGGTGGTGAAGTAACTCCCTTATTTTTTATCGGAGCCACTTTAGGAAGCGCTTTGTCTCTTTTTATTCCGCTGCCGTTTGGTCTGCTTGCCGGAATGGGGTTTGTTGCCGTTTTTGCCGGAGCAACTAATACTCCCTTGGCCTGTATGTTGATGGGAATCGAACTTTTCGGAGCTGAATCCGGAGTTTATATAGCGACTGCCTGTGTAGTATCTTACCTACTTTCCGGCCATAACAGTATTTATACGAAACAGAAGATTGGAGAAGCTAAGAACAGAAGGTATGCAGCTCAGGAAGATAAGTCTGTTTCGGAGTTTTTGTAAAAGTGGTAGAAATGTCAATGGTGAATTTTGCTGTGTAAGTCAATGGTGAATTGGGGCTGTGCGTAAAAATTCACGGCAAAGCCAATTCACCATTGACCATTTCCACGGTCTCTTTCCCGGAAAATCCTTAAGTTTGCCCCATAAATCCACAGGATGTTTGATTACAGATTAAAAGTTTTCTATACAACAGCTTCCAGACTGAGCTTTACCAAGGCTTCAGAAGAGCTGCATATTTCCCAGCCTGCCGTAACCAAACACATTAAAGAGATTGAAAGCCAGCTGGGAACAAAGCTGTTTGACCGAAAAGGGACTTCTATTCAGCTTACACAAGGTGGAAAAATTTTATTTGAATATGCTGAAAAGATCCGGAATATCTACCGCGACCTGGAATTTGAGATCAGCCAAATTAATGAACAGCACAAAGGAAAGCTCATTATTGGAGCCAGTACTACCGTTGCCCAGTATGTACTTCCTGAAATTCTTGCCAAATTCATTAGTTATTACAAAGATATTAAGATCGAATTGATCGCTCACAATACTGAAATTATTTCTGATCTTTTAAAGGAAGGTAAAATAGATCTTGGTATCATTGAAGGAGAATCTCAGTCTTCTTTTTTTGATTACCAACCGTTTAAAGCTGACGAAATTGTGCTGGCTGCAAAATCTGATCATCCTTTAGCCCATAAGACATTAAGCCTGAAGGATCTTTACAGCCTGGATCTTATTTTCCGGGAACAGGGCTCGGGAACGCAGGAGTTTATTCAAAACCGATTAAAGGAAAAAGATGTTGATATTGAAGAACTTCATACGGTTATTCAGCTGGGAAGCAGTGAAAGCATCAAAAATTACCTTCTTCATTCAGACTCTATGGCATTCCTGTCTATCAGCACCATCATCAATGAACTGAAAAACAAAACCCTTACAGTAGTTGATATTAAAAACTTCAGCATCGAAAGAAATTTCCATTTCATCCTTCCCAAAGGGGAACAATCAGAATTAATTAAATTGTTTTTGAGATTTACCAGCTAATTAAAACACACAACATAACTTCGTCTAACAAAAACATCTTTCACCTTTCACCTTTAGTTATAATAAAAAGTTATCCATTATAACAAAATACGATTTACTTTGTAATATTAAATTACGGAATTTTGGGATCTGATTTCAAAACTTGTTATATGAAAGATTTCATCCAAAACAACGCGTTACGTAAAATAATTTTTATCATTTTTGCTGTTTTTTGTCTCACACCATGGGTTTCTTCACCGATCGCTTTAGCATCCGGGTTTGTTTTAGTTGTTCTTATTGGAAATCCATTTGAGAAGCATCTTCATCAATATATTCATTTGCTTCTTCAGGTTTCCATTGTCGGCTTGGGTTTCGGACTTAAACTTGATGAAGCTTTACAAGCCGGAAAATCTGGTTTTCTTTTAACTGTAATGAGTATTATAACCGTTATGGTACTGGGATATTTTCTGGGACGGGTATTTAAGCTGGAGAAGAAACTTTCTTATCTGATTTCCGCCGGAACAGCAATCTGCGGAGGAAGTGCCATTGCAGCCGTCTCTCCTATCATAAAACCAGATAGCAAAGAAATATCGTTGGGGCTTGCCATCATTTTTACTTTAAATTCTATCGCTTTATTTATCTATCCCGTTATCGGGCATATGCTTGATCTTTCACAGGAGCAGTTTGGATTGTGGTGTGCAGTAGGAATTCATGATACCAGCTCTGTAGTGGGTGCTGCCGGAAAATACGGATTTGAAGCCTTAAAAACTGCTACAACGGTAAAGCTGGCCCGTGCGCTATGGATTATTCCGGTCTCTGTGATTACCATGTTTATTTTCAAAAACAATAAGTCTAAAATTAAAATTCCATGGTTTATCGGATGGTTTGTTCTTGCTATTCTTCTGAATACTTATTTTCCTGTCTTTGAACGTTTTAGCAGCAGTGTAACTTCACTCGCCAAATCCGGACTGAATCTGACTTTATTTTTTATTGGTTCTACTCTTTCGATACAGACTTTAAAAACGATTGGAATTAAACCATTGGCAATGGCTGTTATCTTATGGATCGTAATCAGCATAGGAAGTTTGCTTTATATTATTTTTTAGTGGAATGCATGGGAAAGTATCTCTATTCCGGATAAATAATCAACTTATAATTAATTCAAATTGCACCTATTTTTTTGGAACGCAAACATTTATAATACTGCTTATTTCAGGAGGCAAAGGTAGGAATTAACTCAGTTGATTCGATGAAGCGGACTTATTATTGTAAGCTTAAAGCACAAAAACCTTCCGGAAATCCGAAAGGCTTTTGCATATTAAATGTGGAAATGTTTATTTCTTAACTGAAATCATTCTTACATTGCTGCCTCGCCACAGTTATATCCTTGTGTACAGGCGATATACTGCACGCAGTACCATGGTCCGGTTACAGAACCTGAGCAACTGCATCCGCAAAGAGATAAATCAGGTTTTCCGCTTATTCCTCCTGCAATGTTTTTAAGATCTGTTTTTGTTAGTTTTTTAGCATTTTTCATAATGGTTGTGATTTAGTTTTGAGATTTAATAATATAGTTTAGTTACCTTCCAAAGTTAAACAAATATTAATTATTCGCAACATAATTTATTATAAAATTTAATAAAAGCTTGATATCATTAGTATTATTGATATAATAAAGAGTTTCTGATCCGGTATATTTATTAAACAATTTTATTACCTGATGCTTTCAACAGCCTTGATATCTGAAAATAGCAGTGTATTATAATGGTTCAAGAAAATGATAATGGACTTCTTTTTTAAAGCTCTTAAAAGTGTTTATATTTATTTTTATTTTAAAATGAAAGTTAAAAGTTATTGTTTTGCCCTGTAAAGAAAAGCCCGGACAGCTTTAAAAATAAAACCTTCCAATTTCTTGAAAGGTTTTACTGTATGAAATGTTTTTATATCAGCAAGTCATTACCTGAAGACATCTTTTATACTTTATGCAGTAGGTTGGCCCTGTTACCGCTCCTGTGCAGCTGCAGCCACATTTTGAAAGATCGGGAGTCGCTACTCCGCCAACTCCTCCTACAATGTTTTTAAGATCTGTTTTTGTTAGTTTTTTAGCGTTTTTCATAATGATTGTGATTTAGGTTGGAGATTAATAATATAATTCAGTTGTCTTTCAAAGTTAAACAAATATTAATCACATGCAACATAATTCAGTGTAAATCTCAATAATATACTGATTTTAAACTTATACAGCTTTAAATTCCGATTTTCACAACAAACCGTGACGCGCACAAAAGATTAAAATAAAATAGCCTCCCGGAAATTCCGAAAGGCTATTTGCAAATAAAATTTGATAATACTATTCCATCTGGATAGCTTTCAATCGCTACATGAGAATAATGATTAGAAGTCTAGTGGGCAACTCACATAGTCAGCACAATATTCCGGACCACCTACAACTCCTCCACAAACGCAATAACACTTAGATAAATCTGGAGTTCCACTTGCTCCTCCTTTAATGTTTTTCAAATCTGCTGCTTTTAGTTTCTTCGCATTTTTCATAATAATTTTGCTTTAAGATTAATATTTGTTTTTTATTACATTTCAAAACTAAATAATCATAAACACAAAACAATAAAATTCGCATTGATTAAACCAATAATAAGCATTCACAATAACCATATGTTTAATTTATTACACAAATTATAAAAAATTATAACAAATTTTAAAAATATAGCTTTTAAACTGAATAAATTATTCTATAAATTCTAGATTTTTATTATGTGTCTCAGAAATTGTCAATGAAGAATAAAATGCAAGTCCAAAAACAACAACTCCTACTATAGCCGCACTTATTATTACCGTAAAATTATTCTTTAAAAGATCAAAGGCCAGAATCATTACCGGCACCAAGCCTCTTACCATATTAGGCACGGTTGTGGTTGCTGTATTTCTGATATTGGTTCCGAACTGTTCTGCCGCCAGAGTAACGAACATCGCCCAATACCCGGTTCCTAATCCCAGCCATACGCAGAAGATATAATATTTGGTTTCTGTCTCAGTATTTCCAAACAGCATGATCCCTACTCCAACCACCGTGAAAAGCAGCATATAAAATATGGCCATTTTACGTGATTTCAAGGCATGAGAGATAAAGCCGCTCATCAGATCGCCAACAGAAATCCCAACATAAGCCCACATAATTGCTTTTCCGGGGCTAATATCTTTTATTCCGAACTCAGGAGCAAACTGATTGGCTAAAACAGCAAGAATACCTATACAGTACCAGGTAGGCAACCCTATTGCTATGCATTTCAGGTACCTGATCAGACGGTCTTTATGGGTAAAAAAAGAAAGAAAATTTCCTTTCGAGACATTTTTATGTTCAATATTCTTATAAATTCCTGATTCTGAAACACTGATCCTTAACAGCAGCAGCAAAATTCCCATGATACCACCGATAATGTAGGAAATATTCCACCCTCCGGCCAGTTCTACAGTCAATTGAGCCACTACTGCCCCCATGAGACCAAAACCAGCCACAACTGAGGTACCAATTGCTCTGAGATTCTTCGGCAGGCTTTCAGAAACAAGGGTAATTCCCGCTCCCAGCTCTCCAGCCAGTCCGATACCCGCAATAAACCTTAACCCGGCATATTGATACACCAAATGCTCTTTAGGAAAGTAAGGTAGAAATCCACAGGCTATATTCGCCAGGGAATAGACCAAAATAGAACCAAAAAGCACAGAAAGCCTTCCTTTTTTATCTCCAAAAATTCCCCAGAAAACCCCTCCGATAAGAAGCCCTACCATTTGACAGTTCAGGATAAAAGTTCCATCGGTATCCGGATTAAGACCCAGTGCTTTTAAACTGGGAATTCTCACAATCCCGAATAGCAGCAGGTCATAAATATCTACGAAATATCCCAAAGCAGAAATAATGACGGGAATAGAAAAAATGTATTTCAGTTTTGAAGACAAAGACAGTTCTTGCATTTTTAAGTTTTGATAAAAATAAAAAACCTTTCAATTTCTTGAAAGGTTTTTATAAAATATCTTGATCTGTTATTATCTTGCAATATTCACAGCTCTTGTTTCTCTGATTACGGTTACTTTCACCTGTCCAGGGTAAGTAAGTTCGTTCTGGATCTTTTCTGAGATATCGTAAGATAACTGAGAAGCTACTTCATCGTTCACTTTTCCGCTTTCTACCATTACTCTCAGTTCTCTACCTGCCTGGATTGCATAAGCGCTGGATACACCGTCAAAGCTTAATGCTGCAGACTCAAGGTCTTTCAGTCTCTGGATATAAGATTCCAATACCTGTCTTCTTGCTCCCGGTCTTGCTCCTGAAATCGCATCAGCTACCTGGATGATTGGTGATAACAGAGATTTCATTTCAATTTCATCGTGGTGAGCTCCGATTGCGTTGACAACCTCTGGATTTTCTCCGTATTTCTCAGCCCACTGCATTCCTAATAAAGCATGCGGTAATTCAGATTCCTGCTCAGGAACTTTACCAATATCATGTAAAAGACCTGCTCTTTTGGCTAATTTTACGTTTAGTCCTAGTTCAGCAGCCATAGTTGCAGCAATATTCGCTACTTCTCTTGAGTGCTGAAGTAAGTTTTGTCCGTAAGAAGAACGGTATTTCATTCTACCTACAATCTTGATCAATTCAGGATGTAATCCATGGATTCCCAAATCAATAATGGTTCTTTTTCCTACTTCAATAATTTCTTCCTCGATTTGTTTTCTTGTTTTTTCCACCACTTCTTCAATTCTTGCCGGGTGGATTCTTCCATCCGTTACCAGTCTGTGAAGGGATAATCTTGCAATCTCTCTTCTTACCGGATCGAAACATGAAAGAAGGATGGCTTCAGGGGTATCATCAACAATAATTTCTACACCTGTTACTGCTTCTAAAGCTCGGATATTTCTACCTTCTCTACCGATAATTCTACCTTTTACTTCATCAGATTCAATGTTGAAAACAGATACTGAATTTTCGATAGCCTGCTCGGTTCCGATTCTCTGAATCGTCTGGATAACAATTTTTCTGGCTTCGTTCTTGGCGTTCATCTGAGCTTCCTCCATGATTCCCTGAACGTGTGCCTGAGCTCTTGTTTTAGCCTCAGCTTTCATGGTTTCTACCAATTCTGCTTTAGCTTCTTCTGCGGTGTAATTGGATATTTTTTCAAGGATTTCCACTTTTTTAGCGGTTGCTATATCCAGTTCCTGCTGTTTTCTGTCTAAGATTTCATTTTTCTTAGCATAATCTGCGATCTGCTTGTCAAGGTCTTTTTCAAGTTTTCCTGTCTTGCTTAATTCGTCATTCAGCTTGTGCTCTTTGTCTTTAGTCCTTTTTTCTACTTCCTGCATTTTCTTTTCGCGGGACTGGATGTCTGCATCATGCTGTGATTTCAGTTCCAAGAATTTTTCTTTGGCCTGAAGATTCTTTTCTTTCTTTATGGATTCAGCTTGAACGTTTGCTTTTTCTATAAGGTTTTCGGCATTTTTCTTTGCATCATCTATAATAAATTTTGCCTTAGTATTCAGTGAGCTTCTAGAGAAAAACATCCCTAGTACTGCCCCGATAACTAAGCAAATAACGCCGGCTATAATGGCTGCTGTCATAATATATATTGAGTTTTAATTGTCTTCATATCTAAATAAAAAAAGCCCACAATAATCCAGAGATTGAGAGTAAACTCCTAATCAACACGATTTGAACTGATTTCTGCTGTCTGTAATCCGGACGAACCGGCACGCCATTCAGCGGACATTTGTTCGGTAATTGTTTAGCGTTGAGTTTACCTTTAATGTGTTAGAATTATTGTAGGCAGTCTTTTCCAGGAAAAAAAATCTATTTCCCGATTTCATCCAACGACTGATTAATCTTTATTAATCTTTCATTGGTAGAATTTATATTTTTATCGTAGTTAAGAGATACCACTTCGGCATTGGTTCCTAATTTAAGGGCGCACATAGCCAGAGCATCCTGTTTATCTCTTACATCGAAATTCTGTTCAAAATCTTTAATCATATTTTCAATCTGCTTCCCTACCTTACGCAAAGTTTCTTCCTCTGCGGCCGGTACGTTCAGCGGATACACTCTTCCTGCAATGTTTACGGTTATTCTTCTTACCTCCATTATAATCCACTGTTTTGAAGCTGTGCAATACAGAAATCTATTTCCTTCACCAGTCTGTTGATATGATTTTTCATCAGCCTGTTATGTTCCGGATTTCCTGATATTGCTGAATAAAGTTTTATATTTTTTTGTTCTTCTGCTAATACCTGATTTTTCCTCCTCTCCTCGTCGTATCTCTTTTTCAGTTCTTCATGCTCAGTATTTAATTCTGATAATTTTTCAGCAAGATTTTTATAATTCTTTTGTAAATTCAAAATCTTTTTTTCTAATTCTGAAAAATTGTTTTCTAAATCTTGAAGCATTTCAGGTTTTGTATATTCTAACTAATAGCAAAAATAACAAAATATTAACAGTAACAAAAATAAATGTCCCAATATTTTGATCTGTTCACAAAAAAGGAGATGCAGAAGCATCTCCTTATATATTTTTTATAAAGTATTTTTTACTCAAACTTCAACACGAACATTATTGCTCTTGTCTGAAGAGTAGACATTGCAGTAGCCCAGTATGGAGGTGTATTGGCATTATCCGCCACTTTCTCGTTATTCATAAAGAATGTTCCTCTCACGGCAGGAGTCAGTTTAAATTTATTAAAATAGAACTGAATTCCCATTTCAGCAGACCATGCAAAGTTATGCGTGGTTGATCTGAATACCTGCTGCATATTGTCATCTTCCGAAGTAGAGTTAGACTGAAGGTTTACAATATAGTTAACCCCCGCAGCGATATAAGGTCTTGAGTTATACCATCTCTGACCGTGAAGCTCCAATAGTACAGGAACGTCTACCAAAGTAGATTTAATCTCTCTTGTTTTGTCTTTATCCGTTAAAGGAAAAGGCATAAACGCAGGGTTTGTTAAAGTTCCAGCTGCATACTGGTCATTAGACTGCGTTTCAAAGATCAACTGCCTCTGAGCAAATTGTAAGCCTGGTTCTAATCTTAAATCCAAATAATCGTTCAGTCTCCATTTGGCGATAAGACCCGCACCGAAACTGTAACTTTCTTTAGATGTAACAAGATTCTGATTCCCATTCATACCATATCTTGGGTGAAGAACGATACGGTAGTCCAGTCTGTTGCCATTCAAGTAAAAACCCCAACTGAATTTCTGTTCGTCAAAGTCTTCCAACTTATCCATTCTGTTTCGGGTTCTGAATTGCGCATCTGCGAAAACAGCGATATTTACTGAGGCTAAAACCAGTGCTCTTAATAAAAATTTATTCATAGGTTACTTTGTTGCTTTATAAATTGTGGCTATACCTAAACTTAGTTTTTTATATTCTACTTTCTTAAATCCTGTATCTAAAAGAATTTGTTTCATCTTCTCCCCGAAAGGAAAAGCATTTACAGAATCCGGAAGGTATGTATATGCCCTATTATCTTTGGAAACCAATCTGCCAATGGCAGGTAATATATTTTTGAAATAAAACATATAAAATGGTCCTAAGAACCCCTCAACCTTTGAAAACTCCAGTATATAAACACTCTTGTTATCTTTAACTACTCTTCTTAATTCTGCCAAACCTTTGGTAAGGTTTTCAAAATTCCTCACTCCAAATGCAACGGAAACAGCATCGAATCTATTGTCCTCGAAAGGTAAATTTTCCGCATCTCCTTTTTGCATGGAAATTTTGCCGTCTAATTTAAGTTTTTTTATTTTAATAACGCCAACATTTAGCATTTGTTGTGATAAATCCAAACCAATTACTTTTGCACCGGTTCCTTTTTCGATGGTGATCGCCAGATCTCCCGTTCCTGTAGCCACATCCAGCACTTCCTGGGGACTGTCATTTTTCATCATTTTCACCAATGTATTTCTCCACAAAACATCAATTTTCATAGATAAAACATGATTCAGAAGGTCATACTTCGGTGCAATATTGTCGAACATATCCTCTACCTGGCTCTTCTTTGTAGCCTCGGAATTATAGGGAGTAACTTTGGTAATATCTTTTGTCAAAACTTAAAACTTGTAATATTCTTTATAATAATTAAGGTAATCCTGTTTTCTGAAGATTTTCGATCTGGATTCCACTTTCTGGATATTTTTGATCAGTTTATCATAATCTTCGTCCACATTGTAATAAAAATCATCCGTAAACAGCCTGTTAAAATGCTTAGCTCCTCCGAAATACTCTTTACCATCAATGGTTGTCTTGCCCAACTGCATAAGCAGTGAATCCTTTTTAAGGTTATATCCGTAATACTGATCATTGACGTAATAATCCTGGTGCGCAATATTAAGCAGACCACGAATTTTATTCACTTCAAATGCGGAATCATAGAGCATTTTTTTATTCTGGTCAAAAACTTTGATAGAGTTTTTTCCTTTATTCAGATCAACATGCACAGACTGCCCGGCAGAGATAATACCTTCGGAACCGTTATTGATTTTAAAATAATACGTATTGGGGGTAGGATTATCTACGACATAATAATTCTTCTTAGCTAAAAAAAGGAAGTAGATCCCAAAGGCAACGATAAACGCCACAGCTGCAATAAGTAAGCCTTTTAAGGACGGATTGTTTTTCATAGATTGTAAAGTACAATTTTTGCAAATTTAATAATATTTTTAATTCTCCGTTATTAATATTAATTATTAACTTTGCATCTTTAAAAAAATCATATAAACGAATGCCGAATACGATCATTATTGGTTCCGGATCCTATATTCCTAACAGAGTTATTGGTAGAGACTATTTCATGGATTCTGAGTTCTATACGGAAGACGGGGTGAAGATTGAAAAGCCTGCGGAAGAAACTATTGCCAAGTTTGTAGAAATCACAGAAATAGAAAACAGAAGATTTATTGAGGACGATCTTTCCAACTCACAAATCGGTTATGAAGCTGCTAAACTCGCTATTGAAAACGCAAAAATAGATGGTGAAGAACTCGATTATATCATTTATGCAAGTAATTTTGGGGAAGTAACTCAAAACGGATATGCAGATTTTATGCCGACAATGGCAGCAAGAGTGAAGAACAAGCTAGGCATCAAAAACAGAAAATGCGTTACCTATGATATGCTTTTCGGATGCCCGGGATGGGTGGAAGCAATGATTTTAGCAGATAATTTAATCAAAGCTAAAACAGCAAAAACCATCCTTGTCATTGGAGGTGAAACATTAAGCAGAGTAACTGATCCGTACGACAGAAACAGAATGATCTTTGCAGACGGTGCAGGTGCTGTAGTAGTAAAAGCTACTGATGACGAAAATGTAGGAATCATTTCTCACAACACAATCTGTGATAATGGTATTGAACTGAATTACCTGGCCAACGGACCATCTATCAACAAAGACGCTGATCAGAACCGCATTTTCGTAAGAATGCAGGGAAGAAAAATTTATGAATATGCTCTTAAAAATGTTCCTGTAGCCATCAAAGAAACCATTGATGAAGCCGGACTTTCTATTGAAGACATCGATAAAATCCTGATCCACCAGGCTAATGCCAAAATGGATTACGCCATGATTGAAAGGCTTCACAAGCTTTATGACATCAAAGATTACGACCATTCAATCTCTCCTATGACAATCCAAGACCTTGGAAATACGTCAGTTGCAACAATTCCCACCATGTATGATTTAATAATTAAAGGAAAAATGGAGGGTCAATCGTTTAAAGATAATGGTAACATTGTGATGACTTCGGTAGGCGCCGGAATGAACATCAATGCTATCGTTTACAGATTTCCTTAATACTAATTTTAATTAAAAAATATAAAAGCACAAAAGGAAGTCTTCTTTTGTGCTTTTTTTAGATCTGATCATGAAAAATTTTTTAATTGTTGCCGGTATCTTCTTTATTTTGGAAGTTTATATTTATCAGGCAATAAGAACCTTAACCGATAATTTCTGGGTACGGCTCGGATATTGGGTCGTGTCTTTAGCTGTTTACGGATTTTTCGCCTACGAAATTTCTCATTTCCAAAAGGCAGACAGAACTTCCCTGAGAGCCCAGATCGCCATCTCTCTATTCCTGATCTTTATTCTTCCGAAAATTTTCATTGTCCTGTTTTTGCTGATTGATGATATTTTCAGAACCGGAAGCTATTTAGTAGGCCTAACACAGCCTAAAGAAAACTTTTTCCCTGAGAGAAGAAAATTCCTGAGCCTGGTAGGACTAGGTCTCGGAGGTGTACTTTCAGCACTTTTTATTGATGGAATTACTTTCGGGAAATACAGACATAAGGTAAGAAAAATCAAAGTGAAAATCCCGGGATTGGGCAAAAGTTTCAAAGGATACAAAGTCATTCAGATCTCTGACGTTCACAGCGGAAGCTTTCCAGATCCAAGCAAACTGCAACATGCTGTAGACCTGATCAATGAACAGAAACCTGATCTTGTTCTTTTTACCGGAGATATGGTCAATAATGTAGCCGATGAGTTCAAACCTTTCATTCCGTTATTTTCAAAAATCAAAGCCAAAGACGGAAAGTTGGCCGTATTAGGAAATCATGATTATGGTGATTATGTAACCTGGACCTCTCTGGATGCTAAAAAGAAAAATCTCGATACTCTTATCGATTATGAAAAACAGGCTGGATTTGATATGCTGAGAAACGAAAACAGAATCATTGAAAGAAATGGTGAAAAACTATACATCCTCGGGGTTGAAAACTGGGGATTAAAACCTTTCCCTCAATTCGGAAAAATTGACGAGGCCTTAAAAGGAGTTCCGGAATCCGCTCCGAAGATCCTTATGAGCCATGATCCTACCCATTTTGATTACGTCGTGAAAAAACACCCCGGAAACATTTATTTAACTCTTTCCGGACACACCCACGGAATGCAGTTCGGACTTGATCTGAAAAATGTAAAATGGTCTCCGGTACAATACCGTTACCCCAAATGGGCAGATTTATATGAAAGTGAAGGAAAAATGCTTTACGTTAACAGAGGATTCGGAGTCCTTGGCTATCCGGGAAGAGTAGGTGTTTTGCCGGAAATTACACTTTTTGAGCTGAGCTAGCAGGATACTGATGTAAGGTTTTAAAAAAAAAGAGGGGGGCTAAACAGAGTAATTAGATAGCTTTTTATCTCTTGCTCTCCTACTTACTTCAGGACCCCTTATTAATTTCAAAAAACAGATATAAAAAGCCTTAAATTCAATTATGTACAGCTTCTGAGCTCTGAAAGCAAACATGAATTAAAAACCACCAAGTGATAAAAAAAATCATTTAAAATAATTTATAATAATCATTTTTTACATCAAAATACAACAAGCAGTAAAGCTGTGCCTTGGAATTAGCCGAAATAATCTCCAGCTCTTTCTGAGCTATCTTTATAATTACTGATTGTATTACTAAAATATATAATCTTTCATCCGGGAAGTAGCCAGCTCTTTCTCGTTGATCCAGGTAAGGAGGGCATCTAGTTTGTCCTCCATTTTTTTGCCCGAAAACAAGCTCCTGTAAAACGGGATATCAAACCGATATTTATTAAAATCGGTAAACTGCCAGGAATTAAGATAGATCAGAACAAAATCATCCTTCTTCAGCGTTTCAAATACCATGTTCTGATAATACTTCATTGGCAGGATTTGAAACACAAAATCATTATACGGCAGCTGGCTGTAAGGAGAGATACTTTCCGGAACGATGCTCAGTCCGTCTTCTTCCGTGATCTCGGTATCCCTTTCCAGTCTTTTGAACGGAAAAAGAATATCCGCATTGTCGATATTGGAAATATAATTAAATTCCAGAGATTTCAGATTCTCCTGAGATTCTTTATGATCTTTCTGCCGGATTCCCCGGATCTGCTTTTCCAGAAGTTCCTGAATACTTTTTTTCACCTCTTCAATTTCCTGAAGATTGGAGCCCTTGTTATAAAAAGCAATTTCATGCCCTTGGGATGAAATTGCTTTGATTAGATTTTTAAGTTTTTCTGCAATAGAAATCTCTATAAAAAAACTTGCTTTTACGTCATGAATATCTAAAATTCTTAACAGTGCTTTGGTATTGTCTTCTGTAATTTTCAATCTTTCTTCATCGGAGATCTGAGCCTCTTTTTTCACAGAAGCTTCAATATTCAGGATGTTAAAAGTTAACAATATCATATTAATTAAATTTTAGATATATTTTATAATTAATTAAAAATCAGATGTTAAATAAGTTTTTAATTAAATTTTAACTTTAAGCAATTAATTCTTAGCTAATTTTACTTTAAGATTTTTAATCATGTCCTTCGTCATCTCAGAAATTCCGAAATCGTAGGTTAATCCCCAGTCTTTTTTAGCCACAGAATCATCGATGGAAGCCGGCCATGAATCTGCAATTGCCTGTCTGAAATCCGGGTTGTAATCGATCGTAAATTCCGGTATTTCTTTTTGGATTTCCTCCGCCAGTTCTTTCGGAGTAAATGACATTCCTCCCAGGTTGTATGATGAACGAACGGTTAAACTTTCTTTCGGGGCTTCCATTAATTTCAGGGTTGCATTGATGGCATCATCCATATACAACATTGGCATTCCTGTATTCTCAGAAATGAAACTTGTATAATTTCCATCTTCTATGGCTTTGTAAAAAATCTCCACAGCATAATCCGTAGTTCCTCCCCCAGCAGGAGTTTTCCATGAAATCAATCCCGGATACCTGATACTTCTTACATCTACTCCATGCTTATCGAAATAGTATTCGCACCACTTCTCTCCTGCCATTTTAGAGATTCCGTACACGGTAGTCGGATTAAGAACAACATCCTGCCCTACATCATGCTTTGGAATTCCTTTTCCGAACACAGCGATTGAACTTGGCCAGAAGATCTTTTTAATAAGTCCTTCTTTCGCCATTTCACAAAAGTGAAGAAGAGGTTCCAGATTTAGTTTCCATGCAAAAATAGGCTGCTTTTCAGAGGTCCCGGATAAAAGCGAAGCCAGGTGATACACTGTTGTGATATCATAATCTTTAATAACCTGTCTTACTAACTGGGTATTGGTAACATCCATTCTCTCGTAATGAGCCGCAGAAGTAATTCCTTCCTGCCATCTGTCCAGTCCTGAAGCAACCACATTGTCTGCTCCGTGAATTTCAACAAGTCTGTTGGTAAGTTCGGTGCCTATTTGTCCCAAGGCTCCCGTGATCAGTATTCTTTCCGTATAGGATTCCATTTTTCAGATTTTTTTAGAATTGTACAAAAGTAAAAAAATCATGCTTATCATAATAAAAAAGGTGACTTTAAAAACGGGCTCTATAACAGCTATTGAAAAAAATCATCATAAGAATTCAGATTTCCGGGAAACCACTCATAATTAACTTTCAGTAAAAAATCGTCAATAAGATCAGGTTTCACATCTCTTTTGTTTACCACACCTGTCAATCCGGAATACCTCATAGGTTTAAAAGGCCGCTCTTTACATTGAAAAAATATCTACTTTTGTTATAAAGAAAATCCTATGAAGAAGTTTTTTATTGCTGCGGTATTGCTGGCCGGTCAATTGTACTGGGCCCAGTTCACTGATATCAGCATTGTAAAAGAGGTAAAAGTAAAGAACAAAGGTGTTGTGGTATCTGCCCATCCTCTAGCCAGTGAAGCAGGCGCAAAAGTTCTTAAAATGGGTGGAAATGCCTATGATGCTGTTGTAGCTGCACAATACGCTTTAGCCGTTGTATATCCCCAGGCCGGAAATATCGGCGGAGGCGGATTTTTAGTCGGGGTGAAAAACAATGGGGAGAAATTTACTTTGGATTATAGGGAAACTGCCCCAAAAAAGGCTTCCAGAGACATGTACATCGATAAAAAAGGAAAAGCAGATACGGATCTTTCTCAAAACGGAAGACTGGCAGTAGGCATTCCGGGAAGCGTTGCCGGCTTTTTCGCTACTTTAAAACATTGCAAACTGCCCATGGAAAAGATCATCCAGCCAGCCATTGATCTGGCGGAACAGGGGTTTGCCATCACGGAGCAGGAAGCCGATATGCTCAATAACAACAGGGAATATTTCAAAAAACACAATACATCTTCCATCGTTTTTATAAAAGACAATCCATGGAAAGCAGGCGATCTTCTGATTCAGAAAGAACTTGCCGAAACCTTGAAACTAATCCAGAAGCAGGGAGCTAAAGGTTTCTATGAAGGAAAAACCGCTGAACTTCTGGTTGCTGAAATGAAAAGAGGCAACGGAATTATTACGCTGGAAGATCTTAAAAACTATAAAGTTGCAGAAAGAAAAGCTTTAGAATTTGATTATAAAGGCAATAATGTGGTTTCCATGCCTTTGCCTTCAAGCGGGGGTGTTCTTCTCGCTCAAATGCTCAGAATGGCCAGCTTTGAAAACCTTGAAAAATACCAGCAGAACTCTACAAAAGCAGTTCAGATCATGACTGAAGCAGAAAGAAGAGCTTTTGCAGACCGCGCAGAATACATGGGTGATCCAGACTTTATCCAGGATAAGACTGCCTATCTGATCTCTGATAATTATTTAAAAAGCCGATGGAAAAGTTTCAGTTTCAACAAAGCAACTCAGAGTTCTGAAGTTGGAAAAATTATTCCTCAGCCGAAAGAATCTACCCAGACTACCCATATTTCTGTTCTGGATAAAGACGGAAATGCAGCTTCTGTAACCACAACACTTAACGGTTATTACGGAAGCAAAGTCGTAGTTTCGGGAGCAGGATTTTTCTTAAATAATGAAATGGACGATTTCTCCATCAAACCCGGCGTACCGAATATGTTCGGAGCAGTAGGCGGAGAAGCTAATTCAATTCAACCCAATAAAAGGATGCTTTCTTCCATGACTCCAACCATTCTTCTGAAAAACGGGAAACCTTATATGGTTGTAGGAACTCCGGGAGGAACAACAATCCCTACCTCTGTGTACCAGTCAATTGTCAACGTCGTTGATTTTAAACTCAATGCCAATATCTCTGTCAATGCTCCTAAATTTCATCATCAATGGCTTCCGGAAACGATAAAAGTGGAAAATAATTTCCCCGAAAGTACCATTGCTGAACTGCAAAGTAAGAACTATGTGATTGAAAAGGTAAAGCAAATCGGAAAAACAGAAATGATTGTCCTTGATGACAACGGAAATATTCATGCTGTGGCAGATGGCCGTGGTGATGACTCTGTTGCTGTTGAATAACCAGTATCTGAATATAATTTTATAAAAATATCCCGGGTAGTATGATCCGGGATATTTTTTGTTCACATTTTATTTGAAAGGTTAAAGTTTCCGCGATCTGGGGACAGACAAAAAAAGAGTTAGCAGAAATTTAAAAATTATTGTTTTTTCCCATTATACTTTTTCTTGAAAATCGAAGATTCTACGTAGTCAAAAAAGTATACAAAATTCAAGACTGAAATCATCCGTTAAAGGCATAAAAATCTTTCTGGTTAACCATTATCCTGTATTTTTATTTGTTGGTTTAGGCTAAGACCTGCAATTATTAATGACTTTCGTCATGTTTTAAGATAAAAATTCTTAATTTTCGTGCATTGAAAACAAGCCAATCTTTGAAAGCGAAAAAATTCCATCAACAGCTTTACTTCCAGGTGATTATCGCTATTGCAGCGGGTATTCTTCTAGGAAATTATTATCCTGAACTGGGTGAAAAAATGAAACCTCTGGGCGACGGATTCATTAAACTTGTCAAAATGATTATCGCACCGGTGATTTTCATAACCCTTACCCTGGGAATTGCTCATATGACTGACCTTAAAAAAGTTGGAAGGATTGCCGTAAAGGCCATGATTTATTTCTTTACATTTTCCACTCTAGCCTTGATTATCGGATTGATTGTAGGAAACCTTCTTCAGCCGGGACACGGATTAAATATCGATCCTTCTTCTCTTTCAGGAGATGTTTCTCAATATCAACAGAAAGCTCATGAATCTACTTTTACAGGATTCATTATGAATATTATTCCTGAAACGCTTTTCAGTCCTCTGGTAGGTGAAAATATTCTTCAGGTACTTTTAGTAGCTATATTAATGGGAGTAGCACTTGTTTTAACAAAGGAAAAAAGCCAGAAAGTGACAGATTTTCTTCAGGATCTTTCAACACCGGTCTTTAAGATCGTTCATATGCTGATGAAACTGGCTCCCATCGGGGCTTTCGGTGCCATGGCATTTACGATTGGAAAATACGGCCTTCATTCTGTTTTGAATCTGATATTCCTGGTCGCTACATTTTATATTACTTCTTTTCTGTTTGTTGTTTTGGTCTTAGGAGCCGTTGCATGGTATAACGGATTCAATATTTTCAAACTAATGTTCTATCTGAAAGAGGAGCTTCTTCTTGTTTTAGGAACCAGCTCTTCTGAATCCGCACTTCCGGGTATTATGGAAAAGCTTGAGAAAGCAGGCTGTTCCAGAGCCATTGTAGGACTGGTAGTTCCAACCGGTTATTCTTTTAATCTGGATGGGACCAATATTTATATGACACTTGCATCTTTATTCATCGCACAGGCTCTGAATATTGATCTTCCGATTGAAAAACAGCTGATGCTACTTCTGGTAGCCATGTTGAGTTCGAAAGGAGCTGCAGGTGTTACAGGAGCGGGATTTGTTACTTTAGCAGCTACCCTTGCTGTTGTTCCTGAAATCCCGATTGCGGGAATGACCCTGATTCTGGGAATTGATAAGTTTATGAGCGAATGCAGAGCCCTGACCAATGTCATCGGAAATTCTGTTGCTACCGTAGTGGTTGCCAACTGGGAGAAACAATTGGATAAAAAACAGCTGCAATACTGTCTGAAGCATCCGGCTGAGATTGAGAAAAAGCTGGAAATTTGATGGGATCTTAATTTATCACTATTTTTTAAGCAAAGGATTAAACCAGGATATTCAGGCTGGCAGGCAGCACTTTTACATGGACAGGGGATTTTATTTTGTTGAATTCTCCATCGAGATGCCAGTTTTTGGTATTTACCTTAAATGATATTTCAGAAACGGGAAGATAGGTTACATATTCATCATCTTTCAGTCGTTTAGTAAACATTCTGAAGGCAAAAAGAGCGGAATAAGTAAGCGGAAATTTTTTCACCAAAACCATATCAACAAGTCCGTCACTTTTACTTGCATTCGGGGCAATATAGGCATTGTTTCCGAACTGGCGGGTGTTGGCAATATTCAGCATCAGGTATTTTCCGTTATATTTCTGGTATTCTTCATCAAAAAACTTAACCTTGATTGGTTTATAGTTAAAGAAAGTTTTAAGGGAAACTTTAATGTAATTTTTAAAACCGCGGCTTGTTTTTTCAAACTCTTTGACTACTTTACCGTCAAAACCTGTTCCTGAAACATTGATTGAAAGCCTTTCATTGACCATAAAGGTATCAATCTTTTTGGATTTTCCGGCTTTGATTTTTTCTAAAAGTTCATCCAGATTTTTGTTAAACCGGGTTTCATTGGAAAAGCCATTTCCGGATCCGGCTGGAAAAATGGCCAGAATCTTTTCTGTATTGATCAGGTTTTTGGCAACGGTAGAAATAGTTCCGTCCCCTCCGATCGCTACAAATATATCCACCTCATCAAAGTGGGTTCTGATGAAATCATCTGTCCCCGGAATAGACTCAGAGACATAGTACAAGGGATTATCGACCTTTTTTTTAAGTTCATTAAGAAACGGCTGATAATTTTTTTTAGCCGAAAAGGGGTTGATGATAAACGCTGCTTTTTCCATTACCGCAAAAATAGAAAATGCTTCCTGATCGGGAAGCATTTTATTTATTTTATTTTCATTCTTTCTTTGAATTCAGAATTCAGGGTACCCACCAGCTCGTTCCAGGAAACAGGAATGATGATATCTCCTGCTGCAAAAGCGGCAATTTCATAAGGGCTGTAATGAAAATATAGGTTTTTCTGGTCAAAATAGAAATTATCTGTTACAGGAATGGCTTCCACTAATAGCATTTCAGAGTTTTTAACTTCTCCTTTTTCGTCTGTAGCTCCATTAGGGATTGTATTGACATTCTTCATCAGAATAGCTTCCAGCTTGGCTTTAGGCATAGAAGTGATCTCTTTAAGCATAAGCCTTTTATTTTTTTTAAGGTCAAAAACCCTCTCTGAAAAACCATAGTTATCATGAGCTCCGCCTGTATATGAACTTTGGGCATATTTAATATGCATGTAATCATTCATGTTAGAAACCAAGTTCATCCGGGATTCGGAATACCAGTTTTGGGCAGAAGAAATATCCGAAAGCACATCTTTACTTTCTTTTTTCACAGAATTGAAATAGTTATTTTTTTCGTTGTTCAGATATAGTTCCAGTCCTTGTTTAGAGAAATCTCTGATTCCTTTATGATCAAAATAAATACTATCTAAAAGTGTTTTCTCCTTCAGTTCCGGGAAAACAAGGAACTTGGAAGAGAACGCTACTGATAGGGAATCACTGATCTTTACAGAATCAGATACACTCACTGAATCAATTTTTAAACTTACAGGTTTCAGGCTTTCTGTTTTATCTGCCGGAATTTCTCCTTTTTCTTCTTTTTTACACGCAGAAAAGGCCAGCAAAGACAAAACAGCCAGAACAGCAATACTTTTTTTCATAACTCCAATTTCCGATAGGAATGCAAAAACCATTCAAAAAGATGAATGGTTTTGAAAAAGTCTCTATTTTTTTTATTTCAGATCTGAATACTAAGATTTTTTAATCAGGCTGATCACCTGATTTTCACTTTTTGAAGCAGTGTTCCAGATTTGTTTAAATGCAGGATAATATTCTTTAGGATAATCCGGGCTTGCAATTTTGATGACTGAAGTCACCTCCAGCTTATTCCCTTTCAAATCGGCAGTATAGCTATACTCTATTTCTTTATCATCTGTAACAATCTTTTTGCTCTTTGGCATTTCTTCAATAGTATACCCTTCCGGAATTTCCAAAGTGATTTTTTTTATTTTGGCAAAAGCAGATATTAAATCAATAGGATATTTTCTTGCTTCTGTCTGATCAAATTCATTGGAAGTTTTTCCCAGGAAAAGCATAGGATTGATGATCATTTTTTTTCCTATTTTGTCTATCAGGTTCTCAGAGGTGAATTTCATCGTGCTTTCAAATTCTCCCTTATCCAAAACTTTACAGTTGATATCTGTAAAATCTATTGAGAAATTTTCTTTGTACTGCTTTTTATATTTTTCAGCATTTTCATCATAACTTTCCTTAGCAAACATTCCATAAGTTCCGGTATCTTTATCAGTATAAGTTCCTGAAATACTGCCATCATCATTAATCTTGGCATTAGCCATAAGATAATTGAGACTCGCTGTAGCATTTGACACCTGCATCTGCCGTGCTTTATCTTTTGCCATCAAAATTCCGTACTCATTCCAGTCTCTGGGAGGAAGATTATTCATTGAAGACTGCTTTGACGTAGCATCATACAGGTTATAACCTTCTTTATTGCTTACTGCAGCCAGCACAAAGTTGACACTCATAAGACTTGGAGATGCCAGGTTAATCAACCCGTTATCTACTGTAGAAATAAGAAGCGGATCTGCTTTAATACCTGCTTCCCTAAGCATCATCACCAGGAACAGATTGATTTCGGCTGCATTTCCTGTTTTGGTCTCTATTAATTTTTTCAATCCCTCCTCTGTATAAATTCCTCTGTCATTATTCCAGGTAAAGGTATTTTTTACATAATCGAAAATCGCATTTGCTTTTTCTTCATCTGTTTTTAATCCGGCAATATGAGCAGGCATATTTTCTTTTGCCAATCTTGTCTTTTTTAATTCTCCACCAAAATCATCGTCACTATAGAGCTTTTCTTTAATTTCTTCCCAGGATGAGGAGTATAATTTCAACTGTCCGATATTGGTAGAATGAAGTTCTGCGCTTATTTTAGTACGGTAATTCCTGTCATTCTTCACAAACTTCTCCGTTTTAAACCCTTTTAAGTTTTCAAAACCTAATCTGTAAGTCTTATACTCCATACCATTCATCAGTTTATCTTCAACCATTCTGTATTTTGGCATTAAAGATCCTGTATAATTCACATTATATGAAATATTGACCGGGCTGTCCAAGACATATTCTGTATATAGTGAAGGAGTATCGCTTTCTATCAAGGTTTGTGGTATTGAATACAAGAAAGGCGATAAAACCTCATACTGATATTCTATTATAGAACCGTTCTTCACATTAGGAAATGCAAATTTTGTGACAGTGGTATATTTACTTTCTTTACTTTTATACTTTGAGCTTTTATCCACTTTGATAGAAACGGGATTGCCATTTTCAAGGTTATAGGTAAAGGCTTTTATTTTATTCAGGGTTTCTCTGGCACTAGAGTTTTGATACAATGGTATTTCAAGGTTAAGCCAGTCCTCGGCCTTATCTTTATCATAGATTTTCACTCTACAGACCACATTTTTGTGGAATTCTCCTTTAGTTCCGTCAATATAATAATGAACTGATCTGTATAAAATTTCAGCCGGAGCATTCTCATCCAAAGCAGATTTTGTTTTACTCAGGTCCTCATTGTTAAATTTAGGAGGATCCAGGAATTGGCGTTTCTGACCGCTGACTAATGCCAAATTGCAATAGCAAAAGGCCAATAATAAGACTTTCTTCATGGGTATGTTTTATATTTTTGTTACTAAAATTTTTGAATTGTCTCCGTTGACGATTTTCTTTCTAAAGTTCATATACTCATTATACTTTTCCTTCGGGAATAAGCCTTTGTTCATTTTAATAAGTCTGGTGACTTTTACTTCATTATCACTTTTGGCAATATTCAATTTATAAGTTCCAAATTCAGAATTAATCTGTACAGTATCAGGAATCTCATCTACTTTATAGTTTTTTGGAATAGCAAAGCTGATCTCATATTGATCTTCATAGGACTGTCCTACTTCAAACGGAAGCTCTCTTTTTTCATCGGCTTTGTAGTTGTAATTGCTGAAAATAGGTACCGCTCTGAAAATCAATCCGCTTCCTACATTTTTAGAATAATTTCCTGCTTTAAAATCTAAATCAAACTTGATAGAGGCATTATCTTTATCATTGACAAAATTTTTCACCTCAACTTTTTCAAAATTTAAGACATCAAATCTGTCTTTCACGGTTTCTATTTTCTCCTTCGGGGACCGATAGGCGTAGGACAGGTTAAAGTCATACTGACTTCCGGTGTAAGCGAATTGAGCCTCACCATTAATACTATTATCTTCGTTAAGACTGATTTTAATTTTCTGTTTTTCAGTATTCTGCTCGGCTGTATAGGAAGGAGTATTGATGAGTTCTATTCCTTTTTTTGTTACGGCCAGAACATTTCTATCTGTTGTGCTATAACTCAAATGGTTGAAAGCAATCTGCTGGGAGGTATTTTCAAGCCAGATATTTCCTTTTTCAGTCGGAACCATAAGAATAGCATGATTTCCTCCCATTGCAGGGAAATCAGGATCGAAGGAGATCTGTGACGAACCGGAGTTAATTACACAATAATTGGAAGGAATTCCTGCCTCATTCAGCAAGGTTTTCATATAATTGGTAAGGCCTTTACAGTCTCCATAACCTTTCTTCTGAACTTCATCAGGAAGCATCGGAAGCCATCCGCCAATCCCAAGTCCTACAAATATATAGCGGGTTTTCGATTGCATATGCTGGAAAAGCTTCTTCACTTTTTCCTCAGTAGAACCTGTCAGCTTCAAAGCTTCAACCTCAGCTTTAATGGCAGGAGTAGCTATAGAAACCGGTTCAACAAGATTATTATAATACCAGGTTCCGAAATCGGTCCAGTTATTTAAAGTTCCCTGTTTTCCCTCTAGATTGAATTTAGAAAGCGCAAAACTTACTTTGGGTAAAATTTTCACAGGCTGGGGCAACATCGGCACATTATCGATAGCCGGAACATTTTTATAGGAGTAAATCTTTTCACTTCCATTATCATTATATGAAACGGATGTATAGTCATATTTTGACGGATAGGTTTTAGTTCTCAGCTCAATGCCTGATTTATTGATGATTTTAAACTGGCTCTCTTCCAAAGAGGTATTGGTTGAAGAAAATGGCATAAAATCAGGAATAAAAATAGTATTCTCTAATTCAGTCTTATAAGAGAAATCAATCGTATACGGATATTGAGCCGGAGTATACGACAAAACTAAAACTCTGCTGTCTGAATAAAATACTCCCTGTCCGTTATTTGCAAAATCTCCGAAATCAGATTTTGAAAAGCTTTTTACTTTCTTTCCACTCTCGTCATACACTGTAACTTTTACTTCGGAAATATTATCTCCTTTTTTATAGGGAATATATGCTGTAGCTTTGGAATCTCCTTCTTTGTTCAGAACAGTTGTTACAGTATTGTTGGTATACTGTATTTCATCAATTTTATTGATCTGAATGGTTGTGAAATCCTTTCTGATGACAACATCGGCATTCTTCTTTAAATTTTCGGGGATTGCAGAAACCGGATAGGTCTGGGCGAAATATATTGAGGCTGTGGATAATGCCCCCAAGATCAAAAATTTCATCATAGTTATTAAAATTGTGCAAAAATAGTAAATTCTTAATAACTGTTAATTTTTTTATTTTAATCGGGAATAATATTTATAAAAAAAAGACTTCATTTCTGAAGCCTTTTTAATTTATATTTTTCAACGATTACGCGTCAATCTTAGCATATTTTGCATTTTTCTCAATAAATTCTCTTCTTGGTGGAACTTCATCCCCCATCAGCATAGAGAAAATACTGTCTGCTTCTACTGCATTATCAATGGTTACCTGCTTTAAGATTCTGTGTTCAGGGTTCAGGGTTGTTTCCCAAAGCTGTTCAGGATTCATTTCTCCAAGCCCCTTGTAACGCTGTACTTCTACTCCTTTTCCATCCGGAGACATCTCCAAAGTAAATTCTTCACGCTCTTTTTCGTTGTAAGCATATATTTTCTTGTTTCCTTTCTTCAATAGATATAAAGGCGGCTGGGCAATATAAATATATCCGTTTTCAATAAGCTCTTTCATGTATCTGAAGAAGAACGTAAGAATCAGGGTAGAGATGTGAGATCCATCGATATCGGCATCGGTCATGATGACAATTTTGTGGTATCTCAATTTAACCATATTCAATGCTTTGCTGTCTTCTTCTGTTCCTACAGAAACGCCAAGCGCGGTATAAATATTTTTGATTTCTTCGTTATCATATACTTTATGAAGCATAGATTTTTCTACATTCAGGATCTTACCTCTCAAAGGCAGGATCGCCTGAAAATGTCGGTCTCTTCCTTGTTTTGCAGTTCCACCTGCGGAATCTCCCTCTACTAAGAATAGTTCAGATTCAGCCGGGTCTTTGGATGAACAGTCAGAAAGTTTTCCCGGAAGTCCGGAACCTCCCATCGGAGATTTTCTCTGAACCATTTCACGGGCTTTTTTCGCAGCCTGTCTTGCTTTTGCAGCCAAAACAACCTTCTGTACGATTAATTTTGCTTCATTAGGATTTTCTTCAAGGAAGTTGGTCAACATTTCTCCAACAATCTTATCTACCGCTCCTGAAACTTCAGAGTTTCCAAGTTTAGTTTTGGTCTGTCCCTCAAACTGAGGTTCCATTACTTTTACAGAAACTACTGCTGTTAAACCTTCACGGAAGTCATCTCCGGTAATGTCTACTTTTTCTTTCTGTGGAATTCCCAGATCATCAGCATATTTTTTAAGGGTCCTCGTCAAAGCACGTCTGAAACCTGCCAGGTGAGTTCCTCCTTCATGAGTGTTGATATTGTTCACGTAAGAATGCAGGTTCTCATTGAAAGAAGTGTTGTAACGCATCGCTACTTCTACCGGAATATCATCTCTTTCGCCTTCCATGAAGATTACATTCTCCATGATTGACTCTCTGTTTCCGTCGATGTAGGCTACAAACTCTTTTAAACCACCTTCAGAATGAAAAATCTCTGATCTGAAAGAACCGTCTTCCAAAGTTTCTCTTTCATCGGTAAGGGTAATGGTAATTCCTTTATTAAGGTAAGAAAGTTCTCTTAAACGGTTGGCTAAAGTATCATAGTTGTAAACTAATTCTGTAAAAATAGTATCATCAGGCTGGAAAAACTGTTTTGTTCCTCTTTTGTCACTGTTTCCTATTTCTTCAACTTCGGTTTGTGCTTTTCCTTTGGAATATATCTGCTGATAAACATTTCCGTCTCTGTAAACGGTAGTGATCATTTCGTTGGAAAGTGCATTCACACACGATACCCCTACTCCGTGAAGACCTCCTGAAACCTTGTAAGAATCTTTATCAAACTTTCCTCCGGCCCCGATTTTTGTCATTACAACTTCAAGAGCTGATTTCTGCTCTTTTTCGTGGAAATCCACAGGAATACCTCTACCGTTATCGCTTACTTCAATTCCGTTTCTTTCTTTAATAGCAACAAAGATCGTATCACAGTATCCTGCCAACGCTTCGTCAATAGAGTTATCTACTACTTCATAAACCAAATGATGGAGACCTCTTGTCCCTACATCACCAATGTACATTGAAGGACGCATACGAACGTGCTCCATTCCTTCCAATGCCTGAATACTACTAGCTGTATATTGTTTCTGACTCATATTAAATTATTAAATCCTGCCAAATGCAAAGACCTACAAATATCGTGATTTTTTTCGAGGTATGAAAGTTAAAAAATGTCAAAAAAGTATTGTTATCAGCATAAAAAAAGCAGACCTGAGCCTGCTTGTGTTTTTAGAGTAATTCACAAAAATCATTACCATTTAAGAATCAATTTTTTATTGCCTGTCTGGAAATAATTTTATTGGATTCTGTTATGAATTTAATCAGATAAATCCCTGTGTTCAGTTGAGTGGTATTAATACGATCCTGTCCTTTTTCTTTCAACATTAAACGGCCATTTCCATCATAAATTTCTATTTGTTTTATCTTTTCTTTTGAATTCAGAATAATCTCGCTACTGAATGGATTGTTAAAATGAATCTGGTTATAGTCTGTAATCCTTTCTTTAAGATTTAATGTTCCTCCGCTGATAATATATCGGCTTACGGAAGTCTGAGTAAACAGATATAAGTAATTACCTTTTACTTCAACGCTTATATTATTGCTATTTCCTGGGATATCAGATTCAAAAATATCAGATCCGTTAATTTTAATAAGGTTTCCTGCGGCTGCATAACATGAAAATCCTACTTTAGCATCAGTATCATCTCCTTGCTGCTGTCTTACTGTTAAAGGAAGAAAAACATTGTTATTGTAGTCATCCATTCCCATTGTTAATCCATAATAAAGAACTTTGTTATTGAATGTCTGAGGAAGACTCACAATTCCTGAGTTTCCAAAAGCATTATCAATATTTCCGTCATTTTTAGTCTTGGAAAGTGCGTAATCAAAACTGCTTCCATTCTTAAAAAGAAGTGTAAAAATTTCAAAATTATTAGTCACCGCTTCCGGATCAAAGGGAACATATCCCGATTGGTTGGAGTATACCGAATATCCATTGTTTCCATACGATACATCCAGAGCTCCTGTATTTACATTAATTTTTCTCCTTCCTCCTGAGTTTTCAAAAAAATAAGTACTGTTGATTCCCTCATTAAGAACAGAGGAAGATGGTGAAGCTGCTGTAATATTTACGGTTCCGTTATTACCATATGAGATATCAACAGCTCCATTAGCGTTAAACCTTGTAAAGCTATCCTGATTTCGTACTAAGATTTTACCATCAGAAAGATAAGATGCTGTTGAATAGTTGGTCGCAGAAAAGTTACTACCGATCAGCAACTCTCCATTATTACCAAATGAAGGATCAGCACTTCCATTGATTGAATACTTATATAATTTACCATCAGCAACCGGATATACAGTATTACTATCAGCATATAAAACAGAAGCATCACCCTGTGCAGGCAATGTTATCGTACTTAGCAGCGTTCCATTGGCATCATAGGTCATAAAATTGGCATTAGAAGCAGCATCTAATGGGCAGATTACAACATAATTGTCAGAAGTCACGTAATGTCTGTTCCATACAAGGTCGTTACTATTATTTACGGTAAAATCTATTGTACCATTCGTTCCATAAGAGGCATCTTTCGTTAAAGATAATTGAGAATACAATACAGATGAAAAGCATAAGGCTGCCGCCAGAATGAGTCTTTTTTCCATGGTTATGTGTTTTTAATTTTGGCAAATATAGTTTTATTCTCAAAAAATACCAAAGTTAAAACCGATTTCTAAAATTCATGCTGTTGTAAATCATATTCATCATCAATAATTTATCCGTAAATTTATTTACTCAAAAGTTGATATTATGGATGATTTTATTGCCGCCCGTGCGCAGATGGCCATATCACTAGGTTTCCATATCATTTTCGCCTGTGTGGGAATGGTCATGCCTTTTCTGATGGCTTTCGCTCACTGGAAATACCTTAAGACCAATAATGAAGTATATAAAGGGCTCACTAAAGCCTGGAGTAAAGGTGTTGCGATCCTGTTTGCAACTGGGGCCGTTTCCGGAACAATGTTATCCTTTGAGCTGGGGCTTCTCTGGCCCGGATTTATGAAACATGCCGGACCTATATTCGGAATGCCGTTTTCTTTAGAGGGAACAGCATTTTTTATTGAAGCTATTGCGATAGGATTCTTTTTATATGGATGGGAGAAGTTCAACAAATGGTTTCACTGGTTCTGCGGATTTCTTGTAGGGTTAAGTGGTTTGGCTTCCGGAATTCTGGTGGTTGCAGCCAATGCATGGATGAATTCTCCTTCCGGATTCGATTATATCAACGGACAGTATCTGAATATTGACCCAATCAAAGCAATGTTCAATGATGCGTGGTTTCCGCAGGCACTTCATATGACTGTTGCTGCATTTTGCGCTACAGGATTTGCGGTAGCCGGGGTGCATGCTTTTCTGATTATGAAGAAGAAAAATGTGGAATTTCATACCAAAGCATTCAGAATAGCTGCCGGTTTTGCATTAATAGGGGCATTCGGAGCCCCTTTAAGCGGTGATGTTGCCGCCAAATCTGTTGCTGAAAGACAACCTATTAAACTTGCTGCAATGGAAGCTCATTTTGAAACTGAAAAAGGAGCGGCATTTGTTATTGGAGGTATTCCTGATGAAGAAAAAGGTGAAATAAAATATGCTATAAAGATCCCTAAAGTTTTGAGTTTTCTGGTAAGCAATGACTTCAACTCCGAGGTGAAGGGTCTGAATGATTTCCCAAGAGATGAATGGCCTCCAATTGCTGTTACCCATTATGCTTTTCAGATTATGATCTTCTTTGGGGTGGTCATGATATGTATTGGAGCCGTTTACCTGTATGCTCATTTTTTCAGGAAAGAATGGCTCACCAAAAACTGGCTTTTAAAAACATTTCTGATTGCGACTCCTTTTGGATATATTGCTTTAGAAGCAGGATGGACAGTTACTGAAGTAGGACGCCAGCCATGGATTATTTACGGAGTGATGAGAACAATAGATGCCGTAACTCCAATGCCGGGAATACAGTATTCTTTTTATTTCTTTACTGCCATTTTCGTTTCATTATCCCTGATTATTATTTTCCTGCTGAGAAGACAAATCCAGATGGTACCGAAGCTTTATGATCCTACCGATCCTCAGTTTAACGATAAAAACAAAAAATCATGATCTACATTGTTATAGGTTTTCTCTGGCTTTCTATCTGTCTTTATATTATTTTAGGCGGAGCCGATTTCGGAGCCGGAATTGTAGAACTTTTTACCCATAAAAAAGCCCGTCATAAAACGGAAGAGATCATGTATGAATCCATTGCTCCGGTATGGGAGGCCAATCATATGTGGCTGATCATCGCTATTGTGATTCTTTTTGTAGGTTTTCCTGAAATTTACACTACAATGTCTACGTATCTTCATATTCCGTTGGTACTAATGCTTTTGGGAATTATAGCAAGAGGAACAGCCTTCACATTCAGACATTATGATGCTGTGAAAGACAACTGGCAGGTTTTATATACCCAAATCTTTTATTATGCCAGTCTTCTGACCCCCTTTTTTCTGGGTCTGATTGCTGCAGCTACCGTTTCATATTCTATCAATCCTGATGCCGTTGGTTTTCTGGATCTGTATATTTTCAGCTGGCTGAACTGGTTCGGGGTTTCTGTGGGATTATTTACTGTAGCCCTTTGCGCTTATCTGGCTTCTATATTCTCATTAAGAGAGACGCGAGATAAAGCAGACCTGCTCCTGATGATCAGAAAATCCAAACAGACCATGATCTTTGTGGTCATCACGGGGGCATTGGTATTTTTAACCGCCTATCTTTCAGACATTCCTCTTTTGATGTGGGTATTTTCAAAGCCTTTGGGAATTATGGCGATTGCTTTTGCGACCATTGCCTTATTGCTTATTCTTCGGGCTATGAATACACAAAAACTGCTTCCGGTACGCGCTCTTGCAGGTTTCCAGATGGTGATGATCCTTGTTGCCGCTACCTATCAGCACAATCCGGATATCATTTTATTAGGAAACGGACAGCACCTTTCATTACTGGCTCATACAGCTCCTCCTAAAACCATCTCAGCTTTAGGATGGGCTCTGATGCTGGGTTCTCTGTTTATTCTTCCGTTTTTGTTTTATCTGATGGCTTCATTCAGCAAACAGAGAAAATAAATAAGAATATGATTCAATACGAAAATAAGACGGATCTGATTGATACCATAAAAAAGAATTACCTGCTTTATGATCAGGAATTCAACGATATCAAAGAAGAAGAAAAAGATCTGCTGAAACCGGGAGTTGATAAAACACCTGCTCAAAATATTTCCTATCAGCTGGGCTGGACTAGTCTTCTTTTACAATGGGAATCTGATGAGCAGAAAGGTATTGAAGTAAAAACTCCCACATCGGAATACAAATGGAATAATTTAAAAGGGTTATATGAATCTTTTTACGAAAAATACAGTTCTTACAGCCTGAAGCAGCAAAGAGATCTTCTGAGAAAACAAGTAGATGAGATTGTCCAATGGATAGAAAATCTTGATCATGAAACCTTATTTCTTCCGGAACAGAGAAAATGGGCAACCACTCCTGCAAAATGGCCAATTTGGAAATGGATCCATATTAACACTGCAGCTCCATTTAAGAATTTCAGGGCACAGCTTCGGAAATGGAAAAAAGAAAATCAATGAATTTTGAAGAGTATGATAACATCTTAAAGTTATTTTCCTTTTATTATTATCATGCAGAATATCAGAAACGATATGTAGCCGTTACTACATAAAAACGGGCTGCTTCAAATTTGAGGCAGCCCGTTTTATACTTCTTTAAAGTTATTTTTAAACCAGTTTCATCAAAAGATTTTCATCAATCTTTTCTACTTTCACCAGGTTATTTTTCGTTAAAGTTTTGGAAGCTTTATCCCATTTCTTTCCTGACAATTGGCATCTGTCTTTCACTTCTGTCAAAGCCATTGGTTCTTCCTGAGAATTAAGGATTTCAAGAATTACTTTTTCATCTTCACCCAATTCAATCTGAGGAACCGTTTTTTCAGGTCTCATCTGAGGGAAGAACAATACTTCCTGGATGGATGCGTTATTGGTAAGGAACATGATCAATCTGTCCATACCTATTCCTAATCCTGAAGTTGGCGGCATACCGTATTCAAGGGCTCTTAAGAAGTCCTGATCAATGAACATTGCTTCATCATCTCCTCTTTCTGACAAAGCCATCTGTGCCTCAAAACGCTCTCTCTGATCAATTGGATCATTAAGCTCTGAATAGGCATTGGCAATTTCTTTTCCGCATACCATCAACTCAAAACGTTCCGTTAAGCCTTCTTTGCTTCTGTGTTTCTTAGTCAGTGGAGACATTTCAACCGGGTAATCTGTAATGAAAGTCGGTTGGATGAAGTTTCCTTCACATTTTTCGCCGAAGATCTCATCAATTAATTTTCCTTTACCCATTGTTTCGTTCACTTCGATACCGATAGACTTCGCGAAATCATATAATTCCTGCTCTGTTTTTCCTGTAATATCGAAACCTGTAAATTTCAGGATCGCTTCCGTCATGGAAACTCTTGGATATGGAGCTTTGAAATCAACATTATGCTCTCCAAACGTAGCTGTAGTAGTTCCATTTACCTGAATGGCACAGAACTCCAATAATTTCTCAGTGAAATCCATCATCCAGTTGTAGTCTTTATAAGCTACATAGATTTCCATTGCAGTAAACTCAGGGTTGTGGGTTCTGTCCATTCCTTCATTTCTGAAGTTTTTCGAGAACTCATAAACACCATCAAATCCTCCAACAATCAGTCTTTTTAGATATAATTCGTTAGCAATTCTTAAATATAATGGAATATCTAAAGCATTGTGATGCGTGATAAACGGTTTTGCAGCTGCTCCTCCTGGAATAGACTGCAAAATAGGTGTTTCCACTTCAAAATATCCTGCATCATTGAAGAATGTTCTCATAGCATTGAACAATTTTGTTCTTTTCACGAAAATTTCTTTCACCTGAGGATTTACCGTTAAATCTACATAACGCTGTCTGTATCTTAGTTCAGGATCTGTAAAGCCATCGTGTACTACTCCGTTATCATCAGTTCTCGGCTGAGGAAGCGGACGAAGTGACTTAGTAAGAAGCGTAAAGTTCTTTACTAAAACCGTCTTCTCTCCTACCTGAGTAGTAAACAAAGTACCTTCAATACCGATGATATCACCAATATCTAAAAGGTGCTTGTACACTTCGTTATATAATTCCTTATCTTCTCCCGAACAGATTTCGTCTCTGTTGAAGTAAACCTGAATCTTTCCTTTAGAATCCTGCAATTCTGCAAAAGAAGCCTTTCCCTGAATTCTGCGGGACATTAATCTACCAGCGATCTTCACCTGTTTATTTTCAGAAAAATCCTGTTTTATAGATTCTGTAGTATCTGTAATGGTATACTCATCCGCAGGGAACGCATTAATTCCCATTTCAGTAAGCTTGTTCAGCTTTTCTCTCCTAATGATTTCTTGTTCTGATAATTGCATTTCTTATTTTTCTAAAAGCGTACAAATTTAGGCATTTTTGAGTTGACCATCAATGTCTTTTATCAGAAATTTAGTAAATGACGGTGGTGAAGGAGAATTTTTATTGAGATGAGAGATAATAGACGGAGAGATGAGAGACTTTTGAAAATGTGAATGGGCAATGGTGAATCTGCTTTGCTGTGAATTTTTACATACAACAATTGACTATTGACATTTAAACCCCGCTCTGTCCTTCTCCGGAACAAATGTCCAGGCCAATATTCTGCTGACTTTTTGCCCCTGTGCCATATCGATAATTTTAAAATCAGCGGCTTTCACTTTTTTGATGAGCGTCATTAATTTATAAAGGTTATCGCCTTTTGAAACCAGGCATGTAAACCATAAAACCTGAGATGAATAAGAAGAACTCTCCTCAATCATTTTTGAGATAAAGGCCAGTTCACCGCCTTCACACCATAATTCGGACTGTTGTCCTCCAAAATTAAGCAGAGGCTTCCGGGATTTTGACTGTCCCAAGCCCTTTCTTTTTCTTACGCTTCCTTTTAACGCAGATTCTTCAGAATCATGAAAAGGAGGATTACACATCGAAAATATAAACCGCTCACCAGGCTCAACAATATTTTTGAATATATGATTGGAATCGGGTTGTTGCTTCACATGAATAAAAGATGATAAATCAGGATTCTGGTCCAAAATAAGCTGTGCATTTTTAAGTGAATCCTTATTAATATCCGTTCCGGTCATTGTCCATCCGTAAGACCTATAGGACAGCAAAGGATAAATCAGATTAGCTCCTGTTCCGATATCCAGTCCTTTTACTGAACTTCCTGTCGGAATTTCCGGATATTGTTCTGCCAGCAGATCAGCAATATAATGAATGTAATCTACCCGCCCGGGAATAGGAGGACATAGGTTAGTCTCCGGAATATCCCAGTCTTTGATATTATAAAAATGTAACAGTAAGGCTTTGTTCAGTAATTTTACAGCTTTAGGAATGCTAAAATTGATAGTTGCCGTATGGTAAGTATTTACAAAAACATAATGCTTCAGTTCCGGCACACAAGAAATAAGCTGCTCAAAATCATAAGGATCCCGATGCAGATTTCTTGTGTGCAGACTGGATTTTTCAGCGGCCATATTTTATTTTTTCTGGCTTAAAATATAGGCTACCATTTTTTTGGCATCTTCTTTAGAAACCTGTGGATGGGCAGCCATCGGAACGCCTCCCCAAACTCCGCTTCCGCCTTCTATAATCTTGGAAGCCAGAAGTTCAATATCCTTATCAGAATACTTTTCTGCGATCTCCTTATAAGAAGGTCCTATCATTCTTTCATTTACGGCATGGCATCCTGAACAGTCTAATGTCCCGATAATCTGTTCACCGGAAAGATCTGATTTTGCAGGCTCTGAAGCCGCAGTGGTTTCAGATGGTATACTTTCTACCGCCATATTTTCTTTTTTAGAACAGGAAAGGATCAGAAATCCTGTAACTCCTGCCAAAAGTAATTTTTTCATTATTTTTTCGCTGTAGAATCTGTTTTAGCAGCTTCAGGAGCGGAAGTTGCAGGAGCAGCGGCTGGCGTTGCGGCTGGTTTAGCTGTAGAATCTGCAGCTACAGTTGGAGCATCAGGTTCTGGCAGCATGGTGTTGCTATCCTGTAATGTGTGATCAGGTTTTTTAGAACAGCTAACAGCCAATAAACCTCCGATAAATGCGATTGCTAATACTTTTTTCATTATTTTTTCTATAAAATTTAGACAAAAATATAAAAAATTAGCGTTTAAACTCATGACATATGTCCACATTCATGATATTTATACAGAAATTTAATGATTTTATAACGGCTATATCCGCAGATAATTTTAAATTTAAACTATGATTTTCATTTCTAAAATCCTGTTTTTCACCAGCCATCATGGTTTTTATACTGTGATCGTTCTTCTGCTGTTCTTTGGGTTGCTTTCATTTCTGACAAAAAAAGCATGGCTTCTTGCTCCGATTTTGCCGCTGGCTATTCTGAACGGCTTTGCCGGACAATACCTGAACGCTTGGTTTTTAAATCAATACGGAGTAGAAAGTATTGCTGTTATCACTTCAGATGTTGAGACCAACTCCACATTAAATGACATGTACATTCATGATTATGAAGCTATTGTAAAAAATCAGAACGGAAAATATACCCCCACATTCTTTTCTACCACAACGGCCTCTATTTATCCTATTGAAAATGCGATCAGAATTCCAGAGGTAGAAAAGCCATTCCCGGTAAAATATATTCCGGGCTATGAAAAAAATATTGTCATCCTGTATTATCAATCGGAAGCAGGAAAAAATCTGCTCAGATATGAAAAATTGGCTCCGGTGAATTCTGCAAGAATAAAATATGAAACAGACAGGACCAATAAAGAATTTATTCAAGAATATTCTGCCGCTTTGGAAGAGTATTTACAGTTATATGACGATCCTGAATACAAGAATAAACTTGAGGAATTAAAAAAAGAATCAAACAGCTCCAGATAGCAGTTTTGGAGCGTTAAAAGTCTGTTTAAATTCACTCAATACATCCATGATTATCAAATATTTTATCCTTTGATGAAATTCAATAAATCTTATTTAAAAATAATTCTAAATTTAGTCCAGAGTTTTTAATTATCATTTGAACTGAACCTGCCCTTTATCCCCTTTACAACCACTATCTATTGAAAACAGACTTTATAGAAAAAAAAACTATTTTGAAAATGATCTGGATTTGTTCCATTTCATGTTTCATCTTCTTTTTTATTGCGGTCAAGGCTTTTATGAACCAACAGATAACCCTTGATAATATTACTGAAATAAAAGGAATTTTAAAAGAAAATATTATAATTGAAAAAGGAAAAAGGGGAAGCGAAACTTTAGTTATCAGATTAAAAGAGTATCCGGAAATAAAGTTCGTGATTGGCAGTATTTCCATAGATCAAACTTATACTCACGAATTAATGTCCGAAAACAAGCAGTATGATACTCTTAGTTTCTTCATTGAAAGTAAAGAATTCAGGAGGAAGATTTTAAGATCAGAAAATGTTCCGTTTCCGGAAAATTATTTACGCAAAAACACCATAAGCATCGTTGAAATTCATAAGAACAACTTTCAGTATTTAACGGTGAATGATTACAATAACACCCATCAGAAAAACACATATTTAATAATTGTCTTTTTGGGATTCATGGGAGTTCTTATGCTGTTTGTCGGGATGAAAGGGGTACAATATTACCGGGCAAACTACCGGTAAAGTGTATTAAAGTTTTTTTATTTTTTTTATTTCTGTATCAAAAAAAATTTCTACATTTGTCCCATGTTAAATATCAACAACAATATGTGGTGGTGGCTTTCAAACTCTTCGTCGGGTCTGGAAGTATTGTCCTGTTGTTAATTTTACAATAGAAATAAGCAAAAACAATATAGAGGCTTTGACGGATTCCGTTGAAGCCTTTTTTTATGATTCAATCTCAATAAACAAAAAACAGCAGATGTCTATTCAAAAAATTAAAATAAAAACCGTTTCGAAAAAAACATTGGGTGATCTTCATACCCCGATGAATATTTATCTTCAGATACGGGACCGTTTCCGTGATACCATCCTTCTGGAAAGCTCGGATTCTAAAAACATTGATAATAATTTTTCTTTTATTGCCATCAATGCCATAGCCGGAATAGAAGTTAAAAACCTCAGCGAATTTGAAGTCAAGCTTCCCGGTTCCGATCCCGTAAAACAATTTATAGGAGACCGGAATATTACAGAAATATTTGATGAATTTCGTACTACTTTCGAATGTGAAGCTTCCACAGATCCGGTTGAACAGACTGCCCAAAGCCTCTTCGGATATACCAGCTTTGAGGCTGTACAGTTTTTTGAGACCATCAGCCTGAAGCCGCAAAGCCCGGAAGTAGAAATTCCCATTCTGCGGTATAGATTATACCAATATGTTATTGCCATCAACCATTACAATGATGAAATGCATATCATTGAAAACCAGATCAGCGGTATAAAATCTGAAGTTTATCTGCTGGAAAATCTGATCAAAAACCAGAATACTCCGGTCTACCCTTTTGAAAAAACCGGTGATGAAACCTCTAATCTTACCGATGAAGAATATATAGAGCTGGTAAAAACAGCCCAGAAACACTGTATGAGAGGTGATGTGTTTCAATTGGTCCTAAGCAGACGATTTGAACAGAAGTTTAAAGGTGATGAATTCAATGTATACCGTGCTTTAAGAAATATCAATCCCTCTCCGTATCTTTTCTTTTTTGATTACGGAAATTACAAATTATTCGGCTCCAGCCCGGAAAGCCAGCTCATCATTAAAAACGGAAAGGCTATCATCCATCCTATTGCAGGAACTTTTAAAAGAACGGGAGATTTTGAGACTGATATTCAATCCATTGAAGCATTAAAAAATGATCCTAAAGAAAATGCAGAACATACCATGCTGGTAGATCTTGCCAGAAACGACCTTGGCAAATTAGGTAAAAATGTAACTGTTACCAAACTGAAAGAGATCCAGCTTTTTTCTCACGTCATTCATATGGTAAGTGAGGTTACCGCTGATATTCAGGAAGACATCAATCCATTGGAAATGGTCTCCGCTACCTTTCCGCAGGGAACGTTAAGCGGTGCTCCAAAACATAAAGCCCTTCAGCTCATCAATCAGTATGAAAAGAATTCCCGTGGCTATTACGGGGGATGTATTGGAATGATCGGGCTCAACGGAGGCTGTAATCAGGCCATTATGATCCGTACTTTTCTAAGTAAAAACAATACCCTGTATTATCAAGCCGGAGCCGGGCTTGTGGCCAGATCAGTACCTGAAAATGAGCTGCAGGAAGTTAACAATAAATTAAATGCACTGAAAAAAGCAGTAGATAAAGCAGGCAAATTAGTGATCAATTAAAATGCAGTGTTCCAATTCATCTTCCAAACCATTAAAAATAAAAAAATGAACAATAATATAAGCTCTCAAATCCCAACTAAAGTTCTCGTTTTCGACAATTACGACAGCTTTACCTATAACCTTGTCCAGATTATCGAAAGAATTCTGAACCAAAAAGTAGATGTGGTAAGAAATGATGAAATTACTTTAGAAGAGATCGGAAAATATGACAAAATCATTCTTTCTCCGGGTCCCGGAATTCCTGAAGAAGCAGGGATTTTACTTGATCTTATCAGGGAATACGCACCCAGCAAAAGTATTTTAGGAGTATGCCTCGGGCAGCAGGCTATTGCTGAAGCTTTTGGAGGAAATCTGATCAATCTTTCTGAAATTTTTCACGGGGTAGCAACCTCTGCGGAACTGATAAAAGAAGATACCAAGCTTTTCAGAAATCTTTCCAGCGGGCTGGAAGTCGGAAGATACCACAGCTGGGCCGTTAATCCCGAAGGTTTTCCCGAAGAACTGGAAATCACAGCCGTAGATAAAGACGGAATGATCATGGCTCTTCAGCATAAAACCTATGACGTACACGGGGTGCAGTTTCACCCTGAAAGTATCTTAACTCCTGACGGGGAAGTTATTATCCGAAATTTCTTAAATGATTAAAGAATGACAAACTCTTCTTCAACAACCGTAAAAACTCCACAGATGAAAGAAATTCTTCAATACCTGTTCAATCATCATACCTTATCTAAATCTGAAGCAAAAGCTACGATGATTGAGATCGCTCAAAATAAATTCAATTCTGCGGAGGTTACCGCTTTTATCAGTGTATTTCTGATGAGGAACATCACTCTTAACGAATTGAAAGGCTTTAGAGAAGCTTTGCTGCAGATGGCTGTTCCCGTCAATCTTTACACCGATGATACAATGGATATTGTAGGAACCGGAGGCGATGGAAAAAACACAATCAACATATCAACCCTGGCAAGCTTTGTCGTTGCCGGAGCAGGACAAAAGGTAGCCAAACACGGAAATTACGGAGCATCTGCCACAACGGGATCATCCAACGTGATGGAGGAATTGGGATACCAGTTTAAAAATAATTCCGACCAGCTGAATGATGATCTGGAAAAAGCCAATATCTGCTTTCTTCATGCCCCGTATTTTCATCCTGCCCTACAGTCTGTGGGTGCTTTGAGAAAAGCTTTAGGACTAAGAACATTTTTTAATCTCTTAGGACCACTGGTAAACCCAGCAAAGCCTAAATATTCCGTGATCGGGGTTTATAATATGGAAATCGCAAGAATCTACCAGTATCTTCTTCAGAAAGAGAACCAGGAATTTATTCTTCTGCACGGACTGGACGGTTATGATGAAATAAGCCTTACCCAGGACAGTAAGATGATCACCCAAAATACTGAGGAAATTTATTCTGCGGAAGATTTAGGCTTCCAGCCTGTCACTCCGGAAAGTATAAAAGGAGGTGAACACCCAAAAGAATCGGCCCGGATTTTTAGAAATATCCTGGAAGGAAAAGGAACAGAATCCCAAAATTCAGTAGTCCTTGCCAATGCAGCCACTGCCCTTTACCACACCCATAAATTCGGAACATATGAAGAAAGTCTGCAGCTGGCCCAGGAGAGCCTGCACAGTGGAAAAGCATTGAGAAGCCTGGAATTATTGATCAACGGCTGATCATATACATTAAAAGTAAACTTATGATCTCTTTATACCTTATAAATTGAAACCCATGACGATCCTGGATACCATTATTGCGAGAAAAAAAGAAGAAGTTGCCGTTTCAAAAGCAGAAATTTCAACAGATCAACTGAAAGACTCAGCATTTTTCGGAAGAAAAAGCTTTTCTCTGAAAGAATCTGTACAAAATAAAAGCGGAATTATTGCTGAATTTAAAAGAAAATCACCTTCCAAAGGAATCATTAATGACCTGGTTTTACCATTGGAAGTAACAACAGCGTATCAAAATTTCGGAGCTTCCGGAATTTCAATTCTAACCGATAAAGATTTTTTCGGCGGCAGTTTTGATGATATTCTAAATGTTAGAAGCCAACTCAACATTCCAATCCTCAGAAAAGATTTTATGATTGATGAATATCAGTTTTATGAGGCAAAAAGTATGGGTGCTGATGCCGTTTTACTGATTGCCGCATGTCTTTCACCACAACAGGTTCAGGAATTCACAGAACTCTCCCATCAACTTGATCTGGAAGTATTACTGGAAATCCATACAGAAGAGGAACTTGGACATTTCAATCCAGACATCGACCTGGTTGGGATCAATAACAGAAATTTAAAGGATTTTAAGGTTGATCTTCAGCATTCTGTCCGTCTAAAAGACCAGCTTCCTAAAGATACGGTATCTGTTGCGGAAAGCGGAATTTACCGTATTGAAGATTTTCATTACTTAAAAGATAAAGGATTTGAAGGTTTTCTGATGGGAGAATATTTTATGAGAAATGCAAATCCGATGAAAGCGTTTGAAGAATTCAGTGTTGAAATTCGTAAGTAAGATGAGTATGCAATCTATTACCAGCAATATAAATACTAAACTGAAAGTCTGCGGTTTAACACAAGTTGATCAAATCAAAGAACTTATTTCGATGAAAGTTGATTTTCTGGGATTTATCTTTTATGAAAAATCGCCAAGATATGTTTTGAATCACCTGAAGCTGGAAGATATTTCCAACATCAGCCATTCAGGGAAAACAGGTGTTTTTGTGAATGAGGAAATAAATAAAATTGCAGACATTGCAGAAAAAGCAGGTCTTCACCTCATCCAGCTCCATGGAGACGAAAACGAAGATTTTACAAGTCAGTTAAAAGAAAAATTATCCTCTGAAACTAAAATTATAAAGGTGATAAGAGTGGGTGAAAATAATCACGAAACCAGAAATAAGATACAAAAGATATTGAATTCTCAAATCTCTGCCATCAGTTATATTCTTTTTGATACAGACAGCAGTGCATTCGGAGGGACGGGAAAACAGTTTGATTGGACTCTATTAAATGGACTGAAAATATCCCTTCCCTATTTCCTGAGCGGCGGCATTTCCGAAAATAATATTAACGATATCAATCATTTGCAGCAAAAACCATTTGCGGTAGATATTAATTCCAAATTTGAAACATCACCAGGCATTAAAGACCTGAATAAAATAAAAAAGATATTCCAAAACCAGTTCCGAAGGGACGACTTAACATAGAATCGGATGCAATCCGATTAAAATAACGAAACAAAAAACATAAAAACACAAAAAAATGCCCCAGTCATTAGTAAAAAATTATCTCCATATTGTTTTCAGTACAAAATATCGGGAAGATTTCATTGATGAAGCGATAGAAAAAGAATTGTTTTCCTACATTGCTGTATTATGTCATGATTTTGAAAGTCCGGCACTTCAGATTGGCGGAACGGGCGATCATATTCATATTTTGTGTTTGCTTTCAAGAAAAACAGCCTTGATGAAACTGGTTCAGGAAATTAAAGCGCATTCATCAAAATGGATCAAAACAAAAGGATCGAAATATGAAAATTTCTTCTGGCAGGATGGTTATGCTGCATTTTCGGTGAGCCGGAGTGAAATTAATAACATTATTAACTATATCAAAAATCAGCGTCTTCATCATCAGGAGCAGAAGTTTAAGGATGAACTTCTTGAAATACTGAAGAAACATGATATTGAATATGATGAAAAATATTTATGGGACTGAAAGAGGTTAGATGAAAATAGATTTTTTTGTCCCTAATTAAATTATTCCTTCGGGAACTCTAAAAAAACAACAAATAAAATGATGAATATCCATCAGTTAAAAAAAACATTTTACAAAACCCTGTTTCCGCCAAAGTTCGGGAATGAAAAAATACAGGCTCTATATAATTTTGTGTCCCAAAATGACAGGGATGTGGAATACTGGACCATAGACGGACCACTTCTTGAATTTATCAATATCATCAAAGGTTTTAATGAAAGTGATATTCAGTACTTTTTTGAACGGATCGGCTTGTGGAACAGCTATTATCTGGTGATTATTTCTGATAAATTTTTAGACAGCCATGTCAAAGCCAATGTTAAATATGATCTCGGGAAAATTTACGCTAAAGTTTTTCTGCTTTATGAAGATTCCGATCCGTATTTTTTAATTGATAACCTTGAAATTGCAGTCACCATGTATGATTCTAAAATAGATATGGCTACATGGATTGATCTGGCAAACAAAATTGAAATGCTTTATCACAAAAAACTGATCCCTGCACAGCAATATCAGTACAATCAGGATTTTATAAATAAGTTTATCCATGAATTACTTGATCAAAAAAACGAATGAATTAAGCAACCCGGAAATCGAGTATATCCTTAAACTCTGGGATATTTCTGAATGGATGACCATGAATACTTCAGATTTTCGGTTTTCTTTTAGAAATTCGGAGTTTCATTTTCTGGTGAATCAGCGTGATGAAATATTGGCTTTGAGCCGGCTCAATTTTGATTTCACTCTTGATATCTCTGGAAAACAGTATATTTTTGCTGAAATTGTAGGATTGGTTTCGGCACAGGAAAAGAAAGGATATGGCTCTATTCTGGTAAAATTTTTAAAAGAAAATACGGAACAGAGAAATCTGGAAGTCATAGGATTCTGTCTCAAAGAATTGCGCCCGTTCTATCAACAGTGTGATGTTGAAATTTTAAAGAATAAGGCCAAAAACATTATGGAAAATAACGGAACAGTATGCAACTCTTCTGAAGATGATGACATCCTGATCTTCCATCTGTCTGATGAAAGAAAAGAACTGCTGAAATCCCTCGGCCCTGAAAACAATGCCTATTTTAATTAATAAAAGAATAAAAAGAAATGAATTATAAAAACCCCGATGAACACGGATATTATGGAGAATTTGGAGGTGCTTTTATCCCTGAAATGCTTTATCCGAATGTAAAAGAGCTCCAGGAAAACTACCTTGAAATTATAGAATCTGAAGAATTTCAGAAAGAATATCAGGATCTGCTTAAAAACTATGTAGGCCGCGCTACTCCGCTTTATTTTTCTAAAAATTTAAGTGAAAAATACAATACTCAGATTTATCTTAAAAGAGAAGATCTTAACCATACAGGAGCTCATAAGATCAATAATGCTTTAGGACAGGTATTGCTGGCAAAACGTTTAGGAAAGACCAGAATTATTGCAGAAACAGGAGCCGGACAGCATGGTGTGGCTACTGCTACCGCCTGCGCTCTTCTTGGGATGAAGTGCATCGTTTACATGGGAGAAATCGATATTCAGAGACAGGCTCCCAACGTAGCAAGAATGAAAATGCTCGGAGCAGAAGTTGTTGCAGCTACTTCAGGTTCCAAAACACTCAAAGATGCCGTAAACGAAGCGTTAAGAGACTGGATCAACAATCCGGTCACCACCCATTATGTAATCGGAAGTGTAGTGGGCCCTCACCCTTTTCCTGATCTGGTAGCCAGATTTCAGAGCATTATTTCAAAAGAGATTAAGGAACAGCTTCTGGAGCAGACGGGAAAAGAAAATCCTGATTACGTTATTGCCTGTGTAGGCGGAGGAAGCAATGCTGCAGGGACTTTCTATCATTTTGTAGAAGAAAAGGACGTAAAAATTATTGCCGCAGAAGCCGGAGGTTACGGTATTGATTCCGGAAAATCTGCTGCAACCACTTTTCTGGGAACTTCAGGAGTTCTTCACGGAAGCAAAAGTCTTGTGATGCAGACGGAAGACGGGCAGGTAATTGAACCCCACTCGATTTCCGCAGGGCTTGATTACCCGGGAATTGGCCCTTTTCACGCCCATTTATTCAAAGAAAAAAGAGCCGAATTTTTCAGTATTAACGATGATGAAGCCCTAAAAGCGGCTTTTGAGCTGACAAGGCTGGAAGGAATTATCCCGGCGCTCGAAAGCGCCCATGCTCTTGCTGTTTTAGATAAAAAGAAATTCAAGGAAAATCATATCGTCGTTATCTGTCTGAGCGGACGAGGTGATAAAGACATGGAGACCTATCTTAAACATCTTAATAATAATGAATAAAAAATATTTAGTTGCCGTTCTGGAATGGTCTTTTGTACTCTTTACAGCATTTAATATGTGTATTTATGGAAGTACAAAATATGTACAGTTCGGGAACATTTCCCAATATAAACGTCCGCTTTTTTCCTACGACGGAATGAGTTTAATGTGGGCATTCTATGCTTACTCCAAAAGCTACTCTACTATTTTGGGCCTATTTGAAATCCTCGGAGCATTGCTGTTATTAGTTCCGAAAACAAGAATAATAGGATGTATCGTTCTCTCAAGTATCCTCATTAATATCATCATGCAGGATTATTTTTATGGGGTTCACCGGGGTGCCATGGCCAACGCTGTATTTTACCAGCTTTTAGTGATTGGAGTGCTTTGGTTTTAACAGGGAAAAAGTATTGCTCATGATTAAAAACGCAGCGATTGAATTCAGCATTCCGGGAAAAAAGAAAATCATAAGTATCTTATTAATTCTTGGGCTTTTTGTAGTATTGGCCGTTATTCAGGAAGCTTTAGGATCGTTATTAACCTTTTTAAAAATATGAAAAAACTAAACATATACTTTACAGCAGGAATTCCGCAACTGGAAGATACTGCAGACGTTATACAACTTATTCAGGATTCTGGGGCTGATATGATTGAAATAGGAATGCCTTACTCTGATCCCGTAGCAGACGGACCCATAATTCAGCAGGCTCATGAACTGGCTTTACAAAACGGAATGACCATTGAAAAGCTTTTCTCACAATTAAAAACGATTAAAGAGGAAATCAGGATTCCAGTAATTCTGATGGGATACATCAACCCGGTTTTAAGTTTTGGGTTTGAAAAATTCTGCCTTGAATGCTCAGAAAGTGGGGTTTCAGGATTAATCATTCCGGATCTTCCTCCTATTGAATTCGAAAAAAACTATCAGCAGATCTTAAAAAAATACAACCTCAACTTTACTTTCCTGGTTACTCCGGAAACTTCCGACGAGAGAATTCTGTATCTGGATTCCTTAAGTTCAGGATTCCTGTATGCAGTAAGTTCCTCATCTACAACAGGTAATGAGAATGCTGTTTTAAAGAATGAAAGCTATTTGACAAGGTTAGCCTCTCTTCCATTAAAAAATCCGGTAATGATCGGTTTTGGAATCAAATCGAAGGAAGATTTTGAAAATGTGACGGAAAAAGCAGACGGTGGTATTATAGGAACCGCATTTGTGAATATCCTGTTGCAGTATAAAGACTGGAAGAATGTTGCCATAGATTTTATCCATGCTGTAAAAGGGTAAAATTCACTAAATTTGTACGGTCAAAAAAGTGGTATGAAATCATGGTTTCATCCATTAAAATAAAACAGACATCAGTATATGAATACAAATCAGAATAAAGCAGTCGCATTTGAAGATCTGGGCATCAAAGAATATCAGCCCGCCTGGGATTACCAGGAAAGTCTGATGAAAAATATCATCGATACCAAAATTAAAAACCGCGACCTTCCTGCAGAACAGCATATTACTACGCCTAATCACCTCCTTTTTGTGGAACATCCTCACGTTTACACATTGGGCAAAAGCGGACATGAAGAAAATATGCTTGCCGGAATTGACAAGCTAAAAGAGATTGAAGCTACTTTTGTGAAAACCAACCGCGGTGGTGATATTACCTATCACGGCTATGGACAGATTGTAGGCTACCCGGTTCTGGATCTTGAAAATTTCTTTACGGATATTCATCTGTATATGAGAAATCTGGAAGAAGTAATCATCAGAACCATTGGTGACTACGGTCTTAAAGGAGAGCGTTCTCCGGGAGAAACAGGAGTATGGCTGGATGTAGGTAAACCTTATGCCAGAAAGATCTGCGCCATGGGAGTGAAAGCTTCCCGATGGGTTACCCTTCACGGTTTTGCCCTGAATGTAAATACAGATATGCGCTATTTTGAATATATTATTCCATGCGGTATCAAAGACAAGCAGGTAACTTCTTTAAAAAGAGAACTTGAAAGAGATCTGACACCAGAGGAAATGGAAGACGTAAAAGCCAAGATCAGAAAGCATTTTGCAGATGTTTTCCAGGCTGAGCTTCTTTACAAATAATTCATTAACAAAAATATATATTCCCTATGTATCATCACACTGATCCATGGGGAATTTTTTATTTAATAACCATAACGAAAACAGAGGGAGGACTTGAGAATGATGATATGGTAGATCAGTCCGGAACCTATTATCAGGATGTATTAAAAACAGTTTAAAGCACCGAAAGATGAGAAAATCATTTATATCACTGGTTTTCAAACCATACAACCCTCATTCAAAGCAAAAATATTTTGATTTTTATTTCAAAATAATTGGTTCATATTTTATTTTTATTTACATTTAATATCACAATTAGGTGAACTAATTTAATTTTAAATAAAAATAAAAACTACACCAACTTAATATATTATAAACCACAAAATCATGAGAATTATGAAAAATCTTATCCTATCCATGATGGCATTTGTGAGCGTTCTGTCACTTAATGCCTGTGCCGATTCCAATGCGAATCAGGACCTGACCACCAAAGAAAGCAACGTTGCTTTAAAAGACTTTGGAAAAACCATTCCGGTGGGGATTGAGGAAGAAAACGGAACCCTTAAAGTTTCATTCATTGTTACCGCACAGTTCTATACCATTCAACAGACCAAAGAAAATGAAGGTTATGTCGAAATGCTCCGACAAGCCGTGAAAAATGAAACCCCTGTTCATGTTTTCCTTAAGCCGAATACCTCTGAAATTGCAAAAATTGAAAAAGCGACCGATGAAGATCTTCGTTATTTTAAATCTGTTTTATCAAAAGAAGTAAAAGAAGAAACCAATAAACTGACCAGCGTTCTACCTAATGTTGCGACTTTAAACAGTATGTTCACCCTGATCAAAAATCAGGCTTGTGGAACCTCAACAGCTTCTTCACCTTGTATTACTTTCAGATATCCTGTTGACGGATGCTATGCCAGAGCCCACAAAATGAGACAGATCCTTATCAATAATGGTTATGATGCTGAAAAACAATTTGTCTATGGCAACCTAAAAGCTTCTACAGGTACCTGCTGTGTATCATGGAGCTACCACGTTGCTCTTCTTGTAAGCTATAAAAACGCTTCCGGTGTTACAGAGAAAAGAATCTTTGACCCTTCCCTTTTCCCAAGCGGACCGGTTACAGACGCTGTATGGAGAGCTGCATGTGCCAATTCCAGCTGTGGATCGGTATTGGTAAGTTCATATGCTAATACAGCAGGAAATGTGTATTACAGAAGCCCGGCAGGTGCGCTGATGTATGATAACAGCTACATCAACACCAACTGTGTACTGACCACTTTCAGCTCCTTATCAGGATGCTCTCCTTCCCCGGCTCCTTATGTGGGACACTGTGGATTTTAACTAAATTTTAGCAGTTCCTGTATCTATTTTATTGATAAATTGCAGGAACTGTTATTTAATACTTTATTTTATGAAAGCCTGGACTTATATACTCTTATTATTTGTTATGATTACTTCCTGCTCCGGTAATTCAAGCCAAAAAAATCTGACATGGTATAATAATTCAACCATCAGCAATATTACAGAAGACCCGGACAATCCGGAAAATTTCATGCGCGTATCCATAGGAATAAGCCAGCAGGTATTCTATGTATCCAAAAAGAAAGATGATGGTATTATCCTGGACAAGGCAACTCAAAGCTATAAAAAAGGAAAAGCTTTTGATATAGGTATCGAGAATAATACCAACATCATTAAAGAAATGAAAGAAGTAAAAAAGAACCAATAATCCTGTTGATTTCTTTCTATACATTTTGATTAAAATATTGATTTCAAAACAGTCTGCATTCTTCTCAGCAGACTGTTCTTAAAGGGTCCCGTTCAGTTCTCGGCGGGATCTTTTTCTATTAACGGATCACAGAAATTCCCGCATCTACCTTTATTTCTGCACCATGAATATAAGAGGCATCATCCGAAGCCAGAAATAGGACTGTATTGGCAATCTCTGTAGGTTCTCCCTGTCTTTTAAAGGGGATTGTAGGGATAATACCGATAACCGCCTGATCAATCTGTTCAGCGGTCAGACCTGTATTATTAAAAATATTGGTTTTAATATGGCCGGGGCTGATTCCATTCACCCGTATCCCACGATCTGTTAATTCTACTGCAAAGGTTTTAATAAAAGACTGTACCGCCGATTTCGCTGCTGAATACACCGAAAAATTCGGCATCGCAATTTCAGTTGCTACAGAAGTATTGAAAATCACCGAACTTCCTCTTTTCATCATCGGCAGGATCTGCTGAACGGTAAAGAAAGGGCCCTTCACCAGCATATTGAAAAGTTCGTCAAACTGCTCTGTCTCCACATTTTCAATTGGAGCAAACCTTCCATATCCGGCATTGGGAAAGAGTACATCAATACTTTCGGTGTACTTCAGCACCTCATTACGCAGATTCATCAGATCCTGCATTTTCCCGGCATTGGAAACAATTCCAAAAGCATTTTCTCCTAATTTTTCTAAAGCTTTATGGACAGTCTCTTCACTTCTGCCCGTAATAACTGCCCTTCCACCTTCACGGATAAACTGTTCCGCTGTGCCCAATCCCATTCCGTTGGTTCCGCCTGTAATTAAAATGGTTTTGTTTTTAAATCGCTGCATTTTTTTTGTTTAAAAATTCTTCTGCAAAGATTAAAATACAGCCCCTTCTAAAAAATCCGATTCCTGCGGAAAAAATCATTCAACAATAAAAACAAATTATGCAAAGCACAATTAAATTTTCTAAAATTAAATTGTACACAATTTAATTGTTTGTATATTTGCAGTGTAATTTTAACCTTTTGCTTATGAAGCAGGAGATTTTAACTGAAGTAATTTAATTTAAAAATAAAGAAATGTCATTAATAGAAGATTTACAATGGAGACATGCGGTAAAAGCATATGATTCCAACAAAAAAGTATCTGAAGAGGATCTGAACAAAATTTTAGAAGCTGCGAGATTAGCACCCACTTCCTCAGGGTTACAGCCTTTCCGCATTATTGTTGTGGAAAATCAGGAGTTAAAAAATAAAATGGTGGCCGGTGCCCTGAATCCTGAAGTGATGAGAGATTCTTCTCATGTTCTTGTATTCGCTGCATGGGACAGCTATTCTAATGAAAAGATCGATAAAGTATATGACTACCACACCGATGTAAGAGAACTTCCAAGAGGACGTTTCGGGTCTTATACCGATAAAATTAAGGAGATGTACAACGCTCAGAGTTCTGAAGAACATTTTGCCCACACTGCCAGACAAACGTATATCGCTCTGGGAATGGCCCTTGCTCAGGCGGCCGAGTTAAAAATTGACAGTACTCCGGCAGAAGGTTTCAGCAATCAGGTTGTGGATGAAATTCTTGGATTAAAAGAATTGGGACTTAGAAGTGTAAGCCTTTTATACCTCGGATACAGAGATGAAACGAATGACTGGCTGTCTTCTATGAAAAAAGTAAGGATTCCAATGGAGGAATTTATCATCAAAAAGTAATATCTTCAACATTTCTTTCATACTCAGCTTTATGGATAATTCAAACCCGCCAAAATTAGAAAACCAGATCTGCTTTCCCTTATATGTTATTGCTAAAGAGATCACAGGTCTTTACCGTCCTTTTCTGGATGAGCTTGATATTACCTATCCTCAATACCTTGTACTAATGGTATTATGGGAGAGTGACGGGGTTACGGTAAGCCATATTGGTGAAAAAGTTTTCCTGGACAGCGGAACCTTAACTCCCCTTCTGAAAAGATTGGAGAGTAAAGGAATTATTGACCGAAAACGGAAAAAAGAAGATGAAAGAGTGGTTGAAGTATTTTTAACGGAATCAGGGAAACAGCTGCAAAAGAAAGCCTGTGAAATTCCCGGAAAAATCCAGAATAAAATCGGTATAGAAACCGAAGATCTTATTCACCTTAAGGAAACGATCCAAAAAATATTAAACAAAATAGAAAAATAAATGAAAACGTTATATACAACAAAAGTAACAGCACAAGGCGGAAGAAACGGTCATGTAAAAAGTGAAAATGGAGTTTTGGACCTTGATGTAAGAATGCCTAAAGCTTTAGGTGGCAGCAATGATAATTTCGCCAACCCTGAAATGCTTTTTGCAGCGGGATATTCTGCCTGTTTTGACAGTGCTCTTAACCGCGTCATCAGCCTTTCTAAAATAAAGACCGGTGAAACAACTGTAACGGCACAGGTAAGCATAGGACAGCTTGACAACGGAGGATTCGGACTGGCGGCAGAACTGGATGTCAATATTCCTGGTGTTTCCATTGAAGAAGCACAGGCACTTACAGAGAAAGCCCACGAGATCTGTCCATATTCTAATGCAACAAGAAATAATATGGAAGTGAAACTTTCCGTAACGAATAACTAATTATTTTCTATATAATAAAGGACATCTTATTTCTTTGATAAGATGTTTTTTTGTGCCTAAATCATATCAACATGGTAAATAGAAGCGGATCTCAGGAATAAAAAATCTGTGAAATCTGTGGGAAAAATTGATGTTCTGGTTTATGCCGCGGATGCACTAATAAAATGATTCGTATATCCGTGGCAGTCCTCGGGTTGGAAAACGCGATGGCGCAAAGGTTTTTGACTATGATAACGTTTTAAGGCGCAAGAAAATCAAGGATTTTCAGCAACTGATACAGTATTAAATTTTATCGGAAATAAAATCTTAGCGCCTTATACCCATAAAGCAAGAAAAAAATAGCGTCCTTGCGCAAACCAACAACAGTAAACTCAAAAAAATCTACCACATATGCAAGAGATTTAAAAGCAAAAAATTCGTGTATCCGTGGCAAAAAACTTCGCATTAAATTTTATAAATTTTCTGTTTCTACCTTCGCATCAGATCAGTCTTTTGATAGGCATCAACTTTTTTGTAAGCATCATTCTTTTCCCGTTCTTTTTTATCGGAAATCAGGATGCCGAAAAGATGGTCTATTTCGTGCTGGAAAATAACAGCCGTGAAACCTTCTACAATCTCTGAATATCTCTGCCCTTTCAAATCAACATATTCTAATTGGATTACTTTGCTTCTGTAGAACTGGTCTCTGAAATCAGGAATGGAAAGATCACCTTCAGGACCGAGATTTTGTATATCTGATTTCCAGACAATAACCGGATTAATGAAATATTCCAAAGGTTCATCCTGTTTATCAAAACGCTGTACCCAGATTACTTTTCTGTTGATGCCTACTTGCGGTGCTGCAATCCCCACTCCCCCGTCTGTAGAAAGAAGAGACTCTTTCATTCTCTTAACTAAAACAGCTGTATGAGGGTCTGTTGCATCAATTTCTGAAGAAAAAGCCAATAATGTTTTATGCTGATGACCGTCTGTAGTCTGGTAAATAGGAAGCGCAGTGCTGATGTCTCCCTGATTGATGATTGAAAGTTCAGCCGGTGTCAGCTTCTGAGCATTAACAACCCCGATAAATAAAACGAACAGAAAGGATAATTTTTTCATTTTCATTGAATGTAATACAAAGATAAAGATTGTTGTAAATTAACCTGAGCTCGGGGTAAGGAATTTAGGGATAAAAAGACTGGAAGATGGAAGAAGGAGGCTGGAAGTTACTTTCAGTTATAGATACTGAAAGCTACTGCATGATCAGGTTATCTTAAATAAATGAACACTTATTATCAGCAGGCTTCATAACTTCCCTCTTCCAGCTTCAAACCTGTATCAATAAGAAACTCTTATCCCGAATTGAGGTAAAATTAAATGGACTGAAATTTGTCTGAGGAATATTAATTGATTCTGATGAAGCAGAATTAATCACATCAATACAAAAAAATCTGCGCCATCTGCAAAATATGCGAGAGATAAAATCCCCTTAAAAATCTGTGAAATCTGAGTAATCTGCGGGAAATAAAAAAACAGGCCAAAACCTGTTTTAAATAGAATATTATTAATTAAAAAGTCTTCGTCATATCCGAAGGAATAATCAGATTAAAATCTGTGGGGATATAGTCCTTTGAAGGGATTTTCAGTTCCGGATCTTCGGATTCAAAAACAGAGATTACGGCCATTTTCAGGTTGGGATTCTTCTGTTTAATATACCAATAAATGCCTCCGAATTCTTTGCTGTGATAGTTTCCGTTGTAATGGATAAACGTTTTCCCGGCCTGCAAATTTTTCAGGATAGACTCTGCCATGGTAGCATCTTTTACAGCCTGGGCAGAAATAAAGTTCATTACTTTTGTTCCTTCCGCATGATCACCCATCATGGCTTTCATTTCAGGATATCCCGGTGTATCTAAAGTAACTTTTATGGGGAGCTGGGCAATGTATGCTTTCTCCTGTGTACTTAATTTATTTAAGGATTCGATTCCTTCTTTGGACGTTTGGGAAGCGTATCTTCTAGGGATATTGGTTGCAATAAAACTCAGCTTTTTCTGTTTAGCAAAATCAACAAGAGGCTTATAGTCTGTAGCGTAATTGTTCCATAAACGCGTTGAATCTTTAAGGGTTTTAGCATCAAACTTCCCGCTCAGATAATTGTTCAGCTGGGATTGGTTGTCTCTTTCAAACATTTCGGCACCCAGAATGATCTGACCGTTTTTCTTTTCGGATAAAGCTTCCGTAATTTTCAGCTGAAGCCAGTGGTTGACAGAACTGTTATGGTTCTCGCCAAAGAAGACAACATCATATTCAGCCAGTTCTTTAACTAGTTTATCGGTCTTTACTTCTTTTCCTTTTTTATCATAGAACTGATAGGCTTTAAAATTCTGCGCGTTTAATGAACAGAATCCTGCCAGCAATATGGCTATGAAAATATTCTTCATTTCCTCTTATTTAATTGATCACAAATTACATCTTTTTGAATGAACAGCAAATCTGCTAAAAAAAGCCGCCTTGAATTAAAAAAACAAAACGGCTCATTCAAAATCATCTAATTATTATTTTTCTAATTCTGTTACAAGGTCTTTCCATTCCTGTAGTTCAGGGATTCCCGGTTTTCTTTTTCCGAAGAACTGAACGATGAAATCTCCTTCTTTGTTGAATACTTCGATGGCAGTCACCTCTCCGTCTTCTGTTGGTTTCTTAACGATCCACGCTTCCGAAATTTTTGTAACATCCATATGCAGGTTGAAATCCGGGTCCATTACATTGAACCACTGCTGATGCCAAAGGGTTTTCTTTACATTTCCGGTGTGGATCTGGATAATTCCTCTGTTTCCTACAAACACCATGATCGGAATGTTCTTTTCTGAAGCATCTTCCAGTACGTTGACTACTTTAGCATTATCGATTTTCTTAGTAAATCCTTCAGGAGCCAGTCTTAAAGCCTGTGTTCTGCTCACTCCGAATTTTCTGGTCATCATAAAGAAATCGTGGGTATCTTTTAATTCTGTCCATGCTTTTCTGAATCCTTCTGCATCAATCTCAGAATCCGGTTTTTCTGCGGCCTTTGGAGCTACTGCTTCAAAAACTAAGGCTTCATTCTGATCTTCAGCTTTATATTTTTCAGCAATGGCATCGAAAGCAGCTCCGTTACTGTCCTTTGTAAGGTAGATTTTATGTAGGGCAAGTCCGTCTTTTCCGAAGAACTGAAGGCTTTTTTTATCTCCTTCCACTACAGCAAAAGCAAATTTCCAATGGTTAAGGAAAATTCTCAGATCAATATCTTCCCCTACAAAAAGCTGGGCATGAGGACTGCTGAAATCTCCGTTCAGGTAAGTTCCTTTTCTTTCATGTACACACTCATCATTGCGGGTAAGAGCCATTACTTTTCCAAGCTGCTCTGCTTCGGTAAGGATATTCTGAAATTCAGGCTTCAGAATGGTTACTCCTTCTCCCACACTTGTTGCCAATAGTTCAGCTTCGCTTACTTCCAGCTGAGCTGCTGCATTTCTTATTCTGATGTGTGGATTTTCTGCTTTCAGAGCTTCCCATTTTTCCTTTAGGTCATTAACTAATGTGCTCATTATCTTATTTTTTTATGGTTAAAACTGTATAAATTCTTGTTATAGTTTCGTCTCCTGTTTTGCTTTTTATTTCTTCTTCTTTTTCGGAGATCTTCATTCTTTTGAAATGGCTTTTGGAAACCAGTTCTTCCATTTCGGTATTGCTGTACAGGGTAAAATCAAATTCTGTGAATGGCAATTTTTCCATGAAATCCCTTTGTCCGAAAGTAAGAACTACTGTTCCGTCTTTCTTCAGCACTCTGTAGATTTCATTTAAAAACGCTACTGGCTCTTTCCAGAAATAAACCGTATTGACAGTGAATATTTTATCGAAGGTTTTATCGTCAAAAGGAAGTTTCTGTCCTTCGTATAATATAAAATCTGCTTTACCTTCAAATTCCCTATTCAGCTTTTTCGCTTCCTGATGCATGGTTTCGGAAATATCAATTCCTGTATACTTCAGGTTTTGGGCTTTGCTGAAAATATGTTTTACATGTCCTGCATTGCCATGCCCTATTTCCAGAATATGCTCATGATCTTCTATTAAAAGTGTTTTGATACTTTCCAAGGTCATGCTGATGTTGGTTTCATTCATCATCTCACCGATCTCTATTCCTTTTTCTCCCTGAGGATTGGCAAGATTCTGTGCGAGGATCTTTAAATCGTCTTTTTCCATGGTTATCCAAAAATGATCATAGGGTTATTGGTAATAGGATGTCCGCAAATGGTACACGGGAAATTATAGGCGTGACTGATATTTTCAGCAGTAAAAACTTCCTGCGGCGTTCCATAGACGGAAACCTTTCCTGATTTCATTAATAAAATTTTATCGGCAAACTGTGCTGCCAGGTTCAGATCATGCAGTACGACAATAGCACTATTGGCCTTTTGGGTAAAGTTTTTAATAATCTCCAGTGCTTTATACTGATGTTTTATATCTAAATTATTCAACGGTTCATCCAGAAAAACCAGTTTATGGGCAATATCATTCTGCAGCTGGGCCATCACTCTTGAAAGATGCACCCGTTGTTTTTCTCCTCCGGACAAGGTATTGTATTCCCTTTCTTTCAGATGGAAAATATCGGTTTCATTCATCATGCCGTCTGCAGCTTCTGTATCTTCTTTTCCCGGCTGGGCATCGAAGTACGGATATCTTCCCATCATCACTACATCTTTTACATCCAGAGGAATATCATTGCTGTTGTGCTGGGAAAATTTCGCCTTATGCTTTGAAAGCTCTTGTACGTTCCATTCACTGATTGGTTTATCTTTAAAAAGCACCTTCTGTTTGTTCTTTATTTCATTGGCCAGAACACTCAGCAGGCTTGATTTTCCGGCCCCGTTCGGTCCTACAATGGCAAGAAATTCTCCATATTCCAAAGAAACATCTACGCCATCCAGAATATAAAAATCTTTGTGCTTATAACTGATCTGATGTGCCTTTATCATTACAGCGATTTTTTGAATTTAACTAAAATAGCGATAAAAATGGGGCCTCCCATAAGTGCTGTAAGAATCCCGATCGGCAGTTCCGAAGGTTCTACAATACTTCTGCTGAACGTATCTGCCGTAAGAAGCAGTATACTTCCGTATAAAGCCGACAAAGGCAGAATAAACGTATAATTGGATTTAAATAAAAGCCTTAAAATATACGGGACAATCAGTCCTACAAAGCCTATTGTTCCTGAAAATGCCACACAGCTTCCCACCATAAGAGCTACAGTGATAATGATCTGTTTTTTCAGTCTTTCTACGTTAATTCCTAGATGCTGAGCGTCTTTTTCTCCCAACATCATTGCGTTCAGTGCTTTTCCTTTCGGAAGAAGTATGATATAGGAAATGATCAGGACGATGGCCAGAATAATATTCTTCGTCCAAGTTGCTGCGGCAAGACTTCCCAGGTTCCAGAATGTAAGATCCCTAAGCTGTTCATCTTTTGAAATATAGATCAGGAAACCTGTAATTGAAAACCCGATCGCTGTAATGGCAACACCGGTAAGAAGCATCATCACTACATTGGTTTTTCCTCCGCTTGTTGAAATTCTGTACACCAGCATCATTGATAAAAAAGATCCTATAAATGCGGAAATTCCCACCAGTGAAAATTGTACGGCTTCAGGAAGATACTGTTTGAAATGTCCTCCTAAAACAATGGCAATTGCCGCCAGCAGCGTTGCTCCCGATGTAAGTCCTATTAAATCTCCCGTCGCCAGAGGGTTTTTGAAAAGTCCCTGAAGACTTGTTCCCGATACCGACAGCATACTTCCTATTAAAATAGCCATAATAATTCTGGCTGCTCTCACATCCCAGATTACATATTTATCGCTTAAAGATATTCCCGGTTCTCCTTTTATATACTGCCACAAAACTTTGAAAGGTGAATTGCCTCCAAAATCGTAGACTCCTGTATTAAGCGCCAGTACTGCTATGATGACAAGCAGTACTGTGCTTATAGTTAGATAAAAGTATAGTTTACTTTGTGTTCTCAATTAAAAGTTTGTTTAATCCTACTGCTGCTTCTCCTAATCTTGGTCCAAAACTGGAAACCAATCCTCCATCCATTGCGATGATTTTCTTATTTTTCCCGGCATTAGTCTGGGAAACTCCCGGCATCTTAAGGGCTCCTTCATTTCCACCTGCTCCCTGAAGTCCGGTTGCAAAGAAGAACAGTACATCAGGATTTGCTTTTACCACGGCTTCCGGTGTCAACGGTTTGAAATCTTCAAAATCATTTACTGCATTTTCTCCACCTGCAAGACTGATTAATGAAGCCATTGGTGTATTTTTACCGGCTACCATCAGCATATTTCCTCTGGCATAGATGAATAATACTTTAGGTTTTTTCGCGATGGGCTGTACCTGCTTCAGATCAGCGTCAATCTTATCATTTAATTTTTGATAGTCTGTGTTTCCTACTGCTTTGGCAACATCTGCAATAAGCTTTTTAGTTCCGTCAACCGTAAATTCCTGTTTGAATACTTCTGTTTTGATTCCTGAAGAGTTGATTTTTCCTAATAATTCAGGGTTGATATCTTTGTCTGAAGCTAAGATCAGTGTAGGACTTACTGCCATAATCGGCTCGATCGTCATGGATCTTACGTGTCCAAGATCTTTAGCGGTAGCTTTCAATGTTTCCGGATAAGTACTGGTAACATCTGTTCCTACGATTTCTTTTTCGTGTCCCAATGCACTTACGATTTCAGTAATCCCACCGTTCAGAGTGACAATTTTATTGTTGCTTTTCGGAGCCTCTGAAGAGGTTTCCGTTGTATTTTCTGTTTTAGCGCCTTCTTCTTTTTTGCAGGAATACACTGCCATTAAGATGGAAGCTGCAAGAATGAATTTTTTCATGATATACTATTATTTGATTATTTTAATGCTTTATACTGGAATGATGAATGCCCTCTGACTCCCTCACTGCTTGTAAGTCTGGTAAATCTTAATTTATAATAGGTCCCTTCAGCATCTTTGATCACATAAAAAACGTTGCCTATTACCTGATATCCCGAAGGTCCTACTTCTCTCCATCCTCCCCCTATTACTCTCTGATCATTATATACCAGCTTGGAGTCTACAACATCTGCCTTCTCGAAATTATTAAATGCTTCAATTGTGGAACCTGATGCTACTTTTACTTCGTAAGCGCCTACATTGCCCATATTATTGGTCAGTACAAAATCTGCATAGCTGTAGCTTCCCGCTCCTTCAATAAGGTTGGTAAATACAGAGAAGGATATATCCCATTTATTTTTTTCCGGCTGGATGCTTACTTCTTTGCCTTCTTTTAAGCTGTAAAAAGTATAATTATAGTTACTTTTCTTACTGATGATGGCTTCTTTCAGCGTAGTATCATTAAGACCTCCGTATTTTATTTTATAACCTTCACCACTTCTCACAACCTGAATTTTCATCCAGCCTCTGTCGGCACCTCCAGTAGAAACTGAACCCAATGCTACATTTCCTACATAAAGTTCTTTACCCATATTAACCAGGTATACTCCATTCTCAGCATCATTGGCTGCGATTCCTTCTATTGCGGTATATCCGGAAGGAAAGTTACCGGTTACATCATCAACGTATATAGAATTCGCAGGATTATAATTTCCTACTTTTACCTTAGCCTTTAAAGCTGTCAAGTCTGAATCTTTCACAGCGGCAATATCCGTTACATTCGGAATTTTTGCAGCAGCCATGGTAATTGATGAGTTTAATATTACCTTAAATCCGTTATTTCCTGAATAAAATGCCAGGTCCCAGTCTGTTCTTACATTCACCGTCTGCTTGGGAGTTCCATCATCATTCACATCACTAAGGTCTATCCAAACCTGATTGGGCTCTTTGTCACCACCTATGGAAGGATCCACGATCTTTCCCTGCGACGGCGGTACAGCCACTGGATCTTCATTATTATTGATACATGACTGAGCAATAAATGATGAACCTATAAGGAGATAAAATAGTATTTTTTTCATTGTTAGAATTTTAGAAATTATAGCTTAGTCTGGCAACATAGCTTCTGCCATAGAAAAGATTAGAATTCGTATTTGCCGTTTCATGAGCATTTCCTGTAAGGGTGGTATCTCTCACCGAAGAAACGTCGAAAATATTCTTAACACCCAATCCTAGTTCCAGATGTTTGTTAAAGAATGGCTGGGATACCATAAAATTCATCATATGGAAATCACCTCTCTCTCCTATATCATAATAGGCATCTGCTCCAAGGGGAGAAACCAGAACAGGCATCTGCGTTTTCCCGGTATATTTATAGAATAGGGAAAGTGTTGTGTTCGTTTTCGGGACGGTATAGTTTACGGCTGCATTCGCTTCAAAAGTATAATAAAAATTATCCGGCGAATCAACTCCTCCTTCAGACAGTTCTCTGGAAATCCCATAATAAGTAGCATTTGCTGCTACACTCAACTGGTCTTTCTGAGCTCTGAAGTTGGCTTCAAAAATATAGGATCTGTACTTGTTGATGTTGATATATTTATACTTCAGTGGCTGCTGGTTAACAACAGCAAGTTCAATACGGTCTTTTACATCCATATAGGTAGCACTTGTTCCTGCTTTGAAATCCCATCCTGAAGAAGTTGTAAATTTTTTCTCGCCATTCAGGGAAGCTGTCATCCCCTGCTCCGGCACCAGGTTTTCATTTCCCTGGATATCATGGTTGGTATCTACCCTATAGGTATAAAGTTCATCAAAGTTTGGAAAACGATTGGCACTTCCAACCACCAATCTTAAATTTTCATTTTCACCTGCTTTTACTCTTGCAGTCAGGGAGTAGTTGTGCTGGGTATCAAATTTGTCGCTTAAAGCAAGACGGTAACCCGGACGAACTGAGAGCCAGTCGGTGGCCTTCCATTCTACGGACATGAAATTGGCATAATTGAAAATTTTTCTTTTCACATTATCTGTCTCTCTAAAAAACCCGGCAATATTTCCCGCATATCCTGTAGTATGGTCTAATTCATAGCCCAGCTGGAAATCAATTTTCTTACTGTCTAAAAAGTTACTGAATACCCCCCTCGAATAAAAAACATCGGCTTTATTATAAGATTCGTACTGATCTTTATTCCCGATTACCGTTCTGTTGGGCACATCATATTTATAGTCTCTGTATTTTCTGTCCTGGGTCTGATAAGAAAAATCTCCGGTATAGTTGATAGCTCCCAATTTAGTTTGTACATTCAACTGATGAAGATATCTTGTTGTTTTATAATCCCTGTCTACAGCAGCATAGGTATTATTATCAACCCCATAGAAATATTCCCCGAGAATAGGATTGTAATAATTCAGCTGTTCATTTAAAAAACCGAATTTATAGAAGACAGAAGTGTTTTTATTGCTATACCTCACCACCCCGTCTGCATTGATTACATCTTTTGGCTGCCACAAATATCCTCTCTTTCCATCCTGTTCAAAATATTTATAGCCTTCCTGCGGACCTTTAAAGCCCTGAAAATCATTCCGGTTAAAATTAATACCTACAAACCAGTTTTCATTGATATTATAGCCTAAATTAAGAGTTTGAATATGTCGCCCTTCCCCTTTTTTATACCAGTCGTATTCCTTTCCAACAGTTTCTTCCTGTATGGCGGCATTAATAGTCACTTTCTGTGAACTTCCTTTTTTGGTAATGATGTTAATTACTCCTGCTACGGCATTACTTCCGTAATCAACTCCCATTGAACCTCTTACAATTTCTATTCTTTCAACGTTATTTACGTTAAGTTTTGTAAGGTCAATATTATTTCCAAGACCTACATCCCCTACCACAGGTATATTATCTATTAGGATTTTGGTATATTCACCTCCCAACCCCATCAGATTAGCTGTAGAATTCCCTGAATTCCTCTCCGGAATGATCAGAATATTCAGGCTCTGATTAAGAATATCCGATACATTGGTAGCTGCCATATTCTTAATTTGTTCTGCATTGATAACCTCTACTTTATAAATGGAATTATTGATGGACTGCTGTTTATATTGTCCCGTAACGACAACCTCTTCTATTTTCTTCTGATTAAGAGAATCTTTTTCCTGTGCATTCACCCATAGAACGGCAGATAATGACAGTATGGAAAGTACCTTCTTCTTCATAGACACAAAAAATTTTCGACAAATATAGTGCTTTATTTAGAACAATTAAAAATAAAATATTATTTTTGTGGAATAATTCTAAATAAAAATAATGTTATGAAATTAAAACTACTTCTAGGAGCTTTTATATTGACAGCCATTACTGCTAAAGCGCAATTACCTTCTATTAATGAAAATTTTGATGCATTTACAGTAAATGAAGGCCAGGAATCTCTTCCGCAAAACGGATGGACAAAAGTAATGCCTGCTCTGGACCCATCTGTTGCCCCGGTTCTTACAGTAGAAGCTCCAGGAGCTGCTGACAAGTATATTCAGGCTTATTCCTTAACCTCTCCCAACACCCCATTTTATCTGGTATCGCCTCAAATTGTTGCTCCGGCAGGAGGCCAGACTATATCTGTAACTACATTAAGAATTGGTGGTGTACCTGGTGGTAAAGGATCTCTGGAAATCGGTCTTGTAACAAGTCCTACTGATATGTCTACCTTTACTTCTCTGGGAGAAGCTATTGTTATGACAACCAGCACACCTGTAGTAACTACCTTAAATGTTCCTGCTTCTACCCAACAGTACATTGCCTTTAAATTTTCTGCAACATCTGTTCACCAGGCTTTACGTATGGACAATGTTGTGTTAACTTCAGCCGGCTCATTAGGAGTTTCCGATGCTGCTAAATCAAAAGAAGACATTAAATTCGCTGTTACTTCGGACAATACTGCATTACAGTTCGTCACAAGAAAAGATCCGAAAAACATTGAGATCTATTCTGCTTCAGGACAAAAAGCTGCTGAAGGAAAACTGAACGGACAAAGATTTAATATCAGTGAACTTCAGACAGGCGTATACTATATGCTGATTGAAACTACAGAAGGTTCTGTAATTAAATCAAAATTCATCAAAAAATAAGGTTTATTAGACTATTATTTGCCTTTTATACAGCCGGATGGTCAACAGATCACCCGGCTTTTTCCTTATTAAAAGGCATTCCCTATAACATCCAAAAGTAAAACACGATAAAAATCATGTTTTTATTTAGAATGATTAAAAACAATTAATATACTTTTGTGGAACGATTCTAAATAAGAAAATATAAAAGCATTATGAAAACACAATTACTTTTGGCTTCATTATTAACTCTGGGTATCCAGCAGACTGTTTTATCTCAGACCGACGCCAACGGATACACAACTGTGAATATGACGATGGGACCTCAATACCAAAACAGGGTATTTTTTGATCTTGGAACGAACGGTACCGTTTCCCAGCCTGCCACTACCTGGGATGTAGCTTTCTACAGAGCTTCAAGCACCAATTTTGGAACAAGAATTAATGATGCTTATGATATCAAAGTATATCAGGCTTCCAATAATCCTGCAGACTGGAACAATATAACAAGCAACAGTGTAGCCTCTTATGGTGCTCCGCTTTTCAACGCTGATAATACAACTTCTATCCAGGAAGGTGCTTTTGAACAGGGCAGTGAATCTTCAGGGTGGGGAGAGTACAACTTCGGAAGTCATCACGTTGAAGGAAAAGTAATTTTTATCCTTAAATACCCTTCCGGAGCCACTGTAAAATTCATGATTGAAGATTATTACTTTGGTTATACCTTTAAATATGCAAAATGGAATACAGCAACTTCTTCATGGGATGCTACCCAGACCAAAACAATAGCTAATGGTTCTGATGATGCTTATTTCAATTATTTCTCGTTCAATACAGGTGAAAAAGTAGCTAATCTTGAACCGCCGAAAGCTAGTTGGGACATGATGTTTACAAGATTCTACACAGATTACCCTTATATCGATCCGGATACAGGCCAGCAGCTTACGATGAAATACAGAATGTCAGGCGTTCTTCAAAACCCGGCCATCAGTGTTGCCAAAGTACAGCCGGAAACTCAGGAAACGGCTGCAACAACCATTCCTGCTTCTACTGCATTTTCAAAAAACATCAGTACGATCGGATATTCATGGAAACCTACAATGGGCGCTCCATTCTCCAATGTGGTATATTATGTAAAAAAGGGTTCTGACTATTACAGAATGTACTTTACATCGAATGAGGGCGCTTCAACCGGAAATATGTATTTCAAATACAAAAAAATAACCGGCAGTCTGGGAATCACTGAAGTAAGTAAAAAAGCTTCTTTCGGGATCTATCCGAATCCTACCGCATCTGACAAAAAAGTAACGGTTCTTTTTGATGTAAAAGAGAGAGCAGATAGTAAAGGTAATGTAGAAGTATATGATCTTACCGGAAAAAAAGTATATGCAGCAGAACTAACCAACCAAACAGGATTCTACAAACAGGATCTGAATTTATCCCACCTTACCTCCGGAAACTATATGGTAAAAATTACGTACGGAGGTAGTACGGAAACCAAAAAGCTTATTGTGAAATAAACTCAATTTCAATACTTTCTATTTTTTCTAATCAAAAGGCGGCTTCAGAATTCTGAAAACCGCCTTTTATTTTTTGAATGAAAAGATCAAAAATTAATAAATCTTAAAACCTTTATATACCTCTACCGAGCTTTCCATGATCTTTGAGGCATCTTTACGGAAATCCAGAAGATGATCCTGTCCGTTGTGTCTGTTATGGTGGTCAACACTTTCCCAAAGCTCAATCAGAAAAAAGGTTCCTTTGTTGTCTTTGTCTTCAACAAGGTCATACTGAAGACAGCCTTCTTCTTTTCTTGTCTCTTTCACCAGATTCTGAAAAAGCTCTACAGCCTCCATCAGATAATTTTCGTTGAACTTAAAAAGTGCTACGATATGTAAATTCATATTCTATTGTTTTGTGGTGTAAAAGTAAAATATTTTCAAAACTGAAAAGTATTTTATGGGCTTTTATTTTGCTAAAAAGAGTATTTATTTCAGCTTAATACTGATTTATAAATCGTTATACAACTCATCACAATGACTAAAACTCCTATGACCAGAAACATTTTTTTCACAGGAAGCTTTGCCGTAAGCATTGCTGAAAAGGGAGCGGTAAAAATTCCACCAATCAGAAGTCCAAGAATAATATTCCAGTGCTGGATTCCCAGAGTAAAAAAGAAAGTAACGGCCGCGGTGATGGTAAGAATGAATTTGGCTACTGTGGAGCTGCCGACTGCAAATCTGGGAGTAAATGCATTTTTAATCAGTGTTCCGGTAACCAAAGGTCCCCAGCCTCCGCCTGCAAACGAATCTATAAAGCCTCCGATCACTCCAAGCCGGGTAAGATTGGTTTTTTTCTTCATGGCTTTATCCTGTTTTTTCTTAAAAGCATTCAAAAAAATCTGGACTCCCAGGTATAAGGTGTAAAAGGCAATGATTGTTTTGGTGATTTTAGCATAATACTCACCAAGATAGGTAAGACAAACTGCTCCGATAACTGCTCCGATAACAGCAGGAACAGCCAGTTTTTTCACCAGGTTTTTGCTTACATTTTTCAGCTTGATATGGCTTATGCTCCCTGCAGCTGTCGTAAAGCTTTCAGCAGAATGGATACTTGCACTTACAATATGCGGAGGAATATTCAGGAATAAAAGCGTTGTTGTACAGATTACTCCATACCCCATTCCCATAGATCCGGCCACTACTTCAGCTAACACCCCAACCAGAATCATCCAGTAAAAAATATAGTTATCTTTCGCCAAAACAACCTGCAGTTCGTCCAGAAATCCCATACCATACAGCGATGAAACTACAATACTTATTATTACTGCTGCTATAAAAAAGACATTCAGCCTTACCCGAATTTTATTGGTAATAATCATAATAATATCGTGGTTTCTGTTTCATTAATACCGACTGCATTCTCTTCTCCCCAACCATAAAAGATAAGTAATAAAGTGCTTTTCAGGATATCTGTATCTACTTTTGAAATCATAATCCGGTTATTTGAAGTAATGCAAATATCAGATAAAAATATTACTCTACAAAAAAAGTAGACTATTTATTCAAAAAAAAGGATCGGGTCAATCGACCAGATCCATTAAAGTTTTTCTTTCTAAAATATTCAGCGATGCATCGCGGACTTCTATCAGTACATCATGCAGCCCGCAGTGATCTTCATTGCAATCTTCACATTTTTCATAGAAATTCAGACTGACGCATGGCAGCATGGCAATAGGTCCGTTCACCAAACGAATAATCTTGGCAAGCTTAACGTTTTCAGGATTTTCTTTTAAAAAGTAACCTCCTCCTTTTCCTTTTTTACTGTCAAGGATATCCGCTTTTTTTAATTCCAGCAGGATGTTTTCTAAAAACTTTAACGGGATTTTTTTATGTTCGGCAATTTCGGAAATAAGAACCGGGCCGTCATTCCTTTTTTCTACCAGGTACGACAGCGCTTTAAAAGCATATTGGGATTTTTTTGAAAGCATTACAGCAAAAGTAAGAAAATAGTTTGAAATGTGTAAGAAGATGTAAAAAAGCAAACATGGTAATTGGCACGAATACCTAATAAAAATATAATACTTAAGCCTTGTACAGAAATTCATTTAAGGTTTTAAAAATTTATAGTTTCTATTAGTCATCAATAAAAAATCTGCCCAATATGCCAGATCCGCGAGGGAAAAAAAACACCAAAAAATCTGTATTATCAGCGAGAAATACAATAAACAAACCTCCTGCTACTCCTTTCCTATTTGCCTTTTCCCCATTAAATTCTTAAGTTTGTCTTTATGTTCAGTAAACAGGAAGCACAGCAGTTAAAAAAGGAGTTTTGGACGGCCTTTGGGAAATCTTTTCCAAGAAAGTGGATCTTATATGATACGAAGATCAAGGATATGTCATTCAAATTTTATGCAGATAACAAAAAAGCAGAAGTTTCCCTGGACATAGAGATGAAAGATGAAATCTACCGGAATGCTTATTATGAAAAGATCTGGTCCCTGGAAGATATTCTGAAAGATTTCATAGGAAATTTTCAGAAAGAGGAACATTTTATGCTCGACAACGGAAAGATCATCAGCAGAATCTGGACTGAAAAACATGGAGTTTCTATTTTCAACAAAAATTCATGGCAGGAAATGTTTGAATTTTTTGTAGAAAAAATGGATGGATTTGAAAGGTTTTACTATGAATATGAGGATTTTATCAAAGATGTATAATAGAACCAGCCGCACCATTTTAACTAATATGTACAAATAGCTGTACAATAAGTACCACAGAAACTTAAAATTTCATCATAAAAACACAAATTAGGTTCTTTAATTCTCTGATTTTAAATATATTTGAGCTTTCAAAAAACTAACTATGATAATTAACCGCAAAACTCTTTTTTTACTCCAAAATACTGCCCGAAAAACAAATACTGCCAGGCCATAATTATTCTTTTTAAAATTTACATTGTAAAAATATCTATTTTGTAAAGAAAATATACCTGAAATTTTTATAGCCCACTTTTTCAAACTTTAAGTTGAGACAAGATACAATTATTGATGTAGTTCAATATTTAATTGGTTGAGTCATTTCTATCTTTATGGGCTTTAACCTTTTAACTTATGAAAGGAAATTCTATCTAAAGGGGAGAATACAATAAAAAAGTAATAAATCTGAAAAGCAAACAGAGTTCTGACTTACCTCTGTTTTAGAATAAACACGCTATTGATAACATAATTTACACAATTAATCCATGAAAAAAGTATACAAAAATATTTTTGGCGACGTCATTTCAAAGGCTGAAGCCGAAAAACTGGACGACTACCATCTGTATTATTATGAGAAGAGCTCTGAAAGGGTAAAAGAAATTGAATTTCTGACCGAAGATGAGATATACAGCATCAATTACTTCATGAATGATACTGAAGACGAGAACCAGGTATTCAAATACCTGAAAGAGAAATCTGAACTTTTTGATATTGAAAAAAGAGAATCTGCCGGAGATTTTATTATTGCAACCAATAAAGTATATTCATTATCCTCAGATGAAAAACCACTGATCTCCAAAACAATCTTTTATCATGATGATCCTGAAAACTTCATCTGCTCCCAGATTATTGACAATGATACCCTGAAGCCTATCATGGAAAGAACAACAAAATGCTGGTATACAACCGACAAAAGCGGTGAAAAGTATGCGGCCATAGAATTCAGCTATCAGGAGGACGGAAAGCTGGAGCTTGCCATAGATAAAACACCCGATCCTGAAAATGAACTGAATTGGGAACACTATGATTACAGTACTTTTAAAGAACTTCAGAACCGGTTTTCAACAGATATAAGCTATTATAAAACAGCAACACTTCTTCCTAAAAATTTGGTTCAGGAAGAAATTACATCTTATTAATTTTTTTGGATACTACAGGAAAGCTGATTATATCCATTAGTGAGCAGCATTCAAAACTTATTAAAGAATAAATCAATATGATCAAATAAATAGAAACCTTCGGGTTTCTTTTTTATTACACCACCTTCAGTTTATATATTTGAAAAATCTCCTTAAATTCGGAGTTTATAGTTACCATGAAAATAATCAAAGCCATTCTAATCTTAGTATCTTTCCTGCTATGTTATATTCACGGGTATGCTCAGGCAGACAGTGTATACGCTCAGATAAAAGATTATCAACCTTCCAGCTTCAAAGAAGTGTATCTTCCCAACCATAAGTTTGTAAACCCAACGATCGATTTCAACCGTATGGTGGATGATTTTGTCCCTGAAGCAAAAGTTACCCTTCCCAATCAGTATGAAGAACGCACCTGGAACGGAAAAATAAAGAAAATCACAAGATTCAATAAATACCCGAACGATCCTCAGAAACAAGTTGTAGATTCTTATTTTTATAACAAAGAGGGACTGCTTATCAAGAGGAATTTTCACACCACGACCAATGTCCATTTTCACTATGATGTCCAAAACAGGCTTATCAGAAAGGAAACTGTAAGAAATGACAGTGATACTCTTAATATAAGGCAGTACTCTTATAACAATAAGAATCAGGTCACAGAATATATTGAATCTCTTTTTGAAAATGGTAAGCGCAGGAGTGCTCACTGGAAAGTCGATTATGATCCTGGCAATCATACCATCTTAGTCTATGCTGTTCAGGCTGATCAAAAATTACTGCTCGTCAAAAAACTGACTTATAACGGAAATAAAGTGAAATCTGAAGAATATATGGACGGAAAACTATTTGCGGATGCCGGAGTTGAAATCACTTATTCGGAAAACAACCGCTTGATCAGCAGAAAGTCCAATCAATACAGTTATTTTTACAGTTATAATAAGCTCGGTCAGAATATAAGAGAAATCAATATCCGAAACGGTAAAACGTGGGATGCAGATACAAAAACTTATGGTAAAAACGGTTATATGACGCATCTTTCGCATGAAAACCCTGTTAGTAAGAGTTCAAGGATTATCCGATATACATTTGACTCCTACAATAATAAAATTTATGAAGCTTCCGGCCCCGATGCCAACAGTAATTTTTATGAATACTTTTATGAAATAGAATATTATTAACTGAAACCTCCGGGTTTCTTTTTTTGTTCTTTTCCGGATCTATTTGTAACAACAGGCACCGGATAAGTGTCTTATTATAAAAAACATATGAAAAGGATTCTATTTTTCACCATCCTGTCTTCTGTATTTTTTTCCTGCCAATCTGCGAAAATCGGCTCAGATAGTAAAGATAAAAGCATAAAGGATTCTTTGAATGCAGCCATCAGCAACATCTACCAGCAGGAGCTATTCAACGGATTTGCCGTTTCGGTAGTGGATGATCAGTCTGTTCTTTATCAGAAAGGATTTGGTTTTTCTGATGTTAAAGAGAAAAATCCTTATACAGATCAAACCATTCAGAATATCGCTTCCGTTTCCAAAACGTTTGTGGGGATTACTGTTTTAAAAGCACAGGAACTGGGAAAACTCAATCTGAACGATCCTGTTAATAAATACCTGCCGTTTAAAGTTGTCAACCCGCATTTTCCGAAAACCGAGATCACCATCCGGCAGCTAACATCCCATACTTCTTCCATTCTTGATAATGAATTTTATCTGTCTAAAACCTATTACCTGAAACCTGATCAGAACCTTGCCGGAGCCAAACTGAACTTTGATGATGAACAGGTTTTCAATCCTTCTGAATCTGCGATTTCAATGGCCGATTATTTAGAAAACGTCCTTACAGAGAACGGAAAATGGAACAAAGAAAGCTTTTCTTCCTCTCAGCCGGGAAGTATGTACGAATATTCTAATGTGGGAACCACACTGGCTGCATACATTGTAGAGCGTGCAACAGGACAGTCTTTCAGTGATTTCACCAAACAATATATCCTGAAGCCTCTAAAAATGAATCATTCAGGATGGAAGTTTAAAGAAGTTGATTTCTCAAAGTTCTCCAGGCTCTATGAAAATCCAACTACGGTTCTACCCTATTATTATTCCATCACCTATCCTGATGGCGGGTTTATAACCAACATCCATGATCTGAGCCTCTACTTGAGCGAATTAATGAAAGGCTATAACGGAAAAGGAACAATTCTGACAAAAGAAAGCTATAAGCAATACTTTACACCACAACTTTCTGCTTCCAACTTCACGGAACGGAATGATAAAAACCCGTACAGCGAATCTTACAACACCGGAATATTCATCGGTTTTGGCTATACAGGCTACATTGGGCATACCGGAGGCGATCCGGGCGTAATGTCGATGATGTTTTTTGACCCGGAAAATAATCTGGGAAGAATTATGATTTTCAATACTAATTTCTCAGATAAGAAAGGGAATGATGCTTTTTACGGGATATGGAATGTGCTGGAAAAGTATCAAATGCGTTTGAAAGAATCAAAAAGATAAATGATACTTGAGAAAAAGACTATCATGGCAAAAGAAGTTAACGCAGAAAGACGCGATAAAATATTCAAAGGATAATTCCGGAATAAAAAAGGAGAAACTCAATATCAGTTTCTCCTTTTTTATATTTTCTATCCGAATTTTCTCTTCCTCATCCAGAAGAACAATCCTCCCAGAAGACCTATTACGGCTAACGGAAGCAGTAAATTCAGCCACTGCCAGTTTGTTTTTTCTTCGGTGATCCTGTTTCTGTCCAGAAGTCTTTCTTCAATATTTCGGTTTCTCAGCTCCATCAGGTTGCTGTCGTCCAGAAGGTAATCCAGGGCATTTCTCAGGAACTGTTCATTTCCGAACTCCTGATTCGTGAGAAGATCAACACCCAGAGGAAGCGGTTCCCCTTTAAGGACTTTATTTCTTCCCACATCACCATCAGCAATTACGATCATTTTATTTTCAGGGCTCTGGTTTTTAAAGCCCGGATAAGATTTTCTTTCAATTCTTGAAGCATAAGCAGATTCAAACTTTCCTTCCAGTGCCACTGCGAAGATTTTTGGGGTACTTGGTTTTTCCATCTGCCCAAGACTGTCTACACTGGCAATCTCTTTAAGATCCACATAATTCGGAACCTGTTTCAGAAGGGTTCTTTCGCTGGATTCAAAAAGGACTTTCGTCTTGATATTTTTTCTTCCCAGTGTATCGATAGAAGTCGGGAATTCAAATTTCACCGGGTTGATATTTTTAGTCACCGGATTATCATTTTCAGCAATTCCCAGCGGGAAATACGGCCACGGAAGGCTTGTATACTGCGGGTTCCCTCCTACTTCACCGGTCACTAACCTCAACAATGCAAATTTCTTCACATCTTTTACCAACGCCGGATTGATTCTCAGTCCGTAGTTGAAGAAGAAATCTGTCATATTGATATCCACAGGGAAAGGCATTACTTTTTTAGATCTTGTAAGGGTATCCATTTCAGCATTCACGGCATCAATCATCCACAGCGTTTTTCCGCCATTCATGATATACTGGTCAAGAATTACTTTTTCATTATCGGTAAATGCTTTTCTTGGCTTCGCAATGACCAAAGCGCTCATCTGCTTCAGCAATGGAATATCAGCCTGCGTAAGCTCGGTCTGGTTTTTTGGAATAACAGGTCCTGCATCGTAATTTTCCAGTGCCAGCTGCATAAATCCGTGGAATTCTTCAGGCCTCAGTTCATCCTGATTAACCAAAACTCCAACTTTCTTTCTTTTATCAGCTGCAATATTTTTAATATTGGAAATCAGACTGTATTCCAGCCCTTCAATAGATCTTGTAAGCTGTTCATTAGCATCTATTCCGGCCTGCTGCACCACCAAAGGAATAGAAACTCCTCTCTTGTCATATTTGATTACCGCATATGGGAAAAGGGTAATCTGGGAAATCTTGCCGTCTTTCACATCCGGAAGTACGGAAGGCTGCATTCCCATTGCCATCAGGGTATCCTGTGACATTTTGGTTTTAATAGGATCAATAAATTTAAAATCAATCTTTGGATTAATCTTTCTGAATTCTTCCAGCATGAAACGGGTTTCACTCTGAAGCTGTTTAAAGCTTGCCGGAAAGTCGCCTTCAAGATAAACATCAACCGTTACCGGCTTTTTAACCGACTCCAGCACTTTTATGGTGTTGTCTGAAAGCGTGTATCTTTTTTCTTTGGTAAGATCCAGTCTTATTCCTGAATAAGTCAGCAGAATAACCAAAGGTACAATAGCAAACAGGAAAATTCCTATCGGAGATTTAGCGTGTATCTTCTTCATAATTCTACTTCTTTTTATTGATAAAATGATTAGACAATACTAAAGCGGCACCAATGACCAGGATAAAATAAGCCACATCTTTAAGATCGATAAGCCCTCTGGTAAAGCCTAAGAAATGCTGGTAGAAGCCCAGGTTCTGAAGAATAAAATCCGCTCCCCCTAAAAGTTTATAACTCGCCAGCTGCTCTATTCCGAAATACATGATGAAGCACATGAAAACGCCCAGCAGATAAGCCATGATCTGATTCTGTGATAATGAAGAAGCTAAGATCCCTACTCCTGAAAAAGCAGCAATTAAAATAACCAGTCCAATGTAACTTCCAAAGGTCATTCCCAGATCAATATTTCCTGCAGGAACGCCTAAAACGTAAACCGTATAAAGATAAATGAGTGATGGAATAAGGCATAAAATACCTACAATCCATACGGAAAGAAACTTTCCTGTTACCAGTTCCGAAACTTTCAGCGGTTGGGAAAAAAGCCAGTTAAGGGTTCCCGTCTGCTGTTCTTCGGCAAAGGTTTTCATGGAAAGGGCCGGAATAATGAACATCAACAGCCACGGAACGAGTACAAAATAGCTTTGAAGAGAGGCCATTCCAATTTCAAAAATATTAGAATCATTCTCGAAAAAAAACAGAAAAAGAGTTGTTATCAGACTGAAGGCGGCAATGATTACCCACGCGCTCCAGTTTCCGAAATAACTCCAAAGTTCTTTCTTTAAAATTGCAAACATGTTTTATAGTTATGAGTTATGAATGATTGGTAAGAAGAAACCATTATAGGTTGAGTTTTAATCAATTTGCAACAGTCTTTCAAAACCAATACATCTTTAAGGTTTTCTTTTATTTTTATTAACGAGTTTAACAGTCATCATGATCAAAAATACAAGAACGAAAAATCCTGCAATTAATTGCCACCAGTATTCAATTACTGAAGATTTCAGGATCACGGTAAATACGACAAGAAAGAGAATGAAGGTTGCAATCTCATTGGCCTGTCTCAGTTTGATATTGGCTGTTTCCATGGTATTTCCGTTCAGTTCCTTAAGTTTCAGTACTTTTTTCCAGCACCAGTAATGATAAATGGCAAGCCCGATAAGGAAGGTAAGTTTTAAATGAAACCACGGCATTTTCATCAGCCCGGTATTTAAAAAGATCATGACCAATCCGCATACCGCCATGATTACCCCGGCAGGAACGGTGATGATATTCCACAGCCTTCTGGCCATAAAAGTGTACTGCTCTCTCAGAATTTTCTTTTTTTCTTCCGGAAACTCATCGGTATCTTTATAGTAAACGAAAATCCTTACGAGATAAAAAATTCCCGCAAAGTAGCTTACCATGAAGATAATATGTAAAGCTTTGATGATGGTATACAGCATCCTAAAAATTTGTTTGCAAAGATAGCTTATTTCGGAAAAAAAGAGAATTTAATCTAAAATCTTTAGCTTAAAATAATAAAGATTAAATATTTTTTAGAATTTGAAAATGAATTTCATATCAACATTAAAATTGAAACGCAAATTGGAACCTTGCCGATTTGAATGATAATCAAAAGGAAGACCATCTATAGGAGCATAATCTTCTTCCTTTCCTGTCATATTAGTATAAGAAATTTTTTTTTGTCTGATACCAAAGCCAATTTTAGGCATAAAACCAAACCATGAAGACTCTTTATGAATCAAAATGCTATAGTTAATATTTAATCCATATTTGGTTCTTTTATAATCTGCTGAACTAAAAGAATAATAAATATCATTTTCGTCGTAATATTTTCCTGAAATATTTTTTCCTGTTTGATTTAAATAGAAAGCTTCTGCTGATACAAAATGTTTTAATCTTGATTGGGGTGCCAAGCTGTAAAAAATTTCCGGTTTTATCTCAAAAACCCTGTTTTCCCCTTCAAAATTGCCCATATTTACAGGAATTATTTTATCGGTTCCATATGCCACTTCGCTTCCAACCCACCATCTTTCATTTATTTTCCGCATATAACCTATATTATAGCGTTGGTCACGAAAAGGAGCAAAAGCACTTACAGTAAGTATTGATTTGTAATCATCAGATTGAGCATAAATTGTTTTGAAAAAGCCAAAAAATACAAAAAGAAGTAATTTTTTTTTCACAAAATGGTTATTATAATTAGTGCTCCAAATATATTATATTATCATCTATTCAGCAATAACATTTTTTTAACTACAATTATTTAATTACTAAAAGAAATAGTATCAATTATTGTAAAAGTGGTATATTTTTAATGTATTTCAATTTTTCTTTATTGTTAATACGTCCAATCCCCTGAATAAAAAAACAGGATTTCTCTAAATATAAGAAATCCTGTTTTTATTCTACAAACGTAGATTTTTTTATCTTAAGAAATCACCCCTAATTCTTTTCCTACTTTTTCGAAAGCAGCAATGGCTTTGTCAAGATGTTCTTTTGTATGCGCAGCAGAAAGCTGTACTCTGATTCTTGCTTTTCCTTTCGGTACCACAGGATAAAAGAACCCGATCACGTAAATTCCTTCATCCATCAATTTTTCAGCCATTTTCTGGGAAAGCGGAGCGTCATAAAGCATGACAGGAACAATAGCTGCATCGCCATCAGGAATATCAAATCCTTTCGCTTTCATCTGGGTTCTGAAGTATTCTGCATTTTCCATTACCTTATCACGAAGTGAAGTATCATCGGAAATCATATCCAGAACTTTCAGAGCCGCTCCTACGATACCCGGCGCCAGTGAATTGGAGAATAAATACGGTCTTGAACGCTGTCTCAGCATGTCAATAATTTCTTTTTTACCGGAAGTAAATCCACCCAAAGCTCCACCAAGAGCTTTTCCTAAAGTAGAGGTGATAATATCCACTCTTCCCATTACTTCATTAGCTTCGTGGGTTCCACGGCCTGTTTTTCCGATGAAACCTGTTGCGTGAGAGTCATCCACCATCACCAAAGCATCATATTTATCAGCTAAATCACAAACTCCTTTTAGGTCTGCAACAATTCCGTCCATAGAGAAAACTCCGTCAGTAACGATAATTTTGAAACGGTGATTCTTTTCAGAAGCAGCAATTAACTGTGCTTCCAGATCTTCCATATTGTTGTTTTTATAACGGTATCTTGCCGCTTTACAAAGACGTACCCCGTCAATAATAGACGCATGGTTCAGTTCATCTGAAATAATCGCATCTTCTTCAGTAAATAAAGGTTCAAAAACACCTCCATTAGCATCAAAAGCAGCTGCATAAAGAATAGTATCTTCAAGACCCAGGAAATCCGCAATCTTTTTTTCCAACTGCTTATGAATATCCTGTGTTCCGCAGATAAAACGTACGGATGACATTCCGTATCCATGAGATTCAATCATATCCTGTGAAGCTTTCATTACCTCAGGATTGTTGGATAATCCCAGATAATTATTGGCACAGAAATTCAGAAGTTTTTTCCCGTTGGCTTCAATTTCAGCACTTTGTTGAGAAGTAATGATTCTTTCTCTTTTAAAAAGACCATCATTTTCAATGTTTTGAAGTTCGTTCTGTAAATGTTGAAGATATTTTTCAGAGATCATTTTTTAGTAAATTTTTAGATGTGCTAATTTAATAAAAAAAGCCGTTTCAATCTTATGAAACGGCGGTGTTATTTATGGATTCTGAAAACCAGATTATTTAATGATCGGAATTACGGTATGTGCCAGCATCTGCTGTACATTTTCTGTGGTTTTCTTATCTAATTTTTTATAATCTTTCCAGTTGGTTACCATTTTTACTTCTCCCTGATTATTCACCACCATAAACTTGGAAAAATCTGGGATCATTTCAAACTGTGGCGGGGTCATCTGCTCTGCAAAAGCCCTGTTGCGCTTTTTAACTCCTCCCGGGAAATTTTTATTTTTCAACACCAGTATTTTTGCATCTGCGGACCTGCTCTTCACAATACTCATGGCTCTGTTTATTTTCCTGTCATCTTCCCCTTCTACCAAAACAATGTACACACTGGTATTGTAATCTTTTTCGAGCTGAAGAGCATCAGGAAGATGTTCTATACAAGGCACACACCAACTCGCCAGGGTATAAAATACAGTATTGGGTTTTCCTGAATTTTTAGCGATACACAGAATATCATTTTTATCCACCGCGGTCGCTTCTATGAATTCAGACTTTTTAAGGCTACAGTTCTCCTGCTGGGCAGACAGAAATGCACTTCCGAATAAACAAAACAGTAATAAAATTCTCATAATTTCAATTTCTGGTTAAAAGTTTTAATTAACAATAACAAAAATAATGAAATCGTAATATCGTTGTATTTTAAAAACCTGTTTTAAAATATTTTTAACGTTTAATGAATTTAATATGCTGTTCTTTTACCGTAAAAATATAAGATCCCGGAATCAGGTCTGATATACCGATCGCCTGTCCCGGCTGATAGATACTTTTTCTTACCAGTCTTCCGTCTGCTGTATGGACAGAATATTCCGTTGCTCTGTCAACTCCTTTTAAATACATTTCGTTTTTGGCAGGATTCGGGTACAGGGCGAAATTTTCTTTTTCCACAGAAGACACACTCAGTGTATTATCCTGGATCACCGTTGAGTTTCTTTCAAGAATCTGGTATTCATAATTAAATTGCACACTGGCCACCGGGAAAGCAACCGTTTCTACAAAATACTGGTTATTTGCCGTATTATTCAAGGTAAAATAGGCGGTCTGTCCGGCTGTTCCGATGACTTTTACAGGTAAAGGCATTTCAAAAAAGCTAACCGTTGGTGAACTTTGTGTCTGGGAAACTTTAAACCTGATCTGATTTCCGGTCTGTTTCCATCGGGTAGTATAAATAGGATATCCTTCGCCGTACAACCAGTCATTGAAAAATTCTGTAAAATCTTTTCCGGTGGACTGCAATAATGAAGCTTTAAAATCTGAGGTTGTTGCATAGCCATACGCTAAATTCGGTCTTGAAAGGTAGTCTTTCACAGCCTGGTAAAAAGCAGCATCTCCAAGAATCCATTTGATCATTCTTACAATATATCCTCCTTTGGAATAAGACAATCTACCATCGAAAATTCTGTTTACGTTAGACAATCCTGTATCAGGAACATATGTACTTCCACCGGCACCACCGGTAATATAAGTTTTCTCTCCCTGCAGGTAATTTAAAAATTCGCTATTGGTCATCAGGAGCTTTTCATACGCCAGATGCTCACCAAAAGTAGCAAAACCTTCATTCAACCAGATGTCATTCCAGGTTCCGCAGGTAATTTTGTCACCGAACCACTGGTGCGCAAGTTCGTGAGCAATAAGATCTTTGCTCCAGCCTCCCATAGATGACATCGTCTGATGTTCCATTCCTCCGCCCCAGGTAAACTGCATATGACCGTATTTCTCGTTACGGAAAGGATAAGGGCCGAAATAGGTTTCAAAAGTATCCATCATCTGCTTAGTCCATTCTATATTGGCCATGCTTGTTGTATTTCCATTCGTAGAAGGATACACATAATTAACGAACGGAAATGGCGGATTGCCAATCGTACTGTTTATTTTAACAAAATTGGTAACGGAAAGCGCAATCAGATAAGCAGCTGTGGGATACATCGTTCTCCAGAATGTCAGTTTTTGTCCTCCTGCAACTGAGGTTTCAGACATCAGTTTACCGTTGGCAGCTACATTATATTGTGAAGGGGTTGTAATTTTAAAATCAAACCGGTCGATCTTATCGTTAAGACTTTGTTTTGTCGGAAACCAGTCCTGCGCCCCGTAAGGCTGACTTAATGTGGAAAGAACAGGAGTTCCGCCCTGCGTGTTATTAAAGAAAATATCCGTTGCTGTAGGAGCTCCGGAATAGTGAATCGTAAGCGAGTCCAGCGTATTCCCGGGAATTGAAGCCGGAAAATCGATCTTTATTTCTTTGGTGGCCAACTGCTGAAAAGGGATATTCGTTCCATGATATTTCACCTGGGAAACCGTAAGTACATTCGTGAAGTCGAAATAAATACTTCCTATATTCTGATTCGGTTTAAAATGAGAAGTCACCGAACCTGAAATATTAGACGATCCCGGAGTGAGGGTAAGATCCATCCTCTGATACTGCAGATCGTAATTTAAAGTATTCGGGTTGATATTACCGGCGGCCATTTTGTTGGCATAAGACTGCATTTCCTTTGCAGCCAGTCCTTTTCTTTCGATATTTTCCTTTCGGTCCTGACTGTAAAACGGCTGTGACAGCAATGCACATGCAACAAAAAAATAAAGTGTTTTCATATTCAGAAATTAATTCTGAACACAAAATAAACACTTTTTACCCTAAAAATAAAAGATATTTCTAATAAGATGATTTTTTTATTGAAAAATTAACAATCTCCAAGAACCTTAATACTAAAGTGGTTCAAACTTTTTTATTAAACCACAAAAGGCACAAAAGATCAAAATACCTTATTTAAAGTTGATCATTACTATGAAAAAAGAGAACACATAATCTTCAAAAATCTTTGATTTTTATTCTTTTGAGAACTTTTATGGTACCATAACATCTGTACAAATAGCTTTTGTTTCTTTTGTGGTTAGGTTTAAAATTAACCTTTTCTAATATTCTTAATGTTTTAAAAACTTTATATTTTTCTCTTGTATTGTGAAAATATAGGTTCCAGGCACCAGGTCTGAAACAGATACCGCTTTTTCCGGCTGGTAAGTTCCTTTTTTAACGAGCCTTCCGTCTGCAGTATGAATAGAAAACTCAGCAGTTCTGTGTATTCCTTTAATATAAAGCTCGTTTTTAGCAGGATTCGGATACAGTGCAAAATCTTCCTTTTCCACAGAAGAGACACTCAATGTATTATCCAGAACCACTGTAGAATTTTTCTCCAGAATCTGGTATTCATAATTGAACTGAATGCTTGCTACAGGAAAAGGTACTGTTTCTACAAATCCTTGGTTATTAAAGGTATTGTTCAAGATAAAATAAGCAGTTTCGCCAGCTGTTCCCGTAACTTTTATAGGCAAAGGCATTTCAAAAAAGCTAACTGTTGGTGAACTTTGAGTCTGGGAAACTTTAAACAGGAGCTGATTCCCGGTTTGCCTCCATTTTGTTGTATAGGACGGATAGCCTTCTCCATACAGCCAGTCATTAAAAAACTCTGTAAAATCTTTTCCTGTAGACTGAAGAAGTGAAGCTTTAAAATCCGAAGTTCTCACATAATTGTAAGCAAGAGCCGGCCTTGCATGGTATTCTCTGATGGCCTGATAAAAAGCCGTATCACCTAATATCCATTTGATCATTCTTAAAAGATAGGCTCCTTTAATGTATGACAATCTGTTATCGAAAACCCGCCCTACACTTGGCAGACCACCATCCGGTACATATACGCTTCCATCAGGAAAAGTTGTAATAATATTGATCTGGCTTATCAGGTAATTCATAAACTCAGCATGGGTCATGATCAATTTTTCATTGGAAACGTGTGTCCCGAATGTGGCAAACCCTTCATTCAACCAGATATCATTCCAGGCTCCGCAGGTAACTTTATCACCAAACCACTGGTGAGCGAGCTCATGGGCAATAAGATGTTTAGTCCAGCCTCCCATGGAGGTCATGGTCTGATGCTCCATTCCACCACCGTACTTAAATTCCATGTGCCCGTATTTTTCATTGCGGAAAGGATAAGGACCAAAATAGGTTTCAAAAGTATTCATGATTTGTTTGGTCCATTCTATATTATCCATGCTTGTTGTATTTCCATTGGTAGACGGATACACATAATTAACAAACGGAAATGGCGGATTGCCGATAGTACTGTTTATTTTAACAAAATTGGTAACAGAAAGCGCAATCAGATAAGCAGCTGTCGGATACATGGTTCTCCAGAAAGTCAGTTTCTGCCCTCCCGGAAGAGCGTTTTCAGACATGAGTTTTCCATTGGCGGCAACACTGTATTGGGAGGGAGTTGTAATTTTAAAATCAAACCGGTCGATTTTATCATTGAGGCTTTGTTTTGTCGGGAACCAATCCTGTGCGCCATAAGGCTCACTCAATGTTGAAAGAACCGGTACATCGCTCTGCAAACCAATTGAGAAAGCATTATATTCAGTAGATGGCGGTCCGGAATAATGAATTGTGAGAGAATCCAGTGTATTGGCAGGCACGGAAGCCGGAAAATCTATTTTTACTTCTTTGGTAGCCAGCTGCTGAAAAGGAATACTGACCCCGTGATATTGTACCTGGGAAACCGTAAGAACAGTTGTCAGGTCAAAATAAATACTGCTGATGGATTGATTAGGTTTAAAATGCGATGTAGCTGATCCGGTAATCATATGGTCTTCCGGATCTAAAGATACATCCAGCCTCTGGTACTGAAGATCATAGTTCAGGGTATTGGGATTGACGTTGAAAGTGGTCATTTTCTTGGAAAAAGCATTCATTTCCTTTGCGATCAGCCCTTTCATTTCAATGTTAGAATCCTGTTTCTGGCCATAAAACAGAGGAGAAACCAGTATACTTATGATTAAAAGATAAAATTTTATCATACTCAGATCATTAGATTTAACCAAAGATAAAAAAAACCTTCTAATCATTGATTAAAAGGCTTTTATATTATTGAAATAATTATTTTTCTACAGATCCAGAGCGGGTTCAAGAATTTTTTCCATTCTCTTCTTTACCATATCTACAGATCCTGAATAGTTGTTCACCATTAAAGAAAAAACCAGTGTTTTTCCTGAATTGGTCTTCAGGTATCCCGCTAAAGTTTTTACTTTATTCAGGGTACCTGTCTTAGCAAAAACCTGTCCGTTTCCTGTTCCGATAAACATTCTTTTCAGTGTACCGGACTGTCCGCCTACTGGCAGTGAGCTTAGGTAGGTTTTATAGTACTTTTCATCCATCAGAGAAGATAAAAACTTCACCTGAGAGATTGGTGTCACATTGTTGCTTCTTGAAAGTCCGCTTCCGTCCATATAAGTTAAACCAAGCATATCAAAATCTGATTCTTTCAAATGACTGGTTACGACCATTCTTCCTGATTCGGAGGTCTGGTCGCCCATTTTCTGGAAGCCTACCGTTTTCAACAACGCTTCGGCAAGCGAGTTGTCGCTGTGCTGGTTGGTGTAATAAATAATATCGGCTAAGGTTGGGGATTTATACGATGCAACCAGTTTTCTGCTTTCAGGGGTCGCATCTGTCATTTTAGGAGTTACCTTTCCAGTAACTGGAATTCCACCTTTTACCATGGTGGTTCTGAAGGTATTGGCCAGGTAAGCCGGAGCATCTGGCAATTTGGTGGTTAAAGTTCCGTTTCCGTCATATTTTTCGGCATAAACCATCTGATTGGCGTATGGAGAAACATAGAAGAACTTTTTTTCAGAGGAGAAACCTGCTTTTTTTACAATCAGCTTTTCGTTGGCTGGATTAATTTCCCGCGTAGTTCCTACAGGCAGATAGTAATTATTGTTTTCAAGCCATACAACATTTTCCGGAAGCCTTGTAATATTGCCTTTGAAAAGCGCTGTCTGAATGATAATATCACCATTTACCTTTCTGATTCCTTCGCGTGAAAGTCCGCCCATGAAGTCTGAAACAATGTCTCTGTATGACCAGGCACCTGCTTTATTGGTTCCCAGAGAAGGGTCGCCGCTGCCCACTACATAAAGATTTCCGTTCAGGGTGCCGTTTTCGTCAATCGTTCCTGAATATTCCAGCTGGGTCATCCATCGGTAGTTTTCACCTAATAAACTCATTGCTGTCTCTGTAGTCAGCAGTTTAGTAGTAGAAGCCGGAACCAAAGGAGAACTTTCGTTGTACGAAGAAATGACTTTCTTCGTTTTAGGGTCATACACTACGAATCCCCAATTTGCATTTTTCAGCACGGGATCCGCTACCATTGTGTTTACATTAATGTCTACAAGTTCTTTGGCTGACAAAACGGCTTTCTCTGCCACCGATGTGATGGGAGAAGGCAGATTCAAACTATTTTTCTGATTGTCGTAAGCCTGTGAGTAAAGAACAGTAGAAACGGTAGATTGAGCAAGGAAAAACCCAGAAGCCAATACCGCTGCACTTGAAATATATTTTCTGAAATTTACCATCTATCTTTTTTTGTTCTATAGTTTGACACCATAAAAAATGATGGATTACATCATTCAATAAAGAAGCCAAACATCTAATTAACGACCAAAAGTAGAAATTATTGTCAGATAAAGGGTCACTTACCCGTTATAAAAGACTGTAAATTTTGTTAAAAATTGTTAAAAATCAACAAAAACACCTTTTTTAATGCTTTGATAAGCAGTAATTTCATCAAATTCTTTCAAACTTAACAAAACCAAAGTTTTGAACTTTTCATAGTTCTTTCCACGTGGGAGTTTAAGCATAATCTGGAACTGATATAAATTATTTAATTTTCCGATCTGAGCTTTTTCCGGCCCCAGTACACAGTCTCCGGGAAGGTATTTCCTCAGAACAGAACCTAAAAACTGGGAAGCACGGTTGGCTTTATCTTCTCTTCTGTGTTTTAGCTCAATCATAATCAGTTTCGTGAACGGCGGGTAGTGAAATTTCTGACGTTCGGTAAGAATGTATTTGTAGATCTTCGCAGGATTATTCATTTTGATCAGCTGAAAGACCGAATGTTCCGGATTATAAGTCTGAATTAAGATTTTCCCTTTTCCGGAAACTCTTCCCGCTCTTCCGGAAACCTGCGTAATCAGCTGATAAGCTCTTTCTTCCGCTCTGAAATCCTGGACATACAATAGCGAATCTGCCTTGGGAATGGCTACCAGTTCAATATGATCGAAGTCAAGACCTTTGGAAATCATCTGAGTTCCGACTACGATATCCGTTTCTCTTTCTTCTATTTTCTCATAGAGTTTTTCGTAGGCGAATTTTTTACGCATGGAATCTACATCCATCCGATCTACTTCGTTTTCAGGAAACAACTTGGAAACTTCTTCATGAATCTGCTCCACTCCTACACCTCTTTCGTTAAGATTTTCGGAATAGCATTTCGGACAGGTTCTGGGTTTTGAAGCTTTTTGGCCGCAATAATGGCATTTCATTTCGTTAGCCGCTTTATGATACGTCATTACCACATCACAGTTTGAGCAGTAATTCACGTAACCGCAGGTCTCACATTCCACTACATTGGCATAACCGCGGCGGTTATGGAGTATGATGGTCTGATTTTTTTCAGCCAGTGTTTTTTTGATCTCATCAATTAAGTGTAAAGAAAAATTTCCGGAGACCTTTTTGGATTCCTGGGCTTCTTTAAAATTGATCAGCTCATATTCCGGCAGATTTACATTTCCGAATCTTTCATTCAGGAAAACATATTTCATTTTCTCTTTTCTGGCTGCGTAATAGCTTTCTACAGATGGCGTCGCTGATCCCAGAATCACTCCGGCTCTATAGAAATTCCCTAAAACCAAAGCAGCATCTTTTGCATTGAAATAAGGGGAAACTTCTCTCGGACGGTAAGCAGAATCATGTTCTTCGTCTACAATAATAAGTCCCAGATTCTGAAAAGGCAGGAACAGGGCATTTCTTGTCGCAATGAGAATTTTTATATCATTCTGTCTGATTCTGCGCCATACTTCCACCCGTTCAAAATCTGTAAGCTTCTGATGATAGAATCCGAGCAGTCTGCCATACTTTTTTTCAAGCCTTTGAGTGATTTGTTTGGTCAGAGAAATTTCAGGGAGGAGGAAAAGTACGTTTTTACCTTCGCTGATACATTCTTCAATTTTTTCAAGATAAATATGGGTTTTCCCGGAAGATGTCACTCCATGAAGCAATACATTCCGCCCTTCTTCAAATGCTTCATCAATTTCAGATTTAGCGATTTTCTGAGATTCGGAAAGCTCTTCAAGCTCTTCAATTTCTCCTTCATAGCTTTCAATCCTGTCCTTCTGCATATAATATTCTTCAACAAGACCTTTATCTGCAAGCGGTTTAAAATGAGAACTTCCAAAATAACCATCCTCAAAGAGTTCAGCTTTTTTAATAGGGATTTCAGGATGCTCTGTCTGCTTTTCCAGAATGGCAAGAAACAGATCTTTCTGCTTGGCAGCTCTGTTGAGTTTTATCAGAATATCCGTCAGATTCTGGTTCTTTAAAACCTCATCATTTATTTTAACATAGGCAACTTCCTTCGCTTTATATTTTTCCGCAACTTTCTCATCAATCTCAATATATTGCAGATCAATCAGGGAGTTGATCGTTTTAATAATTTCTTTCTTAGGAATAAAAGCTTCAATATCAGTAAGATTGATCAGCTGTCGGACCTCCAGAGCCTGGATAAGATACATTTCATTGACATCCAGGTTTTCAAAATCAACGGTTACATTGGGTTTTAATTTTAAGTACGTTTCACTTTCCAGCTTCAGGGAGGAAGGAAACGCAAATCTGTAGATTTCTCCTAATCCGCACAGATAATATTCCGAAAGCCATTTCCAGAAACGGATCTGTTCTTCAGGCAGGATCGGATTTTCATCAAGAATACTGATCACTTCCTTGGCAACAAAGCTTTCCGGAGCGTTGTCATGAAGTTCAAAAACAATTCCAGTATAGATTTTCTTCCCTCCAAATGGGACAAGAACACGCATTCCGGCCTGAATATTAGACATCAGTTCTTCGGGAACTTTATAGGTAAAAGATCCTTTCAAATTAAGTGGTAAAACAATCTGGGCGTACTGCAAGGGAAAATTTTAAAGTGTAAAATTAGATTTTTCTTCAGAGAACTGCAATTTTTATTGGAATTGAATCTTTACGTTTTCAAAATAATATTTTCACTAATTCAACATCTGCATCATCGAAAATAACAGTGTTGACTCTACTCTCTGAAAATAGGCAGTAAAAAGATTAATCTTTGCGTTTCAGAAAAGCAGTTCTGTAATCTGATACCACATTGCGGAGGTGATAAAGCCTACAATAATACTGACTCCAATGATGAGATTGGTGAGTTTTGTATTGAGACGGAACTGTTCAGCAATAATACTGGAAGTAACCAAAGTCGGCATGGCCGCTTCAAATATGGTGATCTTGGCAACATCTCCTTTTATTCCCAAAAGTAAAGCCATCCCCAAAACAAGGGCCGGCGCCAGAATCAATTTATAAAGCATGGATGCGGACATTTGCGGAATTAACTTTTTCCAACCGTTGAATTTCAGCTGCAATCCTACTGAAAACAAAGCCAAAGGGCTTACTGTTGCTGCCAGTTTATCAAAGAAAGGTTCTGCAAAAGTGAAATCGATGAACTGTGAGAGTACCAAAGCAGATATACAACCAATAAGCGGAGGAAATGTGATCAGTCTTTTTAAAATAAATACAGCGCTTACTTTTCCGGATCTGCTTCCGCCTTTTACTGCGGCAATAATTCCTAATGTTGAAAGGGCAAAAAACATGGTCTGATCACAAATGATGGCGATACTCAGGAGACTTTCCCCGTAAAAAGCACTGATCAACGGAAACCCGATGAAAGAAGTGTTGCTATAACCGCTAGCCAGTTCAAGGGTACTTCTGGAACGCCTTGAATAACCTCTGCTTTTGCTGTAAAACATCATAAAAAAGAAACAGAACACGGAGATCAGAAAAGTAGCTGCAATAGGAAACAGCATTTCTGTAGTCCATTTTACTTTAGGCAGATATTTGAAAGAAACTGCCGGCAGGGCAAGATAAAGAATCCAGGTATTAATGCCTTTATGGGCATCGGGGTGGATAGATTTTGTTGCTTTGAATATCATTCCTGCTATAATGCACACTGCAATCAGAACAAAATTTACCATAACGTTAAAGAAATATTCTGCAAATTTACGGCTGATTTTTCAGTTGGAGGAGTAATATTTATATTTTTTCGGGTATGATTGCAACCAGATTAAATATGAAGGATCATTATTTTTTCTTAAATAATCCAACATAATATCAGCCTGCGAATCAGACCAAAATTCATAGGCATATTCATAAATTCTGGAAAGATCCTCAACTGCTTTATTACTTAAGAAAAATTGAGCCATTATTTTTTCATTTTAGCTTTCAATAATTCCAAATGCTTTTCAGGGTTGAAATCAGAGGCAATACCACTGTCTAATCCTTCCTGAATTGCATTTTTTAAAAGTTGAATTTTATTTTCTTCTTCTTCAAGTAATCTTAATCCTGCACGAATAACTTCACTAATATTTTTATATCTTCCTTCAGCAACTTTATGATCTACAAAATCTTCAAAATAGTCTCCCAGAGAGACGGAGGTATTTCGTCCCATTTTATTACATTTTTAAAACCAATCAATCAAACTTACCAATTTTTGGTAACCAAATCAATTTTTTATTGAAATAATTGTTTGAGTTTAATTATTTACCATTTAAATTCTATTCTCTCAATGCATCCCAAAGGCTCATTATGTCAACTTTATCCAATGGTTTTGGAAGTGTGATTTTTTTTGAGGTATTAGGCAGCAGATCGAAGAAGTTATCACTGAAATGAGTGTCTCCCATCAGGTAAACATCTTTGGCAAGAACGTCTGTAGAAATTTCAATTTCTGTTGGGGAAATCTGTTTAACCTGAAGATTAGGTTTTGTAAGTTTCATTTCGTTGGGTTTGGAAAAGAAATGAATATTCTGTGCAATCGTTTTCCCATTTCCGTCTTTTAATGTCAATTGTAAAAATGTTTTATTTTTATCGATTTCAGGAATCAGGTTTTCAATTTCAACCGGATCGAATTTAATGATACTTTCCAGTACTTTCCCATCCGGAGCGGAGTTGATATCCGCTAAAATTTTTCCAACAAAATTTACAACTCTGATTTCAATATTAACATCATCAAATCGATCCAAACCGTCATTAACTGCATAAAAATTTAAAATTCCGTCTTTTTCTTCTGTCAAAATTACTTGTTGCTCAAAACTTCGTTTCATCTGATAATGAAGAGCTTTCCAGTTTCCAAGATAATCTATGGAAGACCATGAAACGACAGGCCAGCAGTCGTTCAGCTGCCAGTATAAAGTTCCCATATTGTAAGGTTTTGCCCGGCGGTGGGCTTCTATGGCAATCTTCATTCCGCGGGCCTGCAACAACTGGGAAATATAATTGTATTTCACAAAGTCTTCGGAAATTTTATAATCCCGTTTCATATATCCGTTGATGATTTCCCATCCTCTGGAATGTTTTTCATGGGCTTTAACGACAGGATTTTGCAGTTTTAAGTCAGGAGTTCCTGAAAACATGGATTTTACCGCTTCTAAAGATGGCATTCCCTGAAACCCGTATTCTGACATAAAGCGTCCTACTTTATCATTATAGATTTCAAAAGGCTGTTCACCCCACCATACACCCCAATAATGGGAATCCCCTTCTGTAAGGCTTTCTTTGTGACCCCATCCTATTGACGGAGAGCTCGGCCAGTATATATTTCTGTCTGGGGTAAGGTTTTCTTTCAGGGTATTGGGAATTACTTCATGGAAAAGTTTTCTGTAATCTTTCCATACCTGCAGTGAATCATTTTTTGAATATTTAAACTGTTTCTGATAGCCCCAGTTGACAATGGCTTCATCAATTTCGTTATTACCACACCATAAAGCTACTGACGGATAGTTCTGCAATCTGCGGGCCTGATCTTTCACTTCTTCTTTTACATTCTTCAGGAAATGATCATCAGCCGGATAAAAACTTCCTGCAAACATGAAATCCTGCCAGACCAGAATTCCATTTTCATCACAGGCTTTATAGAATTCATCATCTTCATAAATTCCACCACCCCAGATGCGGATCATATTCATGTTGGCATCTTTGGTATCTTTGATGAGCTTGCGGTATTTTTCTTTGGTGATCCTTGGTGAAAAGCTGTCTCCAGGAATCCAGTTGGTTCCTTTTGCATATAAAGGTTTTCCGTTCACTTTAAAATAAAATGATTTTCCTTTTCCATCCTTTTCCTGAACCAATTCTACCGTTCTGAGACCATATCTTACATCGCTGTCTTTTATAATCCACCCTCCCTTATATTTATACAGTGTAATTTTCGTTCTTATTAAATTGGGTTTTCCCCATCCGTTGGGCTGCCACAACTTTGGTTTTTTAATGGTGTAGGGAACAGCAATGGTATTCAATCCTTTTTTAAGGTTAAAGCGGTGTATTCCTTTGTTGATATTAATTCCTACATAATATTCCCCTTCTTCTTCAGCAAAGATTTCCATATTAAAAGAAATTTTAGCCAGTGAATCCGTTACTGTATGCTGCTGAACCTGGATATTATTTACTTTGGCGCGGCTCCAGAATTCCAGTTTTACGTCTTTCCAGATTCCGGCGGTTACCAGTCTTGGGCCCCAGTCCCATCCAAACTGATATTGTGCTTTTCTTACAAAACTTCTCGGAGACTCAGGCATGGTGAACGGAACTTTTTCAGCAAGCTTTTTTCCTTCTTTAACGGATGATTTGAATTTAACTTTCAGTTCATTATCGCCTTCTTTTAAAAATTCTTTCACCGTAATTACCCACTTCCTGAACATATTATCTGTTTTTGTCAGCAGTTTTCCGTTCAGATAGATCTCTGAAAACGTATCCAGTCCGTTGAATACAAGATCGATGTGCTGTTTTGTCAATTCTTTTTGAGAAATACTGAACCGGGTCTGGTATTCCCAGTCTTCGTTTTCTATCCACTGTACTTTTTTTTCATTTTCATCTTTGAAAGGATCGGGAATGATGTTGCTATCCATCAGATCAAGATGAACAGTACCCGGAACTTTTGCAGCCAGCCACTTCTTTTCTTTTACATTTTTAAACTGCCATTTCTCAGAAGACAGGCTGCGTTCTGAAAACTGTGCAGAAGCAATGTTCTGAAGGAAGAGAAATATAAAAAGAAAAAAAGTAGTTTTATTCATCGGTAAGTTTGTTTACGATTCTGTGGATTCCGTATTTGATCTTCTCAAGTAGGCCCTATCGCTAAGATTATTTATTTTTCAATGCAATAACTTCATCAGGATTGGCCATGGAACCTCCATCTGTAATCGCTGAAGAATGGAAATAACCGGCTTTTGTAAAGTCTCTGATTTCTTCAATATTAATGGAACGAAGTCCGCCGCCGACAAGGATTTCTATTCTTCCATCGGAAAGCTCAACCAGCTTTTTCAGGTTTTCCATTCCTTCTGAAACATTAGGCTTCTGCCCTGAAGTCAGAATGGTTTTAAAACCACAGCTTATCACTTTTTCCAGAGATTCTTCCAGACTCTTCGCTCTGTCGAAGGCACGGTGAAAAGTACACGGAAGCGGTTCTGCCAATTCAACCAATGTCTTATTTTGTTCAATATTTACTTCATCATTTTCATCCAGAATCCCGAATACAAAACCGTCTACATTTAAAGATTTTAGTTGCAGCAAGTCTGTTTTCATCTGTTCAAATTCAACTTCTGAATAGGTAAAATCTCCTCCTCTTGGGCGAATCATCACAAAAACAGGAATGTCAATCTCTGTTCTGAGCTCTTTTGTTATTTCAAAATCCGGAGTTGTTCCTCCCTCGCTTAATCCGTCACATAATTCTATTCTGTCTGCTCCGTTTTCAAAAGCAATGATTGCTGATTCGGGATTGAAACATGCTATTTCTATTTTTGACATTTTATTTTTTTGATTTAATTTGAGTGATCTTCAAGAACGTCTGCAATCAGGAATTTGCCATCTTCTTTTACAACCTTGACCTGACTGGGATATTTTGCTTTAAATCCATCATCATTTAAAACGACATTGAACAGGTATGAATCTTTTGAAGAAGACTTCAGTTCACAGCTTCCAACCTCAACATTGATCCAGTCCTGTCCGGAAATAAGAAACCCGGAACCAACTCCTGCTTTCTTGGTATCAAATTTAGTTTTCCATTTATCCTGAAATTCCTTTTCCGTAAGACTTCCGTCAACATCCATATCCACATTCATGGCATCGGTTTTATACTCGTAATAATCTTTGGTCGTTATTTTCTGCATCGCTTTATCCATGCTGCCAAGATCAGTTTTAAAATAGGCTATGATATTTTCTTTCAGCCACTTTTGTGCTGCCTGAGATTCATCTTCGGTATTTTCTGCTGCTACATTTTCTTTTACCTCTACTTTTTGTGGTTCATCCTTCGCCATAAGTTCTTTCTTCTCTTCTTTACAGGCTATTACTAAAAATAAGGATGCGATAATCGTTCTTTTCATGTGTTCTTGATCATTAAAATTTTAAACGGGATTTAGTCCGTTTCTATTGAATATATTATTCCGGATACTGGTTCCGCTGATTTAAAAAAGACTAACCTTTAATTCTTTTATTTCAAGGCAAATTCCGGTTTTTCAAGGCGGTTTCCTTTCTGATCGTAAACAGCAAAGTTAAACCCGTCCTGAATGCAGTAAGAACCATATTCTCCTTTTTTATTTAAGGCAATAAAGCCTACCTGAATATCTTTAAGATTTTTATTTCTTCTCTGATCGATCTTTACAATTCTTTCCACAGCTTCTTTACAGGCCTGTTGAGGGTTCCGGCCCTGTCTCATCAGTTCTACAACCAGGTGAGTTCCTACTGTCCTGATTACTTCTTCTCCATGCCCCGTCGCAGTAGCAGCTCCCACTTCATTGTCTACAAACAATCCGGCACCTATAATGGGTGAATCTCCTACTCTTCCGTGCATTTTGAAGGCCATTCCACTGGTGGTACATGCTCCTGACAGATTTCCCTGTGCATCCAGGGCGATCATTCCTATGGTATCGTGATTTTCAATATTGGCAACGGGCTTATACTGGCTTGTTTTCAGCCATTCTTTCCATTCTTTTTCTGAATCCGGAGTGAGAAGGTTTTCTTTTTTAAAGCCTTGTGATAAAGCAAACTGTAATGCGCCATCTCCTACCAGCATAACGTGTGGTGTTTTCTCCATTACGGCTCTGGCAACAGAAATCGGATTTTTGATGTATTCCAAAGCGGCAACTGAGCCAATATTATAGTTTTCATCCATGATACAGGCATCCAGCGTTACCCTTCCATCTCTGTCCGGACGTCCGCCATAACCAACACTTCTTTCTTTGGGATCTAACTCTACAAGGCGAACTCCTTTTTCAACGGCATCCAGTGCTTTTCCTCCCCTTCCAAGTATGGTCCAGGCTTCTTCATTGGCTTTCAGTCCGAAATTCCAGGTGGACAGGACTATTGGCTTATTTAAGGGTTTATTATTTTCAGGTAATTCGCCAGCCATTAAATCTAACGGGTTTACCGCAAGTGCTGCTGTTGCTATTCCCAGTTTTTTGATAAAGCTTCTTCGGTTATTGCTCATGGTATCTAAGAATTATATAATACCTCACAAATATCTTAAAAAAACTTCAATGAAATCTGTAAAATAGGCTAACTAAATTTTCATATTATTTTTTATTTATCTTTACTCCTGTAATGGACACCTTTAAAACTTTCAGGAGTATTGCTTTCTTTCAGGAATTATCTGATGAAGAAATTAATGTTCTGGTAAGTATCAGTACTCCCCGGCTTCTTCGTAAGAAAGAAAAGCTTGCAGAACCAGGCAGATCTTTCGATCAGCTGTTTATACTTTCCAATGGACTATTAAGGTTTTTCTTTGATGATGAAAATGGGGTTGAGAGTAATTTATTCTTACCTTCGGAGAGAGAAGCTGCCATTATGGAAAGCCCGGAATCCTATTCTGATGAACATGAAAGAAAATATACGATAGAAGCTGTTATTGAAACCCAAATTTTCATGTTTAATAAAAATGAATTTGAAGAAAAGGCATTTCAGTACAGAGGTATTTACAATATGTATCTGAAGTCTCTGAAGCAAATCATCAGCATCTTAAAAGTACGCACAGAACAGTTTTGTTCTACCTCTCCGCATTCCCGTTATGAAGAATTTCTGGAATCGCGTCCTTTTACTTCCCAGAATGCCAGCAGAAAGTACATTGCTAACTTTCTCGGAATTACTCCCAACTCTCTTTCACGCATGACCGCCCGGATTCATAAAAAAAGAAACGAAAGAAAAAAATAACTTAGGAATACTTTTTCCCGTTTTATTCAGTCTAATTTTGCTTACTCAAAATACTATTACCCAAACAATTAAAAGCAAAATGAGAAAAACATCACCTAAAAACAAAATATTATTGAATAATCTTTAGTCTTTCAAAGATTTAGAGTAGCCAGCCGAATATTCATTAACGGATTGGCTGCAACGCCTTGTTTTACAATTTAATTTCATTATTACCTTATATCATTATTATTTTATGCAAAGAATATCCTTACTTCTCTGCCTGTTATTTTCATGCAATTTTGTTCATGCATCAACAGGTCATATGGAAGACACTATAGCTGATGCCGCTTCATGGCTCATTTTACTGATTTTACCTCTTGCTGGTATTTACCTTTTCTGGAAAGCTCATATTTATCCGGAAAAAGTGGCTGAGAAAAAGAATCATCCTCAGTTAAAAGCAATTAAAAGTATGTGCCTTCTTTCACTGATTTTCGGAGGTCTGCTGTGGCCCGCTGCTTTAATCTGGGCCAATTATGAATACGGGAATCAGAATACCCCGGAAGAAGACAGTGCTATTACCGAAGAAGAAGAAAAATTAGAAATAACAGAAAATTAACACTCATGCTTGAATTACTCATCGCCATATATGCCGGAATCTGCTGGCTGCTTATTAAAAAATTAAAACTTATTCCCTGGACATTCACAACTCAGGTTGTTGTTTATTCCCTTCCTATTTTTGGCTCTATTGCTTTAATATTAAGCCTCAATTATTTTTGTCCCATTACCTCAGATGTAAAGGTAGGAAACCGAAGTGTGGACATAACCACTCAGGTTCTGGGAAAGGTAAAGAAGGTGTATGTAACCACCAATCAGGAAGTAAAAAAAGGAGATACTTTATTTGTACTGGACAGGGAACCTTACGTACAGGAAATCAAATCTCTGGAGGCAAAACTCAGCAATATGAAAGCCACGGTAAGCTCTTATAATACAGATATTTCTGCATCCAGAAAAAACATTGCAGGACTTCAGTATCAGCTGGATCTGGCGAATAAGAGAGTGGCTCAGTATCAGGAATTGGTACAGGCCGGAGCAGCCAACAAATTTGATCTGGAACAGGCCATTACCAATGTACGTGATCTTCAATCACGTATCAGTGCAGCCCAATCACAACAGCAATCTCTGGAAACGAAATCCAATGCATCTTATAACGGTGAAAATTCATCGGTTTCGGAAATCCAGGCTAAACTGGATCAGGCTAAATGGAATCTTTCCCAAACGGTTGTTTTAGCTCCTACAGACGGGGTTATTCCCAATGTTCAGCTTAATGAAGGGGCTATCATGGCTCCTTTTAAATCAGCTTTTGTTTTAATTCAGAAGCAGCAGTCTGTTATTGGATTTTTTGCGCAAAACGAACTTGAAACGGTAAAAAAGGGGGATGAAGTTGAACTAGCCCTTAAAACAGAACCGGGTAAGGTGGTTAAAGCCAGACTTGAGTATGTAATTGATGCAACAAGCCAGGGAATTATGAACAATGCCGGAGGAATGCTTGGAGGAAACGGCTCTACCGCAGGGCTTCCTGATACTGCGAGACAATTACCGGAGACCGATGGAAAACTTATCGCAAAATTTGTACTGGAAGATGACCAGAAGCAGCTTACCGTTGGAGCCAGAGGAACTGCAGTGATTTATTCCGATCATATCAAACCGTTACATCTTATCCGAAAAGTAATGGTCCGTGTGAACAGTAAAATCAACTTCCTGATCCCAAAACTTCATTAATATGTATAGAAAGTTAATTATACTTGGGATCCTTTCTGTAGGTTTAACATCCTGCATAGGCTACAAAGAGCCTACCAAAGAAAATATAAACCAGCTTAAGGAAAACAGTGAAATCGCTGCTCATGTAACTATTCCCGATGACTGGATCTTCGACAGGGAGACTAATTCCAGGTCACTATCTTATGGATGGATTACAGATCTTAAAACGCCTCAGCTGGAAATACTGATTAAGGAAGGAATGCTGTACAATGCAGATCTTATTATTGCCAGAGAAAAGCTTAACCAGATTGAACTGGCTATGGAAATTGCGGGAAGCAATCTTTATCCGAGCGTCAGTGCTGTTGCCAACACCTCTAATAATCTGGTGAGTGAAAGCCAGATCCGGCGTCTTGCTTTAAAAGCCAGCTGGGAAATAGATCTGTGGGGTAAAAATAAATCAGCTCAAATGGCCAGCATAAGTGATTATTTTTCTGTGAAACATCAGAATACTCTGTTACATCAGTCCATAGCTGCGATGATTGCTAAAGCCTATTACCTGAATATTGCAGGAAACATTCAGGAGGATAAAATAGAAAGTTATATTCAGCAGACAAAGGAGCTGGAAAAGCTCTATATGATCCAGAAAAAAGTAGGAACAGCCAATGCTCTGGATCTGTCTAATATTTCTGCGGAAATTATTTCCCTGGAGGGCTATCTGGAAAAGATCAGAAATGCCAATACCCAATCCAGAAGATCTCTTGAGCTTCTCACCGGAAGATATCCGGAAGGAAAACTGGCCACACAACATTCTTTTGAGCCTGTAGAAAATGATATCCCTGAATCTTTCCCACTGGAATTATTAGAAAACAGATCAGATATACAGGCTTATCATTTCCAGATAGAAAAAGTTTTTTATGAAGTACAGCAGGCCAAAGCTGCCAGGCTTCCATCACTTACCATAAGTTCTTCTCTGGGAACAGCAGGCAGCAATGTAGAAGCTATCAACTCTATATTTTCCAATCCGCTGCTCCGGGTAGGCGGAGGACTTGTTTCTCCTTTGTTCAACGGCGGAAAACTGAAAAAGAATGTGGAAATAAAGAATTCCCGGCAGAAACAGGTTGTTGAAGAATATTCAAAGGCTGTTCTGAACGCATTGAACGAAGTGGAATCTTCATTAGCTAATTTACAGTCTGTTGAAAAGCAGATGAGTTATAACCGCAAAGCCATTGATGAACTGAAAAATAATATTAATCTCACCCGAAAGCAGATTAAAGTGGGAACCAATAACAGTTTTGTACTGATCAGAAAACAGAGGGATCTTCTTAAAAATGAAATGAACCTCATCAATCTGGAACTTCAGGACAAAATGGAACGGATTAATCTTTATATGGCTTTAGGAGCAAAAAACTTCATTTATTCATAATTTTATACATCAAAAAAGACTGTCGAAGATCATCGGCAGTCTTTTTTGATTAAACCCTTATCACTAATGGGGTAACTTATCTCTGAAATATCCATAAACCCATGTTCCGGCAATGGCACTCAATAAAGTAACGCTTACAGCCAATGCTCCCGTTCCGATCTGGGCAAAAAGAGGTCCCGGACAGGCTCCTGTAATAGCCCATCCAAAGCCAAAAATAATTCCACCGTAGATCTGCCCTTTACTGAACTTTTTGGATGCTATTGTAATGGGTTCACCATAAATCGTTTTAATTTTAAACTTTTTGATCAGCCAAACGGAAATTATTCCCACTAAAACCGCACTACCAATGATTCCGTACATGTGGAACGACTGCAGGCGGAACATTTCCTGTATTCTGAACCAGCTGATCACTTCGGCTTTTACGAAGATAATTCCGAAAATAATTCCGGCAGCGAGATATTTAAGATGATGATACCATTTGTGGTCAAGATTGGTCTCATTGGTGCAAACGACATCCTGATGACGGATATCCTGTTCTTTTTCTTTTATCATGAGTACTATCTGTTTAAATTATAATGAAAGAATAAAAGGTAATATCAAGTTAGCCATTAAAAACCCACCAATCATAAAGCATATGGTTGCCACCAATGACGGCCATTGCAGATTTGAAAGTCCCATAATCGCATGACCACTTGTGCAGCCTCCTGCATATCTGGTTCCAAACCCCACAAGAAATCCGCCGATGACCATCATGATAAATCCTCTCAGGGTAAAAAGACTTTCAAAATTCATCAGCTGACCGGGAACGAGATTGCTATAATCTGTAATTCCATAGCCTGCCAGCTCAGTTTTCAGTTCCGGATTTACGGTAATTTCTCCAGGATTGAGAAGAAATTGAGAAGCGATCAGTCCTCCGAAGAAAATTCCGAGCACAAAAAACAGGTTCCAGGCTTCTTTTTTCCAATCATACTTAAAGAAGTTGATTCCGGCAGGAACACAGGCGGCACAAATATGTCTCAGTGATGAACTGATCCCGAAAGATTTATTTCCGAGGATAAGAAGAGCGGGAACGGTAAGCCCAATCAAAGGTCCTGCTATATACCAGGGCCAAGGTTCTTTTATAATCTCCAACATAAATATTTTATTTTTAATCTTATTGGTTTAAAATTTTAGACGGGCATACGAAATTACTTTTCGGAATACCGGTTTCTGCAATAGCATTGAATCCTCCTTCAATATCGGTAAAATTTCTGTATCCCCTTACCTGAAGAATTCCGGCTGCGATCATACTTCTATACCCTCCGGCGCAGTGCAGATAAAAATGTTCTTCGGGATCTATTTCACCAATCCATTCATTGATATAGGCCAGAGGTCTGCTATATGCCCCTTCGATATGTTCTGCATCGTATTCGCTTTCCTTTCTTACATCGATGATCTTAGTATATTTTCCTTTTATTTCTTTCTCAAACTGTTCTGCTGTGATACGGTTGACAGCGTCTATTTCTCTTCCGCTGTTTTTCCAGGCGTTAAAACTTCCTTTCAGAAAACCCAGGACATTATCAAAACCAACACGACTGAGTCTGGTAACCGATTCTTCTTCGTTTTCTTCATCTGCAACCAGCAGTATTGGCTGGCTTACATCTGCAATCAGTGCTCCTGCCCATGGTGCAAAATCACCGTCAAGACCTATATTTATGGATTGCGGTATAAAACCTTTGGCAAATTTTCTGTTATTTCTTACATCTACAATTAAGGCACCGGACGCTTCCGCTATTTCTTCAAACTGTTGTGGTGATAAGGCATGCAGACTTTTAGACAATACCTCATCAAAGCTGCTGTACCCTTTTTTATTCATCACTACATTCATTCCGAAGTAAGCAGGTGGTGGCAGCAATCCATCAAGAACTTCTCTGATGAATGATTCTTTATCCGGCTGATTCAGAGCATAATTCGTTTTTTTCTGATTCTCCAGAGTATCTGCCGTTTCTTTCTGCATATTTTTACCACATGCTGAGCCTGAACCGTGTGCCGGATATACCATAATATCTCCGTTTAAAGGAAGAATCTTCTGATATAAACTGTCATACAGCAATCCTGCCAGCTCTTCCGGGGTCATATCGGCAGCTTTCTGGGCCAGATCCGGACGCCCTACATCTCCCAAAAATAAGGTATCTCCGCTAAATAACGCTTTTTCTTTTCCTCCTTCATCAATCAGCAGATAAGAAGCACTTTCCAGAGTATGTCCCGGGGTATGCAATACTTTTATTCTGATTTTCCCGATTTCAAATACTTGTCCGTCTTCAGCAATGACCGCCTCAAATTCCGGTTCTGCAGAAGTCCCATAGACGATAGGAGCTCCGGTTTCTCTGCTCAGGTCTATATGTCCGCTTACAAAATCTGCATGAAAATGGGTTTCAAAAATATATTTCAGTTTTACGCCATCTTTTTTCAACTTTTCCAGATAGGGTTTTGTTTCACGTAACGGATCAATAATAGCCGCTTCACCTTCTGATACAATATAATAAGCTCCTTGTGCCAGACATCCTGTATAAATCTGTTCTATTTTCATATTTCTTTGTTTTTTAATCATTCAAATTTCCGGCTTTCCGGTTTCCTGTACAGCTACTTTTGTTACATAAGAAACTTAAAAGAAGATTTCTTTAAAAATAATATACACTCCCATCACCATAATAAACCATCCGAATGCAGGTTTCAGTTTTTTACCATCAATCTTCCCGGAGAAATAAGAACCGATGATGATTCCTATAACGGCAATTCCTGCAATAGAAATTAAAAATTTCCATTCGATTACGGTATTACCTACTGATGAGGAAAATCCTATTAACGAATTCAGAGAAATAATGACTAAAGAGGTTCCTACTGCCGTTTTCATCGGTATTTTTAACAGTCCTACCAAAGCAGGAATAATCATAAACCCGCCACCGGCTCCTACCAGGCCTGTTAAGACCCCGATAAGAGCCCCTTCTCCTGCTGCCAGAATAATATTTTCTTTTATAACAGCTGTATTTTCATTTTTATTTTTTCTGATCATTTTATAAGAGGCAACGATCATCAGAACGGCAAAAATGAGTAATAAAAAAGTGTTTCTTGTTAAAGCAAAATCTCCTGCTCTTAAAACCTCCGCCGGAATCAAAGGCACAATATAAATCCTGGTAAGAAAAATGGAGATAATGGAAGGAATTCCAAAAACCACTGCTGTTTTAAGATCAACCTGCCCATTCTTAAGATAAGCCAGAGATCCAGCGGCACTGCTTATTCCTACGATAAAAAGTGAATATTCTGCTGCCAGAAAAGCATCCAATCCAAAAAGGTAAACCAGAACCGGAACCGTGAGAATACTGCCTCCCCCACCTATTAACCCCAGAGAAATTCCTATTAAAACTGCTGATGTGTAGCCTATAATTTCCATTTCAATCAATAATTACGGGGCAAAAGTGGAATTATTTTGCGAGGAGTACAGCTACTTTTGTTACATAACGGATTTAATTAACCACAAAAGTTTTAAATCTGCTCAATCTGCCTGATTCGCCAGAGAAAACAGCAAAAAATCTGTGAAATTCGTGTCTATCTTTGGAAAACTTCAAGGTAAAAATTTGAGAGGGAAAGTCTTATTTTTATGAAAGAAGAATAATTTTATTTCTGCCAAGCTTTACTCTACCTGCGTCTTCCAGCTGTTTGAGGAGCCTTGAGACGACTACCCTGGCGGTTCCCAGTTCATTGGCAAGCTGTTCATGGGTCGTGGTGATGGTTTGGGATTGGGTAAGTTCTGCTTTTTTATTCAACAGATCGAGCAGTCTTTCGTCTACTTTTTTAAAAGCAATGGCATTGATAATATCCAGCAGTTCTTCAAAACGTTTATGATAAAGCCTGAAAATATAATCCAGCCATTCCGGATGTTCTTTGATGAATAATGAAACTTTATCTACCGGCAGGAAAAGAATTTCGGAATCTTCTTCCACTTCTGCTTTTACAACGCTTTTTTCATTATGCATTCCGCCGAGGAAAGACATGATACAGCTTTCTCCGGATTTGATATAGTACAGCAGGATCTCGCGCCCATCCTCTTCTGTTCTGATCACTTTCATCATTCCTTTCATCACGATTGGAATGGAACGGATAGAAGCATTCTCATCTAGAATAATATCCCCTTCATGATAATGTTTGGTGATACCGTTCTGATAAAGCTTTTCTACAAGCTCCGGTGAAGAGGAAAATTCGGACGAAAGTACAGACTCCTGCATTTTTTAGTGCTTTTACGGCTAATTTACGCCAATTTCGTCAACAAACAGCCAGGCTTTGGAATCGGCACCGGGATTTCCGGATGGAATGATTCCTGCGTTTTCTATTTTAACTTTGATGTATCTTGAATTCTGACTGCCGACTCCCAATTTAATTTTCCCTTTGGCTTTCTGAATTTCTTCTTTACCAATCTCTTTGATCGTTTTGAAATTCCGGTTATCATCGGAAACGAAAATCTGTGCGGAATTGGCCAGGTGGATCCAGCTTCCCTTGTTTTCTAAAGTATTGAAATAAACTTCTGAAAAGTTGGTTTTCTGTCCGAAATCAATTACTGCGGTAACATCTTTTCCCTGGAATCCAAGCCATGTTTTGCCCAACTGTCTGGTGTTTCCGATAATTCCGTCCACCAAAGTAAAGGCTCCTCCGAAAGAATAATTCTCACTTGGCTGCTGCTCAAGGGTTATATTTTTTCCCGTTGCTTTTGAGATGGTAAACTGCTGTGATGAAACTGCACTTTTCAGCTTGCCATCTTCAAAATAAGCTGATTTAATGGTTAAAGAACCCGGAATTGAAACAGGCCCCTGATAAGTTTTAGAATTTATCGACGGATCTGTTCCGTCTAAAGTATAGCGGATTCCGTCTGAGTTTTGTGAAGTCGACAGTTCGTAAGCAATACCATTACTAGAAGGAATTACTTTTCCTGAAAGGTTGTAGATGCTTCTGGCATAGTTCACTTTCATTTTATCCAGAACTTTAAACTGATCAATCACCCGGTTTTCAAATTCTTTATAGTTTTTTGGGTCCGATGTACCCCAACTAACCTCGGAAAGTGCCATCAGTCTTGGGAAAATCATATACTGCACCTGTCTGAAATCAGTAATATATTCAGTCCACAGATTAGCCTGTACTCCCATGATGTATTTGGCCTGTTCAGCATTCAGCTCAGAAGGAATGGGGTTGTAGGAATAGATCTTGTCCAGTGGGGTAAATCCGCCGAAAGCATTGGGTTCCGACTGTGGATCGCCCTGATAATGATCAAAATAGCAATAGGCTCCTGGTGTCATTACCGCGAAATGTCCTGATTTTGCGGCTTCAATGCCTCCGTTTACGCCTGTCCAGCTCATTACGGCAGCATTTGGAGCCAGACCACCTTCTAAAATTTCATCCCAGCCAATGATTTTTCTTCCTTTACTGTTCACATATTTTTCAATTCTATGAATGAAATAGCTCTGAAGACCATGTTCGTCCTTTAAATTATTTTTCTTAATCAGTTCCTGGCAGTGGGCACATTCTTTCCATCTTGTTTTCGGGCATTCATCACCCCCGATGTGAATGTATTGTGACGGGAAAAGCTTCATCACTTCATCCAGAACATTCTCAAGAAACGTGAATGTCTCTTCTTTGGGACAGAAAACATCATCAAATACGCCCCATTTCGTAGCCGGTTCAAAAGGGCCTTTGGTACACGCTAATTCTGGATATGCAGTAAGGGCGGCAAGAGCGTGTCCCGGCATTTCAATTTCCGGAACTACGGTGATATGTCTTTGCTGTGCATATTTCACAACGTCTTTAATCTGTTCCTGAGTATAGAAAAACGGCCCGTATGGTTTTCCGTCAAATGTATTATCTACATAAGCCCCGATCATGGACTCTTTACGTTTTGACCCTAATTGGGTAAGCTTCGGATATTTTTTAATCTCAATTCTCCAGCCCTGATCATCCGTTAGATGCCAGTGAAAAGTATTCAGCTTGTACATTGCCAGATAGTCAATGTATTGCTTTACCTCATCTACCGTAAAAAAGTGACGGCAGACATCCAGGTGCATTCCACGCCATGAAAACTTTGGCTGATCTTCAATTTTTAAAACAGGAATTTTCCTGTCAGCCTGGTGATCTTCAAATAATTGAATTAAAGTCTGAAGTGCCAGAAAATATCCTTGTCGGGAGTAAGAATTTACGTGAATCTGTTTTGGAGAAATTTCTATAGAGTAATATTCTTTTTTCTTTTCGACATCTGTTACAGAAACCGGAGGAATGATGGAGTTCGTCAGATGCGTCCCACTACCCTTTTGAGCGTATTGAAACTTCATCATAGAACCCAAACGTTTTTTGAAATATTCCGTTTCTTCTTTGGGCAGGTCACCGCTTAATAATAAAGTCTCAGGAATAATAAACTCTCCTTTTAAAACTTCAATTTTCTGGGGATAAGGAATTAGGTTCAATTTATTTTGAGCTAAAATTACGTTTGAAAGTACTACAAAAAATAATAAAAGATTTCGTACCATTGGATGTGGATAAGGTTTTCGCTAAGATAATTATTTTCCAAATCTTCAGCTGCATTTAACTTATCAAAAAATAAAAGATCTAAATTTGTAAAAAAATACAATGAGAAAAAGCATTTTGCTGGCGGCCGGTTTATTATTTTCTATTTCTGCGCAGGCACAACTCTTCGATATTATTAAATCTACAGTAAAAGATAAAACAGGTGTGGATCTTGAAAATCCGTCGAAAACAAAAAATTCCACAACAACAACTCCAGTGGCTACTACTCCCACCAAAAACTCATCTGTGAATCTGGGGAGTCTTACTTCTACACAGATTTCATCAGGGTTAAAAGAGGCTTTAAGCATGGGGGTTACCGATGGTGTAAAGAAGCTGGCTCTTACTGATGGTTTCTTAAAGAATGAAGCGGTGAAGATTTTAATGCCTGAGAAATTAAGAAAAATAGACAATACTTTACGTTCTATAGGAATGGGAAGTCTGGCTGATGAAGGCGTAAAACTTTTAAACAGGGCCGCTGAAGATGCCGTAACAGAAGCTGCTCCAATTTTCACTAAAGCAATCACTTCTATGACGATTACTGATGCAAAAAATATTTTGTTAGGCAGTGATAACGCAGCGACTAATTATCTTCAGAGTAAAACCCAAAGCCAGTTGTTCACAGCTTTTCAGCCTAAGGTAAAAGCGTCCCTCGGGAAAGTAGGCGCTGATACGGTATGGAAAAACCTGATCTCCAAGTACAATACATTTACAGGGCAGTCGGTAACGACTGATCTTAATGAGTATGTGACTACAGAAACGATTAATGGGGTTTTCAAAATGGTAGCTGATAAAGAAAGCGGTATCAGAAATACTCCGGCGATGAGAACTACAAGCATTTTGCAGAAAGTTTTCGGAGCACAAGATCAGAAATAAGAAACAAATACAGATCAAAAAAAACCTTGTCGATGGACAAGGTTTTTGTTTTTACCGGAATCAGTTGCGGATATTTCTTATTCTCGCTGATCGAGCAGATGACGCTGATTTTCTAATTTTATTTAAACCATTAAGATCAATTCTATAGTTAAAAGTTTCCCACAGATCTCTCGAATTCCACAGATCTTTTTGGTTATTCTTTTCAACTCTAAATTTCAAACGATTAGATGCGCTAATAGATTGCGTAGTAAGAATATATCTTTGAAAAAAGATCTGTAAAAACTTAATATGAATGTTTTTAATAACAACATAGAAAACAATATTGAGAATTTTAAAATTGTTGATCAAATTAGTAGCAAGCAAACTTACCCCCCCCTAAAAACTATAGTATGAAATTTTCAAGTGATTTATGATTTAGAAGGAAGTTGCAAAACTTTTGGAAGAAATGAAATAAATGAAACTAATATAATAGAAATAGGGGCTGTAAAATTAGATAGGAAAACTTTTGAAATAAAAAGCGAATTCTCAATTTTAATAAAACCAAAACATTTTCCAATTCTATCTGAAATCACGGACATTACAAACATTACAAATGAAATGGTTGAAAATGAAAAGTATTTTGATGAAGCAATTCTCCTGTTTCTAGATTGGTATGGAGAAAAAAATAAATCAACTTTAGCTGGTTGGGGATTGTATTACGACTTGCCTCTTTTGAGGAAAGAATTTACGGAATTTGGATTTGATTATAATAAATATTTTGTTGGTGGAGGTTTTGACATCAGAGCACTGGGTGTTTACTGGCTGGCGAAAAAAAACATCTCTACCTCTGGAATTTCATTAGAAAGAGTGTTAGAAAAAATGAATGTAAAAGAAGATTTTAAGTTTCACAGGGCATTAGACGATGCAAAAGCAACAGCATTAATATTACAACACATTCTTAATGAAAAATAATTGTTATAAAGTTCCTGTTACTGCTTTGTAAAGAGAAATTCACTTTTTACATTGTAATTTCTTTTAATGGTAAATACCGGAACATAAAAAAGCAGCAGGAAAAAATCCTTGCTGCTTTATATTGATATTAAATTATTGATCGTTTCTCAGAACCTCTAAAACTGCATTTCAGGAATTTCACCTTCAATAATCAGATCTGCTTCTGTGGAATTGATGATATGTTCTACCGAAACTCCCGGTGCTCTTTCTACCAGTTTGAAACCTGCAGGGGTAACATCCAGAACCGCCAGTTCCGTCACTACTCTTTTCACGCAGTTCACTCCGGTAAGCGGAAGGGTACATTTTTTAAGGATTTTGCTTTCTCCTGCTTTGTTCACATGCATCATAGCTACGATGATATTTTCAGCGGAAGCTACCAGATCCATAGCACCTCCCATTCCTTTTACCATTTTTCCAGGGATTTTCCAGTTGGCAATATCCCCGTTTTCAGAAACCTCCATCGCCCCAAGAATGGTCAAATCCACCTTCTGGCCTCTGATCATCCCGAAACTGAATGCAGAATCGAAGAATGAACCTCCCTCTAAAATAGTGATGGTTTGTTTTCCGGCATTGATGATATCGGCATCTTCTTCACCTTCGAAAGGGAAAGGCCCCATCCCGAGAACTCCGTTTTCACTCTGGAATTCTACGGAAATACCTTCCGGAACATAGTTGGCAACCAAAGTAGGAATTCCTATTCCCAGGTTTACATAATAGCGATCTTTCAGTTCTTTTGAAATTCTTTTGGCAATTTGTTCTTTTGTAAGCATAGTAAAAACTTAGACTGCAATTTAATTATTTTCAGCTGAATACAAAAGGGCTTTATTCCACTTAAAAATTAACACTGTTAGTAAAAATAATATCTTTAATTTTGTACCTTTATTTAATCGAATGAAAATACTTTTAAGATACCTTAAACCTTACCAATGGCTGATTATCATTTCTTTGCTGTTGGCAACCATCAATCAGGTTTTTTCTTTATTTGCTCCCGCTATTACAGGGAATATTCTGGACAGGCTGGTCACCCATCCCAATTTCTTTGATAAGGAAAAGCTTTTACCTCGAAACCTGAACGAATATTTATACGGAACCAGCGTTTATCACGGGGCTTTCTATTTTTTAGGATTACTGATTGGAACGGCTATGATAAGCAGAATTGCCAAGGCTTTCCAGGATTATGTGGTAAGTGTGATTACCCAAAAGTTTGGGGCTAAAATCTTCACAGACGGCTTAAAACATTCCATGGCGTTGCCGTATCAGGAATTTGAAGATCAGAGAAGCGGTGAAACGCTGTCTATTTTAACGAAAGTAAGAGAAGATTCTGTAAAATTCATCACTAATTTTATTAATATTTTCTTTGGAATTTTAGTGAGCATTATTTTCGTTTCGGTATATGCGATCCGTCTGCACTGGTCTATTATGCCGGTCTACATCTGCGGAATTTTCCTGATTGCTTTTATTACCAATTTATTAAGCAAAAGAATAAAGGTTATTCAGAAGAATATTGTTTCGGAAACGACTTCTTTGGCCGGAAGTACCACAGAAAGCCTTAGAAATATAGAAATTGTAAAAAGCTTAGGATTAACTAACCAGGAAGTTATCCGTTTGAATAACAATACGTACAAGATTCTTGGGCTTGAGCTGAGAAAGGTGAAAAGCATCCGTTCTTTAAGTTTTATTCAGGGAACGATGGTTAATTTCCTTCAGCAGATGATCACTCTGACTTTACTGCTTTTAATTTTCAAAAATATTGTAACTCCAGGCCAGTATCTGTCGTTGATGTTTTATGGTTTTTTCATTTTCGGACCGATGCAGGAAATTGGGAATATCATTATTTCTTACCGTGAAGCGGAAGCCTCTCTTCAGAATTTTGACCGTTTAATGAAAAAGGATGTGGAAGAAAAGCCACTTCATCCGAAACAGATCGGAGCTATTGAGGAACTGGAATTCAGGCATGTTTCATTCAAGCACCAGTCTGCCCAGTACAAAGCTTTAAATAATATTTCTTTTGATGTTAAAAATGGAGAAACCATTGCTTTTGTAGGGCCGAGCGGCTCCGGAAAAAGTACGATGGTAAAATTGCTGGTTGGGCTTTACAGGCCTCAGGAAGGAAATATTTTTTATAATTCAATTAACGGAAAGGAATTTGATTTTGATGAACTCAGAAACCAGATTGGTTTTGTAACCCAGGATACCCAGCTTTTTGCGGGAACCATTAAGGAAAACCTTCTTTTTGTAAATCCTAAGGCTACGGAATCAGAATTGGCAGCCGCTCTGGAAAAATCAAGCTGTACTGCGTTATTGGAAAGAGCAGAAAAAGGTATTGAAACAGTAATCGGAGAAGGCGGACTGAAGCTGAGTGGCGGCGAAAAACAAAGAATTGCCATTGCAAGGGCCCTTTTAAGGAAACCTCATCTGTTAATCTTTGATGAAGCGACTTCCGCTTTGGACAGTATCACAGAGGAAGAGATTACATCTACTATTAAAAACATATCAAAAGAAAGGGAACAGATTACCGTTCTTATCGCCCACCGTTTAAGTACAATCATGCATGCAGACAAAATCTATGTGCTTGAGCGCGGCCAGGTGATCGAAACCGGATCCCACGATAATCTGATTGCCGAAAAAGGATTGTATTACGCCATGTGGCGACAACAGATCGGGGAACGGAAAATGATTGCCCCACAAGCATAAATAAAGCGCTGAATGTAGGTTCAGCGCTTTGTTTTTTTATAATCATGGTGTGGTCAGAAATTATTCTTTACTTCTCACCGTTCTCTGTTCAATTCTTTTTTCAAATTTTTCGCCCTGGAAAATTCTCTGGATCATAATTCCCGGAATATGTATCTCGTTCGGATCCAGTTCTCCCGGTGCTACCAGTTCTTCCACTTCAGCAATGGTAATTTTTGCTGCTCCGGCCATCGGGTGGTTGAAGTTTCTGGCTGAACCTTTGAAGATAAGGTTTCCGGCATGATCACCTTTCCATGCTTTTACGATAGAAAAATCTGCTTTATAGGCATGTTCAAGGATGTGAGGTTTTCCGTTGAATTCTTTTACTTCTTTTCCTTCTGCTACTTCTGTTCCATAGCCTGCAGGGGTATAGAAAGCGGGAATTCCTGCCTGTGCCGCTCTGCATTTTTCGGCTAAAGTTCCCTGTGGAGTAAGTTCTACCTCCAGTTCACCTGAAAGCATCTGTCTTTCAAATTCTGCATTTTCCCCTACATAAGAAGAGATCATTTTTTTAATCTGTCTTTTGTGAAGAAGTAAACCAAGCCCGAAATCATCTACTCCGGCATTATTCGAAATACAGGTAAGATCTTTCACATCGCTTTCTACCAAAGCATTAATTGAGTTTTCAGGGATACCGCAAAGACCAAATCCGCCCAGCATCAGGGTCATTCCATCCTTAATTCCTTCGATGGCCTCTTTCGCATTTTGTACTCTTTTATCTATCATGAAATATTAGATTTTCTGTTGGCTAAATTTAATAAAATTTTCCCGGATATCCGGTGGCCGGAATTAGTCGGTTTTTCTTCTATTTTGAATCTAAAATTTAAAATAATAATATTCAATACGTTATATAACATAAATGAACAAATCTGTCCGTTCAACATCTATTTCTCATTAAATTGATTTATATTTGGGGCTTCAAACCCTAGAGTCATGATTTGTATTGTGATTTCAGGTATCATTTAACTCAACACAACTTCTATGTAAAAAGGTTATTCTGTAACAGTTAACAGCTGTTTTCATCTTGTATTTCAGCAGTATTTCCATACTGTTCAGAACCCAGCCTTATACACCATTCAAAATCATTTAAATTTTAATAAAAACATGAAAAAATTATTGACCTCGGCGCTGTTTGTATTTGTACTCGGCTTTAATGTATACGCCCAGGAAAAAACGTATTTTGATGAAAACTGGGAACAGACTAATCAGGAAAATATGGAGTTTTACCGTGAAACTCAATCCAAAGGCAAGCTCACTTTAATCAAAGATTTTTACAAAGACGGAAAGCTTCAGATGGAAGGCCTGGCTTCAAACACTACCCCGGGCAGTGAGGTTTTTGAAGGTAAGGTAACCTGGTATACTCCAGAGGGTAAAATTGCAAGCATGGGTACATTCTCCGGAGGAAAACAGGTAGGACCTGCCCAGACGTTTGATGAAAAAGGAAGACCTACTGAAGACCTTGTTTATAAGGCTGACGGAACTTTTAAAGGAAAAATATACAGCTACAAGGATCCGGAAAACTTTTCTTACTACAACAGTATTACGGTATACGAAAGTGCGGAAAACTTTAAAACGATTGTTTACGATGAAGACATTAAAGGAATTCGTTATGAGGTAACCACTGACAGCAGCGGAAAGTATGAAACCAAATATTACGGTGAAAAAGGAAAACACATCGGAACCAGCAATGCAGGAAGCTCCGCTGATAATGTCATGGTTGAGTACTATTATGATCCGATGAGGGTTTCTAAGATCGAGAAATATAAAAGTGATGGCACGGTAAAAGAAGGAATTATCTATTCTAAAAACGGAAAAATCCTTCAGGAGGAAAAGAAAAATAAGAAAGACGGTTATAAAACAACCTATGATGAAACCGGAAAGAAAATAGGCAACCTTGTGTACCAGTACAGTAAAGAATCTGATACGTATACCGCCTGGGAAGGTGAAGATTACCAGTTCAACTATGATCTTTCCCATATTTCCATGATTGATGTTTATAAAAATGGTTCTGTGGTTCTTAATAAGAATTTTGATGATAACGGGAAACTTTCGTCTGAAAAGATTTCTGTTGATGATTCTGTTCAGGAGATCAAGTATTATTATCCGGATGGAAGATTAAAAGGTAATGTAACCTACAAGGATGAAATGCCTTACAACGGAACCGTATATGAAGATTACAGCGAACATCATTATAAAGATGGGGTTGTAACACTGTCCAAAGCATTTAAAGAAGATGAAAGGTTAAAATCTGAGAAAAAGCTGAATGCCAAACAGACAGGATATGATTCTACCGTATATGATGAAAAAGGAGCTGTTATTTATACCTATACCCAGCCTTTAGAAGGAACAGACGGCTTTACAGGCCAGATTGTGCAGTATGTAAAAGGTAAACCCGGCAATAAGGCAACCGTGAAAGAAGGTGTTCTTCAGAGCGGAAAAGTGAAATACAGAACAGAATCCGGAATGAAAGAACTGGAACGCAGCGGAAAATGGATTTTACTGAAGGTTTACAATGCAGACGGAAAGCTGATTCAGGATACCAAAGTACTGGCAGGAGCAGAAGACCAGGATGCTTACAGCGCTCTTCAAACCAACCTCAATGAGGATGATTTGTTGAATGAGTTCTAAATCATATTTGAATTACCATCTGTAATTATTAAAGATAAATTTTGAAAAAAGCGGCCGTCTGTGGAGACGGCCGCTTTACTTTTATAAGGATTTACCTGAATTTTACTGTACAATAAGCTTTAGCGTAAATAATTTTCTGGTATGAACTTTTACAAAGTATACTCCTTTCGGAAGGTTTTCATTCACCAGAGAAAAACGCTGATTGTTTATATTTTTCGATTCATACAAGAGTTCTCCTGAAGCGGATACCAGTTCGATTTTCTCAATCGGGTAATCACTTTTGATGAAAGTAGGCTCTCCTGGTTTGGTTGGATTCGGGTATAGAACGACGTTCTTTTCGGTAGCCTTAGCTTCTTCTATTCCCAGTGTTGGTGAGGTTACCTGGAACTGTACTCTGTTGGAAACTTCGGTGTAGGAATCATTGGTGAACATCACCATATAGTAATTCCCCGGTGTGGCAGGAACCGCTGTTCCCTGAATTGATTTTGTTCCCTGAGTAATCCCGTCAAAATAGGTATACGAAACAAAGTTATCATCCGGGGTCTGGATATTCTGTGGATAGATTCCCAGCCAGTCTTTGATGATTCCCGGAGAATCTGTCCATGAAGCGGTAATATTCTCCCCTAATGTATAAACCGGTTTATTGATCCATAATTCTGTAACGATATCCCCTACTTTAAAGAACACTTTATCACCAATTCCGGTATATCCGTCTTCAAGCAGATATTGGGCATAGTAATATCCTTTAGGAAGGCCTGTAAAATTCAGTGTTCCTGATGGCGTGGTTACGTAGCTCCATTTGATGGAAGTATTGGTTCCTGGGGTCTGGCCCATTTTGTAGATTCCGATCCAGTCTTTTACGAGGTTTGGTCCGTTACTGAAATTGATCACTACTGTTCCTCCTACCGGATAAGTGTCGGCAGTTGTCTGAAGCTGTACTTTCGGGCCTACATAAAAGTTCTTTCTCGGCGTGATTTCCGTGTACCCGTTATTGGCAAAGAAACCTGCGAAATACTGTCCTTTATTCGGAAGGCCGTTGCTGAATAAAGCTGTTCCCGCCGTCTGGCCATTCGTATATACAAATCCCTGAGAAGTTGTTGTTGACGGAGTTTGTCCTTTTTTATAGATTCCCACCCAATCCTGCTGGTTTCCGGGACCTCCGGTATACGTTCCTGTAATCGGTTCGTTTTGTGTGTATTCTGTTTTATCTAAAGTAAATGTAGGATTCGATACTACACTTCCTGTGATCTCAAACTGCTTTACTTCACTCCAGTCACTCCACTCTAGATTCCTATCTCTGTAACGTACCTTTACATAATAGGTTCCGTTGGAAATGGAATTGGCAGGAAGGGTCACTTTGGTAATATCTACTCCGGCATTCAGGTTTTTTGTTTTATCCGGGGTTCCGTTCCCGTCTTTTCCAAACCAGTTTTCATAATCGCGGTACACTTCTTTTTCAATGACTGAAAAATCCGGTGCTTTACTGATAAGGAATTGTGTTGTATTCAGCTGTTCTCCGTTGTTTGAGACAAAAGCGCTTCCATCCAGTGTCAAAGGTAAAGTGACAGGACCTGAGAAAGTATTGGCAACGGACGGTTTTGCAGGCTGCGGCTGGTTTTTATAACGGTGGAAAGTATCCACCAGTTCATTGTATTTTCTGTTGTAAATTCCCCCGATTGAGTAGCATTCCACATCTACTTTTCCGGTTGGTATATCTACTTCTACGATCTGGTACGTCCAGTCTGTAAGGGTTTTCTGAACATCATCAAAGTCCTGTTCATTAGACATTCCCCAATACTGGTCCCATGCAGTTCCGCCGGAAATGATCTGGTAGTTCGGAGTGTTTTTCAACTGTCCTCTGTGGTATAAATGATGGTGGGCTCCCACATGCATCAGGTATTTTCCTGAAGTCGCCAGTAAAGGAACAGCATTGTTTCTTACCCAGGTTGAAATATCCCCAACATACTGTTCAGCCTGATAAGGTCTGTGGCTTAAAGAGATAATCCAGTCTACGGTAGGATCATTATTGGCTTCATTAAGAATCTGGGAAAGCCAGGTCTGCTGGGCTGTTCCGGTGTGTTCAGAACTTAAACTTACAAATAAAACGTTTCCGGCCTGTTGGGCATAATAGTTTTCGTTTCCGGAAGTGATATTTTTGTATTTGATTTCATCAATATAAAAATGGGCGTAATAAGAATTCATCCCAAGGGTTCCATATGTTTCGTGATTCCCCACAGTGGTCTGAATCGGAAGATAAGGTGATAATTTGGTGTTCTTTTTAAAGTGTACATTTTCATAATGATCCAGTGTTCCTACATCCACCTGGTCACCTACCATGAACGTCAGTGCAATGTTATCGGAAGGATCTGCATCTACCCCATATTTTTCTTTCAGCTTTTTGAATGCATTCAGCGTAAGACTGTCATATCTTGGCTCAGCTTTAATCTGGTTATCTCCCATGATCAGGAAGCGGATTTTTCCATTAGCCGTTACAGGCTGCCCCGGAAGCGGAAGTGTCCTGAAATTATACACCGCCGACTCACTGGTTCCGGTCTTTATTTTATAATAGTATTTTGTATTGGGCTGAAGACCGACAATCTTCGCGGTGTGATAATAGTAGTTATTATTATAGCCTGTATCTGAAAAAATGTTGGTTGTTCCGGTTACGGTAACATTCAGGGTAGTGGGAGAAGTTCCGTAGATTACTGTAGTTTCGTTATTGGAAGCTGTTTTCCAGTTCACGATCATTGAATTCGGCGTCGGATTCTGGAGGTACGGAAATAATACCTGCCCGAATGCCATCTGGACGGCAAAACAGAAAAAAAAGAAATAGTGTTTCATAGTGGTTTTGTTGTAGATAATTATTTTTAAGTTTCAATTTGTAAATCAGCAGATTATAAAAAAGCATTCCAGCCTTTTTATTTTCGGGCAAAAGTAGAACTCGTATGTAAACTCAGTCTGATGGGAACTTAAAAGATCTGTTAAGTTTTAGCCTTAATCAGGGTGAAAAAATTATAGTTTTTAGCATATAATTTATTTGGTACATTCAAAAACTATTTTGTACATTTGCAACCTGTTATTTAACCTCTGACGAAAAACGTGTAAGTTGCTTAGCTTTAACATTTTATTTTATTAATAATGGATTTATTAAAGTACGTACAAGACCAGTACATTACTAAAAAAGATTTCCCTGAATTCAAAGCAGGAGACACAATTACTGTGTATTACGAAATTAAAGAAGGACAAAAAACAAGAACTCAGTTCTTCAAAGGTACCGTTATCCAATTAAGAGGTACTGGTGCTACAAAAACATTTACCATCAGAAAAATGAGTGGTGATGTAGGAGTAGAAAGAGTATTCCCAATCAACATGCCTGCTCTTCAAAAAATTGAAGTTGACAGAAGAGGTAGAGTTAGAAGATCTAGAATTTACTACTTCAGAGATCTTAGAGGTAAGAAAGCTAGAATTAAAGACGCTGCTTACAAGAAGAAATAATTCAGACAACAATACATACAAAAGAAGCTGTTTACCATGTGAACAGCTTCTTTTTTGTTCTTTATTTGGAGACCCGGGACAGTATTTTCCCGCAGATTCTGCGGATTGAGCAGATTTATCTTCAACATCAATAAAATTTTATGAAACCATTGCTGAGTGAAACGCCCTTGCACCCTAATAACATAAGCACTAAAAAGCATTGCGCCCTTTAGCGTTAAACCAACATAAGCTCTATGTATTGACTTTAGTTCGGAATAAAAATTTCTGATTCTGACAGGTAGGGTTGGTGAATTAATAGCAAAAAATTATTTTCTATAAGGGTTTCCTTTTCCTGTTTCCAGAAATAATTTCAGACTGTTGGTGAATTGCAGCCAACCTCCAGAACATATTTCATAGCATTCAATATCCGGATGAAGACCAAGATGTGTAACCTTAACTACAGTACTATTCCTCTCCTGCCCTATTTCCCATATAATGGTAGTTCCTATCCATTCGGTCTGATTCTTTAATTCAGGAAGATTGATCAGCGAATCTTCTACATACCAGACTACTTTTGAACTGGGAACTAATTCTTTCACCCGCATTGTTTTGTAAATATTTTCCCCGAATCTTATCGTGAACAGGTCATCAGCTTGTTCTGATGAGCCGCTAAACATTTCCGTCCACCAGAGAGAAATGTTATATGCCAATGCGCCATATACTTTATCTGCTGTCGTTTTGATTTCGATGGTATGGGTGTAATTATTCATGGAATTTTGTTTTTAGTTATGCATAAAATTATACCATTGATTACTACAATTTTATGTAAAATATTTCTTAGCAGACTTTGCATAAGACAAGAAATACATTCCGGTTCACTGTTCATTTTTCATCAGATACTGCAGTGGTGTAGATCCTGTATGGTTCTTGAAAAATTCAATGAACGCACTGTCTGACGAGAATTCCAGAATATAAGACACCTCGCCTATTGAATTACCTTCTACCAGAAGCTCTATCGACCTCTGCAAGCGCCATTGCTGTCTCCATTCCTGATAAGATAATCCGGTTTCTTTTTTAAAGATCCGGCTGATTGTTTTTTCTACAGCTCCTATTTCTTCTGTCAGCTTTTTTAACATGGGTGGTACAGAATTTCTTTGTGTCCACTCTTCCGTTGCTTTTTTAAAACGCCTGTCAATTGGCATTCTTAGATCCAGTTTTTCTTCAGGAGCTGTTTTTAATTCGTTCCAGAATACTTTCAGAATATTTTCCTGATGCTGACTTAGCACAGTCCATTTCCAAAAGCAGATTCTTTCGATAATTTCTTTTAGTAAAGGATTTACCTGCAATACTTTAAGATCCGCCTTCATATGTTTCCCGGCATAATCTTCATCAAAATAGATAGATCTGTACGCTACAACATTCCGAAAGTTGACTCTATGAACTTCTTTTGCAGGAATCCAGAGCATTCTGAAAGGCGGCAGAACCAACTGCTTCTCAGAGGTTGTAACCGTCATACACCCCGAAGGAGCATACAGAAGCTGAGCTTTGGTCTGATGGAAATGAAAACCAGAATCATGCATCACCATATCGGATGCTATGCCTATCACTTTTTCAGCAATATTGTCGGGATTAAATTCTTCATTCTGCTGGAGTATAGCCATGTCTTATTTTCGATGTTTTTTGTATTTATATCATTATAAATATACGTTCAATTTTTCAAAACTTTGCAGAAAAAAATGAAAAAGACTAATCCACTGTGGCTGCTTACTCTTTTGGTGATGCTTCCCCAGTTTGTAGAAACCATTTACAGCCCTGTACTTCCTATGATACAGGAACATTTTTCCATTCGTGAGGAATCTGCAGCATTGACGATAAGTCTGTATTTTATATCTTTCGCATTAGGAGTAGCTTTTTGGGGAATCCAGAGTGACCGTATCGGGCGAAAGAAAGCACTGGAATATGGACTGATCACTTATGGTATCGGGGCACTGGCTGCACTTTTAGCAACTGATTTCACCCTCATGCTTGCTGCCAGAGTTGTTTCTGCTTTTGGAATTTCTGTAGGTTCTATTATTGCCCAGACCATTTTAAGGGATCTGTATGATAAAAACAGCATCAGTAAAGTATTTTCCTGGATTGGAATTGGCTTGTCGGTAAGCCCTGTGATCGGGATGGTCTCCGGTTCTGTGCTGGCTTCATTCTCAGGGTATCAGGGAGTATTTATTACACTGGCTTTACTTGCCGTTCTGTTTTGGATTCTTTCAAAAAACAAAATATCAGAAACCATTCAGGTAAAAAAGCAAATCAATTCAGGAACATTGATTCATTTGCTGAAACGCATGCTCAGGGATCCCGAAATTATCAGAAGCTGTCTGCTGATTATGAGTTTTAATGTCCTTTTATTTTCCTATTATTCACTGGCTCCGTTTATTTTCAAAGAAAACCAGCTTAGTTCTTATGATTTTGGATACAGTAGTTTTATTTTAGCAATCGGGACTTTTATCGGTGCACAGCTTAACAGATATTTGTTATTGAGAAGTATATCTTCTGAAACGCTGGTAAAAACAGGTGTATGGATCTCATTTACTGCTTCAGTCTTTGTATGGGTCTTCGGCCGGGGAATGTTTTTTCTGATTCCTTTCTGCTTTATTGTGATGGCATTCAGTATAGCTATTCCTAATATTCTGAGTACCGCTCTGATCAGATATAAGAATGAAGCCGGAAGTGCGGGTGCTTTGCTCGGATTGATTTATTATATCCTTATTGGACTGGGATTAATAAGCATCGGTTATATTCAGAATCTGGGGATTTCATGTCTTCTTTTTTCAGGAATCGGACTTGTATCATTTTATCTGCTCCGTGGGAAAAAGTAAGTTATGAACTAAAAGATAAATTTTATTTGAAACATTAAGATTTATTAAGGGATAAGATCAGTTAAGGAAAAAATCAAAGATTTTTTATAAGCCGGATAATTTAAAAACACCTATGGATAAAGCAGAAATCAACAAAAAGAAATTCTGAATTCCGGACAGGCTCTATGGCTGAAAATACGGGGTTACCAGAATGGCACTCCTTTTTTCAGCCTTATTTGTTTTGTTAGTAAACTACTATTTTAAGGTCAGATTCAGAATTATCTTATAAAATCATATAACGTACTAAAAAACTTAGGATATACCTCAATATGAGGAAGATGGCCTACATTTTCAAGCTCTACTAATTTTGAACCGGCAATTTCACGCTGTGTTTTTTTACCAAGTTCCTGGTACTGCCCCATTTTGGGCTGAAGTTCTTTGGGAGCCCTGTCTTTCCCGATTGCCGTTCTGTCTCTTGTTCCAATAATGAGGAGCGTAGGTATTTTAATGTTTTTAAATTCATAGCAAACTGGTTGGTTATAGATCATATCGGTAGTCAGTGCAGCATCCCATGCTACCTTAGGATAATCTTTATGCAGTGTCCATCCGGCAATGAGATCAAGCCACGGCTGATATTCATCTTTCCATTTGTTGTCATAATAGAATTTCAGCTGATAATTTTTGTAGGTTTCCGCTGTATTTTTTAATTCTGACTGATAAGCCTGGTCAATGGTCTGGTAAGAAGCAAAAGTTTTATAATCTTCAAGCCCGATAGGGTTTTCCAGAATGAGCTTCTGAACTCTTTCTGGATAAAGCAATGTAAATCTCGTAGCAACCATTCCTCCCATAGAATGTCCTAAAACTATTGTTTTTTCAATCTTCAGCTGATCCAGAATGGCTTTTGTATTTTCTGCAAGCTGTGAAAAGGAAAACTGATAATTCTGAGGTTTTGAAGATTTTCCAAATCCTATCTGATCGGGAATAATCACTCTGAATCCTTTACCCGAAAGGTCTTTAGCCGTTCTTTCCCAATATGCTCCATTAAAATTCTTTCCATGAAGAAGCATAATTGTTTTTCCGTTGGCTTTTTGAGGCTGTACATCCATATACGCCATTTTCAGGTCATTATTCTGGGATTTCAGATCGAGATAATGAACTTTATAGGGATATTTGTATTCCGACAATACAGCATCTAAAGGTTTTACCTGCGAAAACATAAGAGCCGGAGCTGCTGACAGCATTATTACCGTAACTGCATTTCTGAAATTTTTCATTCCGATTTATTTTAGAAACATAAAATTAAAAAAACCGCTCCAAAGGAGCGGTCTAAGATTGTTATTTTTAGATTAATTACTATTTTTTAAGATAATTCCACGGCTTTGTATTCTTGTTTGGAAGGCAGATTCATCAATACAATAGCAAAAAGAATCAGTGCAATTCCTATCCATTGTACGAATATTACTTTCTCACCCAGTAAAACAAAGGCCATCGTCACGGAAACCGGAAGCTCCAGTGATGAAACAATACTTCCTAATCCAAGTCCGGCATTCGGGAATCCAACGTTGAACAAAATTGGTGGAATAATAGTTCCGAAGAGTGCCAGTACAAATCCATATGTCCAGAATATAGAATAGTTGAAAGAATGAATATGCTCTGTATTCTCTGTAAAATTCAGGTAAAATGACTTCAGGCTGTCTGAATACATCGGCCCGATCTGTGCGAAAAACAGGAAAGCAAATACCACTACCGCACCACCACAAAGCATGATAATACTTTTCCTGAACACCGGAAGATGAGTCGCCAGAGTATTGGATGTAAACATTGTCAGCGTATAGGAAGCTGCAGCCATCAGTCCCCAGAATATTCCATGCCAGTCCAGCTCAATCTCCATATTCATCAGGTTGGTTGCCAGAATAGTTCCTGCCAGTACAATAATTACTGATATTACTTTTCTTGCATTCGGTAATTTTTTGGAGATAAAACTTTCTACCACCACACTGAACCAAACGGACTGCATGAGTAATACAATAGCAATGGAAACATCTATGTACTGAACCGCAATATAATAAAACAGGCTGGTGCATCCCAGAGAGGTTCCTGCCAGCATTAACATTCTAACTTCTTTGCCGCTTGGAGACGACAACTTTTGTTTAGAGGTGATGGTCTGGATAAAATTCAGGACCAAAAGTCCGGTTAATCCTAGTAAAAATTGGGATGTTGTGACTTCAGAGGTGGTAAAACCATCCTTATAAGCCATCTTTACAAATGTAGCCAACATACCGTATATACTAGCTCCGATCCCTACAAATAAAACTCCTTTCAGTATATTTTTCTTCTTCATAATTTTTTTAAAACAGCCTGCAAATTTACAATATAATAATTAAAATCGCCGGCAATGTCAGCATGATAGATAAATAAAATCGCCGCAGGTATTCTCTGCGGCGATTTTTATAGGATTAAAAAAGATGATTATTTCTTTACAATCACTTTAGATGATGATTCAAAACCAAGGCCTTTTACTTTTACCATATACGTTCCGTTAACCATTTTATTGGTTGAAACGGCTTTTTTAGCATCCGGAGAAACTTTATCTTCTGAAGAAATCAGTTTTCCTGACATATCGTAAATTTCAACACTAACTTTTCCAAGCATATCGCCAGGGAAGTTAATGTAGAATTCATCTTTAGCCGGGTTCGGATAGATAGAAATTTTATTTTTAGCTGCTTTTACTTCTTCTGTGGAAAGAGCAGAACATCCTGCAGGAAGATCAAAGTTTTCCACCTGATCATTGATATCCGTTTTAGATCCTGCTGAAGCACCGACACCAAGACCTCTTTTAGCAAAAACCCTCCAGATCATACATTTATCCTGTCCGCCTGTTGTGGCTAAATCCGCATTTAAAATAGCATCTCTTCCATCAATGAAAGTAGGAAGACATCCCTGAAGCTTAAGAGCATCGGTTACTAACTGTAATACTTTGGTGCTACCGTTTGGTGTATTGGAAGTTACATCCGAAGAATATCCGTATTTTTCAACATATTTCCAATGAAGATCCCATAGCATGGTGGCCCAAACAAAGCCAATTGAGTGTACATCAGGTACTATAGCAGAACCGTTGTTGTATTCCATTCCGTTGGTATGTCCATAGGTAGCGTAATTCACGTTAAAATCAGGTGAATATTTTAATGGTCTGATTCCATTTCCGTTAGTCTGCTGCCCGATAGGATAAGTTCCCATTCCTCTTGCTACAGAAGCATTATCCCCTGGTCTGTTAGTCAGCATCAATGCAAAGAAATCTGACCATCCTTCTCCCATCTGCTCTTTATCAGCTCCTGAATTCAGACAGTTAGATCCTGTTCCTGTAAGTCTGTTGGAAATCCCGTGGCCATATTCATGAGTAACGATGCCATTATCAAAACTTCCGTCATATTTTGTATCAGCTCTTACGGCAATATTTACAGTGGTATTGGCTGCTAATTTTGTTTTGATATATTCTCCTTCAGCATTGGTAATTAATATAGAAGGAATCGTAATTGTAGTATCTGTTCCTCCCATATTTCCTAATGTAGAACCACTTGCAGCATTATTATAAATAACAACCCCTATTGCTCCTGCGTTTTGAGCATTTTTTACTTTCGCAGGGAAGCTACAGGTTCCTCCTCTCTCAATTAAACCAATTTTTCCTGTCATTTCACCAGCCGGCAGAGCAGTACAGCCATCAATAACACTGGCCAATTTTACATCTCCTGTTATTCCTATATCATTCACAGGTACTCCAAACTGTGCAACTCCTGCGTTTACATTACGACCAACAGCATCAGACGGTGCACTATAGAATAGTTTTCGATTTGAAGCCAGCCATAGATACATCTGCATAACAGGATTATAATTATCCGGATATGGGGCAAAATTAGCATTATTGAAACCGCCTCCATCCTGAGACTGTGCAAAAACCTCATCATCATCCAGACCTCCTTTTCCGAAGTTATTGCTCTGGAAATTTTTGGCAGACTCTGTAAATCCGAATTTATAGAAAATATCATGCACCATGTTACTTATATAAAATAAATTGGTTGTGGCCGCAGATAAATTGTTATATGTTAATGCATTAGGATCATATGGAAAATCAAAAGTTCTGGAAGCCCCTCCATCCGGAGAAACCCCATATGTACTTTCCCTGGCATCTTTATCATCATACGCATACACGTTATTTCCTCTTGTTACGGTATAATGGGTAGTACCGTTGGAATGCCATCCTTCCGGAGAAGAAGCCAGAATCCATGGGTTGCTTACCAAAGCTCTGGAACCAAAGGTTGGTGCCTCCACCGGTAGAGGGAATACATTGTATGTTGCATTATCTGGAGCCAGCGTAACAAAATTTGTACGATTGATATGATAAGTTCCTTCGTATTGAGGTAATGCCGCAGCTACATGTTCATCATGAGCGTAAGCCCCTTCACTGAAATTACATGAAACTGTAAGATTCGTTTTATTTAAAATTTTGCCGTCATGGGCATCTACCAGGATATCCCAGTGATTGGGTGTACCTGGTTCATTTAACAAATATTCATAAGCCAGCTTCAGGTCCTGGTTATTATCGACTGTATAAACCAAACGCTGTTTGGCTGCTGTCATTTTTCCCGGTCCTTTCTCAAAGAAAGCCATGATCTTAAGGTTGGAAATTTCTTCACTTCCCAGATCACCTGCAATTTTCTTCAGGGCTTCTTCTTTCGTCAGCCTTGCATTGGCTAAAGCAGATACTTTATAGTCTTTGATAAAGTTATCAGTATAATAAATAACTTTCTGATCTCTTACCAATGCTGTTCCTGCAGTACCATATACAGGAAGGCCGTTATATGTCTGCTGGAATTTGACAACATCCCCATTCATTGATTTTGAATGGTCAATATTATCAATAACAAAATTAGTAAGGTCTGACTTTTTATATTCTCTGATTGTGTTTTGAGAAATATAATCTTTAATCAGATTATTATTATCCTGTGAAAACAAAGTTAAAGGAAATGCTGTGAATACAGCAAATAAGAGTGGTAGAGTTATCTTTTTCATTTTTTACTAATAAAGGCGCTAATTTACAAATAATTCACAGTCAATACATGTTTTAGTAGAATATTTTTAAAAATAACACTCATTATACCATACAAAATTAATCATCATTTTTTACGATTATGCTAACTCTGCACTATCAGGCCATTTATAAAAAAAGCTGCCTTTTCAGGCAGCTCTGTTATTTACATTCCTATTATTTCTTTATTATTTTCTCTGAATAGGTTTCATTTTTATCCGTCGTTACATTCACCACATATACTCCTTCTTTTCGGGAACTCAGATCTACATTTATTTCCTTTTCATCACGTAATACTTTATTGTAGACTGTATTTCCGTTCAGATCTCTGATTTCAAGCTTTCCTGACTTAACTTCTTTATTTAGGATTACTTTAAATAATCCATTGGTAGGGTTAGGAGTAAGCTTGAACATCTTTTCTTCTGATGGTTTTGCAGCCTTTAATACTGGGCAGTTCATATTAATGTCATAATCAAAAAACGGATAGTTATTCCAGGCATATGCTACTTCAGTCTGACCGTTATAAGAGTATTCCATTGTCAATTTGAACTTCTGCGGTCCTGTTGCTCCGCCATTAATAGCAGCAGCAAAGTCTGAAGTCTGTGGATAATAGACAAAAAAGTTACCTGGTCCGAATGAAGGGTTATATGGCACAGGGAAAACAGTTCCTGTCTGTAAGCCTACCAGCTCCAGCTTAAGACTCAATAAAGTAGCCCCTGCTGGAAGATGATGATATCCGCCAACACCTTGTGTATATCCTATACATTCTCCCGGCTCGTATCTGAAATCTACGGTTCCCATACCATTCGTTTCGCATATATTCTGTGCCAGGTCTCTCCAATAACCCATTTCACCAGAGCCAACTTCAAACCCATTAGGTCTGTTAAAATATGTTCTTGGAGTTGAGTTAATATTAGGATCTCCCTGAACAGGTTCTACCGCTCCGGAATATGCCCCTGAACCATGCGAGGCAATAGCTGCTGCTGCCCTCATTGCAGACATCACTGTACTGGTATGGACCATGGTAAACCTTGCCCCTCTGCTATATTTGAACTTCAGCTCATTCACAAATGCTGCAGTAGTACCATAGGCCGGGCTGCTAGAGTTCACAAGATAAGAGCCTGTAAGAGCACTACCCAGATTTCTCATTGCGTCAGTAAATACAACCACTCTAAGATCCTGCACCAGCCCTAAAGTTGTCTGAGGACTCATAATATTAGCATTGGGATTTCCGTCAAGTGCATCGCCAATCATTCCTAAGGATTCATTAAAAAGATCTCCGAAATCCAAGCGTCTGTCAAAATTCTGGGCGACAAACTGATCGCTGGTAAAATCGGATTCAATATAAATCATGGGCTTATAGGTCCCGCTGGTATCCCCATACTTTCCTGTTCCATACTGTACAACAGCTACTCTGTTTCTGTTATTACAGGCTAGAAGCTCTTCCATCAGTTTAATAGCCCCCCGCTTCATGTTAGCGTATTCGGCAGCGGTAATAGAACTTCCGTTATCCAGCATAAAAATGTAATCAAGTCCTTGTGCTTTAAGACCACTCCACGACATCATGAATGCCATGAATAAAAATAAAAATGTTTTTTTCATAGTTAAAAGTTTGTTTTAGCTGGCTAAAAATAACATAATTTCCTTAATTGGTGAAATATTTTAACATAATTAGAAAAAAATTAAAAATATTCAAAGTCCAAGTTCAAAAACGAAGGTTTAATCCTGAGAAAATAGATGTTATTTTTATTCAAGTCTACTCGCAAACCTAACAGGTTTATTCCGTCATTACAGATAGCCCCGATAGTAACGGTTACCCCGCAACATTAATGGAGAAGTGAAGGACTCAGGCCAAGGGAAGCCATGGCGTGAGGAGTATGAGTGGATAGCGGGAAAAAGCTCCTGAAAAATATAAAACAAAAAAAGCCGCTCAAATGAGCGGCTCAATATTTATCAATGGTTCAAAGATTATTTACCTTCTTCCATTTTTCTTTTCAACTCTGCTAATGCATCGATGTCTCCAAGAGTAGATCTTTCTTCGTTGTTTGAAGAAGAAGATACGTTTCTAGAAGAAGATTCTTTAACGTTTTTCTTTTCTTCGTCTCTGAAGATCCCTGTGTGAGAAACTACAACTCTCTTGAATTCTTTGTTGAATTCAATTACTTTGAATTGAGCATCTTCACCTTTCTTGATTTTAGATCCATCTTCTTTCTCTAATAATCTTGAAGGGCAGAATGCTTCAACCTCAGCATCTTCGAATTGTACAGAAGCTCCTTTATCGTGAACTTCTACAGCTTTACCAGCGTGGATCGTTCCTTCAGCATATTTAGTTTCGAATTTATCCCATGGGTTTTCAGTCAATTGCTTGTGACCTAGAGATAATCTTCTAGCCTGGATATCTAGCTCAAGAACTACAACATCTAATTTATCACCTACTGCACAGAATTCAGATGGGTGCTTGATTTTCTTAGTCCAAGAAAGATCAGAGATGTAGATTAATCCGTCGATACCTTCTTCTAACTCTACGAATACACCAAAGTTAGTGAAGTTTCTTACCGTTCCTACATGCTGAGATCCTACTGGATACTTAGCTTCAATGTTTTCCCATGGATCTTTAGACAATTGCTTGATACCAAGAGAAATTTTTCTTTCTTCTCTATCTAAAGTTAATACTTCAGCTTCTACTTCATCACCTACTTTTACGAAATCTCCAGCAGATCTTAAGTGAGTAGACCAAGACATTTCAGAAACGTGGATTAATCCTTCAACACCTGGAGCGATTTCTACGAATGCACCATAGTCAGCAAGAACTACTACTTTTCCTTTTACTTTATCTCCAACTTTCATGTCAGCAGAAAGAGCATCCCAAGGATGAGCTTCTAATTGCTTCATACCTAACTGGATTCTTGTTTTCTCATCATCGAAATCAAGGATTACAACTTTTACAGTCTGTCCGTCCTCAAGGATTTCAGATGGGTGGTTCACTCTAGACCAAGAAAGGTCTGTAATGTGGATCAATCCATCAACACCTCCTAAGTCAATGAATACACCGTAAGAAGTAATATTCTTAACAGTACCTTCAAGAACCTGACCTTTTTCAAGCTGAGCGATGATTTCTTTTTTCTGACCTTCGATATCTGCTTCGATCAATGCTTTGTGAGAAACTACTACGTTTTTGAACTCAGGGTTGATTTTCACAACTTTGAACTCCATAGTTTTTCCTACGAACTGATCGTAATCTTTAATTGGCTTAACGTCAATTTGAGAACCAGGTAAGAATGCTTCGATTCCGTGAACGTCAACGATCATACCACCCTTAGTTCTAGATTTAACAAAACCGTTAACGATTTCTCCAGTTTCGTGAAGTTCGTTTACTTTATCCCAAGCTTTAAGCGTTCTAGCTTTTCTGTGAGATAATTGTAATTGTCCGGTTTTGTCTTCTCTCTTGTCAACCATTACTTCTACCTCGTCACCTACTTTAAGGCCTTGGTTGTAACGGAATTCGTTTAGAGAGATAACACCTTCAGATTTGAAGTTGATGTCTACGATAGCTTCTTTGTCAGTTAATCTTACAACTTTACCAACTAAAACGTCATTATCGTCCAGGTTGTTTAAAGATCCGTTGTAGATTTCTTCTAAATCGCTTTTTTCTTTTCTCGCATCTGCATCAAGACCTGATTCGAAAGAATCCCAATCAAATTGTTCTGGTGCTACGTTTTGGTTTAATAAAACCTCTGCTGAATTTGTCTCTTTTGACATTTTCTAATAAAAATTTGTATTCCTTCTTTTTTAACGGTTTGAATAAATGCGGATTAAAAAATACGGAAGTAATTAATTATAAGTAATTTACTCATCAAACCTTTTCGCCACAAAAGTGGGTGCAAAGATATAAAATTTATTTGAGATAAGCAATATTTCCACCCTGACCTTTACAGTCTGTAAACGACTGATCTAGAGAAGGATGAATTGTGAATTTTGCTGCGCAAGTGAAATGTCAATGATTACAACATCAAAAATTCACAAGCGAAGCGGATTGAGCATTCACTATTGACTCTTTATAAAATCTACTCTTCAAATCACTACCTTTGCACCATGGAATTAGAATCAATTTATCAAAAACTGCAGATTCAGGATATGAATCAGATGCAGAAATCCACATACAACGCCTCTGAGAATAATACGGACATCGTCCTGCTCTCCCCTACAGGTTCCGGGAAAACTCTTGCTTTTTTATTTCCGGTTCTCAGGAATCTGAAAAAAAATGCCCAGGGGGTTCAGGCCTTAATATTAGTTCCGGCAAGAGAGCTGGCTCTACAGATTGAACAGGTTTTCAAAACAATGGGAACAGATTTTAAGGTTTCTGTTTGTTATGGCGGACATGATAAAAAGATTGAGGTCAATAATTTAATTGAAGCTCCTGCTGTTTTAATCGGAACTCCCGGAAGAGTTGCTTATCATGTGAGAAATCATAATTTTGATCCGAAAAGCATTCAGACTTTAGTTCTTGATGAATTTGACAAAGCCCTGGAGCTGGGCTTCCATGAAGATATGGAGTTTATAGCAGGTTCACTAAAAGGTCTTTCACAAAGAATTTTAACTTCAGCCACAGCCATGGACGAGATTCCAAAGTTTACAGGCTTAAAAAATGAGAAAACGATTGACTTTTTAAAGTTAAGTGAAGTAAAACCGGATATTCAGTTACGAAAAGTAATGACCATTTCGGAGGAAAAACTGGATACATTGTTTCATTTAATCTGTAAAATAGGAAATAAAAGAACCCTTATTTTCTGTAATCACCGCGAGGCTGTGGACCGTATTTCAGAGCTTCTTCATCAAATGGGAATCGACAGGGAAACCTTCCACGGCGGAATGGAACAGGACGAAAGAGAACGCGCCTTATTGAAATTCAGAAATGATTCGGCCAGAATTCTTATCACCACCGATCTTGCTGCCCGCGGACTTGATATTCCGGAAGTGGAATCCATTGTTCATTATCAGCTGCCTCCAAAAGAAGATGCTTTTATTCACAGAAACGGACGTACGGCAAGGATGAATGCCAAAGGTTTTGTTTATCTGATTATGACTGAAGATGAAAACTTTCCCTTCATTAAAAGCAATACTCCGGAAGAAAGCGTTACGGGATTTGACAAGGCCCCTCAGAAGACGCCTTTCCAGACAATTTACATCAGTGCAGGAAAAAAAGATAAAGTAAATAAGGTGGATATTGTAGGATATTTACTTAAAAAAGGAGAGCTACAGAAAGAAGATGTTGGGGTTATCGAAGTAAAAGATACCACATCCTATGTTGCTGTTGCCAGAAATAAGGTGAATGCTGTTTTAAGAAAACTTCAGAACGAGAAACTGAAAGGCAAGAAAGTAAAAATGGAGGTTGCCTATTAAAAGGTATTTGCAAAGACGCAAAAGATTTAGCCATTTTGAGATATTGATGTGCAAACTTTATTTAGGAAAGTTTGCACATTTTTTTGTGGGTGCCATGAATACACGATTTTTTTATTTTCAGATCGCTCGCTGATCTTGATTAGGCAGATCTTTTATTCAGAGGCCAATAGAATTTGTAGATTTTCAAAACTCATGTGTCCTTTATTGACACGAATACCTAATTTTTATGTATTGTGATTTTAAAAATTGGCTGTATAAGTTTTGGCTAAAGCCAAATGGATTATTTTTTATTATTTAGGCGGACTAAAGTCCGCCTCTATTGAATAAACTCTATAAAAATTACAGGTTATCATCGATTCCGATAGAAAGTTGGAGTTTAAAAAAATTTCAACCGAATTTAAAGGTTATTTCACTCCCCGTACTTTTGTTGGTAAAATATACACTGATTTTGATGCTGTGATGAATAAAACATCATTATTTTCTCCTCCGAAAGTTACATTAGAAGTCCATTTTTCAGGAATCGGGATGTGATAGATCTTTTTCCCCTTACGGTTAAAGACATGTACACCATCACCCGTCAGGTAAAGATTTCCATGTTTGTCCAGGGTCATCCCATCGGAGCCCATTTCACAGAATAGTTTTCTCTCGGATAATTTGCCTTCGCCAAGAATGTCATATTCATAGGTTTTTCCAGCGTCTATATCTGAAATATACAGTTTCCTGATCGTTTCACTTCCTGCGATTCCATTGGGTTGGGTAAAGGTTTCTAATTTGCTGATTTTTCCATTTTTATTTCTGTAATAGAGACTTTTGTGCGGCAGCTCCTGTTTGAAATCCGTCCAGTAATCTCTTTCATACAGAGGATCTGTAAAATACATTCCTCCAAAAGCATCATTCCAGATATCGTTGTGGCCGTTCAGGCGTTTTCCTTCAAAACCTTTAAACAGAATTTCCACTTTTTTATCCTTTGAGATTTTCCACATTTCGCCCTGCTCATCGGAACAGGTAATCAGAAAATCATCTTTATCAAAATGGGTTCCGTTGGCTCGTCCTGTTTTATCGAGAAACAAAGTCACCTGATTGGTTTTCCAGTCCCACAGGTAAATTTTATCATTAGGCTGGTCCGTGAAATACACATTTCCCTCTTTATCGGATGAAGGACCTTCCGTAAAACTGAACTGGTCTGAAATTTTTTCAGGCTGTACCCCATCATAAAACATGTTGCTATTATTTACAGATTGACAGTTTATCAATGCGAAAACCAAACCAATCAGAACTATTCTGCAGATATTTTTCATACTTCATTTTTAAAGATGCAATTTACGATATCAGAAACAGTCTCCCAACCTATTTTCTCATTTTGATTAATCTCAATTTAAAAAACAAAAATGTCTCAATTGTCCTATTCTGGAAGTAGATAATATTAGTACTCAAAAAGTTTAATCCGGACCTTTGCAGAGGTAGGAGATCAACGAAATTTTCCCTTATAAAAACTGACTGAAAACAACTTGATCCGGCCTTAAATATTCCCTTACTACTTTTTCAATTTAATAAAGTAAAGCAATGAGTGCAGAATCAGGCAACAGCAAGTTCATCGAAATAGAAAATGAAGAATTCAGAAATTCGGTGGGAACCATGGATGAAACCGGGAAAAGAAAATGGGTATTTCCACGAAAGCCCAAAGGAAAATATACCAATTACAGGAATTATACCAGCTATGCCCTGCTGGCTTTGTTTTTCGGACTTCCTTTTATCAAAATAAACGGTAATCCTTTTCTGCTGATTAATGTGATTGACAGGAGATTTTTCATTTTAGGACAGCCTTTTTATCTTCAGGATTTCTTTATTCTCGCTCTGGGAGCTGTAACTTCCGTCATCTTTGTGATGCTGTTTACCGTAGTTTTCGGACGAATATTCTGCGGCTGGCTTTGTCCGCAAACCCTTTTTATGGAAATGGTTTTCCGTAAAATTGAATACTGGATAGAAGGTGACCGGAACAAGCAGATGAAACTGGACAGACAGGAATGGGATGCTGAAAAGATCAGAAAAAGAGTAACAAAATGGAGTGTATTTCTTTTGATTTCATTAATCATCTCTACGTTTATGTTCATGTATATTGTAGGGTATGAACAGGTTTTCCAGATTATGATTGAGGGACCTTCCGAGCATCCTTTAAAGTTTATCACGATGATCTTTTTCACGCTGACCTTCTACTTTGTTTTTGCATGGCTCCGCGAACAGGTGTGTACACTGGTTTGTCCATACGGAAGACTTCAGGGGGTACTGATCGATAAGCAGACCATCAATGTTTATTATGATTTCAGAAGAGGGGAAGGCCGTTCAAAATGGAGAAACAATGAAGACCGGAAGGCAGCAGGAAAAGGAGACTGTATCGACTGCCATCAATGTGTAGTGGTGTGCCCTACCGGTATTGATATCAGAAACGGACAGCAACTGGAGTGCGTGAACTGTACAGCCTGTATTGATGCCTGTGATGAGGTAATGGAAAAAGTAGGACTTCCTAAAGGACTGGTTCGTTATGCCACAGAATCTGAGATTGAAAACCAGGAGAAGTTCAAATTTACGCCAAGAATGAAAGCCACTACTGTAATTCTTGCCTTGCTTATTGGGTTCCTTGGATTTTTAATGTACGACCGCGGATCTATGGAAGCCAAGTTCATTAAACCTGCAGGCTCTACTTTCTTTGTTAAAAACGGGAAAATAACGAATACATTTATTTATACCCTCTTAAATAAATCCAATGAGAAAAAAACGCTCTACATCAAAGTGATCAGTCCTTCCAATGCGGAAATCACCTATTTCGGGTCTGAAAAAATTATTCTGAAAGGTGATGAAATTCTAAAGGGTAACATCAACATTTCTTTTCCTGAAAAGGATATTAAGCTCTCTAAACAGAATATGGTTATCGGGGTTTTTGACGAAAAGGGAATCCTCGTAGATTCATTTGATACCACATTTGAAGGACCATTTAAGCTGGTATTATAATCAGGACATAAAACCTTATCGAAAACAGCACTGAACATTGAACTTTAAACCATTAAGCCTTATATTTCCTCATAAACTGAGTAGGGGTCATTCCGGAACTTTTCCGGAAGACTCTTACAAAGTATGAATATTCCTCGTATCCCAGCCTGAAAGCAATTTCCACAAGACTTTCATCCAGATACATCAGCATTCTTTTGGCTTCCAGGACCACTCTTTCTGTAATAACTTCTGTTGCTGTTTTCTGAACTGTTGTCTGTGCTACCCTGTTTAAGTGCTTTGGAGATATTCCCAATAAAGATGCGTAGTAAGTAATGGATTTCTCATGGGTAAAGTGTTGTTCTATAAGATCTTCAAAATCCTGATAATGCTTAAAATAAGAAAGCCCGGCTGAAGAGGAAAGCATATCAATATCTTTTGAAAAAAGTCTGGTAGCATTGATAAAGATCCGGGACATGAGTGAAAGAATGCTTCCTTCCTTCATAAGAAGTTTTCCATGATGCTCGTTTTCCAACTCCTGAAACAGAAGAATCTTTTTTTCAAGTTCCTCAAGATCCAGTTGAAGTTTTCTTGGAAAAGATACGGAACCGAAGAATGGAAAATTCCTAAGTTTCTGGTTCACATAATGCATTTCATAAAATTCCTGTGAACTAAAAAAGATGTATCCGTCAATATCATCTGAAAGCTCCCAGCTGTGGATTTGTCCGGGAGACAAGAAGAAAAGACTTCCTGCTGAAACATCATATTTATGAAAATCGATCTCATGAATTCCTGTTCCCTGTGTAAAAAGAACAGCTGCATAAAAATCATGCCTGTGAGGTTTTTCAATATGACGGTGTCCTAAAATAAGATGGTCCTTCAGTGTATTGAAATAAAAATCAGAAGAGTGTCTTCCGGATTGGAAAAGGTCAATATGAAGAACAGAAATAGAATTCATTACAAGATCGGTGATGCTATTTTATGGTATAAAAATAATATAAACAAAGTCAAAACACAAGTTTTCACAAAAAAGAACCGGCAATTACCCCCTCTTCTATCACAAAGGATGGAAGTTACGTTGGATTATATCTAATAAAAGCCGCTGTAAAATCAAATTTACTTAAAAAGATAAACAACTATTATTGATGACATTCATATCTTCTCTCTTCCAGCTCCCTGCTTCAAACCTATATAAATCAGAAACCCTTATCCCAGACTGAGGTTTATTAATAAAAATGGATTGAATCGGCGTTGAGAATATATTTTGAGAGAGATTTGATCCCAGATATTTGCATCTGTTTTTGAAAAATTTTTATCTTTGGACTTTAGGATTCATCACATGAAAATAAATCTACCTGATAAGCTGTATTATTCCATTGGAGAAGTGGCAAAAGCATTTGACGTAAACACTTCATTAATACGCTATTGGGAGCAGGAATTCCCTATAATCAAGCCTAAGAAAAACAAAAAAGGGAATCGTTACTTCACTCCGGAAGACATCAAAAATCTTCAGATGATCTATCACCTGGTTAAAGAAAAAGGATATACTCTGGATGGCGCAAGGGTAGCTTTGACGACCAACAGCAAAATATCTGAAACCGTTACCTTAATTGACCGTCTGGAATTTGTGAAGGCCGAGCTTATTAAACTGAAGGATTCTCTGGCAGATCAACCGGAGTAAAACCTCATCTTTTTTATATCCACAGCACTCTTTATCTTTTCAGCAAAAAAATGCAAACCACTGGTATTGAATTATTTCACAATGCCACCATGTTTTGATTTATAATTTCCAGTAGTTCTAGTATATCTGTATTATAAAAGCATTCACTTTATTGTTTCCCATTGCCTCAACTTGTTTTTATTAATAAGTTTATGGTATGATGAGAAAAAGTTATTACCGCAAGCTTGCATTCATGGGAATGCTGCTGATTGTCCTTATGGCTTTTCAGCAATATATAAACCAAGAAAAAACGGATTTCCCAAAGGTCCGATTCATATCTGAGGCTTCAGTTTCCGCCAGCCTGTCTGATTTTGACCCCAATTCTTTAGATGAAAAACAATGGCAGAAGCTAGGTTTTTCAGAGAAACAGGTAGCGACGATTCTTAATTATAAAAAGATGATTGGCGGCCAGTTCTCCTCCAAAGAGCAGTTCAAAAAATGTTATGCCGTTTCTCCTGAAAAATTCGCAGTATTAGAGCCTTATCTTCTGCTTTCGGAAACGAATAACAAGCATTATAAATATTTTGGAAAGAAAGAAATCAGTATTTCCAAACAATTCAATCCGGACCACTTTTCTGCCGGAAACTGGGAACAGATGGGCTTCAGTGAAAAACAGGCCCAGGCTATTGTAAAATACAGAAATTACCTGGGTGGAAGCTTTATCAGTAAGGAAAAATTTAAAGAATGCTTTATTATTTCCGATGAGGTGTATGGTAAACTTGAACCGTATCTGCTGCTTCCCTCAAAAACTCCGGATCATTTCAAAAATTCAGGGAGAAATGATGCTGTAAAAGCCAATATCCAATACCGCATTTTTGATTCTAACATCTTAAATCAGGACGGATGGAAAGCACTTGGTTTTTCTGAGAAACAGGCTTCAACAATCGTTAATTACCGTGACCGGAATCTTCATGGAAGTTTCAAAAATCTTGAGGATATTCAAAAGTGTTTTGTTATCTCCCCTGAAAAATTCCGGGAAATAAAACCTTATATCAAACTAAGCTTTGTACCTGTCAAAAAAGAGGAAAGACAACAGGAAAAGACTGATTTTTCAAAAACCGATCTGAATACGATCAGTTTTAAACAGCTCATAGAATTTGGTCTGGATGAAAAAAGTGCAGGATATATTATTGGCTTCCGCAGAAAACTGGGAGGTTTTATCACTAAAGAACAAATCCTTGAAACTTATAATATTGATAAAGACAGAGTTCAGAAATTGGTTTCCATCTGCCCTCTTAATTCTTCGGAAGTTCCTAAATATACTTTAACTGATGCTCCTGAAGAATGGCTGAAAAGTCATCCCTATTTTAAGTATTCCGCAGACAAGATTATATTTTACCGCATCAGCAATCCGGATGATAAAAAAATATGGAAACTATTGAAGCTGAAACCCGAATATGAGGCAAGGATGAGATTGTATGTCAGGTAGTCATGGTAAAATCGTAGAAGTACGACACTTTTCATATTTTTCCAAAAGTATTAATTCTAAACAAGATAATATTTCTAACTTTAAAGAATTACTACCAAAACGCACTATACCATGAAAAAAAACAGCTCGAATTCAGAAAAGATTTCAGAGAATGAAATTTCGGGAATCAACCGTATCGTTAACCTTGACATTGTTATTGAAGGTAAAATTATAAAATACTTCAAGCATTTCCGGCTGAGACAAAGCATTAGAAGTCATCATGACTTTGAACTTATACTGGCTCATGATGCTTTAGAGAAAATACAGGATCATCAGTTACAGGATGCTTATTTATTTCTGGGAAAACGTCTTACGGTAACCATAAAGTATAAAGATATTGAAAATGACGGCCCGGAAAGAACATTTGTAGGGTTGATTACAGAAGTTGGGTTCAGTCAGGAAAAAATGAGCCTTGGCAATATTGTTCTGAAAGGAAAAAGTCCCACCATTCTGATGGATTCGGCCTATCACACCCAAAGTTTCGGAGGTGACCAGCCCGTTAATACATCAATTATTGCCGACAAAATTTTCAAAGAAACCCTTGGCTCTAAATACGATTATACAATAAATGCAAAAAATGCAAGCCAGATTAACTATAGTGCACAATACAAGGAAACCCATTATAATTATCTTGCAAGGCTGGCAGAAACCTATGGTGAACAATTTTATTATGATGGCGAGATATTACATTTCGGAAAGCTTCCTTCCGGTGAGCAATCTATACAACTGATCTATGGCAGCAATGTAAATGACGTCAATGTTAAGCTGAAGGCCATTCATACCAAACCTGAATTTTTCGGATATAACAGCAGTAAAAATGAGAAACTGACAAGTTCTACCGCAAATATTAAACATTTGGGACATCTTGCGTCAAAATCATATGAGCTGAATGAGGGCATCTTTAAAACCCGGTCATTAACACCTTCCCCTGCCAATGCCAACATGTATTTAAATGTGGACGACACCCAAAAAAGTATAGCAGGAAGTGCGGCTGTAGAAGTTTTTACGGTTTCCGGAAACACTACCGTTCCGTTTCTGTATCCAGGCTGTACAACAGATATTAACATGAGAAAATCCAACACGAATGACACTTCTTACTTCACCAAACTGATGATCACAGAAGCTACCCACGAAGTAGATGCCAGAGGGTATTACACAGGATTTTTTGAAGCCATTGCTGAAGGAACCGGATATATTCCTGCCCCGGAATTTAAACTTCCTCATGCAGAGCCACAGATTGCAACCGTTGTTTCCAATACAGACCCCCTGAATCAGGGACGGATACAGGTACAGTTTGACTGGCAGCTCAACGATACTACCTATTTCATCCGGATGATGAGCCCTGATGCGGGAGGTACAGATATGATCACACAAAACAGAGGATTTGTGGCTATTCCGGAAGTGGGTGATCAGGTAATGGTTGGTTTTGAATACCATCATCCCGACTTTCCTTTTGCTATGGGCGGAATGTTTCACGGAGGCGTTGGATTAGGCGGCGGAGTAAATAATCACATCAAATCTATACAGACCCGCAGTGGTAACAGGGTTATTTTTAACGATACCGAAGGCAGTATTCATATTGAAGATCCCAGCGGTAATATCTATTTTATGGATGGAAAAGGAAATATTACAGTAACTTCTCCCCAAAACATGACTTTCAATGTAGGAGCCAATCTTGACATCAATGTAGGGCAAAATATGACCACCAATGTAATGGCTAACCAAAGCAATACTGTGGGTATGAACAAAACAGAAACCGTTACCCTGAATGAAACACAAAGCATTGGTGCCATGAAAATAACTTCTGTTACAGGTGATGCAAGTATGTTCATTACCGGAAAACTCACAGAAATGATAGATGGCGACGTACACAGTGAAACAAAACAGGAAAGAAACGAGATGAGTGAAGGTAAAATCGTGACACAAAGCGCCGGAACCAATGAACAGCATTCTGATAAGATCGTAAAGAACAACAGTTCAGAAAAAAGTAATAATTTCTAAAACCTAAAACATGAGCAGGACAAGGATTGTAAAAGGAAATATTACAAAAATCATCGGTGGAAATTATAAAAGATATTCCAATGATGAGATTGAGAATATAGGCTCAAAGGTAATACAGGTTGGCAAAGAAGACGGTGTAATTTATGGGAACCCTGAAAAATACACACCCGCTGCACCGGAAGAAAGTGAATATAAGCTGGAAAGCTCTTATATCCACGATCACATCAAAATGGTTGCTTCTGAGATCACGTCTCAATTTGATGCGGATAATACAAGCATTGTCTATAAGTTTTATAAAGACATTGCGGAAGGGAAAATTGCCAATCCTCCAATTGTTGTCACCAAAAACCGTCCTTCCTTAAAAGCTTTTTATGATGAGGAAAGCAAAAACATCCTCGTTTGGGAAGCTATGCTGCCTGATATAGAAAAGGATAACGATAAAAAAATCAAATTAATTGCAGCACTTGCTGAAGCATATGGGCAATACATCAATGCTGTTTTAAAGGAAAGTCTTCCCCAAAAGGATAATTTTGACACCTATGATTATGATCTTTTCAGATTTGATGCTTCCGGAGAATCTACAGTAGTTATTGCAAAGCTGGAATCCCCAACCTATAAAGGAAATCTGGATATCAGTTTTCCAAAACCAGAAGGTGAAACGGAAGCACCTCCTCCTCCACCTGACAACTATTACTTCCGGGAAAGGGAAAAAGAAAGAGGAGGCCCCAGCGCAGGAAACTTTGATGGATATTATGAAGCACCTGATCCCTCTGCTAATAGTTCTGAAGAAGGCCCTGGAGATCCGCCTTTTAATATCGGAATGAAATTCAGTTTTAGTCTCGGAGGCGGGTTCTCCGCAAGTTTATACGCAGGCATTTCCAAACAGATCAAAATGGGTAATTTTGGTGTGATGCCAAGCTTTAATGCTGCTCTTACGTATTACGGATATGGTACTCCCGGAACCTCTCCTATGAGCCGGCATCTGGTTACTTTAAGTGGAACACCAGCCATCACATTAGGCTATAAAACCGGAAATTCGCTTAATATGAATCTATTCAACCAGTTCTCGGGCTCAGGGGTAAATAACCCTTACGAATATGCTTTTACTTTAGGATCAACAGGGGTTCTGAGCTCAGGAAGAGTAACCAGCGAATATGATAAAAACGGAAAAAGATTACAGGACAAGTATAATAAATTTGACACTCCTCACCGGCATCAGATTATTGGCGGTTCATCTATAAAAGTAGGAAATTTTATGATCTCTTCCTACAATGATATCTTTAAACCACCTTTATTCTTTGGAATGGATTCTGATCAATACTGGTCCGCAGGGGTAAATGTCCAGGCAAAGATTACGGATAAAATTAATATGGCCTATGCCTTCGATCTGTATTATGGTAAATCCAATAATGAAAATCCGTATAATCTGGATAAGAATATCGACGGGCAAAACTATGATACCCAAAGATTATTTGATTTATTATTAAACCGCGGTCAGGAAACGTTCTCTTTTACAGATGCACAGGGAAATCTGAATACCAGAACCAAATTTGGGTATGGTACCTTCTGGCCGTCTAACAATATGCATAATGCAATTGATTTCCCCAGCGAGCCCAAGAAACCCAAAGAGCCTATAGAAAGCGACTACAAAGACCGCAGTAAATTTGATGAGGCTATAATTCAGTATAAGAAGGATATGGATAAATATTATGAAAGATTGACGGATTATAAAATCAGTGTAAGATTAAAACCCAATTCAACGTTTCATCATTTATTTGTTGTTTATTCAGATGGCTCACGTAAACCTAATTTTAATCGTCTTAAAAAATATTTTGAAGCAGATATTCCCAATAAAGAATTACAAAAATTTTATAGATTAGAGTCAGAAAATGAAAATAAAAAAAATGAAACCGAGAATAAATAAAATAGTTGTTCTGCTTCTTATTTTGTTTTGTTTCGAAAGCTGTAACAGCCAGACCAAAAAACAAAAACAATATAAAGATGAAAGGAATGCAGCATTCAAAGAATATTTAAATGCTCAAAAAATTCCGTTCAAAGAATTGAATGACAGTATTTTCAGTGCTTATTATGGTGATTTTTTATTTTACGAGAAAAAGCTAAGACTGGAATCTAACCCTTATTTAAAAGTAAACAAAGTATATATCCATTATATCACTCCTGCTTCAGTACAATTTGTCGTCTATTCTGACGAGGAAACTTTCTGTATGAGTACAGTGGATCTGGATATGGATGGAAAGATATTAAGTTTTCCGGAAAACGGAGTTGTAAAAGTATTGCAGCCCATTAATCTTCAATATTTCGGCGATTATGAGTTAGCGGGCAATATCATTAAGACAAGGAAAAGCAGAGAAAGCCCCTATAAGGAAACCTACTATTACGTTAATGGAAGTATTAAAAATGATACCATCCATTTTACGGAACGGTATGAAGGAAAATCAAAAAAGTTTGAGAAAAAAATACTGGCTAAAAAGCATAAAGAAGATTTTACAGAGGTCTATCAACCCGGATTATCTGCCAGAAAATTTATTAATAATGCTAATTTGGTCTCTTATGAAGTCACAGGAGAATTTAATATTGGAAAGTAAATCTGAAAATTTAACTATAATGCCTTAATTTTAGTAACATGAGTAAGAGTATATTCATCATATTATCTGTATTATTATTTGCATTTTGTACAGGCCAGTCGGTGAGTAACAAAGAGAAAAATAATGCAGGAAAGGAAAAATCGTTTGAAAACTCTGTATATGAAGTGGCTGCTGCCGACAAAGAAATGGTAGCTGCAATTAAAACAGCAAAGAAAACCTTTGACAAATTCGAAACAGCTATAAAAAGTGAGAATCCTGATTTTAAAAATTTTGCCATAAAAAAAGCATTCCGAAGTAACGAAGGGGATGAATTTATCTGGATATCCCCTGTCTTATTTTCTAAGGAAAAGAACAAGTATGTAGGAATTATCAACAGCCCTCCTCTCCACACCAAAGAAGTGAAACAGGATGAGGTTGTGGAAATCGAAAAAAATGAAATTTCAGATTGGATGTATTTTGATCACGACATTTTACAGGGCGGCTATACAATTCGTCTTCTCAGAAACAGAATGAGCCCTGAAGACAGAAAGAGACTCGATGATGAATCGGGTTACAGATTTGAATAATCAGAAAAAAATACAATCAGACTGAAATTCATCATTCTAATCCACCGTTTTACTGGAATCCTCAAGCAGCAGATTAAGCGCTGAAAGCTCCTGATCCGTTAAATCTCTCCATTTTCCCACCGGCAGATCCAGCTTGATATTCATGATTCGGATACGCTTCAGTTTTTTTACGTCATAGCCGAGATATTCGCACATTCTCCTGATCTGTCTGTTCAGACCCTGAGTAAGAATGATACGAAAGTTCATGTCATCTATCTTTTCTACTTCACATTTTTTGGTAACCGTATCCAGGATAGGCACACCGTTTCTCATTTTTTCAAGAAATCTAGGGGTAATAGGCTTATCTACACGAACAAGATATTCCTTTTCGTGATTATTCCTTGCTCTGAGGATTTTATTGACGATATCACCGTCACTGGTCAGCAGAATCAGGCCTTCACTGGGTTTATCCAGTCTTCCGATCGGGAAGATTCTCTGCGGATGGTTAATATAATCTACAATATTATTCTTTTCCCGCTTTGTATCTGTGGTACAGACAATTCCTACCGGCTTGTTGAATGCAATATAAACAGGTTTTTCCTGTGGTTCACGAACAGGTTTTCCATCTACTTCCACAAGATCTTCATCTGAAACTTTGGTTCCCAGTTCCGGAACTTTTCCGTTAATTGTTATTCTTCCTTCTTCCAAAAGCTTATCTGCCGCTCTTCTTGAACAGTATCCTACTTCTGACAGATATTTATTGATGCGCGTTTTTTCCATTAATCTTCTCCGTAACCGGTATAATTTTTATTGCTGAAAATGGTAATTCCATAGCTTAATCCGATGAAAAAAGCATTAGAATTTCCCTTTATCTTTTGTGCTTCCAATACAATTCCTCCTTCCTGGCTCAACCTTTTTGAGTAGGAAACCATCATTCCAAGTCTCCCTCCCCAAAGTTCAGAATTAGAAACCGCTGAATGATTGATCTGCTTACCATAGTTCAGATCGATATAAAAAGGCCGGTCTCCCGGTGAAAATATAATCTTAGGCTGAATCATCCAGAACACCAGGTGATTATTATCTTCTACAAAACTGTATCGCAATCCGGTTCCGACTGCAAAGTTAGGAAGAAAATTGTAGCCGCCTATTGCTGTGACCCCATAAGTGATCTTCCCCAAACGTTGGGTCTGAATGTATTGAGAATTATTGACTTCCGGTTCTTTATATCCCGCATTATAGCCAAAATTCAGCGACGGATTGAAATAAAAGTCCATTTTGGGTTTCTTAGTTTCCGTCTCCTGTGAAAAAAACTGAGCAGAAGAAAATAGTAATCCCAACAGAAATAAATTTTTCATCATATATTTTCAAATCTGAATTCGTTTTCCAAATAATCAGAGGTTGCATTTTCAATAGTATAATCTCCAATCTTTGTACGTCTGAGCTGAGTAAGATAAGCACCTATACCCAATTCCTGCCCTATATCGTGTGCCAGACTTCGTATATAAGTTCCTTTGGAACATCCTACCATAAAGCTGACTAACGGAAGTTCTATCTTAACATCTTTAATGTAAAATATGGTGGTCTTTCTGGACTTCATTTCTACTTCCTCTCCTGCCCTTGCCAGATTGTAAGCTCTCTCGCCATCTATTTTTATCGCTGAATATACCGGCGGTTTCTGATCTATTTCTCCAACAAACTTATTGAGGGTCTCACGGATCATTTCCTCTGAAATATGAGAGATGTCCTGATGAAGGATCTCAGGTTTTTCTGTGTCATACGATTCCGTCTGAACTCCCAATTTAATTTCCGTCCAGTACTCTTTGGGCGCATCCTGAATTTCCGGAATTTTCTTGGTGAATTTCCCACAACATATAATAAGCAGGCCCGTAGCCCGTGGATCAAGAGTTCCGGCATGTCCTATTTTAAACTTTTTGGGAAGATTAAATTCTCTTTTAAGCTTATATTTCATTTTATTGACAGCCTGGAAGGAAGTCCAGTCCAGAGGCTTGTCCAATAAAAACACATATCCTGATTGCAGTTCTTCAGCTGTCATTATTCTAAAATTTCTGTGATATTTACTAAGCCGGGCTGCTGGCTTGTTTTCTGCCTACAGTCTGCGGAAGTACCTGTATTGATAAAACATTTTATATCCCCTCTCATATAATAAACTGCTTTAAAAGGATAAACAGAATTATTGGGAGCAATATTGATGGTATAGCTTACAGGCAAAGTAAATTTATAGCTTTTATTATTGACGGTATTGACCGTCTGGTGATAGCATTTCCCTTCTTTAGAATAATTGATAAAGGCTTTACTTTCAAGCTTTTCATCCGGAACCAGTTCTTTACAGATCAGAAGCTCCTTAATCTGTGTTTTCTCTTTCAGCTCAACAAAAAAGTCCAGTCTTTCATTGGTATTGTTCTTCACAAACAAGGTATGTGCCGGCGAACAGGAAATTACTGAACCGGAAACAGCCAATATCTTTAAAATATTGCTTTTCATTTATTTAAAGAAATAGAAATAGATTAACAGGGCAATCCCAACAAAGATACGATACCATCCCCAAGGTTTGAAACCATATTTATTAAGAACACCAATGAAGGCTTTGATAGCGATCAGGGCCACAATAAATGCCACTACATTTCCTACAATAAAAATCATGATGTGATCCTGAGAAGCCATAATCATTTCGTAACCTTTTTGCGGGTTTGCGGTTTCTTTCCCCCATGTTTTAAGGAAAACAGAATATACGGTTACGGCAAGCATCGTAGGTACAGCAAGGAAAAAGGAAAATTCTGCAGCGGCCTTTCGTGTAAGTCCCTGCGTCATTCCCCCAATGATGGAGGCTGCACTACGGCTTGTTCCCGGCATCATGGCCAGGCACTGCCAGAACCCAATGGTAATTGCTTTTCTTATAGTAATTCCTTTTTCATCATCAATTTTAGGATTTTTAAACCATCGATCTACGAATAAGAGAACAACCCCTCCCAACACCAGTACGGAAGAAATAGCAATCTGGTTTCCAAGAATAGCTTCAATTTTATCATCAAACAGATATCCTAAAACCAATGCGGGAACAACAGCAAAACCCAGTTTAAAGTAAAACTGGATGTTATTCAGATCAAAGAATTTTTTCCAGTAAGCCACTACCACAGATAAAATAGCACCGAACTGAATGGAAACCTGGAACATTTTGAGAAATTCATCATCCGGTAACCCAAGCAGATTAGCGGTGAATCCCATATGTGCTGTAGAAGAAATCGGAAGGTACTCTGTAAGCCCTTCAATAATAGCAATGATAATTGCTTTAATTAAATCCATATGTTGTGTCTGTAAAAAATTAAAAGATCAAGAGATCTTGAGATTCACAATCAACTTCTGAATCTCTTAATTTCTTAATCTCTCAATAAAGAATTGATTAATTACTTTCTTTTTAAAATCGCATAGACTTCAATTGCAAAACCAATTACAACAAATAAAGGTGCAATTCTGATTCTGCGGATAGAGAAAATGCCGTCATTCCATGAATTAGGATCAAACTTGCCATCCACTGTGTTGGCATCCGGTCCCATCATCAGAAGGAATCCTACAACGATAAATGCAAGTCCTATCAGCATCCACTTGAAGTTCTGCTGGCCAAAATAAAAAGCGTTTTCCTGTGGAACTTCAGTTTCCTTGCCAAACGCTGAAGCGGAAAATTTATTTGTTTTTTTACTCATGTTAAGAATAATATAAATCGTCAACATTAGATCGTAAGAATCTCCATGTTGCAATGATTGTACTTAATACACTGATGAAAATACCTACTCCAAATACCAGTACCACCAGCCATATATACTGATTAGTGTCCTGAACGAAAGGTGTTTTTATAGTGGTTGTAAAATAATACCAAAGTCCGAATAATGCCAGTAATCCAAGTAAGGCACCTAAAACTCCAAGAATAAGCGCTTCTTTGATAAAAGGAATAAGGATAAATCTTCGCTTCGCTCCTACCAGCTGCATGGTTTTAATAATAAACCTTTTTGAAAATACTTTTAGCCTGATTGAGTTATTGATCAATACAATCGCAAGAACTAGGAATAAAATACAGAATGCCAGAATCCATTTAAGGATTTGATTCAGTTTGTCATAAATCTTCTGTGAATCGGAATCATTTTTCACATCTACAATCCCCGGCACCGATTTAATTTCTGTAAGCACTTTTCCAATTTTAGTTGAATCTGTGTACTCCGGTTTCAAAGCAATCTCTACAGATGCAGGAAAAATATCGTCTTCAAAAAGAGCCTCACTGTTTACTCCTAAACTCTTCTTAGCTTCTGCTGAAGCCATTTTTTTAGAAATATAGGTTGTACGCTTCACCGATTCCAGCTTCTGGATCTGTTGAACCGCATCGCTTTCCTGTTTTAATATTTTAGCTGAATCTTTTACATCATAGTTTTCATCGAAATATGCGTTTACAACAAGTTGTTCTTTAAGATAGTCTGAATACTTTTGCGCATTGATCAGAATAAGTCCCATTAAACCCAGTAAAAATAACACTAGGGCAATACTTATCACTACTGTAATATTGCTGGACCGAAGCCTTTTCTTATTAAACTCTTCTACAGATTTAGCCATTAATATTAAAATTTTTGGCTAAAATAGAAAAAAACTTCCGAAATTTGGGACGAAATAAAGAAAATCATTGTTAATAAAATCATAAAAAACTTTGAGTGTAAAAGCAAAAAAACATCTGGGCCAGCACTTTCTGACAGATGAAAATATCGCAAGAAAAATCGTGGAAGGTCTTAGTTTTGAGAACTATAATAATGTGATGGAAGTTGGCCCCGGAATGGGCGTCCTCACCAAATATCTTCTTGAAAAAGACCAGAACGTCTACCTGGCAGAAATTGATACCGAATCTATTGAATACCTGAAAAACAATTATTCAAAGATTACAGAAAATACGTTTGTGGGAGATTTCCTGAAACAGGATTTCCAATTCGTGAACGGTGAGCAGATTGCCATCATCGGTAATTTCCCCTATAATATTTCTTCACAGATATTATTCCAGATCGTAGATCATTATGAACTGATTCCTGAAATGGTAGGAATGTTTCAAAAAGAAGTTGCCGAAAGAACAGCAGCGGTTCCCAGAACCAAAGACTATGGAATTCTTTCCGTTCTGATACAGGCTTATTATGATGTATCCTATCTTTTTACGGTACATGAAAATGTCTTCAATCCGCCTCCGAAAGTTAAATCGGGAGTGATCAGACTGACAAGAAACCCAAAAGAAGGCCTGGCCGGAAATGAAATACTCTTTAAAAAGATTGTAAAAGCCGGATTTAATCAAAGGAGAAAGAAACTTTCAAATTCTCTGAAGGTCCTGGAAATTCCGGAAGCTTTAAAAACCCATGAGTTTTTAGACAAAAGAGCGGAAGAGCTTAGTGTTCTCGACTTCATAAGCTTTGCCAATCTCTGGAAAGAAAATAAATAACCGTAATTCGGGTTAAGGAGTTTAAATATAAAAGGTTGGAAGATGGAAGAAGGAGGCTGGAAGTCACTTTTAGTTATAAATACTGAAAGCCTCTGTAAAATCAAATCAGCTAAAAAAAGAGGGAAGTCTATTATTGATAACCTTTATAACCTCTCCCAGCTTCCAAGCTCTATAAATCAAAAATTCTTATCCCGAACTGAAGTTAAATAAACAAAAAAGCCTTTCAAATTAATCTGAAAGGCTTTTTTAATGATAGACTATCGTATATTATTCTCTATTTTTCAGCATGATCCATCCAGACCAGTTCATCTGAACTTTAGACTTAGGATATTCAAAATTGAATTTATACCAGTACGTTGCAGTCGGAAGTCTCTTCCCTCCTACTGTTCCGTTCCATACAGGCAGTTCTTTAGAGAAACGGAACATTTCTACACCGTATCTGTCGAAGATTGATCCTGTAAAGTTCTTGAAGTCACCCAGAGATTTCAGGTCAAGCACATCATTGATTCCGTCATCATTTGGCGTGATGATATTCGTGATCTGAAGGGTAAAGAATTCAAATGTGCCCACACAATGTGTCCCCACTCTTCTTACCATGATGGTATAATTGGTATTATCCAACAGGTTGGTGAATACATTAGAATCCTGCCATGAAATTCCGTTATCAATAGAATATTCCAGGCTGCTTGGCATATTATTCATCATCGGATTTTCGGCAATAACAGTCAGGGTTTTCTTAGCGCTTTCATAGTTAGCAGCAGTTACAAAAGGAACTGCAGCTCCTCCTACTTTAGCCGTAAAGGTCTTTTTACAGAATCCGTTATCTACCTCTACCGTATAAACACCCCAATCGCTGGCAAGGATAGTCTGGGTAGTAGCTCCGGTATTCCATAAATATTTATAATTAGGACCAGCACCTGCATCCAGTATAACACGGTCACCTAAACACATTTCCACATCTTTCAGAGGGGAAGTAAGTTCCGGTGTAACTTCTACTGTAATGGTCGCAGGATTTAATGAACGGCAGCCTTTAGGTCCAAGAGCATATACTGTGAATGTAGTAGTCTGATAAAGCGTGGCAGTCTGTATATTCCCTGTTCCCAAGAAATTGGTCCATTGGTAAGACGCTCCTCCTTCTGCTGTCAGAGTTACTGTTTCTCCCGGACAGATTTTAATCCTGGAAGATTTTACTCCTGCTGTAGGCGTTGTTTCTTTTAGCAGCTTCAACTCTATCATTTTGCTGCAGAAGCCACCATTTGATACTACTGTGTATAAAATTTGTCCGTCCGTACCATTATAATTCAGCACATTCTGGATATAGTTATCATTCTTAGCTATGGCATCAGCCTGATCTACATAAAACCTGAATACCGCTCCAGGTGTAGGACTTATTGAGGACATAGCATTGGTTAAATCAAAAGTGGTTATATCCGGAGTTGCACAAAGAAGCAATGTAGCATCCTGTGCAAGAGGTGTAGTTCCTCCGTGAATTTCGATGGTAGCTTTTCCCGGACAAGGGTTACCAGGTACACTTACTTCGATAGTATAACTACCTGGCTGTATTGCTGTAATAGTATTACTGGTAGCACCAGGAATAGGATCTCCGTTGAAGAACCATTGATATAACAGGTTAGGATCGCTTACAGAAGCAGTAATTACCTGCGGTACATTGTCACAAACGTTGATATCTGAAGGAAGTGTAGCTCCACTCGGGTCTAAAAGTTCTACCCCGATATTGAAAGACCCTCCTTCCAGAAATACAGCAGAGTCATAAACGTGATCGGGAGAAGCGTAAGGAGTATAGTCTGCAATAACCATTTTAAAATGATATTCCTGACCAGGAGTTACAGTAGCTGTAGCCGTAAGCGGAACAGTTCTCCCGTTAAAATTGGTTTCAATATTGGTGGTATTATAGCCTGCAAAATATTGTTCGTTAAGGGCTGGACAGCCTCCAAATCCTGTTATTGCAGGACGTATATTAGTAACACTCACCGGACCGGCACCAGCGGGAAGTACCGCCATATTCTGGTAAGGTCCTCCTGATGTAGGTCTCAGTAATATCGCAAAAGCATCCGCATAATTGCAGGGATATGAGCTGTAGTACTCTTCAGAGGCAAGGATATAATTAAATTTAATCTGGGAAGTCGTAGGTACAAAGTCAAATTCCAGAAGAACTGCATCAGCAAGTGTTCCTGTAGCGCCGATAGCCTGAGCAAGATCAGAATCTGTTCCCCCACCGTTATTCGCATTAAGTCCATCTACAAAATTATTTCCGGCTTCTCTGGCAAATCCTGTAGAAAGTACAATACCATCTTTAAAAGGGAAATTCGTAGTTCCTTTATGGAAGTATCCCCAGGATCTGTTATTATTGGTAACAGCATGGTTAGGGGTTATTTTGACATTATTTACAGTAGGTGTCACACAGGTATTGGTTCCGGAAGATATCAAAACATCTTTTACCAATTGTGTGATGGAATAATTACTTTCGTTGTAGCCAGCTGCGTTCACATCAATAAAGTTCCCTGCTCTTCGGGATTGTTCAGTCGCCTGTTTCTTTACAAGCTTTCGGGGCTGTGGAGTTTGTGAAAATAAAAAAACCGGGACGACTAAAAGGAATAAATAAATAACAGATAGAATTCTTCTCATAATACTTTTGTTTCAACAAATTTAATTTTTTTTTAAACATGTCATATACATATTTAATTTTTTTACATAAAAAGTACAAAATAACATAGCAAAAGCATTTAACAATAAATTAGCAATAACCTTTATAAATCTGCACCAAATGGATGAAAATGTTGGTATTTATACGAATTAGAACAAAAAAAATATCAAAAACTTGTTTTCACTTGATTGTGAGAGAGCATTTTAAATCTTTCTCAATCATTTTAAAAATGTATATTTCCATTAATTTATTTGTAGAAAGAGATTTCTCTATATCGTCGATTCATTATTTTTCAATCACAGAAATATACAATGCTCCTTCACAAAAAACACAAAAATCTTTCATTATTGAAAGATTTCTGTGAATAATTTATGTTTTATTATTTTATTAATTTCTGTTTTTCAGTAATATCCAACCTGAGCGCTGCTCTAGCTTCTTACTCGCCGGATGTTCCCATTGTAGCTTATACCAATATGTTCCTGTAGGCAGATTAATTCCCTTCAGAGAACCTGTCCATATTGCATCTCCTTTTTTCGCCTTGAACACTTCTGCTCCATATCTGTCAAAAATTGAAGCTGCAAAATTATTATAACCGCTTACTCCCGTGAAATCTATCGTATCATTGATACCGTCCATATTCGGAGTAATAGCATTATTGATAACAAATGTAAAGAATTCCAGTGTAGAACCGCATTTTGCTCCTTTTACCCTTACCATCAGGCGGTAATTCGTATTATCCAGAATATTGGTAAATATATTGGATGTATGCCAGGTTATTCCTCCATCTATAGAATATTCCAGAGCACCTCCTGTTGGGTTGCTTGAAACAAGGGTAAGCACATGGTTTTCATAAATAACATTGGTAAACTGTGGAAGATCCGGGTTCAGTAATTGGGCAGAGAATGTTTTAGAACATACTCCATTACTTATGGTAACACTGTATGTCCCCGGAACATTGGTAGATATGGTTTGGGTAGTCGCTCCTGTACTCCACAGATAAGTATAACTTGGTCCGGCTCCCGCATCTAATGTTCCGGTATCTCCCGCACAGACTGAAACATCCGCCAAGGTAGAAACAATAGCAGGAACTACCTCAATTTTCACTGTAGCAGGCTGTGTTGAACGACATCCGTTTCCTCCCAATGCGTAAACAGAATAGGTTGTTGTAACGGTAGGCGTAACAATCTGAGTATTTCCATTACCCGGAAGGCCATCCCATTCATAGGTAAAACCTCCAGTCGCGGTAAGGGTTACAGATTCACCAACGCAAATTTTTGATCTGGAAGCTGCAATGCCTGCAATAGGAGGTCCTACTACAACCGTTACTGTGGCAGGGGTAGCAGAAATACATCCGTTGGCACCCACAGCGTGTACCGTATATACAGTAGTCATTGTAGGAGAAACTACCTGAGTACTTCCATTCCCGGTAAGACCGTTCCCCCAGTTATAAGTTGCTCCGCCTGAAGCGGTCAGTGTTACAGACTCGCCTAAACAGATTCTTGGTTGTGATGACACCAATGCAGCTGTCGGACGGGTTGTATCTTGTGTTACGGTAACAGTGGCAGTATAGGTACAGCTCAGATTTCCTGGCTGAGATACATTAGTCACTGTAAGTGTATAAGTACCTCCTGTACTTACTACCGGTGTAAGTGTATTGGCTCCGGATACAATAATCCCTCCTCCCGCTGCTGTCCAGGCGATAGTAGAACCTGTAGGAACTACTGAAGCAGATGCATTTAAAGTAACCTGAGGAGTTGTACAGGTAACGGTTTGCGGGGGTTGTATAGTAAGAGTTGTTTCAGCGGTTCTTAATAATTGCAGGGAAACTACATAATGACATCCCCCATTTTTTACAAGAACATATATCGTCTGATTACCTGGAGGTGCATAGTTTGTAGGATTCGGGATGGTATTGTTATTTTCAGCAAGCGCATCAGCCTGAAGCACATAATAGGTAAAAGTAACTCCTCCAACTGTAGTGATCTGACTCTGTGCTGTTGTAAGATCATAAGTAAGTCCCGGTGCATAACACTTATGCAGCACAGCATTCTGTACAGTAATAGGGTTTGAAACTTCAATCGTAATTGTCGCAGGATTCTGGGAAACACATCCGTTTGCGCCTACTGCGGCAACGGTATAAGTGGTTGTTGCTGTAGGGGATACGGTTTGCGTATTTCCTGTTCCCGAAAGCCCAGTCCAATTATAAGTAACTCCACCGGATGCTGTTAAGATAACAGAATCTCCGTTACAGATTTGTATTTTACTGGCTGTAAGACCTGTAACCGGAGGAGCACTGTCCCCTGTTACCGTTACATTGGTAACTGCCGTACAGGTCAGATTTCCAGGCTGGTAAGTATTTGAAATCGTTAAAGTATAGGTTCCCGGCGCATTCACCACCGGAGTTAATGTATTTTGTCCTGAAACTATATTTCCTCCTGTTGTAGTCCAGTTGAATGTAGATCCTGCAGGATAAACAGAAGCAGAAGCGTTCAAAGTAGTTTGCGAGTTCGTACAGGTTAATACTGCCGGAGGAGCTGCCGAAGCTGTCATCTGCGGAGCTTTTACCAGTTGTAATTCTGCTATTTTTGAGCAAAAACCATTCATTACCCGGACGTATACCGTTTGTCCTCCTGCGCTGGAGTACGTAGCCGGACTTGGAATTGTGCTGGCATTTCCGGCAACCGCATCAGCCTGGTTTACATAATAGGAAAAGGTTGCACCCGGAGTTCCACTGATAGAAGGTTGCGCTGAAGGCAGATTAAATGTGACATTCCCCGGTCCATAACAGGCTGTTAGCGTAGCATTCTGCACTGTAGGAGAAGTTCCGCCTACAACGGTTATCGTTGCAGTTCCCGGACAGGTATTCCCCTGAACATATACTTTTACACTATATACTCCGGGTTGTGTAGCGGTATAGCTGGGATTGGTTGCTCCGGGAATCGGATCATTGCCCAGATACCACTGATAGGTTACATTAGGTGCCTGCACAGAAGCTGTGAAAGTCTGAGGAGCATTATCACACATATTAACCGAAGCAGGAAGCTGAACTCCTGTAGGGTCTAAAATGCTCACCCCAATATCAAATGATCCAGCTTCCAGAAAAACAGCAGAATCATACCGGTAATCCGTATAATCTGCCAGAACCATTTTGAAATGATAGCTTTGCCCTGGTATTACAGTTGCCGTAGCCGTTAAAGGAACGGTACGTCCTTTAAAATTGGTTTCAATCTGAGCAGTATTCAATCCTCCGAAATAAGCTGCATTTTTAGGTCCGCAGTAAAAATCAGCAGGAACAATATTGGTAACACTCACAGCCCCCGCATTATTGGGAAGTACAGCGAGATTGGTATAGGTAGGATCACCTGCCTTTTTCAGCAATAAAGCAAAACCATCGGTAATCTGACATGGAAAATTCCCCTGATACTCGGCAGAAGCAAATAAATATCTGAACTTTACCTCTGTAGTAGTGGGTACAAAATCGAATTCTATATAAGTAGCATCTTTCAGAGCATTGTTCGGAACATTTAAAGCTGCTGCCAGATCCGCATCCCCCATTGTAGATAGCTGATCTTCCAGCGTAAGCTGAAAGTCATTACCAGCCCTTGCTGCAAATCCTGTAGAAAGAATAATCCCTTTTGCAAAAGGAAAATTGGTAGTTGCTTTATTAAAATATCCCCAGCTGCGGTTAGCATTGGTTGCAGATAAATTCGGAGAAACATTAACGTTGCTTACGTTAGAAGTTGAACAGGCTCCGCCGGATATCAATACATCTTTTACCAGCTGTGCAATACCAAAGCTGGACTCAGGATAATTGGGCGTATTTACATCAATAAAAGCTCCTGCTTTCTTGGACGCTGCAGAAGGCCGGTTGGCAACGCCCACTCCTTTTCTGGTCTGAGAAAAGACAAAGCTTCCTATTAATGCAAAAAATAATGCCAAAAATAAATTTCTGCTTCTCCTATTTAACATTTTATATTATTTTAAACAAAAATACTATTTTTTTTAATTTAAACTTCATCGAATACAACTTACATTATCATTAATACATTTTTATTTATTTTACAATAAAAACTTCCTTTATTTTGAAATCCATAAAAAAAGCTGGCATATTAGCCAGCTTCTGTATATATAAAACATGTTATTACTCGATATTCTTAAGCAGGATCCAGCCTGTTTTCACGGTTAGCTGCTTGCTTGCAGGATCCTCAAAGGTCACCTGATACCAGTAAGAAGCGGTAGGAAGACGTTTCCCCTGGAAATAACCATCCCAGTAGGTTCTTATTTTCTCTGCTTTAAACACTTCTCTTCCGTAGCGGTCAAAAACAAATCCTTTGAAGTCTTTATAATCACTCACTCCGCTGAAGTCTATGATATCGTTCACTTTATCTCCGTTAGGTGTGATTACATTCTTCATGACAAATGTAAAGTACTCTAAATATCCTTCACAGCTTGTATTTTTCACCTTAACACGGATGGTAATTACTTTGTTTTTAGGAACATTGGTAAAGACATTGGAAGACTGCCATGTAAAGCCATTGTCTACTGAATACTCTAATGTTCCATTACTTGGATTGCTCGCGGTAAGAACCATCGTTCCGCTGTCGTTATAATCTACTTTGATAATCTGCGGCACTACTGCACGAATTACCTGGGCTTTAAATTCTTTAGAACATACACCATTGCTGATCTTTACCGTATATTCTCCAGGCGTCCCTACCGTAATTGCCCGTGTGGTTTCTCCTGTATTCCACTCATAGGTATATCCGGGACCGGCACCTGCATCAAGAAGAATCATATCACCTACGCAAATATGACCGCCTTTTAAGGTGGAAACAATAGCCGGAACTACTTCAATGGTTATTCTGGCAGGCTGCAATGATTTACAACCCTGAGCACCAATTGCATACACTGTATACGTAGTGGTTTGTGTTGGGCTTACTGTTCTTACACCTACTTTTGACGAGGTATCATCCCATTGGTAAGTCACTCCTCCGGAAGCAGTAAGAACTAAAGTTTCTCCGGCACATATTTTTACTTTTGGAGCATCAAGCTGAACTACCGGTGTTTCTTCCCGTCTTAAAGTAAGGGTAGCCGTTTTACTGCAGAATCCTCCATTTTTCACCACAACATAGATCACCTGATTATCGGTTCCGTTATAGTTTGTAAGATTGGTAATATAATTGTTATTCTGAGCTGCTGCATCGGTCTGGCTGGCATAAAAACGGTATGTAGCTCCAGCCGTAGTACTGATCAGAGGTTTGGCATCTTCCAGATTAAAAGTACTCGCAGTAGGAGTCGCACAAAGTTTCATGGTAGCACTCTGTACGAGAGGGGAAGTTCCGCCAACAATGATAATACTTGCTTTCTGGCATTCTGTAGTCCCTACATAGGTTCTGACTTCGTAAGTTCCGGGTGAAGTTGCTACATAGGTAGGATTGGTTGCATAAGGAATGAAATCTCCATCCTTATACCATCTATAAGTTGTTCCCGGAGCTGCTACCACCTGTGCTTTTAGAGTCCGTGGAGTATTATCACACATGTTGATTGTTTCTCCAAGCGGATTTCCGTTTTCGTCAACAATGGTCATCCCGATATCAAAAGAGCCACCCTGAATAAATACAGCGGAATCATATCTTTGATCTGACGCATCGGCCAAAACCAGTTTAAAGTGATACGTCTGCCCCGGAATAACGGTAGCAGTCGCCTTAAGAGAAATGGTTCTTCCAATAAAGTTGGTTTCTATTGAAGGGTTATTCAAGCCTGCGAAATATTCTTCGTTCTTTGTTTCATCATCACATCCAACTCCTTCCGGAACGATATTGGTTACACTTACAGGCCCCCCTCCGTTGGGAAGAATGGCAAGGTTGGTATACGTAGGATCTCCTGCTTTTTTAAGAAGAAGCGCAAAGCTGTCTGCAAAATCCCCACAAGGATATCCGCTTGTATATTCTTCTGAAGCAAAAAGATAATTAAATTTTACCTGAGTGCTGTTGGGGACGAAATCAAATTCTACCGTTACCACATCTTTAAGATCAACAGGAGGATTAACAGCAGCTACAAGGTCCGGATCATTCAATCCCCCTCCTGCAACTTCATCCGATAACACACCGGATTCAGGACCGTTCCCTGCTTTTCTTGCTTTTCCGGCAACGAGAACAAGACCATCCGTAAAAGGAAAATTGGTCGTTCCTTTGTGAAAATATCCCCATGCTCTGTCTGCATCTGTGGGCAGCTGATTAGGGGAAACCGTTACATTGGTTACATTCGGCACAGCGCACTGCGAACCTCCTGCAATCAGTACTTTCTTTACAAGATCCTCTATGGTATACCCTGAAGGAGCATAAGTAGGTACATTTACATCTATAAATGCGCCTGCTTTCTTACTTTCTGCTGAAAGTTGCTTTTTTGCAGGATTTTTACGTAAATTTTGTCCAAAAGCACCGGCAGATATGAATAGCAATACCGAAAATAAAAAGTATTTTTTTAATCTATAGCCTAACATTTTATTCTTGTTTGTCCAAATTTAGCAAAATATTTGAACTATATCACATTTAAGTGGATTTCGTTTGCTTTTTTTAACAACTTATCACCTAATATCTTATATTACTAAATATTCCACAAATTTAGTAGAGATTATTTTTTAAAATCAGAAAACAAAAAAAACAGACCCGTCTAGAGGCCTGTTTATCATTTATCATTACTGAGATTTACCCAAGCGGTTAATCTTTCTTCAGATCTTCAATTTCATTCTGAAGCTGGGCAATAATATCTTTTAATGCTTTAATCTCATTTTTATTTGAACTTACATTGCTTTTGAGCATCACATTTTTCGCTCTTTCATTGTGGTCTTCATCTTCTTCATCTTCATTAATTTCTTCAATGTCTTCCTGAATATCTTCAATATCTTCGTTGATCTCTTCAATGTCTTCGCTGATTTCCTCGATATCTTCACTGATCTCTTCAATATCCTCCTGAATATCCTCAATATCTTCCTGGATATCTTCTATTTTTTCATGACTTTTATTTACAGACATCTGAATGAAAATAGCCAGATAAATAGCCTCTAAAGAAACCACTGTGGTAAGAATCAGCAGCATTTTATCAAATTCAACCAGATGAAGCAGTGGCAGGAGGAAGGAGATCACAAAAAATAAGGTATGAGCAATCAGTGACGGAATAGAACCTATCCACCATGTAATTCCGTTTGCAATTTTTTCTAAAACCTCTGTTTTTTCACCGTATTTCTTCATCCTTTTTCGTTTATAAAAGTTCTTTGGTCACTCCCAGTCCAAATAAAGCAAAATCATATTTGGCGGGATCATTTTCATCAAATTTTCTGACAGCAGTATCTAACTCTGCAACTGTTTTCCAGTCATTTTGTGTCCGCTGGATTAACTCCAGTTTCCTCGAAATATTTCCGGTATGGACATCCAGTGGAATAGACAGATATTTCTGATCGATATTTTCCCATATTCCAAAATCTACGCCATGTTTATCTTTTCTCACCATCCACCTCAGAAACATAATGATTCTTTTAGCGGAAGAGTTTTTATAAGGTGAACTGATATGCTTATGACTTCGGTGCTTCTCTGTTTCAAGAAATCCATGTCTGAATCTTTCGATGGCATGCAGAAAACTGGTTTCCTGATCTTTCAGCATAAACAGATTTTCCAGGCTTTCATTTTCTTTATAAATCCTGCGGAACTGTCGGATGAAATAAGCAAAATCTTCACCATTGAACGTTCTGTGAATACTTTTATCCTGAAAACTTTCCAGATCTTTCTCTGTGTGGCTGATGACGAAATCATATGGAGAATTCCCCATGATTTCAAGCATCTTTTCCGCCGATTTAATGATTGATTTCCGGTTTCCCCAAGAGATGGTTGCTGCCAGAAATCCTGCAATTTCTACATCCTGTTTTAAAGAAAAACGGTGCGGAATCTGTATAGGATCATTTTCTATAAAATCGGTAGTGTTATAACGGTCTGCCTTTTCGTCTAAAAAACTTTTTAACTCTTCAAAATTCAGCATACTGATCTTAAATTTTTACGCTTTCCAGCGCTTTTGGCAGAAAAGAATTTGGAAAAACAGCTCTTGCCTCATCGGTAAATACTGTCAGATCAGCATATCTGTTGGAAAAGTGTCCCAAAATTAATTTTCCTACCTGCGCTTTCTGAGCAATCATTGCAGCTTCCAATGCTGTAGAATGTCCTGTATAATCTGCCATTTCTTTCAGATCGTGAAGGAAGGTAGATTCATGGTAAAGAACCGTTACATTTTTAATGATCGGAATCACACTTTCCAGATAACGGGTATCGCTGCAGAATGCGTAAGAAACCGGAGGAGCAGGATCTACAGTAAGCACTTCGTTTTTAAGAACATATCCATCACTAAGCACGAAATCTTTTCCTGCTTTGAGATTATGATAATCACAGGTTTCTATTTCACTGTATTTGGCAATTTCCTTCATATTCAGATGTCTTTCTTTCGGTTTTTCCCTGAAAAGATAGCCATTACAATAGATTCTGTGGTCTAAAGGAATGGTGTATACCTCTACCCTGTTGTCTTCATAAATTTTTTCTGAATAGTCTTTATCCAGTTCATGATATACGACTTCAAAACCACGATGGGTTTCTGTAATCTGAAAAATAGTTTCCAGCATTTTCTTGATTCCTTTCGGGCCATAAACATGGAGGGGATTTTCTCTCCCAAGCAAACGGAATGAAGCAATCAATCCCGGCAGCCCAAAACAATGATCACCGTGAAGATGCGAAATAAAAATATGGTTGATCTTTGAAAACCTTGCTTTGGCTTTTCTCAGCTGTACCTGTGTTCCTTCCCCGCAATCAATCAGGAAATGTCTTTCTTCTATTTCCAGCAGCTGGGCTGTGGGTGAAGAATTAATGGTAGGAATTGCCGAATTAAAGCCTAATATCGTTAAATAAGTACTCAAATCAATAGTTTATTATAAACAAATGTACGACAAGAAAATCGAAAAATAATTCTTTATCATGATACTTCTGTGTTTTTATATTTCCCGGCTCCATAAAAAAAGGAAATTCCCCACCAATGGAAGGGAATTGTATATTATCAGCCAGCATTATCTTAAAGATCTGATATTAATCTTTTACTTTTAAAAAATCCAGAAACAGATCCAAAGCCTGTTTGCGGTGGCTTATTTTATTTTTATCTTCAGGATTCATTTCAGCAAAGGTTCTGTCGTATCCTTCAGGAACGAAGATCGGATCATATCCAAATCCTTTATGTCCTTTATTTTCTGTTAACAGATTTCCATGAACTTTTCCTTCGAAATATTTAGCTCCATTTTCGTCATAATAACAAAGAACTGTGATAAAATAAGCTTTTCTGTTTTCTGTTCCTTCTAACTCACTTAAAACTTTTTCTATATTTTTAGCAAAATCATGGTCTCCTGCATAACGGGCTGAAAAAATTCCGGGTCTGCCGTCCAGTGCTTCAACAGCCAGTCCGCTATCATCTCCCAGACTTGGAATCCCTGTTTTTTCAAAACAATATTTTGCTTTGATCAGAGCATTGGCGCTAAACGAGTCGCCGTCCTCTATAATTTCCTCATGAATAGCATAATCCGTAAGGCTTTTTACTGTAAAATCATTTCCCAGAATTTGCTGGATCTCTTCTTTTTTATGCTCGTTGTGTGTAGCAACCAATAATTCCATATCTATATTCATTTTTACTTAATTTTCTTTTTCCCGATTCTCTCTGCCTATTAAATTTCAGCGTAATGTACTTTATATTTTTTTGTAAAAAGATAGTAAAATAGTGAAAACAACACGATTCCCACCATAAGTATTACCCATTCCGGGATTTTAAATGCTTCTGCAAAGCTTTCATTTTTAGTATAGGTTATAAGCAGTGATGAACACAGGTTGTTAAAAGCATGCAGCAGCATAGGCAGCAGCAATGATTTTGTTTTATAATACACCAATCCCAGAACGCATCCCAGAAGCACTGCCCCTACAAACTGCCATGGGTTTCCATGAACCAGGCCAAAAATTACTGAAGCATAAAAGATAGCTCTTTTAGGGTTTACTCCTTTATTCATCAATCCTTTCTGAATAATCCCCCTGAAGATAATTTCTTCAAAAATAGGAGCCATGATGACCGTCATAATGATCATCATGATGGGTTCAAAAGTAAGCTGGTTCATCAACTGAGAGAAAAATTCATAGTATTCTCCCCAAAACGGACCTGTTGTAGGAATAAGTGAAGTGGTAAATTCTGCAATGAACATCATTCCGATCATCATAGGAAAAATCAGAACGTAAGTATAGAAGTTGGTTGTGGAAAAATTAAAATTAAGCTTCTTTCCCGTGGAAGGTCTTACAATAAAAAAATCAAAGAAAGCGATTGCTGTCAGAAAACCGACTGCATTGGTTATCATAAGGTACCATTCTTTAAGTTCCAGGTTTTCTTTGAAAACTATTTTCCAAAAAAGATTAAAAAAAGAAACAGACATTGTCCCTATAAATAATCCTGCCAGTAAAACAAGACCTCCGATCCATGTGAAAGTATACTTCGGATATCTGCTATTTTCCATTCTATTTCTGTAAAAAATTTAATAAAAACAAAGATAATTTTTTTGCCACCCTTAAGCAACTAAAAAAGGAAATACTTATTTTCGTCTGTTCTTGAGAAGCATAGTGAAAAATGAACCAGAAAAAACTTTTCCCGGCAGTTGAATCCAAAATCAGTGTATTGACGACGTGGCTTGTCAACGGGCTTCTGTATGGACTTCTTCTATTCTGTTTTGTTATTTTCGGAGCACTTCCTGTTTATGGAATTTATAAAAGAGGATGGGAAAATACAACAGTTCCGATAATCATCTGTCTTCTGATTTTATGTTTTATCTGGGCTCCTTCTGTCTGGTTTTATGGTATGAAAAGAAAAAAGATGGCTAATAAAATTGTGATTGATGATAGTGGTCTCTTCCATTACAATGCCCATAATGAGGTTGTGACCAGAATATTATACACCCAGCTTGTTTCTTCAGGCCGGGATTTTGACATTACCACCATCAGTACTTCTAAAGGCTTAAAATCCCTTCTTGAATTTCATGTACAGGATGAAAAGGCAGATCATGTGGTGAAACAGATCGAAATGAGCCTGCCTATGCATGTTGTAAACAACCGTTATCATTTGTATGCTCACTTTCTGAAAGGAATTTCAACGTTCCGGCCGGATCTGAAGATTGATCCGAAGGTTTTCCGGGACTATTCAATTGACAAAGAAACCTGGCAGGTATTTGATAAAAGCTCAACCTCGCTTTTGCTTCTGATGTTTTTAGCTGTATTTTTAACTGCCGGATTATTGATCTGGCTGGTGATGGTATTCACTTAATGGATTAATTATGCAGGAAAAGTTTGCCACTCTGGAATCGGAAATCAACCGGCCGCTGACTTATTTGGGAATCGCCCTTGTCTGGGCCGTGATTATTGCAACCGCTGTTGTGATACTTACCCTTTTTTATGAAGTCTTGGACTATGGATTTACCAGTTACCTTTATAACAAGCCAGATCAGTTTTTTATTCTCCTTATTGCAGGAATTGTCCTTATTGCTGTTTCTGTATTTCTTATAATCTACATGACCAAAGGCAGAAAAAATGATTACCACAGAGTGGTTGTAGATGAAAAAGGAATAGGTATGTATAATGTTGAAAACAGACTTATTTCCTCTTTACAATATTCTGACCTCTGTTCATCCAACGACAGGTATCTTTCTGATGTAAGCAGCAGAACCGGTTATCAGCCGTATTTCACACACTCGCTCCTTGTTTTTAAGTATGATAAATCCGGAGGAACGGTAATGAGCCAGATCAGTTTCAATAACAATTATTATAGTTTCAAAAATAAATATGAGCTTTACCGGCATTTCCTGCTGGGTGTACAGACTTTCCGGCCTGATCTTAAAATAAACAGTCGGACTTTGGAAGAATATCTGACACCGGAACCCCCTCCTTCCCCAAAATTTGGAAAATTTGAATGGATAATAACAATGGTAGCTTTTGCCATTGTTATCGGTTTAATCTATGTATTTTACTTATTTATAGGTTTATTTTCAAAATAGAAGTTCATCAGATTTGAAAACCTCGTAAAAAATCACGATTTTTGTAACTTCAAAATACGATATGTCAGACTTAATCAAAGAAATACAAAAAAGAAAAACCTTTGGGATTATCTCCCACCCGGATGCCGGAAAAACAACTCTTACTGAAAAGCTTCTTCTTTTTGGGGGTGCTATTCAGGAAGCAGGTGCGGTAAAATCCAATAAAATAAAAAAAGGAGCCACCTCCGACTTTATGGAAATTGAAAGACAGAGAGGAATTTCTGTAGCAACTTCCGTATTGGCATTTGAATATAAAGGCCATAAGATTAATATTCTGGATACTCCTGGTCACAAAGACTTTGCTGAAGACACCTACAGAACCTTAACTGCCGTAGATTCTGTAATTGTTGTTATTGACGTTGCAAAAGGGGTCGAAGAGCAGACTGAAAAACTTGTTCAGGTGTGCAGAATGAGAAATATTCCTATGCTGGTTTTCATCAACAAGCTTGACCGTGAGGGTAAGGATGCTTTCGATCTTCTGGATGAAGTAGAACAGAAACTGGGATTAAGTGTTGTTCCGCTTTCCCTTCCGATTGGTATGGGAAGTGACTTCCAGGGAATTTATAATATCTGGGAAAACAACATTCAGCTGTTTTTGGAAGAAAAGAAGCAGAAGGTTGGTGAAACGATAAAGTTTGACGACATTAATGATCCTTCTATTGATGAGGTAATCGGGGAAAAAGCCGCTCAAACATTAAGGGATGAGCTTGAACTGGTACAATCCGTATACCCGGAATTCAGCCGTGAAGATTATATGAAAGGTGATTTACAGCCTGTTTTCTTTGGTTCTGCTTTAAATAATTTCGGAGTGCGTGAACTTCTGGATGCCTTTATTGAAATTGCGCCGATGCCGCAGCCTAAGGAAAGTGATACCCGTATTGTGAAGCCTGAAGAAAATACCTTCACAGGATTCGTTTTCAAGATCCACGCGAATATGGATCCTAAGCACAGGGACAGACTTGCTTTCGTAAAAATTGTTTCCGGAACATTCAAAAGAAATGAAAATTATTTATTGGTAAGAGAAGGAAAAAAAATGAAGTTCTCTTCTCCAAACGCATTCTTTGCCGACAAAAAAGAAGTGGTAGATGAAAGTTTCCCGGGCGATATTGTAGGTCTTCATGATACAGGAAGTTTCAGAATCGGGGATACATTAACCGGTGGTGAAAAGCTAAGCTTTAAAGGTGTTCCTAGCTTCTCTCCTGAGCATTTCCGTTATATCAACAACAACGATCCGCTGAAAGCCAAACAGCTTTCCAAAGGTATTGATCAGTTGATGGATGAAGGTGTAGCCCAGTTATTTACCTTAGAAATGAACGGCAGAAAGATCATCGGAACAGTAGGTGCCCTTCAGTACGAGGTAATCCAGTACCGTCTGGAACATGAATATGGAGCAAAATGTACCTATGAACCGCTTTCAATGCACAAAGCATGCTGGGTAGAAGCAGATGAAAAATCTGAAGAATTTAAAGAGTTTGCGAGATTAAAACAAAGATTCCTTGCGAGAGATAAGTACAACCAGCTGGTATTCCTTGCTGATTCTTCATTCACTATTCATATGACGCAGGAGAAATTCCCGAATGTGAAACTGCATTTCATCAGTGAATTTCAGAATAGTTAAATAAAGCTTTAAAAAGCTAAAACATAATAATCCGTAGAAATTTTCTGCGGATTTTTTGTTTGTTGGGAAACTAAAGGACACAATTTATTTTTTATACCATCTAAAATAAGGTGCAAGATTATCTCCGATAAAATTGTATACCACATAATCAAGCCTAAATCTTTGCTAAAAATCTTTGATTTTTTTACGCCTTAAAAGCAGCATGATAGTTTAAAGTCCTTGCGGCTTTGCGCTTTCCAACATATAAATAGATTGGTTTTTCTCTCGCGAATCTGGCAGATTGGACAGGTCTTTTATTACAACATGTAATTTTCTTAATCTTTTTTCCATCCGGCAGCTTTGTAAATCTTTTGTAAAACAAATACAAAGTGCTGAAAATCTGAATATTGAAATTTTACCAGTATAATACATTCTATTTACAAGCGCTACAAAAGATCCGGTCTTAATTTTACTTCATCAAAAAATTACTATTATGAAAAAGTTCATATTACTAGCAGCAATATCTCTGACATTTATTACCTGTAAAAAGGGAGAAACGGCACAATCAAAAATAGAAGGTGCTGTTCATTCAGCAGACAGTACTGCTTCAGCAATGACAGAAACAGCTAACTCAATAAGTAATGAAGCTGGAAAGCTTATGGATTCTGCCAATGTAAGAATAAAAGATTTTGACGATACCAAGGAGGATATTCAGCAGAAAATAGAAAATACAGCAAAAACAGTAGATTCTTTATCAGATAAAATCGCGTCTGCAAAACTGACATCTAAAACGGAGAAAAAAGATTCCACGGAAAAGAAATCTGAGAAGATTGTAGTGAATGTACCGGCTCCAAAAGTAATTAAAGAAACCAAAGTTGTATACAAAGACAAACCTAAAAACGACAGTTATGAGCTGGCTGTAAAAAACAGACTGGTGAAATCCGGAGAACTGTCCATAACAGCTGATAATACTGAAACGATAAAAGATGTTATTAAAGAAGAAACGATAAAAAACAACGGTTTTGTAAAAAGTGAAGCGCTCTCTTATGTTGCTTCTGAATACTCAGACAGACAATCTTCTGAAGAAGCCAACGAGAAATCATATTATATGGAAATCAAGGTGCCTATCCGGAATTTTGATAATCTGATGGATGATCTAAGTAATATTGGAACGATTGAAAGTAAAAACATCCAGGCTTCCGGAGATCATTACTCAGATAATACGATATGTACTATTGCAGTAACACTTACTGATAAAGCCTATGGGAAAGAATCTGAAACTTTCGGAGGGAAATCAATGGCAGCTATTTCTTCAGGCTGGAATGTGATTACTTCTATTTTCCTTTTCCTTCTTCCACTATGGCCACTGTTCCTTATTGCCGGTATCGGATATTATTTTTATAAAAAGAGAAACAAAAATATTCCTGATAACAATTCACATTAGATTTTTATAGTCCGTCTCCTGAGGCGGATTTTTTATTGTTTATGATCGTAAATTTCAAGTGTATTTCAACTCCTGTATTTTTTAATATTATTTTAATAAAAATCAGCGATCCGTACAGTCTGTTCTTTCTATATTTAACTATTCATAAAATGATGTTGAAACAAACAATAATATTTTATGATCTGTTTCAAATATTGGGTTTGCCCTGTTCTCATAATCGGGGTAAACTATAAATATATTATAAAAAGTGGTTTGTAATGCAAAGGCTCCCTTTCAGGAGCCTTTCATTTTATTTCATATTCACTACTTTATCTACAATAAACTTTGTATTTCCTCTCCACGGAAGCGTTCCGTTGTATTCCTTATAATGAAGATCAAAAGTTTTTCCGCTGTTGGTTTCCAATTGCTTGAAAATTTCAGGATCTTCTACAGAAAATTCAAACTCATAGCTCGTTACCGTGCCTGTTTTTCCTCTTCCGAATCCTTCCTGAATCAGCTTTCCTTCATAGGTTTTGAAGACATAGCCTTTTTTCATGGCGTAATTCAGATATCCGGACTTTACTCCTTCTCCGAAAACGAAGAAAAATTTATACCATACAAATACTCCTATCAGCAAAAGGACAACTCCGAGGGTGATCCACAAAGATTTTTTCATAAGCAGTGTGTTGATGTTATTTTTATTTTGCGATGCTTCTGGAGATCACAATTTTCTGGATCTCAGAAGTACCTTCATAGATCTGCGTAATCTTCGCATCTCTCATCAGTCTTTCTACGTGGTATTCTTTTACGTATCCGTATCCACCGTGAATCTGTACAGCTTCAATGGTAGTATCCATAGCCACCTGAGAAGCGTATAATTTTGCCATTGCACCACTTTCAGAGATATCTTTTCCTGCATCTTTCTCACAAGCAGCTTTGAAACATAACATTCTTGCTGCCGTGATCTGAGTAGCCATATCTGCTAATTTGAAAGCAATTGCCTGGTGGTTGATGATTTCTGTTTTGAAAGCTTTTCTTGTTTTTGCATATTTTAAAGCCAGTTCATAAGCTCCTGATGCAATTCCTAAAGCCTGAGAAGCAATACCAATTCTTCCTCCGTTAAGTACTGCCATTGCAAAGTTGAATCCGAAACCGTCTTCACCGATTCTGTTTTCTTTCGGAACTTTTACGTTATTGAAGATCAAAGAGTGCGTATCACTTCCTCTGATTCCCAGTTTATCTTCTTTTGCTCCGATCTCGAAACCTTCCCAACCTCTTTCTACGATGAAAGCGTTGATTCCTTTATGTTTTTTCTCAGGATCTGTCTGTGCAATGACGATATAGTAAGAAGCAGTTCCACCATTCGTAATCCAGTTTTTAATCCCGTTTAAAAGATAGTAATCTCCTTTATCTTCAGCTGTTGTTTTCTGAGAAGTCGCATCAGAACCCGCTTCAGGCTCAGATAATGCAAAAGCACCAATTACCTGTCCGCTTGCAAGAGGCGTAAGATATTTTACTTTCTGCTCTTCAGAAGCAAACTTTTCAAGACCTGCACATACCAATGAATTGTTTACAGACATTACCACTGCTGCAGAAGCATCTATTTTTGCGATCTCCTCCATTGCCAGAACGTAAGAAACGCTGTCCATACCTGCACCACCGTATTTAGGATCCACCATCATTCCTAAAAGTCCCATTTCACCCATTTTCTTCACCTGTTCTGTAGGGAATTTCTGGTCGCGGTCTCTTTCAATAACTTCAGGTAATAGTTCGTTTTGCGCAAAATCTCTTGCAGCCTGCTGAATCATCAGCTGTTCTTCGGATAAATTAAAGTCCATAAAAAATAATAATTAGATAGCCGTAAATTTACACTTTTTGGCGAAATCTGAAAATAGAATCGGTAATTAGAAATCTGTAAAAAAGATGAAACTGTGTTTTTAATATTCCTGAGATCCTGAAGAAGCTTTACGGATTTATATATTATGGCAGGCATTCAATTAATTTTCAATTAGTCGTTTCTGCTATCTGCAATTAAAAAAAATGCTTATATTTAGATTTCTTTAAATATTACTTAAAAAATCATGACGATAAAGAGATTATTCGATATTCCACATTACGCTTTAGAAAAATTTCCTAAAACGGATATGTTTGTGACCAAATATCAGGGTGAATGGAAAAAAACTTCAACACAGGAGTTTATCAATGAAGGCAACAAGATATCCAGGGGGCTTCTGAAGCTGGGTATAAAACCTGGTGACAAAATTGCTTTGATCACAACAAATTCCCGTACGGAATGGGCGATTATGGATTTCGGACTATCCCAGATCGGGGTAGTTTCCGTACCTGTTTATCCGAGTATTTCTCCTGAAGATTACGAATTCATCTTTAATAATGCCGAAATACAATACTGTTTTGTCTCAGATAAAGAGCTTCTTGCTAAGGTAATGAAGGTAAAACATAACATTCCTACTCTACAGGGGATCTTCACTTTCGATACGATAAGCGGAGCAGCTAACTGGAGAGAAATTCTGGATCTTGGTGAAGATGATTCAACACAAATTGAAGTTGAGGATCTTTCCAATGCGATCAACGCTGAGGATCTGGCGACTATTATTTATACTTCCGGAACGACGGGAAGACCAAAAGGGGTAATGCTTACCCACCACAATATTGTTTCCAATGTTTTAGGTTCTGTTCCGAGAATTCCTAAGAAAAATAGTTTAGATTATAAGGATACCCGAGTTCTGAGCTTTCTTCCGATCTGTCATATTTTTGAAAGAATGCTTTTCTATCTTTTCCAATACAACGGTTTCTCCGTATACTTTGCAGAAAGCATCGATAAGATGGGGGAAAACGTGAAAGAAGTGAAGCCTCATTACATGAGCGTAGTGCCAAGACTGGTTGAAAAAGTATACGACAAAATCTATAATACAGGGTCTTCAGCCGGCGGTCTTAAATCAAAAATATTTTTCTGGGCGCTGAATCTTATCAATAAAAAGAAGGAAGTTTCCAAGCCTTCCGGATTACAGCAGATCATTGCTGACAAACTGGTATTTTCTAAGTGGAGAGAAGGTTTGGGAGGTGAGATCATTACATTGGTTTCTGGTTCTGCAGCTTTATCTACACGATTAAATCTGATGTTCCAGAACGCCGGAATTCCGATTCTGGAAGGATATGGTTTAACGGAAACGTCTCCTGTAATCTCTGTAAACAGTGTGAATAAAATGAAAATCGGAACGGTAGGCCCTCCGTTGGATAATCTACAGGTAAAGATCCAGGAAGATGGTGAAATTACGGTAAAAGGACCTTCTGTCTTCAAAGGATATTTCAAAAATGAAGAGATGACCAAAGAAGCCTTTACCGATGACGGATTCTTTAAAACCGGAGATATTGGCCACATCGACAGTGAAGGTTTCCTTCAGATCACAGATCGTAAAAAAGAGATGTTTAAAACATCCGGAGGTAAATATATTGCTCCTCAAACCATTGAAAATTTAGCCAAAGCTTCTAAATTCATCGAGCAGATCATGGTGGTAGGTGATGGTGAGAAAATGCCATGCGCATTGGTACAGCCAGATTTCGAGTTTGCCAAGAACTGGGCGATGAGAAATAATTTAAATATTGGTTCTACTCCGGCAGAAATTGCTAAAAGCCCTGAACTGAAAGCAAGAATTGAAAAAGAAATAGACGGCATCAACGAACATCTTGGAAACTGGGAAAAGATCAAAAAAATTGAGCTCACTCCTGAAGTTTGGGGCATTGACGGAGGTCTGCTTACTCCTACCCTGAAGCTGAAAAGAAAAGCCATTAAAGAAAAATTTATTGATCTCTACAATAAAATGTATGAGCATCATGAATGATAAAGAAACCGCTTCAACTGAAGCGGTTTTTATTTTGTATTAAAACAGCATAAGATTTCTTTATCTTTGAACCTTTGATTTCAGAAAATATAACCATGTTTACACATTATACCCATTTTAAAAGTTCCTTGCTTGCATTTTTATGTTTATCTGTTCCTCTGGCTTCACAAAAAAAGCTTCAGACCGATAAAACCGGAACTCTTCTCCAATCCGAGTATGTAAAGCTGAAAAAAGAAAAAGGCTATGACGGTATAGGAAAGTTCGATACGATCAGCCTTAATCCGCTTTTAATTTATGCAGGAACCGTTAAAGACAATAAGCTTGGAGTAATAGACCTTTATGGGAAAGAGATCCTTAAAAATGAATATAAACAAATCCGAGGAATCTATAATACCTGGACCGGACTTCCCGGCTATCATGATCATTTCCTTCTTCAAAATGAAAAAGGATGGGCCATTTCCGATTATTACGGCAGCCCGAAAACTCCTTTTATCTATGACCATCTCTGGTTTGAAGAATACCTGCCTGTAGCCAAAAGAATCCAACCGGAAAAGTTTGAATCAAGGATTTTTAAAGATTCTATCTTCAAGGCAAAACAGGGAGAATCTTCTATCTATCTCAATAAAAAAGGCGAACAGATCAAACATAAGGAAAGTCTGTATAAGCTTCAGGGAACTACACCTCTTGACAATAACCCCGATATCTATAAACTGTCTAAAAAGTTTAGGAAAGTTATCCCTCTCACCAATACCCTCTTTATGGTGGCCAGCCCTGCGGATAAAAATAAATTCGGAGTGTATGATCTGTCGTCATCAAAAATGGTTATTCCGGCGAAGTTCAGCTATGTCAATTATATGGAAAAAGCACAGTTTCTTGTCGCCGGAACCGATGATTATAAAAAATACGCCTATGATCTGAAAGGAAACCTCATCATAAAAGAAGCTATGCATTATTTTAATGATATAGGAAATGATAAAAATGTAGCGGTGGTCGTTCATAATCAACATAATAAAGCAGCTCTTTTCACCAAAGATCTTAAGCCGATTACAGATTTTAAATATAATTTTATCGCTGCCTCTGATTACTATGCAAAAGGAGTGGTCAATACAGGTGATGTAAAGGAACAGACAGAAGATTTGATGACCTTGGATGGAAAAAAAATAAACTTTAACGTGGATTATGATGAGATCATTTACTGGGTAAATTCTTTTGAACAACATTCAGAGCCTTTCTTGTTTTTAAGAAAAAAAGATAAGCTGGCCATTGTGAAAGAAGGAAAAGTCATTTCTGATTTTATCTATGATGAAATTCTGCCGGAAGCCTTCGTTGCTTCTAATCAGCCCATCCTTACTTTTGAGCCTTCCATGTCAGCCAACCATCCCAATCATTTTATCTACTTTAAGAAAGACGGAAAATACGGAATCATGGATAATAACTACAAAATCATCCTCAATAACATCTATGATATGATTACCGAATCAGCGATGACGGGATATGTACATGTAGCCAGAAAATCCCCTGAAACAGGTAATAAACAATGGGGAGTATATGATGTAAAAGGAGGTAAGGAAATTATTCCTACACAGTTCAGCTTCATTCGAAATACGGAACTGGATTTCTTTTTGGTAGCCCAAAAATCGAAATTCGGGATTTACGATAATACCGGAAAACAAATCCTCCCGCTGATTTATAGCCACAGGCTTTCCTCTGAGAAAAATTTTGTAGGCCTTCAGTCTTTTTATGAAAACTATGGTGAAGCCTTTGCCTACATAGATTCTTTCGGAAATGTAACGATAAAAGAAGGCTATGTCCCTAAAAATAATTGATCTCTAAGATTATACAATGTTAAAATGCTGGAAGAGGGAAGTTATTAAGAGTAAATATTGATCTGATTTATTTATTTTATTTGGCTTCCCATAATATAAAAAAAACCGCTCCATTTCTGAAGCAGTTCTGTTATTTTAAAAACCGGTAATTAGAATTTAATTACAGATTTCATTTTTTCGTTTTCTTCCATTACCAACTCATCATCAACAAGGATTTTTCCAGAGTGCTCATCAATGATGATTTTCTTTCTCTGGGCAATTTCCATTTGCTTTTGAGGTGGAATAGTGAAGAATGAACCTTTAGGAGCTCCTCTTTCCAATCCTACTACTGCAAGACCGTTGATAGAGTTGGTTCTGATTCTGTTGTAAGAAGCCAATAATCTTTCGTCAATCTGGCTTGCAAATTCTTTAGACTTCTCAATCAGATATTCTTCTTCTTTCTGAGTTTCAGAGATCAGACCGTCTAATTCTTCTTTTTTGAATTTCAAGTGATTCTTAAGATCATCTATCTTTGCATTCAGTTCACTTAAAGTTTCATTTTTATGAGCAATTTTAGCTCCGAATTCTTTAATTCTTTTTTCAGCAAGCTGAATTTCAAGATCCTGGAATTCCATTTCTTTTCCTAATGCCTCAAACTCTTTATTGTTTCTTACATTATCCTGCTGAGATTTGTATTTTTCAATTAAAGTTTTCGCATGGTTGATTACTTCATGCTTTGTCTTGATCTGGTCGTCCTGATCCTTAATGTCTGCATGAAATTTTTCAGCTCTTTTTTCAAGTCCTTCAATCTCAATTTCAAGATCTTCAACTTCAATTGGCAATTCTCCTCTGGTATTTCGGATTTCATCCAATCTTGAATCAATGATCTGTAAATCGTATAAAGCTCTTAATTTTTCTTCAACTGAAATATCGTTGGTTTTTGCCATATTTAAATGAAATAATTTACTGGGTTTGTTTTTTCAATAGATTTTGAAATTGCAAATGTACTAAATTTTTGTGACAAAATTTCAAATAATTGTTGGGTAACCAATTGTTCTGATTCATAGTGCCCTATATCACAGATCAGCATTTTAGATTCTGCCAGGAAAAAATCGTGGTACTTGATATCTCCGGTAAGATAAGCATCACATTTTTTGGATAAAGCAGACCTGATCCCGCTTGCTCCGGAACCTCCCAAAACCCCTACCCTTTTGATTTTTTTATTATTGAATGCGGAATGCCTGATCATTTCAAGACCAAATTTTTCTTTCACCAGTTGTAAGAAATCTTTTTCTTCCATAGGCTCGTCCAGCTCTCCGTACATTCCCAGTCCTGCATGATGATTTTTGTTATCCAGACTGTAGATATGGTGGGCTACTTCTTCATAAGGATGTGCCTGCTTCATTGCGGTCACAATCTGCCCTTGTTTGTACCCTTCAAAAATAACTGAGATCATATTTTCATCAGCATTTTCACGGATATTCTGCTGTCCGGAAAATGGATTGGAGCCCTCTACCGGTCTGAATGTTCCGTTTCCGTTCACCGTAAAACTGCATTCGTCATAAAATCCTATACTTCCGGCTCCTGCAGCAAACATGGCTTCTTTTACTTTCTCGGAAAACTCTGAAGGTACAAAAACCGTCAGCTGCTTCAGATTATTTTCTTTAGGCTGAAGGATTTTCATATTCTTCAGTCCCAGATGGCTGCAGATCCCATGATTCACTCCGAAGAAATCATTATCGAATGCCGTGTGTACTGCGTAAATGGCAATTTTATTTTCAATCGCTTTTAAAACCGCTCTTTCCACATAGTTTTTTCCTGTAATAGATTTCAATCCGGAAAAGATGATGGGATGAAAGCAGACAATCAGATTACAGTTTTTCTGAATAGCTTCCTCCACTACATTTTCCAGTGCATCGTGACACACCAGAATTCCTGAAACATCTCGGTCAGGAACACCACACAGTAAACCCACGTTATCAAAATCTTCCGCCTGCCTTATACTGATCTCCTCTTCAATTCTTGAAATAACTGTTTTTAGCTTCATTGTATAAATTTTCAGTTTCAGCGAAGATATTGATTTTTAGAAAAACCCGGAAAGTATTTCTGAAGCAATAAAAAAAAAGCCGGCCTGTTGAAGCCGGCTGAGTTTCAAACTAAAACCTATCCAAATTCTTTCAATCTTTAAATAAGGATACCCTGGTAAAGGAGTCTACTACTGCAGTACATGTTAAGTCTGCTTCAAGGAAAAGTTGATATCCTCTACCCGGATCAAGACTGGCAGCATCTGCAATAGTGTAAAAGTAGAAAGTAAGAATGTTTCCGGATGCCGACCCGCTGGGAACAAGCTGGATAGAGTTGATTTCAAACCCTGAATCCGGATTTTTAAAGGTAGCTTTTACAGATCCTGAAGAATTGGCTCCAGATGCCACATTCACAATAAGTCTCCAAACGTGAACCTGGCCATAAATTTCATTTTCTCTCCATTTGCCTGAATTATAGATATTGGCTGTAGTTCCGGGGAAAGGAACTGTTGTTTCCGGCCAGCTCGTTGTAGGGCTTGTAGCGAAGACTAATGGAGTGGTGTATACTACCTGCTGCCTTGGTCCATAACCACTACCTGATCCATTCAGACTGAGGGAAGGTTTTACATCTGCGTTTCCAGAATTTATTTTAACGACACCGTCGTTACCAGCCTGAGATGATGTGGGAACAAAAAGTTGCCTCCAGAGAAGGCCATCCCAGTACTGGAAATTATTTGATGTTGTATTAAAAATAAGAGTGCCCGCGATAAGATTAGGGTTCGGCATTCCAGCCGGAGGTATAGTAGCTGTAGTATTATCAGCCAGATAGGTATCTCTATCTGCATCAGTAAGACGTGGAATAAGAAGGCCTTTCTGATTGGAAACAATATCCAATACGGCTGCTCCGTTTGGAGAGCTTGTATTGATCCCAACTTGTGTGTATAAAATACTGTACATAAAAATTGAGATCCACGAAATTAAAATTTTTCTCATAATGTTTGTTTTTGTAGAATAAAATTACATATTGAATCTTAATTTATGTTAAAAAATAAGTTTTTAATTCTCATATTATTTTCGTAAATTACAAAACATAAGTCACTGAAAACCATGACAATAATATAAAATAATTCACTTTTAAATGACAGAAAAACTTTTAACATTTGAAGATATATAGTAACAATCGTATATTTACCTGGCCTATAGGGGAAATTATTAACTTTGCCGTGAAATACTGATTTTGAAATGGAAAGAGAGCATAACCTTGTTCCTGAAGATAAACTCTGGAAAAGATTCCTTTATCGTATAATTTACCGCTCCGATACAAGGCTCGGAAAGCTGTTTGACATCATCCTTTTATCTTTAATTCTTGCAAGTACAGCAATCATTATGATGGAAAGTGTGCCCAAACTTGACAAAAGATTCCATTATACGTTTCTGATTCTGGAATGGATTATTTCCCTGTTTTTCTCCGCAGAATACCTGATGCGTATTGCTGTAGTAAAAAATAAAAAACATTATGTCTTCAGTTTTTTCGGAATTATTGATTTTCTTGCACTGGTTCCTTTTTATCTGAGTCTCTTTTTCCCGATAACAAAATATTTCCTGATCTTCAGAATGCTCAGAATGCTTAGAATTTTCAGAATCTTCAACCTGCTTGATTTTATGAATGACGGTTACCTCATCGTAAGGGCACTGAAGAACAGTTCCAGAAAGATTTATATTTTCCTTCTGTTTCTGATTATTTTTTCGGTCATTGTGGGCTCTATGATGTTTATGGTAGAAGGAGGCAGGCCTGGGTTTGAAACCATTCCGCAATCCATTTACTGGGCGGTAGTTACTGTAACAACCGTTGGATATGGAGACGTTTCCCCTATTACTCCTCTGGGTAAGTTTTTTGCAGTCATTCTGATGCTTGCCGGGTATTCTATTATTGCTGTTCCTACTGGAATTGTAACCGCGGAAATGCGGAATAAAAGACAGAATCTGGAAAAGGTTTGTGACCGTTGCGGTAATGAAGATATTGATGATGATGCCAGGTATTGTAAGCAGTGTGGCAAGAAATTAGCTTGATATGAGGTAAATACTGAATTATTAACCCAATATCACAATATCATGGAACCAAAAAAGAAAAACAAACCCAACAGTCTGGTCATTATTCTATTTGCCCTGATTGTGTTAATGATTATCATTTATTTTATACTAGTCACTTTTTTCCCTACCCTATTTGACCTGATGAACACAGGGGATATACAGCCGGTACCAGATAAATAATGAGTAATGAGTAATGAATGATAAGTAATAAAAAAGACGGCTGGAGCCGTCTTTTTTATTATACAATGATACAATATGTTATTTTATTTTTTGATTGCTTTGATGGTCTGTTTAGATCCGTCTTTCATTTGTAATGTAACAAAATAAAGTCCTTGTTTTAAGTCTCCTAAATGAAGAGTAGAAGAAGGATTATCAATTGTTTTCACCAATCTTCCGGAAACATCTGAAATGGAAACGGCTTTTACCAGTTCTATTTTCGAGATGTTCAGCACATCTGTAAACGGATTCGGGTATGCTTTAACTGCGTCTTTCGCTTTAGCTGTTTCTGCTGTACTAAGAGCTCCTTTACTGATATTGATGGTAAACGGCCATTCCATTTCATCTGTAAAACCGCTGTAGTTGCCTACGTTTACATAATAAACTGTTCCGGCAACAGTAGGTATAGAAACGGTTTCGGTACCTCCTGAACCGTTATCATCCATAGAATCTTCACAGGTAAGGTTATCACAGCTTCCACTGTAAACCCCTACTTCCGGATCAAATGAACTTCCCGCTGGCATTGATACTGAAATATTGTAAGTATCTCCGTCTCCTGTAAAGGTAAACCACGTACCATCATTCATTGTTCCATCAGTACAAACTTCAATAAATCCATCATTATTCGTTGCACCGCCTGCGTCAGTTTGTGTATAGCTATATGGGAATGTTGTTGCTGCCAGTGCACCTGAACATGCATCATTAGCGGGAGGTGGAGGCAAGGTACCTACGCAGATGTTAAAGCTCTGGGCTCTGCCAGCTCCTCCATAACTGTATACTCTTATGTAGTAAGTATCTCCTGGTGTAAGATCATTAACAAGTGCTGTTGCAGGATCTGAACAGAATACATTCGACATATTGCCGCATGCGCCACTTAAAACCTGGAAATAAGTATCTGTAGTATCTGTACTTCCTATAGAAACGATATTGCTAAGCGAGATGAAATGAGTGGAAGCTGTAGCAGTAAATTTATACCATACGTCATCATCAGGATTTCCGGAACAAGTACCCGTAGCTACTCCTGAGTCTGTAGCACCTAACGTATATCCGGAAGTAGGATTACTACACTGGATATTAGCACTTACAGTAAGCTCAACAGCGCTTGTACACTCATCGTTTGCGGGTGGAGGTGGTGCGCTTTTAAAGGTAATTTCTGAGCAGCCTGCAGATTCTCCTCCCGCTCCTACAGCAGTCACTTTAAGGTAATAAGTCGTATTGGCAGCCAGAGGAGTGGAAGGGGTAAAGCTTGTTGTTGCTACCGATTCCTGGTTAACAACATTTGTTCCCCCCGGCGTAGTTCCTATAGATACTTTATAGCTTTGAGCACCCGTTGGTGCGTTCCAGGTAATATTAGGAGATAATGGAACAAACTGTGCATTATTGGCAGGATATGCCACAACAGGACATGCCGGTATAGAACTAGGAGCAAGCCCCATAATAGTAATAACGGATTTATTGCTACTTAAGTTTCCGTCTTCCGGATTCGCTGTATCAAAAGGATCATCATCATTCCTATAATAAAGAGAAGATCCTGCAGCCGAAAGATTATACACATAAAAAGCTTCACTGAAACCATTGGAGTCATATCCCGATGAATTTTCCTGAGCAGCCACTACCAGATTCTGGGTATTGTTGTAGGGAAAAGGAACTGCAAAAGTAACTTCCACTACTCCATTGTTTTGGGAAATTGATCCTGTATACACCTCTGTAAGACCAGCCGCTGGAATCCAGTCACTTTCAGAGGTAAAGTTCGTTTTTGAAGTATGTCCCAGAAAAACAGTCCAGTCAGAAGAATTGGTAAGAACCGCATTGGGACTCAGGTAAAATTTAAGCCCGGTAATATTACCTGCTGCATTGGCATTAATTTCCTGTTTTGTGAAGATCTGCTGGACATAAGAATATCCGTAATAAGTACTTATAGGGGCAACTCCTACACTCGTACTTCCTGTGCCCAAGTCAATCTGGGCATTCATGATCATGCTTAGCATTAACAAACATGAAAATAGAAGTTTTTTCATAGATTAGTATATTTTAGTGTTTAGACAACTAAATTAACAATAATTAAGCACAAAACCCCAATTAAAATTAAAAAAACATCCGATATAAATAAATATTTCATATTTCACAAAATAAAGAAAAAAACAGTATTTCCCTCCTTTTTGATATTTTACATCACAGGAAAAGCTGATGATCACACCGTTCAATTACAACAACAGATTGGATGAAAAAACAAAACCATCGACCTTATCAGGTTATCATCTGGCCACCACATATCAAAAAAAACAGCAGCCTTTTGAGCTGCCGTTCATTATTAAAAATTAAAATATTATTTTCTGATTACTTTCACAGTCTGCTTTGATCCGTCTTTCATATTTAAAATCACCAGATACATACCTTGTTTAAGATCTTCCAAATGAAGTACGGAGGAAGGTACATTTATATTTTTCACCTGTCTTCCTGATACATCAGAAATAGTAATGGATCCCACTTTTGAAATATCTGCAATATTCAATACATCTGTAAACGGATTCGGATATACCTTGATCTTATCTTTTTCTTTAGAAACTTCTGAAGTTCCAAGAGATGCATTTTTGATTGCAATGGTAAATTCTCCCTCCATATTATCCGAATAAGCACTATAATTACCCACATTTACATAATAAACAGTTCCAGCCGTGGTTTGAACAGAAATTGCTTCTGCACCTCCTGACAATCCATCATCTGCCGTTCCTACACAGGTTAAATTATCACAGCTTCCACTGTATACCCCAATCTTAGGATCAAAAGAACTTCCAGAAGGCATCGTAACTGAAATATCAAAAGTACTTCCAGTTCCGGTAAATGTGAACCATGTTCCGTCATTCATTCCCTCATCTGTACAGCTTTCAATAAATCCGTCATTATTGGTAGCACCCGCCGCATCAGCCTGAGTATAGCTGTATGGGAATACTGTTGCAGAAAGAGCTCCGGAGCATGCATCATTAGCTGGTGCAGGAGGTAATGTGCCTACACATAAGTCAAAAGTAATAGCTCCGTCATACATACTGAATACTCTTATGTAATACGTCTCACCAGGTGTCAATCCGGAAAGAACCTGATAGTCTTCATAGTCTGAACATACAATATTGGTAAGAGTATCACATGCTCCGCTGAAAACTTCAAAGAAAGCTCCTCCATATCCGGAAACAGCAGCCACATTACTTATTGAGACAATATGAGAAGTACCTACTGCAGTAAACTTATACCATACATCATCATCTGCCTCACCATCACAAGGATCAATGCCTGAATCTGTAGCCTCAGCGGTATGTCCTGAAATTTTATTACTGCAGCTCATATCTGAATTCACCGTCAATGCTACAGCTCCTGAACATTCATCATTAGCAGGAGGAGCATCAGGAAGAGTCCCTATACAAATATCAAAAGTATTAAACCCTTCAGCATCACTGAATATTCTTATATAATAAGTTTCTCCGGGATTCAGTCCGGTGAGAATCTGAGAGGTTTCATAATCTGAGCATCCGATACTGGTTAAGGCACCACATGAACCGCTAAATATTTCAAACATAGGAGAATCATATCCATAGATAGAATCTACATTGCTTAATGATATAGCATGAGAAGTTTCTACCGCAGTAAATTTATACCAGACATCATCATCTGATTCGCCTTCACACGGATCAATACCAGAATCTGTACCACCTATTGTAGTTCCTGACGTTTTATTACCACAAAAAAGATCTGCATTAACTGTTAAAGTTACCGCTCCGGAACATTCATCATTCGCTACAGGTGGAGGCAGCATCCCTACACAAATATTAAAAGTCTGAGCCCTGCCTGCTCCATAATAGCTGTACACCCGGATATAATAGGTTTCTCCCGGTGTAAGGTCTCTTACAATATTTTCTTCAGGATCAGAGCATTTAATGCTCGTCAGATTACCACAAGTCCCGTTGAATACCTGAAAATACATATCGGTAGAGTTATCACTTCCTACAGAAACAATATTTTTGAGAGAAATTACATGAATTGAAGCAGTTGCTGTAAATTTATACCATACATCATCATCGGCAGTTCCATAGCAAGGAGCTGGAGCTAATCCTGAATCTGTAGCGTCAAGTGTTGTTCCTGCAACAGTAACACCACAGTTCAGATTTGAATTCACGGTAAGCTGTACTGCATTCTCACAATCATCATTAGCCGGAGGGTTCCATGCTTTATTCCGGCCGTTATATTCTTTCTTATCAGTAGAGAAATTTCCTGTCTCTACCCGTGCATTCATGGTTATGCTTATCAGAAGCATACCCCAGAGTAAAATTCTTTTCATAGTTTATTAAGTTTTATTTTTTTGTTAAATTAATAATATTTTTTAAATATATAACAAAAAAAATAGCAGCTTATTAGGCTGCTATTCATAAAACACTGATTAATACTAAAAAATTTATTTTTTAATAGTTTTTAATGTTTGTACTGATCCGTCTTTCATTTTTAAAGAAATCAGATACATTCCCTGTTTCAAATCTCCAAGCTGAAGAGCTGAAGAAGGATTGTCAATAGTTTTCACTACTCTTCCTGAAAGATCAATAACAGAAACTGATTTTACATTCTTCACATCTGAGATATTCAGAATATCAGAGAATGGGTTTGGATACACTTTAAGGTTATTTTTCACCACTGCCGTTTCTGAAGTGGCTAAAACAGAACTGTCATAAGCTGAAACTCTGAACTCTCCATCCGGATTTGTAGGCCCGAATTTCCAAACACTTACATATAGTGTGGATCCAGGAGTTTGGCCTGTAACTGACACTTTAGAAAATCTGTTGCTGGCTCCACTAACATCATCATTACATCCTACAGAAGTAAGCGTCCCGCAGCTACCGCTATACATCTCCATAATAGAATCAGCAAACGAAGATCCTGTAAGCGAAGCTGTTTCAACGGTAACACTTCCTGATGGAGGAACTACTACAGAAAACCATACATTATTAACATTATTAGACCCGGTAGTAACACATGTTGACACTCCATTAGTCGTTGCCGATACACTTGTAGCAGTAATAGGATTTGAATTAAAGTTATTCCCTACCGTTAAAGCAACAGCGCCTGAGCACTCATCATTGGCAGGAGGAGGAGGAGGAGTTCCTACACAGATATTAAAGCTGTTGGAATATCCTGATCCATTAGAATTATAAACTCTTACATAATACGTCTGACCTGTTGTTAATCCAGGCACAACAGTTGAGTTAGAAGTTCCGCATACAAGACTTGTTAAAGATCCGCATGCTCCACTAAATACCTGAGTATACAAACTTGTTGACGAAGTGCTTCCTGTAGAAACCACATTAGACAGCATTACTGTATGAACCGGGCCTGTAGCCGTGAAAGCATACCATACATCATCATCTGCAGTACCTGTACATGGAGATACAGCTAAATTAGAATTTGTAGCACTATGTGTTGTTCCCGAAGTAGGAGCTGCACAGTTTAAATCCGCACTTACAGGAAGAGTTACGGCATTACCGCATTCATCATTGGCAGGCACAACCGGTGTTGATACACAAATCTTGAATGTGTTGGCATATCCTGTTCCAGTATTAGAGTTATATACTCTGATATAATAAGTACTACCAACTGTTAAACCTGTAAGCACTGTTGGTGTAGCAGGGCTTGTATCACATGCAAGGGATGTCATACTTCCACAAGCTCCGCTTAAAACCTGAAGATATAAAGACGTGGAAGAAGTTACTCCTACTGACACAACATCAGTTAAAGCAACCACATGAGATGTAGAGGTTGCCACAAAAGAATACCATACATCGTCATCTGCAGTACCTGTACATGGAGATACAGCAACGCCTGAGCTGGTTGCAGATAAAGTAGTTCCTACCACTGCAGAAGTACATAAAGCTCCTGAGCTTACCGTAAGGGCTGTGGCCGCTGAACACTCATCATTGGCAGGAGGCGGAGGAAGTGTTCCTATACAAATCTCAAAACTTGCAGCATATTCCGCACCTGAACTATAGGTGAAAACTTTTACATAATAAGTTTCTCCCGGCGTAAGTCCTGAAACAGAATTAGCATCAGCATCACTGCAAAGTAAACTTGTGAAAGAACCACAAGTTCCGCTTAATACCTGAAAATACATATCGGTTGTAGATGATGTTCCTGTAGAAACTACATTAGACAATTTAATCACATGACTGCTGGCTGTAGCAACAAAGCTAAACCAAACATCATCATCTGAAGTAACAAAGCTACAAGTACCTGATGATGCAGACTGTGTTGCACCCAATGTATTTCCTGTACCTTTTACAGCACAGTTGATATCTGAGTTTACTCCTAAAACTACCGCATTCGCACACTCATCATTAGCAGGAGGAGGTGCCTTGGTTGTAAATTTTCTAACTGTACAGGATGCCGATGTACTCGTCGTTCCCTGATAAGCATTTACCGTATAATAATACGCTGTATTATAGTTCAAAGGAGAGGGAAATGTGTAAGTTAATACATTCCCAAGGTCTATGTTATTCAAAACTTCAGTCCCTCCAGAAGTAGTTCCTACTGACAGCCTGTATCCCGTAGCCCCACTAACTGAGCTCCAAGTTATTGCAGGAGTCACACTTGTATTCAAGGCATTATTAGATGGTGCACTTACAGACGGACAGCCAATATTTAATGTTGTAAAAGAACTCTCTGTACAATTGGTTGTATTTCCTAAATTATTGGTAGGAATAACTTTTACGTAATAAACCGTTGAATAATTTAGAGCACTAGCCGTCGGAATACTATATGATGTAACATTCCCAACATTCTGGCCGTTAATAACATCTGTTCCTCCCGGAGTAGTTCCTACATTCAAAAGATATCCTGTAGCTCCTGCTGCCTGACTCCAGGTAATAGCAGGTGTCCTGGAAACTCCTGTCGCACCTGCTACCGGCGCTGAAATTGTTGAACATCCCGGAGGTGCAGTAACAACCTGCGTTAACTTCACGTCATCAAAACCTAAATAGAAATCAGAAGTTGCAGTATAATTTCCGGTCAGTCTGAATTTAAAATCAGCCCCTGCCGGGATTGTTCCCGCAGGAATTACTCCTGAAACAGTGGTACAAGGAACAGGTGTTGAGCTTGGATTATTCAGATTAATTGGCGCCCCCAGAGCAACCCATGTTGTTCCTCCATCTACTGTATATTCAGCGACAACGCTACCTTTAATTGCATCGCTAGAGGAATACCCTTTTGCTGCATACTGAAAGGAATAAGTAAGTTCTGTTCCGTTTGAACTTGCTGATGAATAGGTAATATTATAAGAGGTAACACCGCTATACAGATTTCTGTAAGCCATTTTCGAGCCTACGCAGGCTGTTCCTCCACTCCACATAGAAACAGTAGTGGTCTGACCTGCTGTAGATGGCAGTGCTGAGCCCGTCCATCCCGAAGGCAAAGAACTTCCTTCGAAGCTCTCATTTACAATAATTTGTGCAGATGCTCCCATACTCAGAGCCAACATACACGACAGTAAAAGTTTTTTCATACTTCGTAAAATAAAAATTAGGGAGGTAAAAGTAAGTAAATATTTAATCAAATATCAAAATTTATCTTAAAATATTAAATCCAAATATTTAAAATAGGCTGTAATTTTATAAAAACTTAAACATTTATTTAATTTTAACTAATATTTCACAATATAGAGTTAAAATTTAAAACACTGATTTTAAGAACGTTAAAACACAAGCATCAAAATACAAGCAGGAAGAAAAAACCCTACTTAACATAATATAATTGTTGATAAATTTTATAGACTAATCACTTTCAAGGGTCTTGAAAAAATAAAAAAAGCGGCAAAAAGCCGCTTTATATACCACATATTTTATTATTACTAATTGAGATAGAACTCATATTTATTCAGAAGCTGAATCTCCTTAATCAGATCTCCGTTCAGATCTACAGAATGTTTCATAGACTGCACTTCCAGATGGGAATCATCTTCTATATTTTTAATAAAGAATTTCAGTTTCTGGTTTCCTTTATTCCTGTCGAGAACTGTTCTGAAGAAATCCAGATCTTCCGGCCTGACATCCATCACATCCATTACCAGAGAAATACTTTTAGCAAATCTTTCAAAAGCTTCCTGCAGCTCGATTACATCATTCACATTCACAAAAACCCGTCCGTCTTTTACCTGGGCAAATTTTATTTTAAATATAACAAACCTCTGAACTTCCAGCTTTTCTTTCAGGCGCATATAATCTCTATCCCCCAGCCTGAAAGAATAAGATCCGGAATAATCTTCCAAAGTAACAAAAGCCACCTTCTCCCCGCTTCGGAATCCATCCTGAACTCTATATTCTGTGATAAGTCCGGCTACGGTATATTCTTTTCCGCCACCGCCATTCTCTCTTTCTTTCTGAATTGTTTTCCAGTCTTTCTTTTTCTCTTCAAAAAGCTCTTCCTGTTTATTAGAGAATGCCTGTTCTTTATAAGCATCTACTTCATCCAGATTGAGAAACAGAAAATTCCCTTTCGGTTCTGCTTTTTTAACAACCTCTTCTACAACTTCCTCTTCTCCTATGGACATTTCATCCGATACAATCTCTGTAAGATCAACAGAATCATCTTGTGCATCGGTCTCCAGAACGGGAGCTTCTTCCGTATTTGTTTTTTCTTCCTCTTCTTTTTCCAATACCGCTTTTTTGGAAAGCTGTCCCTGCATAAACTGGAACTGATATTTAAACTCATCCAGCGGATGCGCAGAAAGATAGAATCCTATAATTTCTTTTTCTTTATTCAGCTTATGCATATTGGGCCATTCCGGACAAGGAGGCAGTTTAGGCTGTTCAATCTGTACTTCTTCCGCAAAATCAGCAAACAGGGAATTTTCCATTTCGTGTTTACTCTCCTGGAAGCTTTGTCCGTATCTGATCAACCTTTCAAGATTGGTTTTTCCGGCCATATCAATATCAAAATACTGGCCTCTATGGAAAGCATCCAATTCATCAAATGCTCCCGCAAGCACTAAACTTTCCGCCACTCTCTTATTCATCTGGGAAGGCAGTATTCTTTCAAAAAAGTCGTAAATATTTTTGAATCTTCCGTTTTCTCTTTCTCGCGTAATGGCTTCACTCGGCCCTTCACCTATACCTTTAATTGCTCCCAATCCAAAACGGATCTGCCCTTTTTCGTTTACGGAAAATTTATATTGTGATTCATTCACATCAGGTCCCAGAACATCAACCCCCATACTTTTACAATCTTCCATGAACATGGTGATCGAATCCGTATTGTTAATGTTATTACTCATTACACTCGCCATATATTCTGCAGGATAGTTGGCTTTTAAAAAAGCCGTTTGATAAGCAATAAAGGCATAACAGGTTGAGTGGGATTTGTTGAAGGCATATTCCGCAAAAGCTTTCCAGTCATTCCAGATCTTCTCCAGCCTTTCCTCATTAAGATTATTCTTTCTTCCTCCTTCAATAAACTTAGGGTACATCTTATTCAGAACGTCGATCTGTTTTTTACCCATTGCTTTTCTCAGCGTATCGGCTTCACCTTTTGTAAAGTTGGCCAGTTTTTGAGATAAAAGCATTACCTGCTCCTGATAAACAGTAATTCCGTAGGTTTCTTTTAAATATTCCTCTGTTTCAGGAAGGTCATAGACAATTTCTTCAATTCCATGTTTCCTGTTAATAAAGTTCGGGATATACTTAATTGGACCTGGGCGATACAATGCGTTCATGGCAATAAGATCGGCAAAAACCGTTGGTTTCAGCTCTCTCATGTATTTTTGCATCCCGGGACTTTCGTACTGGAAAATCCCTACTGTTCTTCCTTCTTTAAATAACTGATATGTTTTTGTATCATCCAGCGGAATAAGATCCGGATCAATATCTACTCCATATCTTGCTTTAACCAGCTTTATTGCATCTTTGATAATTGTAAGTGTTCTAAGACCCAAAAAGTCCATTTTCAGAAGTCCTGCGCTTTCCGCTACTGAGTTATCAAACTGTGACACCAGAATATCAGCATCTTTCGCAGCAATAGTCACCGGAACCAGATTACTTACGTCTTCAGGAGTAATAATTACTCCGCAGGCGTGGATTCCTGTATTTCTGATGCATCCTTCCATCTTTTTTGCACTCGCAAGAACGTCATGGCGTGGATCCCCGGGGCTATCAAGAACAAATCTCATTTCATCAACGAGCATTTGCTCTTCCGGTTTCAGTTTTTCATATTTTGCCAAAGCTTTGGCAATATTCATTCCTGGTGTAGATGGAATAAGTTTCGCAATATTATTAGTATCAGGAATCGGAACATCAAGAACCCTTCCTGCATCTTTAATCGCAGATTTCCCACCCAAAACAGAGTAAGTAATAATCTGCGCCACCTGGCTCTGTCCATATTTATCAATTACCCATTTGATAACCCTGTCTCTACCTTCATCATCAAAGTCGATATCAATATCCGGCATTGAGACCCTTTCGGGATTCAGGAATCTCTCAAAAAGGAGATCATATTTAATTGGGTCAACATTAGTAATTCCAATACAGTATGCTACCGCAGAGCCTGCTGCCGATCCTCTTCCGGGACCAACCCAAACTCCCATTTTACGGGCCTCGTTACAAAAATCCTGTACAATAAGGAAATACCCCGGATACCCAGTATTGGCAATTACTTCAAGCTCAAAATCAAGACGTTCTTTAACTTCTTCTGTAATACCCTCAATACCATATCTCTTTTTAGCGCCTTCATAAGTAAGGTAAGTAAGATAAGCCATTTCACCACGTTTTCCTCCGTCTATCTCATCTTCCGTATGAATAAATTCCTCAGGAATATCAAACTTCGGCAGGAGAACATCTCTTTTTAAAGTATATGGTTTAAACTTAGCCGTAAATTCTTCATATGCTTCGAAAGCATCGGGATAAGCCAGAAAAGTTTCTTTTATTTCTTCAGCATTTTTAATATAATATTCTCCCGTTGCCAGTCCTCTTCTCTTTCCAAATCCTTTCCCAACAGGGGTTGACAGTTTTTCACCGTCTTTAATACAGCTTACAATATCCTGAATATTAGAATCGTCTTTATTGGTATAATACGTTTCGTTCTGAGCTAAAATCTTAACATTATATTTATCTGCAAAATACAGTAAAACTTCGTTCAAATGTTCTTCTTCCGGTAGCTTATGATTCTGGATCTGAACATAAAAATCATCTTCAAAAGTATCTTTCCACCATTTGAAAAGTTCCTCACCTTTTTGTTCACCGGTATTAAGAATAGCATCCGGGATATCTCCATGAATCCCTGACGTCAAAGCAATAACCCCTTCTTTATACTGGGCAATCAGCTCACGGCTTACCCTTGGAACTCCGAAATAGAAACCTTTTAAAAAACCGATACTTGAAAGCTTTGCTAAGTTTTTGTATCCGTTAAAATCCTTTGCTAAGAGAACAACCTGTGTTCTTCTGTCCGGATCATCTTTGGTAAACTGTTTCTGTTCATAGCGGTCTGAAATATAAAATTCACAGCCAACAACAGGAATCAAAGGCTCTGAAACAGGTTCTGTTTCATTAAATTCGGTTCCGTTTTCTTCAGCTTCCTGTTTTTTCGTTAAAAATTCTTTGTGCTTTTTTGCACGGTCCCCATTGGCTCCTTCTACTGCAGACACAAATTTAAAAGCACCCATCATATTTCCCAGATCCACCATTCCGACAGCCGGAAAATTGTCATCTGATGCCCTTTTAATTAAATCATTAATGCTTGAAGTAGCTGATAACGTTGAGAAGACACTATGATTATCAAAGTTAAAATATTGCCCAAGATCAATCTCGTCAATACTTCCAAAGTCCTGTTGTTTTTTCTTATTATTAAAGTCAGCTACCTGCCTTCTGATAACAATACTGAAAGGCTTGATAGGATCAGGATGAAGCGTTTTGAAATAAGCCAGCTGATCTTCAGAAACTTTTAACAGTTCTGCAGGAATCACCCCGATTCTCATCATTTCAAAAAACACCTGTGCCGTGGCATTTACGTCGGCTGCGGCATTATGTGCTTCGTCAAATTTATGTCCGTACAATTTTTCATAAAGCTCTTCCAGCTTTGGTGGTTTGAACCTTCCTCCCCTTCCGCCGCCAAGCTGGCAGTAGTTGGTTCCTAAGATCATGGTATCTGCTCTGGGCTTATCCTGAAGGTTGTCCTGTAAATTTTTTCTGTAAAATTCAGCTCCTACAATATTGTAATCAAATTCTACATTATGACCGGATACCACCCTTACTTTTTCAAGCACTTTGGAAAATTCTTCCAGGATTTCCTGAAGATCACGGCCTTCTTCATTAGCTATCTTAGTTGTAATCCCGTGAATTCTGGCAGCGTTGAAGGGAATATCATACCCTTCCGGTTTTATAATGTAGTCCTGGTTTTCAATAAGATTTCCATTGTCATCATGCACCTGCCATGCAATCTGAACCATTCTGGGCCAGTTTTCTGAATCGGAAAGCGGGGCGTTGAAATTCTTAGGTAAACCGGTTGTTTCTGTGTCAAAAATTAAATACATGTAATTTTCTAACTTTTTTAAAAAAGAGAATGTAAAGTTACTTCATTTTTTTTACAAAATTTACCCTCGAAATAGAAAAGACATCTATATTTTTTTTGTTAAAAAAGCCAATATAAATAAAAACAACAAATTACATTTAAAACAAACTAAAAATTAAACAAAACACAATAAATAAACAATAAATCAAAATTATCTTTAATAAAAATTGCTAAAAACAGATAATTTAACAAAATAAAACTTGCGTAATATTTAACTTTTTATAGATTTGTCCTGCAACAAAAATATCAACATGAAAAAACATTTATTTCTAGCAAGCACTCTGATTGCTTTTTTAGCAGGTGCACAAAAAAATGACGCATTAATGCGTGAGTTCGAAAACCAGAACAACAAAAACAGCGAAAAATTTGATGCTTACATTTCGAAAAACTACGGGACTAAAAAAGACTCCAAAACACAGCATGAAATTGAAGAGAAGAAAAGCCATCTTGCCGGATTTCTGGGTGAAATCCCCTATTTCTATGAACTTCATGATATAGACCAGATTAAAAACTCAAATTCTGATTTTCTTCAAAATGGAACCATTGCAGGACTGAACGGGTCTTTTAATGGTGAAAACATTAAATTTACCGTATTTGACGGCGGAAGAGTTTATGCAGCACACAATGTATTCAACAATGCAACCGGTCGTGTTACCAATAAAGAAGCCGGCACAATGAATTACAGCGCGCATGCCACAGCTGTTTCCAGTTTCATAGGAGGTAAATCATTCGTTTCTTCCAATAAAGACATCCAGGGTATTGCCAAGAACTCCACTTTTGATTCTTATGCATTCATGACATCAAAACTTCCGGGCAACACTTCAGAAAGTAATGTTTTTCAAAAAATAATAACCGCACAGCCTAAAATATCCAATCACTCCTATGGAACCAATTTAGGTTGGGATTACCGTCCTGTAAATGGCTCTTATGCATGGATATGGAATGGTTATTACAACAACGGGACATCTTATAATGCCCAAGGAACCTACTTAAACAATGATGAAAATTATGATAAAATTGTCTACACCAATCCTTCTTATATTATTGTAAAATCTGCCGGTAACTCTTATGGCATGACACCATCATCATATGAGACTAAATACTATCAGAATTCCTCTGGAAACCTTGTAACGTTTGGTTTCATGTCTTCCAACGTTCCTACAAAGAACTGTAATTCAGGATATGACTGTATCGGAACCGGCTCGCTGGCTAAAAATATTATCGTTGTTGGAGCTACAGATATCCTTACTGCTTCCAATAAAAGATACAGCAATGCTTCCAGCGTCATCAAATCCAGCTACAGCAGTGCAGGACCAAGAGATGACGGAGGGATAAAGCCTGACATTACAACAGTCGGCACTAACGTAGGCCATGCTTCTACAGCTGAAAATACTACAGGAAGCACCACCTATGGTTCAGGCAGTGGAACTTCTTATTCCGGACCTATTGTTACCGGAATTATAGGACTTTGGACGCAGATCAATAAGCAGTTATTCAATGGTGCTGAATTTAATGCGGCTTCTGCAAAAGTACTTATGATTCATTCCGCATCTGAAGCAGGAAATATCGGACCGGACCCTCATCACGGATGGGGATTCATTAATGCTAAAAAAGGGGCAGAATTATTGGTAGGAAAGTCCAACGGTACGGTTCTATTTACAGACGAAACCTTAAATAGCGGTGTAGCTAACAGAAAAACAATTACAGCTACCGGAACAGAACCTCTTAAAGTAACGATTTCATGGATCGATCCAGCTTACAAGGTACCCAACTATCAAACTTTTCAAGAATTACACAACGTAAGAACATCTACTTTAGTAAATGATATTGATCTTAGAATTATTGACACCTCCAATAATACAGTTTATTATCCTTGGAAACTGGATCCGGCTAATCCGCTAACAGCAACTAAAGCTGATAATAAAGTAGACAATGTAGAACAGGTAGTCATTGATGCTCCAACTGCAGGAAGATCTTACAGAATAGAAATTACCAATAAAGGAAATCTGGTTAACGATTCCGGTGCTAATGCTCCTCAAAACTATTCTATTATGGTAACCGGCTACAACAGCCAGCAAGCGCCAGCATCCAAATCAGTTACCAATGAAAAACCTCTGAACAGTAATATCAGTATCGTTCCTACACTAACAAAAAGCACTGTAAACGTACTGAATGCTCCGGAAAAATCAGTATTTAACCTATATGATCTATCAGGAAAAAAACTACATAGCGGAACAATCAACCGTGGAACAGAATCTATAGATCTTTCATCTTATCCTAATGCCATCTATATTATAGAAATCAATACAGGAAAAGAAACTGTTTCCAAGAGAGTTATTAAAGAATAGTAAATCAACATTTCTCACTTTCCAACCCGTTTCTGCAATTGCAGAAACGGGTTTTTTGCTATTATAAATTCAAAGCACAACACCAATATAACCATAGCAAGAATTAGAGTTCAATAGAATTTTCAGTAAAATACAAGCAGTACAACTTTTACAAATACATAAAACATATAGAATTAAAAAAACTAATAAAAATAATCCATTACCATTATCAAACAACAATAAATCAACAAAATATTAGAATTATTTACACGAAAAACCTAATTTATAAATATTTAACACTATATTTAACCCGTTATAATTTTTAATATTTTATCAGTTATCATGAAGAAACATTTACTTTTGGTCAGCACTTTAGCTTTTGCTTTAATAAGTGCTCAAAACAATGAAGGATTAAAAAGAGAGTTTGAGAAATTAAACAGAGAAAATAACGCAAAGTTTGACTCTTATGTAATTAAAGCATTCGGAAAAGAGAGAAATGCTGAAACACAGAAAAAAATAGATGAGATGAGGGCGAATCTGGCTGGATTTTCAGGAGATGTACCCAACTTTTATGAGACTGATGACCAAAATCAAATCTTCAATAATAATGTTGATGCTTTAACAACTGTAGGTGGTGTAAATGGATTAGCTACAGCTTTTAATGGAGAAGGAATCAAGTATACCATTTTTGACGGAGGCAGAATTTACGCTCCCCATCCTGCATTTGATAATGCACCCAACAGGATAATTAATATGGAAGCTGCTACCAATGATTACAGCAGTCACTCTACTGGTGTTGCCAGCATCATAGGAAGTAGATCAGTCCCTCTTACGCAAAGAGACGAAAATAATAATATTATAGCAACCGGAAACACAAAAGGTATTGCTCTGAATTCCACAATGGATTCTTACAGATATTCGACCACTGTACTTCCCGGAGGAACAGTTGCCAGTACTGTTTTCGAGAAAATTTTAATTGCACAGCCTAAAATCTCCAACCACTCTTACGGAATAAATCCGGGCTGGACTTATGGTACTACATCAACAGGGTATCCGAATAACGCATGGTACTGGAATGGAAATTATATTTCCGGCAATAACTATAACCTGATGGGAACCTACTTCCAAAACGATCAGGCTTATGATGCCATTGTGTACAACAATCCGGCCTATACCATCGTAAAATCTGCAGGAAACTACTTCGGATATGGCCCAGGCTACTCAAATACGACAACCAACAGTTATTATAGCACATCAAGCGGGTATGCTGCCTACCCTGCGGGCTCAGCCCCTGAAGCTAATTGCGCCCAGGGTTTTGATTGTATTGGTTATGGATCGCTGGCTAAAAATATTATTGTTGTAGGAGCTACAGACATTATTACATCAAATAATTTTCGCTACACCGCCCCAACTGATGTGGTAAGATCCGATTACAGTAATGCAGGGCCTAGAGACGATGGGGGTATTAAACCTGATATCGCCGCTCCCGGAACTGGTATCTGGATGGCCTCTACAGCTGAAAATACTACAGGAAGTGTTACTTGGCAGGTCAACAGCGGTACTTCTATGGCTGCTCCTCAGGTAGCTGGAATTATCGGTCTTTGGATGCAGATTCACAAATCACTTTTCAATAATGCTGAACTGAATGCTGCAGCGTCTAAAACATTAATGGTACATTCAGCAGCTGAAGCTGGAAACGTTGGGCCTGATCCATGGTATGGCTGGGGATATATTGATGCCAAAAAAGGAGCAGAACTGTTGGTAGGAAAATCCAATAATTCAGTCATCTTCAATAATGAAACGTTAACCAGCGGGGTTGCTAATCAAAAAACAGTTACCGCGTTAGGAAGCCAACCATTAAAAGTGACCATTTCATGGATTGACCCTGAATATAAAGTAACCTCAAACCTATGGTCAAATCTATATAACAATAGAGTTTCAAGATTAGTTAATGACCTAGATTTAAGAATCATAGATACTACAAACAACACTGTTTATACGCCATGGAAACTAAACGCCACCAGTCCAATGACGCCAGCCACAAAAGGTGACAATACAGTGGATAACGTTGAACAAGTTGTTATTGATAATCCGGTAGCAGGAAGAACTTACAGAATTGAGATAACCAATAAAGGAACACTTGTTAATAATGCGGCAACACCTGTATTGACAACGCAGAACTACTCAATTATTGTTACAGGACAGACACAAACTAATTTAGGAACTAATGAAACCAGCGCTTTAAGCGGTCTTGCTATAGCACCAAGTATTACAAAAGATATTGTAAACATATTAAAAGCTCCTAAAAAATCAACGTTCACCATCTATGATCTTTCCGGAAAGAAATTACAAAACGGAACGATCAATAGTGAAAAAGAAACGATAGATCTCTCTTCTTATACTAAAGGAATTTACATCATTGAAATAAAAACCAACAAAGATGTTATTTCTAAAAAAGTCATCAAGGAATAATCATTAATTATAATATTGTCTCAAAAAGGGATATTAACAAAAATGTTAGTATCCTTTTTTTTGCAGTACGTTTTGGGCAAAATAGGGTAAAGAAAAAGGATAAAACGAAGGTATTTAACCCATTTTTTACAAAATTAAAATCATTGAAAAATATCATATGTTTAAAATTTTAAATAAAAAAATTAAAAATACATATACAATTTAAACTAAAACTCACATAATTCACACAAAATAAAGCAACATAATGTTTAATTTATATATTTAAAAAAAATAAACCGCAATTTTTTTTAAACCTATAAACTTTATGAAGAAAATCTTTATTTCAATCAGCATATTAGCTGCTTTTTTCACATTTGCCCAGAACCATGATGATGCTCTGATAAAAGAGTTTGAAAAACAAAGGCTGGAAAACAATGAAAAATATGAAACTTATATCTCAAAACGTTATGGATTGAACAGATCCCCAGAGATGATAAAAGAAATTGAGGAACAAAGAAGTAAGCTGGCAGGGTTTACTCCAGGAGGCAAACCCTATTTTTTACAGAACCAGGACATGGATCAAATTAAAAATTCCAATTCTGATTTTCTCCAAAATGGTACTGTAAATGGATTGACGGGATCATTTAATGGTGAAAATATCAAGTTTACTGTTTTTGACGGAGGCAGAGCATTTGCCGGTCATGTTCTTTTCAACAATGCTCCCAACAGAGTTACCAATAAAGAAGCAGCCACAATGAATTACAGCGATCATGCAACTGCTGTTACGAGTTTTATCGGATCAAAAGATTATCCCTTTACATTCCAACTCAACAACGGAGGAACCCATCCGGTCAATTTTAAAGGAATTGCTCCTAATGCTACCTTCGATAATTATACGTTCAACAATAGTACTTTGCCGGGAAATACTACCGAAAGTAATGTATTTCAGAAAATACTGACTGCTGCACCGAAAATTTCCAATCATTCTTATGGTACAAATATGGGGTGGACAGATACTGTAGTTCCCGGAGCTTATTTCTGGACTGGATATTACAATGCCGGAACATCATATGATATACAAGGTACTTATTTTATCAATGATCAAAATTACGATCAGATTGTATACAATAATCCGTCCTATGTTATTGTAAAGTCTGCCGGTAATTCCTTTGGAATGGGACCCAATGGCAACTCTGTTCCCGGATACTATGAAGATGCTTCAGGTAATCCTGTACAGTTTTCGGCAACGGATGTCTTACCTCCCAACAACTGCTCACAGGGTTATGATTGTATCGGAACAGGTTCTTTAGCTAAAAATCTGATTATTGTAGGTGCTACTGATATTATTACTACTAATGATAAAAGATATACCGCAGCTGCTGATGTAATACATTCGGAGTACAGTAGCGCAGGACCAAGAGATGACGGAGGAATAAAACCCGACATTACCACCACAGGAACAGAGGTAGCTCATGCATCTACCAATGAGGACACTACGGGAAGCAATAGCATATCTGTTGGAAGTGGCACATCATATTCAGCACCAATAGTAACGGGTATTATTGGTCTCTGGATGCAGATTTATAAGCAATTATTCCCTACCCTTGAGCTTAATGCAGCTTCCGCAAAAGTGCTTACAATCCATTCAGCTTCTGAAGCCGGCAATATCGGTCCGGATCCTTGGCACGGATGGGGTTACATCAATGCTAAAAAAGGAGCCGAGCTACTTGTAGGAAAATCAAACAATTCCATCATATTCAATGATGAAACTTTAAATAATGCGGCAACCAATAGAAAAACGGTACAGGCATCTGGAACAGAACCTCTTAAAGTAACCATATCATGGATAGATCCGGCATATATAATTCCGCAAAATCTAACGTGGCAAGATGTACATAATAATAGAGCATCTAAATTAGTTAATGATCTGGATTTAAGAATCATTGACACACAAACCAATACAATATACTATCCGTGGAAACTGGATGCCAACAACCCTATGTTTCCTGCTTCCAAAGCGGATAATCAGGTTGACAATGTAGAACAGGTAGTTATCGACAATCCGGTGGCAGGAAGAAACTACAGAATTGAAATTACCAATAAAGGAACTTTAAGAAACAGTACCGGCGGTAATGCTCCCCAGAACTATTCAATTCTTGTGACAGGCTATACATCTGTTTTAGGAACCCAGGAAGCAGGAAGTGTAAGAGAATTGGCAATAGCACCAAGCGTTACAAAAGATATTGTAAACATATTAAAAGCTCCTAAAAAATCAACGTTCACCATCTATGATCTTTCCGGAAAGAAATTACAAAACGGAACAATCAATAGTGAAAAAGAAACGATAGATCTATCTTCTTACACTAAAGGAATTTACATCATTGAAATAAAAACCAACAAAGATGTCATTTCTAAAAAAGTGATCAAGGAATAGTCTTCCAACTCAAAGATTTCACACAAAATACTAACACTTGTTAGTATTTTGTTTTTTTATGTATATTTGCTATCTATGGAAAATACACTTCACGAAAAGGTTTCTCAGGATATCCTGCTAAAAGCATACAATCATATGATGCTGGCTAAGGCAATGGCAGACATCTATGAAGAAAACAGAAATATATGTAAATATGTTCATAGTACTTCAAGAGGTCATGAAGCTATTCAGCTGGCTACCGCATACCAATTAAAAAAAGAGGACTGGGTTTCGCCTTACTACAGAGACGAAAGTATTCTTTTAGGAATCGGGTTTGAACCTTATCAATTAATGCTTCAGCTATTAGCTAAGGCAGAAGATCCTTTTTCAGGAGGAAGATCGTATTATTCCCATCCTTCAAGCAGAGACGAAGATAAACCTAAAATCATTCACCAGAGTTCAGCCACAGGAATGCAGACAATTCCTACCACTGGTGTTGCTCAGGGAATAAAATACATTCAGGAATTCAATTTACAGAATTTCGAAAACAATCCGGTTGTTGTATGCAGTCTTGGAGACAACTCGGTAACGGAAGGCGAAGTGAGTGAAGCTTTACAATTTGCAGCCTTACATCAGCTTCCGATCATATTCCTCGTACAGGATAATGAATGGGGGATTTCCGTAACCAAAGAAGAGGCAAGAACCTGCGACGCTTACGATTTCGTGGCTGGATTTACCGGTCTTAGCAGAATGCGTGTAGACGGAACAGACTTCGTGGAAAGTTTTGAAGCGATGAAAAAAGCGGTTGATTTCGTAAGAAATGAAAGAAAGCCTTTAGTAGTTTGTGCAAAAACTGTACTTATCGGGCATCATACTTCAGGAGTAAGAAGAGAATTCTACAGAGATGAAGAAGATTTAACCAAACATAGAGCAAAAGATCCTGGAGAAATTCTGAGAAAACATTTACTGGAATCAGGAGCAGATGAGGATCTTTTAAAACAGATCACGAAAAAAGCCCGTCTTGAAGCTGAAGAAGCTTTCGAAAAAGCAAAAAATGCTGAAGACCCAAAACCTGAAACGGTTATGCAGCACGTTTTCGCCCCTACCCCTATAACTGAAGAAACAGGAACCCGAGAACCTGCAGACGGTGAAAAAATCGTTATGGTAGACGCAGCCATTCACGCGATCCAGGAGCTGATGTGGAAACATCCGGAAGCATTGCTATACGGACAGGATGTTGGGGAAAGAATCGGAGGAGTTTTCCGTGAAACCGTTACTTTAGGAAAAAAATTCGGAAATAAGAGGGTATTCAATACAGCTATTCAGGAAGCTTATATCATAGGCTCCACTACAGGAATGAGTGCTGTTGGATTAAAGCCGATTGTTGAAGTTCAGTTTGCCGATTATATTTATCCTGGAATCAACCAGTTGATCACAGAAATTTCAAAGTCAAGCTACCTAAGTGGCGGAAAATACCCCGTCAGCAATATCATCCGTGTACCGATTGGTGCTTATGGCGGAGGTGGTCCTTACCATAGCGGAAGTGTAGAAAGTATCTTAGCTAATATAAAGGGAATTAAAATAGCTTACCCAAGTAACGCTGCAGATTTCAAAGGACTTTTAAAAGCCGCTTATTATGACCCGAATCCAGTTGTTATGCTGGAACATAAAGGTCTGTACTGGAGCAAGGTTCCCGGAACTGAAGATGCCAAAACCATTGAACCTGCAGAAGATTATATCCTACCTTTCGGAAAAGGAAAAGTAATTATTGAAGCTGATCAGAACGAAACCGAAAAAGGCAGAACATTACTTGTAGTTACTTACGGAATGGGCGTTTACTGGGCTAAAGAAGCTGCTAAGAACTTTAACGGAAGAGTTGAGGTTATAGACCTTAGAACTTTAATTCCATTAGATGAAGAACTTGTGTTTGAAAGAGTAAAAGCACACGGAAAATGTATCGTTCTAACTGAAGAACAGCTTAACAATTCATTCGCAGAAGCTTTTGCACACCGTATTTCTAAAAACTGCTTCAGATATCTGGATGCTCCGGTAGAAACCATGGGATCACTGAATGTTCCGGCTGTTCCAATCAACCTTGTTCTGGAAAAAGAAATGCTTCCGAATGCTGAAAAACTCAGCATTAAAATAGAAGAAATGCTTAATTATTAAATATTGAAACCTCTGAAAAATCAGAGGTTTTTTTTATTAATTTTAATAAACAGAAGGGTGCCTCATTTTTGGTATCCATTTTGTTTATATGCACATCAAATTTCCTGAAGCATTATGATCACAACGAAATATGTCAATTACAGACAGGTTCTCAATCTATCCGGCGCTCATCTGATCCTGATCAGCATATGGTGTACCCTGATCGCCGTTCTTTTTTATTTTTTCAATTGGGAGTGGATGATCATACCATGGGTTCCCGTAGCTTTGATTGGTACAGCGGAGGCCTTTTTAGTAGGTTTTAAAAACAACCAGGCTTACGACAGACTTTGGGAAGCCAGAAAGATCTGGGGAGGCATTGTGAATTCCAGCCGGTCTTTTGCTTCAATGATCTATGCGTTCGATACAAAGAACGAAGAAATAGGAACCTTTGATCTTGAAGACCGGAAAAGGAGAATTGTCTACCGTCATATTGCGTGGCTCTATACTTTCCGTGAGCAGCTTCTGGTTCCTACCGAATGGGAGCATATCAGCTCGGAAAATAAATTCGGAAATATAAACCTGAGAAGAAACAGACTAATTAAAGCTGGTTTTCCCGACTACGGAAGAGCTCCTATTTTCCTGCACAAATATCTTTCAGAAGAAGAATATGATCTTAAGGATGATTATAAAAACTTTGCCACTTATCTGAACTCACAACAGGCAAAAGACATCAATGAATTAAAAAATATGAATGCTATCACAGAATTCAATCAGATGCAGCTCCAGACCTGCCTGAATGAATTCTACGGTTTTCAGGGACAGGCGGAAAGAATTAAAAAATTCCCTTCACCAAGACAGTTCGCCAGTACAGCATTTGTCTTCAATATTCTTTTTATTATGCTGCTTCCGTTGGGACTTGTTAATGAATTTGCTAAACTCGGAGATTTTGGAATCTGGGCTTCTATTCCTTTTTGTATCATCATCGGATGGATTTACATCATCATGGAATTGGTGGGAGATTATTCTGAAAACCCTTTCGCCGGGCTCATGTTTGATGTCCCAATGCTTTCGATATGCAGAACCATTGAAATTGACCTACTTCAAATGACGGGAGAAACCGACCTTCCTGAACCCATTGCATCGAAACACGGAGTTTTAATCTAAGCGCCGGAATTTCAATAATTAAAGCTCAATAGCCGTTGTATTTTTCACCTCAGAGATCATAAATGAGCTGTGAGTACTCGCAATATGTTGCAAAGCGGTCAGTTTGGTTAGCATAAAATTTCTGTAATCCTGCATATCTTTCACCCCTATTTTAAGAATGTAATCATAATCTCCACTTACATGAAAACATTCTGTAACCTCGTTAAGGTTCATGATTTCCTTTTCAAACTGCATCACAAATTCCTTTTTGTGCTGCGTTAATTTTATATGACACAGTACAATAAAATCCCGGTTTACTTTATGCCGGTCAAGAAGAGCTACATACTTTGAGATCACGCCCAGATTTTCAAGCTTCCTTACCCGTTCGTATACGGCTGTAACAGAAAGTCCAAGCTTGTAAGACAGTTCTTTGGTGGTTTGCTTGCAGTCTTCCTGAAGTAACACGAGCAGTTTTTTATCTGTTTCATCAAAATTCATAGATGTTTTTTTGGAAAAAGTTTAACATTCTCAAAGATAACAAACATATTTTCTAAGTAAAACGGAATTAATAGATTTATATTCTACAAATTTAAATTTATATTGTAATAATTCTGAAAACAAAGCATATTTAGGCCATCAATAAAACTTAAAGCTTATGGAAAATTTTAATGCGGCGAATGAGATTCAGGATCTTCAGTATTTTGGTGAATTCGGAGGAGTAAATCCTTCGATCTCTGACAGCTCTACTTATACTTTTCTTTCTGCAAAAACCATGTTCGATACTTTTGAAGGAAATGCAGAAGGATGCTATTTATATTCCAGACATTCATCCCCGATGAATCTTTATCTGGCACAGGCTTTGGCTAAAATGGAAAACACCGAAGCAGCCAATGTAACAGCATCAGGTATGGGTGCTATTACGTCAGTTTTGATGCAAATCTGTAAAAGCGGAGATCATATTATTTCCAGCAGAACCATTTATGGAGGAACGTATGCTTTTTTAAAGAACTTCCTGCCTCCTTTCAATATTGAAACCACTTTCGTAGACATCAGCAATTTTGAGTCTATCGAAAATTCCATAAAGCCAAGTACTAAAATCATTTACTGCGAAAGCGTAAGCAATCCGCTTCTGGAAGTTGCAGATCTGAGAAAACTTTCTGAAATCTGTAAAAAACATGGTTTACAGCTGATCGTAGACAACACCTTCTCCCCTCTTTCCGTTTCACCGAAATTACTGGGAGCAGATATTGTGATCCACAGCCTTACTAAATTCATCAATGGAAGCAGCGATACTGTTGGCGGAGTATACTGTGGAAGCCAGGAATTTATTAATGATACTAAAAACGTAAATAACGGAGCCTGCATGCTTCTGGGACCTACCATGGACAGCTTCCGTTCGGCAAGCATCCTGAAGAACCTGAGGACACTCCACATCAGAATGAAACAACATAGCTACAATGCCCTATACCTTGCTGAAAGGTTTGAAAAAGATGGTTTAAAAGTATCTTACCCGGGGTTAGCTTCTCACAAAGATCATGAACTGATGAAAAGCATGATGCATGAAGACTATGGGTTCGGCGGACTGCTGACATTAGATGCCGGAACAACCGATAAAGCCAATGAACTCATGGAAATGATGCAGCAGGAAAACTTAGGATACTTAGCGGTAAGCCTTGGATTCTATAAAACCTTATTCTCATGTTCCGGAAGTTCAACCTCATCAGAAATTCCTGAGGAAGAACGTGAAGCCATGGGAATATCAGACGGACTTATCAGATTCTCTATAGGCCTGGATCAGGATATAGAGAGAACTTATCAAAAAATGCGGGAATGCATGCTGAAAACAGGCGTTCTCAACCATGAAACTATATTCATATCTTAATTTATTGTTACAAAGGCTGTCGGAATTTTCCGGCAGCTTTTATTTTGTATGGAAATGTTTTGGAAAAGCCTCTTCCGGCTTCATTCTGAAAACATTCAGTAATATCCACGATTTTAAAAATCCGTAACCATAAGAAAACATCTGGATATAGGTGGAAATGACTGCCATTCCGGCAATACTTATGTTCCGGGTAACAATCAGTGCATGAAAAAGCACCATGAAAGTATACAATCCATAAAAAGCCAGGATAATTCCCCTTTGCATAAGAAAATACTCAAGGAAGCCTAAAATATATCCCAAAAGAAACAAAGTAGGAAAAGCAAAGGACATTTTCACATAATTCGGATGCCTTTGATTAAGGATAGGTCTTGCACAGCCAAACTGATATACCTGCTTGGAAAATTTTCCAAAGTCCACCCTGCGTTTATGGTAAACAGCAATATCATCAAAAAAAGCGGTTGTAAAGCCATTTTCCCAAAGAGTCATCGACAGATCCGGATCTTCACCTATTCTCATTTCGGAAAAACCACCTACTTTTTCAAAAACAGACTTCTTCACTCCCATATTAAAGCTTCTCGGCTGGAATTTAGAAACAGATTTTTTACTTCCTCTAATCCCGCCGGTTGTAAAAACAGACGTCATGGAGTAAGAAATGGCTTTCTGCATCAGGTTAAAACCTTTATGAGCCTTATCTGCTCCCCCGAATGCGTCACACGGAATGGTTTCTATGTCTTTTTTGATATTCTCAATATAGTCTTTCTCTACGATCACATCACTGTCAACAAATAGCAGCCAGTCATTCTGAGCCCGCTTTGCTCCGTAATTTCTGGTAAGACCCGGTCCTGAATTATCTTTACGGAAATATTTGACATCCAGCATTCCCTCAAAATTATGTATGGTGGGTTTAAGATCTACAAAGGAACCGTCATCTACAATAATCACCTCAAACTCTTTATCTGTCTGGTGTGACAGAGAATTCAGCAGCTCAAAAAGTTCATCTTTTCGGTTGAAAATAGCAACGACAATGGAAATAGTAGGCTTCAAATTAAAAATTTTTCAAAATTACTTATTCACAGAAGAACCCGCAAACACTTTGCCATAGATTATCCAACATTTTTTAATCAGAACAAAAAAAATACTCATAAACAATTATTTAAAATATAATTCATACATTGTTGATTAATTATTAGTTATATCTAACTTATAATTCTTAATTTTGAAGAATTTTATAACCAAAAGTACAATTTATGAAAACAAATTTAACATCTATCTTATTAGTCTTCAGCATTTTTTCATACGCCCAAGTTGGAATAGGAACAAATACGCCTAGCGGAGCATTTCACGTAGATGGGAGTAAAGACAATGCAGCTTCTCCTACCCCTGCCCAAACAGCCAACGATTTCATTGTTACCTCTGCTGGATCTGCAGCCTTAGGAACGATAACACCGGATGCTTCAGCAAAATTTCAGGTGGATGCTACCAATAAGGGGATGCTTATTCCTCGCATCAGCCTATCTACTCCTACAGATGGAGTGACAATTCCTTCTCCTGCCAAGGGTCTTATTGTTTATAATACCAATGTTACAGTGAATATGGAAGAAGGGTTTTACACCAATTACGGAACTCCGGCATCTCCCCAATGGATCACTTATCAGCAGCGTGACAAAACAGCCTGGAGGCTTGACAACGTATTTGACGTTACGGCAGCTGCTCCTGTTGATCAGCCAGTTACTGTAGGGACCACAGTAAATAATCTCAATTTAGGACTAAACATTACCATCACCATTCCACCATTTACTCAGGCCAAGCTGGTTACCACTTACAGTGTTCCCATAGGTACTACTACCATATCAACCAATTTCGGGGGATATTTCGGGATCAGATTTTTGAAAAATGGATCAGAACTTCCGGCCGGGTCCAGAAAATATACAGTTCCCGCTGTTTCAACAGGAGTAGCATCAAGAATGGCCTCAGTAAATGCAACAGTAGGTGATACTGTTGTTAATAATACAGCTACCCCAATCAACGTTATTTATGCTTTAAATGGCTATGTAGAACCTACTGCGGATACTTCAACCATCAGATTTAACATGTGGGCTACTGCGGATCCGAATTTTAACTGGGGAAGAGGATATATGTCTGTTCAGATGTTTACCAAAACAACTTTATAAAATAGTACTGTCTGAAACCAGTTTTTACAATACTTAAGCTCCTTTTTCAGGGAGCTTTTTTATTTAAACAAACAGACCGGATTTAAAGTAAATACACAGAACCAGTGAAATAAAAAACAAGATTACTGAACCACTGAAGAGAAGCAGCCTGAACAGACTTTTAAAATAATAAAGCTCTGCAATGTATAAAATAAAAAACAGGATGCCTGAAACCGCAATCCCGATTAGTGAAGCAATAATAAGAGTCTGGCTGTAGTTTTCCGGCGGAAGCGGATCTTTAAAAACAAAAAACAGCAATACAGAAGCCGCAACAACAAAAGCAGCACTGGCTTTTTCCGTAAGATATTTTATTTTTTTATTCTTCTCAGGTTGGTCATCATAATGGTGATTGGATGATGATGTTCCTCCTAGTGAAATAAGATTCGATATAAAGTCTATAACATCTACAAAATCCAGGGCCATAGTGTATTTGAATTTAGACAAAAATAAAAATTCTTTTCATAAAATAATAAAAAAAACCTTCCGGGATGGAAGGTTGATCTGTTATTTAGGGTTTTCAATTTTATGAACTTTCTTTGTTCCCTCATACATTTCGTACTGCAGGAACCGTGTTTCCAGTTTTCCGTTGAAAAGCTTAATCTTTCTGGATGGACGAAGCCCAATTTTTTTCACCGCTTCAAGGTCCGAAGAAATCAGCCATGCCAATGTATTTGGATAATGGGTTTTGAAAGTATCTCCTATTTTCTTGTAGAAATCGTCATCATTGATAGAGATTCTTTCATCATAAGGAGGGTTAAATACCATCAGTAAAGGGAAAAGTTCTTTTTTAGAATCAAAGAAGTTTTGTTTTCTTACTTCAATCACGTCTTCCATTTCTGCCGCTTCAATATTCATTCTCGCTGCGTTCAGCATACGGGCATCAATATCATAGCCGACAATTTTTCCGGTAAATTCTTTTACTCTGTTGATGCGGAATTCTTTGATCTTGGCAAATAAATCAGCATCATAATTTTTCCAGTTCTGGAAAGCAAATCTTTTTCTGAAAGTCTGTGCAGGAAGATCCATCGCAATCATTGCAGCTTCAATCAGAAGTGTTCCCGAACCGCACATCGGATCAAGGAAATTCCCTTTTCCGTCCCATCCTGCTAACTGAAGCATTCCACTGGCAAGAACCTCATTAATAGGCGCCTCGCCCTGCTCCTTCCTGTATCCTCTTTTAAACAAAGCGTCTCCGGAAGAATCTAAAGAAATGGTAATCAGCTCACGATCGATATGCAGGTGAAATTTAATATCCGGCGATCTTGTTTCTACATTAGGACGTCTCTTGAACTTATCCTGAAAATAGTCTACAATGGCATCTTTCATTTTAAGGGTCACAAACTGTGAATGCTTAAATGTTTCTGAATTCACTGTAGCATCAATGGCAAAAGATTGATCAACATCCATGAATTCTTCCCAGTTTACCTTAAAAAGTCTATCGTAAAACTGATGCTGGTTGAACGCTTTAAATTCATGAATCGGGATCAAAATTTTCAAAGCTGTTCTCGCCGAATAATTTACTTTATAAAGAAAGCCAAGGTCACCCTCACAATTAACCGCTCTGTTTTTCACTTCTACCTTTCTTCCTCCTAATTTTTTGACTTCTTCTGCCAAAATCTGTTCCAGCCCGAAGAATGTTTTTATCTGAATCTGTAGATTTTCTGTATCCATAATTAAGGTGCTAAAAGATTTAATGATTTAAAAATTAAAAGATTAGCTATCAAAATTCAAAATTCCATTGATCCTGTCAATCTTTCAAAATGCAAATACTTTGCTTTTAACAGCGCAAATTTAGTTATTTTTGTATTATGGAATGGTTTGAATCTTGGTTTGATACCCCTTATTATCATCTTCTCTATAATAACAGAGACTATACAGAAGCGGAAAACTTTATTACAGCACTCACGAAAGACCTTCAGCTTCCGCCTTCATCCAGAATCATTGATCTGGCCTGCGGAAAAGGAAGACATTCTGTTTTTCTGAATAAACTGGGCTACGATGTACTGGGACTTGACCTTTCCAGACAGAGTATAGAATTTGATAAGCAATTTGAAAACCAGACGCTTATTTTCGACGTGCATGATATGCGAAATCCGATTGATGCTGATCCTATGGATGCAGTCTTCAATTTATTTACAAGCTTTGGATATTTCGACAATGAAAATGACGATAAAAAAGTCTTTCAGTCTGTGTACAATGCCCTGAAATCCGAAGGATACTTTGTTCTGGATTATCTGAATGAAGAATACGTGAGAAAAACTTTAATTCCTGAAGCCTCCGTAAAACGCGGTGATATTGAATTTAAGATCCTTAAAAAGATCGAAGGCAGGCATATTATCAAAGACATTCGCTTTGAAGCAGACGGAAAACCTTTTCATTTCTTTGAAAAAGTAAAACTTCACTCACTGGAAGAGATCCATTCTTATGCAGCAGATTGTGGTTTCGAAAGAATAAAAGTCTGGGGAGATTACCAGTTAAATGAATTCTCTAAAGATATCTCACCAAGATGTATTAATTTATTTAAGAAAAAATAATGATGACGGTATTTTTACTGATCCTAAGTGTGATCGCAGGAGTATTTCTCGGAAAACACTTCGGGAAGAAGGAAAAACTGGCCAAAAATCTGCTGGTTCTGAGTGCAGGATTCCTGATTACGATCTGTCTGAATGAAGTGTTCCCTCAAGTGTATACCTCCGAAGCAGGCAGTAATCTTGGAATATTCGTGATTGCAGGGGTTCTTCTGCAGATGATCCTTGAAGCGCTGACAAAAGGCTTTGAGCATGGTCATTTTCACCATCACAATGAGCACAATATTCTTCCGGTAGCCTTAATGGTAGGGTTATTTGTTCATGCCTTTATTGAAGGAATTCCTTTAGCTAATGAAGAGCACGAGCTTTCACCTTATCTCTTGGGAATTCTATTTCATAACCTTCCTATTTCATTTATTCTTGGGGCCTTTTTATTCAACAGAAAAAATGAATCCAAAGGATCATCATATCCGTCACTCCTGATTGTTGCTTTGTTTGCTCTGGCTTCGCCTATGGGAATGCTTTTGGGGAATTACTTCAATCCGGATCTTCAGCCCTATTTTCTGGCCATTGTAGGCGGAATTTTTCTTCATATCTCATCTGTTATCATTTTTGAAAGCAACAAAAACCATAATATTGACTGGATCAAGATCGGACTGGTCATTGTAGGGGTTTCTCTCGCTCTGGTTATGCATCTTTTCCACAGCCACCCTCATGCGGGACATCATCATTAATATCAGTCAGGTTTGAAGCACGTAGATGGAAGGAGGAAGTTATGAAGATCATCCATAATAAAAAATATTGACCTGTTTTTATCTTTTTTAAGTAGCCTTCAATATCTATAATTAAAAGTAGCTGTCAGTCTCCTTCTTTCAGCATTTAATCTTAAAATACGCCCAATAAAAAAGCTCCGGACAATGTCCGGAGCCTCAATTTAATCACTCATTACACAATCTGGAATTAGAATTTCCAGCCGAATGTAACAAAGAAGTTATTTCTGTTATTTTTCACATCAGTTACTACAAAATGATCTGATCCTAAGATTCTATTACTAGAATAATAAGCTGTATCTGTAGCAGGATCTCCCGTTTCAATCCCTCTTAAATAAGGATTGCTATAGCTGGAAGTAACATACTGATAAGATGCATCAATATAGAATGACTTGAAATCATATCCTAATCCGAAAGAAGCCAGGTTTCTGTCATTCAACATCATATTGCTGTACGATCTGTCCGCAACAGAAGCATCAGGATTCAGCTGACTTACCGTTAAAGCATCAAAAGGATTGGATGTATAAGAATATCCACCTCTTAGTCTGAATTGTTTGATTCTGTATTCCGCACCGATTCTTACTTCTGAAATATTCTTATAATTATCTTTAAAGAAGCTGTTCAAATCACTTTCTGTTCCGGAATATACCTTATACTTAGGTCTTGTAACCCCTAAGGTATAGTCCACATTCAATGAAAAGTTTTTGCTTGCTACAAATGCTGCACTCACAGTGGCTTTAAGCGGCGTGGTCAATTTCTGATTCTCTCCACCGATACCATCTCCCCGCTGAGGATCATTATAGAAGTTATATTCCCTGTCAATAGACCAGAAAGTAGGCGTTTCAATGGAAGCTCCTACTCTGAAATTAGGATTTAACTTTCCGATAACCCCTAGTGAAGCTGAAAAACCTGTAGATCTTTCAGAAAAAGGAGTATTCTGTCTGTCGAAAAACTCTAAAGATCCGTTATCAACCATCTGAAAAGCAGCTGTATCATACTGATCAATAGATGCTCCGAAGAAATTTAAGCCGGCACCAAAATATACACTATGATTATAATTCGCTCCAACCCCAAAACTTGTTTTGGAAAGATTTCCGTATCTGTTATAAGCATGACCCGCTAATGATGCACTTTTACCATCATTGAAATCTGTGATAAGGTTATTACTTCCAGAGGATTCTATATAATTATCTAATGATTGATTGGAATAGTTGATCCCGATATTGACAAACTTCCAGGCTGTCTCAGTCATAAGCGGGAAGGTAATTACCCCTCCGATATTCCCTACATCAGTGTTTGTCTTGCTATAATTTACTGTAGAACCGTTCCAGGTACTTTTATTCCTATTTCCTGCAATGGATAAAGTTCCGGAAACTTCACTTGAAATAGCAACCCCTAAACCAGCGGGGTTAGTAAGCAAGGAATTGGCATCACCTCCCAAAGCTCCGTTAGATCCTGCCATTGCATTGAATTTTGCAGAACCTGTCATAGAAGAACCGGAATAAGCCTCTACAGTATTCCTTAATACAGAAACATCCTGAGCCTGCGCAAAAAAAGCTGCAGCAATGCCCGTTAATACTAAAGATTTTTTTAACATTATTCTTTTAATAGTTATTGAGTTTATAATTATCTGCCGCCGCTTCTGAAACCGCCGCCACCGCCGCCGCCTCTAAAACCGCCACCGCCGCCTGAAGAACCGCCTCCTCTGAAGCCTCCTCCTGAGCTGCTGTTATTGAAGCCTCCGTTCGATCTGAATCCACTGTCATTCCTGAACCCTCCATTATCTCTCTGCGGAGTGTAATTAGGTCTTGGCTGAGAATTTGAATTACGGAATCCGCCAGACTGCTGAGATTGATTTCTGAATCCTCCATTCGTGTTTCCTTGTCTGAAACCACCGTTTGAATTCCCTTGTCTGAAGCCTCCATTCGTATTTGAATTACGGAATCCGCTGTTTGAGCTATTGCTGTTTCTGAAACCGTTGTTTGAACTTCTTACAGCATCTCCACTGTTTCTGAATCCGCCTCTGTAAGTATTGGTATTGTATACCGCATTGGTTAAGCCAGGATTACTGAAGCCTCCTCCGCCGCTTCTTCTGTAAATGGGTCTGTTATAATATCCGTGGCCCCAGTAACCACCACCCCAATAAGGGTAGCCGTAACCTCCGCCCCAGAACGGATCATAATATCCTCCCCAGTAAGGTGAGTAGCCATATCCCCAGTATGGGCTTCCCCATCCGATAGAGCCTCCCCAGCCCCAACCGAATGATCCACCCCAACCCCAGGATAATCCCATACCCCAGCCACGGTTCCAACCCCAATAAGGGTTATAGCCTCCATACCATCCCCAAGGATTTCCCCATCCCCAGGAATTGTCATAATAGTTAGTCTGTGAGCCGGCAAAATTACCCCAGTCTGAATCTGTAGCATTCATATTCAGGTTAACATCACTCCATGAATTGTATCTGTTATCACGCTCCTTCGCATTAGCCTCTGCATTTTGAATCACATTGGAATCCTGATAATAATCGTAATTTTCGCCTACTCGGTTTCCGCCATCATTGATAATTACTCCTTCTGGCAGCGTATCTTTATTCGGGTCATAGTACACCCCGTCTGTCTCTGTGTATCCGCCCATCTGAGCGCCACAAGACACAAGCAGCAATCCGCCCGATATGGCTAAAATCCCTTTGGACTTTAACAAACCAAGCAAATTTTTATGTATATTTTTTTTCATGATAACGTATAAATTTTTAATTTAAATTATATTTGCAATCTGTACCAAAAATGTACCAAACACTGGTAAAAAAATCTATCAAAAATAGATCTTTATTTTTAGATTACAATAATGTACAAAAGTTAAAAAAATTTTAAAAAAATAATGGCAAAATTAACCTCAAGAAGCGAAGATTACAGCAAATGGTATAATGAGCTGGTTGTAAAAGCTGACCTAGCTGAAAACTCTGGAGTGCGGGGATGTATGGTGATCAAACCGTACGGCTATGCAATCTGGGAAAAAATGCGTGATGAAATGGATAAAAAATTCAAAGAAACAGGTCACGTAAATGCTTATTTCCCGCTTTTTGTGCCCAAAAGCTTGTTTGAGGCTGAGGAGAAAAATGCAGAAGGTTTTGCTAAAGAATGTGCAGTGGTTACCCATTACAGATTAAAAACAGATCCTGACAACCCTTCTAAACTTATTGTAGACCCGGATGCGAAACTGGAAGAAGAACTTATCGTACGTCCTACCTCTGAAGCCATCATCTGGAACACTTATAAAAACTGGATCCAGTCTTACAGAGACCTTCCGATCCTGATCAACCAATGGGCTAATGTTGTACGTTGGGAAATGAGAACCCGTCTATTTTTAAGAACGGCAGAATTTTTATGGCAGGAAGGGCACACGGCACATGCTACCAAGGATGAAGCTGTAGAAGAGGCTGAAAAAATGAACCAGGTATATGCTGATTTTGCGGAAAACTTCATGGCTATGCCAGTAATTCAGGGGTTGAAAACACCTTCTGAAAGATTTGCCGGTGCTGATGAAACCTACTGTATTGAAGCCTTAATGCAGGACGGAAAAGCTCTTCAGGCCGGTACATCCCACTTTCTGGGACAGAATTTCGCAAAAGCTTTTGATGTGAAGTTCACCAATAAGGAAGGAAAAATTGAACACGCATGGGCAACTTCATGGGGAACATCTACCCGTCTGATGGGAGCTTTGATCATGACCCACTCTGATGATTTCGGTTTGGTGCTTCCTCCTACTCTTGCACCGATCCAGGTTGTAATTGTTCCAATCTTTAAAGGAGACGAACAGCTTGCGCAGATCAGTGAGGTGGCGTTGGATATTCAGGCTAAATTAAAAGCTAAAGGAATTTCTGTGAAATTTGATAATGATACTCAGAACAAACCGGGCTGGAAATTTGCAGAATATGAACTGAAAGGAGTTCCGGTAAGAATTGCAATGGGACCAAGAGATTTGGAAAACAAGTCTGTTGAAATTGCAAGAAGAGACAATCTTACCAAAGAAGTACGTTCAATTGAAGGACTGGACAGCTACATTGAAGAGTTACTACAAACCATCCAGAAAGATATTTTTGAAAAGGCATTAAACTTCAGAAAAGATAATATCACGAAAGTGGATACCTACGAGGAATTCAAAACCGTTCTTGAAGGAAAAGGAGGTTTCATCTATGCACATTGGGACGGAACAGCTGAAGAGGAAGAGCAGATCAAGGATGAAACGAAAGCCACAATCAGATGTATTCCTTTAGATGATGACATTGAAGAGGGAATTTCCATGATTTCAGGAAAACCTTCTAAAAGACGTGTATTATTCGCAAAAGCTTACTAATAATTTTGTTAATTTCCAAAAATTTAGACGAAATTCAAATAAATATTTAAAAAAAGTGACATTTGGACAGATTTTTGTTTAAATTTATGGAACATTAATCTCAAAATAATTTATTATGTCTTTAAATGTCATTGATTTAATTAAAGGACAGCTAGGTCCGGCTTTGGTTTCACAAGCAGCTTCCCAGTTTGGAGAAAGTGAATCCGGTATTTCAAAAGCAATTGGAGGTTTACTGCCTGCTGTGGTAGGAGGACTGGCAAACAACGCAGACAATCCGGGAGTTTTAGATGCAATAACCGGTGCTTCGTCAAGCGGAATTTTAGGAAATTTATTAGGAGGTGCTTCTAATAATCCTATGATATCTAACCTTCTGACTTCCATCTTTGGAGATAAAGTAGGCGGAATTGTGAACTCTATTGCCACTTTTGCAGGAATCAGCAATAACTCATCCAGTTCACTGCTGAATCTGGTAACAGGAGCTACGGTAGGTTCTATAGGTAAGTATGCTGCAGATAATAATCTGGATAAATCTGGTATTTCAGGCTTACTGAATGACCAGAAAGGTATTATTTCTTCATTACTGCCTGCAGGACTTTCTCTTGCATCACTGAATATCGGCGACTGGGCTAAAGGGTACAAGTTTGGTAATGACAACGATACCGCAACAGCTGCAGCCAGTGAAGAGCCTAAAATAGAGGTAACAAGAAGTACTACACCTACAGGAACAGATCCTGACAGAAATAACAACAATGAAGGCGGAGGTTCAATCTGGAAATGGTTGCTTCCGCTTTTACTGTTAATTGCCGCCGGCTATTTCTTATGGAAGCAATGTGAGAAAAAACAGACCACCACAACTACTACAGCAACAGATTCTACAGGATCTTCTATGGATTCATCTACGGCAGCCACTCCACCGGATACTTCTGCTTCTACAACAGCAGCTCCGGCAGCCACCAAGACAGATGAAAACATCGATCTTAATGGGGTTATGCTGAAAGGATACAAAGGAGGAATGGAAGACCAGATGATTGCTTTCCTAAAATCAGGAGGATATAAAAATGCCGCAGATGATGCTGCCTTAAAAGATAAGTGGTATAATTTTGACCATGTAAATTTCAAAATGGGAAGCTCTACTGAACTGGAAGCTGGTTCTCAGGGACAGCTTGATAATTTAGTAGCAATTCTAAAAGCATTCCCTGAAGCTAAAGTTAAAATCGGAGGTTATACTGATAAAACAGGAAATGAAGCAGCTAACCTGAAATTATCTAAAGAAAGAGCTGAGTTCATCAAAGCTGCTGTAACAAAAGCAGGTGTAGGCGCTCAGGTTCTGGAAGCTAACGGTTACGGAAGTAAATTTGCTACGGTAGACGCTAAAGCTTCTGATGCAGAAAGAGCTGCAGACAGAAAAATGGCGGTAAGATTCGCAAAATAATTCTCTTTAGAATTAATAAAAATAGGATCCCGGAAAGTAATTTTCCGGGATTTTTCTTGTACTTATTCTTGTATTTACATTTATTTAATTAAATTTGTTAGTCATTTCTAACATTTATGAATTTCAATATAAAGAACGCCTGGCGAAAAGAGAAAACCGCTCATTCACTTCCTGAGGTCTACTCCTCGATTAAGGTCCCTAAAAAAGCGACCTTCTGGAGGAAGTACCTTGCTTTTGCAGGTCCCGGACTCATGATTGCTGTAGGCTATATGGACCCCGGAAACTGGGCAACTGACATTGCCGGAGGAGCCCAATTTGGATATACTCTGCTTTCGGTTATCCTTATTTCTAATATTTTTGCCATGGTTCTCCAGCACCTTTCCGTAAAACTGGGGGTGGTTGCAGAAAGAGACCTTGCGCAGGCCTGCCGAGACCACTTCAGCCCTACCACTAATTTTATTTTATGGATATTCTGTGAAATTGCCATCGCTGCCTGTGACCTCGCCGAGGTCATTGGTTCCGCCATTGCATTAAACCTCCTGTTTCATATTCCTCTGACCTGGGGAATCGTTATTACCACTGTAGATGTTCTGATTATCCTGCTTCTTCAGGCCAAAGGTTTCCGGTGGATCGAAAGTATTGTAGGAGGGCTTATTTTCATCATCCTCTCCTGTTTTGTCTATGAAATTGTGATTTCAAAACCGGCATTTAATGAAATTCTTGGCGGATTGGTTCCTCAGAAAGAGATTATTCAGAATCCGGCTATGCTATATATTGCAATCGGAATTCTGGGAGCCACTGTAATGCCTCATAATCTGTACCTGCACAGCAGCATTGTACAGACCAGAGATTATACGCGGGACCGGGAAGGAAAAAAAGAGGCTATCAAATTTGCCACTTTAGACAGTACGGTTTCATTAATGCTGGCATTTTTCATCAATGCTGCTATTCTTATCCTTGCTGCGGCAACATTCCACACTACAGGAAATGAACATGTAGCAGATATTCACGACGCCTATAAAATGCTCACCCCTATTTTAGGAGTTTCTATGGCAAGTATAGCCTTTGCTATTGCGCTTCTGGCATCAGGGCAGAATTCTACCCTTACCGGAACTCTTGCCGGACAGATCGTCATGGAAGGTTTTTTAAACATCAGGTTAAAGCCATGGCTAAGAAGGTTAATTACAAGACTAATTGCGGTTATCCCGGCTCTGATTGTTGCTATTATTTATGGTGAACAGGGAACTACGGATCTGCTGGTACTGAGTCAGGTTATCTTGTCCATGCAGCTGAGTTTTGCAGTGGTTCCGCTCGTTATGTTTACGAACGACAAAGCCAAAATGGGTGAATTTGCCAACAAGCCTTTCCTTAAGGTCTGTGTATGGGTTATTTCCGTGATCATTATTATTCTGAATCTATATTTATTGTACCAGACGTTTACATGAGAATAATGAGTAATCATTGAATGATTGTTTGAGCTGTTAAGAAATTGACTATTCACTATTCACTATTCATCATTGACATTTTTTTCTCTTCTCTTTTTTCTGCCTTAATGTCCTGATTTTTCCATTTGGCAGAATCTTTGTCAAACCATTGTGTAAATAAATATTGAATTATGGAAAATCAGGATATTAACGAAGAAAGCATCAATAATCAGGAAGAGAACAATATTCAGAATGAAACAGCATCTGAAGACAATGTGACAGCTTCACCTTCTGCAGAGGAACTTTTGGCAGAAGAAAAAGACCGTTACATCAGATTGTATGCTGAATTCGAAAACTATAAAAAAAGAACGGCTAAAGAGAAGATGGAATTCTTCCAGTATGCCAACCAGGACATGATGGTTTCTATGCTTGGAGTTTTAGATGACTTCGAAAGAGCATTGAAAGAAATCGCTAAGAACGGGAATCCAGCTGATCTTCAGGGTGTGGAACTTATCTATCAGAAATTTAAGAACAGACTGACGGAAAAAGGCTTAAAAACAATGGAAGTAAAAGCCGGTGACAGCTTTAATGTAGACTTCCATGAGGCGATCACACAGATTCCAGCCCCATCAGAAGATCTGAAAGGCAAAATCGTAGATGTTATTGAAACCGGATATACCCTGAACGATAAAGTAATCCGTTTCGCAAAAGTAGTAACAGGAAACTAATATTAATCATGATAAATGATGAGAGATAATTGATTAGCAAATGCTTTAAGCACTACGCCATAGACATCAATTATCATTTATCAGTAATCAGTTATAAGCATTATGTCAAAGAGAGACTATTACGAGGTTCTGGAGATCAGCAAATCTGCTTCAGGCGACGAAATAAAGAAAGCCTACCGAAAAATGGCTATCAAATATCACCCTGATAAAAATCCGGGCGACAAAGAAGCTGAAGAAAAATTTAAAGAAGCTGCAGAGGCTTACGAAATCCTGAGCGATGATCAGAAGCGTGCCCGATATGACCAGTTTGGTCATGCCGGAGTAGGCGGTAACGGTGGTTTCGGAGGCGGAGGCTTCGGAGGTGGCATGAATATGGAAGACATTTTCAGCCAGTTCGGAGATATTTTCGGTGGAGGTTTTGGAGGTTTCGGCGGTGGCGGCGGTGGCCGTCAGCAGGCAAGAGGTTCTAACTTAAGAATCAGAATCAAGCTGAGCCTTGAAGAGATGGTAAATGGTACTCAGAAAACCATCAAAGTTAAAAAAATGAAGATGGCTGAAGGGGCTACTTCAAAAACATGTCCTACCTGTAACGGATCCGGTGTTCAGCTTAAAGTGATGAATACCATGTTTGGACAGATGCAGACCCAGACTACCTGCGGAACCTGCCAGGGAATCGGGAAAGTAGCTGATAAAATTCCTGCCGGAGCTAATGCTCAGGGACTAATCAAAGATGAGGAGGAAGTGACCATCAATATTCCTGCGGGAGCAAGAGACGGTATCCAGCTTAATGTCAGAGGAAAAGGAAATGATGCTCCTTTCGGTGGAATTCCGGGTGATTTATTGGTGATCATTGAAGAGGAAGCTGATAAAACGATCAAAAGAGAAGGCGACAACCTTCATCAGGAATTATACATTTCATTTGCAGAAGCTGCTTTAGGAACTAAGAAAGAAGTTCCAACCGTTGGCGGAAAAGTGAAAATCACGGTTGACCCGGGAACTCAATCCGGAAAAATTCTGAGATTGGCAGGAAAAGGTCTTCCAAGCATTGACAGCTACGGAAAAGGCGATATGTTCATCCACATCAATGTATGGACCCCGCAAAAGCTTAATAAGGAACAGAAAGATTTCTTTGAAAAGCAGATGAACAGCGGAGATATGGTTGCAGAACCATCCGGAAAGGAAAAAACTTTCTTTGACAAAGTGAAAGATTTATTCAATTAAAATACAAAAGGATTCTTACGGGAATCCTTTTTTGTTTGTGGTAATTGGTTTTTAATTTAGCCTTTGATTAAAATTAAAATCCATGAAAAAAGGTATAGTCTATTTCTGCTGTCTGCTAATGCTGATTATTTCCTGTAAAAAAGAAATACAAAGCTCAGAGAACAGAAATAAAACAAAAACAAAAATATATACTCTGCCCAATGATGAGTTTCGCGAAAAAATACTGCCTAAATTAGAACATAAAAAGGATCAGACGCAACTTACGATTCTTTTAGACTCTCTTGATAAAATAAATTTAAGTTATTGTGACTTTATGAAAAGAGAATTTGAGATTGATGATTCTTGTTATACTGTTGCAAGAAAAAAATATCCTGATCCTACTATGCAAATACAATTTTCAAAATTACATGACGAAACTTTTGATATTGCACATGAAAAGTTTTTAAAACAAATCAATCTTAATAAAAAACAAACTGATTTTATTTCTGTATTTTATTTTTTCAACAAGGATGTGAAAAGCTTTTGTGGTATGTTAAATTGATAATTAAAAGAGGCCTTAGGGTCTCTTTTTTGTGCTTTGATTTTCTCAGGCTCATTAAAAACCTAACAGGTCTCGGAGACCTGTTAGGTTTAGTAAGTAAAAGATCTGATGACCTCAATAATCACAAATAATATCAATACAAAAAAGCTCAGCAGTAGATTACTGCTGAGCTTTTTATCAATTATAGTCAATTAATTATTTCTTTATGGCAAGGAAATAAATCATTTTATTCATCGTGAAAGAGACTTTTGTTAGTCTCTTTTTTTGGTTATAAACGTATCGGCGCGGCTTCTTCGAAGCCGCGCCGATATGTTTATTTAAATATCAAATTTCTATTTCTTCTTTACCAGAGAAACAACACCTTTTCCCATCGTGAAAAGTGCTACGGCAAATAATCCTCCTACAAGCCCTAGGATAATTTCTTTTAGAATAGTAAGCATTTCATTAGAAGACCAGGAAGGTAAAATATGGTGAAGAAATTCTATTCTGTGTGAGAAAATACCGCCGGCTACCATAATCAAAGCAATAGTACCAATAACTCCCAAAGCTTTAATAACAACAGGTAAGGCTTTCACCAAGAAGTGTCCAAGCATTCCGAAGAAGCCTTTGTCATTGCTCTTTTTGATTAATTTAAATCCTGCATCATCCATTCTTACAATCAAAGCAACAATTCCGTATACTCCTACTGTAGCGATAAAAGCAACCAAACTCGTCACCAAAATCTGGGTAATGAAAGGATGACTTTCTTCCAAAACCGTTCCTAAAGCAATGATGACAATTTCAACAGATAGAATAAAATCTGTGGTAATGGCCGATTTTATCTTTGCTTTTTCTATTTCTTCATCACTCTTTTCGTCTTCTACAATTTCTTCTACAACTTCGTGGCCTTTTTTATCCCGGTGAAAAAGAAATTCTATGATTTTCTCAACGCCTTCAAATGCCAGATATAATCCTCCGGCAATCAATACATAATTAATGGCAGGAGCATAAAGCCAGTTGAGAAGGAATACAACGGGAAGAATAATCAGTTTATTGATGAATGAGCCTTTGGTGATTGCCCATAACACCGGAATTTCGCGGGAAGAAAGAAAACCTGTTGCCTTTTCGGCATTTACGGCAAGGTCATCCCCTAAAATTCCTGCTGTCTTTTGTGTCGCTATTTTACTGGTAACTGCCACATCATCCATCAATGCTGCAATATCATCTAAAATTGCAAAAAAGCCTGACGCCATATTTTAATATTTTTTTAATATTTGTTAAGTTGAGCAAAAATAATTATTTAATTCTATTTTCAAACGGTTTATAAAACATTAATTTTTATGGAGCTCCACCTATTCTTTTTGATAACAATCTGAAGTGATATTTGTATATTCGTAACACACCGAAAATTATAAATCTAAAACCAGATATGAGATCTTTATTTTTATTTTTTGTGATTTTTTTATGTAATTTTTTTCATAGTCAAAATAAGCAGTTTTTTTACGAGTATCGATTTATTCCGGATTCTACTGAAAAGAAACAGATAGCCACCGAAATAATGATATTGGATATTGATAAAAAAAGATCTCTGTTTTTCGGACAGGAAATGTACAGGTCTGACTCTACCCTGCTCAGCGATTCCAAAAAAGGGATATTCTCCATGCCTCCGGATAAACCGATGATCAGTGAACAGGTCATCAAATATCCTAATTTATCTCAGATTGATTACGTAAAATTAGTTTCTTACGAAAAATATATTGTCAGCCAGGAAGTAAAGCTTCCATGGAATCTAGTATCTGAATTCAAAACAATCCTGAATCATAAAGTACAAAAAGCAACCGTACCATACGGTGGAAGGCGCTGGACGGCATGGTTCGCGAAAGATATCCCTTTTCAGGACGGACCCTATAAGTTCTATGGACTTCCGGGACTGATCCTTGAGCTGGAAGATGATACTAAAAGTCATCATTATACCCTTAAAGGAATCAAAGACAGTCAGGAAGAACTGGTTTATCCCTCTTTAAACAATTATAAAACATCAAAAATATCGTATCTTCAATTTGTAAAACTATATAAAAACTACCGGATTAATCCTGTTGCCAACCTCATAGGAAAAATCCCTGATTATCAGGATGAAAACGGCAATACAGTGAGCGGACGGCAAAAAGTAAGGGAAATAGAAAAAATCAAGCTTGACCAGATCAAAAAAGATAACAATATCATTGAAATTGATCTTCTTAAAAAATAAAGATGTTATTGAAAGATCTCCATATTAAAATCCGGTTTCTCCTGTTGGGTATTGCTCCATTGCTATTTTCTGCCCAGAAAGAACGTGATTACCTTAAATGTGACTTAAAATCTCTCAAAACAGTCTGTAAAGAAAGTGGCAAAACGATTTCTGAGATTAGTAGTGAGGGAGGGATTAAAATATACGGACGGCTGGAAGATCTGAAAAAGGAATTGTCCGAAAGATCCTTTGAAAAGTATAAAGAGAAGATCCGTTTCAGCTGTAATGAGAAAATACAATTTGATAGCATCAACAGGATCTACTACGTCCAAAACTCCGGAGATGACAGAAAATTTAATTTTATTTATTCCGGCCAATATAATCCTAAAATCAGATATAAAGGAACTGAAGATCTGAAAAAATTCAAAGATATTAATCTCAACTCCCCACAGAAATACCTTCAGCTTTATAGCAGAGAAAATGAAAATAACCGGGATTATGAAGTCTATTATTACTTTTATAATCAACAAGATCGGTTAGAATATAGTTTTCATCAGCATGGTAATGAGTTCATTGAATATACATTTATCTACCAGGATTCGTTGTATGGTCCGGAACTTACTGAAGTATATAAGAATGGTATACTTTCTGAAGAATATTCCTATTATAAAAATGAAGATACCTCCGAAAAAATAATTACGGAATATCCTGTAGATGAATCTTACCGGTTAGATAAAAAGAACAGACCCTTCTTAAAGAAATCAGCCTATGTTCCGGCTTCCGGCCCATGCAATTGCCCAGAAGGGTATATAACCAAAATTATTTACTGGGATGAGGACCGATGCAGTAATAAAATTATCCTTGAATAACCCTTTATCCCGCTTCTTTATCCCGTTTATTTTGTACTTTTAATCTATGAAAAAGCTCATTCTGAGATACCATTTTTTCGTAGTCGGATGCATCAGCTTCCTTCTTCAGTCGTGTAATACCAAATTCAGGGTCTGGGTAGGTCCCGGCGGCCAGCAGAAGATCTATAATTTAAAATACGGGGAACACAAAAGACAAAAAATGGATATTTTTCTTCCTCTTGATTATTCTCAAGACAGTCCTGTCGTGCTTATTGTACATGGCGGTGCATGGTCTATAGGAAAAAAAGAACATATGATCCAGGTGCAGAAAATGCTTTTTAAAAATCAGATTCCAAGCATCAATATGAATTACAGGCTGGTTTCCAAACGAAAAAAAATTACGTATAAACAGCAATTGGAAGACATTGGGCTGGCTATCGAAAAATTTAATTCCCTTTCAGAAAAAGCAGAACTGAACCCCAATAACTACATCTTGCTCGGAGAAAGTGCCGGCGGACATCTCGCACTTCTTTACGGATACAAACATCCCGATCAGATCAAAAAGATCATTTCCCTGAGCGGACCGACTGACTTTTACAGTCCTGAATACCTCAATTCTTTTTATTCTAAATACACCTCTCCTACTTTCCAGAAAGTAGTAGGAACGAAATTTGACAGGAAAAACCTATCTGAAGCCTTTAAAGAGGCCAGTCCTATTGCCAATATCACCCATGTTCCTACACTTCTTTTTCAGGGAAATACTGATTTTCTGGTCAACCAACATCAGGGGATTGCCATGGATTCAGTACTTACTCAGGAGAATATTCCGCACAAACTGGTCTTCATGAAAAAAACCGGGCATGTTCCGAGGCTTTTCAGCAAAAGAAAAAGAGACAGCATCATCTATCCGAATATCCTGGAATGGATAAAAAAATAACCTGCTCAAAGGCAGGTTATGTATTATATTCGTGTTGAATGATTATTCAAAGTCTTTGTTTTCGTACTTAGAAAAATCCTCTTTTTTCCCGAAAGCAAATTTAATGATTACCGGAAGTGTTGTTACAAGGACAATAACAATGATAATGTACTCCAGTTTTTCTTTCAAATTGATACCAAACTGTTCCATGAACAATTTATCAAGGTAATGCCCTGCAAAGATCAGAATGAACGACCATAGCACCCCGCCGATAATATTATCTCTAAGGAATTCTTTTTTATCCATCTTCACAATTCCTGCAACAATAGGAGTAAACGTTCTTACCACCGGCAAGAATCTTGCCATAATAATCGCCAATGCTCCGTGTTTTTCAAAGAAGTCATGTGCCTGGTAAAGGTATTTTTTCTTGAACAACATGGAATCCGGTCTCTTATATAAAGCAGGACCTGTTTTTCTTCCAAAATAATATCCTACTTCATTTCCTATCACAGCCGCGATGGCAACACCGGTAGCCAGGATTGTGGTATCCAGAAAATCGCTCCCTGTAGAACTAAAAGTCTCTTTGATGATTTCAACGGCATAAATCCCTGAAACGAAAAGCAGTGAGTCTCCCGGAAGGAAAAATCCCACAAAAAGTCCGGTTTCGGCAAAAACAATGAATAAAATAAGCCAGAACCCTCCCATTTTGATATAAAATTCGGGGTTCAGTAAATCTTTCCAGCTATTGAAGTCTTCCATAAATAACGATTAGCAACAAAAGTAAGCGTAAAAAGTCTGAAACAAAAATTAATTATAAGATTTTAACTAAAATACAGACATGATATTTTACAAGTCAAGGTCATCATCAGAAACTGCGGTACCATCGGCCATAAGGAAGGCTTTCAGGAATGGGGTAAGATTTCCGTTCATTACAGAATCCACATCTGATGTTTCGTGGCCTGAGCGTACATCTTTTACCAGTTTATACGGATGCATTACATAGTTTCTGATCTGGCTTCCCCACTCGATTTTCATTTTATTGGCTTCAATCTCGTTTCTGGCTTTCATGCGTTCTTCCAACTCCATTTCATAAAGTCTTGAACGAAGGAGCTGCATTGCTTTTTCTTTGTTCTGAAGCTGTGAACGGGATTCTGAGTTTTCAATGATAATTCCGGTTGGTGCGTGACGAAGACGTACAGCGGTTTCTACCTTGTTTACGTTCTGGCCTCCGGCTCCTGATGACCTCATTGTTTCAAATGAAATATCCGCAGGATTAATATTGATCTCGATGGTATCGTCTACCAGAGGATAAACATAGACCGATACAAAACTTGTATGACGTTTTGCATTACTGTCAAAAGGTGAAATTCTTACCAACCTGTGTACCCCGTTCTCTCCTTTCAGATACCCGAAAGCATATTCCCCGTCGATTTCCAGGGTAACGGTCTTTACTCCAGCCACATCACCTTCCTGGAAATTAAGTTCACGAATTTTGTATCCTTGTTTTTCCGCCCACATTGTGTACATTCTCATCAACATGGACGCCCAGTCACAGCTTTCAGTACCTCCGGCTCCAGCCGTGATCTGAAGAACTGCAGAAAGTTCATCTCCTTCATTGGAAAGCATATTTTTGAATTCCAGATCCTCTATCTTTTCTACCAGCTGAGGAAAAGTATCATCTAACTCTTTTTCAGAATCAGGATCTTCTTTTGCAAATTCCATAAGGACCTGCAGATCTTCAAACTGGGTTCTGATCTCTTCATAATCCTCTACCCATCTTTTTTTGGAACGGAGCTGTTTCAGAAAAGCCTCCGCTTCTTTCGGGGCATCCCAAAATTCCGGAGCAGCTGTTTTTTCATCATCATTGGCAATTTCTATCTTCTTTTTTTCAATCTGAAGATATTTATGTAAGTCTTCTATTCTCGACTGAACTTCTTTTATCTGGTCGTTGTTGATCACGAATTTTTAATTTTATACAAAAATAAGGAATTCTTTTGTCAGTTGGGAGTTCAGGTTTCAAGGTTTCTTGTTTAAAGTTCAGGGTTTAACGTTTAATGTTTCAAACGAAGGACTTTTTCAAGATCCCCATCTTCTTTTCTTTTCAAAAATGTATATTTACCTCTGACAAAATATAGATCGGTTTCAAAAATTAGAGAGATTTTTTTTATTAATCGCAAAGGAATACAAAAGATAAATAATAGCGACCGTTTTTAAGATAAACAAAGGTGCTTCCCTTACTTTTGAAATACAAGCTTGAGAGGATATTTGTAAGCTTGAGTTTTGTATGCTTTTGTTCCTTCTCAAGTTTTGCATCTGATCCCCAATATCATCTGAATGGATAAAAACTACATGAATATTTTAATTAATGAGCACCGGGCTCATTCTGAGCAATTAAAAAAGCTGATTATATCAATGAATATAAGCTCGGGCATGGATAAAAACTTTTGTGCTTATCTTGCGGAAAGGCTTCTTCATCAATTGGAGAAAGGAGCAGATTCCCCAAAAATACAAGGTATAATAGAAACTGAACTCTGTGTGGGATATGGTCTTTACAGATATGAATTCAATTCAGAAAAAATAACAGCCGATATCATGGATTGGTGGGAAAATCTATTGTTTTACTAAATCATTTCTGCCAGCAGCTCTCCGATTTTTGGAGCCAGCGCCACTCCCATTCCGGAAAATCTTACTCCACAGAACTGTCTTTCTGAAAGCTGTTTTACGACCGGACTTTTTTCTGATCCCATCGCCATAATTCCTGACCAGCGAAGCGCAATTTTAAAGTTCTGATCCGGTAAAATGACTTCTTGCAAAAAATTTTCCAGATGGTCCTGCAAAAACTCTGTAGTTTCAAAAGCTGCCGTTTCTTCTGTTTTGAAATCCTGATTTCTGCCGCCTCCCAATAATACTCTATTTCCCAGATTTCTGAAGTAATAAAAACCTTCATCGTAATGGAATGTTCCTTTTAACCTTAAATTTTCAATGGGTTCCGTCAGAATGATTTGTCCACGAGCCGGAATGATCTCTTCATTTTCCATGAATTTTGAACTGAAAGCATTGGTACAGTAAATTAGTTGGTCTGCTTTTATAGAAAGAATTTCTGAAAGCCAAGCCTCTACAGCATCTTCTTTTTCATCTACCCTTTTCACCTCTGTTCCGAATAGAAATTCAATGTTCAGATCCTGACATTTTTCCTGAAGTTTTTGCAGGAGTTTTCCTGAATGCAGACTTCCTTCACAAGGGTTTTCAATTAAAAATTCAGATTTCCCCAAACCTAATTCCTTTATCCTGTCCTGTTTCAGGGTATATGTTTTTTCAATTCCGGTTATTGGCTTCAGCTTTTCATTAACCGGATCCAGCTGCTGCAGAGGTTCATTATTATTTAAAATCTCGTACCCTCCATCCAGTTCAAAATCGATCTCATTACTTTTAAAATATTTCTGAATTTTCTGAAGTCCTTCAAACCTCATCCTGACCAATTCCAGCGTTTTTTCCCACCCCATTTTCTGTGAATCGGCAATAACCTCTGTTAAGCTCCCAAAGCAGGCAAAACCGGCATTCCTTGTTGAAGCACCTAGCGGAATCGTATTTCGTTCAATAATCAGAACTGATTTTTCAGGATATTTTTCTTTCACGGCCAAAGCAGTCCACAATCCTGAAAATCCGGATCCGATAATGATGATATTTCTCCTTCTGTAGAAAGTTTCGAGTTCCCAGATACTGTTCATGAGTAATAGGTAATGAGTGATTAGTAATAAAGAATTAGTAATCTGTTATCTAAAGCTGTAATTTTTTATCTGCTTATCCCTGTGAATCGTCATCTTCTACGTTATGATGGAATCCGATGGCTCTTCTTGGCTCTTCTACGACCTGATAGGTTTCGAGTTCTTTTTTCAAAGCCTGGATTCTGTAGCGAAATTCATCGAAATTATTAATGATCACATCAGCAAGGAATCTTGCGATCTGTTCCAGGTATTCTTCGGTCAGTTTCCCGGCAGCGTCTCTCAAAGCTGCATTCAGCAGGTTCTGGTCGATCTTAAGATTTTCATTTCTGGTTCTCTGGTAAAGGTTTTTAATTCGTTTTTTCAGGCTTTGGGTAAAGTCAATCAGCATGGTGTTGCTGAATACTTTCATTTTTGAAGAAATGTCATGCCAGAACGGAATTTTATCGGCTTTATTCTTTTTAAGAATCTTAAACAGGAGAGAATCTGCCTGCAGATCTTTTGTCATGGCGTACAGGATAATTTCTGAACGTTCGGAGGCATTGGGCGGGAAAATAGGAATCATTACATCAAATCTTCCGGGAGCCAGAATTTCTTCATCAATTTCTGCAATTGAGTTGGCTGAACCTACCATCAACAGTTCTTCTTTTTCAAACTTTCCGATGTAATGAAGGATAAGTTCCTGAGTTTCAAGATTACAGGAAGCAATGTCTGTTTCTGCCCTTCTCTGCATCATAATTTCATCAAAATCATCAAGGAAAAGCAACACTTTATCTTCTTTCATCATGGTGAGCAGGAAATCATTGAAATTGGTTTTATTTCCGTCGATAAATGAAGTTCCCAGATAATGTTTTTTGACTTCTTTAAAACGATACCCGATAATTTCCGCAATCTTGGTTGCCCAAAAGATTTTACCGCTTCCGGGAGGTCCATACAAGACAATTCCTGCGGGCTTGTTGATCCCCCAGTCTTTGATCTGCTGAGGATTCAGAAATGGTTCTAAAACCGATGAAATATAAAAGAAAAGATCCCTGTAACCGATAAAATCTCTGTGTTTCAGACTGGTTTTATGTCCGAAATAATCATAGACAAACTGATAATTTCCACCTAATTTATTATCAATGCCATAACTGGAAATTGATGAACGGAAGAAACCGTTGTCAAAAATATTGGGATTGGTCTCTTTAATGGCTTTTTCAATATCTTCTTTAGGCTGATTGATGACCTCAGCAATCTGCTCAACGGTTTTATTTTTATCCAGATCCTTCTCATAAAGCCTTAAAAAATCTATATTTTCCCGTGCAAATTTTTCAAAATCTTCTTTTACTTCAAAGTTGGTGCTGATGCAGACTCCCAATTCAAGGTCGAAATCCTGGATAAACTGTTTAATGGCTTCTGCCGATACATTCAGCTCTCTGGCAAGTTCAATTAACTTCATAATTCCCGATTAATTCTATCAAATTTAGTATTTTAATCTCGAAAATCTATTGAAAAAATTGCTAAAATTTGCTAAATATTGAATGCTGAAAATGAATACCACATTACTTTTGTTCTGGATTTTCTTGCTTTTCTGAAAGCTTATTCTGCATATCATTAATAGCATCTTCAATCACTTTCGGCTGATCCTGATTGATATAATGTCCGCTTCCAGAAGCAATAATCTGCCTGCTATCTGATGATAATTTCAGAAGATCTTTCTGCATTTTATCCCATGCACCCAGCATTTCGGTCTTTAATTTTTCATCTTTAATAAAACTGTTATACCTCGTTTTATCTCCCGCTGTAATTACATAGAGAGGAACAGATCCAAAAGTATTGATCCGGGCAGCTTCCTGTTTGATAGATTTCATCTGTTCCTGCTCTTCAAGCACAGCATAAGCACTTTTATAAAGCAGCGCAGGCATAACAGAGTTCTGATATTGATATTCCGTTTTATTGGGAAACATATTTTTAAACATAAGCCTTGCCACTCCGAAAGTATTCGCAAATTTCAGGAATCCGGCAGGCAGTCCCTGATTCACCATGGCGTAAAGTTCTGGTGACAAAAACTTATCATCCTCCGGATACTGGCTGTCTACCAGAATCACTCCGGCCACATCCTGTGGGTATTTCTTAACAAAAAAACGGGTAAGCATACCGCCAAAGGAATGACCTACGAGAATATAAGGTTTAGGTACGTTTGCCTTTTCCAGTAAAGTATGAAGTTCTTCGGCCATTTTCTCTCCTGTTTTTGGGCTCGTGCCTCTTTCACTCCATAAAATACCGGAACGGTCATAGGAAAATGTTGTATAAGTTCCGGGAAGCTGCTGCTGAATATGATACCATTGCAGATGCCCCGCAGGATCAAAAGCCGTTTCAAAAATAATAGAAGGTCCTCCTGTTCCCTTTTTAAAATAATGCATTTTATGATTGTCCACATTTGCCAGCTGGCCGTCAGGTTGTATTTTTTCCGCGTTTGAACGGGAAACTTTTTCAAAAATAAATCCTGAAATCAATAAAAGAATGATGAGAATAAGCAGACCCATTCCAAGTCTTTTCAGCCATTTGAGAATTTTCATAAGTTATATTTTTAATATTTTGTAATGATTATTTTCAGTATAGGTATTCTTTTCATAAAATAAGTTACACATCTATAAAATAATGATAATCTGATATTTATTACATCTTTATAAAGCACTTAACAATATCAGAAAGCAGAAAAATAGTTCCCATTTTGTAACAATCTGAAATTTTAACAGACCTACTACTATGTAAAACAAATATCATGGAAAAAGTTTTGTCAGTAAAGAATTTGACTAAAAAATTCAAACGAACTGTCGTAAACAATATCTCTTTTGATGTGGAAAGAGGAAATGTTTACGGCTTATTGGGTCCTAACGGAAGCGGTAAATCCACCACCTTCGGAATGCTGTTGTCTACCATTAATCCTACCAGCGGCGACTGGTACTGGTTCGGAGAGAGAGGAACCCAGCCCGACACCTTAAAAAAGATTGGAGCCATTATTGAACAGCCTAATTTCTACCCGTACCTGAATGCGGAAACCAACCTTAAGATTGTTGCAGAGATCAAAGGAACTCCTCATACAAGAATTGATGAAGTACTGAAAACCGTAGGTCTTCTGGAAAGAAAAAAGGATCCTTTCAGAACTTATTCTCTGGGAATGAAGCAGCGCCTTTCCATTGCTTCTGCCATGCTGAACAATCCGGAAGTTTTGATCCTTGACGAACCCACCAATGGTCTTGACCCGGAAGGAATTATCCAGATCCGGGAGATTATCAGCAATATTGCGAAACAAGGAATCACTATTATTATCGCCAGCCACCTTCTTGATGAAATTGAAAAGATCTGCAGTCATGTGATTGTATTGAAGGAAGGAAATTCAATCTACTGCGGAAGAGTGGATGAAATGACGGCCAACAACGGTTATTTTGAATTAAAAGCAGACAACAATACCCAATTGTTAAGTGCTTTGGAGGAACTTCAATGGTTTACTTCGGTAAAAACAGAAGGTGAAATCATCAAGGCCCAGATCCGTGAAGACGCTTCTATTTCGGCTTCTGCCCTGAACCAGAAACTGGTGGAAAAAGGAATTTTCCTTTCTCATTTAACCAAGAAAAAGTTGTCTCTTGAATCTCAATTCCTTGAACTTGTAAAAAACACCAATTACCATGCTTAAATTATTAAAACTCGAATATTATAAAAATCTGAACTACAGACCGTTCAAGATTTTCACAGCATTATATTTCGCTATTCTCACGGTGCTTCTTTTCATTGGTCTTGTGGATCTGGATGTTTTCGGAGCCACTATCAATCTGAAAGAACAGGGCATTTACAACTTTCCCGAAATATGGAATTTTACCACCTGGATTGTGGCCTTACTGAAGATCTTCCTTGGGCTTATCATTGTATTTTCAATTTCTCAGGAGTTTACCAACCGGATGTTTAAACAAAACACCATCGACGGGCTTAGCAGAAAAGAGTTTATTGGTTCAAAACTGTTGACTATTACTATTTTTACAGCTATTTCTACACTGTTGGTATTCATCATTACATTGTTTTTGGGGTATCAGTACTCTACTACCACAGAATCGGCTAAAGTTTTTGAAGAGATATTCTTTATCGGAAATTATTTTGTAAAGCTGTTTACGTTCTTCTGCTTCCTGATGTTCCTTTCGGTATTGCTTAGAAAATCAATGTTTGTATTTCTTGGTTTCTTTGTCTACTGGATTGCTGAAGGAATTCTGACCGTGATTGAAACCTTCCAGAAAGTAAGAGGACTTCAGGAACCGGAAAGACTGAAAGTGATGAAAGATGATTTTTTCATTACCCATCTTCTGCCATTGGAAAGTATGTCAAGCCTTATTCCTAATCCGATGATGCGTCTGAAAACAGCTAAAATGATGGGACTTCAATATGAATTCACCTATCCTGTTGAAAGCCTTATCGCCTGCATCGTATGGTCTGGTATTTTCATTTTCGGGTCTTACTGGATTCTGAGAAAAAGAGATTGGTAAATTTTCAGAAATATAAAAAATCAAAAGTGGTCCATTGGATCACTTTTTTGTTTCTATGGGATCGATCTGAAAATGTTAAAAACAGTCTCAATGTATACAGCTGACAGTTTTTTTATTATTTTTATCAAAAATGACAGGAATGAGAAAAATATATTATTTCCCTGGTCTGATAAGTGCTGTAGTAATCCCAATACTGTTCTTGTATTACATTTCTCCGCATATTGACAGGACTGTTTACAGTGTGATTGATATTGGACTGCCCTCAAAGAATGCTCCTACCGGTCCTTATGACCAGTCATCTTTTGAACCTTTAAGAAACTGGGATTATCAACAGATGTCCATCGATCCAAATGAAGCCGAAAAAAACTCAGAACTCCATGTTTCACAGCTTAAAAAGCTCAGAACAGATAATAAAAAGAACTCCGGGATTGAGTTTGTTCTTTCAGACCGGAATACTTATGGAGATTTTGTTTCTGTTCTTAATGACCTGCATAAAGCCAGAATGGATAGCTATGCGGTAGATGCAGGAAAAACCGGTCATATTTTTGCCCTGCATGAATATATTTCTCCTGTAATAAGCGAGGAAAAAGAAGATTATATCCTTTGCGGTACCTTCTAAACATTTGAAGGTAATTCTCAGAAAAATATCTGGAACTATATCAATGATTTTACTTCTCCCCAACAGTATGTTCTATTTACTGAAAATTTGGTAAAGCTTCCTCAGAAAGGTCTTTTATTTGTTTTTGGATTTCTAATCCTGTTACATATTTCAATGTTGAGCATCAGGGAACGGTTTCAGATACAATATTAAAAAAAGTCTGTAAGATTTTCCTGAACATTTTATATACATTTGTCTTCCTGATAAAATATCTACAAAGACCATGAACAGAATCGACAGGCTTATCTCTGTACTGACTACCCTTCAGTCTAAAAAGTTTGTGACTGCGGATTATATTGCTGATAAATATGAGATCAGTGTCAGAACGGTATACAGAGATATTAAAGCACTTGGAGAAATCGGAGTTCCCATTGACTATGAACCGCAGAAAGGCTACACCGTTCTACAGGGATTTTTTCTTCCCCCTGTTCTGTTAACCAGTGATGAAGCCAATGCCCTGATTATGATCGCCAAGCTTTCAGAACGCTACACAGACAAAACCATTCATAAAAATGTTTCCAATGCTATTGACAAGATAAAATCGGTACTGCAGCACAGGGAAAAAGAAAAGGCGGATCTTCTCCAGGAAAAAATCGGTATTTATGTTTCTCCGGAAACAGACCGCAACCGGGATCATCTGACCATCATTCAAAATGCGATTGTCGATAAGCAGATCCTGAAAATAAGCTACGTCAACAATCAAAATGAAGCCAGTGAAAGGGAAATAGAACCGATTGGTATGAGTTTTTATACCAATCAATGGCATCTTATCGGCTGGTGTTGGATCTGTAAGGAATACCGGGATTTTAAAGTACTACAGATCCGGGATCTGAAAAATATAGGTCAGCCTTTCAGAAAAGAAGATCATTTTACTCTTCAGGAGTATATTAATTCTTTGACGTAATTTTTTTAAAACAGACTGACATAGGGTTGTCATTCTCCCCTTTTACCTTTGCCGGAAAATACGAGAAAACATGAATCAAACCTACAAAAACTGTCAGAGCTGCGGGATTCCTCTGAAAAAATCGCCTAACGGAGGAGGAACGGATAAAGATGGAAGCATCAGCAAAATATACTGCGGCTACTGCTATGAAAACGGACAGTTTAAACAACCCGATATTACCGCTCAGGAAATGCAGCATTTCGTAAAACTGAAAATGAAAGAAATGGGATTCCCCAGATTCCTAGCAGGCCTGTTTTCAAAAGGAATTCCTAAATTAGAACGCTGGAAAAAACAAAACTGAAAAATACAATGACAATCGAAGAACTTTTTAAAGACAAGGCCATAAAAGCCAAAGAAAAAACAGATATCATCAGTAAATGGATACTGGACGGATCACTTCCAACCGATGAACTGATCGCCTTTGCCGAAAAAGCTAAAGATCCGCTAAAAGGCACCTGCGTTGAAGCACTGGAATATGCCACCAAACAGAAACCCGACATTGCAGATGAAACAGTCCTGACGTTTGTAACCTCTACCCTGCCAGAAAAAGCACCCCGGATAAAATGGGAAAGCGCTAAAGTAATCGGGAATATTGCTCATCTTTTTCAGGACCATCTGGAGAAGCCAATCAGCGGACTGCTTGCCAATACTGATCACGAAGGAACTGTGGTACGATGGAGTGCCGCATTTGCTCTGGGAGAAATCCTTAAGCTAAAAACAAAATATAATTCAGATCTTCTTCCAACCCTTGAAAGTATCTCTGAGAAGGAAGAAAAGAACAGCATTAAGAAAATCTATCTGGATGCTATCAAAAAGACCACAAAATAAATACTTTTTGTGGGGATATAACTATAAACGTTATAGGTTTTGGAAACCTATAACGTTTTAATTATAATGCAAACATCTGCTGATTTGCGAGAGAATTTTTCACATTCTCATATCGGGCAGATAACGCAGATCTTTTTCTGGGTATTCTGTGGGAAATCTTTTTAGTAAATAAAAATTATTTGCTGAAAATATCGGATTTTCTTGCGCCTAAAAACAGCAAAATAATCAAAAAAACTTTTGCCGTTGTGTTTTCCGACTATAAAAATTATAAAGTGATTTCCTTTTCTATTCCTATTTCCTCCAGAAAGATTTCATCATGAGAAATCACAATAAGAGTTCCGTGATAGTCTTTAACAGATTCCGTTAAAATTTCAACGTTCTGCAGATCCAGATTATTGGTTGGTTCATCCAGAATAATCATGTCAGGAGTTGTATTACTGACTGAAAGCCCGCAAAGGAGGAGTCTCAGGCGCTCTCCACCACTTAATGCGCCACATTTCTTATCCCAGGTTTCTTTTCTGAACAGGAATCTTGACAATATTGTTTTTACCTCAGATTCCGGGAGAGCCCCCTCATTGAACTGCTGGACAAAGTCTTCGACGGAAATCTCTTTATTGATCATTGAATATTCCTGATCGATATAAAGAGTAGTAAAATCTGACCTTATTATTTTCCCTGTCGTGGGCTGTAGATTTTCCATCAGAAGCTTTATTAAAGTCGTTTTTCCTGATCCGTTCGAGCCTTTTACTGAAATCCGGTCTCCACTGAGGATTTCAAGATTGAGACTCTCTTTCCATAGATTTTCAGAAGTATACTGATAATTAATCTCCTCTGCTGTAATCAGAATTTTACCGGAATGCAGGTTTGAATCATTGAAAATAACCTTCATCTGATCCGCATTCTTTACAGAGGTACGGAGGTTTCTGAGGTCTCCGGAAATACCGCTGATCTTTTCTGCATGGATGTTTTTCAGCTTAGATGTATTTTTTTCGGCATTATTCCGCAAGGTATTCATCATAATTCTGGCTACTCCTGATTTTTCCTGTTTCTGTTTTCCCCTTGCATCCAGCTTTTGCTTACGTTCCAATGTTTCACGTTCTTTTTCTTTTGCCTTTTTCAGGGCGCGTTCTTTTGCATGTATATCATTCTGAAGGGCTTCCTGCTCTATAGCTTTTTGTTCTGCATAGAAATCATAATTGCCGCCATAAGTATCAATTCCCTGGCTGCTGAGTTCAAATATTGTATCGGCAAGATTAAGCAAAGCACGGTCATGACTTACCATCACAACAGCTGCATCTGTTTTTTCGATAAGATCATACAGGAGTTTTCTGCCTTTCAGATCCATATGGTTGGTAGGTTCATCCATTAAAATAATCTCGGGCTGGTTAATCTGGATTCCCGCAAGGAAAACTTTTGTTTTCTCACCTCCGCTCAGGTTTTCAAGCTTCTGGTTCAGTTTCAGGTTTTCAAGTCCCCAATAGTACAAAGCATTTTGGCTGCGTTCTTCAATGTCCCAGTCATCATTTAAGGTTTCAAAATATTCTTCATCTATTTCGCCTTCTGTAATTTTCTGAAGAGCGTCCAGTTTTTTGTCAATTTTAAGGCACTCTGCCACGGTTTTATTATTAAAATCCCCGAACATCTGCGGGACATAATACAGATCACCCTTGATCGTTATGCTGCCTTCCAATGGCTGAATTTCTCCTGCCATAATTTTAAGCAGGGTTGATTTTCCCATGCCGTTACTTCCGGTTAAAGCCGATTTTGTATGGGGTTGTATGGTTAAACTGATATGATTAAAAAGGAAATCCCCTCCCGGGAACCCGTAGGATATGTAGTGAAGCAAAATCATAATTTCTTTCTTATGGAATGGTTAAAGATGGGCAGCTGTTCTGCTACCGTTAATAAAAGTCTGAAAGAAATTGAATCCTACATGTCCGTATTTTGGGTTTTGAAAGTACAAATATACTACAAATCATTTAATCTCAGTTTTTTTGATGTCCTGTTCTGTATTTCTTTTGGGCCAAACTCATTCAGAAACAGCTTTATGAAAATGGAAGCAGTATAGATTTCTGCATTCTGCCAAAAATCCGTAACTTTGCCACCTACTAAAATTTTTTATGGAAAGCATTAAAGTTCACGACAAAACTTTCGTTCCTTATCTGAAGGACGCCGAAATTCAGGAAATTGTAAAAGAAACAGCTTTAAAGATTTATGAAGACTACAAGGACGAGGTTCCTGTTTTCATCGGTGTTTTGAACGGAGTGATCATGTTCTTCTCAGACCTTTTAAAATATTATCCGGGCGAATGCGAAATTGCGTTCATCCAAATGAGTTCTTATGTGGGAACTGAATCTACGGGAATCGTTTACCAGAAAATGGAGCTTACCAAAGACGTAAGAGACCGTCACATCATTCTTGTGGAAGACATTGTAGATACCGGGAATACAGTGGAAAGTCTTTTTAAATATTTCACAGAAACACAACGTCCGAAATCTGTAAAACTGGCTTCTTTTTTATTAAAGCCTGAGGTGTACAAGAAAGATTTCAAACTGGATTATATTGGAAAAGAGATTCCTAATAAATTTGTTCTGGGCTACGGACTTGATTATGATGAACTGGGAAGAAACCTTTCTAATCTGTATCAGCTGGAAGAGGGACAGATCAACCATTAATCACTGCTACTAGCTATCGGCTATTAGCCTTTAGCTTTAAAACTTAATCGAAATAAAAGTAAAATATTAACTAAAAAAGCTAAAGGCCGAAAGGTATATTACTAAGGCCAAAAGCGCATCAAAATTATGATAAACATAGTTCTGTTCGGCCCTCCAGGAAGTGGAAAAGGAACACAAGCCCAAAATCTGATCGAAAAATTCAATTTAAAACAGATTTCAACCGGCGACCTTTTCAGGTATAACATGAAAAATGATACTGAACTTGGGAAACTGGCAAAGTCTTACATTGACAAGGGAGAATTGGTTCCGGATCAGGTGACAACAGATATGCTGGTTGACGAGATCAGAAAGCCGACTGATACCAACGGATTTATTTTTGACGGTTATCCGAGAACTACTGCACAGACAGAGGCTCTGGAAAGAATTGTTAAAGAAGAACTGAATGATAAGATCGACATCTGTCTTTCATTGGTGGTAGAAGATAAGATCCTGGTGGAAAGAATTCTGAAAAGAGGAGAAACCAGTAAAAGATCTGATGACAGCAACATGGAGATCATCGAAAACAGAATCAAAGAATATTATGCTAAAACAGCAGAAGTAGCCGAACTATACAAGCAGCAGGGAAAATATGTTGAGGTAAACGGTGTAGGTGAAATTGATGAGATTTCCCAAAAGCTTTTCGCTGAAGTAGAAAAAATAAAATAGTTAAAAGTTATGAGTAATGAGTTTAAGTTTTTACAATTCATAGCTCATAATTCATAACTCATAACTCCTAATTATAAGAAATGTCAAATTTTGTAGATTACGTAAAAATCCATTGTAAGAGTGGACACGGGGGCGCGGGTTCTGCCCATCTCCGCCGTGAAAAATATATTCCTAAAGGAGGCCCTGATGGAGGAGACGGTGGCCGTGGAGGACACATCATCATGAGGGGAAATGCCAATGAATGGACTCTTCTTCCTCTTCGTTATACCCGTCACGTAAAAGCCGACCGAGGTGTAAACGGAGGAAAAAGCCAGCTTACGGGAGCAGACGGAGATGATATTTATATTGATGTTCCCATTGGTACAATTGCCAAAAATGAAGATGGAGAAATCATTGGTGAAATTCTGGACGACAAGCAGGAAATCATCCTGATGCGTGGTGGAAAAGGAGGTTTAGGAAACGAACATTTCAAGTCTTCTACCAATCAAACGCCAAGATATGCACAACCCGGACTTCCCGGAGAAGAAGGCTATATTGTCTTTGAGCTTAAAATTCTTGCTGATGTAGGTCTTGTAGGTTTCCCCAATGCAGGAAAATCTACACTTTTAGCTTCAGTTTCCGCAGCAAAGCCTAAGATTGCCAATTATGCGTTTACCACGCTTACTCCTAATCTTGGGATTGTAGACTACAGAAATTACAAATCATTTGTAATGGCTGATATTCCGGGGATTATTGAAGGTGCCGCAGAAGGAAAAGGACTGGGACACAGATTCTTAAGACATATTGAAAGAAACTCGATCCTGCTATTCTTAATTCCTGCTGATTCTGAGGATCACTTCCAGGAGTTTAAAATTCTGGAAAATGAGCTGAAGGAATATAATCCTGAACTTCTGGATAAGGATTTCATTGTTTCTATTTCAAAATCTGATCTTCTGGATGATGAGCTGAAAAAAGAAATTTCCGCAGAATTCCCAGAGAACAGACAACCGCTATTCTTTTCAGGGGTTACAGGTGAAGGCCTTGTAGAACTGAAGGATGCAATCTGGAAAAAACTGCACGGATAGAACATTTACATTAAAACTCATCAGCTTTGGCTGAAGCTGCATAAAATAACAACCCCGGAAACCATTCCGGGGTTATTTTTATTTTATATGAAAGACAAATGCCATTTTTTTGGAACAGTTATTGAGTAAGTTTCATAAAATAAAACGATGAGATACATACTGGCATTATGTGCATTTATATTCCTGTTTTCATGCAACACTCAAAAAAGCAACCCTCAGTATTCCAAAATTGAATATGAAGCAACTCCCTGTTTCGGATTCTGCCCTGTTTTCAAAATAACGGTCAATTCGGACAGGACAGCAATTTTTGAAGCAGAACATTTTAATTTCAGTAATAAACCTTCAAAGGATGAATTCTCAAAACCCAGAGAAGGAACTTTTAAGGGAACCATCAGACAAGAGGATTATAATAAATTAGTCGGTCTACTGAATGATCTGAATGTAAAAAATTTAAATGACAAATACGGGGAAAGAAATATTACTGATCTCCCGACGTCTTATCTAAGGATAAATTTTACAGACGGAACATCAAAAAATGTTGAAGATTACGGAAAACGAGGGAGTGAAAAGCTTTCGGAAGTTTACCGTTTTTTTGAGGATCTTAGAAAGAATCAACAATGGACTAAGATAGAATAGCTTCGTTTAAAAATATTTTAATAGTAATTATATATCAATGGCTGCCCGGAAATGGACAGCCATTATTCATTTATTTACTTCAGGTATTATTTTTTAATAAACTGTTTGGAAACGGTGTCCTTTTCAGTTATAATTCTGATAAGATAGGAACCTGCAGGAAGGTTTTTCACATTAACCTTATCGTTATTTACAGGGACATTGATCTTTTTCCCGGATTTATCATAAACCTCAACTTCATTAATTTTAGCCTGGGTCTTAATATTTAAAATATCGGATGCAGGGTTAGGGTAAATAGTAACTGAAGTATCTTTCACCTCTATTCCTGTTTTTGAAGCGTTCTTTTTCCTTAAATCCAGAAACATGCTTTTCTTTTCGGACTTATTTTTCCTTTCAGCTGCTCCACACGGAGTTTCACATCCTTCAATCGTTCCCAGATAACGGGCTCCTGACTGAATATCAACTCCGGGAAGAAGGGTTATATTATTCCCCGCCTTCATCGTGATGTTATTTCCGGCATCAATTTTATAATTATCTTTTGCCGTAATGGTATTGGCCACCTGATACGTGTGATTCATATTCTGTTCAGGATTCTGCAGAATTTTATCCGGAATACAATGGGCTCCGGTACTCGCAGACAATGAGGGAACAAGTTGGGGAAATGATCTTCCAACGCCGGGATGCAGATAAATGTTGTATAAATCCAGCGTTGCTCCGCCATATACATCCGGATTAAGTATTTTTGATGCTGAATAGTTATACCCGTACTGAATGTAGATATCTCCGTCTTTATTTCTCTGCATTCCCTCTACCGCCGTGTAAGGAATAGAAGTATGATTAATGGGATATACACTGCTATATACGATATTATTATTTGTAGAAGCCTCCAGATTGATGGCATAAAGCGCCCCGACTCCAGGTTCATATCCGCCCATATATAAAATAGATGAGGTACTATTAAACTCTGTTAAAAAAGGGTTTAAGGTGGCTATTACAAGCTCATAATCGTTGGTAATCTTTCCTGTACTGTCATCAAAGGAATATACCCTGCTTTCATTATAAGAATTGTTACCTACGGATGTAAAGCTCAGATAATTTGAAAACGCGCTGCAGTTACTTAATCTGGGTGATGCTTTAAGGTAGGAATGATGGGTAAAGAAAGACGGGTTAATATTTCCGATATTCAGATTGCTTATAACCGGACTGTTATTAACGAGTCCTGTACTATCCAGAAGATAGCTGTACAGGGTTCTGTCTTCTGTAAATAACACCCAGAAGGCATTTCCATTGGCATGAGGTACAATGGTGGCACCTTTAGAAGATGTAAACTCTCCGGAATCATTTAGAATCGGGACTGTTTTAAAATTAGGTAAAACACTTCCCAAAGGCAAACCATTTTGCCCAATACTTCCCTGGGAAATATCAACTACAGAATAACGGATTACATTTCCTATTCCGGAAACTGGTGTTCCGCTTCCAAAAATATAATACAGATTAGGATTAGCAGGATGCTTTACAATACAAATCTGCCATGAAGAGTATTGATTCAGATTATCTCCATTGTCCATCAGCTGATGCTCACGGTTCCAGACGTTGTCTCCATCCGTATAAAAAAGCAGTTTTCCGCTGCTGTCACTTACAGAAGCTGTGGCTGCCCCGGCTACAAACATCTGGCTGTCATGAAGAGCTATGGGAGTAGTTCCAGAGAAATTAATTCCTGCAAACCCTCCGAAATACCAGTTGTCATTTTCCCCTTGTGAAAAAAGCATCAGAGGAATGGTCATTAATAATGTTATATAAATCTTTTTCATACTATATAACCTTTATTTAATTTTCTTTTCCAGAGCCTGAATACGCTTTTCCTGTTCCAGAGTGTAAAGGGTAAGCTCTTCTACTTTCTTAAGAAGCAGGATGTTCATCTCTTTCAGTTCAATTCCGTTTTTAATAGCTTCTTCAGTAGTAGGAACTTCCGGAAGATGCCCATTTATGCTGATAAAATGATCCAGCTCTTTCAGTGGCATTAGTTTGTAATCTTTGGCGAAAACATAATCTGCCCAGCCGTTACTGGCTGAAATATCTACTTTTACCCTTTCTGTTCTAATCCCGTCTTTTACAAAAAGTTTATACTTTGCCCCGTCTGTTGAAATACCATCTGCTGGTAATTGAGTACTAAACTGCCCGATACCGATCGTTCCATTATTTCCTACAATCCAGTTTCCGATATTTAATTCGTTTTCAGGAGAGGTTGCATTGTATGTCGTAATAAAATTCCCTATAATAATATTATTGCTTCCTGAAGTAATCAATCGTGCATTAGCATGGCCTATATTGATGTTATATGATCCTTTTGCGAGACTTCTGAAGGATTCTCCTCCAATGATTGTATTATAATTTCCGCTGTTGATATACCTTAATGCGCTTGTTCCTACAGCTACGTTGAAATCTCCTATAAGGCTTCCTGATCCTATTGCGCTGTTTCCTACTCCAATATTCCCTAATCCTTGTTTAAAGTACTCCAATGCATTCATTCCCAAAGCGGTATTATAATTTCCGGAATCTGTGTGTCTCATAGAGTTAAATCCTACGGCTACATTGCACAACCCATTGCTGAAAGATGACAGGGCATTATTTCCAAAAGCGGTATTTCCTCCTCCACCTGTAACCTGGGTAAGAGTTCCCATTCCGAAAGCTACGTTATTAGTAGTGGTGGTATTATCTGTTCCCCCTCCAAAGAATAAGTTTTTATCCCATACCATCCCCGGAGTTCCTATATTGTAAAAAATAAATCTTCCTTCCGGAGTGATTCTCATTTTTTCGGCATTATTGGTCGTAAAAACCAACGACTGGTTATCCGTTGTTCCGATAAAATTATTGTTGGGAGTAGTTCCTGCGTTTCCTGTAAGATTCCAGGCTTGTGCACTAGTTTGGATACCTGCAATAGCTGCAAGCACAATGATTGTTTTTTTCATGGTTATTTTTGTATTAAAAGTTTTCTCAAAAATAATCTCTTTACTAGTATAAAATATTACGTAATTCCCATTAATAGTTACAGATTTACTATACAACAGTATTCCCACTCATTTTATCAAAAAAACAAATACTTTTAAAGCTGGTCTTGTTTTTTGTATATGCTCCTGCAACATCATAGGCAGTAAGATCAGATTCTTAATTTTTTTTAGACTACCTTTGCAGGATGTAATTCTTTCAGACTGAAGGAATTTTTATTTAAATTTTAAAATAATTCATTTGAATTTTACAGACCTTAATTTAATAGAACCTATTGCAAAAGCAATTCAGGAACAGGGATATACCAATCCCACTCCCATTCAGGAAAAGTCTATTCCTGAAATTTTAAAAGGCAGAGACTTTTTAGGATGTGCCCAGACAGGAACTGGAAAAACGGCTGCTTTTGCCATTCCTATCCTGCAGAATTTATCCAAAAACAAAACTTCAACCCACCATATAAAAGCCCTGATTTTAACGCCTACAAGAGAATTGGCAATACAAATCGAAGAAAATATCCATGCTTACGGGAAATACCTTCCTTTGAAGGAGCTTGTTATTTTCGGAGGAGTAAAACAGGGGAATCAGGAAGCTGCTCTGAAAAAAGGAGTTGATATTCTGGTTGCTACACCAGGAAGACTTCTTGACTTTATTGCTCAGGGAATTATCAGCTTAAAAAATCTTGAAATCTTTGTTTTAGACGAAGCTGACAGAATGCTGGACATGGGTTTTGTACATGATGTAAAAAGAATCATCAAACTTCTTCCACAGAAAAGACAGACTTTATTTTTCTCTGCAACCATGCCTTCTGAAATACAAAAGCTGGCAGATTCTATCCTGAACAATCCTGTAAAAGTAGAAGTAACTCCGGTTTCTTCTACTGCAGAAACCATCAAACAGTCTGTTTATTTTGTAGAAAAAGAAGATAAACTGAATCTTCTTACTCACATTTTAGAAAATGATATTTCAGACTCTGTATTGGTTTTTTCAAGAACGAAACATGGGGCTGATAAGATTGCAAGAAAGTTACAGAAAGACAAGATCTCGGCAGAGGCCATTCACGGGAATAAATCCCAAAATGCAAGACAAAATGCCTTAACCAACTTTAAGTCCGGAAAAACAAGGGTTCTGGTAGCCACAGACATCGCGGCAAGAGGGATTGATATTGACGAATTAAAGTTCGTCATCAACTTTGAGCTTTCAGATGTTTCCGAAACCTATGTACACCGAATCGGAAGGACCGGTAGAGCTGGCGCAGAAGGGAGTTCTATCTCTTTTGTAGACGGCCTTGACCTTCTTAATCTGAGAAATACTGAAAAACTGATTGGCAAGAAAATTCCGATTGTGAAAGACCACCCTTTCCATACGGATGACTTAGTGATTCAGAAGAGAGACTCCAATAATAAGCCTGTCTCTGCGGGTGCTGAAAAAGCTCCGAATCAAAGATCAGGAAGACCACAGGCTAAAAAGAAACCTACTACGGGAAGTACTCCTTCAGTTGGTTTTAAAAAGCCTAAGAATAAGAATTTTACCAGAAAGAAATAATTCAGGGATGGAAGCCGGAAGAATGAGGATGGAAGTTACTATTAGTCATATAATTACTGACTGGCCATTTTAAACTTCAGAATCTTCCGGAATTCATTTAAATAACAAAAAAATCTTCTCATATCCTGAGAAGATTTTTTATTTTATATCCAGATGTATTATTGAAAAATTTTCAACGCATTTTCTGTCGTTATTCTGTCTATTTCTGAAAAGTCAACTCCATAGATATCTACCAGCTTTCCTGCTACCAGATCCAGATAAGAGCTCTCATTTCTCTTTCCTCTGTGCGGAACCGGAGCCAGATAAGGAGAGTCTGTTTCCAGAACAATTTTCTCTAAAGGAATTTCATTTAAAAACTGATCGATCTTTCCATTTTTGAAGGTCACTACTCCACCGATTCCCAGTATAAAATTAAGATCAATGGCGTGTTTTGCCTGCTCGAGGTTTCCTGAAAAACAGTGAAAAATTCCACGAAGTTTCGGGTGCTTTTTTCTTTCCAGAACTTCAAATGTTTCATCAAAGCTTTCTCTGGTGTGAATGACGATCGGAAGATCCATTTCTATAGCCCAGTCAATTTGCTGCTCAAAGGCTTTTATCTGAATATCCAATGTTGCTTTATCCCAGTAAAGATCAATTCCTATTTCTCCGATCGCCGGAAAATGTCTTTGATCCAGATAATTTCTAACAATTTCAAGTTCTTTTTCCCAGTATTCAGGCTTTACATAGCATGGATGAAGCCCCATCATGGAAATAATCTGCCCGGGATATTCTGCTTCCAGCCGGAGCATTTTTTCATGGGATTCAGAATCGATGGCAGGAAGATAAAACTTTGTAATTCCTTTGTCCAAAGCCCTCTGAATGGTTTCTTTTCTGTCTTCATCAAATTCTTCTGCATATAAATGAGTATGTGTATCAATCATTATTTTAAAATTTCAACAGATCTTTATAGGGATTTTCCAAACCCAGCAGCATTCCGAATGCGGGCTCTGTTTTGATTCCCTGTTTCTTAAGTTCTATTATTTTTTGTTTAAATTCTTCTCCTTTATCTCTTAATATTCTGTATTCAGCCATCATGTGACGGTAAGCATTCTGTGCCAGAGACGGTTTATTCTGACCGAAAATTTCAATAGGAAACTCTTCCAGCATAAAGTTCAGAACGATGCTTTTTTCTCCGTTAATCAAGATGTTTTCAACCTTTACTTCAGCATCTGGGGGAATTAACCGACTGAACATGATATCATCCAGAAAATCTTCCTCAAACCGGAGATCCACTTCACAGATAATATCAAGATCACTACTTTCAATATCAATCCCGATCGGAACGGTTCCCGCCAACACCGGAGAATAGGGTTTCAGCTTGGGAAAAACCTGATATTTTGTAAGAACTTCATAGGCTCTTTGCTGTCTTTCATTCCCATCTTTCAGATATTCAATGCCGGTGAAATCAATCATCTTACTATTTTTTAATCTTTTCAGTTGTGAACGTCTAAATTACAACTTCCTTTACAGTTTGTGCTGTACTAAAATGATTCAGAACTTCCTGGGTAATGTCTTTTCCTCCCTTAAAATTGCTATACAATGAAGAGATACTGTAAATAGGTCCGAAAGGGAATCCCCACCATCCAAAAACAAATGTCAGTAAAGAATATTTCCAGCTGTATTTCACAGAAACATCATCACTTTTAATAAAATAAATATCACTCCCTCTTTTAAAAGTCATGATAATAATAGAAATGGTATACTGAAAATGGACAAACCTGGCCCCTCTCTGCAGCTCATGATTAATCTGTTCATGGGTTAAGCCCTCCATATTTTTAATAGCGGCCATAGTTTTTTAAAATATGTTATGTTTAACTTTATTTCTCTGGTTATTAATTCTCTGATCCAATTTTTCCCTGAACTCAATAAACTTCGGATCTTTCGTATCGGTGGTTTTATGCTCCAAAGCTTTCATGATCTTAAAGTTTTCTTTGATAAAATCCCTGGTTTCTTCAGAGAAATAAGAATCACCAAATTTTTCAAAAATATAGTTAACCGCCTGGGAGCTCGGATGAATCATGTCTTCTTTATAAAAACGGTAATCCCTGAGGTCATCCATTAAAATTTCATACACCGGCAGATAATGGCAGTCTTCAAACATGGAAATAGACTCATGTATTGCCGTAATCAGCTTGGATTTACTTAACTGGTTTTCAACCATACCGTCTTTGGTATGTCTCACCGGCGAAACACTGAACAGAATCTGTACTCCTTCTTTACAGATATCTTTAAGATCTAAAATCGTATTGTAAATGGCATGGGTGAGTTCCTGATGAGAAAGCAGTCTTTTTTCGAAAAACTTCTGCGGAATCTTGTGACAGTTGGCCACTAACTGCTTCTTAGGAATAAATTCATAAATAAATGAAGTTCCGTATGTCACAATAATCCAGTCTGCTTCCTGAAGAAATGCATTTCCGGTCTCAATAGCACCGTTGATTTTTTCCAGCGTCTGATGAATATACCGGGTATCAAAACTTGTATGATGATCCAGCGAAATATACTCCTCATTATAAGTAATCAGGTCTTCTTCCTCGTAAAATGCAGATTCATGGAGCACCCGCACTTCCTTATAGATGGAAAAAGGATTGAAGATGGTTCCAAAAGGATTATTAAGGGTCTGAAGTTGTCCCTGCTGCAACAATTCCGACATTTCCGAGGCAAAACACGACCCTATTGAAAATATCTTATCTTCAATTCCAATCTTTTTTTCTGATCCGGGGATGCTGACTTCTGTTCTGAATTTCATTGTATAAATTTCAGGCTGCAGGCTATAGGTTGCAGGTAATCTCTGCTACCCGTAAGCTGTCTCTACTACCTCTCTTTAGCTTTCTCTTCTTAAAAGGTAATTGGCCAGTTCTATGAAAGGTTTTTTCTTTTCTTCAGGAATATTGATCTTCTCTAAATAGCTTTGGCCGATCTCGTTGTGCTTTTCAATCAGACGAAGGGCTTTTTCATCTACCTTAGTTCTTCTGAAGATCTTTTCAACTCCGTATACTTTGTCTATATTATCGGTTTTCTTGCCATACCAATAGTCCAGTTCTTTTCTTTCTTCTTCTGTAGCATGTTCTCTTGCCAAAAGATAAAGAACAGTTTTCTTGTTTTCGTAAATATCTCCTGCATGTTTCTTACCAAACTGAGCCTGATCTCCGAATACATCAAGATAATCATCCATAATCTGGAAAGCGATACCGATATGTTTTCCGAAATTGAAAATCGCTTTGGCATCTTTAAAATTAGCTCTAGCAATCAACGCTCCGATTTCAAAAGAAGAAGCACTTAAAACTCCGGTTTTATAGGTGATCATTCTGATATAGTCATCAAAAGTTACATTTTCCTGAGTTTCAAAATTGATATCATATTGCTGCCCTTCACATAATAAAAGTCCGGTATGGGTAAAAATCCGGATACAGGCTTTGAAAATTTCAGGTTCAAGATCTTCAAAGAATTTATAAGCTTTAAGCATCAGCCCGTCTCCGGAAAGAATTCCTACATTAATTCCGTGTAAAGTATGAATCGTAGGCTTGTTCCTTCTTAAAGGTGCCTCATCCATGATATCGTCATGGATCAGGGTGAAATTATGGAAAAATTCTATAGCCAGTGCTGGTTTTACAGCCTGCTTGAGATCTCCACCGAATAAGTCGCAAGCCATCAGAACCATAATAGGACGAAGACGCTTTCCACCGTGAGAAATGATATAATTCATAGGATCATACAATTCCGCAGGTTTGTCTTTGAAAGTATACTTATTGATGGCATCAGCAACGATCTGCTGGTATCTGTCTAAAAATTCCATAAAATCTTATAATTTGAACAAAAATACGATTTTTCGGGGCTTTATAAAACAAAAAACTTTGCCCAAAAGGACAAAGTTTTGTATAGATATTTAATTTTTAATCTTAAGACAAGAATGTTACCAAAAGATAGGTTATTCCTGCAACAATCGCAGAGATTGGGATTGTAAGTACCCAAGCCCAAAGAAGGCTCACGGTGATTCCCCATCTTACGGCAGAAATTCTCTTCGTTAACCCTACCCCGATAATAGAACCTGTAATAGTGTGCGTTGTAGACACAGGAATACCGAAGTGGTCTGTAATGAATAAGGTGATTGCTCCTGCAGTTTCAGCACTTACCCCTTCCAGTGAAGTTACTTTGGTAATTTTGGTTCCCATTGTTTTGATGATCTTCCATCCTCCACTCATGGTACCTAAACCAATAGCAAGGAATGAAACCAAAGGAACCCAAAGGTAATGTTCTGCAAAATAATCGAAACGTCCTGCAGAAGGTATGTTAAGATATACAGGATCGTGAAGCATTTCAACATGATAGAAAATCAATGCCGCTCCAATGATTCCCATTACTTTCTGAGCATCATTCAGACCGTGCCCTAAACTGAACAGTGCTGAAGAAGCCAGCTGTAGTCTTTTGAAAGACTGGTCTGCCTTGTGCGGGTTTGATCTTTTATAAAGGTGAACGATAATTAATGTAATAATGATTGAGATAATCATCCCTATGATCGGTGCCATGAAAATGAACAGGAAGATAGGAATTACTTTATCAAATTTCACAACACTCTGATGAGTTACCTGGCTGAAAGCTTCTTTTATGGTTCCCCATAACCCAAGATCCGGCTGTGCTGCGGCAACATCGTGGTAATCCATCATGAAAGCATGCATCAGAGCTGCTCCCAGGAATCCACCGATCAAAGTATGTGACGATGAAGAAGGGATCCCGAACCACCAGGTTAACAGGTTCCATGCAATAGCTGCCACAAGACCTGAAAAGATCACTTCAAGATTGATAAAATTCTCGTTGACGGTTTTGGCAATTGTATTACCAATTTTAAATTCTCCAATGATATAAGCAGCAATAAAGAAGGCTGCAAAGTTCCAAAGCGCCGCCCAAAGTACCGCCTGGAATGGAGTTAAAACTTTTGTAGAAACTATAGTTGCAATTGAGTTGGCTGCATCGTGAAAACCGTTGATGTAGTCAAAGATCAGCGCCAGAGCAATAATAACTATAAGTAAAATAGGAAATTCCATTTCTGTCAGTTATATTGTTTTTAGGCGTATTTAATCATGATGTTCTCAATCGTGTTGGCAACATCCTCCGCTTTGTCAGTTACTACCTCAAGATAATTAAGTACTGATGAAACTTTGATAATGTTGATTGCATCGTTTGTTTCGAACAGCTCCACCATTGAGTTGGAAAGAAGGTCGTCTGCGATGTTCTCGATAGAGTTTACTTTGATACAAGCCTCTTTTACCTGATCCATGTTTTTGAAGCCTTTAAGGTTCTTCATGGCGTTCTGGATTTCAAGACATGCTTTGTGAATCAGCAGGGAGAAATCAGAATACGCTTTCATCTCAGGAGATTTATATAAGAAAATGTATTTGGTGGAAGCGTAGATATAATCGGCAATATCATCAAGACCGGTAGCCAGGGTGTGGATATCTTCACGGTCAAACGGTGTAATGAAGTTTTTTCCTAGTTCAACGAAGATCTCGTGGGTAAGTTCATCATTTTTGTGTTCATAGTCGCTCATTTTCTTCAACATTGTATCGTCATTAAGATCGAAATCTTTGATACCGTTGTTAAAGTCTTCAGACATTGCAACTAGGTTTTCAGTTACTTTTTCAAAAAGTACAAAGAAAATTTTATCTTTTGGTTGAAAAGCGTGGAAAATATTACCAATTCCCATTTTTAAGTATTTATAATTCGTGTGCAAATTTCTTAAAAAAGGATTGTACCTGAAACAATATGACATTAAGTTTTGTTAACATTCGATTAACCTCTGATTATCAAATAAAAAAACCGGCTGTAAGGCCGGTTTTATATGATTTTAAAGTGCTTTAGTTTGCTACTTCAGCTCTCATTTCTTTTCCTTTAAATTTCATTGAAGGAATATTGCTCATCACATTGTCTTTGAATGATTTTTCAACTTCAAAGAAAGAGAATTTCTCCAGGATTTCAATGTCACCGATTTCAGCTCTTTTTTTGCTTTTTCCAGCGGTAGCTTTATTGATGATATCTAATACATCAAGTTTTTTCAGGTGATCTTTTTTCCCTAAGTTGAAGAAGAATCTTACCATGTTTTCATCTTTTCTTCTAGGTTTTCCGCCACGGTCTCTGCTATCTCTGCTTCCTCTGTCACGGTCTCTTCCTCTGTCACGATCTCTATCGCGTCCTCTGTCTCTTCTTGAATAATCATCATCTCTGCTGCTCAGTTTCTGTTCAACAAGGTCATGTTTATCTTTGTAATAAAGAGCAAGATCTTTCAGCTGGAACTGTAATAACTTGTGTACTAATTCCTCTTTAGAGAATGCACTCAGATCCGGAATTAAGCTGTCATCAAACTCGAAAATATCTTCTTCGTGTTCTGTAAATAACTTTTCAAAAACACCACCTACCTGAGCTTTGATGATATCATTACCGGTTGGTATTGTTTTCTCAACGATTTCAATTTTCGTTGCAGATTTAATTTGCTTCAGTTTTCTGCTTTCTTCAGGCTTGATCAATGCCATAGAAACCCCATCTTTCCCTGCTCTACCGGTTCTTCCGCTTCTGTGAACGAATACTTCCGGATCATCTGGTAAAGAATAATGGATAACGTGTGTTAAAGAGTTTACATCAAGTCCTCTTGCTGCTACGTCTGTCGCTACAAGAATATCAATATTTTTCAGTCTGAATTTCTTCATTACTGTATCTCTCTGTGCCTGGGAAAGATCTCCGTGAAGGGCATCTGCTGCATATCCGTTCTGCATTAAGAAATCGGCAACCTCCTGAGTCTCCATTCTTGTTCTGCAGAAAAGAATAGAATACTGGTTAGGGTTGGCATCAATTAATCTCTTAAGAGCTTCTTTTTTCTGACGGTATCCTACAACATAATATTCATGCTTAATGTTCTTTTTAACCTCGTTAATAGAACCTACAGAAATACGGTGTGGATTAGTAAGATAGTTTTTAGAAATTCTCTCCACTTCTTTATTCATCGTAGCTGAGAATAAGAAAGTCTGCTTAGTTTCCGGTGTTTCACTTAAAATTGTTTCCAACTCATCTTTGAAACCCATTGACAGCATTTCATCAGCTTCATCTAAAACCAGCCAATGAATAGCAGAAAAATCAAGTGCTTTTCTGTTGATAAGGTCGATTACTCTTCCCGGAGTTCCCACAATAATCTGTGGTTTATCCTTTAAAGAACGAATCTGATCCATAATACTGCTTCCACCGTAAACCGCTGTGGTTTTGATGTCTTTCATGTACTTGGAGTAATTTTTTATGTCTTTAGAAATCTGAAGACATAATTCCCGTGTCGGACAAAGCACCAATAATTGGATTTTGCGACTCGTATCGTCAATCATATCCAAAATCGGAAGCGAAAACGCTGCTGTTTTGCCTGTCCCTGTCTGCGCAAGTGCGATCAAATCGCGAATATCTGAAAGAATAAAAGGGATAGTCTGTTTTTGGATTTCTGTCGGGCTCTCATAGCCCAGTTCGCCAATTGCCTTAAGGATGTCAGGACTTAAATTGGTCTCCGTAAATAAATTCATTAAATATTTTAAAATTTTTGCAAAGATACAATAAATATTTGATTTGTTTTTGAATAAAGTTTTAAATATCTAAACTTAAATTCAGAATCTTTTAATATATTTTTAATTTTTAAAAAATTAAATCTAAAAAAAGAAGACTTTAATTAAAAACATGTTAAACATTATTTTTTTTTATTAAATTGGATTGATTTTTTCTGGATTATTTATGAATTTTCAAAAATAGGACCATGAAACGCAAATTTTTCTTTTCAATTCCCTTGTTTCCGGCGTTTGAAATATTTGCATAAACAACCTCTTATCCGGCAGCTCAGCGTCTGTTTTAACACCAGAAAGTAAAGAAAAAAGATTTCCATACTGTTTTTCTGATGATGTACCGTCGCCAAAGTATTTTCTTTGTTTTATTCTGTATTAAAAGCTTCCAATCCCGATCTTCCTGAAGCATTGAGATATGAATAGTTTTATGTAAATTTGGGTAAAACAACGATAAATTAAATCCAAAAATATGTCAGTCAGCATTTCTCCCCAAACATTTGATTTTTTAAATAAATTAACGAAAAATAACAACCGCGAATGGTTTAATGAAAATAAAAACCTTTATACCGAATCCCAGGGAAATGTTGTTGATTTTCTTGATGAACTGATCAAAGAAATGTCCGGATTTGATGAAGAACTTGGTAAAATTGATGCTAAAAAATCCTTGTTCCGTATTTACAGAGACACCCGTTTTTCTAAAGACAAAGCTCCTTATAAGACTAATTTTGGGGCTTCGTTAGGAATGGGAAAAGGGAGCCAGAAAGGAGGATATTATCTTCATCTTGAACCCGGCAAATCCTTTCTAGCCGGAGGAATCTATATGCCTGAGTCATCTGTTCTTAAAGAGGTACGAAAAGAAATTTCTTTATACGGCGAAGATTTCCTGAAGATCCTCCATAATAAAGAATTTAAAAAACATTTCCCGGAACTGGATCAGGATGATAAACTGAAAAAGGTTCCTCAGGGATTTGAAAAGGAAGATCCAATGGCGGAATATTTAAAGCTTAAAAATTTCATCGTTGTATATTCTCTGAAGGATGAAGATGTTTTAAATAAAAGCGCTGTAAAAAACCTGGCAAAGATATTTAAAGTAATGAAGCCTTTTAATGATTTTCTGAATGCACCCTTTTTATAAGGATTAATGGTTGGAAAACACCAAGACGCAAGGGTTTTGGTCTGTTATTACACTTTTAAGGCATAACAAAATCCAAGATTTTCTGCAAATAATTCTCACCCTTACTAAAAAAGGTTCCCACAGATTACACGGATTTCCCAGAAAAAGATCTGTGTCATCTGCCAAATCTGCGAGAAAAAACATTTAACAGGTTTACAGTTGTTTACATGGTAATAAAAACCTTATAGGTTGGTGGCTGCATTTTTCAAAAGATATTAAGAAAGTTTAATTCCTCCCGACATATTAATCAAAAAGACATGCTTTTTAAGCACATTTTATTCAAAAAAAATCAGCAGAAAAGTGATTTTCTGCTGATTTTAAATATTGGGTTTATGATTTTTCGGTTAAAACTTCATTATATCCTTCACTACTCCATTTTTTTGGGTATGCTGTAACAGTTCTTCTTCTATAAATATTTTGATCTTTTCTTCCGAGCCGTCATTCGGGAATAATAGATGTACGTTGGCTCCTGCATCCAGTGTAAAGAATAAATGCAGACCGGTTTCTCTTCTGAAATCCCAGATTTTATTGATGACTTCAAGCGTTCCGGTTTTCATCAGGATAAAGGCAGGATCACTCATCATCATCATCGCATGAAGGGTAAGCGCTTCATGTTCTACCAATTTGATAAACTGCTCCATGTTTCCACTTTTCAGGATTTCCTTCATGGGAACAAAGTTTTCTCTGGCTTCCTGAAATCTTCTTTCAGCGTAAGGGTTGTTTTTCATCAGCCCATGTCCTACTGTTGAAGAAACACTCTTCTGCCCTTCATGGATCAACAGAACCCAGTCGTTGAAGTTTTTAAATGTGTCATGAATATCACTATCCGGGTATTTTACAGCAAACAGATCCGAGCTTCCGTTTACCTCATCAGAAGTTCCCCATACAACAAGTCCGTTATACAGGCTTCGGCAGGCACTTCCACTTCCTAAACGAGCCAGAAAAGAAGCTTTTTTCAAAGATTCTTCTTCAGAAAATGCTCCGGAAAAAGTTTCATCCAACTTCATCAGACATTTTGCAATCGCTCCGAATCCTGAAGCAGAACTCGCAATTCCTGAACTGTGAGGAAATGTATTTTCTGTTCTGATGATGTATTTTCCTTTCAGAATCCATGGAAGATACTGTTCAATATTCCTGAAATATTTTTCTATTTTTTCTGCAAATTTCAGTTCTTCATTTCCCGCCAGAAAGGTCTGTACAGAGAAAGGCTCACCTGCCTGAAATTCCATTGAAGTATTGGTCTTACAATGATTCAATGTATAACTGATACTGGGATTAGCCGGTATTTGATTCTCGTATTTCCCCCAGTACTTGATCAGGGCAATATTGGACGGGCAGCTCTCTGAAACCGTTTGTGTATGTATGGTAAAATCCTGTTTTCCCAGAAATTCTTGTGTTGTCATAATCTGATTTAAATGATAAAACATTGTTATCTTAAAAAGCTTTTTTAACACTTAAGTTTTTTAAGTTACCAGCGAACTGTATATCTAAGGTCACTTAAGTTATAAAAATTAAAATTTTTAGCTTTTACATTTACTCTTTAGGACTCCGCCTGTTTTATTATTAATACATTTTTTCTATAATATCTGCGTATTTTTTAAGCACTACATTTCTTTTGACTTTCAGGGTAGGAGTAATTTCTCCGGTATTGATGTCAAATTCTGCCGGCATTAAAGTAAATTTTTTCACCTTTTCGAAATCCGCCAGATGACTTTGCAATTCTTTAAGCTTTTCTTTATAAAGGCTGTTGATTTTATCATTTTTCACTGCTTCCTCCCAGCTGCTGAACGGAATATTGTTTTTCTTCATATAATCCTGAAGGAATTCAAAATTCGGAACAATCAGGGCGGAAACAAATTGTCTTCCTTCTGCAACCAGCATGATCTGCTGGATAAAATTATTGTTCGTCAGAAGGTTTTCAATCTGCTGCGGAGCGATGTATTTACCGTTTGATGTTTTCATCAAGTCTTTGATCCTGTCTGTAATGATCAGGTTCCCTTTTTCATCAAATTTCCCGGCATCCCCGGTTTTAAACCATCCGTCTTCTGTAAATACTTTCTGTGTTTCTTCCGGCTTATTGTAATAGCCTTTCATGATCCCGTTTCCTTTTGCCTGAATCTCATCACTTTCTCCGATACGGATCTCCACTCCCGGAAGCGGTTTTCCGCTGGTGGCATGTTCAAAATGGGTTAAAGGGAAAAGCGTCAGGGTTGCTGTGGTTTCAGTCAATCCGTATCCTACCGTCACGTGAATACCTACTGATTCAAAGAATTTTGTAACTTCCGGTGAAAGCGATGCTCCTCCGCATGGCAGAAACCAAAGTCTTCCACCCATTTTCTCCTTGATTTTACTGAAAACCAAAGCATCAGCCACTGACTCTTTCAGTTTTAATCCAAAAGGAATTGGTTTTTCATTTCTTCTCAATTCAGCGGTCTGCCATCCTGTTTTCAGGGCCCAGTCGAAAATTTTCTTTTTCATTGAAGTGCCTTCTTCTGCCTTTTCCAGCACCCCGGCATATACTTTCTGGAAGAACCGCGGCACTGCACACATCATCGTCGGTTTTACTTCTTCCAGTGCTTTTGCTATATTCTTTGGGTCTTCAAGAAAATACACTCTTGCCCCTCCATACAGACAAAGTAAACTCCAGCTTCTCTCAAAAACGTGGCTCAGCGGAAGAAATGCCAAAGACAGCTCTTCCTCAAAGTTTTTAAATTTAAAGAATTCAAAATGAGAATCAAAAGCTTTAATAAAATTTCCGTGGGTAAGCATAACTCCTTTTGGCGTTCCGGTAGTTCCCGAAGTATAGATCAGCGTAGCCGTATCATCATACTCCTTCTTGCAGATCTCCAGTTTAGGTGAGGTTTTAGCAATAAAGTCTTCAAGGTAAAAACTGTTGAATTCTTTTTTGATCCACACCGCTTTTTTGGATACAATAATAGTTTCAAGGCTGTTATTTTCTTTCTGAAGCAGTTCCAGACACGCATCATACTGAGCCTGATTTCCCGTGAGAACAGCTTTAGCTCCGGAATCGTTGATGATATATTCTGCCTGTTCGGCATTATTGGTGGAATAAACAGGAACGGTAACAGCACCAATCGCCATTGAAGCAAGATCAAAGATCATCCATTCAGAGGAGTTGTCTGAATAAATAGCCACTCTGTCATTCTCCTGAATCCCGGCATTTTTCAGTGCATTAGCTGTTTTAAAAACGATTTCACCGAACTTTTTCCAGCTCAGCTCTTTCCAGTTTTCTTCTTTCTTTTTAAAGCCGATTGCCGATTTTACAGGATGTTTTTCTACATTTTTAAGGATAATTGCCTCTGCAAGATTCATTGAGTCAGCTTTTTGTCGTTAATATAATTTTTAAGATGGAAATCAATACTTTCTTCTACAGAAATAAACTGATAATCCAGCCTGTCTTTAATTTTTTGATTGGAAATGGTATTGAGGGATGAGATCGATTCTATGTTTGATCTGGTAATCATTCTCAGTTTGGGAATAATCCATCCGAATAGAATATTGGCAGCCCTTCCGATATTCAGCTGGGATCTTGTAAGAATTCTGGCTTCTTTGAGTCCCAGTTTTGATCTGATCTGTTTTCCAAGATCAGCATATCTTTTATTGTCAGAAATAAGGATAAAGCGCTCTCCGAAAACATTTCTATCCATCAATTCTATAGAAATTTTAGCTGCATCTCTTACATCCACATAACTGGTTCCTCCGGAAAATGTAAAGCTGTTTTTTTCAAAAGTAGGAAAAATATCCCCGCTGCTCTGTCCCCAGTTCCCGCTCCCTATGATCATTCCGGGATTTACGATCACGGTATTCAAACCTTCTGCGGATGCTCTCCACACTTCCATTTCAGCAAGATGTTTGGAAATTCCATAAGCGGAATGCTCTTCTTTGGGATTGAAATCTGAACTTTCATCCAGCTCTCCTTTTTCATTGTATGTATCTAAAACAGCAATTGTGCTCACATGCAGGAATTTTCTGACTTCCGAACCCTCACACGCATACAGCAGGTTTTCTGTACCTTTTACATTGGTATGGTACATTTCTTTATCGTCTTTCGGATCAAATCCTACTTTTGCGGCACAATGATAGACCTCATCTATGTCCTTCAATGCATCCTGCAGGGAATCCTGATCATCAAAATCTACATCCACCCACTCAATCTTATTGAAAAAGCCTTCAGGATCTTCCGTATAAAAACTGTAAGAATGTCTTACATCGTTTAAATTGCTGCCCGGTCTTTTGGAAGCTCGTACGTTTCTTCCCTTTTTAAGAAGCTCTAAAACGATGATCCTTCCCAGGATTCCGGTTGCACCCGTTACAAAAACCATTAATTATTCTACTTGATTGCTGACTAAAATATGACAATATTTTCTCTCTGGCAATTCTCCATTGTATCATTAGAAATTTCTGAAAAATTGCTTCTGCAAATTTGCGATTTTTAAAGCAGAATTCTGCTTAATTTGTAAAATATTTGGGATTCTGAATGGAAAATATAGTTACAAACATCATAGTTTTTGAAAACCGATAACGTTTTAATTTATCACGCAAACATCTGCAAATCTGCAAGAGAATTTCTTACGCTCGCAGATCGGGCAGATGACGCGGATCTTTTTGATTTATATATTTTTTGTTGAGGTTTACGCAAAGGCGCTATTTTTTCACCTACTCCGTAGATGTAATATTTCCAACAAAAATCTGCTTTTCATTAAGCTAAGACCATATTATTTCTTCTTGGAGCTTTATCGCAAAGGACATCGGCGATACTTTTTGAGATAAGATGTCCTTCCGTAAGATTATCCAGCCAGAAAAATTCACCGGCAGCATTGATTTCAATAAAGTAATATTCATCTTCCGGAGAAACGATAATATCGATAGCGCCATAATCCACGTTATAAACGTCCAGTAGTTCCAGGATCTTCGCTTCAATATCAGCAGGTAATTCTGTTCTCTCCCATTTTTTGATGAGATTCACCCCGTCTTTTCGCCAGTCTATTTTGGCTTCTTCAGACTGTTGGGAATCGATTTCAAAAGTATATACATCTCGGCCCACAACAGTTACACGGAGTTCTTTTTTCTTTTCAATTTTCTTTTGAAACTGCATCGGGCAGTACAGAAGTGAATCCAGTTCATCAAGTTTATCTTCGCTGACTACATTGGTGAACACCACACATTCTACTCCGTCTTCATAAATAGCAAAACCGGTCTGCATTTTAGCAACTACATTCTGATGTTTCAGGATGAATTTTTTGGCTTCTTCAGGATTGTTTGTGATGCAGGATTCAGGAATTTTAAGCCCTATTTTATCAGCAATTTTAAGCTGTTCTTCTTTACTGTCTAACCTCCTGTAAACACTTGGTTTTCCAAGAGCATAAGTATCTATAGATTCCAGGAATCCGAAAAGCGTGTTGCGGATCTCTCCCATCGCTGCTCCAAAGAATTTAGGGTCCATTTCTTCTCTAAGCCCGTGGCCCATATTATATGCCCTTCTGTACCATACAGCAGCAATATCGTCCAGACGGTATTTAGCATCCGGTGTTTCAAGAATACTTACCCATTCACCATCCTGAAAAGAAGTTGTGAGTTTGTTTTGAAGCGGATAAAGGTCAACATCAAAGCGGATGACTTCACAGCCGTTCTTTTCTATGTATTCTGTTACTTTTTCAATGGAGAAATTATCTGCGGTATGGGTAATGATTAAAATTTTATTCATGGGTATAGATTCTTTTTATAAGGTTGTCGGCAATTCTTTCTGCTATGGGGAAACCCAGCTCTTTTTGCAGCATTCCCCATTCTCCCTGAGGGTTTACTTCCAGGAAATAATATTCCCCGTCTTTTCCTTTGATCATATCAATAGCTCCGATATAAAGCCCCATTTCTTCCATCATGGAAACCAATCCTGTTTTGATATGCTGCGGCAGGTCATAAGCTGACCAGAACTGACCTTCATGGGCAATTCTCCAATCGGCATGTTCACTGTTATTGATCTTTCCGGTAAAAAAATCACCGGCGATATATACGATACGCAGCTCATACTCTTTGTCGATATACGGCTGAAAGATCATGGGACAGTAAGCTATATCAGAAATATGATCCAGCGTTGTTTCATCAATGATCATGGTTGAGATCAAAGTTTCCCCGCTCATGGATTTTGAGGTCAGGCTATGAAGCTTGGCTACTGCTTTTCCTTCACAACAGGTATGAAAAAAAGAAAGTATTTTCTCTTCATCATTAGAAAAAATGGTTTTAGGAATAGTTAAGCCGTTTTTTTCGGCAAGTTTCAGCTGAAGCATTTTATTTCCGTCGATTTTCCGTTCATTTTCATAAGGGTTAATCCATGGAACATCTTCCAGCACAGTAATAAGGTTATAGCGGATATTTTCATACCCTTTAAGGAATATTTTCTCGTAGTCTTTATCCAGTTCTTCAGGAGCCTTTATTCCCCAGCCTTTTCTGTGCCACACTCCTTTTATTTCATTAGAATGAATGGTATTTCCATTTTCATCAGTCAGCTCAAATGAATCTTCAGTGACGTTTATTTTCTGAAGGTGGTTCATCCTGTCCGAATTCAGTCTGAAATAAGGAATATTCTTAGAGGCAAGATATTCAGAAAAGATATCGATATTATAAAAATCCTGTGAATGGGTAATGCAGAGAATCATTTGCCGGTTTTATTAAAAAAGGAAACTTAGTGGTAAGTTTCCTTTGATATGATTGTATTAACGTTAGTATTTCATGTCATTATTAAAGCGGAACTGTAGGTGAATCATCATCTCCGTCTGAAGGATACTTCAGCGTGTGAGCCATATCATCTTTCGGGGATGTAGCGGTATCTAATGAAGGCTTTGTGATTCCATCTTTTTCAGGGATGGTGATAATTCCTGTTCCACCACCTTTTACAGTTTCAGGGTCTGCAACCTGCTTTTCAAGAAAGGATGCAAAAAACGGTTTCTTTTTTGAATTTTTGTTTTTCATAATAATTGAATTTGGGGGTTAAAAGTTTCCAGCTTCATCGCTGTCGGATGGATACTTCTTGGTCTCGATATAGTCTTGTTTTGGAGTTGTCATATTATCGAGAATAGGCGACGTACTTCCGTCTGTAGCAGGGTGAGTGATCACATCTGTATCAGGAGTTGTTCCTCCTCCCTGTATTTTTTCAGGATCATGAATCTGCTTTTCCAGAAATGAAGCAAAAAACGGTTTCTTAGAGTTGTTCTTTTTCATAGTATTTTAGTTTGGTTGGTTAATAAAATTCTTAGGCCTTGTGGTTACAGATAATCCAGCTCTCCGGCTTCATCGCTGTCGGAAGGATGTTTCATCGTAACAATGTTGTCCTTATAGGGAAGGGTAACACTGTCAAGGGTAACTGATGTAACCTGATCTCTTGCCGGAAGAGTAATAATATCCGATGAAGGATCTGATAATCCTCCTCCCTGAATTTTTTCCGGATCCTGAATTTGTTTCTCTAAAAACGAAGCAAAGAACGGTTTTTTTGAGTTTTTCTTTTCCATAAGTTAATATTTTTAGTTTTTCTCTAAAACTAAAATACAAAAATTTCATTACCTGGGGAAATATTATCTTATTTTAAGAAAATTTTAACTAAAATATAAAACACAGAGAATCAATTTAATCCAAACCTAAAAATTGCTTAACAACTATTGCAAAATCAACAGGATTTTCAGCCTGAACCCAATGTCCTGCATTTTTTACAGTGACAATCCTGGCTTTTGGAAACTGCTGTTTAATACCGTATTCATCCTGTGGCAGGATATAGTTTGATTTTTCTCCTGCAATAAATAAAGCATCACCTTCAAACACACCAAATTTTATAGCATTTGAAACAAATTCGTTATATTTTTCAGAAAGTGTTTTAAGATTGAATCTCCAGTTCAGCTTTTTATTATCATCCCAATACAGGTTTTTCGCCAGGAACTGAATTGTTGATTTTTCAGGAATATATTGGGTAAGAACAGCTTCTACATCACCTCTTGATCCAACGATATCAAAATCCACGGTTTCCAATGCCTTAATGATTCCCTGATGATGTGGAGGGTATGCTTTAGGGGAAATATCTACGACAATCAGCTTTTCTACTCTTTCAGGATATTTTATAGCGAACTGCATTACTGCTTTCCCACCTAACGAATGTCCTAAAACATGGGCTTTCTGAATTCCGTAATGATCCATATAGCGGGCAATGTCATCCGCAAGATCATCATGGGACATCTGGTCTGAGTGAAAACTTCTGCCGTGATTTCTAAGGTCGATCAGGTGTACCGGAAGGTATTCTCCCAGGTCTTTCCCGAAGGTCCCCCAGTTATCAAGCATTCCAAACAATCCGTGGAATACAAGAAGAGGTGTTGTTGTTAAATTTTCACCGAATATTTTTGAGTTTAAGGTTTCCATTTTTTAGGAATTAAAATTTTAAAGATTAATAATCAGAAAGGAAAAAGGCCAGATATTCATCCGGCCTGATTTGTCTTTTACCATTTGGCCAGTCTCTTCAGATAAGCCTGGACTGTATTTTCAAGTCCCATATACAAAGCTTCCGAAATAAGGGCGTGACCGATTGATACTTCGAGCAGATTGGGAACATGGTCTGCAAAATATTTTAAGTTTTCAAGACTAAGGTCATGCCCGGCATTGATTCCTAATCCATGTTCTGCTGCTACAACAGCAGTATCATAATAAGGTTTTACAGCCTGCTCTTTATTGGAAAGGTAATTTTTTGCGTAGGCTTCCGTGTACAGCTCAATTCTGTCTGCACCTGTTTTCGCAGCGTATTCTACCAGTTCCGGCATTGGATCAAGGAAAATTGAGGTACGGATTCCTGCATTTTTAAATTCAGCAATGATCTCCGTAAGCAAATCTAAGTGTTTTTTAGTATCCCATCCTGCATTGGAAGTGATGGCATCATCAGCATCAGGAACCAGTGTTACCTGTTCCGGCTTTACATCAAGCACCATATCAATAAAATGACGGTGCGGATTTCCTTCAATATTGAATTCTGTAGTTACCAAAGGTTTCAGATCGTAGACATCTTTTCTTGTTATATGTCTTTCGTCAGGTCTTGGATGGATGGTAATCCCCTGCCCTCCGAATTCCTGGATTTTAACCGCTGCCTCTGTTACACTTGGCGTATCGCCTCCTCTGGCATTTCTTAATGTTGCGATTTTATTGATGTTTACGCTTAATTTTGTCATATCTTTTTGGAAGTTGGAGATTAAATTCAGAACCGGGCAGTTACTCAATTCTCTATTTATTCTCTTATTTATTATCTTATTTATTATCTATGTTGCAGGGATTAACCCTCTGTTTTTATTACACCTTTACACTCACCTGCATCACCTGCAGATCAAATTCTTTTGAGGCCACCAGCAGATGGTCGAAAATGTCAGCCTGGATCTGTTCAAAATGTTCCCATTTCGAATCATTTGCAAAACAGTATACTTCGAGAGGCAGCCCCTGTGGTGTAATATCCAGCTGACGGACCATTTTAGCCCCGTTTTTATCAATGTCAGGGTCGTTTTCTATATATTTCTGGGCATAATATCTGAAAACCCCGATATTGGTAAGCTGCCTGCCGTTGATCGTTTTATCACTGTGCTTCAGACTTTCTTTTTCTTTTTTAATCTCCTGGGTTTTCTCGTCAATATAATCCGAGATCAGGTTGATTTCTTTCAGACGCTCAATATCTTCCTCTGTTAAAAATTTAAAGGAATTAATATTAAAGTAAATCGATTTTTTGATTCTCCTGGTATTTGACTCAGACATGATCTGCAAATTTTTGATCTCTGTGGTCAACAGGTCATAGGTAGGTATGGTAGAAACGGTCTTATCAAAATTGGTGATCTTTGTGGTCAGAAGACTTATTTCCGTAATATTTCCTTCGATGCTGTATTTCGGAATGCTTACCCAGTCCCCTACCTTCAGGTTTTTAGATGTCGCTACGTGTATGCCGGTTACAAATCCTAAAATAGTATCCCTGAAAACCAATACCAATACAGCGGTTATTGCCCCCAGACTTCCTACAATAGTTGTTCCTTTGATTCCGAAGATTACACAGATTCCAACTACGGAGAAGACAAAAATTCCTAAAATCTTTACAGTTTCCGAAATTGCATTCAGCGCCATGATCTTGTAGAAATCCTGCTTAATGGTAAAGTAGTTTCTGAAACCGGTTAATGAACGGTACAGCATTCCCGCAAGAATGAGCACCAGTCCTAAATTGACAGACCTGTTGATAAATGTGGTTGTCTTGGGCAGTGCGGTAGCCGGAAATATGGAAGGATGTATAGCTCCCACAACAAGAAGAGCGGCAAAATGAGCTACGGAATTTGTAATTTTAGACTGATAGATCGATCGTATCACCGGATATTTATCATCATTCCGGAAAAACCTGAAAATAAAATTGATAGTGAATTTAAAAATAAAATCCACAACTAAAAAAACAGCGCAAAGCAATGCCAGTTTCACAATAATATGAATCACCCAATCCAAACCGGCAGGGGTTACCTGACTGATATAGATGTAAAGCTGGTCGCTGATTTCCTGCAAAAAATTTTTGGTATCCTGAATTTCGTCTTTCATTACAGCAAATTTATAAAATTAAGAAGGATCATGTTACAATTCCCAATCAATTTTCATCCCAAATTCTTAAAATACTTCTGTAAATCTTCTTTTTTCCTATCTTGCATTTATATTTTTAAAGAATGGATACTACCTTAATTAACCTTCTATGCCTTATTTTATTGGTTCTGGGGATACTTGGAACTTTTCTTCCGATCCTTCCCGGACTTCTACTGAGCATTTGTGGGCTTCTGATTTATAAGTTCGGAACAGACTCTGATCTTCCCATGATTTATGTGTGGGCATTCGGAATTCTTACGGCAGCATCTGCAGTTTTAAGCTATGTGATTCCGGCCAGAACCAACAGAAAATACGGAGGTACACGCTGGGGAAGTATTGGCTCTATCATTGGAACCATTGTTGGATTATTCATTCCTATCCCTTTAGGCTTCCTGATTGGAATGTTTGCAGGTGTTTTTATCGGGGAACTGCTTCACGACAGCAAAGATATGAAAAAGGCCTTACAGTCAACCAAAGGAGCTTTTGTAGGATTTATTTACGGAACCGGTTTTAGTTTCGTAGTAGGTGTGGCAATGTTTTTGGTAGTAGTGTTAGATATGCTCGATATTATTTAAAATTAAAAAAGAGATTATGTTCCAGAAAGCCATCATATTAACCCTGGGAATGCTTGCCTTAGCCGGATGCAATGCCCAGAAGAAAGACAAAATTCCACCCAAAACAACAGAAACAAAAATGTCTGATCCTTCAGGAACCCAGCCTAAAGAACAGAAAGGGATTGTTTACCTGAATGAAGGGGAAAATAAATTTCTGGATGAATACCAGATGAATGTTACTTTTAAAGGAATTTCTGAAGACAGCCGCTGTCCTGAAGGGGTAAACTGCATCTGGGCCGGAGCTGCCGTAGCACAGGTGGAAGCAATGCTAACTACTTCCAGACCTATGGTTCTGAATCTGGCCACTTTAAATCATCCGGGGAAAAATTATCATCAGTCGGAAGTATTCAACGGATATGTGATTACGCTTGAAGAGGTAACGCCATATCCTAAATCTCAGGATGGAGCCAGGGCTCTTTCCGGAAAATACAGAATCGGCATCAGTATTAAAAAAGCAGACGAAACTTCAGTGCCTACCAAGAAATAGGCTTCTTTCCTTTTGACATCAGATATTTGTTGATTTTTGAAAAGGGTTTGCTTCCAAAAAATCCTCTGTGAACAGAAAACGGTGACGGATGCGCCGATTTTAAAATAAAATGCTTAGCCGGATCAATAAGTTCGGCTTTTTTTTGTGCAAAAGCACCCCAGAGTACAAAGACCACATTTTCTTTTTTGTCTGAGATCTCTTTGATCACGAAATCGGTGAACTTTTCCCATCCCAGATCTTTATGAGAGTTCGGAGTATGGGCCCGAACCGTTAAAGTGGCATTCAGAAGAAGAACTCCCTGTTTGCCCCAATCGTCCAGTTCTTTAGATGTTCTCACCACTCCAAGGTCATCTTTCAATTCGATGAAAATATTTTTAAGGGATGGCGGTGCCGTTACCTGTTCAGAAACAGAAAAACACAGACCATTGGCCTGATAATCATTATGATAAGGATCCTGCCCGATAATGACCACTTCAACATCATCAAAAGGAGTGATTTCCAGTGCTCTGAAAATCTGATCTTTCGGTGGAAATACCTTTGTGGCGGCATATTCCTGTTTTACTTTTTCCCAAAGGGTTTTAAAATATTCTGTATTTTTTATCGGGGCTAAAACTTCTGTCCAGGTCATGTGGGGAATTTGTGAATTTGAAAATGAGTTAATTTGAAAATTGGCGGGCGGTTATCAATTTTATTTTATTATTTATTACAATAATCGTATACTTTGTCCTTTGCTAAAATGATATGATTGATTATTCCTTTTCCGTAGTCGAAATAGACCTGTCTTTTTGCTACAATACTTGATCCTCCCAGGTTTTTATTCACCATCTGCACAGGAACAGGTGAATTGTTATCAAGAATCATCAGGGTCATGCTCCCGCCATCGGCAAGTTCAGTCTGATCGTATTTATCGTGTATCTCCGGATTATATTTTTCATCACAGCTGATCTCGGCAATATTACGGTTAACAATCTGGCTGTGCGGTTTAAATGCAGCGGCATTTACAGGAAGATCACAGACAATCACATGTTTATCTTTGTCATAGGTTCCTTTTTCCACTCCGAAATATTCATCCATATCTTCATCTTTTACATCCAAATAAACTTTGAAAACGGCCTGATTGCTCATGATATTATTTTTGTTATACCACATAAAAACCTGCAGGACAACAAAGAAAACAAGTACCAAAATAACAATAACGGTTAAAAACTTCTTCATGGTTTATCTGATAAAAGTTCAAATATAAATTAAAAAACAGGCAATATCAAATTTTTGAATAAATCATAGAATGCAGTGTTTACATCATTTAATTTCTCAGACTAAAAACAAGGTTGTGAGGAAATCCTTCATCTATTCTGCCTTCCATTAAAGTAAAGCCATGTTTTACAAGAAGGCCTTTCGAATTTTCATTATGCTTATTGGTCATTGCCAGAATTTCCTGAAAATGCAGGTCATTAAAAGCAACATTTAAAACGGCTTTCAATGCTTCCGACATGATTCCCTGCCTGTGATATTCCGGTAATAATTCATAACCGACTTCTGCCACAGTTCTGTCTTCAGAAAAATTCCAGAGACAAATCGTTCCGATCAGATTCGGTTGATCTTTTAGAGAAATCCCCCTATAAAATGTCTGATTGTTTTGAGTTCTCTCTTTAATGGTTAAAATAAACTGCAGGGCATCATAATTATTTTTCGGAGAATTTCTCTGAACAAATTGATTGGTGATTTCGTTGCTTCGGATTTTCAAAATATCTTCAACGTAGCTTTCGTTGATTTCTTTTAATTGTAATCTTTCAGTTTCCAGTTTCATTAATTCTGATCTAAATTTTTAGCTATATGATTAAATTTTTTCCAAGATCTTCAATTAATGAAGATCTCTGACTTTTGCTAAAGTCTTTTCAAGTCTGTCATAATCACCTTTCTGTCCAAAATTATCCGTTGAGGCTTTTGTTCCGATGATCATATTCTGGTTACAGCTAAAACATATTTTGGCTATCCCGCTTATTTTTCCCTCTTTTTTAAAGATTAACACATCTCTGTAAATAGGGGTACATTTCGAATAAATGTTATCAGAGGTAGTTTTTTCTCTAAAAACTTCATTGATTTCATCAAAATCTGATGGATTAATAATAAATTTTTTAAAACCAATTTTTTCCATATCATTCAGAAATTTCATATCCCTCAGGTTCTCCGGTGTATTTCCTGACAGCAATCCATTTGACAATCCATCTGGCGTTAATTGCTGAATACCGCTATGGTAATAATCAATTTCATCATATTCAAAAAATTTTTTTACAGTTGATTTTTTACAGCTTACAGCAAAGAAAAATAAAAACAGGAAAAACAGAGTTCTTTTCATAATTGAGGCAATATAAAGATGTATAAATAAAAGTAATCAAATTTTTTAAATTTCTCACTAAATTTGCAGTGTGTATATAGATAAAGAAGATTTAAACGAATTAGAGTTTCCGCAATTGCTCGCGGAAATCTCTCCATTTGCGTATTCTCCGAAAACGAGAGAAAAAATTCTTCAACTTCGTCCGATGGAAATTGACGAGGCGGAACTTTCATTGAAAAAAACGTCGGAATATCTTTCGAGTTTTGAAAGTTCAAATGCAATTCCGTTCGATGAATATGAAGATATTGAAAGTGAGCTGAAGCTCATGCTGATCGAGAATTATCGCCTGGAAAACAGTGCTTTCATCAAAATAAAAACCATCACGGAACAGATCGGAAAACTACAGAAGTTTTTCCCGACAATGCCCGAAACCTTCCCTAATTTAATGGAGGAAGCTTCTGTTCTGGAGTTCAGAAAAGAGATCATTGATAAGGTAGATAAGGTCTTTAACCGTTTTGGGGAAGTGAAAAGTGAAGCCTCTCCTATTTTAAAGGAACTGAGAACGGAAATCCAGCATGCTAAAAAAGCGATTCAGGAAAATTTCAACCGGGCCCTGTTCAATTACGGGCAGAGTGAATTTCTGGATGACATCCGCGAAAGTATTATTGAAGATCAAAGGGTTTTAGCAGTAAAGTCCGGATTTAAGAAAAGGGTTCCGGGAAGGGTTCTGGGAATTTCAAAAACGGGATCCATTACGTATATCCAGCCGGACAGTGTTGTGAAACATTATTTCAAGCTGCGCGAAAACGAAGAGGAAGAGAAAAAGGAAATTGACAAGATCCTTAGAAAACTTACTGCAGAACTGGCGGAATTCCAGCCTCAGCTCTGGAGATATCAGATGTATATTTTTGATCTTGACCTTACGAGAGCCAAAGCCAAGTTTGGTGAACTGGTGAACGGAATTCTTCCGAAGATTAACCGCCATAAAACGTTAAGGCTGAAAGATGCTTACCATCCTTTATTGTGGCTGAGAAATAAACAGGAAAAAAAGACGATCCATCCTCAGACCCTTGCCCTTACTGAACATAACCGAATCATCTGTATCTCAGGACCGAATGCCGGGGGGAAATCAATTACCCTGAAAACAGTGGGGCTGCTTCAGCTAATGATTCAGAGTGGTATTCTTGTTCCGGTACATCCGAGATCAGAAATGTTTTTCTTTGATAAGATCATGACGGATATCGGGGATAATCAATCCATCGAAAATCATCTGTCTACCTATTCTTCCAGACTGAAAAAGATGTCAGGAATCATTCGTGAAGCGGATGCAGAAACCCTGCTTCTTATTGATGAATTCGGAACAGGTTCGGATCCTGAATTGGGAGGAGCGCTGGCTGAAAGTTTCATGGAATATTTCTACGACAAGAAGAGTTTCGCTATTATTACCACGCACTATACGAATATCAAACTGGTGATTGAACAGCTTCCGAATGCTCAAAATGCTGCCATGCTTTTCAATGAAGAAACACTGGAACCGATGTATAAGCTGGAAGTGGGACAGGCAGGAAGCTCCTTTACTTTTGAAGTGGCAGAGAAGAACAGAATTCCAAGATTTATCATTCATGCTGCCAAGAAAAAGGTAGAGCATGATATCGTTAACCTGGATAAAACGATTGTAAAACTGCAGCAGGAAAAGTTTGAGGTTGAAAAACTGAAGTCTGATCTTGCTGAAAGAAAAGAATCTGTTGAAGATAAACGGGACAACCTTCAGAAGCTGAACGACCAGCTACAGCAGAAACTGTTCAATTTCCAGAAACTGTATGAAGAGGAACACCGCAAGCTTCAGTTTGGAAATAAGATTGAAACTTTCATCGACAGCTATACGAAAGGAAAATCCAGAAAAGACGTGGTGAAAGATTTCGTTAAATTGCTGGAACAGGAGAAATTCAGAAAGATTGGAGCAGATAAAGATGAATCAAAGCGTTTACAGGTTGTGAAAAGAAAGATCACCCAGCAGCTTAAAAAGGAAGAGGTTATCGAAAAGATTGCTGAAACTAATGAAAAGCTTGAGGAACAACGTAAAAGCGACCGTGCCATCTGGCTGAAAGTAGGACAGCGTGTACGAATCACTGGAAGTACCAGTGTAGGAACGATTGAGAAAATTTCCAGAAATAAAGTAATCGTAAACTACGGAACTTTTAAAACCACGATTGATTCAGAGGAACTGGAAAGAATTTAATGAGGAGAATCCTTGCCAAGATAAAGAACAGCACTGAATTTCAGTGCTGTTTTTATTTTTTAAACCATTAGGGTTCTGTTAAGAGTATGTGATAAATTCCTAAATTTGATTTTTTGTATTACATTCAAATCGTTGTTTAATTCACATTCTTTGTATTTTTCCTAAAGCAAAGATCATTTTTGAAACTGCTGATTTTAAGAGTTAAGATGAATTAAAGAAAAAATCATTTTTTTTATAAGCTAAAGATCTTAACGTGAAACCCGGCTTAATTCTAAAAACCTTAAAGAAATTTAAGGGTTAAAAATAAAATTCTTCAATTTAAACAAAATCTTATTTCTTTATAAATTTCAGGCGGGTTGTATGATCTTTGTCTTTTAATTGCAGGAAATAGACTCCTTTTGTAAGCCGGCTGATTGTAATTGTATTTCCTGAGACTTTCCCTTCAGCTGCTTTTTGTCCTGTTGCCGTATAAATTTCATATGATGCATTATCTGAAGACAATCCATCGATATTCAGAATGTCTGAAGCCGGGTTAGGATACATATTCAATTCATTTGACTTTACGTTTTCATTGACAGACAGTGAAGTATTGGTTAAATTTACTCCGTAATCTTCCACCTCTCCGTAAGTGAATGTTCCGCAAGCGTTTGAAGGCTGTGTCAGGCTGACCATCACTCTCATTGTTACTCCACATTGTGTAATTGCAGCCAAAGAAGGAACCGCAAATGAAGAAACGGCAGGAGTTGAAGAGTTAGCAGACTGTGTCATCACTTTTTCAGAGGCTTCAAAAACTCCATTGGCATTAAAATCTATCCAGGCTGTTACATTTACTGTACTTTGCGGAGCTGTCCAACCCAAGGCTACTGCAAGGGTATTGACAGGGCTTCCAACAGACAGCTGTACTCTTCTTGACGAATCATATCGGTAATCAGTATATTGGGAAGGTCCGGAAGAACTGTTCATCTGGGGCACTCCTCCGTAAGGAATGACTGTAACATTAGAGATATGCATAATACTTGAATCTGTAGATCCTGTGGAACAGTAATTAAGCCCTGTATAAAAAAATACAGAAGCTGAAAAAGGGGTATTTCCATCAGCAACCTGAACTTCGTAGGCCGTACAGGGGGTAAGAGAGGTAATCTGATAAGCAGCAGCTCCGGAAGTGACTACCGCCATTACCCATACAGAGTTACCTACAGGTCTGAATCTCACGTTATAACTGGTCGCGCCAGGTACCGGATCCCAGGTGACATCTGCTGAGGTTGCTCCGATATTAGATACCATAACATTAACAGGTGTTTTGAAGCTGTTTACGAAAATATCTTTTCCGGTAATTTTTGCGGCCTGAAGCAGCATTGTTCCTGTAGAAAGCAGGAGCATAAAAAGTAGTTTTTTTCTCATAGTCAATGGTTATTGAATTTTCACCTTAAAATTACACTAAAAAATCAAATATTTTTACATTTTTTAAAGCATGGGTCCTATATTATGGTTATATACAGACACTTTTCTTTGTATTTTTGAAATATGGATAAAAACATCAGGGTTCTCTGGATCTTTTATTACAAACTTCTGTTTCCGGCGGTATTATTTTCTCTGCTGGTTTGTTTTTTAAGTGGATTCAGCATTGGAAATTTCGGACTATGTTTTCTATTGATTCTTCCCCTGCTTCATTTTTTCATCTATGAAATAAGGTTAAAAGGTGAATATTTCTTTTATGCGAACTTTGGATTTTCAAGAATATTCCTCTGGGTCTTCACTTTATCATTAAGTTTAATTGTAAAAATGCTCTCAGGATTATGGTAAACAGGCTTCATGCAGACAGTATAACCCAATCTTTCGGCACCAAAAAAATTCTTCAGGATGTTTTTCTAAGCTGTGAAACCGGGAAAATCTCAGGAATTATCGGCCCGGCGGGCGGAGGAAAGTCTACGCTGCTCCAGATCATGTTCGGAACAATAAAAGGTGATACCCAGTTTATTAAATATAATGACACCATTCTCAAAACCCTGTCTGACCGGAAAAGCAGAATTGCTTACCTGCCTCAGCGTACTTTTTTCCTTCCGAAAAATATCAGGATAAAAAACTTAATTTCACTGTTCTGTAATGAAGAAAATAGGGAAAAACTTTATCATCTTAATATGATGAAACCCTTTTTAGAGGAGACAACCAGGGATCTTTCCGGGGGAGAAAAAAGAATCGTAGAAACACTACTTATCCTCTATTCTGAAGCTGATTTTATTTTGCTGGATGAACCTTTCAGCGGGATTTCTCCTAAATTCTGTGATGAAATGGAAAGAATCATCAAAAGGCAGTCAGCCTATAAAGGCATTATTATTTCTGATCACAATTATGAACCTCTATTCAGGATGGCTGATGATATTTACTTTCTCGCCCAAACCTATTTGAGAAAAATCAAAGATTTTGAAGAACTGAAACAATTTAATTATCTTCCGAAAAGTTTTTAATTTATATATTTGAGGGTCAAAAAAATTTCATCATGATTTCTGTAAACAAGGCATTGTATCTCTCCGCTTTCAGTATTTTTTCTTTAGCATTTGTTAAAGGGCAGAATAAAGTTCCTTTCGGTGTTGTAAAAGCTGAGGAAGGTTATGCCAATGTACGTGTACACAAAGAGGATTACAGAAAGATTGTAGATAAGATCCGTATGCGTAAAGGGGACGTGTTTGTTTATGTAAAACCGGCTCCGGGAGAAACGGAATGGATCTGGATTAAATATCCTGAAAAACAAGATGATGATAAACCTTTTGTAAGGTATGAAACCCTTGACAAAGAAGGAATGGTAAACAAAGGACGTATTTCTTTTGTTGATCAGCTTCCTGCTTTTACCCCTACCAAATCTAAAAACGGGAAATCTTTAATTTTCACAGACAACAGCAATCCTAAGATCCCTACCTCTCAAAGAACCAAAGTGGTGATTGATGTATATCCTTCCAACGCAAGCTATCGTAAGCAGGAAAAAGATGCTGACGGAAAAATTCTTACCATTGATAAAGTAAAGCCGTGGGGTATCAAAAATGAAATTCCAGAAGGAATGACTGAAATCAAATCAATCAGAGTACAGCAGCCGGGAAGAGGTTCTGTTTTTGTTCGTGAAGCGATTAAAAATATGTTCCAACCTACCATGGATTTCAACAATATTGGTGTAACCGCTCTTGATAACGACCATATCTATCTCTACATGATTAACGGATCCGGTGAAAACAGGTATACTACCCTCTGGACGATCAAGGAAGGAAGGGTAATGAGCCAGATCATTTATAATAATCCGGAATAATTGCTGTTTTTCTCTGTATTATCCTTATTTTTGCAACTGAAAAAGTTTTGTACTTATTCATCATAGAAACTGGTTCTGCTTTACGCAGATTAAAAGGGAACCGTGTGGAAATCACGGACTGTCGCGCAACTGTAAGTAACTGAATTTTTTATCAAAAGATCCACTGTGCAGGGCACGGGAAGGAGATAAAAGATGTTACAAGTCAGGAGACCTGCCTTTTCTTTAAACAAAAAACTTTCGCGATTTGAAGTTTATTGATCCGATGAATTGTTTCAGGAATTCCTATGATTCCTGTTATTGTTCTGTTGTTTTAATTTATTTCATCTCGCTTTAATTAATAATGAAATATGACTACAGAAGAAAGAATTGAAGCATCCGAAACCAGGATTTTTAAAGCGGTTTTCCCCAACACTACGAATCATTATGATACTCTTTTCGGAGGTACGGCCATGCAGCTGATGGATGAGGTAGCTTTTATTACGGCAACCCGTTTTGCCCGTAAAAGAGTGGTCACGGTAAGCAGCGACAAAATTGATTTTAAAAAGCCTATTCCTGCCGGTACGATTGTAGAACTGATCGGAAAAGTATCTTACGTCGGAAAGACCAGTATGAAGGTGAATGTAGAAATCTACACGGAACAGATGTATTCTTACGAAAGAGAAAGAGCAATTGTTGGTGATTTCACTTTTGTAGCGATCGATGAATTCAAGAAACCGATCCGTATTCTATAAAAGCATTCCATTGCCATAATTATTCAAGATAGGTATAGGACTCTTTGATGAGTTCTTCGGGGTACCCGTACATTTTCAAAATTCTTATGGCATTTGGTTTTTGATTGACTCCCTGGTTCAGCTGATAAGTAAACCTCAGTTTATCTTCCTGTATTTCTTCCGAAAAATAGTACAAGGCATAATTATTTTTTTCCAGGAAATGGGCTATTTCCAGATCATGGGTGGTAATGCAGATTAAGTTTCGCTCAGAGTTCATGGCTTTTAAAACAGCTTTACTTATGGCTATTCTTTCTTTGGTTCCCGTACCTTTAAAAATTTCATCAATCAGGATCAGATTAAAACCTTCTTTTTCATTAAAGAAATCTTTGATTCTTAATACTTCTTCCAGATAATAACTTTTGTTTTCATTAATGTCGTCTTTAATTGAAATTGAGGTTAAGATCTTCATGAAAGGAGCTTCATAAGCATCTGCAAAGCAAAATCCGAATAGCTGAGCCATCAGTGCATTAACAGCCAGGCTTCTCATAAAGGTTGTTTTACCGGACATATTTGATCCCGTAAGAACAATACCGGAATCTGAAATATGCAGATCATTTTTCACACAGTCATCAATCAGAGGATGATAAATTTTCTCTGCCTTTATTTCTTTCTTTTCACTGAAAACCGGTCTGCAAACCGTATATTGATGCTTAATTTCAGAGAGGGTTACAGCAGTATCGATTTTACCGATATATTCATAAATTTTCAGCAGATTGTCTTTGGAAGCATTCAGAATATTTACGTTCCTGCTGAATCCGAAAATCTCCAGATTGCAGGTGATCCTGGCAATTTCCAGTAATAACCAGAAAACGATCAGAAACTCATTTTTCGCCAATTGTTGTGCTGCATTTGCCGACCATATGACCCGCACTAATCTTTTGAGATCAATGGTCTTATATTCTTCCGCCAGAGCCTTTGTTTTGCTTATATTTTTCGCTACTATAATGGCAGTATATAATCTGGAAATAATCGCATTGTAATATTCCACATAGCTTTTATTGGCATAATGAAAATAAGCATTGACTAAAAACAAGGGAACAATAAATCCGAGAACAGGCTTCACAAAAATACCGCAGACCAGGATAATACAGAGTAAGGTGAGTGAAAGTTTTGCGTAATTAAGGTATTTCTGATTAATAAAAATTCTGTTTTCAATCAGATCAATGATTTCATAATCATGAAATTTATTCAGTTTTTCGAGTTCTTTCTCAATAATATCCGTTTTATTTTCACTGCAGTAGTCCATGTAATGGTCAAAGAAAGGATCTTTATTTTGAGGGATGATCCTCAGTTTGGAGTAAAAATACTGCCTCCCTATTTTGGATTTTGTCTGATCCAGTTTAAAAAAGAGGAAATCAAGATTTAAATCTTCAGCCGTTTCATCCGGAATATTCTGAAATACTCTATTATCATGGCTTTTAAACAGATAATATTTCCTTATAGAACTTAAATCAAAATCCATTTTTATTTTAATTAGACTTTAAAATAGTTGAATCGTTACAAGGGATTTCTTAAGTAGAAGAGATTATAAATTTTGAGGAAAAAGTTTCGGGCGGCCTCCGGCCGCCCGAAACTCTCTATTAAAATACAAAAAAACAACTGTCGTTATTTTTTGACTATTTTTTTAGTTGTGCTCAATCCGTCTTTAAAATTGATTCTCAGAAAGTAAATTCCGGAAGACAGGTTACTCACATCTATTTTATTGTCCATTAATCCTGAGTTGTTCATTCTTCTTCCGTTTAGATCTAATATATCCACAGAATTCACAGAACGTTTGCTTGTGATTGTAACAAAATCAGAAGCAGGATTAGGAGAAACTTCTGCATCTCCGATTGTTTTTACTTCTGCTACTCCTAAATTCTGACCAATCAGCGTAAGAATAGGCTTGTACTTTTTAGACTGTGCCTGGGTTGTGGAGGTAGAAGACGGTCCTGTATAGTTCATCGGAGGGTTGGCAGGATCAGGATTGTCATCATCATTCCTGTTGATGAGTGTCATATCCTCGGTATAATCGGCAGTCTGGTAGAAGGGATAATTTGATCCGTCATCTCCTGGCAGATTCTCATCCACCGTAATCACAAGATTATCTGTACCATTGTAGGAAAATGGGGTATCTAAAATAAGTGTAATTTCATTTCCATTGATGGAAACACTTCCGCTTGTAAGTGATTTTTGCTGCTGTGCTATAGGAATCCATCCTGCTCCGGTGGTGCTTACGGTATTCTGGAATCCATTCAAAGCGGTGTGACCGATCCAGACCTCTATTTCTCCTGTATTATTCAATGCAGACGGAGCCGTTTTTGTATAGAATTTTAATTGCTGAATCATCATCGGACCTCCGATCTCACTGGCTAGATAAAGCTGCTGAGACAAACTGTATCCATAATAAATCGATATAGGAGCTGATAAGCCTACGTTGGAATCAACTCTCGTTCCTGAACCTATTGTTACCTGCGAATAAGAAAGACTTGCAGCCAACAAACTAATAAATAGTAATTTTTTCTTCATAATAATCCTTTTTATAAATATTTTACCTAAATGTACGAATATTAAACATATACGGAATTAAAAAATCAAATAATTCACCAAATCAACAATAAAACTGAGATTGATTTGTATTATACATTAAATTCTCTTACCCAATAAAAAAAGCACTGCTCAATTCTGAACAGTGCTATCATTTTTTATAGAAAAACAGGGTTATTTTAGAACCTTTTCTGTTTCCAGACTTCTGCTTAACAGGAGTTCAAAAGCCTCACCCATTTCATCTGAGGCTCTGGTAATAGCTGTTTCCAGCATGTTTCTGATTTGCTTTTCTGTCACACCAGCTTCTGTCCAGCTTTTTCCTGAGGTATGAGAATTCAGAATAAAAGGCATAATCCGGTCTATAGAGCAGGCAAATATGGCATCCGGAGTTTTTTCTTCTTCAAATTCAAGCCACAGGTTAAAAAACTCTGTACGCAATGGCTCATCCAGAATACCAAAAATCTTCTGTGCTGAAATTTTTTCTCTTTCAAATTTCCCTACCATGGCCTGTTCGTCAAAAAGGAAAGTGTCTCCGGCTTCAATTTCCACCAGATCATGAATAGAAAGCATTCTGATCACTCTCAACAGATCTATACCGGCACGGTTTTTCGCATAGGGATACAGGATCTGCGCCAGAATAATAATCTGCCATGAGTGTTCAGCTGTATTTTCTCTTCTGGAATCGTCTGCGTTATAATTTCTTCTCTGTACATTTTTCAGGGCATCTACTGCCAGGATAAAATCAATCTCCTTCTGTATTTTCATCTTACTTTATAATTATCATTTTATTCGGTAGTTTTTTTCACTATCCATTTATTTTTCACTTTCTTTTTTACGGTAATTTTTACGACTTCATGAGTGTGGTCCTCGATCTTTTCATAGACCAATACAATTCCTTTTCTGGGAACTACTTCATATTCGTAAGTATAATAAACAGGACCGGATCTGGCAAAGGTGCTCAACCTTTTGTTCTTTTCATCCACTCCAAACATTCCCTGGTATCCGCTTGCCAATTCTGTAAGTTCTGCACTGGGTACGAACTGCATTTTTGTTGAGTTAAAAACATAAACATCATACGAAGGGCTTCCGTAATTTCCTCCGCTGCCATTTCTCACCGCTACATCTTCTGTTCCGTCAAAATTGAAATCACCAAAATATAAAGGTTCATCACGCAGCATTTCATGGGTAATCGTCATGATACCTTTGAAAGGTTTAAAGTTCTCCTTAAAATAAAATCTAAGGTCTGGTGACTGAAACGACTGTTTTTTATTTCCGTTTTTATCAAATAAGATCACAGTCCCTTTCCCTCTGCATCCATCATCCACGCATTCTTCTACCATAATTTCGGCATTGTATTTTGGGGAGGCATCCTTGATTTCAAAGTGATGCTGTCCGAAACATAAAGGCCCCAGCAGCGCTAAAGGAGACAATAAACGGTAAATAAAATAAATATTTGTCATTTGGATAATGGTATTTACACTAAAAAAGCATCAAACAAAAATACAAATCATTAGCCTATTTTGACATTTCCGGATCGTATTTTAACCTAATTTAATTTTAACAAAATTATCGATTAAAAATTATTAAACTGATTATCAATTACTTATAATATTTATTTAAAAAATTTCACTACTTTGTATTGCATAATACCATTTTAATTACATATCTTTGTAATGTAAAATCAGAATAGAATCATCTAGCTAGGCTTTTATTCTGAAACTATATAACTAATTAACAAAACTTATTAAAGATGAATACCGAAAATACCAAAGCGCAGATGCGAAAAGGAATTCTGGAATTCTGTATTTTAAGTCTCATCAATCACCGCGAAATGTATGTTTCCGACCTTATAGATGAGCTAAAAAAAGGAAAACTGGATGTAGTGGAAGGAACCCTCTACCCTCTCCTTACAAGACTTAAAAATGGCGAGTTCTTATCCTACAGATGGGAAGAATCTACAGGAGGACCGCCAAGGAAATATTATCAGATCACCGAAAAAGGAAAGCTTTTCCTGGATGAACTTCAGAATACATGGAATGAGTTGACCACTTCAGTAAACCATATCACTCAAAAAAATTAAAAAAACAAAGCTATGAACAAGACACTCTCAATAGGACTCGCAGGTTTTTCTTTTACTATAGAAGAACACGCATATATAAAGCTAAGCGATTACCTGAATGCACTGAGAAGCTCACTGGATGCTTCAGAAGCGGATGAGGTAATGCATGACATAGAAATCAGAATGGTGGAAATTTTCAGAGATTCTCTTGGAAAACGTGAAGTGATCAACGATACCGATGTAGAAAAGGTAATCGCACAGATCGGGAGCCCAGAAAAAATTGAAGAGCAGGAAGAAGCTTACTATTCTGAAAAGAGCACCAAAAAAACCTATCAGTCAGGAACTGAATATACTGATAAAAAGCAGTTATTCCGTGATCCTGAAAGACAAAAGATTGCAGGAGTTTGCGCAGGTCTTGCCCACTATGTAGGAATGGACATTACGGCAATGAGAGCTATCTGGTTAGGAATCTTTGTACTGGGGATCTTTACAGCAGCCATCTCTTCTTCTCTGATCGGACTTCTTTATGTTATTCTTTGGATTGTACTTCCAAAAGCTGAAACAGCAGCAGATTTCCTGAAAATGAAGGGAAAGCCTATGAACTTCGACAATCTTAAGAATGAGTCTAATAAATTGGTACAGTTTGCCAATGAATCTACTCAGAGGGTCGGAGAAATGTACAACGAGACCAAACCTTACATCAACAATGCCGGGAGCGGAATCTGGAATGTACTGAAATATATCGTAGGAGGTATCTTCGTTCTGATGGCGGTAAGCAGCATCATAGGAATCTTCGTAGTCTTCGGACTTTTCGGAACAGGTGCAGATTTCCCTGGAGCCAATAAAATGGAGTTTTACATGGGTGAAAACGGACTTGATAAAATCCTGGTTGCGATCATGGTATTAGGAAGTTTAATCCCGGCCATCATCTTCAGCTTATTAAGCATCAAGATATTTTCTCCAAAAACAAAACTGAGAAATATAGGATGGGTATTGGGAGGTATATTCCTTTTACTTCTGGGACTGGGATCCTATTTCGGAGTAAGCATGGCTAAGAAAAACCTGATCTATAAAGGAAGCAAGGAAGACACTGAAAATATCGCGATCAATACAACATCAGATACTTTATATGTAGATGTAAAACAGGTAAGCATCCCTCAAAGCTTCAAAGCCTATGATGATGATATTTATTCTGACAAGAGAACGGTATATGAAGAAGACTATATCTATGTAGAAGTAACAAGAAAACCGGATATTAAAACACCATACCTGATCATCAAAAAAGAAGGAAGCGGCTATAACGTTCCTGTTCAGGTGACGGTACCTGTAGAAGTAGTGGATAACAAAATAATCCTTCCAAACTACATCAAGTATCCTTACGAGCACAGATTCAGAAATTACAGAGTAAATTATGAATTGGTAATTCCTCAGAATGCAGTAGTGATTCCGGTGAAAAATGACAGAATTGATTTCGATGGAGATCTGAACGGAGACGGTATTAATGATGATGATCAGGACAAAGATGAGCACGGAAAAATCAGAATCGAAAAGAATAAGATCTCTGTGAACGGCTCTACCATTGAATACAATTCCGATGATAAAGACAGCGTCATCATCAACGGAAAAAAAGTTCCAAGCTCTCAGGCTGACCAGGTAATCGATTCTATGAAGTCCAGCATCAAAAAAATGAATAAAGATGTAGACATCAAGATCAAAGACGGAAAAAATGAAATTTCCATACAAACTAAATAATTAACTTCAGAGAGTGCAGAAGGTGTGAAGGAAGAGCAACCGTTTGAAATTCACACTCTTCTTCTCTCAGAAAGAGAAAAAAAGATAAATATTTAGTTCGCTATGTTAAAAAAAAGTTATAAATTCGTGTAGTTAAAATAATTAACCAAATCAATTAAAAAAATACCCTAACCATGGTACAAGTAGCACTAGAAATTGTAATAAAAATCGTAGATTTCATCAGCGGTTTGTTTTAAGAGCGATAATATTTCAATATATTTGTAAAGTATAACCACTTTGGTTATACTTTTTTGTTTTTAATCCAACGATTTATGAAAAAACTGATAGGTAAATTAATGCTTAAGATCCTGGGCTGGAAAGTTGTCCTTCAGGGCGATGTCAACAGTCTGAACAGATGTATTCTGGTAGTGGCTCCCCACACCCATAATATGGAATATCTGCTGGGAAATCTTGCCTATTGGTCTTTAGAAAAACCGTTGAAAATCATCATTAAAGACGCTCACACCAAAGCATGGTACGGAAGTGTCGTAAAAGGATTGGGCGGAATCGGGATCGACAGAAGTCAGAAAAATGACCTCGTCAATTTCGTTGCCAAACAATTTGAAAAAGAAGATTTCAGTCTTGTCATTACCCCTGAAGGCACCCGAAGCTGGGTTCCGAAATGGAGAAAAGGATTCTACCACATGGCGTTAGCTGCTAAAGTTCCTATTGTTTTGGCTGCCGGCGACTTTAAAAGAAATATTGTCTATTTGGGGTACACCATTCCTTACGAAAGAATAGCCTCTGTTCCTTTTGCAGAGATTATGCAGGAGATTCAGGATTATTACGTTAAAAATGACATTGTACCGAAAATACAGGCCAACTGGAATCCTGATATTATGGGAAGCGGGCAGGAAGAAACTAAAAGTTAGAAGTTAACAAATCAGCAAGTACTTATTGACATGTATACTAAAGATAAAACGAAAGAAGAGATATTAGCATTTCTAAACAGCTGGGGCGGAGAAGTTACTTTAGCCAAAAATGTGGAAATAAAATTCATTGATATTGATCTGGAAAATGAAACCCTTACAGCCACGATGCCTGTTCAGCCAAAAGTTCATCAGCCATTTGGAATTTTGCATGGAGGCGCAAGCTGTGTTCTGGCAGAAACAATGGGGTCAAGCCTGTCTAATCTTTTCATTGACGGTGAAAAATATTATGGTGTAGGTACCAATATCAATTCCAATCATTTAAGAAGTAAAAAAGACGGAATGGTAACAGCTGTAGCCAGATTCATCAGAAAAGGAAAAACCATGCATGTCTCTGAAATTGAGATCCGTGATGAAAAAGGAACACTCATCAATCATACCACGATGACCAACAATATTATCAACAGATAAATTTCAACTCCTATAAAAAATAAAAGACTCAAAATATTGGGTCTTTTTTTATATACTTGCTGCAACCTTTTTAATTTTCTGCATCTTATAAGAAAAAAGAACTATGAAAACATTATTTATTCCTTTCTTATTCGTGTTAAGCCTGTTCGTATCCTGCAGCGATGCTAAAGATGATCAGGAACTGTCAGAAAAAACAGTTTCATATGATGTATACGTGGCCGGAAGAGAAAACAATACTGCCTGCTACTGGAAAAACGGGCAGAAAACCAACCTCGCAGATGGCACCAACATCACTCCGTCAAAAATCATCGTGGAAAATAACCATGTGTTTTTGAAAATAATGTCTTCTGGAAAGATAATATAAAGACAGATATCAGGCAGTATCTTGCGGTTCCAGCTGCACTTGTATTAAGAATCCGTGAATTTTATGTGAAAGACGGAGATGTTTATTTACTGGGGTATGTAGAAGATCCCAACCCTGTCAATCCCTCACAAAGATACCAGCTCTGCTATTGGAAAAACGGAGCCAAAACAATTGTTTCCTACGATCCGGGAGAAATGGTTTATAATAACTCCAATTATTCAATGACCATTTTTCAGTCTGTGGTATATGTTTCGGGACATCAGAAAATCAACGGAACCGTTAATTTCGGTTATTTCAAAAACGGAACATTCTATCCCGTTGCCACCGGATACCAGACTAATGCAATATCATCCAACACTTCCAGCATTTACCTTTCCGGAAACAATTTTTACAAAAACTTACTTACGGGAACAGAAACTCATCTCACTCCGGTACCCGACGCATTCAATGCTTCATCCAATAAAATACTAATAGATAACAATGATGTATATCGGATGGCCTTAAAAAAATATTATAAAAACGCTAATGAAGTATCTGTAAACTGGTCTACATTCCATGGCATAGCAGATATGAAAGCCCTGAATGAAAACATTTATATGATCAGATGGCTGGATGGTTCAAATTTGACTTATAAAGTATATATCAATGATGTGGAGACCCAAAGTATAGCGAGTGGCGGCAGTTTTAGCTCCATCTTTGTTGTGCAGAATTAAATATTTCCATTATGTATAACAGCAGTGACTGGCAAAAAATCTACAGCACATATTCCCCAAAACTTTTGGGGATTTGCCGTAGGTATATACAGGATCTTTCTACCGCAGAAGATATCCTTCAGGACAGCTTTATCGCTGCAATGCAGAAAAAACATCAGCTTAAAGATGAGAAAGCAATCTTTGCCTGGTTAAAGAAAATTATTGTTAATAATGCCTTACAATACCTCCGGAAAAACAGCAAAGAAACTTTCATTGCTGAAGAGCTTTCAGAAATTCCCGAAATATCTTTTGCCATGAACAACACTATTGAAGAAAAATCTCATATTCTTGCTTATGATTTTACGCGTGAAGAGCTTCTGGCTTCTATTGACAGTCTTTCTTCTCATCATAAATCAGTTTTTAATTTATACTGTATTGAAAATTATTCCCATTCAGAAATTTCACACATGCTGGGAATTCCTGTTAATACTTCAAAATCTCACCTTTTAAGAGCCAAAAAATCAATACAAAATTATCTTCTCAATACTATCCTAAAACCCGGCACTCCCAAAAGCAAAAAAAAGCTCACCCAGCTGCTTATTTTCCTTGGTTTTGGCGGATTGCTCTGGGCACAGACTTTCAGAAATAGTTTTACCGGCTTTTCGGTATCACCTTCTCAACCGTTTACCGTTCCTGATAATATAAATATTCAAAATCTCAGTTTTACTTCCCATTCAAACAATCAATGGAAAATAAAAATCATTGCTGCTTCTGCTGTACTTATGGTCTTAAGTTATATTCTGTTTTTCCGTCCTCAGAAAAATAATTTCTCCAACAGTAGTATTGTTACTGAAAACAATACAGAATCTATAACAGACAAAAAAGAGATTAAAGCAGTAAGTCTGAATAAATCCGTTACAGGATTTTCTGGTCAGGAATATTCAGAAAACGGAGAACAGACGAAGTCTAATCAAATATTAGAAAAAAAAGAAATGCCTGTTGAAAAAGCCAATACAATCAAATCAAAAGAACCCAGATTGAGTACAAAAGATTCTGCACAGGAAAAGGTCATTGTTGTAAAAAAAATCATTCAGAGAGATACTATATATGTTGAAAGATAAATTAAGTTTCTGTATTCCTCTGCAAAAAATAGCAGTCCTGCTCATTTTTTTCATCCTATATCCGTTGAATGCCCAACGGAAAAAGAAAGATACGGTATATGTATATGAGAAAGTCATTATACGTGATACGATTTATTTAGAAAAAGCTTTAAAAATACAGCCCAAAGGACTTTCTTTGAATCTGCCGGAAATTACAATGCCCCAGCCAGAGGAATTCTTTTCTTTCAAAGATGAGGTAAAAGGAATTACCTTCTCTTTCTCCAAAAGAACAGAATTTGGAATTGAAGCAGGCACAGGGATAAAAAGAAGCTTCTGGGCCATAGATTCTTCCGGAAAGAAAACGCAATCCGGATTCAATGCCGGAATATGGGCTTCAAAACCAATATATAAAAGATTTTCATTACTCCTTTCTGCCCATCTGTATTACTGGAATTCTACTTTTAATCTCGATGGTACTAAAGAAGATACCTGGCTGAGCGGCTATTATTTTACAAAAGACCATCAGCCTCTGCTTTTTCAAAGATTCAACAATAAACATCTTGAATATGCTGCCCAGCTTAAAATCCTTTATGAATGGAAAAACATCCGCCCGTTCATCGGATTTCTGGCCAACCGGAACAGCTATAAAATGCAGTTTCTGGTTCCTGAAAACAATGTGCTTAATAAACCCGATGATTTTAAGAGTAATCAGATCAATTTTGGATATACACTAGGACTGCAATACCGGATCATGAAAAAATTTCTTGTTTCTTTGGAATACCAAGAATATAAGATGAGGAATATTTCGTTAAAAAACAGCTCGTTTAATTTTGACATTTTTAAGACTAATAATACCTTTGCTGAAAGGAAAATCAACCTCGGAATTTCCTATTCTGTTTCCGGGTGGTGATTTCTAAAAACTTTCTACAGCTCATGATTTATTTCAAATTTCCTTTCGACGAAAAATTATATTCAACCGACCCTCAGCAAGACACAGAATCCATAAGTTTTTATTCTTTTGACAGGTTGAGGCAGATTGATTTTAAAGGAAACATCATTGAGGCTTCAGAAGAGTTTTCACAAGCCGTAATTACCAGTGATGACCTGTTGAAAGATGAAAGTCATTTTCATGCAGAGATAAAAGATGAATATCTGCAGACTTTGCACAGTGTCATTGAAGTTATTAAAGAAGAGCAGCTTCCCAAACTCGTTTATTCCAGAAGGAAGATCTTCAGAAATTTTAGCAGAATTGATCTTAAAAAGAGTTTTAACAACTTATGTACTTCTTATCCGAATGCATTCCGGTATATTTTTAATGACGGAGAACATGCATGGATGGGAGCTTTCTCCGAAGTCCTTGGAAAATTTAATAAAACAACCTGTGAATTTGAGACCATGAGCCTTGCCGGAACGCTTCCTGTATCTGAAGCGTGGTCAGAAAAAGAAATTGAAGAGCAGAAACCTGTTACCTCATACATCCGGAATGTCCTTGAAAATTATGCTAAAAATATTGAGATCTCAGATACCTATGATCATATTTCGGGAAACATTAAGCATCTTCGTACAGATTTTAAGGCCCTAATAAAACCGGAGGAACTTGATTTTATTATTACAGAACTCCATCCTACTCCTGCAGTCTGTGGAATTCCAAAAGAGGTATGCAAAAGAAATATTCAGAAGTTTGAAAAATTTCCACGCGAACTGTATGCCGGATTTATAAGAATTGAAACGGAAGAAAATATTATGTACTTCGTGAATCTGCGATGTGCAAGGCTTTATCAGGATTCTGTACATGTATTTGTAGGCGGCGGAATTACCGCACAAAGCAACCCGGAAAAAGAATGGAAAGAGACAGAACTGAAATCTGAAGCTATTCTCAAAAACCTAGTAACTATTTAACCTGAGTTCGGATTAAGGGGATTAAGTATAAAAGGTTGGAAGATGGAAGAAGGAGGCTGGCTGGAAGTCACTTTTGGTTATAAATACTGAAAACCTCTGTAAAATCAAATTAGCTAAAAAAGATGGCAATCTATTATTGATGCCCTTCAGAACCTCCCTCTTCCATCCCCAGCTTCCAAGCTCTATAAATCAAAAATTCTTATCCTGAACTGAGGTTAATTATCAGGTCGCTCCTACGGAGCTTACCTTAGATCATATATTAAATTCTATGAACAGAGTATTCCTAAGGAGTACTTAAAAGACTCAAATAACATCATATTTTTCACAAAAAAATATAAATTGATCATCAATTATAACACTGCTGAGTCCAACAAAGATGAATAATATTGGTGTGTTTTTAAGACAAACAAGGCCGCTTCGTTTATTTTCGAAATACAAGGTCTTATTCTAAACTTACTTCATTGAAAAAAGAGTTTACATCTGATCTGTTATCTCCGAAATTTCTCGTCCTGATCAAAAAAAAACTCTCCCATAAGGAAGAGGCTGTATATCAGATATAAATCTTAATTATTTTTTTACTCCGATTCTGCTCCAGGTATCCAATACAAATAAGAGGATAAGACCAATCACAGCGGATGCAATTGAAAATACGAATTTCAGGTTATCTTCAGATAAAATGTCAGTCTGCCAGTCGATAGCATAAACATTGATGGCAATGAAAACGATAAATATTACTAAAAATACTTTATAAAACTTCTGCATGATTCTTAAAAATTAATATAATTCTGCACTAATTGGGCAAAGTTTGCGGTGAATAATTTTATTGAAATAGCCAAAAGGATGATTCCGAAAACTTTCTGAAGAATAGACAATGTTGCCTCTCCCATTTTGTTCTCCAGCCACTTTGCTGATTTCAGCACCAAATATACGAAAATTGTATTGAGAACGATTCCTAAAATGATATTAATATCATGAAATTCAGCTCTGAGGGATAAAGTTGTCGTTAGTGTTCCTGCCCCTGCTACCAATGGAAACGCGATAGGAACGATGGAAGCGGCTTTGGCCTCTGTCGTTTTATTGATTTCAATTCCCAGAATCATTTCCAGTGCAATGATAAAAATCACAAAAGCACCTGCTATGGCAAACGAGTTTACATCTACTCCGATAAGCTTAAGGATCTTATTTCCAACAAACAGAAAAACAATCATAATTGCTCCGGCTGTAATAGCGGCCTTTCCTGCTTCAATCTGACCGAACTTCTGCTGAAGGCTTACCACGATAGGAACAGAGCCGATAATGTCAATCACGGCAAAAAGAACCATAAAGCAGGTAAAGATTTCTTTAATAGAAAAATCATTAAATATTTCCATCTTTTTGTAATTAAAAATTTCGCAAAAATATGAAAAAAAATTGATTATTTGTTAATTTTAGAATACAAATTAACAACTGCTTTTAAAAGATCCTCCATTCCTTCTGATGATTTCAATGGAGAATATTTCTCCATCTCAATTCTTTGCATCAGATTTCTATATTCCTCTGCAACAGATAAACCTTTTTCATTCTCTAAAAATGCCATGAAGTCTTTAGAATCAACCTGTGGATACTGATTTCTTACTTCTATATCCATTTCTTCAAGGGTATCAAAGAATTTCGGATATTCTCCGTTATCTTTAAGATTTTCCAGATAGCTGAAATAATCATTGATGTCTGTTTTCAGCATTTCTTTGATCTCTTTTTCTGTTTCTGCCACAGAACCAAGAGGTTTTGAAGATACTGTTTCTCTAACTAACGCGCGTTTTTTTTGCCAAGTCTTAAACAAAAGATAGACAATAAATAATCCTATAAGAATCGCGATATTAGTTAAAAGAATATTCCAGTGAAATTTATGCTTTTCCTTAACTTTAAGGGTTGTAGTTTTTAATACAGGAGTATTCACTGTTTCCAGAAGGGTATTGGTATATTCATTTACTTTTTCAACGGTAGTACGTGATTCCAATATCTGCTCATGGGAAAAAGCGTTAAGTGCCAGAGATTTTTGCCCCATCTCTATGTATTCACGGCTCTCAGGATCAAAGAAGGCAAAGAGTTCTGTTTTTACAGAAATTGCTCCCGGTTTTTTAGGAATTAGTACATAATTTGCCAAAATCTCACCTTTCATTCCTGTAGACCCGGGAACCACTTTAGACGTGATTTTAGGAGTAAAGAATTCATAATCCGGAGACGTTATTATTTTAGGCAGATCCATATCCGGAAGATTTCCTTCTCCCGAAACTTTCACCACAACGTTTACAGGTTTATCAACTTCAATTTTATCTTTCGAAGTATTGTAAACACTTACCTTAAAGTTTCCTACTGCATTTTTAAAACCTTCAGGTGAACCCTCAGGAAGCTTCTTTACATTCAATTTTACTTTATTGGAAACAATTTTATTCTTTTTTGCATAGGAATTCACCGAAGCTGATACCGATGGAACTTCCACATAACCGGCTTCATTGGGGAATATCATAAATACGGCCAGAACCTGGGAAGCCATATTCCCGGAGCCGGACGGGTCAATTTCTGATTTCCCAAAGCTTACAGGATGTACATTGATATTATCCTGTTGAGGAAGGCGGATATTCTTCACCTTCCTGAAGTTATCCATATTTTTGGAATACACCCTCAGAACAGCCAAGGTAGGCTGATCCTGGTAGACCTCCCGGTCTTCAATCTCCATATTCAGATACACATCACCGGAAGTATTGGTAGCCAGAGATCTTTTATCAACAATATCCTTGATATTGATGTCAAAAGGTTCTGTTTTATAGATTTTATTATTGAGGGTTACCAATACAGAACCAATCTTGATTTTACCTTTTTTCTTCGGTTCAAGGGCGATTCTGGATATTTTCTGGGTAATAACGGTATTGGTAGCGGGATCAACCAGGGTATTGGTTACCGATCCGCTTCCGATCATCGTAAATTTTGAAAGGTCAGGAAGCTGAAAACGGGTCTGATGATCAATATCGCTTCCATTGATCTCGAGAATAATAGTAAGATTTACGATATCTTTTCCGCTGTACTCACTTTTATCTGTTTCCAAAGATAAGTTTACCTGTCCGTAAGAAATTACGGAAACAAGAATGAATAATATGTAGATCAGTCTATGCTGCATCACCAGTCTTTCTCATTGCTCTGAGGCATGGAATAAGAATCTTTATTTAGTATTCTTCGGGCGGTTTCTTTTTCCTTTTCGTTTACTTTATCTAATATGACATTTTCCAGATCTTTTGGTATTTTGCCTTCTTCATTAGGCTTCTTTTTTTGGGCATCTCCCTGATCGCTTTTCCCTTCATTTTGTTGTCCGCTTCCCTGATCCTGTTTTTGATCTTTCTGATCCCCTTTCTGATCGTTGCTTTTACTAGGTTCGTTTCCGCCGCCTTTTCCGGAATTGCTCTTTTTATTTTTTTCCTGCTGCTGTTTTTCTTTCTCTTTCAGCTTGGCAATTTCATAATTCTTTCTTGTTGCTTCATTATAAGGATCCTGCTTCAGAGACTGTTTATAATAATCTGCCGCTTTTTCCGGTTGGTTCATCTGCATATAAGTGTTCCCAAGATTATGAAGAGCTGCTGCTGCATCAGGAAGAGTTTGAGAAAGTTTCTGAGCTTTTTCAAATTCTTCTTTGGCTTCTTCATATTTTTTACTCTTATACAATGCGTTCCCCAAATTGTAATGAGCTGTAAAATCTTTTTCATCCGACTTTACCGCTTCCATGTATTTGGAAGAGGCTCCGTCATAGTCTTTACCATTGAATTTCTGGTTTCCTTCATATACTAAAGTCTTGTATCTATCCTGCCCGGACAGAACACCTGGGAACATGAAAGCAATAATTAACGATAAAAATAAGATTTTAGTATTCATCCTCTGCAAAATTATTTCTTTATATGTTAATAAACAGGTCTCTATTTGTTAAAATTGGGTTAAAGTGCTTATTTAAAATCTTGATAAACAAGCCGAAGAAATCTATACATTCAGATCCTTTTTCGGATTTAATATATAAATTAAAAAGAAAAAGAAAATAGATACGGCAAGAAAATATTGATAATAATGAACAGCATTCTGTGACTGAACCATGGTTTCTGAAAATGAAGCCTTTTTGCTTAATGCATCAATGATCCTGTCAGGTGCTTCATTCACATTATTTCCGTCAATGTATTCTCCTCCTGTAGATCCAGCCATTTTTTTAAGGGCCTCAGTCTGTCTTTTGGAGATCACCGTTGCCCCATCCATATCTGTTTTATATCCCATCAGCTGTCCATAAACATATTCAGGAACCGGAGCTCCTTCATCTGTACCTATTCCAACCGAGGTTATGCTGATCCCTTCTTTATTCGCCAGCCTGATGGCTGCATTATCGTTTCCTTCATTATCTTCCCCATCACTCATCAGAACTACTTTTCTGGAACCTTTGCTTACATTTCCAAACTTTTCTGCGGCGGCTTTCATTCCTTTCAGAAAATCAGTTCCCTGGGCTTTCATCGAATTGGTTTCTATCGCGGTAATATAAGTTTCCGCAGAACCGTAATCTGTTGTCAGCGGCATAATAGAGACTGCTTCTCCTGCAAAGATCACGATCCCTATCCTATCACTCTTCATTTTTTTCATGGTGTTGATCATCAGGTTTTTGGCTTCATCCAGACGGCTGGGATCAATATCTTCTGCATTCATAGAGTTGGAAACATCCAGCATAAAGATCACATTATTAAGCTTCTGATTGGATTTTATTTCTTCCGATCCTTTCAGCAGATCAATAATAGAGAATATCAGAAAAAGGGTTCCCAACAGATATAATGCCGGAAAAAACTTTGTAAATCCGGATTTTTTTTCAAATAAACTGTCATGAAACTTAGCGTCTGCAAAAACCTCTTTTCTCTTGTTTTTCCATTTCAGAAAACGGATCAAAAAGGAAGCTAACAGCGGCAGCAGCAACAGCAGTAATAAATACCAGTAATTTCCTAAAGACCAACTCATCAGCTCAAAAATTTATATATACCCCATCTCAACAGCGCATCAAAGAACAACATTCCCAACGCTATCCAAAGGAAAATTTTAAAATACTCATCATAATTGTAAAGTTTAGAGACCTTAATATCGGATTTTTCTAATTGATTGATCTCATTATATACTTCTTCCAGACTGCTGTTCGAGGTAGCCCTGAAGTATTTCCCACCGGTAGTCTGCGCTACTTCCTGTAATGTATTTTCGTCAATTGTCACTTCTGTTTCAGTAAAGACCAGATCTCCGAAAATATCCTGTGAAGTAGGCATTAGCGCATAACCGTTTGTTCCGATTCCAATGGCATATACCTTAATATGATTATTCTTGGCGAGTTCCGCTGCTACCTGTGGAGGAATTGCATTCTGGATATTGCTTACCCCGTCCGTCATCAGGATCACGATCTTACTTTTCGCTTTGCTTTTAGTAAGGTGACTGACTGCTACAGAAAGGCCTTCCCCAATAGCTGTTCCCGGTTCAAGACCGGTAGAGTTAAGGTTTTTGATTTCGTCAATAACCACCTGATGATCTGAAGTTACAGGTACTTTAGTAAATGCTTCTGCAGCATACGCTACTACTCCGATCCTGTCATTAGGCCGTTTTCTAACAAACTTTACTGCAATATCTTTCAATGCTGTTATACGATCCGGGTTAAGGTCTTTAGCCAGCATACTCAGGGAAACGTCTATGGACAGCATAATATCTACGCCTTTGGTATCATCGCGGTCCTGGGAAACCGTAAAAGTTCTAGGTCGTGCCATCGCAATGATCAGCGCAGTAAGAATAATATACTTCGACAGTTTAAGAAGAAAAAGTACAGCATGAATTCCCCCGCTGCCTTCCATATTCCGGACTGTAGGAACTTTTATCCCTTTTTTCTTCCGTGTCCCGGCATCTTTAATAAAAAGAGGAATGAACAGCAGGAAAAGGAGTAGAAACCACGGACTGTAAAACTCAAAATTAAACATCCTTTCTCAAGTTTTCAAATTCCAGATCTTTTGAAGACCTTCTCACAAAGTCACTGATATCACTAAAGTCTTTTTCCATTGTTGCCTCATCAGGAAAAGTCTTGGCAAATTTTACAAGATCTCCTCTTAAAAAGACCTCTTCCACTATTTTTTCATTTTCCTGAGAAATGGTGTTATTCTTCTTCATCACATCAATAAGATCGTCTGTAAGAAGAACTTCCGCCGGTAAGTGATATTGCTTTGTAATAAATGCCCTGGATATATCTATTAATTCAACATAGAACGAACGGAAATCTCCGCCTTCAATATATTTTTTCTTCTTTAAAGAATCCAGTTCTTTCAAAGTCTGATTGGTAGCCACAACAGGAGAGCTTTTGGCTTTTCTTCCCCATTTGATGATCATAACAACAGCAATAATCAGTGCAATAACTGCTAAAGCGGCCAGAATGTAAAATTTGTAGAGTTCCCAGTAATCTTTAGGATCAAGCTTTACTTCTTTGTTCTTCATGATATCATTGATCTGATCTGCTTTCTGAGCCGTGTTGATCACATCAATCTCATAAGGAATGGTCTTTAAAACCTGACCATCCACACTGAACTCCAATTCGGGAATTTTAAATTTTCCTTCTTCATAAACAGAAAATTCAATCCTCCTTTCGTAGGAATTTTGATTCTGTCCGATACTGTCTTTTATTTCTTCAAAATGAAAAGGAAGAAGTTCATTTTTTGCTGCGGAACTTACCTGTTTCCCGTTCAGATTATCGATTTTAACTATAAAACGGTTTATTTCTCCCAGAGCAATCGTCTTCTTTTCAAGATTAGACGAAAGTATCTGCGAAAAAGCGGTTCCACAGATCAAAAGGGACAGTATAAATAATATTTTTTTCAATTCTATATAATAATCATTTCGGCCGGAGCCTTATTTTATATTCCTTTAAGATAGGATCTTTCCATCAATATTGTTTATTTCCTCTGAAAATAATTGTACAATAGTTTAGAATAATCCGATCCTGTATTGATATTCATGAAACTTGCCGAACTGTTTGCAAAATCGTCTTCCAATGCTTTCACCTTCTGTTTTTGGGCCTCAGCAAAGGTATACCTCCATCTTGCGCTGGACGTATTTGCCCAGACTTTATTTCCGGTTTCAGCATCATACAAAAGTGCATATCCAATATCCGGAATTTCATTATCCTTTTCATCGTAAACCCTCATTCCCAGCAGCTGATGTTTTTTGGAAGCTACTCTAAGCATTTTGGAATCGTATTCATCTTCAAAATCGGACAAAAGGAAAACCAGAGATTTTCTCTTGAAGATTCCCATCATATATTCCAGTGCTTTATCAATCTGGGACACTGCCGGCACATAATCAGCCGTAAGAATAGTGCTGATAATGGAAAGAATATGTTTTCTCCCCTTCTGCGGAGGAATCACTTTGTATACTTTGTCTGCAAATAAGATCAGTCCAACCTTATCATTATTTCCTGCAGCAGAAAACCCAAGGCTTGCGGCTATTTCTGCCACATACTCTCTTTTCAGCTGAACTTTGGTCCCGTAATCCATAGAAGCGGAAATATCTACCAGAATCATCATGGTGAGTTCTCTCTCCTCTTCCATCACCTTCACAAACGGCTCACGGAAACGTGCGGTCTTGTTCCAGTCGATTCTTCGGATTTCATCTCCAAACTGATAAGGACGTACTTCAGAAAAAGTCATTCCCTGACCTTTAAAAGCACTGTGATACTGCCCCATAAGTGAAGCCTCCGTCTTTTTTCTGGTACGGATTTCAATCTGCTTTACTTTTTTTACAATATCTTTTATTTCCATAAGTCCTCTACTGTCAAATATTTATCTTAACTTTTAAATTCAATGGAAACATTCAGCCACTCATTATCAAATTTCGGACTGTATTTTTTATAAAAATTAATGGCCGGTTCATTCCAGTTCAGTACTTGAAAAACCATTCCGCTGTATTGTCCGGATTTTCCAAATTCCAATGTTGCATCAAACAGCATTTTTCCGATCTGCTTTCCTCTCATTCTTTCGGTTACTACAAGATCTTCAAGATACAGCCTTCTGCCCTTCCACGTTGAAAAACGATCATAATAGAGGGAAATTCCTACGATCTCACCCGCTGTTTCTGCTACGAAAGCTCCCCAAACAGGAGATTCTCCGAAACCATCATTAATGAATTCGTCCAGCGTTAAAGTCACTTCATGAAGTGCTTTCTCATATTCCGCAAGTTCTCTGATGAGTTCCAGCATCGGGGCACAGTCTTCCTGAACGGCTTTTCTGATAATTACTTCACTCATTAGGGCGCCTGAATTTTTGCCAATATTCTGTTAACAATCTCTTCAGACGAAATTTCTTCCGCTTCTGCCTCGAAGGTAAGACCTATTCTGTGTCTCAATACGTCCTGTGCGAGCGCCTTTACATCTTCAGGAATTACGAAGGCTCTTCCTTTTAAGAATGCATAGGTTCTGGATGCAATAGCCAGGTTGATTGATGCTCTTGGTGAAGCACCGAAACCAATATAGTTCTTCAATTCCGAAAGTCCGTATTTTTCCGGATAACGTGTGGCAAACACCATATCCAGGATATATTTTTCGATTTTTTCGTCCAGATAGATCTGATTGATCAGTTCTTTGGCATCTATAATATCCTGAAGAGAGATCACAGGTTTCACCACAGGCTGATGTGAGGTAGAAACCATTCTCATAACAGTTCGTTCATGTTCGAAATCAGGATAATCAATCTTACATTTCAGCATAAAACGGTCACTTTGCGCTTCCGGCAGCAGATAAGTTCCTTCCTGATCGATAGGGTTTTGTGTTGCCAGTACTAAAAACGGCTTGGGCAGCTTCATGGTTTCATCACCAATGGTTACCTGCTTTTCCTGCATGACTTCCAGCAGTGCCGACTGTACTTTTGCCGGAGCACGGTTGATCTCATCCGCCAGCACAAAATTGGCAAAAACAGGACCTTTTTTTATGGAAAAATCATTGTCTTTGATATTATAGATCATGGTTCCCACTACATCTGCAGGCAGCAGATCCGGGGTAAACTGTATTCTTGAAAAATCACCATGAACAGCTTCTGCCAGGGTTTTAATCGCTAAAGTTTTTGCCAGTCCCGGCACTCCTTCCAAAAGAACATGCCCGTTCCCCAAAAGACCTACCAGAAGGCGGTCTATCATATATTCCTGTCCAATGATCACTTTATTAATTTCCTGTCTCAGAAGAGAAAATAAGTAGTTTTTTTCCTTTACTTTTTCCGTCAGCTGGCGGATGTCTTCAGCTTGATATGTATCTGACATAGCTTGATTTAAAATAATTGGTAAATTTCTGATAAATACTTGCAGTAATCAACACAATCAATGCCATTTTTGAGTTAAAGTTTGTTAAATATTCCGGAAAGCCTGACAGAATGGCCCATGCAGGCAACGTGAGTTTCTTTGTAGGAATTTGCGGAATAACAAAACTTCTTTATAATAATTTATTTCCTAACCATTTAGAAACTTCCATCTAAAAGCATAAACAGGCAGTTGTGAGTAGACGGGAAACAAAATAACCAGCCTAAAAAGCCGGTTATCTGTTGTTAGAAATAAAAATCCAGAATCAGAAAATAGAATCAACCTCTGTCAATTACTATACACAGCACGTATCTGTTCTAAATTTTTGTCATGGTTATAGTAAATACATCTTCAGGAACATCTTCTGTTTCCTCATAAGATCCTATATTGATATAATATTCAACGCCTGCTGTTGTTGTAAGCGTAACTCCTTCTGCTGCCCCTGCTCCTCCACTATCCACTGTTCCCAGACATGTAAGACTACTGCAACTGCCTCTGTAAAAGCCCATTTGAGGATCAAAAGTACTGCCGGAAGGCATTGTTATTCTGATCGTATATTTACTACCGTCGCCTATAAGCTTAAACCATACACCATCATTCATCGCATCAGCACATATCTGTACAAAGGCTCCGTTATTGGTAGCTGATACCGCATCAGTCTGGGTATAGCTATAAGGGAACGCAGACGGCACTAAGGCACCGGAACAGGCATCATTCACCGGCACCGGTGGAATTTTAAACACAACATCTGAACAGCCGGAAGATTCAAGGCCTGCAGAAACAGTTGTCACTCTTAAATAATAATCAACATTCTGCTGTAATGCTACAGATGGAGTAAAGTTCGTAGCCGTTACAACCTGCTGATTAACAATATTAGTACCTCCAGGAGTTGTTCCTAAGGAAACTTTATAAGAATCTGCTCCTGCAACAGGCATCCATTTGAAATTGGGAGACATCGGAACGGATTGAGAATTATTTACTGGGAACGTAATAAAAGGACACGGCGGGGTAGTTTTCGGAGTAAGGCCTGAAATAGTGATTGATGATTTGTAATCTGTTGTTATCCCTCCAGGCGGAGAAGCAGGATCTACAACTACCTGGTCTCCTTTATAATAAATAGTGGAAGACGGGAGGTAAGAATAGACACGAAAAACTTCATCAAAGTTATTGATATCAATATTCGGAGAATTTTCTTTTGCAGCAATGACTAAATTATCAGTATTATTATAAGGAAACGGTGTTGTAAAAACAACGTCCACTTTTCCGTTATTATTGGTTACTGTTCCCGTAAACACCTGGGTAAGCTGTGCAGCCGGAATCCAATCCGTTCCTGAAGCAAAAGTAGTTTTTGATGTATGCCCAAGGTAAACAGTCCAATTGGAAGAATCGGTGATAGTTGCCGAAGGATCCAGATAAAAGGACAAGCCTGTAATGTTTCCTGCAGCATTGGCATTGAGTTCCTGTTTAAGAAAAATCTGCTGAACATAAGAATAGGAAAAAAAACTGCTTATCGGTGCAGTACCTACATTTGTACTTCCAATATTTAGATTGATCTGAGCCTTCAACACGGAAACAACCAACAATAATGACAAAAGTAAAATTCTTTTCATAATTAATAAAATTAACATTGGATTTGATGCTAATTTAATAATAAAACTTCAAATATTATAGATAAAAACAACCATTAAGGCAAATAAATTAATACTCTACACAATTATTTAAATTAATATCTATTAAATTAAGTATTTTTGATTTTTTAGCGAATAAAACACATTACCTCATTCATTAATTTTACACATTTCATAAACAAATAGTTTTAATTTTAAAAATTAAACAACAAAACTACATATCCAAACACATATTTTAATATATTTGTATCAAACACCAAAGATATGTACAAAAAGCTATTTTTTTTAAGCGTTTTTTTTACGGGTCTTTTACAATCACAGACAACAATGACTAATGTGATTTCTCAGGCAGTCTATTATGACGGCTATGCTGCTACAGTGTCTGAACCTGTTCCTCCAGGATTGATTAGGCTGTCAAATTCCAAATATGCAAGGAAGCTTACCGATGCAGAACTCAACTCTTTTAAAGCTAAAATTGCCATGAGAGTAACTATTGGAGCGCTATGTGATAACTATGACCGTCTCGGAAGTGTCTTTTTGGCAATGGTTCCCAAAAATCAACCCACCTACACCGTAGATGATACCAATGTAAAGAGAATTGAAATAGGCAGATATATCACTCCGTTTATGAACAAAAACCGTTCACCTCTGGAAGTTCCTTATACCTATGACTTAAGCAATATGTATAGTATATTCCATGATACAAATTTGCGTACAAGCTATGATCTATATATGGAACTGGATGTTTTCGGTGTTCCCTACGCAGCACAAAATGAAGTAGCAGGGTGTAGCGGCAGAATTGATGTATTTTCCGGCACTCTGACTTTTTTCTCAACAGATGCCGGAGCAACGGCGACAAATTTCAATACAGTTACCCCTATCCTTACTTATAACAGATTAAATAATTATAACTCTACTGATGTTCCCGGTGAAACGGTGAGAATTGTCACATTCAACCTTCCCAATCCCGTCACCGATGCCCGTTTCTTTGTAATATCCACACCTCATGGAGCTAACAGCGGTGGTGAAGAATACGTAAGAAGACAAAATTACACTTATATGGATGACGTACAAATGCTGACTTATACTCCCGGAGGAATTTCCTGTGAACCATTCAGAGTATACAATACGCAGGGTAACGGAATCTATGGAGCCTCTCCAAAATCTTTTGCAGAGTGGACTTCATGGAACAACTGGTGCCCCGGAAATTCTGTTCCTATCAGAGGGTTTACCATGCCAACGATAGCAGCAGGAAATCACACGTTGAAACACACCATACCAACAGCAGTTTTTAACCAGCAGCAGGGAGATGTCTATCTATCCGTTTACATGCAGGGGAAAAGCAATGCCTCTCTGAATGTACAGGATGTAAAAACAGTGGATGTAAGCATATATCCTAATCCCACAGCTGATTTCGTGAACATAAAATCAAAGACCGATATAGCTTCAATCAGTCTTTTCGGGATAGACGGAAGGAAATTATCTGAAAACTATGGAGAAAATAAAATTGACCTAACTCCATACACAACAGGTGTTTATTTTCTGAGTATTGTTCTCAAAGACGGAACAACTTTTAAACATAAAATCATTAAGAAATAGAAGTTACGGTACTACAACCCAAGTGATCAGATTCAAATAACAACTACGAGCCAACTGATTTAAAAGATAAAAACTCCTTCCGAATACATTTCGTGGGAGTTTTTTTATGATGGGAAAGCATCACTTGTTCTAGTGTTTTACATTCACATAACAGACAACAATTAACCTATTTTTTCAGAATTTAAGAAGTTTTAATTTAATCATTGGCTCAAAAAATTGTCATTTCCAGTTTATTAAACTATTTTTGGAGATTAAAAATTTTTGCAAAATGAATTATCATTTTCAAGCCCACAGACAAGTAAGAAAGAACCTTTTGGAGATCCTTCAGAACACGTCTCATGATGACCTTCTGCTGATTCCTGACGGTTTCAACAATAATATTTACTGGAATATTGCCCATACGGTTGCTACCCAGCAGCTGCTGCATTATTACCTGAGCGGAAATCCTTTCAGAATAGATAAATACTGGATTGAAACCTATAAAAAAGGAACCCTTCCTAATTTAAATGTTCAGAAGTCAGAAGTAGAAGACCTTGAATTTCTGCTCACAGAAACGTCAAAAATTTTGATGAAAGATTATGACAGTGACTTCTTCTCGGATTATACTCCTTATACGACAAGTTTCGGGATGGATCTGAAAAGCATTCAGGATGCCATTATCTTCAACAACATGCATGAAAGCCTCCATTATGGTTATGTAATGGCACAGAAAAGGGCTATTTTGGGAGAGAAAGGAAGGTAAATTAGTTTAATGTTTTAGGTTTAAAGTTATGGCGACAATAAGAAGATTTGAAGACTTGGAGATCTGGCAATTGTCTCGTGAGCTTTGTAAGGAAATCTACTTTATCATTGAATTTACCGGACTTAAAAACAATTTTAAACTTAGCAACCAGATTGACGGATCTTCAGGCTCAGTTATGGATAACATTGCTGAAGGGTTTGAACGAAATGGAAATAAAGAATTCATTCAGTTTCTTTCCATTGCAAAAGCTTCCTGCGGAGAAACAAGATCACAACTCTACCGGATTTTTGACAGAAATTTTATTTCAGAAGAAAAACTGAGAACATTAATTGAGCGAACAGAAACACTAAGCAAAAAAATCAGCTCATTTATTAAATATTTAAAAACAACAGATTTAAAAGGAATAAAGTACAAGCCTTAAAGTTCAAAACATTGAACATTGAACATTGAACTTCATACCTTAAACATAGAAACCTTAAACAACTCAATGAAAGACGATTTTATTTTCGGGCTGCGTCCCGTGATTGAAGCAATTGAAGCGGGAAAAACGATTGACAAGATCTTTGTGCAAAACGCACTTCAGGGTCCTATTTATGCTGAGCTGAAAACCATTTTAGCCAAAAATAAAATCCGTCCCAATTATGTTCCGGTTGAAAAACTGAACCGTTTTACCCGAAAGAATCACCAGGGTGTAGTGGCCTTTATTTCGGATGTTCCTTTTCATAAGATAGAAGATGTCGTTCCACAATTATTTGAAGAAGGGAAAACTCCTTTTTTACTGATTCTGGACAGGCTTACCGATGTAAGAAACTTTGGAGCGATCTGCAGAACAGCAGAATGTGTAGGCGTAGATGCAGTAATTATCCCTGAAAAAGGCGCGGCTCCTATCAACTCGGATGCTATCAAAACTTCGGCAGGTGCCATTTACAATATCAAGATCTGTAAGGAAGCCAACCTGGCCCATGCGGTAGACTTTCTTCAGCAGAGCGGAATTTCCGTATTTGCAGCAACAGAAAAGGCCCAGAAGCTTATTTATGATGTAAACTTTACCGAACCATGTGCTTTGGTTATGGGAAATGAAGAAACCGGAATTTCTAAAGAAGTGATGCATCATGCAGATGAAAAAATAAAACTTCCTATTGAAGGGAAAACACAATCTCTGAATGTTTCTGTTGCCTGCGGAGCGATTTTATATGAAGCCGTAAGACAGAAAATGACAACGGTACAGATTTAGTATGTTTCTCTCCCGGAAAAATAAAAGTAGTAGTAAAATTTAAAAAGATTCAAATGAAAAACATAGCAGCGCTAGCATTAATATCATCAATAGCTCTTGTTTCATGTAAGAAAGAAACAGCAACCATCACCAAAGTAGATCCTAAAACCGGAAAAACAGTTACGGTAGAAGTTCCTGCTGATTCCGTAGCAAAAGTGGCAGAAAACCCGGCAATCAAAGATTCCGCTGGAGTTTTCACACAGACGTTTAAACTGGAAAAAGGAAAGACATATCCTCTTACTACATACCAGAGAGATGTAAAAACGATGACTGACCCTCAGGGAAAATCAATCACAGCTACCAGCGAATCTACTGATGAAATGAACTTCACCGTGAATGATGTGAAAGGAAATGTGTATGATATGACTCTTAACCTGGTTTCCAAAAGAAGTTCCCAAACTTCTCAGGGAAAAACCCTTGTAGTAGATACCAAGCTTCCGATTCCGAAAGAGGATGATCTTAAAATGATCTGGAACATCAATAAAGCCCTTACCGGAAACAAGCTGAACATGAAGATGGATGACAAAGGAAACGTACTTTCAATCACAGGTTTTGATGCTGTTTATAAAAAAGTATCCGATGCTGCGGGAACACTTCTTAAAGATGCCAACCAGAAAGCAAGTGTGGTAGCAAGTCTTAAAGAAACATTCAATGAGAAAGTACTGAAAGACCAGTTTACAAAAAACCTGACGATTATTCCTAAAAAAGGAGTTAAGATCGGAGGAAAGTGGACTACTTCTGAAAATGCAGATGCAAACGGAAGCATTAAAGTAACGTCAAACTATGTTTTGAAAAGCGTAGGAAACGGAGCTGCTGAGATTTCAGTAACCGGAGGAATTCCTAAGAAAACAGAAAAGAAAACACAGGGACCAATCACCCACAGCCTGAGCAGCGAGCTTGCCCAGAACGGGACGATTAAGTTTGACCAAAGTTCAGGATGGATTACCAATCAGAATATCACGGTAAAGACCACGCAGATTGAAACCATTTCAGACGGCAAGCAGTCACAATCGATGACCAGTGTTTCCAATTCTTCTGTGATGGTAAACCCTTCTTCCAAATAATTAAAATAACTGAAGTAAATAAGTTTGAGGGGTTAAGAGTCTGAGATTTGAAAGTACTGTTTCAACTACTAAACAGTGCTTTCATCAAACAACTTTGAGCCTTAAATCTAAAACCTTAAATAACATTTATTATGAAGTACATTCTTGAGTTAGTACTTATTGCAATTATTCTTTTCTTTGTCTGGAATATCCTGAAAAGGATTTTCTTTAAAACCTTTTACAGCTACAGGTTCAACAACAATGAAAATAATAACAGGCAGCAGGACATCACCAACTCGAATAAGAATTCCAGAAAGAACGTCAATTGGGACGCAGAAACGGTGGATTATGAAGAGGTAAAAGAAAACAATGACAAAAGGTAAAAATTCCAAGAAATAAAAGATAATAACCAGCATGGCTAAAAATAAAAACTTAATTTATATTGCAATTTCATTAGTTGTATTTATAGTTTTAGCATTTTTATATTCCACTCCTGTTTTTTCAGGGAAACAGCTTTTCCAGCATGATATCGTGCAGTACAGAGGAGGAGCAAAAGAACTTCTGGACTACAGAGCTGATACCGGAAAAGAAACTTACTGGAGTGACTCCATGTTTGGCGGAATGCCAACCTACCAGATGGGAAGCCAGTTTAAAGGCGATATCATCAAACAGATCGACAGGTATCTGAACTTCCTTCCAAGGCCGGTCAATTATCTGTTCCTGCTTTTCGCAGGATTCTTCTTTCTGGGAATGGTAGCTGTCAGAAACTGGAAATATGCCCTTCTCGGAGCTACCTTTTTCGGACTTTCCACCTATTTTTATATTATTATAGCTGCCGGACATAACGGTAAAGTGAATACTATTGAGTATTTCGCTCCGCTTTTAGCCGGAATTTTACTGGTTTATATCAGGAAACAATATATCTGGGGATTCATTGCCACTACCCTGTTTATGGGGCTTCAGATTGCAGCGAACCACCCACAGATGACCTACTATCTGTTCCTCGCATTAGGATTTTTATTCCTTTCCGAACTCGTAAGGGTAATCCAGAAGAAAATCCAGTTGAAGCATTTCCTTATTTCATCAGGGATTATTGCTGCATCCTGCATTATTGGTGTTGGGATGAATTCTCAAAGAATCATGGCCAATTCTGAGTATATTAAAGAAACGGTTCGTGGAAAACAGATTTTGACCAACGACAGCCATACTTCAGGAAAATCAGGAATGGATAAAACCAGCATCCTGATGTGGAGCTACGGAAAACTGGAAACTCTGAATCTTTTTATTCCAAGATTAATGGGAGGCGGAAGTCAGGAACCTGAAGGAAAAGAAATTATGAACAGAGTTCAGGAGCTTATTCAGGAAAATGTAGGTTCTCAGGCTGAAATGGATAGAATCTCCAAGGGATTCAACGGGGTAACCTACTGGGGAGATCAGCCGGGAACTTCAGGACCAGCTTATCAGGGTGCAGTGGTGTGCTTTCTTGCTCTTTTAGGGTTCTTCTTTGCATGGAAAAAATACAGATACTGGATTTTGGAAGCTTCTATTCTTACCGTTTTATTGGCATGGGGAAGCAATTTTATGCCTTTGTCTGATTTCTTTATAGATTACGTTCCTTTTTACAGTAAATTCAGAGCACCGTCTTCTATATTGGTGGTGGTAGAATTGTTATTCCCTCTGATTGCTGTAATCGGACTTTACAGATTCTTTACGGATGAAAAATTAACGGAAGAATATAAAAAGAAAATCCTTCTTTACGTAAGCGGCGGAACATTAGGTGTGCTTCTTATCCTTCTGGTTTTCGGAAAATCTATATTAGGATTCACTACGGAGAGTGAAAGAACTTACTTCCCTCCTTTCCTGCTGGATTATCTTTCCGGAGAAAGATATAAGCTATTCAGAGCAGATGCTTTAAAAGCATTGATTTATGTAGGAATCACAGCAGGCGTTCTTTTTATGGCCATGAAACAGAAACTTAACCAGAATATTGCACTGGTTATTATTGGAGTAGTAAGCTTATTTGATCTGTGGACGGTAAACAAACGTTACCTGAACGATGAGAACTATGTAGATAAAGTTTTTGCTGAAAACCCATTTCAGACAGAAAGTTCAGATCTGTTGGCTGAAAAAGTTCAGCAAAATCCGAATTTAGGATCAATTCTAAGCAGTGTGAACGTCAACAAAACTCTTGAGACCATTGCTGAAAAAGATAAAACACACTACAGAATTTTCAACAATATTTTAGGAACATTCAGTGAAACCAACACCTCTTATTTCAAGTCTTCCATCGGGGGCTATCACGCCGTAAAACTGAGAAGATATGATGATGTGATCAATGAATACTTCCAGGTAATGGATTCGGTAAAAGTTCCGAATATCCTGAATCTTCTTAATGCCAAATATTGGGTTGTAGGCGGTCCTGAAGAACCTCAGGCGATGCCAAACGCCAAAGCCAACGGAAACGCATGGTTTGTAAGTGATCTGAAGTTTGTCAATACTCCTGATGAAGAAATCAAATCCATTGGAGTGATCGACAGCAAGAGAACCGCTGTTATCGCTGCTTCTGACAAAGAGTACTTCAACGGAAAACAGATTCAGGCAGACTCTACAGCGTTTATCAACCTTACGAAATACCAGCCTAATGAGCTTGAGTTTAAAGCTGAATCAAAAACACCTCAGCTGGCCGTTTTCTCTGAGATCTATTATCCTCATGGCTGGAAAGTTTTTGTAGACGAAAAAGAAGTTCCTTATATCAAAGCAGATTATCTTTTACGTGCAGTACACGTTCCGGCAGGAAAACACCAGATCAGAATGGTTTTTGAACCTGAAGTGATTGAAAAAGGGAAATGGCTTTCATTGCTGTGCTTCGGATTGTTTATTGCATTGAGCGCGTTCGGAATTTTCTGGATGAATAAAAAGAAAAAGCAGGAAGAACCGGCTGTAAAAACAGTTTAATATTCAACGTTTAAGGTTTATTGTTCAAAATTAATGGGACAAAAGAAAATACTGATTATCACCTATTACTGGCCTCCTGCGGGAGGTCCTGGTGTTCAGAGATGGCTGAAGTTTGCCAAGTATCTGCCGGATTTCGGCTGGAATCCTGTGATCTATACTCCGGAAAATCCAAGTTATCCTTTGGTTGATGAAAGCCTGCTGAAAGATGTTCCCCAAAACATTGAAATGGTAAAAACCAAAATATGGGAACCTTATCAATTGGCTGAAAAGCTGAACAAAAGCAACAAAAAATTTAAAGCGGGGCAATTCGATGTCGGTAAAAACCAAAGCTGGAAATCCAGGCTTTCCATCTGGGTGAGAGGAAACTTTTTCATTCCTGACGCGAGAGTATTCTGGGTAAAACCTTCCATTAAATTTCTGGAGCAGTATTTAAAAGAAAATAAAATAGATGTTGTGGTTACTTCCGGACCACCTCATTCAATGCACCTGATTGGTTTAGGACTGAAAAAAAAGCTTCCGGGTCTTAAATGGATTGCTGATTTTCGTGATCCCTGGACAGAAATATCCTATTACAAACATCTGAAGCTTACCAAAAGTTCAGACAGAAAGCACAGACTTCTTGAAAGTGCCGTTTTTAAAACCGCAGATATTACCCTGGCAACCAGTTATACGGACGCTGAAAACTTCCGGAAAGCAGGAGCAAATTCTGTATGTATCACAAATGGATTTGATGAAACGGACAGTACAAAAAAGATGAATGAAACCCGCAGTGAAAAATTCACCTTAAGCTATATCGGTGTCTTAGAACAGCTTCGTAATCCTGAGAATCTTTGGACAGCACTGACCGAACTGGTTAAAGAAAATCCGGAATTTGCACAGAATTTCACGCTGAAGTTTGCAGGAAGAGTGGATGATAAAGCCCTACAGGCACTTGAATCGGATGTACTGAAAAATCACATTCTGAACCTTGGTTATCTGCCCCATCATAAAGCCGTTGAAGAAATGCAAAAATCTTCATTACTGCTGATTACCAATTTTCCTGATGAATCTTCCAAGGGTATTATTCCTGGGAAAATATTTGAATATCTGGCTTCCGGAAAACAGATCATTTCTTTTGGCCCGGAAGGTGCAGACGTCTCCAGAATCCTGAATGAAACCAAGGCAGGAAAACATTTCAGCTATCAAGACTCTAAAGCCGTTAAAAGTTTTATCCTCGAAAAATTTGAACTTTGGAAACAGGGAAACCTTTCTGATAACATCCAGAACATTGAACAGTTTTCCAGAAGAAACCTTACCGGAAAACTGGCTGAAATATTATAGTTGAAATAGATAAAATGTTGGAGGCTGGGGTTGCTTTTAGTTATAGACATTGAAAGCCACTGCAAAAAAGATTAACGCAAAGTTTATGATTAATGACCTCCATAACTTCCTTCTTCCCTCTTATAAATTAAATCGTCCACTGATCGTTAACAACAGCAATCAGGTAATATTTACCCTGGAATTCTTCCCATACCAGACGGAGCGTTTTCCAGTCCATTTCTCCGTTTTTCGCCGTTCCTTTGATGTAGTTTTCGGTAAAGTCGTCACCAGTATAGATTTCTTTTAAATTATTCAGTGAATTTCCACCAGCCTGAAACTCGTTTACAGAATATTGAGATGCTGTATAATCCTTAGAGAACACCCATTTAGAAAGGTAGTCATTGATTGTTGCTTTATACGGATCTCCGGAACCGTCCATTGCTCCCCAGGTAAATAGGGTTTTTGTAGGCTGAAATTTTTCAAAGTCGGCTTTGGAAAACTGTTTATCTTCTTTAGGCTCAACCATAGCATACATTGAAAAACGAATTCCTTTTTCCGGATGAATATAGGAAGCAAAAGCTTTATAGTCTTTATTTTTCAAAGTCTGCAATACTTCATCGTTGACTTTCTTTAAAGCCACAGTATCTGTTTTATGTTTTACCGCCTCTTTATTTTTTTCCTGCGCTACCGCCATAGAATCAATAACGTTCGGAACTGGTTTTTCAGGTGTCTTTTTACAGGCCACTGCCACACCAATAACCAATATTGAAATAATCAGTTTCTTCATAATGAATTGATTTTAATCAGAAAAAGCACCAAAACCAATGCCAGAATAGATATCAGACTCCTCTTGATATTGAAAAAATATATGCTTCCATCTATCATCTATTCGTCCATTATCTATCCGTCTATTATCTATTCATCTACCCTCTATTCTCCTTATCTGTATTTTACATGAAACCCGTACCTTTGTTCTATGGAAATTTTAGATATTCTCATTGTAGGAGGCGGGCCAATCGGACTGAACTGTGCACTTGAAGCTCAAAAAAATAAACTGAGCTATCTGGTGATAGAAAAAGGAACTATTGTCAACTCTTTATACCATTATCCTTTATACATGCGTTTCTTTTCAACGGCAGAAAAGCTGGAAATTGATGGAATTCCTTTTATTTCAACAGCCCCGAAGCCGGGCAGACAGGATGCATTGGAATATTATCAGGGAATTGCCAGGCAAAGAACAATCAACATCCATCTTTATGAAAAGGTACTGAAAGTTTCCAAAATTGATGCTTTATTTGAAATTGTCACGTCAAAAGCTATCTATCGGGCAAAAAATGTTGTTATTGCTACCGGATTCTATGACATTCCAAATCTCATGAATGTTCCCGGGGAAAATCTTCCTAAGGTAAAGCATTATTATACGGAACCTTATCCTTATGCCCAACAGAAAATTGTGGTTGTAGGATCCAGCAATTCTGCTGTAGATGCTGCTTTGGAAACGTATCGTAAAGGTGCTGATGTTACCATGATTATTCGTCATTCCGAAATTTCCAACAGTGTAAAATACTGGGTAAAGCCTGACATTGAAAACCGTATTGCTGAGGGAAGCATTAAAGCCCATTTTAGTTCAGAAATCATAGAGATAACTGAAAATACAGTTATTTTTAAAGATCAACAGGCACAGATTCATGAGATTGAAAATGATTTCGTGCTCGCCATGACCGGTTATCTTCCGGATTTTGATTTTCTGCGAAACGCAGGAATCGAATTACAGGGCGACTGTCTGAATCCATTCTATAATCCCGAAACCATGGAAACCAATACCAAAAATCTTTATCTCGCCGGAGTAGTATGTGGTGGTAAAGACACCCATCTATGGTTTATCGAAAATTCAAGGATTCATGCAGAGATGATTATGAAAAACGTGATTGACAACGGGCAAAACCTTTTCCAAGCAGTTCAGTAACTCCGAAATTTAGCACTGCTGAACTGATTGCAGAAGTTAAATATCATATTCTAACCCCGGGAAGAAACTTTACAACTTCGGGACTTCAAATTCTTTTTCCCTCTTTCCTTTCAGCATCCACGGAACGATGAAATAAAACGCTATGGCAATGCCTGCCGCAAGAACTCCGGTTCCTATCCAAAGTACAGTAAATCCCAGCTTATCGGCAATAAGGGTGCCTACATAAGGGGTAAAGATAAAAGCTAAAGAGAACGATATCCCATTTAATCCCATATAAGCTCCTTTATTATTTTCTCCCGAGCGCATAGCAGTTATCGTTGACATAAAAGGAAGGGTCCATATTTCACCGATGCAGAGAAGGGTCATAGAAACGACCAATGTGATCATCGTATAATCAAAGGCCAACATTGCATAGGAGATTCCACACAGAAAAGTCCCGATAAGCATGGTAAAAGCCAGATTAAAATATTTTTCTGCGATCTGTACAAATCCCATTTCAAGCAAAACGATCAGGAAGCCACTGTATCCGAGAATATATCCGATATTCTGCTGGCTCAGATGAGCCGTATCTTTATAAAATATAGTTAATGTACTGAACAGCTGAAAGAAACACATAGAAAAAAGCATACAGAAAAAACAGTAGATCAGAAATTTACGGTCACGGTAGGGCGAGTTTTCTTTTTTAACGGCAATAGCTTCCTTTACTTTTTTAGTTTCTTTTACAGCCTGCTTATTTCGTTCTTTGAAGAACGTGATATATAACAATCCAGCCAGCAGTGCAGCCAATGCATTACTGAAGAATAAAAACTCATAGGAAATAGCTGATAAGATTCCGCCTAAAGCAGGTCCTATCGAAAACCCGAGATTCACGGCCATTCTATTCAGTGAAAATGCTCTGGTTATATTTTCAGGTTTGGCATATTTCGTAATGGCTACCGAATTGGCAGGGCGAAACATCTCGCTGACAATACTCTGAGCTAAAATAATAGCGGCAAGACCGGCTTCTGTCTTAAAAAGAGGAATCAGGCAGAATAAAGGAACACTGAGGAGCAGACTCAGGCTTTGTACCCGGTATTCTCCGACCTTATCTGTAATCATACCTCCCAGCCAGGAACCCAGTACAGATCCTATTCCGAAAAAGCTCAGAACAATCCCGGAATTTTCAATAGTGAAATGCAAATGGGCTGTCATATAGACTCCTAAAAAAGGAAGCACCATAGAACCCGCACGGTTAATAAGCATAACCAGCGCCAGCATCCAGCTCTCTTCCGAAAGCCCTTTGAAAGAACTCGTATATACACTTATTAATTTCATGATAAATGGGGTGGGGAAAAATTTAAAAAAGCAAAATTAACCAAATTAGCTCAAAACTATGGCTCCAAGGGAGTTTTTTTATAAATGAAAGAAATAAAAATATACTATTAATATTTAGAAGCCACGGATGTTTTTACCAAAATCAACTAAAACAAACTTATAATTTTCGTAAATTGCAGTAATAATGAGGTTTTATTCTCAAGTTTCATAAAAATCATTATAATGTAACAGAATCATACTCACCAATGATCACCTACGAAAATTTACATGATACCCTTTCATTTTACCATATAGACTGTCGTGAATCTTATTATATTTCATCAGGCAATCCTATTTCCGATTTCCCCGAAACGTCTTTCCGTATAGATTATTATGCCTTATGCATCTGTACTGAAGGGAAGGTAGATCTCGAAATTGACAGCCAGAAGTATCACGTAAATGCCCACAGCTTTCTGATTGCTGCTCCTTCTACCATTGTGAAGTTTCTGAAAACCAGCAGCGATTTCAAAATGAAACTGTTGTTCTTTGATAAAAATTTTCTGATCAAAAATATATCCAATCCTTTCATCATCGAGAAAATGAATCTTTTCTCCGAAGGTTCCTACAGCCTCATAAAAACAACAGAGAAAAACTCTCTACAGATTCAGAGCCTTCTGGATTATCTCAAAAAAAAATCCAGAAAACAGGGAAAGTTTACAGAAGAAATCGTTCGCACCATTATTTTTAATCTGCTGCTGGAAACAGCAGAGATTATGGAAAAAGAACATGATGATATTGCTGAAAAAGAGGAAGGGAAGAAAGATATTTATCTTAGATTCAGTAAGCTGATCAGGGAAAATATAAGGCAGCAGAGAAGTGTACAGTTTTATGCTGATCAATTATGTGTTTCTCCAAAATACCTCATCGAAATCATCAAAAAAGCCAGTGGAAAAACGCCTCATGAAGTTATTGATGAAGCTCTGCTGAAAGAAGCCTATGTTATGCTTGGCAATCCAGCTGTCACAATTTCTGAAATTGCTTTTCAGCTTCAGTTTAATTCCGCATCAGCTTTTGGCCGTTTTTTCAAGAAACAGACTTCCGTTTCTCCTTCTGAATATCGGAACAGAGAAAATATCCAGTCTTAAAGAATTTGGGGACAATAAATCTGACATTAGGGATATACCCTGCTTTATGAATAGAGGTACCTTTATACTGTTCATTAAAAACAATATAAAAATGAGTACGATCAATTCAAAATTCGACAACATTTTAAATGCTTCTGAGCAATTTGGAAAAGTAAATCACGAACCGGATTCAAGCCGGGAAGTTCAGATCAATACGCCTGAGAAGACTATGCCTTTTTCAGACCAGATCGGAAACTACCAGCGTAACAAAGGAATCCCTTTACAATCCTATGAAAACAGCAAAATTTATATTGTAGGAAGTGGAATTGCCGGAATGTCGGCTGCTTATTATTTCATCCGTGACGGCCGTGTTCCGGGAAAAAATATTATTTTCCTTGACCAGCTTAATGTTGAAGGCGGTTCACTGGACGGAGCCGGGAATGCAAAAGACGGCTACATCATCCGCGGTGGAAGAGAAATGGACATGACCTATGAAAACTTATGGGATATGTTCCAGGATATTCCTGCTCTGGAGCTTCCTGCGCCATACAGCGTATTAGACGAATACCGTCTGATTAATGATAACGATCCGAACTATTCCAAAGCCAGACTAATCCACAACCAGGGACAGATCAAGGATTTCAGTAAATTTGGATTGGAAAAGAAAGATCAGCTGGCCATTGTCAAACTTTTACTGAAGAAAAAAGAGGAGCTTGATGACCTGACGATTGAAGATTATTTCGCAGAATCTTTCCTTAACAGTAATTTCTGGTTTTTCTGGCGCTCTATGTTTGCTTTTGAAAACTGGCATAGCTTACTGGAGCTGAAACTGTATATGCACAGATTCCTGCACGCCATTGACGGAATGAAAGATTTCTCTTGTCTTGTATTCCCAAAATATAATCAATACGACACGTATGTTACTCCTTTAAAAAACTTCCTGATTGAAAAAGGAGTGCAGATCCAATTCAATACTCTGGTAAAAGATCTGGACATTCAGATTAATACGGAAGGAAAAACTGTAGAAGGTATCATCACGGAACAGGAAGGAAAAGAAGTAAAAATCCCTATAGGTAAAGAAGATTATGTTATTGTAACTACGGGATCCATGACGGAAAGCACTTTCTATGGGGATAATAATACTGCTCCGGAAATCACCATTGATAACAGCAGCACCGGACAAAGCGCAGGATGGAAGCTATGGAAAAACCTTGCTGCCAAATCAGAAGTCTTCGGAAAACCGGAAAAGTTCTGCAGTCATATTGAAAAATCTGCATGGGAATCTGCTACACTAACCTGCCGCCCTTCAGCTTTTACCGAAAAACTAAAGGAATTATGTGTGAATGATCCTTACTCCGGAAAAACGGCAACAGGAGGTATTATCACCATTACAGACTCCAACTGGGTGATGAGCTTTACCTGCAACAGACAGCCTCATTTTCCTACGCAGCCTGATGATATTCTTGTAGTTTGGGTCTATGCCCTTTTGATGGATAAACAGGGAAATTATGTTAAAAAAACAATGCCGCAGTGTACAGGAAATGAAATCCTTGCTGAACTATGTTATCATCTTGGTATGGAAGATCAATTGGATAATGTGACTGACAACACGATTGTACGTACTTCTTTCATGCCGTATATTACCTCTATGTTCATGCCGAGAGCGCAGGGAGACCGTCCTAGAGTAGTGCCTGAAGGCTGTACGAATTTAGGCCTTGTAGGACAGTTTGTGGAAACCAATAATGATGTGGTATTTACCATGGAAAGCTCCGTAAGAACGGCAAGAATAGCGGTATACAATCTTCTGAACCTCAACAAACAGGTTCCGGATATTAATCCCCTGCAGTACGATATCCGTCATTTATTGAAAGCCACTCAGGCTCTGAATGACTATAAACCGTTCTTAGGAGAAGGCATTTTAAGAAAAATATTGAAAGGAACTTATTTTGAGCATATTCTGGTTAACCGCCCTGAAGAAAAAGAAGAGCATGAATCTTTCTTTATGGAGCAGATTGGTAAGTTTCAGGATTGGATCAAAGGAGTGAAAGGATAAAAGACCGAAGGCTGGAAGCTACTTTTAGTGATAGGCATTGATAGTAACTATACAATTTTAATGTTATCAAAAGAGTAAAAACAGATCAGTACGTATTATTGCTGACCTTCAAACCTACATCAATCAGATATTCTTATCCCAACTGAGATTTAAGGTTTAATAATTATCACATCAATAAAAAAGCAGGACCTGTAACAGATCCTGCTTTCTTTATTATTTTGCGTTAAAATTATTCTGGTTTGTAAGAGTCTTTCAACGTTACTGTACGGTTGAATACCATTACTTCATCCGTAGAATCCTGATCTTTGGTAAAGTACCCGATTCTCTGGAACTGAAGCGGCTCTCCTACTGCCACATCTTTTAAGCTTGGTTCAGCAAACCCCTTAACCATCGTTACCGATTCCGGATTGATGAAGTTTAAGAAGTCTACATCTTTCTCAGCATCTGGCTGCTCAACAGTAAACAACTGATTGTAGATTCTTACATCCACAGGCAGCGCATGTTTTGCAGACACCCAGTGCAGCGTACCTTTTACTTTTCTTAAGCTTTCTTCGGTTCCGCTTCCGGATTTACTCTTATCATCATAAGTAGCATAAATCGTTGTGATCTCGCCATTTTCATCTTTCTCCACTCTTTCAGCTTTGATGATATAAGCCGATTTCAGACGTACTTCACCGCCTAATTTCAATCTGAAGAATTTATTGTTAGCTTCTTCCTTGAAGTCTTCTCTTTCAATATAAAGCTCTCTTGAGAATGGGATTTCTCTTGTTCCTGCTCCCTCCTGCTCCGGATTGTTTTCCGTTTCAAGCCATTCTTCCTGCCCTTCAGGATAGTTTTCGATCACCAGTTTTACCGGATCTACGACAGCCATCACACGCTTAGCTACTTTATTAAGGTCTTCACGTACACAGAAATCCAGAAGCTGAATTTCAATCAGGTTTTCTCTTTTCGCCACTCCTACTTTTTCAATGAAATTTCTGATGGAAGCAGGTGTAAATCCTTTTCTTCTCATCCCTGAAATGGTAGGCATTCTTGGATCATCCCATCCTGTTACTGCTTTTTCGGCAACCAGCCTTTGCAGTTTTCTTTTGGAAGTAATCATATAAGAAACGTTCATTCTGGCAAATTCTCTCTGCTTCGGTGCTACTTTAGATTCGTCATACACCTGATCAAGGTACCAGTTATAAAGCGGTCTGTGATTTTCAAACTCTAATGAACACAAAGAGTGAGAAACCTGCTCCAGATAATCAGATTCACCATGAGCCCAATCGTACATCGGGTAAATCTTCCAGGTTGTACCGGTTCTGTGGTGAGGCCTTTTAAGAATTCTGTACATCACAGGGTCACGCATGTTCATATTCGGAGAAACCATATCGATCTTTGCACGAAGAGACATGGTTCCTTCTTCAAATTCACCGTTCTTCATTTTTTCAAACAGATCAAGAGATTCTTCTACCGGACGGTTTCTGTACGGTGACTCCACTCCCGGTTCTGTAGGACTCTTTCTCTGTTCTGTGATCACTTCAGATGGCTGCTCATCTACATAAGCTTTCCCGTCTTTGATCATTTGTACAGCCCACTCGTAAAGCTGCTGGAAGTAGTCGGATGCATACAGCTCTTTATCCCATTTGAAACCCAGCCATTCAACGTCTTTTTTGATAGAATCTACGAATTCCTGTTCTTCTTTTTCAGGGTTCGTATCGTCGAAACGAAGGTTTACGGGAGCGTTGTATTTTTCGCCCAGACCAAAGTTAATGCAGATGGCTTTCGTGTGCCCTACATGCAGGTATCCATTAGGTTCAGGGGGAAAACGGAAACGGATCTGATCTCTTTTCAAACCGTTTGCCAGATCATCTTCAATAATTTGCTCAATAAAATTGAGTGATTTTTTTTCTTCTTCCATTAAAATTAGCTTTTACTTGATGTAAAAAAGTTTTACAAAGTTAAGGAAAATTTAGGGTTTACAGAAATGATAATTTTAACACCCGATTGATGTTAATTCAGTATTTTTCATTAATTTAGATAAGACTAAAAACCGCTTATAAAATTTCTGACCATGGCTGTTTATATCCTAAGCAATCGGAAGATCATCCGTCATAAAGGCGAAAGAGTAGATTCTTTTTCCAATGACGAATATTCTATTCCTAATTTCAGGATCGCAAAATGTGATTTTGAAGGTTATAAAGAGCCTACTGCGGCCGCAAAAAAGAAAAAAGACTATACCAACCGGAATATCCTGAACTACCGGTTATTTTCAGAGCCTGAAAAACAGGGATATCAGGAAGTACTGGATGTTCTTCTCAGTGAAAAAGGCGTTAAAAAAACTTCACTCACTGCCAATAATCTAGGCGGAACCCAACGGATGTTCTATGAACTGTATAAAAACATGTCTTCCACCAAAGACAGAAGCGATGTTCTGATCTTTATCCATGGATATGCTTATGATTTTGATGATGAATTAAAAGCGATTATCGATCTTAAAAAGCTGTTTATTGATAATCCGAAATCTCCTGTAGAACATATTCTGTTCGTGAGCTGGCCAGCTTCCAGCAGTATTGTTCCGCTTACGTATTTTGATGACAAGGCTTCAAGTATTAATTCAGGAAATTCACTGATGAGGCTGTTTTATTTTTATACGCAGTTTTTAAAGGATATATTTTCCAATCGTGATCTTGTTCCCTGCAATCAGAGAATTCATCTGATGACCCACTCTATGGGAAACAGGGTTCTGCAAAGTATGCTGTACAGCCTTAAAAAAGAAAACATTCTCCAGGTTATTGATCAGGTTCTGCTGTTGAACGCAGATGTATCTTATAAAGTTTTTGAGGATTCTGAGGACTCTTTTAATAAGCTTCCGCTATTGGCCAACCGGGTTTCCATCTACTTAAACAGACAGGATGTTATTCTGGGCATTTCACAGTTTACTAAAAATATTCTTACCCCGAGACTAGGAAAAAACGGGCCAAGTGACATTGAAAAATTCAAAGATATTGTTTCTGTTATTGATTGTACTTTTGTGAAAGATGATATCCAGAGCAGCATTAAGTTTGATATTGGAAACCATTGGGGATACCTTTCCAGCTCGCAGGTTCAGAATGATATTTTCCAGAATTTATATGGTATAGACCGGAATCTTATCGAAGGCCGGATAAAAAATAACGAAAATATTTTCACAATTATTTCTTAACGATTAATTAAAAAAAAGACCATAAAATGAATCATATGTTAAATTTCGAAATAGCTAAGTAATTGGCACAGAGATTGTAAATTTTCATTAAACAGAGAAATACAAATTGTATCATCATGAAAGGAATTAAAACCCGCTTTTCTTATTTATTGAGATATATTAAGAAAGCAATTTTCGTAAAAGATGTAATTTAACCCAAGTATTAATTAATAAAATAAAAATTATCCGACCCTAAAACTACTTTATCCTTTAAAAATAAATTCAATTTAAAGTTCCTACAAAATAATTGTGGGTACTTATCTGTGTATTGGATATTTTAGGAGCTTTATCCTGCTATCCACTCCTACTCCTCGCGCCCCAATCAGTGCCCGCTCTTGCTGCGGGGTAGCCGTTACTATCAGGGCTAGGATTTCAGCGAATCCAACAAGCTGCTGGATTTTCACGAATACTCTTTGTTTTTAGTGAAGAAAGGAAGAGATTATATTCACTAATAAAACCAGCATTATGTGTTGTTCAAAAAATTGGACATACAAAAGCTAAGAATATTTTTTTATTTATCGTAAAGGCAGACAAGGATAAATTAAATGCTGATGTTTTTAAGATAAACAAATCCTTGTGACTAATTTTAACAGGAATCCAAAACCTAACAGGTCTTTGAGACCTGTTAGGTTAGAAAAACACCAGCCGCTTCGCTTTTTGAAATACAAATAATGTATTATTTCTGAATAACTTAAGTAAATTAAATCTTGTTTATGTGAAAAATCTTACCGATATTTACTTGACAATCAATATAAAATATTCACTATGAAAAATCTAAAAAAACTCAACAGAGGAGAATTGAGAACCATCAAAGGTGGAATTATTCCTCTTGGATGTAACAGATGGGACGGAAGAAACAGATGCTGCAGAGAATGGGCTCCTGACTACTGTAACCAACCTACCTGCCCAGATGCACCACCTCCATTTTGTTAGTTAATTTTCTCCGTTATATTTTGAACCAGAGTAACTCATTTCTGAGATCTAAAGTAGATTCAAAATTATTAACGAACAAAGATCCAGTGCCTAAACCTTGAGGCATTGGACTTTTTTTTGTGAAGGTATATTGAGCAATAGCATTTAACCCGACGTTACTTTCCAGCGCAGAAGTAATCCACCATCCGATGTTCAGACTTTCAGCTAGGGAAATCCATTCATCAGCTCCTGAAAAGCCTCCTACCAAAGCTGGTTTCAGAATAATGTACTGTGGCCTTATGGCTTCCAACAGTTTTCTCTTTTCGGTAGAATCAACAATTCCGATAAGCTCTTCATCCAAAGCAATCGGAGTTGGAGTAACAGTACATAATGAAGCCATGTCTTCCCAGTTTCCGGCTTTAATAGGTTGTTCTATGGAATGAATATTCAAATCCGCCAATTGCTGTAAAACAGTCATTGCTTCTTCTTTACTGAATCCACCGTTTGCATCCACCCGAAGTTCAAGCTGATCCGGTGAAAATTTCTCTCTGAGCTGTTTCAGAATCTGATGTTCCGATGGCCAGTTAACCCCGATTTTCAACTTAATACAGTGAAATCCTTTATCCAGTTTATCCTGAATCTGTTCTTCCATATAGCTGATATCTCCCATCCAGATCAGCCCATTGATGGTAATGGCCGATTTTCCTTCAGTAAACTCACTGGGGAAATAGAGATGGGCTCCGTATTTCAGGTTCAGAATAGCTTGTTCATATCCAAACCATATAGAAGGAAACTCTTTCAGCTCTTCCTGCAAATAGTTTTTATCCTGTTGGATATTTTCGCAGAGCCACTGTAACTTTTCTTCATAGTCCGGTCTGTCATCAAAACTAAGCCCTCTGAAAACCGCACACTCTCCTACTCCTTTCCTTCCCTGATCTTCAATTTCGAGAATAAAGGTTTCTTTTTCATGCAAAACGCCGCGGGATGTTCCTCCCGGGCGTTTAAATTGCAGCATATATCTGAAATAAGATGCTTTCATTTATTTTACGCTATCAATCCGCATAAATTCTTCTGCTTTTTCCACCATTTCGATACTTCCGCAGAAAAATGGAATTCTCTGATGCAGCTCTGTTGGTTCTATTTCCAGAATTCGTCTGAATCCGTCTGTAGCTTTTCCTCCAGCCTGTTCTGCAAGGAATGCCATTGGGTTACATTCATACAGAAGTCTCAGCTTTCCGTTCGGAGCCTGAGAATATGACGGATAAATATAGATTCCTCCTTTCAGCATATTTCTGTGGAAATCCGCTACCAGAGAACCAATATATCTTGAGGTATACGGACGGTCTCCTTCTTCCATCTGGCAGTATTTAAGATAATTTTTTACTCCTTGAGGGAATTTGATATAATTACCTTCGTTAATGGAATAGATTTTCCCTTTGGTCGGAAACTTCAGGTTAGGATGAGACAGGTAATAAGTTCCTAAAGAAGGATCCAGAGTAAATCCGTTCACTCCGTTTCCTGTGGTATAAACGATCATGGTGGAAGAACCGTAAATCACATATCCTGCAGCAATCTGGTTCACACCTTTCTGTAAAAAGTCTTCCAGCTGAACAGGGGTTCCCGGTTCTGAAACTCTTCTGTAAATAGAGAAAATAGTTCCTACGGAAACGTTTACATCAATATTAGAGGATCCGTCAAGAGGATCAATAAGCACTACATATTTACTTAAGTGGCCATTTTCACCACATTGAATGTCAATGAAATCATCATTTTCTTCGGAAGCAATACCACACACCACCTCTCTCTGAGACAAAGCCGTGATAAAAATGTCATTGGCAATCACATCCAGTTTCTGCTGTTCTTCTCCCTGGATATTCTGGTTGCCGGCAGCCCCTGTAATATCTACAATTCCGGCTTTATTTACTTCTCTGTTTACTATTTTAGAGGCCAATCTTATTGCACTCAGAAGACGAGAAAATTCACCCGTAGAATACTGAAAATCATCCTGCTTATCAATAATAAATTCTCCTAACGTCTGTAATGATTGATCTGACATATTTTACTTTTTATGTTTTCCCCAAATTTCGTAAAATTTATCATAGTAGGAAAGCTTTTCCAATAAAAGACTTTAGCACCTGTATTTCAAACAAATACAGCATTGGAAAAGCAACACGATCAAAATTCAGGGATCATTATTACTCCCCAATCAATGACAATATATCAATGAAATTCTGATAATATTCACCAAGTCTCAATTTTAATAAAATCTTAATTCCTGCACACCGCCTGCCTATTTCATATCTCGTTGTAAATTTATAATTTTGACCTCCGTAAAAAACTCATGTAATTTTTAATCTAACAATTTTATTTTTAACAAATTAATGAAAATTTTTAAGTTTGGTGGAGCATCAGTAAAAGATGCCGAGAGTGTAAAAAATGTGTCCATGGTTTTACAAAGCCAGGGATTTGCCAAATGTCTGCTGGTCATTTCAGCGATGGGCAAAACGACTAATGAATTGGAAAAAGTTGTAGAACTTTATTTCAAGAAGGATAACTATCAAACTGAAATTGAAAAGATAAAACGAAAACACATTGAGATTGCGGAAGGTCTTTTTCCTGAGAACCATGCTGTTTTTGCTGAGATCAATCTGTTTTTTGATGACATCGACTCTTTTTTAAGAAGAAATAAATCTCCCAACTACAATTTCGTTTACGACCAGGTGGTAAGCTGCGGAGAAATGATCTCTACAAAAATTGTGAGTGAATATCTGAACGAGATCCAGTTTACGAACCAATGGCTGGATGCCAGAGATTATATCAAAACAGACAACTCATACAGGGAAGGGATTGTAGACTGGACAAGAACAGAGGAATTTATTTCAACTTTAAACCCGGAAATCTGCTATGTAACACAGGGATTCATTGGTTCTGATGAAAATAATTTCACGGTAACTTTAGGACGAGAAGGTTCTGACTACTCTGCTGCTATTTTCGCTTACTGTCTGAATGCCGAAGCAATGACAATCTGGAAAGATGTTCCGGGAGTAATGACAGGAGATCCGAGAAAGTTCAGTGATGTATCCTTGCTTTCCCATATTTCCTATGAAGAAGCTATTGAAATGGCTTATTACGGAGCAAGTGTCATTCACCCGAAAACACTGCAGCCTCTTCAGCAAAAAAATATACCTTTTTACGTAAAATCTTTTGTGGATCCTACAAAAGCAGGGACAAAAGTGGGTGCATCAGACCAAAACCAACAGGAGGAATCCTACATTTTAAAAGAAAATCAGGATCTTTTAAAAATTTCAACAAGGGACTTTTCCTTTATTGCGGAAGATCATATGAGCCTCATTTTCGGTTATCTGTCTAAATATAAGATTAAAGTATCCCTGATGCAGAATTCTGCTATTTCACTCGCATTATGTCTGGAAGATAAATTCGGACAAATTGATGAATTAAACGAAGAACTTCAAAAAATATTTAAAACCGAAGCAGTTAAAAATGTATCTTTATTTACCGTAAGAAATGCGAAGAAGGATCACATTGATAAATTTTACCAGGAAAAAAACGTATTATTGGAGCAGATCTCTAAAAATACCCTTCAAATGGTAACACAATAATTTTAATTGCGACTAAACACATATGAGTTTAATTTCGAAAGACGATCTTATCAAAGCTTCCGGCTTAAGTAAAATCGGGTTCTTCAAGAACCCGGTAGCATCTGCTGTGATGAGCGTTGCTAAAATAAATGCAGTAAACAGACTATACGATAAACTAAAAGACAAGGAAGGCAAAGATTTTTTCGACTCATTTGTGAGAGAGCGGAATTTAAGCTATGTGGCTTTTGAGGAAGACCTCGCAAAAATTCCGAAGACAGGACCGTTTATTCTGGTTTCGAATCATCCACTGGGTGCTATTGACGGAATTTTAATGTGTAAGATCCTTTCAGAGGTACGTCCGGATTTTAAGGTGATGGGAAATTTCCTTTTGGAAAAGATCAAACCAATGGAACCGTATGTAATCGCTGTAAATCCTTTTGAAAACAGAAAAGAAGCATACAGCAGCTCTTCCGGAATGCGTGAAACCCTGAAGCACCTTCAAAACGGAGGTTGTGTAGGTATTTTTCCTGCCGGAGAAGTTTCTAACAAAAATAATCCCTACGGAGAAATTTTAGATAAAGATTGGGAAAAAACGGCACTTAAGCTGATCAGAATGGCTAAAGTGCCGGTGGTTCCTATGTATTTCCATGCCAAGAACAGCCGCCTTTTTTATCAGGTGGCCAAACTTCATCCCAATTTACAAACTCTGATGCTTCCTGCTGAAATGATGAATGACAGGGAGAAGCCCATCAGGATCAGAATAGGACGTCCTATTACGGTAAAGGCTATGGATGAAATGGAAACCATAGAAGAATTGGGCGAATTCCTTAAGCGTAAGGTGTATATGATGAAATCTTATTATGAAAAGAGAAAATCATTGGCCCAAAGCATCAATCTTCAGAATTTATCGGTAAAATTCCCTCTGCTGAAGGAAGAAAATATTGTTCAGAACATCATTGATGAAACTCCGAAAGAGGATATTCTTAAAGATATCAGTAAACTGAAAGGTACGGACAAAATGCTTTTCAGCAACGGAAATTACGAGATCTACTTTACAACCTATGAAGAAATTCCTTCTGTAATGAGGGAAATCGGGCGTCAGAGAGAGCTTACTTTCCGGGCAGTGGGTGAAGGCAGTAACCTGCCATTTGACCTTGATGAGTATGACAAGCATTATCATCACCTTTTCCTTTGGGACAGCGGTGAGGAAAAGCTTGCCGGAGCCTACAGAATGGCTTTAGGAAGGGAGGTCATGAAGAAATATGGCATCAAAGGTTTCTATACCAGTTCATTGTTTGAGTTTGAGCAGGACATTCATCCGTTCTTTAAAAAGGTAATTGAAATGGGCCGGGCTTACATCTGCCAGGAATATCAGCAGAAACCTCTTCCACTCTTCCTTTTATGGAGAGGAATTGTGCATGTATGTCTGAGAAATTCCGATCATAAGTTCTTAATGGGCGGTGTAAGTATCTCCAATAAATTCTCAGAATTTTCGAAATCGCTGATGATTGAGTTCATGCGTTCCAATTATTTTGACTCTGCAGTGGCACAATACATCACCCCGAGAAATGAATATAAAGTAAAGCTTCGTGACAGGGATAAGAACCTTTTCTTTGAGGAAATGGAATCTGATCTCAACAAACTGGATAAAATCATTGATGACCTGGAACCGGAGCTGAGACTTCCTGTTCTGATCAAAAAATACATTAAACAGAACGCAAAAGTAATCGCCTTCAATGTTGACCCGAACTTCAATGATGCGATTGACGGATTGATGTACATCAGGATCAGTGATCTTCCGGAAAGCACCATTAAACCGGTATTGGAAGAGATGAGCGACCAGATCAGAAAGGAGCAGGAAAATAATACATCTGAAAATCAGTAAGTTTTTAGTTTTATTCAAAAAAAGTACGATCAATACTTGCTTTGTATGGTAAAACTTCCTACTTTTGCATCACTTTAAAACAACGAAGTAAGTCAAACAACAATATAATGGTTTCTTAGCTCAGTTGGTAGAGCAATGGATTGAAAATCCATGTGTCCCTGGTTCGATTCCTGGAGAAACCACTTGAAAACCTCTGATTAGTCAGAGGTTTTTTTGTTTTATCTTTCATCACTCATTCACGAATATTTTGGATCAGGTACAGACATGGAGGCAAAAAAGTAATAAATAAAGATAATCCTCAAACCTTATAGGTTTATCAACATATGCATTATAAAACCTATAAGGTTTCTACAAAGCTTCTCCTCAAAACTTAGAGAGAAATATTTTTTTATTAGTGATAACATCAGGTTAAAAGTACTGGAATGAGCAGAGATTAAAGACCAGACAGATTAGAAATAAAGTTCCCGCAGGGGCGACAAAGAATATTTATACAACGTATGAATAAGATAAACAAAGGCGTAAACTTAGCAAAGTAATATAAGACTTGTATCCAAAATTTCTTCGGAAAGTTTTCAGACAGAAAAATATTTTAATTTAAAAGCCTGTTACTGTAATCCTTAAGGATTCCACCTGAATATATTATTAAAAAACATTAAAAAATCCTTGTGAGATATTATAAAATGTACTACTTTTGCATCACTTTAAAACAACGAAGTAAGTTAAACAACAATATAATGGTTTCTTAGCTCAGTTGGTAGAGCAATGGATTGAAAATCCATGTGTCCCTGGTTCGATTCCTGGAGAAACCACTTGAAAACCTCTGATTAGTCAGAGGTTTTTTTGTTTTTCAGTGATATAAACTCAACACGTTAAACCTCATTAAAGCATTAATAATCAAACTTGAAATTCATTATTAACATTTTAACAAAATAAGCAAAAAGTTAAATTTTGTTAAATGTTATAAATGTAAGGTTTATATTACTAGTTTTATATCCGTCAATAGTGACATAAATAAAAAAACTTTTAACACATGAAAAATTTAGAAAAACTGGAGAGCTTCCAGTTAGAGAATGAGAAATTGCTTAATGTTTTCGGAGGTGAAGGAGGACCTGCAAAACCTTCTTTTGACCTTGGCGTTACTTCTACAGGAGGAGGAGAAACATCAGAACAGAATTGGCCAAGCCCGGGCTATTGTACTACAATCAAATATACATCCGATACAATGGTTGCCAATGGACAATATATTTATCACAATCAAACGATAGTATACCAGGGACCAAACTAAAATAAAAAATTCAGGAGAAGTATCTCTGATACTTCTCCTGTTTTAATTACTTTCCCATGAAACTATTCATCACCTTTTTCTTTTTATGCATAGGTTCGTTCACCTACTCCCAAACACAGGAACTTACCAATAAAAAACTGATTCTCTACTACGAAATTATCAATAAGGCAGAAAACAAAATTGTCAGCAATAAATTAGACAGCGCTCTTATTTTATACAAAAAAGCATTTAAAGCTTTTGACCGTCCTCATGCAAAGGATCTTTATAACAGTATGCAAACCGCGTTAAAAATAAAGGACACAGATTATGCTTTCAGACAATATCGCTCTTTAAAGTGCCTTGATTATCCATTTGAAGACCAGTTTTTAACTCAATATTTTCCTGATCACAAAAAAACTGATGATGTACACTGTACAGTATCATTAAACCAATCCTACAAAAAGTCTCTTGATTCTTTATTTACAATAGATCAGTATTACCGAAAGCTTTCTGGAGGAGACTATGCCAAATACCAGAAAGAAATTACAAAAAATGACAGTATTGCATCTGTAAGACTGTTAAAGCTTATCCAACAAAAAGGATTTCCTAATGAATACGACTTAGGCTTACAATCTGCGGGTAAGGATTTTTTCCATCAGTTTTATTTTATTATCTGGCACCAGACTTCCAGCAACAAGCTAAAACCTCAGCAGGTCAATTTTTCCAATGAACTGATAAAAGCTTTAAATCAAGGCAAAATTACTCCTGACACCACTGCTTTTCTACTTGATCTGAATAACAGTACCAACAATTATACCTCCCGACATTTTGACATCATTGAGTTTATTAAAAACGAAGGAGATCCGGCAAGACCTCATGATAATATAACTGAAAATTTAAAAAAAGCTGACTGCTGCTATGTCCATCAGTGGTTCTATCCGAAAAACAGGGGAGAACAAGGAAATATTTTAGTTAATCCCATTAATGAAAACAGAAAAAAACTGGGTATGAGCAATCTTGATGATAACCTTAAAAAGAAAGTTTTCACTCTACGTCACAAAGATTTTATTCTTCCCCAGGCCCAAATTGTAGGCATGAGTTTCCAGACAGCAGAAGATGCTAAAAAAATAAAAAAATTCTTATTAAATTTAAATGATTCTCATCATTAGTGCAGATAACGATACCATGACAGATGCAGTCTGCGTCTGGTTGTCCCGGTTAGAAAAACAATTTGTCCGTCTTAACGAAAATCAAATCATTGAAGCGGTTTCTTTTGATTTCAAAAATTCTCTTTTTACAGTAAAAATCGACGGACTGAAATACGATCTGAAAAATTTTCAATCGGTTTTTTACAGAAACGGATCATTGGTATATGGTGGATTTACCGGAGAAATAGATGAACAGCTTCTCTCTTTTTTTAATTCGGAGCTTCATGTTATAACGCAGTTCATTTATTATTTTCTGAATATATCAGAAGCAAGAATATATGGAAATCTTACTACAAAAGAAGTGAATAAGCTGGAAGTCCTTCATATTGCTCAGACTTTGAATTTTAAAATCCCTGATACTTACATCTATTCTCAGCTTCAAAATATCCTTAACCTTGATCCTTCAGGAAAGTATATTACAAAATCAGTAGCGGAAATGGCTCATATCTTTCATGAAGGTGAGCTGTATATGAATTATACAAAAGAAATTAATATTAGTGAAATATATTCCAGGCAGGATAATATTATTCCTACCCTGATTCAGGAAAGAATAGAAAAGGATTATGAAATAAGAGTGTTTTTTTTCGGAAATAAAATATGGGCTATTGCAACATTTGAATTTTCGGAAGAAATTGATATCAGAAATACCTCTAACAGCGATAAAAAATATCTTCCGATCAATCTTCCTTCAGACCTGAAGAAAAAGATCAAGCAGCTTGCCAAAAAATTAAAGATCAATTGCGGAACGATTGATTTATTGAAATCAAAAGAGGATTATTATTTTTTAGAGGTTAATCCTGTCGGACAATTTCACACAGTCAGCCTTTACGGCAATTATCAGATAGAAAAATATATTGCAGATTTACTATGAAAAAACTACAGATAAAAGGTACTGAATTTACTTTACAGGAATGGAAAAAATGTGGCGATGTAAAAAAAGTCACGTATTCTTCCAATAAAGATATTAAAAGCAGCAATACTAAGATTTTCCGTTCTGTAAAACATTATTCATTATTACACTGATCTATGTTTTTAAAATTATATCATTCTGTAAAAATTACTGCCGGAGCTAAACAGGCAATCATATACGATACAGCTTCAGGTTTTTTAAGAATAATCCCCAAAGGGCTTTTTAATCTGATTGCCAATGAACGGACCGATTACAGTTCACTGAGGAAAGAGATGGACCCGGAAGATCTGCCGATTCTCAATGATTATCTGAACTTTATTATCACTCATAAGCTAGGCTTCACCGTAAAAGACAAAAAAGAACTGGGAAATTTTAGAAGTAATTCTTCTTTTAAGGAAAATCCAACCCTCATTGAGTATATTATTATTGATATTTCCGATCCTGTTCTACTGAATAAGCAGCTGGCTGGCCAGATCAATGATTTACAAATCAAATTTCTGGAAATCAGAATCATAAAAGAGATCAATACAGCCAATATTAAACGGATTATTTCAAAACTTACTTTGTTTGATAATTCTTCTCTACATGAAATTTCAATTGTTGCAAAATATAGTTCTGAATTAGTTGATAGTATAAAGCAAGGAAATATTCATACCAATAAACTGATCAGATTTACGTTGTATTCTTCTGATCTGGACAAAGAGGAAACTTTTGGTCCGGTTATTTTAAGCCTGATCAGACAGGATATAGCTATTCCCACCAGTTGCGGATGCATTAATGCTAAAAATTTCAACTTAAATTATCATTTTAGCTTAGAATCTAAAGCTCATAACTCCTGTCTGTACAAAAAAATTTCAATTGACCAAAATGGATATATACGGAATTGCCCATCCATGCCTGAAAGTTTTGGAAACATCAAAAATACCTTACTAAAGAACGCTGCCAACACTCCTGATTTAAAAAAATACTGGAATCTTACAAAGGATAAGATCGAAATATGTAAGGACTGCGAGTTCAGGGATATCTGCACAGACTGCAGAGCATATACAGAACGAACCCATACAGACCGTAACGGACTAGATATTTCCAAACCTTTAAAATGTGGTTACAATCCCTATACCGGTGAATGGGAAGCATGGAGCACCAATCCTTTAAAACAAAATGCCATAAAGTATTATGAAATGCAGGAATTCACCACAGATGTTTCCTGACCGTAATACCATAAATAGATTTAATTGCCGGTTTACCGTTTTAAAAACTCCAGCACAATACTATTGAACAATACAGAATTTTCATCGGGTAAAAAATGGTTTTCCCTTTTTACGATTTTCAATTCTGAATGAGGTATATTTTGAGCGATCAATTGGGTATGTTTTTCCAGAATAAGATCTTTTTCCCCAGCCATCACTAAAGTTTCCGCTTTTATTTTGGAGAGCTCAGATGCGGGGATATTGGGTTCCTTCAGAATCATTTCTAAAAGTTTTATAGTTGTCCTGTTCTTAGGATCGTTTTGTTTTTTGAGCCGGTCGATATCTTTTCGGGTCTGGGAAAGAATTTTGGAGGTAACAGCTTCCTCAGACGAGTTAAGATTGGCGCCCATCAGCACCAGTTTATGTACTTTTTCCGGCTGCTCCATGGCATAGAGCATTCCGGTGATGGCTCCGTCACTCCATCCTACAATACTGACTTTCTGAAGCTGAAGCTGGCGGATTATTTCTTCCAGGTCTTTTTCAAAAATCTGGTAGTTGAAAGATTCAGTGTCATTATCTGTACTCTTCCCCTGCCCTCTTGTATCAATGGCAATTACCTGATAGTATTTTGCGAATTCCGGAATCTGGTTCTTAAATGTGTTGATAGAATCACCATTCCCATGAAGCAGCAGAAAAGGTTCTCCCTGTCCGTATATTTCACAGTAAATCTTTTTACCGTCTGGCATGGTTATGTACTTTCCCTTAACCGGATTGTAACCGTAATAGGTTTCATAATGAAAGGTATTGTTCCGGGAATCAAACATAAGGGCATTATTATCTCCTAATTTTACAATAGAAGCCTTTATATGATCATTTTTATTTAAAGAGACTGTGTTTTTATAAGCTTTTAAAACTTTTTTCACCTCATCAGTCTCCTCAAAACCAGAGTTTTCCATCGGAATACTGATCCAGCCGCTCTGAGACTGAATGCTTAATTTGAGGTTATCGAAGTAAAATTTACCGTTTCCGAAAGCCAGCAGATAAAGCCAGATTAATTTTGACTGCGGATCAATTTTACCTTCTATGGTAATGGTTTTCCAGTTTTTATTTTCTGTGGATGGAGAAATTCTGTTCTGTGCTGCCGTATGATTCAGCAGATCAAATTTTTCTTTTCCCACCTGTACTGTATTAATCCCTATTTCTGTTATTTCATCATAGTTTTCACATCTGATGTCTGCACTGAACCGGTAATTTTTTCCACTCCATTCCGATACGTTGATTTCTCTTATTAAAGCGACTTCATTGCTGTTCTTTCTGCTTTGTGCCAATATGACATTTATATTAAGAATTAACAGTAAAACAGTACTGAAAATTTTCATCTGATTCATCATCCGGTATTTTATATAATGACATTCTTTTGATCTCTACTGGTTATGCTCCATTGGAAAAACGTATTGCTCTTTCCAGCACTTCATCTTTCTTATCCAGAATGCCTTGAACCGTAGGCTTTACTTCTATATCAGGCACAATTCCGATTCTCTGGGTTTCTGTTCCATCCAGATTATACATTCCAATTCCGGTAAAAATTGTTTTGATATTCCCCGGCAGTGAGATAGTTGCTGTTACATTGCCGTCTGCTCCGGCTGTCTGACTTCCGATGATCGTTGTATTGGGCCCTGCACGGAATGCCATAAGGCTCATTTCTGCAAAACTCTGGGTAGTCTCGTTACACAGAACAATCAATTTTCCTTTGTAATAATCGGGAGTATCTTTGCCTATTTTGACATTACTCATATATTCATTACTTAAATAGCTGAACTGTCCAGGCGTTACAACATTACCTTTGGTCATTCTGCAGAAGTCTTTCGGCTTATCAAAAAGATAGTCTCCGATTTTCATGAGAAACATGGTTTCTTTCGGATAGGTTCTCATATCGATAATAATGGCTTTGGCTTTTATGGCTTTCTGCATAATTCCGTCAAGATCTTTTACATCCAGTCTTCCAGGATGAATATAAGCGATATCATTTTCCACCATTTTGAAGGCAGGTTCTCCCTGATTTTCTTCAATAAGAGATTTTTCCAGAGGAAGTGTTGTTACTTTAATCGTTTTTAAAGTACCGGATCTTTTCACTCCTACTTCAATCTGAGGATCATTGGTTCTTAAAAGACTTACTGCAACTTTTGACAGGCGGACAGGTTCATTAGAGCCAGATGCATAGGGCAGCTGTTCCTTAAGCAGCGTTTCAACGGCCTTCTGGTTCACAGATACAATTTCATCGCCCTGAAGGAGTTCATTTTTATTTCCGTTCTTTTCTTCAAGACTTTCGGAAACCACCGGTCTGTTACCCACAAATACCAGATTCACGGCAGGTCTCATTTTACCATATTGTTCATATAAGGGAGGAGTTGTCCATATTGACAATATCGCATGTGAATCCTGTATTTCTGCAACCATAGAAGCTACTGCAAGTTTGTAACTCATTTCATTTTCTGCTTCTGCAAATTTTGGAATCAGCTCTATCAATGTTTTATCCCAGCTTTTTTCAAGAGTGTTTTTATACGGATAAAAATATTCTATCATATTCCAGTATCTGTACAGGCTCAGCAGTCTGAAACCCGCATCGGGATATTTGAACTGAGCATAAGCCGCTTCATTCTGAAAATAAGGAATAGGCATATCCTCTGAATATATTTTAACGTAATGATTTTCCGGCTTTCTCTCTGCCCTGGAAATATTCATCAGCGACTCACTAAGATCTTTACCTAATGATTTGCTGATCCATTGTAAATCCGGTTTGTATCTTACTTCTGAATTTTCTTTTACGTCTGTTCTTTTGGAGAAATCCCCAAGAGATGCTGTCCAGGTAAGAAGAATCTTATTTCTTTCTGATTCATTTTTAGCTGAAAGAATTCCGGGCATTACCTTAAAAAGTTCATAATCCCAATTGAGTGTCCCTGAATTGGCTTTCGGATGATAATATTTCAGAAAGCCCCACACTTTTCCAAGAACTGCAAGATCTCTGATCTGAGTTCCGGATAGCTTCTGAACGGATACGGATGAACCTTTATCAAAAGTATGATCTGTAGAAATATCTGTTCCCTTAGCAGTCTGGGCAAAACTAAAAATACTGAACAGAAACAGTAAGAGGGTAAGAAAAAAATTTATCATAGCGCAATAATTTTAAAATGGCCGGAACTAACCGGTGTTCATCAAAATTATTCTGTATTCAGCTGATAAAATTGTAAAAATGGAAACTAATCCGGGAAAAACCAGTTCACCGATCCTTCATTCAGTGATTTATTTCCTTTAAAGAACTGTTTGGGAGACATTCCTGTCAGTTTCTGAAAATCTTTAATAAGATGAGACTGATCATAGAATAAGTTGTCATAGGTAAGATGGGTAAGATTTCTGGATGATGTAAAACTTTGCAATGCTTTTCTGAACCGAAAAATTTTACGGAATTCAGAGGGTGTTTTACAAAGGTGCTTCGTGAACATCCGGGCCAGGTACTGCCTGCTTAATCCCATTTTATCTGCAATTTCAGAGATATCCAGATCTGTTTTATTGAGCATATCCAATGCATTTTCGAGCTGTGAAAAGTCTTTATCCCGAAACTTCCGCAGCCAATACGCTTCAATTTTCTCCTGTAAAACAGTCTCATCCGTTTCATCAAGAATCTCTGAAATAAAGGCTTTAAAATCCTCTTCATAATCAAAAAACTGAAGCCCTCCCCGTTGAAGGCCGCTTAAATCTTTGTCAACAAAATGATTAAAACCAAGAGGATAAAAACAAAACGATATTTCTCTGACTCCTGATTCGTAGGTTCCAATGAGAGGTTTCTGAAAGGCAATAGCAACCGTAGAAACAACAGATTCCCCAGGTGAATTTGAATAGTGGATTTTATTAGATTCTATATGCAACCGAACATTATGGTATATAGAAACGACACAGTGATTGGAAGGAAAAACAATATATTCTGTCTGAGCATCTGCTGTTCCGCTTTCAAAAATATAAAATCCTTCCAGATATTTTTTCAACAACTCATCTTTCGTTTTTATAAACCTGAAATTCATTTTTATCCTATTACCTGTCCTATTTTAATCTTAGAAGTCTTTTTTAAATTTAAGAATTTATTTTTAATGAATATTATTCTTAACATGATGATATTAGATTTATAAAATTTAAGTGAAAAAAATTTGTGGTTAAATTATTTCCTACGAATGCCACGGATTTTACAGATGTTTGCGGATATTTTTCTTCTGAATTTTATGAATTTATTGTATAGGAAGCCAGATGAATGATTTTATTATTTAGGCGGACTAAAGTCCGCCTCTATTGAATAAATTCTGCATTTTTTGTATTCTCTGATCCAGCATTCTATGGTAAAAAGCAAATAAAATATGTTAAAAATTAATTTGTAAATTGGCTCAGGTTAATTAACCTCCTAAAAACTAATCACTTTAACCGTATGAAAAAATCAAACCTGCTTTTCACTTTGCTTTTACTGATATTTCCTTTATTGATTTTCTCTCAGGCAAAGGATAATCCCGAACTTCAGAAAATGGCAGACGATGATCAGAATGCAAGAAAGGCTGCGAATATTGACTGGTCTGTTCTGAGTAAGGAAGACAGCGACCGAAGAGCCAGAATTCTTATTCTCATGAAGGAAGGCAAAGTGCAGACCGCTAAAGATTATTTCAATTCCGGAATTGTTTTTCAACACGGAAACGACAGTATTTCTTCAGGAATGGCTGTTAAAAGTTTCGGGCAGGCCCTGAAAATGGACCCTACCCTGAACCGCTGGTGGTATGCCGCTGCCGTAGACAGAGACCTGATGCGCAGAAACCAGCCACAGATCTACGGAACCCAGTTCTATAAAGATCATACAACTAATGGAAAATGGGCACGCTATAAAATCGATCCTTCTCAGATTACCGATGAACAGAGAAAATATTACAGTGTTGAAACCCTGAAAGAACAGGAGGAAAAGGAGAGAAAAATGAATCTCATCTCCCTGAATGAAGCCTATAACAACGAAAAATCCATTGACAAGCTGATTCCGTTTATAAAGTCAGAATATAAGAAAGGACTTGCATCAAAATATAATATGGGTGAGGGAGAAATCAACAGTTTTGGCTATCAGCTGGCCAGAGAAAAGAAAATGGATGATGCCCTGAAAATATTCAGACTGAATATAGAACTTTACCCTAATGCCTGGAACACCTATGACAGCTATGGTGAAAACCTTTTGATAGTTGGCAAAAAGAAGGAAGCCCTGGAAAATTATAAAAAATCCCTGGAGCTTAATCCTGATAATGAGAATGCGAAAAAAGTGCTGGGGAAATAGGGTTTGAAAGGAAGCTGGAAGAGGGAGGATGGAAGTTACTAGCGGTTTGTGTTGTAATGATGATTTTTTATGGGAACTTTCTTACAATGTGAGATTATTTCTCATGACACGGATGCCCCTGCTATTTGTTTTCAAAATCAGATTCCGTATCCAGCAGATGCTCAGGCAGCAGGTTTCCATTCTGGTAATAGCTTATATCTTCGGATATGGTACGCTGTAATTTATAAAAACCTTGAAGCGAAAAGTAATCCCAATCCTGTTCTGAATCGTAAGCTCTTTGGTCTATCGCAACCTCCAATAAGCCGTTCTCATCATACAGGCAACGAACAGCTTGGTATTTCTTACCATTTTCATCTGTATCGTACCAATATTTTACCGTCCTATCATGTATAGGAAGATGAGTCTTATTATCTAATGTCTGAATACAGATATGATGGGCATTAGGGTCATCAGCATTGTAAACGACTTTACCGACTAAGGGAATATGATTTCCACGGATATATCCTTTACTGGTATCCACGATAAAATTCTCTATTACCACTCTTTTTACAATATCAAATCTTTCTGATTTACTGCTCAGTGTATGGAGAACTTCTGCTTCATTTTCACCATCATAGATGTAATACTCAATACATTCAATTTCATCATTATTGATAACATGCTCTTCTTTAAAGGGAAGATTATATAATCCATCAATCCACCTGATTTTAAAATTTTTAAGCCGAAGAGCTTCCTGTTCTGTGATTTTTTCACCCCAAATGGGATAATATTCTTTGATCATTTTCTAGTTTTTTTATGTGATAATCATTCTTCAAGGAGATGAAGCAGATACCCGGGCAGCAGATCACTATTTTTGTAATAACTTAAATCGGTTGAGTTCTTATCCTGCAGGAGCTGAAAATGATCCCGGTCATAATAATTCCAGTCCTGTTCATCTGAGTTATAGGGCATTTCTATGGCTTCCCGCAATAAACCGTTTTCATCGTAAAGAAACTCTATGGCTTCATACCGTTCTCCGTTTCTACTTGTTTTATAACAGTATTTCCGGGTTCTGAACGGTATAGGAAGACGGGTTTGTGCATCCAGTACATGAATACAGATATAGTTGTCATTAGGATCATCCGTTGTATATACTGTTTTTGAAATTAAGGCTCCGTTTCCGTTGGTAAGGGAATAATCTTTATTGACATCCACCACAAAATCTTCTGCCATTATTCTTTTTTTAATCTGAAACTGTTCCGATTTACGGCTCAGATGATCGAAAACTTCCGCTTCACTCTCATCGTGAGCAATAAAGTACTGAATGAAATCCGGCTTACCATTGATAATATGCTCCTCTTCTTTGAACGGAAGATCTGATAAATGTTCTGACCACCTGATCATAAACTCTGTATGTTCAAGGGCTTCCTGTTCTGTGATCTTTTCACCTGAAAGACCGTAATATTCTTTAATCATATAATTTATTCTACTCTGTTTATACCACCGGAGACTCCGGTAATATCGGATACAATGAATGATAATAAGGATGCGCATTCCAGAAATCCCCGCCAAAGAGTTCTATAAAGTCTTCAACATTCATGGTATGGATTTCTCCGGTAGTTTCATTGACATCTTTGATGTAAGTAACAAACCGACTGATGCGCTCATCAAACTCATAGGTAAACCTGAGCTCCAGATCCAGCAATCCGTTTTCAGTATCTATATCGGTTCCATAATAGTATTTTGAAGAACAGTACGCCGAATGCCGCATTACCTCCTCCGTCTGTACATCGAAATTAATCTTTGAAACCATTCTTCCCCGGCTGTCATAAACAATCCTGCTTCTGAATCTTAAAACCCCTTCTTTGTTATAATCTCTGGCGTCCCACATTTCAAATCCGTGTGCTGTCTGTTGATTTAAATAGACGGTCAGGGAATGATTTTCAGTTTCACCCGTATACTGCCGGATAATATCCGTTTCACTTTCCGAAGGATCCAGATAATATTCGCACCAGGTACGTGTTGTTCCCGGCTTTGACATAAAAATGATATTTTCAGTCTTTTTCAGCCTTCCGGTAATGTCATCATAGGTATGAATGGTTCCTCCTTTCGTTCTGTCGAATTCCTGTTCCGTCACCATCTGTCCGTCTGAGTTTTTATATCCGGTCATATCACTTCAATATTATTTTCTGCAAAATAGTCTATTCATGTCATCATGATTTGTTTTTTAATGGGGATACCATTTCTGATAATACCGGATCCTGCTGATCACATAGGATTGAAGTGTTCCTCCTGCTCTTTCATAATATTTTTCCTTAGTAGGATCATTTACCATCTGGTTGACAGGCGGATCATCTCCTTCATCCAGAAATACAAATACAGGAAGACCATGAGAAACCAGATCGATGAAAAAGAATGGCCGCTCTATGGTAAGATCATACAAATCTTTCAGCTCTTCTCTTTCTTCAGCTTGCAGTTCTTCCTGGCTGTCATAAATGTTATAATCCAATGCATGACAGAAATTTCCGGCCAGTAATAGAAGTTCCTTTAAAGCGACAGGAAATAAGCGTCCGTCATTGTACTGTTTTTCCAGATTTTCTATTTCTGCATCGCTTATTCCTTTATTGGTAAAGGAATCTGCTGTGTGGTGATCTTTTAAAAACTGTAAATATTTCATTCTTTCTGCTCTTTGTCAATTACTCTTGAAATTCAGTTTAATCAAAATACTTCCATTTCAGATCCATTTCATAATCTTTGTGGGGCCAGGTTCTTTCCAGCATCTGGATAAGAGCATCCATTACGCGGATTAATTCTGCGGTTGGAAAGGGTTTCTTGTCAAGAATATATTTCAGGGTAAGATCATCCGTAGGAATGCTCATTAATTCTTCTACGGAGATAAGGTCTCCTTTATTTTGCAGTGTTGTCTTCACATTATCCAGGATCTGTATCATGGCCTGTTCGTCTGCCGGTGAACTGACTTTATCAAACAGGCTGAAATACATATGACCTCCGCTGTATCCATTGATATGAAATTTTGTATCCTCCAGCAGATCAGATTTATTCGGGATAAGATGTTCAGGTTTTTCCATTTCCTGAACAATATAATGCAGTACCAGCTGCATCATCGTTTCCGCGATCCAGAATCCTTTATCTTTTTCGTATTCTACAAGTGTTTGTCCCATGATATTTAGTAAGGAAAAGTATGTTATTTTTTACATTTACCGTATTCTGAAATGACGTGGAGCAGGTTTTCTTCGTTCTTAAGATCCAGGCTTTCTTTTTTCAGCTGATCGGAAAGGCTTTTACAGTCTTTGAGATAATCGGCCAGCTTTTCAGAAAGTTTGTCGTTGGATCTGTTATCGAGCATCTGCCCTTTAGGCTGAAGGTCTGTTTTGATGACATATTTGTGAAGCTCAACAGGATCCTGAAGCAGCATAATTCTATTTTCTCTGGCAACAAGTCTGTAGAAATAGGCATTATTTCCATGCATACTTCCATAATTCTGAAGTTTTTTCATGAACTCTCCTTTCACATCCAGTCCGTAATAACATTCTTCATTTCCGTTCGGGGAAACACAGAAGTGAACGCCTGAATCTGCATCATAGACTTTCGTAGCCATGCTTCTCATTCCTGGAAGCTGTTTTTTCAAAGTTACTCTTTGCCCGAACAGATCGGCTCCACCTTCGGGAAGTTTCTGGCCGGTTCTTTCCGTATCCAGCATTTCAAACCAGATGGTGATCATTCCTTCTGTTTTTTACCGGATTTTTCGACTAAATATCCTGGTACATCGTATAAATTGATGCTCCTGTTAATGGCATCATCCACTTTAGCCTGCTGAAGTTCTTCATTTTTATAATAAGCCTGATGTTCCAGTGTATATCCTTCTATGAAGAGATTGGCTATAAACTCACTCACAAAAGCATAATCTGAAGACGCATAAGATCGGGAAGCTGTAAAGGTGAATTCATTATTATCAAAAGTTCTTACCGCATAGGTTTTCATGCCCTGGGTCTGATACATCGTTGCTACTTTAATACCATCAAGATCACTTACCTCCAGACATGGCCCTGTATTATTGAACCCAACGCAGTTATATGCTCTGGAGTAACCAATGATCTTAGCCGGATAAGATCCGTTATTGATCAGGATCTCTCCTTTTGATCCCAGTCTAGGATTATAGAGGTTTCTGATATTATCCAGTCTGCTTTTTCTTTCATTATCTTCTGCAATACTGCTTGTTTTTGCTTTCAGGTATTTGTCGCCAAGATTTTCCCTTGGGGTTGTAAAGAATGTTTCCAGTTCAGCTTTATCAAAACCATTTTCATTGAAAAGCTTATATTTTACAGCCAGTTGATGAGCAACAATACGATCCGGTTTAAAAGAAGTAATGAGCACTTCATAAGGAATCTGCGTGGTCTTTCCATCTGCCGATTTCATATCCAGATAGTAGAGAATTTCTTCTTTGGCCAGGGAAACTCCTTTCAGATCGGCATCAAAAACCTTTTCATTGGCTAAGGTATAAAACTCAAAATGATCGCGGTAAGGTGATTTCAGAATGCCTATTTCTTTTTCATTGAACTGGATTTTGTCTTTCTTCAGCTGGATTTTCTGTGAAAACAGCAGGGAAGAAAACAACAGGACTGCCAGCAAGTACATTCTCATAATTTCATGTTAGTTTTAGGAGGAGAAAAATACGAAAAATATTGGATAAGGACGGAAGATGGATGCAGGAAGATGGAAGTTATGAAAGTCTGGAAAACAGATGGCTGTTTTTTATTTTCATGTTGGATGATGTTCTGCAGGAGGCCAAGAAAAAGTACTCCGCGGAACAGTAACTTCCAGCTACCCTCTTCTGGCTTCCTTTCCCTAAGAATTAAGCCAGTTCAGGCATTCCGCAATCTGCGGCTTACTGATAAATATTTCCGTATTGACTTCCGGTTCCGGGGAAAGCTTCAGCTCTACTTTCTGACTTGAATGTTTGATGATTTCGGTAACCGCTTTTTTGTTGATGATGAATTTGCGGTTCACTTTGAAGAAAACCTGCGGGTTCAGCTTCTGGATGATATCTTTAATGGTATCATCGAAAATATAGGTCTGATGATCCATCGTGGTGAGAAAAAGGTATTTTCCCGAAGCAAAAAAATACGCAGTATTGTGCTCGTGTATTGATTTGAGTTTATTTCCTTCTCTTACCATAAAACGTTTCATCATTTCTGAGCTGCCATCCTGCTGTAATGCTGAGACGGATTTCAGGAGAGGTTCGGGATCAAAATTATTTCTGATTGAAATGAATTTCTGTAAAGCTTTATGTAAGTCTTCCTCTTCAAAAGGTTTCAAAAGGTAATCTATGGTAAAATGCCTGAAAACCCTCATCGCATATTCATCAAAAGCTGTTATGAAAATGATCGGCGTGAAAAGTTCCACATGCTCGAAAATTTCAAGGCTCATCCCGTCTCCCAAATGGATATCCATAAAGACAAGATCTGCAGAATCTTTACTGAAAAAGTCTATTGCCTGTTTTTTTGAGCGAAGAATAACGGTCTCTGTGACAGGAACGATGTTCTGTTTATCCAAAAGGTTTTTCAGATAATTAACAGCCAGGAGCTCATCTTCTATAATGGCAATTTTCATAACGGTACAAAAGTACAAAAAAACCGCTAGAACGTTTAAGCTCCAGCGGTTTCAGGGGATGTTAATATGAAATGTTATAAGTTGGGGTTATTCTTCTTTGCACTCATCGGATATTCTATGGTATATCTCGGGTCATTCTGCTGAAGAATATACTCTTTACCGCTCACGGTATGTTTTATTTCTTTCTGATTGGCTCTTCTTAAATCAAACCAACGGTGTCCTTCTGCGGTAAATTCTCTGAATCTTTCATCCTGGATGAAATTCATAAATTCTGCAGCATTCATCGGGGTTATTGTATTCTGAACAGAGGTATAGCCATCCGGAGTATATCTGTTTTTGGCCACTTTAAGAAGGGTTTGCTTAGCTTCATCAAGTTTATTCAGTTTTAATAATGCTTCGGATTTAATAAAATACAATTCAGACGTTCTGAAAGACACTTTAAAATCTGCAGTTCCTTTTTTGATGATTTTATACTTATCATTCTTCTTTTCAAAATAAATTCCGAATCTTTTGTCTGCAGCCGTATTAAATTTTGAAATCAATTCCGGAGAAGCATATGATAAGTTTCCGGCAGCATCGTCAAACACAGCATCCAAAGCCATGATCGCTTCTGCTGAAGCGTAATGATTGGGTAAGGTATTGGTTGTATTCAAATCCGTAAGACTTCCTTTCATTAACAAAGCCTGCTCTGAATATTGTAACGCCTTATTCCAGTCACTCTGATAAAGGGCTATTCTTGCCTGAAGAGCATTCACTGATATCTTTGAAAATCTATAGCTGATATCTAAAGGCTGCTTCTCTGCCACCATTAAGTCCTCCGCTTTTTCCATATCCGCATGAACCTGATTGTAAACTTCCTGAACGGTAGAAGGCTTCAGGACTGCTTCCAGATCAATTTCCAGACTTAGCGGAACTCCTCTGTCTGTAGATGCAGTAGCGTTATTGTATGGTTTTCCGTATAAATTAACCATATCAAAATAGGTATAGGCACGCAATGCATACGCTTCTGCCAGAATCTGCTGTTTTTCAGGAGAATCTGCCATTGTCTTGCTTCCTTCGTTGATGATCTGGTTCAGATAGAATACCACGGAGTAAAACTTCACCCAGGGAAACTCCATCGTTGCTGCATCGTTGTTGGTGTCTTTCCACATGGCAATTTCACGGTATACATTGAATTCATTCAACGTTTCATCCAGATAAGTTTCATCTGTACGAAGGGCTGTCAGAGATTTATGACTCGGATATTTGGCATAGGCTGAGGTAAGTACTTTTCTGTAATCCTCAACAGTCACCGGAATCACTTTTCCTTCAGGCTGAATATCTAAAAATCGATCGCATCCTATGCTGGTAAAGCTGATCAATGCCAATGCGATACATGCTGTTATTTTTTTCATTTTTTTCAAGTTTTAAAAAGAAACATTAAATCCTACGGTAACTGATTTAGGAATAGGCTGTGCATAAATATTACCATAGGTTTCCGGATCAAAATACCCTTTATACCCATTACTGAATACGAACAGGTTGCGGCCTTCAACACTCAATCTCAGACTGCTGATGCCCATAGGAGCGGTAAATTCTTTAGGAAGCGTATACCCTAAACGGATGCTGCTTATTCTTATATAGCTGATCTCTTTAGCCCAGATATCAAGCAGACCGTAGGCATTGGAAGGATTGCTCGTCAGCCATTTATTCCCCATCCAGCCGGGATTGTTTTCCATTTCGGAGCCTGTAATTCCCGGAAGTGTTGTTCCTGCTTCGTAGACATCTTTTGTATAATTTCTACCTCTATCCAGTTCCATTCCCCGGTAAGAAGGTGATCTCATTACCGTCTGCTTGAAGTTGAAAGCTGCAGAAACGGTAAAGTCAAAATTATGGATTTTAAAGGTGTTGATAATACCTCCTGTAAACTTTGGATCTCTATCCCCGATATAGGTAAAAAGGCTTCTCATTTCTGCCTGTGAAAGCTTAGAATCTACAAGCTGGCCCGGAAGAAATTCTTCATATACATCATAAAGCTTGAAGAAATCTGCGATTTTTACTCTTTCATTTCCTTTCCAGAACATCGGGTTTCCGTATTCATCCATTCCTGCTGTTTTCAATGCAAAAACAGCATTCACAGGAAGACCTTCTCTGGATGGAAGGAAAGCATTATCACGAGGCTGCTCGCTAAGAACTTCACTCTTATTATGCGCGAAATTAATCGTAGTTGACCATTTAAAGTTATCCTTATTGATGTTTCTTGTGGATAAAGCCAGTTCAAAACCTTTATTGGTAAGGCTTCCCCAGTTCATCATCGTATAATTGAATCCGGTTTCAAGCGGTGTTTCTTTCATACTGATCATATCTGTCCCTTTTCTGCTGTAGACATCTAAGGTAAGGTTGATGCGGTTCTGGAATACGCCCAGATCCAGCCCAAGGTTTACATTGGTTGTTTTTTCCCAGCGAAGTTTATCATTCGGAGGGCTGATCACGTTAATCACATCTTCTTTTCCGCCCGGCAGAATGGTAGCATTATTATATTCCCCAATAAAGAATGGTGATGTATTTCGGTCAATATTTCCCTGTAAACCGTAGGATGCTCTTAATCTAAGGTTAGAAATGGCATTCAGATTCTTCATGAAATTTTCCTTCGATACCAGCCATGATCCTGAAACCGCCCAAATCGGCAGGTATTTGTACTTTTTATTAACTCCGAATAAATTAGTTCCATCATATCTTACACTTCCGAAGAAGGTATATTTCTGGTCAAAAGTATAGGATGCAGTCGCAAACATAGAAGCATAGGCGTTTTCTGCGACAGGCATTTCACGGTACGTTTCATATTTTTTATCTGCTGCAAAGTTAGAATTCGGAAAAATGATCGGAACACCTGTTTTGGTAAGACTGTCAAAACCGAAAGCTCTTGTAACCGTAGTATTGTCTTTCGTTTTACGGATTTCTGTTCCGGCCATCACATCAATTTCATGTACCGAGTTGATCTTTGTGCTGTAGGTTCCCTGAAGTTTCCAGTTGTATTGGAAAAACTCATTATCCCAGTTTTGTTTTACCCCTCCTTTAGGCAGGAAATATTGGAAGGCACCATCTTTATAATAACGGGTTCCCTCTCTCATCTTTCTGGTATAATAGGTATTTTCAGCAGCAAACTTCTCCGTTTTATTGGTGTCATACTGAAGACCTAACTGTGACGTGAACCTCAGGCTTTTTGAAACTTTATACTCAAGATCCAATATACCTTTCAAGGAATGATTTTTAAGGGTGTAATCCGTATTTTCTCTTTCCTCAAGGAAGTTAAAAGGAACATATTGATCTGCATAACCATCTATATCCCGGTCATATCTGTAGCTACCATCCGGATTGTAAGGTGTCAGATAAGGATTGGCATTTCTTGAATAATTAATGGGGCTGGCCGCCGCATCAGCATCCGTCATGAACGATGAACGCTCACTCTGTGTCCCGAAAATAGAGATTCCTGCATTTAACTTATCGCTTAATTTATAATTGTTCTTTAAGGTAAGGTTATACCGTTTAAAACCTGTACCGATAGTTGTTCCTTCTTCATCAAAATACCCTAGTGAGAAATAGTAATCTGAACGGTCACTTCCTCCGGAAACACTCAGTCCATACTGCTTATTGATTGCATTTCTGTATAGCAATTTTCCCCAGTCTGTGTTGCTGTTTCTCAGACCATCAAGCTGCTGGCGTGTCATAGAATTCAACGCATCCAAACCACCGCTTCTGAAAGCATCAAGCTGGTTATTTTTAGTTAAAATTCTCATGACTTCCCCTTTATCAGCACGGTAAGTAAGGTCAGTACGTTTGGCAAGCATTAACTCAAAGTCTACTTTTTCAGAAGCGTTCAGAAGATTTAGCTTGTCAAAGTCAGGGCGAGATGTAATAAAGGTATCTGCTGAAAAATTCACTTTCATGCTTCCTTTTTTCCCTTTTTTCGTTGTAATGGAAATCACCCCGTTAGCCGCTCTTGCTCCATAGATGGCAGTGGCGGCCGCATCTTTAAGAATAGTGATATCCTCAATATCATTAGGATTCAGGCCTGCAATAGAAAAGTTCTGAAGCTGATCGATATTATCTTTATCGCTGAAATTGGGAACATCGTTTCCCTCCAGCGGAAGTCCGTCAATTACCCATAACGGATCCTGCGGACCGGACAAAGAAGCCGTTCCACGAATTCTGATCTTTGCAGGACCTCCCGGAGATCCTGTTTCAGGAGTCACCACTACCCCGGCAATCTGCCCGGCCAGCATCTGGTCAACACTGGCAACCCCGGACTGGCTGATCGCGTCCATCTTCACTGTAGAAACCGCTGAGGTCTGCTTACGTTTTTCAATCTTCTGATATCCGGTAATAATTACTTCCTGAATTTTATTTTTTTCAGAAACTTCACCCGCCGGCGCTAATGAAATATTATAGTTGGTCTGGTCTTCATCAATCTGAATCAGTCTGGATTCATAGCCAAGATAGCTCACCAATACCGACTTGGTATCGGTAGGAATTTCTAAAGTAAAATTTCCGTTTTTATCTGTAACGGTACCAATGGAAACACTTTCAATGATCCCATCCTGATTGGTTTTGGAAGAAACAGATTGTGTTTCAATTTTAATGGATGCTCCTGCAATGATTTGTGAAGTACTGCCATCCTGAACTTTACCTGTAATCGTTTTCTTTTGCTGCGCCAGCGCAATATTAGCAGCCAAAAGAGGTAAAAGTATTAGAGTTTTTTTCATTTCCGATTATTTATTTAAAGCCTCTTCAATACGAATAATTAAGTCTGTGTAATGAGCTCTTGAAGCATCATCTCCTTTATATCTGGTCCTGTTCAGCAGATCCAGCACTTTCTGTAGTTCCGCTCTCTTGTAAGTGGTTACTTCAGATACTCTTTTCATGGATGAATAATTAATATTCCTAAGATTTTGATCTTCACCATGGAAATTACAGATGAGCGGCATATTCAGCGTTTGGTCTGTCTTCAATGCCTTTACTGCTGTTTTTTCAAATAATTTATTGACAGAAACAATCAGTGCATCTACATAGTTCTTCTGTGTCATCTTTTCAAGAATAGTCAGTGTTCCTTTTTTCCTGAAAATGGCAGTTCTTATCTGGTCAAATAGATTCTCAACGGTATAGATTTGTTCTTTTGATCCTGAAACTTCATGCTTCAGTTCATTTTCAAGCATTCTGAGCAGCCTGTCATCCATCAACAGAGCATAAATATTGGCATACTGCATTCCTCTTGCCAGCGTATAAGGCGTCTGTTCGAAAGGTCCCATCGGAGAATTCTTCACAGGATATGTTTTTTCTGAAATCGGATTAAAGAACAGCCATTCCGGAAGGTTGATGGCATTTTTCACAAGATAATCAACTGCTCTCTTCTGAGTCTCGGCAGGAACTGCTTCATACGCTTTTTTCTTATTCCCGAAAACCGTATTGTTCAGATAAATTCCTCCTACATTTGCCATTACATGACCTGTATACAAGTCCCACTGCCCGATCGCTCCCAAATACAGCTTACCTGCATCCGTATACTCTTTACCATCTTCATAAGTCCATTGTAAAAGATTATTGATAACAATTTTCAGGTTTTTCAATCCATATTCACTGGCTTTCATCGCATCATCACCAAGGTCTTCAGACTGCGAACGCGGATCAATAGTCTCCAGATAGCTTTGCTGTTCACCATAGAAATACAATGGATCATCCTGATGCTTTTCGATTAAGTTTCTGATGGCTTTTTTCTCGGAAAACTCATCTGGATACCAGCGGTAACCCCATTCTATAGCGTATTTATCATAAATTCCGATTTTTGGAGTGATCGCGGTAACGCCATCTTCCGGCTGTGCTACGTAATTGTAACGGGCATAATCCATGATAGAAGGAGCTGTTCCTCCCATTTTATCAGTAAACTCTTTTGAACGGAGCGATTCTACAGGAAATGCAAATGAAGATCCCATATTATGCTTTAATCCGAACGTATGCCCCACTTCATGAGACGATACAAAACGGATCGCTTCCCCCATATATTCGTCACTGAATTTATTTCCTCTCGCTTTCGGATCTATTGGTCCTATCTGAATTCTCATCCATTCCTGAAGAGAAGTCATTACATTATGCCACCAGATGATATCCGCTTCAATAATCTCCCCACTTCTCGGGTCTACCACCGAAGGTCCCATTGCATTTGACTTAGGAGAAGCAGCATACGTGATTACCGAATATCTTACGTCATCAATGTCAAAATCTTCATCTTTTTCATCCGGCATTTTAGCAATGACCGCGTTTTTAAAACCTGCCTGCTCAAAGGCTGCCTGCCAGTCATGCACTCCTGCTATGATTTTTTCACGCCATTGTTTTGGTGTTGCGGGATCGATATAATAAACGATCTGTTTTTTCGGCTCTACTAACTCTCCCCTCAGATATTTTTCTTTGTCTTCATCTTTAGGTTCTAAATTCCATCTGGTAATGAAGAATTTCTCATCCATTTTTTGCTGACGGTCATTGAATGCCCAATGCTTTTCACTAAAGAAACCGACTCTCTGATCGGAGACTCTTGGTTTCATAGGGATTTTGGAAAGCAACACAAGATTAGTGGTCACCCCCAATGTCACAGGCAGATCTACCCCACCTTCATTCACAGAAGTGGTCAACTGGGATTTCACCACAAGATTCTGAGGAAAGGTTTTCACTCCTTCGATATAGGAAAGGTTTGATTTCACAGATCCTCCTAACCCCACATTGGCCAGCACATCATTGAAACTCTTCTGATTACCATCAAAAACCTTATTGACTTTGATCGCTACCGAAGTAGAGTCATTGTTCTGGGCCTCAATATCAAAAACCTCAATCACAGATTCTGAAAAGTTATCTTTTACAGATTTTGTGATCGCGTCGTTTTTAGGAGATGATACTTTTACGTCTGAGGTTTTCACCCAAACTTTTTTGGCTACATTATCACGGTGAAAAGAGATGATCTTGTTTTCATAGTTCATTCCCTTATTTAATCCCGCCTCATTCACCTGCATCGGTACCTGAGACAGTTTATTCACCACCAGGAACTGACGTCCCATAAGGCTGTCTGGAATTTCAAAATAAACATCCGTTTTTACCTGAATGGTATTAAAAAGCCCTTTTTTGAAGGTTCCTTTTTTAATCAGGTCTTCAATTTTTTTTGTTTTCTTTGAAGAAACATCGGTTTTCTCCGTTTTTTCTTTATCTGTTTTTACAGAATCTTTTTTCTGTGCCAGTACTGCCGGCGATGCCATAGCAAGTCCCAGATACAGAGCCAGTCTGTAGTTCTTCATTAAAATAGTCCGATTCATTCCAAATAGTAGATTTAGCCGGCAAAGCTATAAGGTAAAGCAATATTATATATAGTGTTAGGGAGTGAAAGGTAGTTTTTCGGGAGTGAATGGATTTTTATTTTCACTTCATTAAAGGCAAAAAACATACGAAATATTCACCATCAACTGAAATATTAAGAGAATTAATCCTAAAATAATCATAAATTTGATTCAAATAATCAATCCCAAACTTTTCTCCCTCTACGGGCTCTGTTTTCGGCTGCCAAGTATTCTTTACAATAACCGCCTCTTCTTCAACGATAATCATGATTTCCAGAGGATGATCTATGGTAGCTATATTATGTTTTATCGCATTCTCCGTTACGATCTGAAGGGATAAATAAGGAATCTTTTTTTCTAAGCTTTCCGGAGCATTAATCTTCAGTTCAAAAGTCAGCTCTTCTTCAAACCTGCTTTTCAAAAGTTCCATATACTGCCGGATAAAATTAATTTCCTGCTCAACGGGAACCCTGTTTTCTTTTGGAGGCACAATAAGATACCTGTAGATCCTGGAAAGGTTCATGGTGAATTTCTGTGCGCTATCTTTATTAATCCCGATCAGCATATACAGGGAATTCAATGAATTGAAAAGAAAATGCGGATTGATATTATTTTTCAGCTGCCGAAGCTGGTTCAACACTTCTGCTTTATGCATTTTCTCATTTTCAATCAGCAGCAGGTTTTTTTCAGACTGTATTTTTTCTTTTTCCTTATAGGCTATCCTAACAGATCTCTGAAACAGAATAAACACAGTGACAATAAGAAACAATGCCGCCAGGAAAATATAGGTGGTATAAGCTTTTACCTTATAAATATTTTCATCGATGATGAAGTTAACATGATTAACAACGGTGTATCCTTCAAAATTATCTGTTTTCAACGGCTTGATAAACCGGGTTACTTCTACTCCAAGGTATTCTGAAATGGCAGTTCCCTGAGTATATCCAGATTTAGCCGTACTACACAAAGTATCTTTAGGTTTAATATCTGTAAATTCAAAAATACTTTTCCCAAGATATTTCTTCTCAGGATGGGTAATACAGATGCCTTCTTTTGTAAAAACATAAGCATACGTATTAGAATTTTTATCTACATTGATAAAGTACTGATGGAGATCATCTAAACTCACTGCAGAGCCATAATACAGCCTGTTTTTACCTGTCAGCGCAAGAGAATCATAGCTTATCCAGTACATGCTGTCTTTACGGGTGACCAGAAGGTCTTTAAAATGCCCGGGTCTGTTGGTTTTTATGGTAATGGATCGGTCTGCATTGTCCGCTTTTCTGAAAATATCCGTTAAAGGACTATTGGTCTCTGGCTTTCTTGTACTGTTGTTATCATAATAATACCAGCTGTAGGCCAGAAGGTTCCGTTTTTTGTTCAGGTCATTCAGAACAGAAGAATAATCTTTATAGTTTTTCAGCCCGTCTTTCTGAATCAGCGCACGGAGCAGATATTGATAATCTTCAATATTTTTGAATTCGTTTTCTACGGACTCGTATTTCCGGACAAAGGTTTTTCTGGCAAAATCTTCAGTATTTTTCCGGCTATCTCTGGTAATTAAAAAGCTGAGAACAGCAAGAGCTGTTACCGCAATAATACAGGCTGACAATACCGCGATGTAAACTGATTTTTGAGAGAGCGCTTGTTTAAAGTTAATGTTCAATTTCTTCTGCATTGCTATTTTCTTTAAAAGAAATCCGGGTGAAATTTTATCCCTTTTTAGTATTTCTTTTACAGATAATTAATTCGTTTGCAAAAATATAACAAAGATCTGAGGACCATAAAGTGAATTAAAAGTATCATTCTATTTTTTATAAAAAACATCAAAAAACTGACTATATTCTGACACTACTACCCGTTTTCTCTAAGATACACCGGCTGTAACCTTTTATACCTTTACGCTTTCATGTAGAAATGAGTTTAATATCTTTGTTTACAGAAAATATAATAATGACAAAAGAACAGAAATATATATTCACTTCTACCCGACTTGGTTTTAGAAATTGGGAAGAAAAAGATGTAGAAGAATTATATAAAATAAATTCAGATTCAAGAGTTATGGAATTTTTTCCTACTCTTTTAACTAAAAATCAAACAATTGAATTTATTGAAAAAATGAAAATTCAATTCAAAAAAAATGGATTTTGCTATTTTGCTGTTGAAAAATTAGAAAACAAAGAATTTATTGGTTTTATAGGACTTAGTGAGCAAAATTATGAGGCAGATTTTACTCCGTGTATTGATATTGGCTGGAGAATAAAATGTAATGAATGGAATCAAGGGTTTGCAACAGAGGGAGCAAAAAGATGTTTAGAATATGCTGAAAAAAATTTAAATATTGATAAAGTTTATTCAATTGCTCCTAAAATTAATATAAAATCAGAGGCCGTAATGAAAAAAATTGGATTGGAGAAAGTGAAAGAATTTGAACATCCGTTATTAAGAGATGATGAAAGGTTAAAAACTTGTATTTTGTATCAAAGTAAATAAATTATACATAAGAGAAGTCTTTCACAAAACAGAATGTATAGGAATCGTATACCCCCGTTCTTATGGTCTGTCTATTATTTTTGATTTTCACTTCTTTTTTTTCGTCAGTTTTTAATAATTTAGTATTATAGATATGGCGAAATAATATTTATAATGAAAAATATCCTCAACGAATACGCTACATATGGTCCTCTGTTTTTGGTTGACGAAGCCCATTATGAAGAATTCTGTGGTTATCTGCAGGAAGCAGTTTATAAAAAATCAGATTTTTTCCTGCAGGAGGGTGAAGAATGTCAATATTTAGGTTTTTTAAAAACCGGATTTATGAGAACCTTTTACCTCAATGAAAATGGTGAGGACGTTAATTTCACGTTTCATTTTGACAATTACTTTTTTACGGATTATGAAAGTATTCTTTGCAGCACCCGTTCAAAAATGAATATCAAAGCGGTAAGAGATTCAGAGGTTCTGCTGCTTCATAAAGATGATCTTCAGAAACTGTATCAGAAAGATGCCTACTGGCAGGAGTTCGGAAGAAAAATGACAGAAGTTATTTATCTGAACGCCAAAAAAAGAATTGAAGAGCTTCTCTATTATTCACCTGAAAAAAGATACCACAGACTTCTCACCGAAAACCCAAAAATTTTTCAGCTGGTTGCCCAGAAACATATTGCCAGTTATCTAGGGATAAAACCTCAGTCTTTAAGCCGAATCCGGAACCGGACTTTAAAACGTTAACTAAAGTGAACATTTTTTCACCATCAGCATCCTAAATTTGTAGTACAAAATCTAAAGTATATGGAAAATAAAAATGTTACGATCGTTTTAGTTCACGGAGCATGGGGGGATGGCTCACACTGGAGACATGTTATTGAAAACCTTCACCATGAAGGATATACCGTAAGAAGCGTACAGAATCCTTTAACGTCTATGGAAGACGATATTCAGAAAACAAAGGACCTGATTGACCTGCAGGAAGGCAAAGTTATTTTGGTAGGACATTCCTATGGAGGAGCTGTAATTTCCGGTGCCGGTCATCATGATAAAGTAGCAGGACTTGTTTATATTGCAGCTTTTGCACCTGATAAAGGCGAAAGTCTGGGAGGAATTTTCGGACGCAGGGATCAACCTTCAGGAGCAGCGAATATTGTTCCGGATGCCAAAGGGTTTTTATGGATAAAATATGACAAATTCCATGAAAGTTTTGCGCAGGACTTAAATCCTGAAGACTCTGTTGTAATGTCTTTATCTCAAAAGCCTATCCACGGGAGTATTTTTGCTGCAGAAGCCGGAGAACCTGCCTGGAAAACCAAACCTAGCTGGTATCAGGTATCAGATAATGACCGTATGATCCCTCCTGAAACAGAAAAAGAAATGGCAGAAAGAATGAATCCGAAAAAAATCATTCATCTGGATGCCAGCCATGCCTCATTAGCTACTCATCCCAAGGAAATTACAGAACTGATCAAAGAAGCAGTTAATGCAGTTTCTTGAAACTTGCTTTAAACTTACTATAATCAACAGGCTTTAGGCCTGTTTTTTTATTATAAAACAGAAATGATAGTCTTAAAAATAGTTAATATAGAGTTCTGCCTCCTCAATTTCACTGCCTATATTTCGGAAATTACCTATCTTCGCCTGTAAATTTTATTTGAAAATGAAGAAACTGATCTCCGGAATATTTGTTTTTTGTTCTGTCATTATACTGGCTCAGGAAGCCATCCAGTTTCAGGAATTACCGTTTAAAGATATTATAGCCAAGGCCAAAAAAGAAAAAAAACTGGTCTTTATAGATGCTTATGCGGCCTGGTGCGGACCCTGCAAGATGATGGAGAAAAATGTTTTTACCCAAAAATCTGTCGGAGATTATTATAATGCCAATTTCATTAATGCCAGATTCGATATGGAGAAGGGAGAAGGCAGGGAAATCGCGGCTAAATTTGGAGTACGTTCCTATCCTACTTACCTTTTTTTAAATGGAGAAGGTGAACTGGTTTCTCAGAATTCCGGCTACATGGAAGAAGGTCTTTTTGTAGCTATGGCTCAGGATATCAACTCTCCTTCCAACAAAAAGGGTTCTTTAAAAGAACGTTTTGCCAAAGGTGAAAAAGATCCTGCATTTCTGATCAATATTATGAAGCTGAACTCTAGCTCTGATTATGATTTCGCTAAAAAAGCATCTGAAAGATATTTTGAAAATAAAAAAGCTACAGAAGAACTTTCCAAAGAAGAAATAGGTTTTCTTCTGTATTTTCTGAAGTCTACTGAAGACAGCAACTATAAAACATTTTCATCAAGAAAATCCGATATTGTAAAATACCTTCCGGAAGATACCTACAAAGAATTCGACAGCCAACTAAAACTCTCGAAAATCTTAGCACAATCCATCGATGATAAAAATAAAAAGATCAACGAGGATTTTTTCATGAAATCTGCTGAACCGTTGGTAGGAAAAGAGCTTGCTCTGTCTAAGCTTAACCAGACTAAGCTAAGCTATTATGAGCAGCATGCCAACTATCCTGAGTTTGAAAAAGCTGCTATGGATTATTACAAAAATTCTGATGCCTATGATCCCAATGAGCTTCTAAGAGCTGCGTGGGTATTCAGTGATCACATAAAAACGCCATCATCATTAAAGAAAGCCACAGAATGGGCTGAGAAATCTGTAATGCGGGGCGAAACCTCTGAAAACACTTATATTCTGGCCAAACTCTACTTCCTGACCGGAAATAAACAGTTGTCCAAGACGTATGCAACCATGTCAAAGAATATAGCCATTCAATCCCATAAAGACTATAACCTTGCAGATGAATTACTAAATCAACTAAAATAAAATTAATGATGAAACAAAAATTTCTCGCCGGACTCTTTGCAATCCTGTCTATAGGAACATTATCAGCCCAGGAGCAGGAACCCGAACAGGAAAAGAAATTATATCTGAAAGGCAATGCCGTTCTTATTCCTATTGGTGTAATTAATATTGCCGCAGAGAAACAGCTGAGTGAAAAATATACGCTTCAGGGAGATGTTCTTGTCTCTCCATGGAAATCATTTGCAGGACATGAACTGCAGTATTATTCTGTTTCGGTAGAAGGAAGATATTATTTTAACAAAGCTTTCAACCATTGGTATATAGGAGCTAACATTGCTGCATCAGCATTTGTTCTGCAGAAATGGGATTATTGGAATGATAATCTGTATGGTAATGAAAGAGGGGAAACTTTCATTAGATCAAATATGTATCAAAAGGGATATTCTCTTATATTTGGTATTACAGGAGGATACCAATTTCAATTATCCGACCGCTGGAACATGGACATCTATGCAGGTATAGGTACCTCTCAGGATTTCTACAAAGGATACGACCGTGAAAGTGGCAAACGCTACGATATGGCTCAAAAATATAATAAAAGTGGCGAGATCATCCCTTATAGAGGAGGTGTTATGATTTCTTACCAGATAAAATAATCTTCATGAAACTGTTCGGAAAAAATCATATTATCATTTCAGTGACCACTTTTGTGATCCTTTTTTTAATGAATTATCTCGGGAATAATCAGCCTGACAAAATGGAAAGAGCCCTGATGACAGCCTTTGCCGGAGTTATCGGATTATCTGTAGGACTTTTCATTCTGAATAAAGGTAAGAATGATAATAAGCCTCCACAAAACTTTGATTAATTAACGTAAGTTCAGGATAAGAATATCTGATAGATGCAGGTTTGAAGCTGGATGATGGAAGAAGGAAGTTTTTGAAAGTCATTAAGAGCAAATGTTGATCTGCTTTTATTTAATTTGATTTTCTGGTGGCTTTCAATACCTATAACTAAAAGTAACTTCCAGCATCCCTCTTCCAGCTTCCAACTTTATAATTTCTTCAATTAATTAATCCTGGTACACCACATATTTGGTACGGATTTTTTCAAATTTTTCCAGATCATTTTTCCAGGAGGCTTTGATTTCCTGAATTGATTTTCCGGCAATAATCTGTTTTCTGAACTCATCTGTTCCCGCCAGTTTATCAAAAAACAAATTTTCAAGAAAGAAATTCTGCTGTGGATTTTTATAATTTTTATAAGCTTTCATAAGCCATTCGAGATTAAGTTCCCGAAGATCTTTCGGGTATTCTGAAAGGTTTTCCCCATAGCAGAGTTTCCCATTCAGGAAGGGATCTTTTGCCCCGAAATTAGGTTTTGGAGTAAACTGATAAGGCAGTTCCGGCGTCCACGGAGATCCGTATACCTGAAACGGCAGATCTGTTCCTCTTCCTGCAGAAACCTGGGTTCCTTCAAAAAAGCATAAGCTTGGGTACAGATTGATTGATTGATCATTCGGAAGGTTGGGAGAAGGCTTATCTAAAATAGGATACCGCTGTTTTTTATGATAATTTTTCATCGGGATCAGGGTGTATTTTGCCTGAACTCCATTTTTCAGCCAGCTTTCACCATTTACCATTTTACCGTATTCTCCTATCGTCAGCCCATATACTACAGGAACTTCGTGCATTCCTACAAAACTTGACCATTTTTTTCTTAAGACAGGCCCGTCTGTATACCCGTCATGAGGATTGGGACGATCCAGTACCATGACCTCAACATTATTTTCAGCTCCGGCTTCCATGAGGTAGGCTAATGTAGAAATATAAGTGTAAAACCTCACCCCAACATCCTGGATATCAAACACAACAACATCAATTCCTTTCAACTGTTCAGGTTTAGGTTTCTTGTTGTTTCCATATAAAGAAATGATGGGAATTCCGGTTTTCACATCTACTCCGTTTTTTACTTTTTCTCCGGCATCTGCATCTCCTCTGAAACCATGTTCCGGTGCAAAAATCGTTTTGATTTTAATATTATTTTTAACCAGAAAATCTACGACATGGGTTCTGTCGCTCATCAGTCCAGTCTGATTCGTCACAACACCAATCGTTTTATTTTTCAGTATCGGCAGATAAACTTCCGGCTGATCGGCCCCTGTTTTAAAATCTGTTTGATCTTGGCTCTGAGAATAATATTGATTGAATACTCCCAAAAAAATTAGGCAAATCAGAAGTAAATTTTTAATTTTGAAATCTAAATTCATAAGCTTGAAATTTCCTTTATATTTCTCTAGAAAAATAGCGTTTTCCAAAGATAACAAAAATAACCTATCAAGGGTTATCATCTTCATCGGCAGGCTTTCTGTAGCTTTGGGAATCATTGTTTCTTTAATTACCGTAGCTACCGGTTTCGGTTCAAAGAAAGCCATTAAAGAGAGACTGGCAGATTTCAGCGGCCATATTACTTTGCGGTCTACAAGATCAAATTCCTCTTATAACACCTCTATTTTAGATAATCAGGGACTTAATATTCAAAAGATCAAGGAGCTTCCCGATGTGGAAAGCGTTCAGAAATATGCTACGGTTACCGGAATTATGCGGAACGAGCATAGTTTTGCAGGAATCATTTTTAAAGGAGTCGGCAAAGATTTTGACAGCCTGAGATTTAAAAAATTCCTTATAGCCGGAACAACTCCAACGGTAACGGAAAAAGGCTTCAACAATGATGTTACCATATCACAAAAAGTTGCGAATGACCTTCACCTTAAAGTGAACGACAGTATCGTAACTATATTTTCAAAAGCGGATCAGAAACCAATCTATCGTAAATTCAGAATTATCGGAATTTACAAAACTGACATAAAAATGATTGATGATCAGTTCGTTATTGGAGGAATCAATCACGTTCGAAGAATACAGGAAATGAAACCGGATGAAGTGGGCGGAATTGATATTTTCCTGAAAAACGTCAATGATATTGATAAAGATTTTCCGGAGATTGAAAAGCTTATCGGCTATAAAAATTATGCAGAAAAAGCAACTGAGAAATACCCTCAGATCAATGACTGGATCAGTATATTTGATACGAATATTGCCCTTATCATTATCATTATGCTCGTGGTAGTGGTGATCAACATCATCATGGTTCTTTTAATTTTGATCATCGAAAGGACCAATTCAATCGGGCTTCTTAAAACACTGGGAGCGAGCAATGCTCAGATCAGAGCAACCTTCATCAATTACACCCTGATTATTATGATTCCAGGACTTCTCTATGGAAATGCCATTGGTCTTGGACTTATTCTGATTCAGAAATTTTTTGGGGTAATCAAGCTTAATCCTGAGAATTATTATGTAAGCACGGTTCCGGTAGATCTTAACCCTATCGCCATTATCTCCATTTCATTAGGAATTCTTCTTATTTCCGGACTGGCTCTGATTATTCCGAGTTATCTGATCAGTAAGATTTCACCAGTGAAAGTGATTAAATATAATTAAGGATGAATAGTGAATTCTCTGCTATCTTATTAATGATTCACAGTAAAAAATTCACCACTAATAATTAATCATTCACTTTTTATAAATCATTTCTACCAAATTACGTGGCTAATTTTTAAAGCCTTATCTTTGCAACCGCTTATAAACCATTTATGAAATACGCAAAAAATATCCTTGAAACTATCGGAAATACTCCTCTTGTAAAGCTTAATAAAGTTTTAGGTGAAGATTTTCCGGCTTTAGTTTTGGCAAAAGTTGAGACCTTCAATCCTGGAAACTCAGTGAAGGACAGAATGGCTCTTAAAATGATTGAAGATGCCGAAAAAGACGGAAGATTAAAACCCGGCGGAACCATTATTGAAGGAACTTCCGGAAATACAGGAATGGGACTGGCTCTTGCCGCTATTATCAAAGGTTACAAATGTATTTTTGTAACGAATTCCAAGCAGTCAAAAGAAAAATGTGATATTCTACGTGCTGTAGGAGCAGAAGTAATTGTTTGTCCTACCGATGTAAAACCTACGGATCCTCGTTCTTATTATTCCGTTTCCAAAAGACTGGCTAAGGAAACAGAAAACGGATGGTATGTAAACCAATATGATAATTTATCCAACAGAGCAGCTCACTATGAGTCTACTGCTCCTGAAATCTGGGAACAGACGGAAGGAAAACTAACTCATTTTGTAGTAGGTGCAGGAACAGGAGGTACTATTACAGGATGCGGAACTTTCTTCAAGGAGAAAAATCCTGATATCAAAGTAATCGGTGTGGATACTTACGGTTCTATCCTGAAAGAATTCCATGAAACAGGGGAACTTCACTACGATCATGCTTATACTTACATCACAGAAGGGATTGGGGAAGATATTATTCCTGAGAACTATGATATGTCTGTTATTGATCATTTTGAAAAGGTAACTGATAAAGACGGTGCCATCTATGCAAGAAAGCTTGCTAAGGAGGAAGGAATTTTCTGCGGATATTCTGCAGGAAGTGCGATTGCTTCTCTTATACAAATGAAAGATCAGTTTACCAAAGACGATGTTATTGTTGTGCTTCTTCATGACCACGGTTCAAGATATGTAGGAAAGATCTACAATGATGAGTGGATGAAAGAGATGGGATGGCTGGAATAATAGAATATAAAAGGTTAAATCGGACAAAGGCAGAACCGCTGATTTACTGATTCACCCATAAAATAAAAATCAGAGCAACTTGCTCTGATTTTTTATGATTTAATATTTTCTTTTAATGTTTTCTTAAGGAAATTGTAGTCTTTTTCGCTCATTGATTTCTTAGGAAACATATAGCTGTACTTTCCTTCAAGGGAAATAAACTGTTCATTATTTTCAAAATAATCAAAATCTTTCCATTCGCTGGATTCCTTTTCATCATCAATGACTACTACGAAAAAATTCTGATCAAACCGGATTTCGTATACTTTACAGTTTTCAAGCCCATTTAAGTATTGATTCACCTGTTTTTTCCATCTTGAAACTTTATTGATACTTACGGACAGAAAAACAGCACAAAGCAGGAATATAAAACTCAGAAAATATAAAATCCCCTGATTTTCTTTACTGAACTGATCTTTTAAAAGAAAAGCAGCACCTACAATCAGTGCTGAAGCTATGGTAAAAACTGTTTTACTCTTTGTTGTAGGCGAAAACAGCAAGCTTCCCTGGTTCCCGCTGAAGTATATTTCCTCAAAATCCTGTCTTTTAGGCTTTAAAATAATCACCTTTTCTTCATTCATAACGATTCTATTGCTCTAGTCTGCAAAGCTAAACGAAATAGTCTGAATCCGGAAATTATTTTAAGCTGAGTGCAGGATTTGAGAATAAATGCTATCCTGAACCCTACTCTTCCCCATACTTATCACTGATTGCAGCAAGTTTATTCATCAGTTCTCGATTTCTCCGTTTCAGGGTATCCAGTTTTTTCAGCATATGATGAATGACTTCCATTCCCGGAAGATTAATTTCAAGATCATAATGCCAGTTGACAAATTTTTCCAGATCAGGCAGGTCTTCGTACATCAGATAGCTGATTTCATCTTCGATGTGTATACTTAGTAATCCGTAGTCTACGAGTTCATTAAAAAAAGTGATCTCTATATTGTATATTTTCACTACTTCTTCGCGTGATATTCTTTCACTCATGGCTTAGGAATTTTTAAGTTGTTCAAAAAGTTCTTTCTGCTTTTCGGTAAGATTTACCGGCAGCTTTACTTCGTAAGTCACAAAAAGATCTCCATACTGACCTTCTTTTTTGTATAAAGGAAAGCCTTTTCCTTTCAATCTTACGGTCGTTCCGTTCTGGGTTTCCGGTTTAACTTTAAGATTGACACTTCCATCCAAAGTATTTACTTTTACATCTCCTCCTAACACAGCGGTATACAGATCAATGGCTACTTTCGTTTTCAGATCATCTCCTGTTCTTTCAAAATCCGGATCTGCCGGAATATTGAATGTAATGTACAAATCCCCATGCGGACCTCCATTAAATCCTGGGTTTCCATGACCTTTAAGCTTGATCTGCTGTCCGTCATATACTCCCGCCGGAATGGTAATTCTTACTTTTTTACCGTTGATCTCAAAGGTTTGCGGATGGGTTTGGGCAGCATCTCGTAAATTTAAATTCAGTTCAGCGTGAACATCCTGTCCTTTGAATTTCCCGGAGGCACTTCCTCGTGAACCTCTCCCGAAACTACTTCCACCACTGCCACCGAACATATTCTGAAAGAAATCGGAAAAATCTTCACCCTCACCAAAATCGGCACCGGAAAATCCACCTCCACCGTAATTCTGCTGTTGATACTGCCTTTGCTGCTGCTGGGCTTTTTCATATTCTTCACCATGTTTCCAGTTTTCTCCGTATTTGTCATACTTGGCACGATTTTCTGGATTGCTGAGCACTTCATTGGCTTCATTCAGTTCCTTGAATTTTCTTTCGGCCTCTTTATCATCGGGATTAAGGTCAGGATGCAGCTTTCTCGCCTGTTTGCGGTAAGCTTTTTTAATGTCATCCTGTGTTGCGCTTTTATCTACGCCCAAAATTTTATAGTAATCTATATAAGCCATAGAAACGATATTTACTCAAATTTATGAAATTTGCCTCTGAAAATTGTATAACAGAATGTTAAAAATAAACCTATCTTTGATAAAAAGTACTACATGAAAGAGGTCTTGAAAAACTACTCAGGAATTATACTTTTACTCTAAGGAATTACAGTTGGGAGCATTATAGGGATTGCAGCTCCCAGCATTGTAGAATATATTAAACCGTTGGGGGATATTTTCCTCAATCTTCTTTTTGTGAGTGTAGTTCCTCTAGTATTTTTCGCAGTATCCAATTCTATTGCCTCTCTGGAACAACAGTCTAAGTTTGGAAGGATTATCCTTACCATGTCTTTAACGTTTCTGTTCTTCATTCTTACAGCCGCTGTTTTTACCATCTGTGCGGTGTATTTGTTTCCTGTTTCCGGGGTTTCGGGAAGCAGTGAAGTCATTACAGAAACAGCGAATACTGATACATGGGGTGACCGGATTGTAGGCTTTTTCACCGTTGGGGAATTCACGGCACTTTTTTCAAGACAGAATATGCTGGCGCTTCTTATTTTTGCTTTCCTTACAGGATTTTCGGCCCGGAAGGCAGGTGAAAAGGGAGAACCTTTCAGGGTATTTATTGCTTCAGGGTATGAAGTCATGAAAGAACTTCTTTTACTGATTATGAAGCTGGCTCCAATTGGTTTAGGTGCCTATTTTGCTTATCAGGTCGCCACTTTGGGACCTCAGCTTTTTGGATTTTATGCAAAACCTCTCGGACTGTATTATATTGCCGGAATCGTTTATTTCTTTATGTTTTTTACCCTATATGCATTCATGGCAGATGGCCGCAAGGGTATCAAAGGTTTCTGGGGCAATGCTGCCTACCCTACTCTTACCGCTTTAAGTACGTGCAGCAGTTTTGCAACGATGCCCGCAAATCTTCAGGCAGCATCTAAGATCGGTATCCCGAATTCTATTGCGAATCTGGTGATCCCAATTGGGACTACTCTTCATAAGAACGGCTCTTCAATGTCTTCTATCATTAAGATCTATGTTGCATTTCTGATTATCGGGAAAGATTTTTTTGATCCAGCCAATCTTCTGCTAGCCTTAGGTATAACTGTATTTGTGAGTATTGTAGCCGGTGGTATTCCGAACGGTGGATATATCGGAGAAATGCTGATGATCTCGGTTTATAAACTGCCTCAGGAAGCTATTCCGGCCGTGATGATCATCGGAACTCTTGTAGATCCTCTGGCTACGGTTCTCAATGCGGTGGGTGATGTGGTTGCAGCTATGTTTGTGAACCGGTTTGTGAAGACCTGATTTTTTCCATATTGAACAAATCTTGTAAATTTCTTATTTGAATATTGCCCAGCTTTTATTCACTGCGCTTTACTTGTTCTAGATTTCCATATTCCTCCGGAGTAAAGAGCCGGTAATGAACTTTAAAAGTTTTACCTAAAGGGGTTTCCAGTGAGAATCCTCCCGGACCGAACCCATCAGTCACATCAAGGGTAAAGTGAGAGTATTGCCAGTATTCAAAAAGGTCTCGGTCTATCCAGAATTCATGCCCGTTTATGGTTCCGATCATAGCGTCGTTCATTCTGGGAAAGAATCCTCCTTTCTCAAAACACTGCGGCTGCGTTCCTTCACAACATCCTCCTGCCTGATAAAACATTAATGCTCCATATTTTATTTCCAGCTCGCGGATTACTTCAAGAGCTTTTTCTGTAGCGGATAGTCTGCATTTTTTTGTTTCCATAGCTGTTTTTGAATTAGTTAGTTCAGGTTTTTCTGTAGTTGGATAAACGCTAGGGCGCTATTGTTTTTTAATTCTTGAAACGCTTTAAATTGAGGCTTCTTTTATTCAGAGCTATTCTTAACTTTAAATTTTATTGATTTTTTTATGTTAAGAATCTGTTACCATCAGTGAAAATATTGTTACTAAAATTTTTCTCTCGCGAATCCGGCAGACTTAGCAATTTTTTTAATCAATGGCTGATTAATTTTATCTTTCAATACATCTTTTTAAAAGAAAAACCCGGCTATTTGACGCCGGGTCCATTAATTTGAACCGGCAATATCCAGTACGATTCGTCCGTCTATCTGTCCTTTTTTCATTTTATCAAATACCTCATTGATGTCTTCCAGTTTTGCAGAGGTCACTGTAGCTTTTACCAGTCCTTCATTAGCGAAATCCAGTGCTTCCTGAAGATCTTTTCTTGTTCCTACGATAGAACCTCTTACCGTGATTCTTTTTAAAACCGTTTCAAAGATCGGAAGTTCAAAAGAACCGGGAGGCAGACCGTTGAGAGCAATGGTTCCTTTTCTTCTAAGAACGTCTATTCCCTGCTTGAAAGCAATGGGAGAAACCGCCGTAATCAATGCACCATGCATACCGCCAACTTCTTTATGAAGATATTCTCCGGGATCTGTAGTTTTTGCATTGACTACTAAATCTGCTCCCAATTTTTTGGCTAATTCAAGCTTATCGTCTGCTACATCAATTGCTGCCACGTGCATTCCCATTGCTTTGGCATATTGAACGGCAACATGTCCCAATCCTCCGATTCCTGAGATCGCTACCCATTCTCCGGGTTTTGTTTCAGTTTCTTTCAAGCCTTTGTAAACAGTTACTCCAGCACATAAAATCGGGGCAATTTCTAAAAAGTTGACATCTGATTTTAAATGTCCCACATATCTGGAATCTGCAATAACATATTCTGCGAAACCTCCATCTACACTATATCCTCCATTTTTCTGAGCTTCACACAGTGTTTCCCAGCCGGTAATACAGTAATCACAACATCCGCAGGCGCTGTACAGCCATGGAACTCCTACGGCATCCCCTTCTTTTACCTGTGCCTCGGGCCCGCAGGCTACAACGATACCGACTCCTTCATGTCCGGGAATCAGGGGCATTTTAGGTTTTGCCGGCCAGTCACCGTCTACAGCATGCAGATCGGTATGGCAGACTCCACAGGCTATTACTTTCACGAGTACTTCATATCTTCCGGGTTCTCTTACCGGAACTTCTTCAATTTTCAGGGGTTGTCCGTAGCCTTGAACTACAGCTGCTTTCATTGTTTTTGGAATCATATGGATTAAAGTTTTTTATTAGTTATGAAGGTCGATTGAACTGTGAATTTTCTGACGGGTTATCATCAATTCACGGATAACGAATGGATACAAAAATTGGGGAGACTTTTTTATTAATAGCAAGACAAAGGTGAGTAATAACAGTATGTTTTAAGATAAACAAAACCGCTTCGCTTATCTTTGAAATACAAAGACTTTGTACTATTTGCTAAGTTTATGCATTATCTATATTCTGTATAGCTATTCTTTGTTTAATCCTTGTAGAAATATATTTGAAATTTTATTTATTCCACAACTTTTGCACCTGGTTCATGATGACCTTAGGTGGTTAAAATATTTTTTATTCAAACAGGGGTGCTGATTATCTTTTCAACCGGAATTTCCTGATCAGGAGTATATCTGTCCACGTGAGGGATGGGAAGGGCGACGAGGAACGAGCCGGTGCGGAATGAAATGAAGCACCGAAACGAAGTGAAGCCCTGGAACAGCCCGACCGTTTTGCCCCGGCTCCGCCGGGGCAAACGGGCACGCCCTAATATTAAAATTAAAAGAAACCTAATTTGTTTTTGTTGTAAGAGATCAGCATATTTTTAGTCTGACGATAGTGATCCAGCATCATTTTGTGGTTTTCACGACCGATACCTGACTGCTTATATCCTCCGAAAGGTGCTCCTGCCGGATAAGAATGGTATTGGTTTACCCAAACTCTTCCTGCCTGAATCTGGCGCGGAATATTGTACAGCTGATGTGCATCTCTTGTCCATACTCCGGCACCCAATCCATAAATGGTATCGTTGGCAATTTTTACGGCTTCCTCTTCATCTTTGAAAGTCGTGAAAGCCAGTACCGGACCGAAGATTTCTTCCTGGAAAATTCTCATCCTGTTATTACCTTTAAAAATGGTAGGCTGGATATAAAATCCGTCCTCCAGGCCTTCTCCTATATTATTAACATCTCCTCCAACAAGAACTTCCGCTCCTTCTTCTTTTCCCAATTGAATGTAGGAAAGAATCTTGTCTTTCTGAATTTGCGAGGCCTGAGCACCCATCATTACCGTCTTATCCAGCGGGTTTCCAATTTTGATGGCTTTTACTCTTTCGATCACTCTGGCGATGAAAGCATCTGCAATATCTTCCTGAACCAATAATCTGGACGGACATGTACAGATTTCTCCCTGATTAAGGGCAAAAAGAACTGCTCCTTCAATGGCTTTGTCGAGGAATTCATCATCCGCATCCATTACCGAATTAAAGAAAACATTGGGAGACTTACCGCCAAGCTCCAGAGTTACAGGAATGATATTTTCTGTAGCATACTGCATTACAAGACGCCCTGTAGCAGTAGATCCGGTGAATGCCGCTTTTGATACTTTAGGGTTGGTTACCAACGCTCTTCCTAGTTCTGCCCCGAAACCGTTGACAATATTAACAACTCCTGCAGGAAGAAGATCACCGATGATTTCCATTAAAACTAAAATGGACACCGGAGTGCTTTCTGCAGGCTTCAATACAACACAGTTTCCTGCAGCCAGTGCCGGAGCCAGCTTCCATACTGCCATCAGAATAGGAAAATTCCATGGGATAATTTGTGCGATGACGCCCAGGGGTTCGTGAACAATAAGTGATACCGTATCTTTATCCAGTTCGTTGTGAGAGCCTTCTTCGGCACGGATTACGGAAGCAAAGTATCTGAAATGGTCTATTGCTAAAGGCAAGTCTGCGGCCAGTGTTTCTCTTACTGCCTTTCCGTTGTCGATGGTTTCTACCACAGCAAGGTACTGAAGGTTCTGCTCAATTCTGTCTGCTATTTTATTCAGAATAACACTTCTTTCTGTGGATGATGTATTTTTCCAGGTCTGGAAAGCTTTATCTGCAGCATTTACAGCCAGCTCTAGGTCTTCTTTTGAGGAATGCGCCACCTGGGTAAAGTTTTTACCATCTACCGGTGAAACTACATCAAAATACTGCCCGTTTACCGGAGGTGTAAATTTTCCATCAATATAATTATCATATTTGTTTTTGAATTCAGGCCACTGCAATGCGGTCTCTGATCTCGGTTCTGTCATTGTGCTCATATTAGTATTGTTTTAATTTTTCGTTATGCCAAATTACATTTACCATAGAAAAAGCTATAGCACAATCGTATAAAAACACTTCAAAATAGTGCAGCCCTCCAATTTTATAATTTTATTAACAGCAACCCAGAGCTAAATTTTCTATATTTGAGTTATTAGGTCCTTTAAAATATTTAGAAATGATCAGTAATAATAAATTTTTATTAAATACTCCTGAATTAAAGAAGGAAAAGCAGCTGCAAAGCCTTGTAGAGCATCAGACCAAATTCAGTCTGAACAATTGTGAATTTAGTATATATGAAACTCACAAAGCGGCCTTTGGGGTTAAGCTTCATTTTGAAAACATAGCTTTTACAGCCATGCTGAGAGGAAAAAAGCATATGAAACTGGACCATAAAACCAATTACTTCGATTATTTTCCCGGTGAAAGCATTCTTGTTGCTCCGGGTGAGACCATGGTGATTGATTTTCCCGATGCGGATGAATCCCCTACTCAATGTATTTCCTTGAGCCTCAATCCTGATTTCATAGAAGATTCTCTCAATTATTTTAATTACAGCCTTCCTAAAACAGATGAAGCTTCCCAATGGAATATTCAGCTGGATGAATATTTTCTTTTTAACAATCAATCTCTGGCTTCTGCTACCAATAACATTATGAGGATTGCTATGGACGATAATTCCCAAAAGGATATCATGGCAGATCTTGCTTTAAAAGAGCTTTTGATCCGGCTTATGCAGACCCAGGCCAGAAGTATGGTAGAAAAAAATGTAGCCAAGAATAAATCCAGAATAGGTTTTGCCGTAGATTATATCCGGAAAAATCTTCATCAGAAACTTTCAATTGAGAGTATTGCCAAGTTGGCTTATGTGAGCAAATCGAATTTTTTCAGGATGTTTAAGGATGAGCTGGGCACTTCTCCCAATGATTTTATTTTACAGGAAAGGATTAATAAAGCCAAAGAATTACTTTCGAATCAGAATAGTATTAAAGAAACTGCTTACCAAACCGGATTTTCGGATACAAATTATTTTACGAGGGTATTTAAGCAGCTGGTGGGTGTTACACCGAAGAATTATCAGATGAAGGTTATTTTTTCTAGAGAATATTGAGAGGTTAAATTTTGGTTTTGAATACTGAGGTCTATATTTATAACAAAAAGCCCTGAAAAACAGGGCTTAATTTATTATCTGCTATAATTTTAATATCCTGGAAATTGTTTAATACCTAAGTTTGTATTTAATTCAGCTTGTGGTAAAGGGAGAGCTTTAAACTGAACTTTAGCTGATGTCAATTCAACCTGTGTCTGAGGATTTTTGAAAGCAAGTCCGTTTCTCTTTAAATCACTATATCTGAAACCTTCCAAGAACATTTCAAGGTTTTTCTGCATCAAAATCTCTTTCAAAAGATCTGTTCCGGTACCTGCATAAGTATATCCCACATCTCTATATGTTTTAACCCAAGTATTGAGTTTCGCAAGGGCTTCTACAGGATTGGTATAATATAAAGCTTCCAGCTGATTAAAAACAGCTTCGGTTTTTCTTAATACCACAATATCTCTATCTGTGGCAGTATATTTCATAACATCTATAGGTTTAGGATTATCAGCTAAGGTAAGAACATATCCTGTATTTCTGTACCATGTTCCTCTTCTAACATCATCAGCTCCCAATTTATTGAAAAACGTCTGGGTAGCAAAGTTCTGCTTATATCTTCCAGTAGAAGACCAGGTTGCTGTAATACCATCATTAGCACCCGGTAAATCGAGAGCATTATAATCAATCTGGAAAATTATTTCAGCATTTGTTTCTCCAGCAATATTAAAAAAGTTAGCAACTCCCGATGAAGGTAATAAAGTATATGCCGTGTTATTAAGAACTTTTTGAGCATAGGTATCTGCCTGAGGATAGTTTTTAACTGCAAGATAATATCTCGAAAATAACAAATCTATTGCAGCGGCATTAAATTTCCTACTACCATTTGTTGTCCCTACCAGCGAAGCTGCTTTTGTTAAATCTGCAAATATTTGATCATAAACCTGTTTCACACTTCCTCTAGGTAAGTTTGTACCGGGCTTAAAATCCAACGGAAGAGGAACCCCAAATTCAGGATTAGAACCGTTAAAATTATCACTGAATAAAGATACCAATGTTGTATAAGCCATTGCTCTTACGGCATAAGCCTGACCAAATAAATTGTTTGGCGTTCCTGGTGTGTTTGAATCATCTGAAATCTTTCCTTCATATCCAAGAACAAAATTAGCATTTGCAATAATTTTATACAGTGATGCCCATACAGTCGCAATATCAGCACTGTTTTGAGTATAAAAAGTAAGATTAGGATCTCTAGTTGTTGAAAATCTATTAGAATTTACCAAAGCTACAAAAGCATTATCCCCAAGCAGCTCCTGTAAAGTAGGCAATAAAGCTCCGTAAGAATTAATTGATCCATCACCATTCGTCTGATAATATCCATATAGACCATTTACCGCCGTGTTTAATACTTTTTCATTAGTAATGGCTTCATTTAAAGGAAATGTTGTAGGAGGCAATTCTTCAGAAAAATCATTTTGACATGAACTTACAACAACTCCAGTCAATAATATTAATAAAATTTTTATTTTTTTCATTTTTTTAACTTTAAATAATTAGAAATCAACCTGTACACCAAAAATAAACTGTCTCATATTGGGTTGTGTCATATCAAAAACTCCTAAATTAGAAACCGTATAAGCAAACGCATTTGAATTTGCTTCAGGATCAAAACGAAGTTTCTTATCAAATGCATAGGTATATAAATTAACGCCTCTTACATAAGCATAAATACCTTTTAATCCTTTTACATTAAGCATTGATTCTTTAAAGGTGAATCCCAATTCTACATTTCTTAATCTAATATTATCCCCTTTATAAAGATATCTTGTAGAGTTGGTATTGGAAGATCGATTACCATTAAATACCTGTTTAGGCATTGATGCATTTGGATTACTAGGACTCCATGAATCATAAAGCGCTGCGGTCGTAGTATTTACTGTAGGAAACGCTCCATCTGATTCATACACAAATCCCCATCTGTCCCATACTGAATAATCTCCCTGATAATTTAACATGAATGAAAACTTAAACCCTTTGTAAGTAAATTCATTAATTAAACTAGCTATATGGGTGGGTAAAGCTTTTTGACCTGTAAAAGCTAATTTGGCCTTATTTATATCATTCGTTGTAGCAGTTCTTGTATCATCTGTGTACCATAGTGGATCTCCGTTTGAAGAATCTACCCCTGCCCACAATCTTGTGTAATATTCTGTCGGGTTATGCCCTGGGAAAAAAGCTTTTAAACCAGGAATAATTGTAGGTACGCTATCTCCTCTTAAATAGGTAATTTTAGAATCATTATAGGAGTAGTTTGCCTTAATATCCCAACTGAAAAATTCATTATTTTTTCTATATCCTAATAAAACTTCAAAACCTTTAGATTTTACTTCTGCCTGATTTTTAACAATAGAGCTGAATCCTGTAGAAGGAGAAATTGGAACATCATAGATTTGATTAGGATTTTTATTGGAATAAACATCAAAAGTTCCATAAAAGCTTCCATTTTTGCCCAATGAAAAATCCAACCCGATATTTCTTTTATTAGATTTTTCCCATATTAAGCCATCTGGTGCTCCTGGAGTTAGGATAAATCCTGCATTGGTTTGAAGATAGTTCCCCGCCAAAGAATATTGTGGGTATTTTTCATAAGGACCTGCTGCCTGATTACCATTTTCTCCATAACTTGCTCTAAGTTTTAATGTATTGATATAGGATGGCAGAAAATCCATTTTACCTAAATCAAAGCTGGCTCCAACACCAAAGAAATTTCCTGCTTTAGTATAACCTGAATAGGTATCCCTTCTGGCAGAACCTGTAATGGTTGCAAATTTCTTAAAGGTATATGATGCTCTCGCAATATATCCCACAAGCGTCCAGGCATCAGTTCTGCCAGTTGCAGCCGTAACGTTAGCTGCTGCATCTGCAAACAGTATTCTTGTCCCTGCTGGAAAACCTCTCTTCGTAAACGAATTATATTCTAGCGTTCTTCTTGTTGACTCCATACCTACAGAAGCAGAAATATCATGTTTTCCATCAAATGTTTTGTTAAAGTTTAAGAAGTTATACCAGTTCCAGGTGAAAAAGTTTCTCAAACTTTTAAAGTAGAGACCATTTCCATTTCCATTTGATGGCTCGTATCCATCTCCAAAATCAGGATTCCAATAAGTAAATTCGTTTCCAGAGGTGTTATCAATACCAAAATTTGAATTAAATGTTAGATAAGGTAAAATTTTATAGTCGACGTTTAATGAAGTAAGTACCTTATCAAAGGTTCCTTTAGTGATATTCGTCCCGGTTATTGCTAAAGGATTAAACTGTGGATTTAAGTAAACTAAATTCAAATTATAAGCACCATTACTCAGGTACGGATTTTGTGTAGGAGAAAGTAATGTTCCTGAAAAAATAGGATTTGAAAATGCTGACGCATCAGATGGCCCTGCCTGTACTGTTCTTGATAAATTGGTCCCAAAAGTAATATTTAATTTATCTGTTGCTTTCCAGCTAGCCTTGATTGCTCCTGTATATCGGTCAAAGGCTGCATCATATGATAAACCTTCTTGCTTTAAGTATCCTAATGATGCATACATGGTGAAATCTTTAAAACCACCTGAATAACTTAAATTATACCTGCTTGTAATAGGAGAATTTCTTCTGGTTAGTTTTCTCCAGTTTGTATCAGTAGTACCATCCCATTTCAATATACCTACTCTTGCGTCATCAGTCGCTTCCTGCACATTTGCATATCCATCTGGAGATGTAGCTGGAAATCTATTATACAGAGCTTGTCCAAGATAGTTTACATGTTCCTGAGCATTCAGCATATTCAGTTTATCAAACGCAATATCTGATGTACCTATCTCACTAACAAACTGCAAATTAGATTTTCCTTTCTTACCTGTTTTTGTTGTAATAACAATTACACCATTAGCCCCTCTGGAACCATAAATTGCCGTTGCAACACCATCTTTCAAAACCTGTACATCTTCGATATCGGCAGGATTTATCAATGATAAGGCGTTTTGCGTCGTCAACGCACCAGAAATATCACCAGACTGAACCGGTACACCATCAACAATATACAGAGGATCATTACCCGAAGTAAGAGAAGATATTCCTCTAATTAATGTGATAGTAGATGCACCAGGTTGCCCTGAACTTGCGGTTGACATTAACCCTGCTACGGTTCCCTGTAAAATATTATCAATAGAAACAGCCGAAGGTTTATCTAAAACATTCCCTGACACTTTAACAAGGGCTCCTGAGGATTGTTCCGGAGTAATTTTTATCCCATAAGAACCCGTGAGCACGACCTCTTCAATCTGAGTTGATTGAGCAGTGGTATCCTTTTTTGGTTTTTGTTGCGCAAAAGCAGCCTGCCCTATGAAGAACAGTGCTCCAGCACTTATTACACGTAGTTTAACATTCATATTAACAAATTTTAATATATTTTAATGGACAAATATGTTAATAAATATCAACAGTAAAAACAATTAAAAATCTGAAAATCAAAACATTAAAGTTTAATATTTTCGCAAAAATAAAACTGTAGGATGACAAAAAGGATTTAAAAAGTTACATTTATATATATAATATTCTATATTTAAAACTATTGTTAGAAATTTATAAACTGTAAAAAAAACTAGCCGAATAAACTAAATCAGAACAAACAATAAATAAAATTCATTAAAAAAACACTTTTACAGTAAAAAAAGATAAATATTTCATCAGAAATTTTCAAAAATTAACATAAAAAACTTATAAAATTACGCAATATCGCTCTAAAAAAAACAAAACACTCTATTTGGAGTGTTTTGTTTTTTTTAGAGCGATTTAATAATTATAATCATAATACCTTGCGCCTTTTAGAACAGGATCTTCAGATTCTATAGCTAATAATCCAAATCCTTTATACTTTTTATTGACAGAATTTCCAAGCTGCTTTCTGTGTAGTCTTTCATACGTTTCAAAGTCAATGGCAGTTCTGTTCTTCAGGTTTTTAAAAAGCTGCCATTTGGAAACCACCATTCTCCAGTTTTCGGACACCTTTCCGGCAAATACTTTTGATTTTGAACCGCTTCCATATCCAAAAAATCCTATTTCGGCTCCGGCCAATTCTTCATTTTCATTAAAAGAAACCTCCAATGCGGAAAGCATGGCCATAAAAATGGAAGCAGTATACATATTTCCGATCTCTGAAGACGCTCTCTGCGTATATTCTATTTTATCACTGACCAGCTGCAGATAGCCATCCGATTTCGCTGCGGCTTTCTGTTCGTCCTGAGTATGGTAAGGAAATCCGTTTTCAAGGCTGTAGATTTCTGTAAATACTCTTTTTCCGTGAAAAGCATACGGAAGGTGGAAGATCAGGTATTTCCAGGTCTCATAAGGTTTATCTTTCCCTGTAATTTCTTTATAATGCTGATAGGCTTCTCTGATTCTGTTCTGATAACATTGGTTGGAATATTGCCCGTCAAAAACAGGCTCATCTGTAAAAATTTCAATTGTATCCGGAAAATTTTCAGGAGCATTATTCAGATCTTCCTTATTATACTGCCTTCTCGGTTTGAAAAAATCGAAAACGCTTTCCGTTGCCACTCCCCAGTTATTCTCAATTTCCAGAAGATCCGGCTGCGAAGAAATCAGTAAGGCAACAGCTCCCCCGCCCTGGGTATATTCTCCCGAAGAGGCAAGTTCATATTTAGCATAATCACTTGCAATAACCACTGCTTTTTTATCTGGATTTGCTCTTACGAAATCTAAAGAATTATGCAGTACATCAACAGCTCCGATACAGGCAAAAGTCATATCTGCCACATCACAGTTTCTGAAACATCTTTCTCCAAATTCTTTCACCAAAACTTTTTCTACCATCTGAACCGCATATGAAACTGTTGGTTTTGCGGCATCCAGGGCACTTTCTGTTCCCAGATAGATTCTTGCTATTTCTTTAGGATCAATTTCATAATCCCTGATTAGTTTTAATAAGGCTTCTGCAGCAAAAGTAGCGGTGTCTTCATGAGCATCCGGAAATCCCATTTTATATAATCCAAGTCCTTTTTCAAGTTTTGCTGCTTCAATTCCTCTTTTCTCTGCCAGATCACTGATTTCCAAATACAAAGACGGCACATACCAGCCCGCTGCTTCAATTCCAAAAGTCATATTCTTTAAATTTTTATACGAATTTAAAAAATGCGGACTGAATACTCCTTCAATATCATTTACTTTTTAAGCATTATTGTCAAATCTCATATTGTGATTTCCAACAGGGATGATTATTCATAAAAAAAGCCACTGAAAAACAGTGGCTTGAGTATTTTAATTCTGTATCTGAAACAACTTATTTGAAGCTTTCAATCGCTTTATTCAATGCGTCAATCTGCTTATTGATACTTGTCCCTTTCTGAGGATTCTGTCTTAAAAGGTCCATTTTCTTGCTCAGTCCGTCTTTAAGCATCTGGATAACCATCATTTTAGCCTGGGGATTATCACCCATCTGATCTTTTGCATTCGTGATGATCTTGGCAATATTATCTGTTGCCTTCAGATTATCTGAGCTCATGATCCAGTTGAAACCGTCTTCAGCAGCTTTTCCCAGTTCAGGATCTTTGAATTTAACAAATGGATAAAATGCTGCAAGAGGAGTGATATGAGACATCTGAGAAGTCACTTTATTCTTTACAACAACAGGAAGTAATTGTTCTAACAACTCATCAGAAGCTCCTTCCAGATCAATCTTATCTGCCAAGGCATCAGCTTTTGCAGGATCAATAGTGAGAACAGCACTTAAAGAATTCCCTTTTACTGCATTAGAAACGGCACTCACTCCTTTTTCAAAGATTGGAAGGTATTTTTTATCTTTAGTTTTAGCCAAAGCGGCAACTGCAGCAGCCTGAACTAAGGTTTTGGGATCATTTGAAGCCAGTTTTTCAACCTCAGCTCCCAGTGCTTTCATCTGATCTGCATTAGTAAGATCCATTAGTTCTAATGCTTTTATTCTAATTCTGAAAAACGGATCTTTCAGTGCTGCACCTAATAATTTTACTGCGGAAGCATTTTTTCCAGTCTGATCTTTTATCCCTGTCAGAGCTTTGTATCTGTTTTTAAATTCTTTGGAGCCTGTAAACTGCATCAGATTCTGCTCCGGAGTTTTCGTGTCGGTAATATCTGCCAGTAAAATACCATCTGCATTGATATTGACAAGATCCGGATTTTTAGAAACATCAAAAGTGAATGTATTTTTATCTTCAGCATTTACCCAAACATTATATCGCTTCGGCTTTCCACTATCATATACATCAATAGCAAGAGGAAATTCGAAAGGGAGTTCCTGTGTTTGATTAATCGTGACTGTAACCTGTTTTTTAACCGGTTCAAAAGTAGATGAATAACTGATTTTTGGGTTTCCGTTTCCAAAATACCACTGATTAAAAAACCAGTTCAGATCTTTACCGCTCACTTTCTCAAAAGACAGTCTCAGCTGGTGGGCTTCCGCGTTCTGATATTCGTTGGTTTTAAGATAATCATTCATTCCGGCAAAAAAGGCTTCATCACCAAGATAGTTTCTCAGCATATGAAGGATTCCGCCTCCTTTCTGGTAGGTAACAAGGTCGAAAACATCTTCGCGGGAATCATAGTTGAATCTCACCAGATTTTTCCTGAAATCGGAAGGATTATGGATGTACATATTTACATCAGACATCAGGTGATAATCTGCCTGATCTTTTCCATACTTATAATCATTCCACAGGTATTCGGAATAGTTGGCAAAGGATTCGTTTACGGTAAGGTTACTCCAGCTTTCCGCAGTGACAAGATCTCCAAACCAATGATGAAATAACTCGTGGGCAATAGTATCTTCCCATTTATTTTCATCAATCAGCTGCCCGGGTTTCTGAAGAATATCGCTTCCGTGGAGGGTAGCTGTTGTGTTTTCCATGGCACCGCTTACATATTCTCTTCCTGAAATCTGTGCATATTTTACCCATGGATAATCATAGTTCAGTTTTTTAGAAAAGAACTCAATCATTTCCGGTGTGTTTCCGTAGATTTGTTTCGCATAGGGTTCATATTCTTTCTCAATATAGTAATCTACAGGAATATTTTTCCATTTGTCTTTAACGATCGCATATTCTCCTACTCCCATGAAGAAAAGATAAGTAGAATGTCTCTTATCCATTACCCAATGGTCTGTTCTAAGACCAGCCCCTTCTTTTTGAGAATTTTTTAAAACTCCGTTGGAAAGTGTGACATATTTATCTGGAACAGTCATGTAAATTTCCTGAGTCGTTTTTTGGTTCGGCTTATCTATTGTAGGAAACCATGCGGAAGAAGACTCTGTTTCACCCTGCGTCCAGATCTGCGTAGGCATGTCAGGGTCTTTACCTTGTGCATTGATGAAATAAAGTCCCTTGGCATCATTAATTGCCATACTTCCTTCCTGTTTTACTTCATTCGGGCGGGCAGTGTATTTGATATAAACGGTATAATCCTGATTTTTCTGATAGATTTTATCCAGACTGATTTTTAAAACATCGTTTTTATAATCGTATTTCAGAGGTGATTTTTTCCCGTCATTATCCAGAGCAACTTCATGAATCAACATTCCTTTTGCATCCAGAACGAGTTCATTGGATGGGTAAAAGTAAGGAGATGCTGTCAACCATTCTTCTCCATTCATATGCTCTTTCTGATAATCGAAGCTGACTTTAAGTTTCGTGTGTTTAAGCTCTGTTATTTTGGTATGAGTGGCCCTGTATACCTTTTCTCTTCCTGAGGTTTCAGTCTGGGCTGATACATTTGCAGAAAATACGATTCCCAATACAGCAATCGATAAAATCACCTTTTTCATTATGGTCTACCTTATTATTTTTTAGAATTATTTTTCGTTAGTATATCAAAAATATCGTTCACCAAAGTTTCATAATCACCAGTTTTTAATTGTTTTTTGGTTTTGGCAAAAGCTTTTTTCAGCTCGCTTTCAGGGTTTTCATCATCGATGATTTCAACCGACTCTACTCCTTTCAACTGAAGCACAGCATTTTTAAGCGCTTCAACATCTGCATTTTCTTCGGTATTTATTTTTAAATATTTCATTCTATTGTTTTTTAAAAGTGAAATTATTTCCTGCCTGCGAAAAATCCATTGTTCCTTTTTCGGCATTGAATTTCATTTTGATTCCTGCTGTTTCAAATTTGAACTCGCTTTCAGAAACAGCATCCAGTGGAAATGCTCCCTGCCCTGTGGCCTGTCCTTTTAGTTTGCCTCCTTCTGAAAATATTTTGACATCCAAAGGAAATCCTTCAGCTTTATAAAGTCCTTCATACTTTTTCAAAAGGTCTCCTGCAACGGAAACTTCTTTAAAGCTGGGCATTTTAAAGTCTTTTCCTGTGGCAGTTTCCAACATTTTTATCGAAATCTCATTGTTATTGTAATCTGACTGATTGGTAATGAAGCTTACTCCTGCTTTCACTTCAGGGAAATAATATAATACGGAACGGAACTGATCTATTCCTCCGTTATGGCCATATCCCCAATATTTATCAAAAGGAACTTTAGCCAACCCATAGCCATACCCGTCAATAAATTCTTTCATCTGTTTAAGACTGTTTTTATCAACTAATTTCCCGTTTTCCAAAGCGATAATGAACTTCAGCAATTCTGTAGGCGTAGAAATAAGGTTTCCTGCACCAATCGGAACACTCATATCTGTTTCCTGCCATGGCTTGTAGCTTCCATCAGCATACTGATAAGAAAGTGCCTGGTTGTTGGAAGGTTCAATTTTACCACCTACCTTCGTAAGTGTTAATTTTAAAGGTCCTGCAATTTTGTCCTGAATAAGTTTTGCATAACTTTTTTTGTATACTTTTTCCAGGATGAAACCTAACAGGATATAACCCGAATTACTATATTCATATTTTGTTCCCGGGGCAAAATCGCTTTTATATTTTTTAATGATTGATACCAGTGATATTTCCGTTTGAGGTTTAGTATTGTATGTCCAGTACTCTTCTTCATTGGTAAGGTTATGAATACCGCTTCTGTGCTGCAAAAGGTCTTTGATGGTAATTTTAGCCGCATTTTCCACTTCAGGGTAAAACGCAGAAAGTTTAGTATCCAGAGAAAGTTTTTTGTCTTCCACTGCTTTCATCACCAGCACCGCCGTAAATGTTTTGGAAATAGAGCCTATGCGATACTGTGTATTCATATTGGCTTTCTGTTTTTTAGCAGCATCTGAAAATCCGGTTACTTTCAAAAAGGTAGGTTTATCATTGTCTGCAAAGGCAAAACTTCCCATTACTTTATGATGAACGGATAAGGAATCAAGATAATCCATCAGTTTCTGTCTGCCTGTATTCTGAGAATAGGCCATGCAGGAAAATCCTGCCGCTGCTACAAAGAAAAGTTTTTTCAGCATCATACTATTAATTTTATTAATCAGTAGCTAATATAAGGCTATTGTTACAGTTAAAGCCCTTGAAAGAAGCATTTGATGGTATAAAAATGAGAAATAAATAACCTTCATACTTTATGCTGTTTTTATAGACGCAAAGAATGATTTATAGGCAATGTTAATTTTAGGGAGCAAAGAGTGCAATCAACTGCGTTGATCCGATGAAGCTGGCGGTTTGACAGACTTCATCTGTGGGCTGCTTTTCTTTATTTTTTAGTTAAAATAGCGTCAAAAAAAAGTTCCGGGAGTTCCGGAACTGATTATTATATAGCCACAGGAGCTTTAATGCCGGGATGCGGATCATAGTTTTCCAATGTAAAATCTTCGAAATCAAATCCAAAAATATCTTTGATCTCTGAATTTAGTTTCATTACCGGAAGTGGCCTTGGCTCTCTTGAAAGCTGTCTGTTCACCTGTTCAAAATGATTATTATAAATATGCACATCACCGAAGCTGTGCACATAATCGCCTACTTCCAGGTCACATACCTGTGCCACCATCATCAGAAGCAATGCATAACTTGCAATATTGAACGGTACACCCAGAAAAACATCGGCACTTCTCTGATACAGCTGCAGCGATAATTTTCCGTCTGCTACATAAAACTGGAACAATGCATGACAAGGTGCCAATGCCATATTTGGGATTTCAGCAGTATTCCATGCGGAAACGATCAGCCTGCGGGAATCCGGATTTTTCTTGATCTGATCGATCACTTCTGTGATCTGGTCTACAATTTTCCCATCTGCTCCCTGCCAGCTTCTCCACTGTGCTCCATACACAGGTCCTAAATTACCGTTTTCGTCGGCCCATTCATCCCAGATAGAAACTCCATTATCATTCAGGTATTTGATATTGGTATCTCCTTTCAGGAACCAAAGCAGTTCATAAATAATTGATTTCAGATGCACTTTTTTGGTGGTTACCAAAGGAAAACCTTTTGACAGATCATACCTTAGCTGATATCCGAAAACACTTCTGGTTCCGGTTCCGGTTCTATCGGTTTTGTCTGTTCCATTGTCTAAAATATGCTGTAAAAGGTCTAAATAATTTTGCATTTGAAAGCGATTTTTATGGTCCAAATTTAGAAAAAACTTCCCTAAAAAACTATTAAAAAGGCATTCACTTTCATGAATGCCCTGTATAGAAACGATATTATTTTTCTATTAAATTACTGTTGTTCAGTTAGGCTAAAAAGAATCAGAAGATTGAAATATAAGAGTCTTTTTTATCAAGATCACCAGATCTCTCCAATGGTCTGACTGATGTTATTCACCGTAAAAACCTCTCTTTTCTTCTTCCCGTACATTGCTTTTACAAGGGGTGACTCTGCTGAAACCGTCATGATCTTTTGTTTCTCAAAAACAATTTCACCTGCGGATACTGTAATATAAAATAATCCTTTATCAGTTTTCACTAAAGCTCCGTTCTTTACTTTATCCATCGGCTCGCATGATATCTTCTGAACTACAGCTTGCTGACTCAGGGTTTCATTAAGCTGCCGCTGAAGATTATTGATCTCCTGCTGAAGCATTTCACGCCCGGTTTCATATTTATCTCCCATAGAACTTTTAGTATCATTATTGGAGGCACGGGTTTCGGCGATCAGACTTTCAAAATGTATGATCTTATCTGTAATCTTTTTTGTAAGAATATTTAGTAGGTCTTGTTTGTTCATGAAAGCTTTTATCTTCTCTGAAAAAGAGAGAAATTTATAAGAGTTACTACTATATCTGAGAATTAACGATTCTCAGAAAATATTATTTTTCAAAAACCGCATAATCAGAAACTTTGAAGCTGAAGTCTTTTCCAGTGTCAAAGTTTCTTTTGGATCTGTCAAAGACATTTTTGAAAGTTCCCGACAGGTTTCCGTCTTCAATGGTGAAATTTACAGGCTCTTTGGACATATTCAAAACTACGAGAACTTCATCTTTCCCTTTCTTTCTTACATAGGCGAGGATCTTATCGTTGGCTGTAGTATTCAGAAGATAGGTTGTTACCTGGGTATCTCCACCTCTTAAAGCCGGGTTGGAAGTTTTCAGTTCCAGCAAAGTTTTATAAAAATCAGATACCTGATAAGTATTGGTCCATTTGATCACGTCTTTTTCAAAAAACTCCAGCCTTTTCATGTTGGGAAGTTCCTGTCCGGAATACAGCAGAGGAACCCCATTCCATGTAGCTGAGAAAACAGCCATCGGTTTGGTGATTACTCCATATTTTTCATATTCTGTTCCGTTCCATGAGTTTTCATCATGATTGCTGGTAAACCATGCTCTCATTGAGTTATCTCCGATATTGGAATACTGAACCAACAGATCTTTAAGCCCCTGAAGCGGTTCATTTTTCTTATAATAATCTGCTGATTTGTGCATCCATTTCCATGAGTAGCTGGCATCAAATACTTTCCCATATTCAGGGCTTTCTAATTCATCAAATTCTCCCAGCCAGAAAAGAGGTTTTACTTTTTCTACTTCAGGGCGGGCCTGTTCCCAGAAATCTACCTCTACCCATGAAGCAAGATCACATCTGAAGCCATCGATATTGGTTTCTTTTACCCAGAATTTCATGGCATCAATCATGGCCTGGCGCATTTCCTGGTTTTTGTAATCCAGTTCAATGATATCATCCATTCCGGAAGCGATATGGAATTTACCGTCCGGATCTTTCAGATAAAATTCAGGATGCGTTTTGGTCCATACATGATCCCATCCCGTGTGGTTGGCTACCCAGTCTATGATTACTTTAAATCCTAATCTGTGTGCTTCATTTACCATATGTTTAAAATCGTCCAGAGTTCCGAATTCCGGATTAATGGAAGTATAGTCTGACGCTGCATAAGGACTTCCCATGCTTCCTTTTTTATTCTGCTGGGCAATAGGAGTTATGGGCATAAACCAAAGTGTTTTCACCCCCATATTCTTCAGGCGGGGCATTTCTTTTTCAAATGCTTTGAAAGTTCCTTCTTTGGTATATTGTCTTATGTTTACTTCGTAGATATTGGTTGTATGCTTCCATTCTTTGGGCAGATCCATAGTATTTTTTGTATTTTGGGTGGTACAGGAAACAATTCCCAGACCAATGATTGCGAATAAAATTAATTTTTTCATTAATCTAATTTTAGCAAAAGTAAGGAATGTTTTTTTGAGAGAAGAGGAAAAACCAAAAGAGCCGAAGGAGAAATTCAGTCTAAGGGAATTAAAATGATAAGGTTGGGAGTTTTTTATTAAACCTGACAGGTCTTTGAGACCTGTCAGGTTTTCGATCATACAGAACGAGATAAAACAAGTTCTGCTTTCAACAAAAAACCCCGGATTATTGATCCGGGGTCTTATATTGTATTCAGATGTTATCTCTCGTCATCGTTGTCATCCTCATCATCGAAAACATCATCATTGTAGTCATCTTCTTCTTCGTCATCGAAGCTGTCGTCTTCATCTTCGAAGTTTCCACTTCCTCCGAAATCGTCTTCAAAACCAAAATCATCATCCATTAAAGGCATTGCTGATTTCTTTTTGGAGCTTCCTCCATTTCCACTTTTGCTAGGTGCCTTTAAAGGAACATTTCCGAATCTATAAACTGTAATAGGATAGGTAACTCCTTTTTTCTCGTCAATAATTTCAATTAATTCACAGAAGAACTCCCAGAGATCAAGAAGTCCATATTGGAACTGTGCTTTGTCACCTGCATTTTGGAAAGCCTCATCGATGTATACATCCGACATGATTTCGCCATCACCATCGTCACTCATATCTTCCAACGGTACACTTTTTACTATTGTTCCGTCATCTTCCAAAAGATTAAAAGTAGAAAGCTCGTCTCCCTGCAGATTGAACGCACTTTTAATTCCCAAATGTAAGTTCCATAGTGATTGTTTTCCTTTAACTTCAATATCTCGGAAAACATCTTCTTTCGCATCTAATATTACGCGGATCTTGTAAACCATATCAGTTTCTTAAATTACTTTTTTTGCCTTAATTATTATGATAAATCTCTGTTGCAAATATATAATAAATGACATGTGACAAAAAAATATTTCAGGATTTTTTAAAATATTTTTTTTTCTTACATTTTGACCGGATTATTTACTTTTCTCGAGCATAAAACTGAACTTGGTTCCTTCAAGGTACACACTTTCTACGGTAATATTTTCACTATGAGCCTCAAGAATATGCTTTACAATCGCCAATCCCAGGCCGGAACCGCCTTCCCTTCTGCTTCTGCTGGTTTCTACCCTGTAGAATCTTTCAAAAATTCTGGGGAGAATCTCTGATTTTATTCCCATCCCATTATCAATAACTTCAATAAGAACCTTGTTTTTCAGAACACTTGTTTTTACCACTACTCTTGCTTCCTGTCTGTTGGCATAATGAATGGCATTTGAAATTAAATTGATGAAAACCTGCGATATTTTCTGTTTGTCAGCATCTACAAAAATCTGCGGATGTAAGGTCTGAATCTGCAATGTGGTAGTATGCTTCTCCGCTTCAAATTCAAGAAGATCAAAAATTTCCTTGATCAGGAGATTGACATCAAATGTAGAAACTGTAAGGTTGATCTCCCCTGCTTCAAGCCTGTTGATCATATCAAGATCTGTAACAATAGCAATAAGCCTTTCTACGGATTTATCAATTCTTTCCAGATATTTATCACGGATGGTAAGATTATCCACACCGCCGTCTCTTAAGGTTTCCACGTACCCCTGAATGGAAAACAGTGGAGTTTTAAGTTCATGGGAAACGTTGCCGATGTATTCTTTACGGTAGCTTTCCATTTCCTTCATCATATCAATTTCCGTTACCTGCTGCTGATTGAGATCCGAAAACCTTTCTCCGAGCTCTTTAATGGTAATATTTTCATCATTATCATGAACAATTTCCTGCGGAAGGAGTTCAGAAAGTCCGCGGACCTGCTTTTTACCATAGTAATTGAACAGGAGTTCAAGAACTACATAATTGATCATAAAGATGAGGAGAACACAGATAAAAAGTCCGATTTTAAAAAACGGTGTCTGGTAATAGAGATCCTTCAGCGAATCAAAGATGATTACTAAAAGAAACATCACCAGTGTCAGAAGACACGAGGCGACGAGTGTAAGTCTGTAAAATTTCAATTTTACAAAATTTTTAAGGTTGGTATAAATTTAGGAATTTTAAGCCGTTAAACGATAAGTTTATAGCCAATTCCTTTCAGGGTCTGAATGGTATTGATTCCCAGTTTTTCTCTCAGTCTTCTGATGTGAACATCTATGGTTCTTTCACCTACGATTACATCATTTCCCCAGACTTTTTCAAGGATTTCTTCTCTTTTAAAGACTTTTTCTGTGTTTGAAGCTAACAGATAAAGCAGATCGAATTCTTTTTTAGGAAGAAGAAACTGCTGTCCGCTTTTGGAAACTCTGAAGTTATCCTTGTCAATCACAAGGTCGCCAATCTCGATAAGTTTAGCGTTGTCAGAAACCTGGGAAGTCAGCTGCAGTAATGCGTTAACTTTTGAAATAAGGATCTTCGGTTTGATTAGTTTTACAACGTAATCATTAGCTCCTGCCTGAAAACCGGCTAACTGAGAAAATTCTTCACTTCTTGCGGAAAGAAAAACAATCAGTGTTTTCTGAAGTTCTTTCACTTTACGAAGTTCCTGACAGGTCTCAATCCCATCTTTTTCCGGCATCATTACATCTAATAAGATAAGATCAGGGATAATTTCTTTGGCTTTTTCTATTCCTTCGTTTCCGTTGGTAGCTGTGTGGATGTCGTAGCCTTCCTTTTCCAGGTTGTAAGACAGAATCTCTAAAATATCCAGTTCGTCGTCTATTAAAAGGATTTTCTTTTGGTTCATTTTAAATTTTTGCTGATTCAAAGTTAATAAATTTTAAAGCACAGATGAACGAATCCTTTATCGTTCACATAAAGTTAACAATAATGCCTATTTATTAATGTTTAGTTAAAAAAAAATTAAATTTTACTAAACCACTTACGCCATCAAACTTTTATTCCTTTGCACCGAAAGAATCTAGTAAATAAAGTAAGTAAATAATGAAAATTAATAAACTTAGCATTGCAGTCTTATTTTTATCCGGATCTGTATTTTATGCACAGGAAACGAAGCAGGATACCATCAGTAAGGAGAAAAAAATTGAAGGCGTAGTAATCCAAGGAAGCAGTAACAAGAAAACTGAAACTGCCGTATTAGGAGAGCAGAAAAAAGCGATTATTCAAAAGCAGGCTGTAAGTGCTGAAGAGATTTCCAGAAAAGGGATCTCCAACGTAGAGCAGGGACTTACAAAGGTAACAGGAATCACTACGGTAGAAGGAAGAGGTCTTTTCGTAAGAGGTCTTGAAGAGCGTTACAATTACCTGTTGATCAACGGTCTGGGCTCTCCTTCCAACAACCCATTCCAGAAGATTATTGCTTTAAAGCAGTTTCCAACGGATGTAGTAGGTAAATTAAATATCTACAAAACCTTCAACTCCAACCTTTACGGAGATTTCGCAGGTGCTACTTTTGATATTGAAACATTGACGATTGATAAGCCTTTTTCAAAAATTGAATTCGGGATTGGTGTTAATACTGTAAGTACTTTCAGAGACGGGTTTAAAGTTTCAGAAGGAGCAGACGGGTTTACGGGCTATCTTGGATTGAATTCAAGGGATAAAAAGTTACCATCAGCGATCAGAGATTCCAGACCAAGCAATTACAGATTTTCAGGAAGTGAATCATTATCTCAGTTTAAAGACAGCTGGAATGTAGATAATGTGAAATCTTTGCCTAATACTAATATTGGATTCACCACTGTTCAAAAAATGAAAGCCGGAGAAAATGGGAATCTTGGGTTCTTATTTTCATTAAATCAAAGTTCGGAATATTCGTATAAAGAAGGGGCAAAAAATCAGTTTAAAGATTTTGGAGGGGTAATTAACCTGAACAACGAATTACAAAGAAAGCAGTATAATTATCAGATAGAATCATCCGCTTTATTAGGACTAGGATATAAAAATAAAGGTACGGTTATTAATTTAAATGCGATGTACCTTCAGAACGTTAATAATATTATTGAAGATTATTACGGATATAAAAATAACCAGGTTCAAAATAAAGATATTGGATTCTTCCGTACTAACCAACAGGATTTATCTAGATTCCTTAACATTCAGCTGACAGGCTCACAAAAAATAGGAGAAAGACATCAGGTAAAAGCAGGAGGAAGTTATGTAATTAATAACTATCAGCAGCCTGACAGAAAGATTCTTGAAGGAAGCCGTCTGGATTCAAACGGAAATATGCTTCCTGACAACCAGCTGCTTCTGGCATATGGAGGAAACAATATTATCCGTCAGTACCTTGATGTAAATTCAAGATTCTATGGTTCCGCTTACGGAGAGTACTCTGTATTTTTAGGGGAAAAAGGAGATAAAAAAGATTTCCCGATGCAGTTATCCATTGGATATAATGGCTTTGCAGATCTTAGAAAAACATCATACCGATTCATTTTCGGAAAACCTAATGGTACAGCAGGACAAAGTTTTATCATCGATAAAAATTCTCCACAGGCTAAATTTGATCAGGATCTTGCCAATAACAGATTCTTCTTCCAGGAAGAAACGGATGCGTCCAACTTCTTTACAAGCATGTATCAGTTTGTTAATGCCGGATATATTAATTTCAATTACAAGCCTTCTGAAACATGGGATATCCTTATTGGTGGAAGATATGAAAATGATATGACGTTAATCCGTTTTTCTGAGCAGGGAGCTGAGAAAAAAACAAATCTGGACAAGGAAAGAAATCTATTTCTCCCTTCCCTAGCTGTTAAAAAGGCTCTTAACAATAAGAATAACCTAAGATTTTCATTCAGTAAGACTGTTACCCGTCCTGTATTAATTGAAACAATGGAAATTTCATACATCAATCCAGATAACGAGACGATCAAAGGTAATCCGGACATTAAATTAAGTGATAACTATAACTTTGATTTGAAATGGGAATATTTCCCAACCAACAAAGAAATGTTCGCTGTGAACTTATTTGCTAAAAGAATTAACAACGCTATCGAAAGATCTTTTGTTTCTTCTGGGGATGCCAATGGGGTAACCGTTACGTTTTACAACGCTAAAAAAGCTGAGCTGGCTGGTATCGAATTAGAAGGAATCATGAGTTTGGGAAGAATTTCTGAATCTTTAGACAAGTTCACATTAGGTGCTAATGCTACTTTTATGTATACCAATGTTGAAAGAAGCGAAGAGCAGCTAAAGCTGGAACAACCTAACCCTAGCTTTTATACGGGAAAACTACGTAAAAGAGGACTTCAGGGAGCTTCACCTTACACCATCAACGCAGACTTAAAATACGAAACCAAAACCAAGAATAATTTAAGCAGAACATTATCCCTAGTATACAATGTTTCAGGATCTAAGATCTACGCTGTAGGGACTTCCGGTTCAGATAATTTCTACGAAAAACCTTTCCATCAGCTGGATTTCGTATATCAGGAGCAACTTACTAAAAACTGGAACGTAAAAGCCGGAGTTCGAAATATTTTAAATAACAGATACAGAATTCTTTTAGGAGATAAAAGCTACTATAATGTAGAAACCAACGGAACCAATACCTATACGGATTATTTCAGAGGAATAAACTTTAACCTGACTGTAGGATATACGTTCTAAATAATTAATAAAAATAAAAAATAAATAAAGTATAAAAATGAAAAGAAGAGTTTTATCATTACTATCGTTAACTGCTGTGTTAACATTAGCCTTAAATTCGTGTACAATTGATGTAAATGATGGCTTAGGAGATGGTACTCCAGTTACTCCTGGAACTACTGAAAGCGTATTAAGTGGAAGCGGAACTTTATCCGGGACCATTACTAAGGATATCTTAATTAAAAAAGGAAATTATACATTAGACGGAATCGTAAAAATAACAAACAATGCTACAATTACTATTGAAGCAGGTGCTACTTTTAACGTTTCTACAACTAAAACGAGTGGTCTTGTAGTTCTTCAGGACGGTAAGATCAATGCTGTTGGAACAGCATCTGAACCTATCGTATTTACAACTGCTACTAAAACTCCTGGTGACTGGGGTGGTATTACCTTATATGGAAGTGCTCCTATCAAAGCAATCAACGGAAACACTCAGGCTTTGTCCGAGGATGGAAACAATGTTTACTACGGAGGAAGCGATGCTAATTCAAACTCAGGAACCATGAAGTTTGTAAGAGTAGAATATGCAGGTAAAAAGATTGGTGACGGTACTTCTGAAACCAACTCTATGACTTTCTATGCAGTAGGAGCAGGAACTACATTAGAAAACCTTGTGACTTACAAAGGAACTGATGATGGTTATGAATTCTTCGGAGGTACTGTAAGTGCTAAAAACATTATTTCTTATGGAAATTATGACGATTCTTTCGACTGGCAGGATGCATGGAGCGGGCAGAACAATACGAACTGGTATGCTTTCCAGACAGGTGTAGGAAATTTCGGTATGGAGATTGAAGCTTCCAGCAATATTGATAATGTTGCCCCAAAAATTTCAAATATTACCCTAATCAGAGATGCCAATACTAATCCGGAAGTGGCCAACTCTCCTGAGATTTCAGCGATTCAGTTTAAAAAGCAGGGAACTGGTATTTTCTCTAATGTTTATATTAGCGGATATAAAAATATTGGTACTCAAAAGGCATATTCAGTTCTGATTCAGGATGCACCTACAGAGACAAGTCAGGTAAATACCAACAAAGTATCTGTTGCTCCTATGACTTACTTAAACTCTGACAATCCTGGGGTTTGGGGGTATGCGTTCACACCAAACGGAGGAAAAGTTTTCACTAATACTTCAACCGTTACAAAAGTATCTCTAACTCCTGGAGCCTGGGCTACTGTAGACGGAGTAAACCTTTTAGCCGGATTACAATAAGTAACTAGTTTCTTCATATCAAATTAAAAAGCCATCAGATTTTTTTCTGATGGCTTTTGATTTTTATTAGTCTTCCTCATTCCATTTCACCCCCTGCATTTCACTTTCTGCATGTATCATAGCTTCATTGGAAGATAAAAAAGGAATAGAAATACTTCTGGAGGATATTATTCTATGTTCATTATACTGATAATCACCAAAATATAAGTAATAGACCAGACCATCAGAATTTAAATAAGGTTCGTCTTCACTATACCCTTCCTCATAAAACTGATCCCAGTCCTGTTCAACTAAAATTATCTTTTCAAAATGAGTTTCGGAGTATTTCCACGTCCCTTCCTTTATTATTCTTTGCATTATGTTTGTTTTAAGGGATAAATCTGTTTTTACAAAAACGATAAGTATTTTAAGCTTCCTAAATGTACATAAAACCATCTGCACAAAAAAGCCACCAGAAAACTGATGGCTTCGGATTCACAAAAAACAAGTATATAAAAAATATATAGTTTAACTATTAACTTCTCCAGAACAGATTCCCGTCATTCATCAGGGCTTCTGTTGGAGATATTCTGGACACAGCTTCTGCTGAACATGAAGCGTCGATGAATACAACTGCCGCTTCATCTCCTGCTTTAGGCCACTGCTGTTTTCCTTTTTCATCCAGCGGAAGAATACTTTGGGTAGCAAACTGTAGTGCTCTTGAAAGGGCAAATTCTGTAGCATAACCATACAATTCGGCAATAAGATTGGCTTTCTGAAGCATATTTCCGGATCCGAATGTGCTCCAGTAATCCTGCACATTATCATTTCCTATCAATACATTTACTCCATGTTTCTTTAATAACGAAATAGGCATAATGGTTTTTCCGAACGGTACCGACGAAGCAATTCCTACTTTTCCTTCTGCCAGTCTCTCCGCAATCTGCTCTGCTTCTTTTGTTGAAAGAAGAGCCAGAGCAAAGGCATGACTTACGAATGTTTTCCCCTGAAGCTGAGGATTTTCAATGGCTTTATCAATCAGGTAATTGATGGTTTTCATTCCCGAATCTCCGGTTTCATGAAGATGAATATCAATTCCTTTTTTATGATCCAGGGCCAGCTGTACCGTAAAATCAAGTACTTTTTCAATGCTTCCGTCGATGCTTAAAGGATCAAGACCTCCGATAAAACCTACACTTTTCAGTTGTGCAGCTTCTTTCATCAAGGGGGCAGAATCTGTATAATAAAGTCCGTGCTGCGGAAAAGCAACCAGCTCAGCACTGAATGAGTCTTTTTTATTTTCGAGGGCTCTTTCTAAATGTTCAAGTGATTTTAATCCGGAAGTGGTATCTACATTAAAATGAGTTCTCGCAAAATGGGTTCCGTAATGCTGTAAAAGGCTGATCAGCTGTTCCGCTCTTTCTACTGAAGTTTTTAAGAGTTTTGGAATAAGTTCCTGTTCATAGGCGATCATATCTTTCACAGATCTTCTTTTCGGAGATAGTGCCTGCCATGGAAGTCCGTATAAAGTTTTATCCAGGTGAACGTGCATATCTCTGAACGCAGGAAGCATGAGATATCCTTTTGCATCTACGGCTTTGGAATCAGGATCGTTGGTTTTTACCGCTTTAATCTTTCCGTCCTCAACATCAATACTGAAAAGGCCTGTTTTTGTTCCAACCACCTCTTCATTATCATATTCAAAACCTGTTTCCAGGCGGACATTTTTCAGGGAATATTTTCCTTTTGCAGTTAATTGATAGGGAAATTGCATGATTTAAAATTTTAACCATACAAAATTACACCTGTTCCTGCTCAAAACCGGTGTATCAATTATTTCTTGTGTTGTACAAATTATTCTTTGAACTGGGACGGGGTCATTCCGGTCTGTGCCTTAAAGAATTTGGAAAAGCTGGCATGATCGTAAAATCCAAGATCATACACAATATCTTTTACAGACATTTCGGAAACTTTCAGCAGACGTTTAGCCTCCAGCAGAATACGGTCCTGAATAAGGGATGAAGCCGATGCATTAAGGTTTTTCTTACAGACAATATTCAGGTAATTGGCAGAAATATTCAGTTTATCAGCATAGAAAGAAACGGATCTTTCTGTTTTAAAATGCTGATCGATCAGATGTAAAAATTTGGAAATAATAGGGTTTGAATGATAGACTTCAAAATCTTTAAAAGCTCCTTCCACAGATTTACTTACCATCAGACCAATTAGCTCGCTGCGCTTCTGGATCATTTCCCAAAAAACAGTTTCTCCTTTCAGTTCATTCCGGATGGCCTGAAATTCATATCTGAAGGTTTCAAAAATATCTTCGGGAAGATTGATTACCGGATGATTCTGATAATAAGATGCAGAAAACCTTAAAGACGGCAGAAAACTTTCAAACCAATCCCTGCTGATCATCAGCTGATAGCCTATAGTTTCTTTTTCAATCACCCATTGATGTACCTGATCGGGGAAAACAAGGTGGATCTGATGGTCTTTTACCTGATATTCTGTAAAATCAATCGTATGGGAACCTACACCGTGCTCAAAAAGATTAATGATAAAAAAATCATGTTTGTGGGGATCATCAATGGAACGTGCCCCGTAAAGTTCATTAAACAGCAGATTACAGCCCTTCAGCTGGTTTTCACTGAACTCCTGAATTCCTAAAACCGGAAAATGATCTGTATGATGGCCCACGCGGTCTGAATTTCTCCTAAAAGTAGTAAAAATTATAAGAGGCTGTTTCAATTTATTTCAAAAAATTCTAAGTTTACATGCTAAGTGTATAAAAGTCCACATCAGTCTTTAGAAATCTACGATTTCTATTTACTACAGAATAAAAAATCTGCTCAATCTGCAGAATCTGCGAGAAAATAAAAAAACCACAAAAACAAACGATCCATCACACTTTTATATCTGTGATTACTCCGAAAGAACGGGAAAATCACAGGCTATTTCTTTGAAAAGATTTATTGCTTTTCTAAGATTCAAATGATTAAATGTCTGTAGTTTTTGTGGTCAACACTAAACTATATATATCCAAATTTTGTCTTAGGATCTTAATATCCGGGCAATTTGTTCAAATCCCATAGCCTCGGCATGCTGCAGAGGAGTTTTTCCGGAATGATCAGGAATGCTGAGATCTGCACCATTTTCTTTTAAAATCTCTACGATTTCCTGATATTTTTTGGTTCCGTTTCCAAGGATTACGGCCTCCATAAGAGCCGTCCAGCCCAAACGGTTCACGTGATTAATTGGAAATCCTTTTGTCTTTACCAATACTTTCACGGTTTCCACATGTCCTCTTTCGCAGGCAGGAATTAATGCAGTACCATTATACCGGTTGAACAGGTCAAAACGGGCTCCGTTTTCCAAAAATAATTTCACCAATTCTGTCTGACCGCTTGCTCCGGCATATAGAAACGGACTGTCCAGCTGGTCATCCTGAAGATTAACATCTGCTTTATAAGAAACCAACAGCTTTGCCATTTCAACCTGTTTTTCTCTCGTAGCGATCAGCAGTAACGAACGCCCTATCCTATCTTTGGTATTGACATTTGCTCCTTTATCCAATGCTGATTTTACTCCTGCCAGATCATTTTTCTTTACCAGACCTATTATATCTTTCTGTTCCATCCTGTTTTCTTTTGGAGAGCCATCGGGTTTTGCCTCACAAGCACTCATGCTGCCGAATGCCAGTAGAAATATTAAAACTTTCATTGCGCCTCATTTTTAAGGTTAGAGATTTAAAAGACCACATTTCCCTGATGAACCAGAGATTCTACGTTTGAAATTCGGGATACAGCTTCGGCGGAACAACTTGCGTTTATCAGTACAAAGTCTGCCTGATCTCCTGTTTTAGGCCATTGCTGAACTCCTTTATCATCCAGTGGAAGTATATTTCCTGTCGCCAGTTTTAAGCTTCTGGATAACGCAAGCTCTGTAGAATAGCCGTAAAGCTGTGCCATAAGGTTGGCTTTCTGAAGCACACTTCCCGTTCCGAAAGTATTCCAGTGGTCTACAATACTGTCATTTCCTGTTAATACCGTTACATTATGCTTATATAGAGTCGGAATTGGCATAACCAGTCTTCCGAAAGGGATTGTAGAGACAATTCCGATTTGTGCAGCTCCCAGTTTTTCGGCAACTTCTTCCTGTTTTGCAGCTTCCAATTTGCCCAATATAAAACAGTGGCTCAGATACGTTTTTCCTTTTAGAGAAGGGTTTTCATTAACTTTATCAATCAGATATTCCACGGTTTTCAACCCTGAATCCGCAGTTTCGTGCAGGTGAATGTCGATTCCTTTTTTATGATCTAAAGCCAGCTGAACCGTAAAATCGACCACCTTTTCAATATTTCCGTCAACATTGAACGGATCTACTCCACCGATAAAATCAATATCCATCTTAGCAGCTTCTTTCAGATAAGGCACTGAATCTGTATAAAACACTCCATGTTGAGGAAAAGCCACCAGCTCTGCTCCAAAGCCTTTCTTTTTATTATCCAGGGCTTTCTGTAAGTTTTTTAACGACTGTAGTTTTGACGTAGGCTCAATATTCACGTGACTTCGGGCAAATGATGTTCCTTTGGACTGTAACAGTTCAATCATCTTTTCTGCCTTGAATGTTGAGTTTTTAAGCATTTCAGGAAGCATCTTCTGCTCCAGTTCGATCATGCCTTTAATTCCTCCGGTTCTTTTTCTTACCGCCTGCCATTTATCTCCGTAGAAAGTCTTGTCCAGATGGATGTGCATGTCTTTAAATGCAGGAAGCATCAACAGGCCTTTTGCATCTACAGCTTTAGCATTGGGCTGATTCGGAGCAATTTTTGTAATTTTTCCGTTATCAACTTCAATATAAAACAGATCGGTTTTCGTAGCTATTACATCGCCTTCCTCATAGGTAAAACCTGTTTCCAGACGGACATTTTTAAGGCTTAATTTTCCTTTTGCCGAAACATTTTTCTCATCAAAAAAAGGTGATGCAGTCATGATGTTGGGTATTAAAGTTAATCCGGCCATTGCCAGCGCTGAGTTCCTGATAAAGTCCTTACGGGATATTGTATTGTCTGAAGTCGTCATTTCCAATCTCTTTCTGACAAAATTAAAAAGAACAGCTGTGAAGAAAGTGTATGGTTTATTACAAAATCTGTATAATTTATGCTTCAGGTAATTTTACCAGGCAGATTGAAAAGATTAGCAGGTATTCTTCTCCCAACTTCAAACCAGTCTAAATAAGATATTTTATCCCGGACTGAAGTTATAATTGTTTTCAAATTTTGTTTGTATTAAAGCTCTATCAGAACAACATATTAATCATTATAATTATCAGGTCGCTCCTACGGAGCTCTCCTTAGATCATGTATTAAATTCTATGAACATAGTACTCCTACGGAGCACTTAAAAAAAACTCAAATAACATCATATTTTTTTCAAAAATTTATAAATTGATCATCAATTATAACACTTAATATAAGTATAATTTTCTTATCCTGCACTGAGGTATATTTACTTTATAAAAACATTAATAATTTATATAAAGTTCCCGCAGATCGCGCCGATTTCGCAGATGTTTGCGCTGTAATCGGTGAAAGAAAAAGATGCATATAAAAAGTTATTTCTTTATAACGTTTCAACCAACAATGTGATTTTTCTTCTGTATATTAAAAAAATCTGTGGAATCTGTCGGAAATTACTTCATAAAAGTGAGAAAAGTTTGAAAATATCAATCTACATAAAGTTCCCACAGATCGCACTGATTTCGCAGATGTTTGTTATGTATTGAATTTCTGGCTGTTAAAAAAGATTTAGGAATCTGTGGAAAATAAAAAAACCGGATTTTAAACCCGGTCTTATTTTTATTTATTAGAATATTCAAATTTTCTTACTGCTTCCAGTGTCATATCAATTTCTTTTTCTTTGATGGCATCACTAATGAAGTAGGTTTCATAGCCGCTTGGAGGAAGGTAAATTCCGTTCTCAAGCATCTGATGGAAGAAATTATTAAATAATGAATGATTAGCTTCCTGAGCCTCATCAAAATTAGAAACCCTGTTGGTATGGAAGAAAACAGACATCATAGATCCTTTTCTGTTAATCTTATGAGCAATGTCTTTTTCATTCAGAATTTTTCCGATCTCAATGCTTAAGGTTTCTGTTGTTTTATCCAGTCTGTTGAAGAATTCCGGATCATTTTTAATCAGCTGAAGCGTTTTCAATCCAGCTCTCATAGCCAAAGGATTTCCACTTAATGTTCCGGCCTGATAAACCCCACCTTTTGGAGCAAGATGGTCCATGATTTCATTTCTTCCTGCGAAGGCTCCTACCGGCAGTCCGCCACCGATTACTTTTCCGTAGGTCACAAGGTCTGCTTTTACATTAAATAATTCCTGAGCTCCTCCAAAAGCCAGTCTGAAACCGGTCATTACTTCATCAAAAATCAGTAAAGCCCCGTTTTCGTCGCAGATTTTTCTAAGGTTTTGCAGGAAATTATTTTCAGGAAGTACACAACCCATATTTCCGGCTACCGGTTCAATGATAATAGCAGCAATTTCTCCCGGATTATGACGGAACAAATCCTGAACCTGCTCTATATCATTATAACGGGCCAAAAGAGTATCTTTTGCCGTACCTTCTGTTACTCCCGGAGAATTTGGATTCCCGAAAGTAGCTGCACCACTTCCTGCTTTAATCAGGAATGAATCTGAATGCCCGTGATAACAGCCTTCAAACTTGATGATTTTATCTCTTTTGGTGAAGCCTCTTGCCAGCCTTACTGCGCTCATACAAGCTTCTGTACCGGAAGAAACCATTCTGATCTGGTCAATATTGGGAACATTTTCTACAATGAATTTTGCAATTTCGGTTTCCAGTTCTGTAGGCGCACCAAAAGAGAATCCTTTTTCGGCCTGTAGTTTCAGCTCTTCCAGTACTTCAGGATGAGTATGTCCTAAAATGGCGGGTCCCCATGAATTGATGTAATCGATATAGGTATTATCATCTGCATCTGTAAGGTAAGCCCCTTTCGCTGATTTCATAAAAACAGGAACTCCTCCTACTGATTTGAATGCACGTACGGGAGAGTTTACTCCGCCCGGAATGTATTGGTAAGCTTCATCAAATAAAGCCGAACTTCTTTGGTATTTCATATATTAGTTGCTGGTTGGCAGTTCTGGGTTGCCCCTGAAAACTACCAACAAAAAATTAATTTCTTGGTTTTTTGTCTATTAAATAGATCAGCTGTCCCGCAGAAGGCTGCTGGCCTTCGTCCATACGGTTTTTAGCATAGAGTTTATTCAGCTTGATTCCGAATTTCTGGGCGATATCATGCATATCTTCGCCAGATTCTGCTTTATAAGTGGCTGTATTTCCTGCAGAATTTTTGGATTCAAGGAAGACAATGTCATTTTTCTTTAAGACATCACTGTCCAGATCATTCCATTTCATTAGTCTGCTTTCGCTTACTTTAAATTTATTGGCAATGAATTTCACATTGGTATCTTCTGGAATAACGATGTATTTCAGGCCTTCGTTCGGATGGCTTTTGATAATAATTGAATTCAGAATTTCCGCTTTTGTTTTGATCCTTTCTACCCTTTTCTGCTGCTGGGCATATGATGTTTGCTTGTAAGGAACTTCTACCGTAACAGGATCTTTAACTTTTTTTACTGCTTTTGACGGTTCCAGCTGAGCCATGAAATTTCTATCATCCTTCAGGTCCGGATACATTTTAAGAACCGCATACAATACTTCATTGGTAGTAGTATTATCGTATTCGTAAAGCTTATATTTTTCAATTTTGCTGATCAGGATGGAAGCGTAGCGCGGATTGGTGGCATAACCTGCTTTTTTAAGACCGTGCGCCCATGCTCTGTAATCTTTCATATCCAATTTGAAAAGATTCGCGTAGTATTTTCTTGTTGCTAAGAATATGGAGTGGTCTTCATAGGACTGTCTCGGATCATCATATACACGGAAACATTCGTTAGGTGCATCGTCTGTATGTTTCATGGTTTTACCCGTCCAGTCTTCCTTACATTTTATTCCGAAGTGATTTTTGCCTTCCTGAGCCAGTCTGCTCTGTCCACCCCCAGTCTCTAAAAGACCCTGAGCCAAAGTAATAGAAGCCGGAATTTTATATTTTTCCATTTCCTCTACGGCGTATTTAGCAAATCTTTGGATATACTGATCTTCAGTGGCCCAGCCCTGAGCTGAAAATTTTGATAAAACTAAAAGGCTTATTAGTAAGAGAAGTCTTTTCATGTTTTTCAATTTACTTATATAATTAAATTTCTGTTCTGTTTTTCTAAAAGCAGATTAGCGCCTTCAATTCCCTGCAGTCCGCCTGTATGAAAGCACAAAATTCTGCTGTGTTCAGGAAAATATCCTTCATCAATTAGTTCGAAAACCTTCTGCATCATCTTTCCTGTATAAACCGGTTCCAACGGAGTTCCATATTTTTCTTTGAAGTCATTGATAAAACGGATGTTCTCATCTTTTATTTTACCATAACCTCCAAAACATGAATCTATTAGATCAAAATTCCGTCTTGAAGTTAATTCAACTATTTTATTCTCCAGTGAATCATCGTCAACCACTTTAAATCCTATAACTTTCTGATTTTCTTCACAAAATTTTGAGATCCCTGCAATGGTTCCTCCGGTTCCTACCGCGGTGCAAAGATAATCAAAATCTTTTGTTTGGTCATTCAGCATCATTTTTATGCCTTCTACAGCCTCTTTGTTTGTTCCTCCTTCTGGTACTACAAGCGCTTCGGGAAATTCGAGCTGAAGAAATTCGGTTAATTTTTCTTTATGCCGATATTCTTCACGGGTTACAAATTTCAAATTCATCCCGTTTCTTTTGGCAAAAAGCAATGTAGGGTTATCCCGCCATTTATCCCGGAGTTCCTCACCTCTTATCACACCTAACGTTGGAATTCCCGCAGCATTCCCAGCTGCCGCGACCGCAGCAATATGATTGGAAAATGCACCACCAAAAGTAATAACATAAGGTTTTCCAGGATTTTTATCGAGATACCGGTTGATATTATAGAATAGTTTCCAGTATTTATTCCCCGAGATATAGGGATGAATAAGATCTTCCCTTTTAATGAAGAGCTTTATATTGTTATTAACAGCTATTTCCTGAATAGGAACAGGTTCTGCCGGGACGATTAACCGCATCTTTTTTCTTGACTATTAAGATTTATACAAAATTAATAAAAGATTTATGAAATGTTGAGATTGGGGAATGTGTGGGATTGAATATTTCGATAGAAATCAAGAATAATTTCATTCCGGATTACCGGGAGGTTAATATGATGTTTTTTTTATTTTAAATGGGCTGAAGCCCGTTTTGTAATGATACAGGATTGTTTAATAGGGTTAGAAAAAATCTATAATTTTTTAATAAATTCTGTGGTCTTTTTCAAAACCAATTCCGGAGTTTCTTTGTGGGGAGTGTGTCCTATTTCGGGAATGATGTATTTTTCTGCTGGACCGCTTACCTGGGTTACTGTTTTTTCAACCTGGTCCAGGGTTCCGTATTCATCAGCTTGTCCCTGAATGAACAATAGCGGGCATTTGATGTCTTTTAAAAGATATTCTATATTCCAGATTCTGTAGTCTTCTCTCGTCCAGGTTTCGGTCCAGGCTCTGAAGAGTGTTTCTACTTTGTCGCCATGGTATTTTTTCAGACGTTCCGGAAGATTGGTTGTTTTGTAGGCTTCCCATGCATCATATACACCTTTTAATGTGATTTCTTCTACAAAAATATGTCCTGCCTCACACACTACGGCTTTTGTCTTTTCCGGATATTTTGCAGCGGTGATCAGGGCGATTGTTCCGCCGTCGCTGTGGCCAAATAAAATGGCATTGTTGATGTTAAGTTTTGTCAGCAGTTCGTTCAGAAAATCAGCTTCCAGTTCCATGTAATTGACGGGTCTTTTATGGGTAAGCATGGGACCTGATTTCCCGTAACCTGATCTGTCATATGCCAGAAAATTACATTCTGCTGCTTCTGACAACTGAGCGGGAAGGTCTCTCCAAAGCTGTACACAACCTAACGAATCATGGAGAAAAACAATGACAGGACGGCCTTCAAAACGATTATTGTATTCTATATAAATTTCAGTTCCATTGATGTCTGTCAGCTTGCTTTGGGTCATGATTTTTTGCTGCAATTTGTTTAATTCCGTTTTATCGCTTTTATAAAACGTCCGGGCAAATGTATTAATTAATGAAAATAATTCCCACATTAAAATACAGAGTTTAAATATAAAAGGCTGGAAGACGGAAGAAGGAGGCTGGAAGTTACTTCTGTTATAGGTATTGAAAGCCACCAAAAAATCAAATTAAATAAAAACAGGTCAACACTTATTATCGATGACCTTTATAACGTCCTTCTTCCATCACCCAGCTTCAAACCTGCAACCATCAGATATTCTTATCCTGAGCTGAGGTTATTTACAAAGACGGTGATTTTGCTTCTTCAAATTCTTTCAAGAGTGTACTGAACACTGTTTCTACCGGAAGAATATCATGAATTAATGCTGACACCTGTCCGATCTCCAGTTCTCCGTCTTCCATATCTCCTTCAAACATTCCTCGCTTTGCTCTGGCTCTTCCTAAAGATGCTGTTAAAGCTTCTTTATTTCTTCCGGATTGGTAGATACCTTCCAATTCGTTAAAGAATTTATTTTTCACCATCCTTACCGGAGCCAGTTCTTTTAAAGTAAGATGGGTATCTCCTTCATTGAGTTCTGTAATTTTCTTTTTCCAGTTTTCATGAGCACTGGCTTCTACAGTGGCAGCGAAACGGGAACCAATCTGTACACCATCTGCTCCTAAAATCATAGCGGCCTTCATCTGTGAGCCTAATGCTATTCCACCCGCTGCAATCAATGGTTTGGAGATATGCTGCTTTACATTAGGGATCAGGCAGAAAGTTGTGGTCTCATCTCTTCCGTTATGTCCTCCGGCTTCAAAACCTTCAGCGACAACGGCATCTACACCTGCTTCTTCACATTTTACGGCAAATTTGGTTGAAGACACTACATGGGCAACAGTCAGACCTTCTTTCTGAAGGGTTTCTGTATATGTTTTAGGATTTCCTGCGGAGGTGAACACTATTTTCACTCCTTCTTCTAAGATAATCTGGATAATTTCTTCAAGATTAGGATATAACATGGGAACATTCACTCCGAACGGCTTGTCGGTGGCCAATTTACATTTTTGAATGTTTTCTCTCAGGATATCGGGATACATACTTCCCGCTCCTATTAATCCCAGTCCTCCGCAGTTGGAAACTGCCGAAGCGAGCCTCCATCCGGAATGCCAGATCATTCCGGCCTGAATTATTGGATATTGTATATTAAAAAGCTGTGTAATTCTATTCTGCTCTGTCTGCATCTGATGAAGTTTTTTTGCTGAATTAAAGTCTATGAAATTGCTCATGCGTAAAAATACTAAAAACAAAGTGTTTCGGAAATAAGTATTTATTTTTTTAGACACAAAAAAACCTCCAGAAATTCTGAAGGTTTATATTTTATTTTTTGAGTGATTCTTTTTTCCAGTTGGCTTTGAAATTACAACTGTCATAACGGCCGTCTATCGACATAAAGATTGTAGGAAGTTTAGAATTAACGAACTTCTCAACCATCTCGTTCTTTTTCTTATTGAGTGCCATTTGCTTGATTCTGTTATAATCTGTTTCCAGCGTAATCTGGTGAGCAGGAATTACATCTTCAATTTTGATGATCTTCACCAGCTTTCTTTTGTTTTCCTCTTCTTCAAAAGCGGGAGTGATATCTCCTTTATTCAGCCCTGCCAATTCATAGCTGATTGTTCCTGGAATGCTTTCTCTTTCAATTTTATCAGAACCATCTGCTCCGGGAATAACCCCAGCATTGAACTTGGTTCTTTTATCATCTGAAAATTTAAACGCAGCATCTTTAAATGTCATTTTCCCATCCTGGATCAATCCTTTGATGCTATCAAGCTTAGCTTTAGCAGTCTTGATTTCATCATCAGTAGGAGTAGCCTTTAAAAGAATGTGGCGTGCATCATATACTTTACCTGACTTCTTCAGTAACTGAATAATATGATATCCGAATTCAGACTCAATCGGTTCTGAAATTTCATTTTCCTGAAGATTCAGCGCAGCCGCTTCAAATGGTTTTACCATTTGTCCTTTGTAGATATTTTTATACAGACCTCCGGTGGCAGCAGATCCTTCATCCTCGGAATAAATTCTTGCCTGGCTTTCAAAAGTTTCACCGCCCAGGATATCCTGTTTGATTTTCTTAAGACGTTTAATAAGGTCATCTTTATGCGCTTCAGTCAGTTTAGGATACATGGCAATCTGAGCCATAGAAATTTCATCTTTTACCTCAGGAAGCTGCATTTTATATAGGTTATAAAAGTCTGTTACTTCATTAGGAGTAACGTCTGCTTTTTCTGTAACACGCTGATATTTTGCCTGCCCGTAGTACTGGTCAGTATCGATCTTCTCGATCGCATTTTTCATTTCATATCCGTTTCTGAACTTATAGGCAGCTAACATTGTTTTTTCGTCCGGGAACTGAGAAAGAAGCTGACGGTATTTCGCATTCGCCTGCTCTTTAATGGCAGCAGAACGGTTTTCAATTAATGTATCTTTTTTTGCTTCGTATACCAAAAGCTTATTGCTGATCAGATTTTCCAGGAACTCACACTTATCCGTATTAGAAGCTCCCTGCTGTTTTGCGTAGTGCATCTGTTCGTTTACATCAGATTCCAGAACAATTTCATCTCCGATTACAGCCGCAATACCATCCACTAATTCTCCTGGTTTTAGCTGGGCATTTATCATGTTTGAAGAGAATATCATCATGAAAATCCCAAGGAGAAAAGTGATTTTTAGTTTATTTGTCATTTTACTATTTTAAACAAGTTGCAAATTTAGAATTCTTAATGAATTACACTAAATTTTTTATTATAAATATTTCTTAAAAAGACTTATTTATTGCAGTTCAACATCAAATGTCGTTAATTCTTTGAATTGTCTCAATCTGCTGAACATATCAGATTCATTTACTTCCTGAATTCTTTCTGTTCCGAATTTTTCAACGGTGAAAGAAGCCATGGCAGAACCTACGATTAATGCAGATTTCATGGTCTCAAAATCAAATTTTCCTTTTTTAGCAAGATAAGCGGCAAAGCCTCCTGCGAAAGTATCTCCGGCTCCGGTTGGATCGAAAACTTCTTCTAACGGAAGCGCAGGAATAGCGAATACTTTGCTGTCGTGGAAAAGAAGGGCTCCGTGCTCTCCTTTTTTGATAATGACATATTGAGGTCCCATTTCGTGGATCTTTTTAGCCGCTTTTACTAAGGAATATTCTCCTGAAAGCTGTCTTGCTTCCTCATCATTGATGGTGATCACATCTGTTTTAGCAATCATATCCATCAGAATATCCCAAGCCGTATCCATCCAGAAATTCATGGTATCCAGGATCACAAGTTTAGGACGTTCATTCATTTTTTCCAATACGGAAAGCTGAACACCCGGGTGCAGGTTTCCAAGCAGCAAGATCTCTGCATTCTGCATCGAATCTGGAATTTTCGGATCAAAGTTTTCCAAAACATTCACTTCTGTAGCTAAAGTATCTCTTGTGTTCAGATCGTTGTGATATTTTCCGGACCAGAAGAACGTTTTTCCTTCTTTTACGATCTCAATTCCTTCGATGTTCACATCTCTTCCGGAGAACATATCAAGATGTTCCTGTGGAAAATCTCCTCCTACTACAGAAACAATACCAGATTTAACGCCTAAAATAGATGAAGTAATGCTGATGTATGTGGCAGCACCTCCTAAAATTTTATCTGTTTTACCAAATGGCGTCTCGATTGCATCAAATGCAACACTTCCTACAACTAAAAGTTTCATATATTTTTCAATGTATTTTAAAAGTAATTTATTTTTTCCATTCAAAAGTATCCAGCAGGTGCTTCATATCATTTTTGATATAGTTCACTGCGGGAGCCAGAGAATCCGGCTTTGGTCTTGTATTAAAGTATAAATAAGCAGTCACAAAATGTTTTGTGCTGTCTGTAATGTAAAACTGAAGATTGGAAGCACTCTGTCCTTTCAATTCATAGAAGTTTCCGTATACCTTTTTTTCAGGGTATTCAAAAGATTTGGTTTCTATGGAACTGGCTTTCACGGTATGTTCGTATACCATTTTTTCTGCTTCCTTGATATGATCTGCAAAATCGTTTTGTATCGGGTAATAGGTTACGAATACCTTAGCCTTCATTTGCGGATAGTTCAGATAATACCAGCACGGCTTTTTGGCGGGTGTTAATGATGCAAAGTCTGAATATTCAAAGGTATAAGCACAGCTGCTTTCAAATTTCTGGTATTTCGGTGCAGGATATTCCAGACGAAGTTCTCCGTAAGGTTTGGGAACCGAATCTTTCCCACATGAAACAACAAGCAGCGTGATGAAAATAAAAATGACGTTTTTAATCATTTTGCAAAAGTACAAATTAGATTTCAGATTTAGGAAGACAAATTTCAGTCTTTCAGTGAGTTTTGAATGTAGTTTTCCAAAGGCTTCGGAAAAGACCTTTCATGAAAGGCTTCAAAGTCTGTGACAATGTACTGATTCTGCTCTGTAAAGCTATTCCAGGCCGCCTCAGACACTACTTCTATATCGGTAATTTCAATGGTCAGGTTCTTGTGGGTCAGCTTATGGGAAATTGTTTTTGTGTTTCTGATAAAGGGTTTGAGTTCCGCTGGGAACTCTGATAAAAACTCAAATAATTTCTTCCAGATAAAATCGTCTTTTCTCTGCTGAATTAAAAACTGTCCGTTTCTGTGCACAAAATAGTATTGTAGAGCAAGGTCTTCTGCTTTTACTTTTTTGGTCTTCACCGGAAAATCAGAAACTTTCTGTAAAGAGAATGCTAGACAGTCTTCATTCACAGGACATTCCCCACAAAGAGGATTCTTGGGTTTACAAACTTCGGAACCTATGTCCATCATAGCCTGATTAAAGTCGCCTGCACTTTCAGGCATTATCAGGAAGGCCAGTTCAGAAAAATAGGTAAAGGCTTTTGAACTGGAAATATCGAAATCATCTGCAAAAATACGGCTCAATACTCTGTAAAAGTTGCCGTCAACTGCTGGCATTCTTCCTCCAAAACAAATACTTGAAATAGCGGCGGCGGTATATTTTCCCACCCCTTTCAGTTTTAAAATCTCTTCATACTGTTCCGGAAATGTACCTTGATAATCATTCATAATCTGCTGAGCGGCCTTATGGATATTGATTGCTCTTGAGTAATATCCCAATCCTTTCCAGTATAACAGAACCTCATCTTCTTCAGCTTCAGCTAAAGTTTTTACATCGGGAAATCTTTTAATAAAGCTATTATAATGACCCAGCCCCTGACTGATCCTCGTCTGCTGAAAAACAATTTCGCAGATCCAGATTTTGTAAGGGTCTTTCGTCTGCCTGAACGGCAGGTCTCTTGCATTCTTCTTGTACCAGTTTAAAAGCTTGTTTCCAATATGGAGAAAGCCCGAACTTTTATGATCTTTTTCCAAAAACCTCAGTCTGTTTAAATAATTGAAGGAATGCTTAGCTTAATATACAACTACACTCCCGTTATGCAAAGATAAACTTATTTTGATTTATAAAGGATTGAAGCCGGGAGCTATAAATATCATCAATAATAAGTGCTGATCTATCTTTATCTTTTTTATAGTATTTTGATTTTACAATGTCTTTCTATACCTATAACCAGAAGCAACTTCCAGCTTCCTTCTTCCAGCCATTGATTATTTATCTTTTTTAATGGAATATACCGGAGCTGCCTTCAGCCATTGGTAGTTAAGGTTTCTGTCTTTTCTGATCAGAGTATATCCTTCGAGCCTTTTCAGATAGACGTACATGGAATCATTTTTAAGCTTAAGCCTCTGGTGTGATAAAAACATGAAAGGATAGTTCATGACAGAATCTCTCACTGTTTTCAGGATTTTTCCGTTTCTCACCTGGTAAAGAAAGAACGGCTTTCCTCTCCCTGATGAACTGTCTACCAGTTTTACAGAGGAACTTCCGACCACCAGTTCACTGGCGTCAAAACATTCTTCTTCATTCATGATATAAGCTTTCCCTTCCTGGCGTTCGTTTTTAAAATAATCTATTTTATAATGATCAGGGCTTTGATATTTCTTTTCACAGCCTGTCAGAACAAGCATTACAGCTACCGGGAGAGCATATGTTTTTAAGGTTATATTAATTTTCATGTGATTTGGCAGTAAAAAACCGATGTAAAAAATGCATCGGTTTTTATTATTAAAAGTTGGGTTGTAATTATTCCTGAGTATACTGTGCATCCCATTCGTTACCATCATCACCCTTGTGTCCGTCTAGTTTGATAACGAAACTTTTTGTAGGGAAATAAGGCGTCATACGGATGTCAAGCCATACTCTGTCTTTGTTTACTCTGTCCTGTTCAAAACGAACAATTTTGAACTTTTCGATCAGTTTATCCGGGCCTTTGATGTTGTCCAGGAATGTTACAATCTGTCTTCTCAGATCATCTTCATTCTTGGCATTCCAGTTTTCAAAAGCTCTTCTGTTCAGGAAGTCCAGTAATACTTTGGTTACATAGTCGAATACACGAACTACGGAATAGGTCTGAAGACCAATGTTATCTCCTGTGAATAATGTTTTCGCAGAGAAAGCCATGATCTTTCCATATTCATTAACCATTGGTACAAGTCCCATTTTTTCCAACTGAGAAATTTCACTTTTCTTCAGTTCGAATTTTACGGCATCTACTTCGTTAATGTTACCGTGTTTTTTACCTGCTGCTACCTGAGACATCAGTGTTTTGTGGATTTTTCCAGCTAATGAAGTGGAAGGCGGAAGTTCTACGTTTTCCTCTTCTCCTACTTCTTCAGCTTTTCCTCTACCCACTAACCAGTTACATGTCATGATCACGTTACTTCTGTGAAGCTCACCACCTGTAAGGTTGGCAGAGTGGAATAAATCTACCACATCATCCGGCTTATCAAGGTTGGCGAAATCTGTAACCATCATTACTTTGTTCTCGTTACAGATCTTAGCCCATTTTTCAATCACTTTATTGGATCCTAAATATCCAGGAATCGCAAGAAGTGAGTAGTTATCTCTAAGGTCTAAACGGTCATAGTAATTTTTGAATTCTTCAGAAATAGCATCAATGAACAGTGGATTATCCAGATCTGAAACCTGTTCAAGGCTGGCGTTAACGATGCTTACGTTATCTACTTTATCCAGTTCTGTATTTTTATAGAATTGAGCTACTGTTCTGTAGTTGGTTTCCAGCATACGGACTGCATCGAGTGTATTTTTCAGATTGGTTTTTAAATTCTGATCTGCGGCCTGAGCTTTTGTCTTGCAAGTATCGGCCATTTTATCTGCAGATTCGTTTCCTTCCAACAGGCTAACCCACAGGTTAATTTTCTGGAGAAGTTCTTTTCTTTCCTCTGCTTTATTGGAGTCGTTCAGGAAGATTTCTTTTCTTGCCTTTCTTGTTGGGTTCATATTGGCGATACCGTCTACAACGGATTCAACAAAGCCAAAACCTCCCATTTTATTAAGCTCTGCAAGCGGGTTGCCCTTCGGCTGCCCGGAGTGCTGCTGCTGTTGTCCCTGCTGCTGGCTTTCTTGTGCTTGTAATTTGCTATCCATGATTTGATTTAATGTAATTATTTTTCAAGTTCTTGTGCCACTTCTTTCAATACTTCAATGAACGCAGCTCTTGTCTGATCGTTCTCCAGCATATTACGCAGTATCTTATTGGTTTTCAGCTGGCGTACGATTTTATTGTACTGCTCCTGTTCCATGCTAAGCTGCTGTAGATAATCTGATTTTTGGGTAAGACTTTTGGGTGTAAAGTCCCCAAGATTCTGAAAACGGAATTCTTCTTCTACCATACCGCCATCCTCTGTTTCATGCTGTACCGCTACAGAAGGCTGGAAATGTCTGAAGACATCTTCTACGGTTTTTAATCCTGTTACAATTTCAGGGGTATACGATTCTTCTGTTGTAAGCTGGCTTACTATCAGTGATTTATTTTCCTGTATTTCCTGGATAGCTTCATTAGCGTCTACTTTTACCTCGTTTCCGCCAACACCATAATTAAACATTGCCATATTATTATTATTTTGAGATTTCTGATTTTGATTAGGATCTGTCTAAGAGCAATTTACTGATATACTCAATAAATTACTAATCCAATGTTTAAATTTAAAAAAAAACTGTAACATACAAAATTTTGTCAAGATTTTTCTTGAAATATTTAATTTAACCAATTATATTATAACGGAATATCATCTTGTTATGTTGTCACTAAACTATGAAAAATAAAATAAAAACGCACCATTTCTGATGCGTTTTTATTTTCTAACAATTTTTTGGCAGGTCTTACCAAATTTTTATTCTGTCCTGTGGGGCTTTGTACATTTTGTCTCCAGGTTTAATATCAAATGCTTTGATAAATGCATCCTGATTAACCAGCGGCCCAAATGCTCTGAAAACTCCCGGAGAGTGAGGATCTGTCTTCACCTGATTGATCATAAACTGATCTGTAGCTTTTGTTCTCCATACGGTTGCCCAACTCATAAAGAATCTCTGATCCTGAGTAAATCCGCTGATCTTGCCCGGATTTCCTTTATCTTTAAGATACATCTGAAGGGCGTCGTATGCAACCGCTACTCCACCCAGGTCACCAATATTTTCACCGCTTGTGAATTTACCGTTCACGAAACTTCCTTTTACGGGTTCATAAGCGCTGTATTGGGCTGCCAGTTGTCCTACTTTTGCATCAAAGTTTTTACGGTCCTGATCTGTCCACCAGTTATTCAGGTTTCCGTCGCCATCAAATCGGGAGCCGCTGTCATCAAATCCGTGGGAGATTTCGTGACCGATTACTGCTCCGATTCCTCCGAAATTAACTGCGGCATCTGCCTTCGGGTTATAGAAAGGAGGCTGAAGGATTGCTGCAGGGAATACAATTTCGTTATTTGATCCGCTATAGTAAGCATTTACCGTTTGCGGAGACATTCCCCACTCTGTTTTATCAACAGGTTTTCCTACTTTATCTAAGCTTCTCTGATACTGCCATGCCGAAACATTCTGCAGGTTTGAATATAATGTAGCTCCCTGTTTTGGAGACTCCACTTTTAACTTTGTGTAATCCTTCCATTTGTCAGGATAGGCGATCTTAACCGTAAATTTAGAAAGTTTTTCCTGAGCTTTTACTTTGGTAGCCGGAGACATCCAGTCTATATCATTAATATGCGTTTTGAATGATTTTAAAAGGTAGTCAATATAGGTTTCCATCTGAGCTTTTGCTTCAGGAGTAAAGTATTTTTCAACATATAATTTCCCGAAAGCTTCTCCCAGCACACTATTCACAAGAGCAAGCCCCCTTTTGTTCATCGGGCGCTGTTCTTTCTGCCCCTGAAGATATTTGGAATAGAAATCAAATCTGATCTGTTCAAGTTTGTCATCAAGATTGCTGGCATTCCCGTTGATCAGGTGATATTTCAGGTAGTCTTTTAATAGCGGAAGATTTTTCTCTGTCAGGAACTGATCCATATTCTGATAATATTTCAGTTCACCAATGATAACACGATCTGTATTTACTCCAGCATCTTTCAGGTATTGTGCAAGGTTGATGTTCTTAATGATACCTGACAGTTCGGATACATTTTTAGGGTTATATCTAAGGTTGGCATCTCTGTTCTGCTCCAAAGTCAGCAAATAATTGGCAAGCTGCTTTTCAAAAGCCACCACATTCTGAGCCGATTGTGCAGAATTCTTATTTTCCAAAACATCAAACAGCTTTCCTACGTAGGTCTGGTATTCTGCTAATGTTTTTGTATTGGCATCATTTACTTTTTGGTAATAATCTCTTCCCAATCCTAGATCAGGACCGCCAAGATATACTGCATTCATGGTAGAATTCTTCATATCCGCACTTACTCTCCATCCATAGAAAGAGTTGTCTCCCAATTTTGTAGCTTCAAGAAGATATTTCTGAAGGTCATTAAGGTTTTTAATGGCATCAATCTTTGCCAGATCTGCTTTAATCGGAGCCAGCCCGTCTGCATTTCTTTTATTTACATCCATAAAAGATGCGTACAGATTCTGAATTTTCTGTCCTTCTGATCCTTCTGTGTAAGTTTCGGATAAAATTTTGTTCAGAATATCAAGGGAAGCATCATCCACATTTTCTCTCAACGCATTGAAAGACCCCCAACTTGCTTTATCTGAAGGAATCTGAGTAGTTTTCACCCAATTTCCGTTCACATAGCTAAAAAAGTCATCCTGCGGGCGGATACTTTTATCCATATAAGATAAATTAATCCCTTCCTCTTTCATTTTTCCTTTTACCGGTTCTGCAACGGCAGCTGTAGTTTCAGTTTTGTTTTCTGTTCCAGCCGTTTTAGCCGTACCGCACGAATTTAAAAATACAATACCCGAAAGGGCCAGTATTCCAATATTTAGCTTTTTCATTAAAGATAATTTTTGATTGTACACAAACTGATCAAATATACGAACTTTAATAATAAATAATGAGCGATAATTCATAAATGATAACAAGTCTACATCTTGAGTTTGAAGATTTATGGGTATAGAGATAAAAATATTATGGAGATTGATGTGAATGTTCATTTTGGTTAAAGCTGATGAAATGATTACAAATTAGCTCCCACCTAATACCTAATACCTAAAAAAACAAAAACCGCCCATTAATGAGCGGTTGGGTATGTTTACCAGATTTTGATTCGATCTTCAGGAGCTTTATATAGCTGATCTCCTTTTTTCACATCGAAGGCTTTGTAGAAAGCATCAATATTAATCAACGGGGCAAAGCTTCTAAGGTATCCAGGAGAATGTTTATCAATCTTTATCTGAAGAAGCAGGTATTTTTCTGGTGCTTTGGTTTTCCAGATGGTAGCCCAGCTCATAAAAAATCTTTGTTCAGGGGTAAACCCACTGATTTTTCCGGGATTCCCTTTATCGTTTAAATACATTTGTAAGGCATCGTAAGCAATATTTACACCACCTAGATCGGCAATGTTTTCTCCGTTAGTGTGGGTTCCGTTGATGAAAGATCCTTTCACAGGCTCATACTTGTCATATTGGGCGACAAGTGCTTTTGTAGCTTTCTCAAAATTGGCTTTATCTTCAGGCATCCACCAGTCTACCAGATTTCCGTCTCCATCGAACTGAGCTCCTGAATCATCAAACCCATGGCTTATTTCGTGACCGATAACGGCTCCTATCCCACCAAAATTTACTGCTGCATCAGCTTTAGGATTAAAGAACGGAGGTTGAAGAATGGCTGCAGGAAATACAATTTCATTGTTTACAGTTCTATAATAGGCATTTACAGTTTGCGGTGTCATTCCCCATTCTGATTTGTCAACGGGTTTTCCTATTTTTTCCAGTTTCTTATTATAATTCCATTCAGCAATATTCTGAAGATTTTTATACAAGGTACTTCCCGGAATAATTTCTAATGCTGAATAGTCTTTCCATTGATCCGGATAGCCCACTTTTACACTAAACTTATTGAGCTTATCCATGGCTCTCTCTTTGGTGGCGGCTGACATCCATGTCAAGTTTTTGATGTGAACCGCAAAACTTTTCTTTAAATAATCAATCAGTTCAACCATCTGGGCTTTAGATTCGGCCGGAAAATATTTTTCAACATATAATTTACCGAAAGCTTCTCCTATATTTCTGTTAATCAATTCAAGTCCTCTTTTATCCAATGCTCTCTGTTCCTGCTGACCGAATAAGTATTTTCCATAAAAGTTAAAATTAATAGTATCCAGCTTTTCACTTAGATAAGTTGCATTCCCATTAATCAGATGAAATTTCATGTAATCTTTAATCACCTGAATATTTGGGGCATTTATTAACTGATCCAGATTTTTGTAGTAATTCAGTTCTCCAATAATAACTTTATCTGTATTTACGCCTGCTTTTTTAAGATAGGCAGGAATATCAATTCCTTTTACCAGTGCTGAAAGCTCAGCCATCGTCTGAGGATTGTACTGAAGGGTATTATCACGGCTCTGCTCGTTTGTTAAATAGGTTTTTGCAATGCTTTTTTCATAATCAACGATTCCTTTTGCAGCGGCATCCGGATTGGTATATCCTAATTCTTTTAACATCAATGCGACATACTTCTGGTATTCAGTAAGAGCTTCTGTATTTTTTTCATTGATTTTCTGGTAATAATCCCTTCCTAGAAGCCCTAAAGATGGAACTCCCAAATAAACAGCATTCATTTTAGAATTTTTACGATCTGCACTTACAGACCATCCATAGAAATTGTTTTCTCCACTTTTTGTAACAGAAGCCAGATAGTTCTGAAGATCAGTAAGATTTTTGATGGCATCAATTTTATTAAGCTTTTCCTGAATAGGTTTAATTCCATCCGCATTTCTCTTCTGCATATTCATGTAACTGGCATACAGGTCCTGAATTTTCTTACCTTCACTTCCTTCAGCAAACTTATCTGTCAGAAGAGAGTTCAGAATTATCATGGAATTATTATCCGTATCCTCTGCTAATTTGTCAAAACTTCCCCAAGCCGGTTTATCGGCAGGAACTTTCGCTGTTTTCATCCATGTTCCGTTCACATAATTATAAAAATCATCCTGTGGGCGAACCGAAGGATCTATTGCTGCGAGATCTAAACCTTTCTCTGTATGATTAACTGCTGTTTTAGCCGTTTTAGTTTGTGCATTCATTGTATTCTGTGCAGAGATCCCTGTTATCAGAGATAAAGAAAATATCAGCTTTTTCATTGGTATCCATTTCTTAATAGGTATATCCTGATTTATAGTTTGTTACATGATGATGTAAATTCACTTCTAAAATCAATATTTTTAAATCCTGGATAAGGTCGATGGAATGGAATATTTATTGAAAAAGTGGGCTAAAGCCCAGAATAGGATCAATAATACAATATAAGGTGAGCGGACTAAAGCCCACTCCTCTTGAATATAGCAACCCTTCAATTTATAATAGTAAATGACAGAAAAGCAAGTTTGTAGTTTCAAATTCATTAGTTAATTTAAATAAGAAACGTTTATTACAAATTAGCCCCCACCTAATACCTAATACCTAATACCTAATACCTAAAAAAACAAAAACCGCCCATTACTGAGCGGTTGAGTATGTTTACCAGATTTTGATTCTGTCTTCCGGAGTTTTATATAATTTATCTCCTTTTTTCACATCGAATGCTTTGTAGAAAGCATCAACATTAATTAGCGGACCAAAGCTTCTGAAATATCCCGGAGAGTGTGGGTCAGTTTTCACCTGATTAATCAGGTATTTCTCGCTGGATAATGTTCTCCATACAGTAGCCCAGCTCAGGAAGAATCTCTGATCCTGAGTGAATCCACTGATTTTTCCCGGGTTTCCTTTATCTTTCAGATACATCTGAAGGGCGTCGTAAGCGATGTTTACCCCACCTAAGTCTGCAATATTTTCACCGTTGGTGAAAGTACCGTTTACAAAAGTTCCTTTTACAGGCTCATATTTGTCGTATTGAGCAGCAAGAGCTTTTGTTGCTTTTTCAAAGTTTGCCTTATCTTCAGGGGTCCACCAGTCAACAAGGTTACCGTCTGCATCAAACTGAGCGCCTGAATCATCAAATCCGTGGCTCATTTCGTGTCCGATTACTGCACCGATTCCACCAAAATTCACAGCTGCATCTGCTTTAGGGTTGAAGAATGGCGGCTGAAGGATAGCGGCAGGGAATACGATCTCGTTGTATACCGGGTTGTAGTAAGCATTTACAGTTTGCGGAGTCATTCCCCATTCTGTTTTATCTACAGGTTTTCCTACTTTAGCCAGCTCTCTGTTATACTGCCATTCGCTGATGCTCTGAAGGTTTTTATATAGAGTACCTCCTTTTGATTCAGGAATGATTTCTAATTTTGAATAGTCTTTCCATTTATCTGGATAAGCAACTTTCACGGTAAATTTGTTCAGCTTCTTAAGGGCTTTTTCCTTGGTTGTTGATGACATCCAGGCTAAGTTGTTGATGTGAACTACAAAGCTTTTCTTTAAGTAATCGATAAGTTCTACCATTTGGGCTTTAGCTTCTGCAGGGAAGTATTTCTCTACATACAGTTTACCGAATGCTTCTCCCAGATTACCGTTAATCAGCTCAAAACCTCTTTTATTCAATGCTCTTTGTTCCTGCTGGCCTCTTAAATATTTGCCATAGAAAGCAAATTTCATGTCGCCCAGTTTCTCACTCAGATAAGAAGCATTTCCGCTGATCATATGGAACTTAAGGTAGTCTTTAATAACCTGAAGGTTCTGTGCATTTACCAGTTTATCAAAGTTTTTATAATATCCTAATTCCCCAATGATTACTCTGTCTGTATTTACCCCTACTTTTTTAAGATAAGAAGGAAGATCAACTCCCTTTACCAGTGTTGAAAGTTCAGCCATCGTCTGAGGATTGTACTGAAGGGTATTATCACGGCTCTGCTCGTTTGTCAGATAGGTTTTTGCAATGCTTTTTTCATAATCAACGATTCCTTTTGCGGTAGCATCAGCATTTTTATAGCCTAATTCTTTCAGCATAGAAGCTACATATTTCTGATATTCAGCAATAGCTTCTGTATTTTTTTCGTTTACTTTCTGATAGTAGTCTCTTCCTAAACCAAGAGAAGCTTCGCCTAAGTAAACAGCGTTCATATTAGAGTCTTTCAAATCTGCATATACTCCCCATCCGTAGAAAAGATTTTCGCCCTCTTTTGTAGCAGATGCCAGATAATTCTGAAGATCTGACATATTCTTAACTGCATCAATTTTACTCAGATATTCCTGAATAGGCTTGATTCCGTCTGCATTTCTCTTCTGCATATTCATGTAGCTTGCATACAGATCCTGGATTTTCTTCCCTTCGCTTCCTTCTGCAAATTTATCTTTCAGAAGAGAGTTCAGGATCGTCATGGAATTGTTATCCGTATCTTCACCCAATTTGTTGAAACTTCCCCAGGTTGGTTTATCGGAAGGGATTTTAGCGGTTTTCATCCAGGTTCCGCTCACATAGTTGTAAAAATCATCCTGCGGACGAACTGAAGTATCCATAAGGCTGATGTCTAAGCCTTTATCAATGCTGTTTGCTGCTGTTTTAACGGCTTTTGCCTGTGCATTCAGCGTAGTCTGTGAACACACGCCCGCCAGTAAAAACAAAGAAAGCGTTAATTTTTTCATTATGATAACAATTTATGCTATAAGTATATTTTTTTTAAAGTTTGTTACTTATATGTGAAACAAATTTAAATAAATATCACGAAGTAACCACCTCTTTTACGTTTCCGGTTCTTTTCAGGAATCCCCACGACTGCATTTCTCCTTTCAATGCTTTTCTTAAGCTTCGAAATAAGACAATATACATCAGCCATCTGTATCCGAAGCGCTGCGGAATTACATACAACAGCCCGGTTAATTTTTCCCGCTGCATGATAAATGCTATTAAAGCTAACGAAGCATCCACCAAAAGGAAAATCAGATAGTAGGTAAAGATTTTCTCTCCATTTCCGGAGAGAATTCCGAAAAACATCATCAGATCAGCCAAAGGCGAAAAGAACGGAATAATATACTGGAACAGCAGAATATTAGGCATCGCCCACAATCCTAGTCCTTTATATTTCGGATTAAGGAAAGTCTGGCGCTGTTTCCAGAACATCTGCATAATTCCGTAGGTCCATCTGAAACGCTGTTTTAAAAACTGTTTTACAGTTTCAGGAGCTTCCGTCACAGCAAAGGCTCTGTTTTCATTGGCTACGGTATATCCGGCTTTCAGAATTTTCACCGTTAGATCGCAATCTTCAGCCAAAGTATCTGAAGAATATCCTCCGATCTCTGCTATCACCGACTTTTTAAATGCGCCAATAGCTCCGGGGATTACGGTAATGGCATTAATGTTCGCATACGCCAGCCTGTCAAAATTCTGACTGGTAGTATATTCTATCGATTGCCATCTGGTCAGCCAGTTTACTTTATTTCCCACCTTTACATTCCCCGCTACGGCTGCAATTTTTTCTTCAGGAGCTGAATTAAGGAATCTTGCGATCATATATTTTACGGCATCCTTCTGTAATTTGGTATCTGCATCAATGCAGACTACATATTCAGCATTGGTCTGTGCAATTCCAAAATTAAGGGCGGTAGCTTTTCCTCCGTTTGTTTTGGCAAAAATTTTCAGCTGCGGATGATCCGGAAACGCTTCTTTTGCTCTTTCATAGGTTGAATCCTTACTTCCATCATCTACCATAATAATATTGAAATTCGGGTAGGTTTGCTTTAACAGGCTATTCAGGGAAGAAACAATATTCACTTCTTCGTTGTAGGCCGGAACAATGATGGATACTTTAGGATAAGAATCCAATACAGGGAATCCACCTAGTTTTTTTTCTTTTTTTCGTTCTTTAAGGGCCCAATAAGCCATCAAAATCAGTCTGATAAGCCCCAGAATAATAAAGATGGTGAAAAGCGCTACCAGAAAATGGCTTATTCCGTAGATTACAGTTGCCAGTACGAGATTGAGCTGCATGATGTAATAGGATTTAGTTTTAGGAATTTCCGGCATCAGTTCGCTTTTGCTTTTATGTAAAATACTGGCAAGATTGGTGAAATGATATCCTTGCTTTTGTAATGTCGGAATTAAAATTTTAAGAGCTTTTACGGTTTCTTCTCTGGTTTCTCCTCCCGCATCATGAAGCAGCACAATATTTCCCCGCTGCTGTTTTAATCCTGTCATTACTCTTTGTATAATTTCATTTGCTTTTATTCCCGGCTGCCAATCTTCGGGGTCTATATTTTCGCCTATATCCAGATAGTTTTGCTGTCTTGCCAAGGCAACAGGAATAATCTCTTCCGGTGTAGTAGGTTCGGAATCTGCATTATAAGGTGCTCTGAATAAGATGGTGCTGTGACCTGTCACACATTCTATCAGAAGTCTGGTGAGCTTAAGTTCAAGCAGGGCTCGCTCAGGGCTTACTTTAGCCACATTTTCATGGGTAAAGGTATGATTCCCGATCTCATGACCTTCGCGATAGATTCTTTTAACGAGTGGAAGATTCTTTTCGGCATTCAGACCTACAAGAAAGAAGGCTGCAGGGACATGGTATTTGGATAAAACATCAAGTATCTGAGGAGTATACGTTTCATCCGGGCCATCATCAAAGGTGAGAACAAGCTCTTTCTGGGGCGCTTCACCATATTTTTTCACTTCGTAGGAACTTGGATAGGTTACATAATTTTCATCGGTGATGATCTTTTCTTTCGGATCAATTTCAAGGGCGATCTTTCCGTCGTGAGGGGTATTCAGAACATCCAGTACTTCCCCGTCACCAATATAGTCTACCATAGTCTGCCCTTTTACATTTTCCAGTGTTTTTAAATTTAATGTTGAGAGCCCGGAAAGGGTAAGGTTCTTATCATAAAAATTCCAAACTCTGCTGTCTTCACTTCCCAGTCTCCAGAGTGCTGTTCCAGCCAACGGATATTCTGAGGAATAACGCATCGTATTGAAAATAGAAGCTGCATCGTTGAAAAATACAGTGTGGGTATTATTTTTAGAATCGGTATAGGAATAATTGAGATTAAAAGTATTGTCGTCAAAGTTCATCACAGCCTTACTTGCGCTGGCTTTGGTGATTGCCTGCATATAAGTAACAGAGGTGTTGTCATCTTTATTTGTACTCCAGTCGTAGCCGTAAGCTCCCAATCCGAGGATAATTTTGTCGGGAGATGTTTTCTTTAAGATCTTATCAGTCTGCGCTTCAATCCATTTCTGTGAAGAAACAGGACCGGCATCACTATCAGCTGAATATTCATCATAAGCCATCAGGACGAAATAATCTACGTAAGGATTCAGTTTCTGAATATTATAATCGTCATTATCCGTCATAATATCCATGGTAACAAGCAGTCCGTTTTTTTTGAAAGTTTCTGACAGCTCTTTCATAAAGGCAATAAGCGGCTCATCAGAATCCAGATTCATATCTTCAAAGTCAATATTAATTCCTTTGAAATGAAGTTTCAGACACTGCTGCGTTATTTTCCGGATCAGCTGGCTTCTTTTCCGAGGGTCTTTCAGAACTTTGCCCAATCCTTCAGAATGAAATTCCTGCTGGAAGTTGTTACTCAGAATAGGCATAGCCGCCACACTGGTTCTTCTGATGACTTTGTAGCCCTCCGGATCGACATTGGTTTTTAAATCTCCCGTTTTAGGATCGAGGAAAAACCATTCCGGAAATACCAGATTGATATGTCTGATGTTTCTTTTTAAAGACATCAGCGACTGCGGATCCCAGGCAACATAAAACGCAGAACGGATTCCTCCCGGAAACCGGGACCAGCTGAGATTTTGATTTTTACGTCTTTCTGCACGCGCCTTTTCAATTTTGGCAAGGCTGGTATGCATTGTTTTTTCAAAAATAAAGCTTCTGAACCCTTTGTATTCTTTAGAAATTCTGTTTTCCTGGAGATAAGGTTTACTGGCAGTAATTACTGCTTTATAATCTTCTTTAAAAGGAAGTTTTGGGCTTTTATCCAGTTTCATCATCAGCCCTAAAGCAAGAAAAAGCAATACCGCAATGAAGATAAAAATACGGCTTCCCCACTGTACGCTTTTCCAGCGTTTTTTGCTGTCGGTCTGAAAAATCTGTTTTGAGTTTTCCACGTTTTGAAATTTATAAAACAGAGCTCAAAAAGCGTGAAAAATGATATTTATTTTAATTAAAAAAAAATTAAAAATTTAATATTCTATCAAAAGTCCCACCAGATCCTGAATAATCTTCTGGGAAACAAAATTCATAAAATCAAGTCTTTCCAGATGAGGCATATACAGCCTGGAAGTTACCTGCTGATCATGAAGCTGAATAGTATAATAAACCGTTCCAATTTCTTTGCCATCCTCTCCCTTTCCGGGACCTGCCACCCCTGTTGTAGATAAGGCAATATCTGTATTGAATAACTGCTGACATCCTTTCGCCATTTCCTGTGCTACCTGCTCACTTACCACTGTGAACTGATCTACGGTAACCTTTGAAACATTTAAGATCTCAATCTTCTTTTCTGTGGCATAGGTAACGATTCCGCCTGGGAAATAGGCTGAGCTTCCCGGATTGGATGTGATCATCTTTGCCAGCTCTCCTCCTGTACAGCTTTCTGCGGTGGAGATGGTCAGTTTTCTTTCAGTAAGAATTTCTGCCAGGATTTTTTCAATCTTATCTTCTGAAACAGCAATTACATGATCTCCCACCAAAGGTAGAAGTTTCTGAATTTCATTTTCGGTCTGCTGTTTTAAGACTTCTTCATCACTTCCGGAAGCCGTCAGTCTCAGTTTTACACGGGTTCCTACAGGTAAATAAGATAAAGAAAGGTTTTCAGGAAGGGCCAATTCCCAATCTTCAATCATGTCTGCAAGGATGCTCTCGGGAATTCCCACCACAGAAACAATTCTTGTATGGATATAGTCAAGATTGAATTTCTCTTTCAAATAAGGAATAATCTGGTCTTTGATCAGCGGTTTTACTTCATAAGGAACTCCGGGAAGACTGAAACACAGCTTTCCATCCTGCTCCATCATCATACAGGGAGCCGTTCCGAAATGGTTTTGAAAAACAACGGATTTTGTAGGGACAAAGGCCTGTTCTTTATTGCGTTCAAGAATATCAATACGGCCACGTTTTTCCATATAGGCTTTAAGGTGCTCAAATGTTACCTCATCCAGTGCAATTTCGTCATTGAAAAATTCTGCCAGTGCTTTTTTGGTCTTATCATCTCTTGTAGGACCTAAACCACCTGTTGTAATGATAAGTTCACCCAGGTCAAAAGCAGTGCTTAATGTATTTTTAATAGTATCAATTTCATCGGAAATCGTAAAGATCTGTGAAACCTGAATTCCTATATTTTTGAGTTCTGCAGCGATAAAATTAGAATTGGTATCTACCGTGTTTCCGGAAAGGATTTCATCGCCGATGGTGATCAGAACAGCTTTTTGCATATCGTATATTCTTGAGAAAAATTGTTCTGCAAATGACGGAAAAATCTGCGGCTGCAGCAATATAAATTGATTTTTTCTATTTTTGACGAAAATTGGTTATAACTATAATTAAAGACTATGTCAAAATACGATGATGCTTCATGGCATTACGGCGGTGATTTTCCGGAAGGTCTTCCTGAGAAAAACGGAGCAACACATACAGGAATGTTCCTGAACTGGTGCATTAACAACGATCTGATGTCTGATGAACTGAAAGAAGATGGAAAAGAGGAAATTGAAAAGGTAAAACGCAGAGAGATCACCGGAGCTGAATTTATTATGGATTCCTGCGACGGGAAATTTTCTGAACACGACCTGAATGACCTTGGAAATCTCTTTGCAAAAGATTATTATGCCGATGATACGGATTTCGGAAATCAATACAGCTCATTTGCGGATGACTACGTTAATCTTTTTGATACCAAGGCAGAGGAAAATGATTACGAATACGAAACGTTTTATCACATTGAAGATACCTACGAAAACTATGATCTGATGAAGCAGGTTATCGATCACCGTTTTGAAGAATGGAAAGAATATATCGGAAAATAAAAACAAAAAAAGCTGAGAGACCTCAGCTTTTTTAACTATTGGTTATGCTTTACCCAGATGAGTTCATCAGTATTATATCCTATTCTTTTTGCTTTTTCTATGAAACGCTGTCTGATGCTTTCCGGGATTGTAGTGGTTCGGGACAGAATCCAAAGGTATTTGAGGCTGCTTCCTGCCACTAATGCATATTGATAGTCTTCATCAATGTCTATGACGTTATAACCGGCCCAGATTGGTTTGAAAAATGAGACTTTCAGCCGGGCTTCGGTTTTATCTTTTACAAAACGGGCTTCTCCAACGGATTCTTTCCATTCTTTTTTAAGATAATTATAGCCTTTATTGCTTACGCTGATACTGCCATTAGGGTTTTCTGAATATTCTGCCGTAACGTTGTCCATATTTTTTTCAAATCGGTAATCGAAACGGGCTATTTCATACCATCTTCCGAGGTATTTTTTGGCATCAAAATTTTTAACAGCCGCTGCTCCTTTCGGAATTCCTACCGAATAGGAAGTGAAAATAATCAGTCCCAAAACACCCAGCGAAACGGGAACGGCAATCTTGTGAAGCGTTTTCATAATCAGAAATTTTGTGTTGTTACGAAAAAACCTTCAAAAATAATGCCTTCAGGCTGTTAAAGAACGGTAAATTCTAGGAAAACACCTTTAGAAAGTTATCTTTAAAGCTTCCGGAGACCTCAATTTCAGTATGGTCAGCAAGCATTACAGTTCCGCTTTTATGATAAGATTTTACAAAACCGGTATTGATGATATGAGAACGATGAACTCTTACAAACGGGCTTTCCAGCAGATCGTCAAAATGCTTCAGGAATCTGCAAACCATTTTCTTTGAACCGTCGGTAAGATAAACCTGGGTAAAGTTTCCGTCCGCCTGTAGTCTTACAATATCTTCTGTTTTTACCACATCGAATCCCTGAAGGGTCGGCAGGATAAGCTGTTGTTTTTCCGGTTTCAATTTTAAGTTTTCGAGGAGAATTTTATTCCGGTTGAGCTCTTCTTTCTTTTCAAGACTTTCTACAACTTTGTTGACAGCCAGAATGAGCTCCTGAATATCGATGGGTTTTAAAATGTAATAGCTCGCCGATTTATTAAGGGCCTGCAGTGAGTATTGTGAAAATGCAGTAATAAATATGGTTTCGTAGGAAAATTCTTTGGTAGCCTCCAGTACATCAAAAGCGTTTCCGAAAGGCATTTCAACATCCAGGAACACGAGTTGTGGCTGCGTTTCTGTAATCAGCGGAACGGCTTCTTTTATATTTTCAGCTTCCCCGAGAATTTCCACCTGCGGACAATATTTGGTGAGATAGCTTCTCAGAACTTCTCGTGCAATGATTTCGTCGTCTACAATTACAGCTTTTATTTTCATTTAAACAGGCCTAAAGGATTTGTTTAAAGTAAAATTAGGAATATTTGGCCAGTCACACAATCTGTCAACAAAAATCACCACAGAAACCTATATTTTTTTCCATTTCCATGCCTTCCATACAATCAGGATAGTGATGAAACTTTCCAATAAGGCCAGAAAAACATAGAATGCGCGCCAGGCTGTTAATGAAGTCGCAGCAATAAGCAGCATTATGGCGGTAAAAAATATTCCCAGAATAATGTTGAATATCCTGTTGATTTTTGCCTTCAACATCAGAGAGAGAAAAACCATTACCGCGGGAAGTGCCAGTACAACAGCGGCCATAAACAGCTTTACAGGACTATCCAGTAGATTCGTTCCTTCAACTAAGCCCTTTGCCTTCCCGGGAATATAGAGTTCAAAATAGTCTCCATAAAGATAACACAGGGTGGCAGAAGTCCAGAGCCCGGCAAGAATAATTTTTATATTGACAGAGGTTTCTTCAAAATGTATGGAGTTATTCATGATCGATTGTTTTATCAGTTAGTTAATTTTTATTCCTCACGCCTAAGATCAGCAGCCATAATCCAGTTCCTATTTCCCCTATGGAAGCGGGGAGAGTAATATAACTGGATACAGGATAAGCAGAAAAATCCGGAATTAAGGTTCTGGCAAAAACATTGGCAACATATCCCACACATCCCAGTATTAAGAAAACTCCTAAAAATTTTGGCAGAAAACCAGATTTGTAGACCAGATAGCCAAATGGCAAAAGCCAAAGCCCCCAAAAGATCTGGACAATTAAGATCCCTTTGTTATAGCTGTTAAGAAGGAGCATTATCTGGGACTGGAGCTGTTCTGCATTAACTCCTTTAAGATAATCAGCACCTTCAATAATGGTAAGCACAGAAAACCGGCTTTGCAGATTGAGAAATGATATGGGAACACTCATCAATGCAAAAATAACCATCAGCCGGGCGTGGGTTTCATTTACATTTTTTAATAATCTGTATAAAACCAGAGGTAAGAGCATAAACGCAATATAGCAGATCATACTTCCTGCAATTCCTAATCTGAACAGTTGCGGAGAGGAAGAAATATTCTGAAATGTAATCCGGGAATCTTCCCAGTTTATAAGCTGAGACGGAACATGCATTAAACTGAAGAAACCGGCTGCCATTACTATAAGATAAATAAATCCTGCCAGCCGGGCTGTTTTGTTAGGGGTGTTCATTGGGATCAAGTTTTATATATAGACAATTTCTGTTTCCATTTGGTTACAGAAAAAATCAGATTATAAAAAATCGACCCTGAAATAAAGTTTTTCTATTGGTATTTCCCACCCCTCAACTTTAAAATTTTATAAGTTGTTCTGGAGGTTTCCTTTTCATTACATTCTCCGTTGACATCTGTATTAACGGTCTTCACGGAAATAGTTTTAATTTTCAGGTCTGTGAAATTATTGGTCTTTGCTTTATCAAGAACAATAAACGAGTGATTATCTTCAAATTCACCATTGCATCGGGTATCCCATTCCCCATGGGTGGAATACATTTCAAACTGATTGAGAACTTTTTTAAGCGTTTTTCCTTCGGGATAATACATTGACATTCTTCCTGAAGCATATGGATTCGGTTTGCTGCTGCCTGCAAAATCGGCTATCACTCCAAACGCACGGATATTGGTATTGAGATTATACAATCCCGTATCTATCCCAAAATTTCTTAAGTATATAGCATCAGAAGAAATTTCCTCAGGATCTAAATATTTATTTTTTATAACCCCTTTTTCATCAGTAATTAAAATATAGTTCTGTACTGTAAAAACATAGTCTTCTTCATCCTGTTCCACCACAACCGGGACAACCACAATGTAAGAATTTTCGGCATTCGGCATTTTCTTTTCTGTGCAGAGTTCTTCTTTGATTTTGGTTTTATCCAGCTTCAGGCTTTTTACAATATTTTCATACCGGGTATCGTCAATTTGCTGTCCGTATAAGATTCCAGTCCATAAGGAGATCAATATCAATACTCTATTTTTTTTCATCGGGGTTTATGTTTTAAATAAGGTTGATTTTAATAGTCACCACTACTCCACTGCTATTTTCTTTGTCTTTGATGGAGCAGGTAATGTCTTTTTTATAAAGATCATTCAGAAGCCTTATTCTTTCGAGTGTATTTTTCATTCCGCGGCCTTCCCTGGTCTTCTGGTGCTCGGTTTTCTGCTTTTTGCTTTCTTCAATACCGATTCCGTTGTCTTCAATGGTGATCTTTAAATGAGCTTCTTCTTTTTGGAAACTTAATTTTAAAAATCCTTTTTCGGTTCTGTAGCGGAGACCGTGCCATACTGCATTTTCAAGGAACGGCTGAACCAGCATTCCCGGAATCTTAAGGCTCTGTACATTTAAATTGTCATCTGTATCGATTTCATAATCGAATTTATCTGAAAAACGGGTCTTTTCCAGGGCCAGATAGTTCTGAAGCAGGTCGAGTTCCTGTTGAAAAGGAATAAAATCTTCAGCAGAATTTTCCATTACACCCCGCATCAGCTTTGAAAATTTGGTCAGATACTGATTGGCTTCCAGTTCATTATTCGTTGCAATAAAATGATTGACACTGTTTAAGCTGTTGAAAATAAAATGGGGATTCATTTCGCGTCTCAGCGACTGCAGGGCGATCTTTTTATTTTTGATCTGAACTTTCTTCAGGGTTCTGAAAATGAAGAATACCAGACCTGTAAGCAGGATTAACGCTCCGATCAGGCCGTAATTAAAAACATTTTTCTTACGGATCAGTTCATCTTTAAGCTGTTTTTCTTTTTCCAGCTGTGATATTCTCTGTTCTGTATCTTCAAGAATCTTATTATCAATCAGGCTTCTGTCTTTGGAAACAAGATCCGGAAGTTTTCCTAGGAAATCACGGTACAATGTTACCGAAGCATCGGTATTTCCTGATATATTATAAAGGCTGTCCAGCCTTTTCACGCTTTTCTGGGCTTCCAGTGTATGTCCTTTATCCAAAGCAATTCCGTAGGCATTTTTCAAGAGAGTAATGGCTTCTTCAGGATCATTTTTTTTAATATAAATATCGGCAAGTTCCTGGATCTGGTTCACTTTTTCCTGTGAGTTTTCTTTTACAAAATCTTCTTTCAAGACCTCTTTTTTCGCTTCAATGGCTTTATCAAACTTCCTGTTTTCAACATAGAAATTGGTAAGCTTCTGATTGATTTCCAAGGCCTGCTGGGGAGCTTCTTTTTTCGAAAAAACATAGGCATTATTCAGGTTTTCTTCTGCCTTGGGAATATTATTCTGCTGGATGTTGACTTCGGCCATCTGGCTGTACCCTTCCGCCACAGCACTTTTATCTTTTTCTTTCAGACTGATATTGATATTACTCTGGATAGCATCTGCCTTCCTTTCTACTGAAGGTGCAGACAGTCTTGCCGCATCATTTGAATTGACAGTCCTGCTTTTTTCATCAAAACTCATTTCAGCTGCCATGCTGTAATTGCTGATCGCAGGGACTATTTTTTTCTGTTTTTCCTGTGACTGGGCAATTTTTCTGGTTACAATTTCGAGATTCTTTTTATCGTTAAGATCTTTATAGAGATTTCTGGCCTTGGTCAAAAATTCTTCACTCTTGGCATAATTTCCCTGATTATAATAATCATTGGCAATGCCTACATAACTGTCAGCAACCCCTTTATTATCATTATTATCAACTGCTTTCCTCAGTTTAGAAACTGATTTGGAAGCTTTGTTAACCCGTGTAGAATCCTGTGCCAGGCAGAGATTACCTGCGGCAAGACTAAAAATGAACAATATTTTAAAAACTAATTTCACGGATTTCAGATGTTTAGTGCAAAGTAACTAAAACTTTATCTAAGCTCCTTCATTCTTTACCAAGTCAAAACCTTATTTCACCAAGTCACAATTGTGATGCTATTAAATAACTTCAGTTCGGGATAAGAATATATGATGGATGCAGCTTTGAAGCTGGATGATGGAAGTTATGAAAGTCATTAACAGCAAATATTGATCTGATTATATTTAATTTGATTTTCAGGTGGCTTTCAATACGTAAAACTAAAATTAACTTCTAACCTCCTTCTTCCAGCTTCCAGCCTTTTACATTTAAACTCCTTAACCCGAACTCAGATTAAAATAAACTCCTGATCTCTTTTATCCCAGCTCACCTATTACCTATTACCTATTACCTATTACCTATTACCTATGATAACGGACATTCAATAATTCACCAAGTGAAAACCTCATTTCACCAAGTCTCCGGAATTTCCTTTCTGAACCTCCGTAATTTTACTCCAGAATTTAAAACAAGAAATTATGAAATTAAGACATTTTTTATTGATCGGAATCTTTACACTGGGAAGTTTTATGAATGCACAGGAAGTAAAGAAAAATGCAATTGAAGTAACAGGGGTTGCCGAAATGGAAATAGAACCGGATGAAATCATCTTCAGCATCGGTATAAAGGCAGACAACAAAAATGAACTGGCAGACACGGAAAAGAAACTATTTGAAACATTAAAGAATGCCGGAATTAAGAACGAAGACATCAAATTCAAATCCATGTATCAGAATACGTATGCCAAAACCGGAAAATTCACCAAGAATTATCAGTTTAAAGCCAATGCAAAGGCAGATCTCGGTAAAATATTTGAAGATCTGAATCAAAAATGGGTAAGTAATCTGAATATTGCAGAAATTAAGAATACCAAAATCGCAGATTTCAGAAAAACAGTTAAGATCAATGCCCTGAAAGCAGCTAAAGAAAAAGCAGATTACCTGTTGGAAAGTATGGGCAAAAAAGCAGGAAGCCCTCTTGAAATCGTAGAAATTGAAGATTATACCAGCGATACGGTTCTTCCGGTAGCTTACAGAGGAAAAATGAACAGCATAATGGAAATGGCAGATGCAGCGGCAGGAAACTCTTTTGAGAACATAGAAAATATCAAACTAAAATACAGTATCAAAACACGATACGAAATCCTTTAAAATAGACTACAATAACAGATTTAAGGAAACAGTCCGAAAGGGCTGTTTTTTTTATTTTTTAGATACAGTTTCCGAAAGGTATTAGCTGTATAGATTTAGGCTAAAGCCGATGGATTGTTTCTTATTATTTGGGCGGACTAAAGTACACCCCTATTGAATAAATTCTGTCTCTTTTGTATTTTCTCAGATCCGACAGATTGCGCAGATTTAAAACTTTACCGAATATTGATAGATGCTGGAATTTTATTTCTCTCAATTTTATCAAATCTAACTGAGCAAAAAATCTGCATCATCTGCCATATCTGCAACAAAACTAACATAGATATTTTCGCTTCACCAAGCCAAAGTCCCATTTCACCAAGTCTGCGGATTTCCGGTCTTAAATACTGATAATTTTACTTCAGGAATTTAAAGCAATAAACTATGAAACGTTATTTTTTAATACTCATCATATTTTCGGCAGCTCTAATCAGCGCTCAGGAAATAAAAAAAGAAATTGAGGTAAAACAGGCAACGGTATTCCTTCAGGGAGCCAAGGTCTTCGGAAATACCAGCGTAAGCCTGCAGAAAGGAAGAAATATGGTAAGAATTATCAACCTCCCCAATAATCTGGATGAGAACACGTATAAAATCAACCTTGAAAAGAATACTACCCTTCTGTCCATTACCCCGCAGAACAATTTTCTGGATAACGGCCAGCTGTCTGAAGGGGAAAGAAAGCTTGAAGATGAAAGAAAAAAATTTCAGAGACAGGTAAACCTTCTGAATATCCAGATTAAAAACCTGACCGGAGAGCAGAACATCATCAATGACAATCTGAAGGTTTCCGTGAATGATAAATCAACCCCACAGGAACAGCTGATCAAACTTACCGATTTTTACCGCAAAAGAATGCTGGAAATCGACAACCAGGTTTTTCTTTTAAACGAACAGAAGTCGGCTTTGGATGAAAGCATAGCCAAAATCAATAAACAGTCTGCTGAAGAACAAACCCATAAAAATACCAACAGAAAAGAGCTGCTTCTGGAAATCCTTGCAGATCACGATACCAGCCTGAATCTGGGAGTAAGTTATATTGTTTCGGATGCAGGATGGATTCCTTCTTACGATTTACGTGCAGAATCTGTAAAGAAGCCGCTTGAAATGGTTTATAAAGGAAAGATCTATCAGAGAACCGGACAGGACTGGAAAAATATCAAGCTTTTTGTTTCTACCTACCGCCCATCCTACAATCAGGACCGCCCTATCCTCTCTCCATTGTACGTAGCAGAATATACTCCTCACAACCCTATGAGAGAAGTGGCCTACTATAAACTGAAAAAGGAAACTTCAGCAGTAAATTCTTATCAGGTAAGAGCCGATGAAGTTGTATCACCTAGTCAGGTCCCTATTGCCTCTGTTTCTGATAGCCAGATGAATGTGATTTATGAACTCAACTACAATCAAACGATACTGAGCCAGGAGAAAGAGCAGTATGTAATTCTTGATAAAAAACAAATTGATGCCGCCTACAAATACCATACAGTTCCGAAGCTTAACAACCAGGTATTCCTGATGGCTTTTGTGAAAAACTGGCAGAACCTCAACCTTATTTCAGGAAAAGCTAATATTTATTTTGAAGATAATTATATCGGAAAAACGAATATTACCAGCAATTATGTGAAAGACGAATTCCCGATCTCACTGGGTGTAGATGAAAGAATTACTGTAAAAAGAATAAAACTGGAAGATAAAACGTCTCAAAAGACCATGAATTCTAATAAATGGAACACAGAATCTTACCAGATCAACATCAGAAACAATACGAAAGAGAATATTGAACTGGAAGTGCTTGACCAGCTTCCGATCAGTGAGAACTCCAAAATTCTGGTAAAAGCTTTAGAAACCGGCGGCGGAAGTTATGATGAAAAAACAGGAAGCATCCTGTGGAACAGAAACATCAGCAGCGGAGGTTCAGACAAGATAAACTTCTCTTATGAAGTGAAATTTCCGAAAGATATGCAGATCCAATATTACAGCAGATAACCAAAAAAAATATATTATGATGACTTCTTTTAAAATTTTAACACTGGCAGCAGGTGTAGCTTTTTTAAGCTCCGGCAGCATTTCAGGAATCCAATGTTCAAAAGACAATACATCCGGCAGAGATCCCATTGTACAGAACGCCTCTTTACCTCTGGTAAATACAACCGCAAAAGACAATAAAATCCAGGTGGCTTTGCTACTGGACACTTCCAACAGTATGGACGGACTGATTGATCAGGCCAAATCAAGGCTCTGGAATATTGTGAATACCCTTACCACCCTGAAGTATAACGGTCAGGCTCCACAGATAGAGATCGCTTTGTATGAATACGGAAATGACGGAATCCGGGATGATAATTACATCCGGCAGGTTACTCCGCTTACGCAGGACCTGGATCTGGTTTCTGAAAAGCTATTTGCCCTACGAACCAACGGCGGAAGTGAATATTGTGGGGCCGTAATCCGTGACGCATCTGCCAACCTGAACTGGGACAAGGATGAAAAAAGCATGAAACTGATTTATATTGCAGGAAATGAAGGCTTTAATCAGGGAAGAGTAGATTACAAAGAGGTGATCTCGAAGGCTAAGAATAAAAATATTTACACCAGCACTATTTTCTGTGGAGACCGAAACGAGGGCATTCAAACCTTCTGGCAGAACGGAGCTTCTCTTGGCGGCGGTAAATATTTCAATATCGACAGCGACAGAAAGGTGATTTATATTGAAACGCCATACGATGTAAGGATTTCGGAATGCAATTCAAGGCTGAACAGTACTTATATCTATTACGGAAGCCACGGCTCTGAATATAAAAACAAGCAGATCATGCAGGATAAAAATGCGGAAGTACAATCTGCAGCCAACTTTGTGGAAAGAACCGTTGCCAAATCCAAAAAGAACGCCTATAAAAATGATCACTGGGATTTGGTGGACAAAGCCGAAAAAGACGCAGGTTTTATTTCATCCGTTAAAGAAGAAGAACTTCCGGCTGAACTGAAAGGCAAAAGCAAAGAGGAAATTAAAAAAGCCGTTGCAGCCAAATCTGCCGAGCGTGGAAAGATCCAGAAAGAAATTGAAGAACTCTCCAGAAAACGCCAGGAGTATATTGATGCCGAAATGAAAAAACGGGGAAACAATGATTCCGACGACCTGGGAAAAGCAATAGAAAAATCTATTCTGGAACAGGCAAAAAAGAACGGATACAGTTTGTAATTGTTATGGTAAAATGCTGCTCAGGTTCTTGGGCAGCATTTTTTATTGATAAGAGTATTAATTATGAGTAATCGGTAACGAGTAATGCTTTTATCTTCCGAATTTGAAGTACTGTGATAATGGATGTTTTTTATTTTTCATAAACAAAGAAGCCATTTCCATACCGGTTATTGAAAATGTAATCCCGTTACCTCCGAAACCTAAGACAAAATAAGAATTTCTGAACTTCTTATGCTCCCCGATATAGGGAAGTCCGTCTTTAGTTTCCCCGAAAGTTCCCGCCCACACAAAATCTGTATAAAAATGGTAATCCGGTTTTATTTTTTTCAGGTTTTTCAAAATTTCTTTTTCTTTTTTTTCCAGCAGAGCATCCCGTTTTTTAGCATCATAAAAATCTTCATCACCGCCCCCAATCAGAATCCGTCCGTCATCTGTTGTCCGCATATAGAGATAAGGATCATCGGTATTCCAAACCAATGTACTGCTGATATTTTTAAACTTATCCTCATCTATTTCCGAAACAATAGCATAAGTGCTTTTTAAATTCACAAAGTTTTCCTTCAGCAGGTTTTTGCTTTCATATCCTATGCAGTAGATTATTTTTTTCGCTTTGATCTGATAACCGTTCAGGGTAGTTGCTATATTAAAGCCTTTATGATATTCCACATGGGTCATTTCTGTTTTATCAAAAATTCTCAGACCTTTTTTCACATTATGGGTAAACAGCTCATGGGCAAACTGAAAAGCATCAATACTGGCTCCCTGTTTCGACAAAATTCCGCCATAAGTATTTTCAAATCCGAACTGTTTTAAAATTTGGTCTTCATCCAGCCATTTCACATCAAATCCAGCCTTTTTTCTCGCCTCATATTCTTTTTTGAGCCAGACAACATCTTTTTTCTTCGAAGCGAAGTACAAAGATTTTTTACGTTTAAAACCCGCAGCAGATCTGATGTATCCGGAGAGTTTTTCAAGAGTATCTATTGCATCTGAACAGGCTTTATAGCTTCTAGCCGCTGCCTTCCCACCGATTTTCTCTGATAATTCAAAAAGCGGAACATCTATTTCATACTGCAACATTGAGGTAGTTGCTGAGGTACTTCCATTGCAGATCTCCCTTTTATCAATAAGGATGGTATTATAGCCGTCCTGTATCATCTGATGAGCAATAAGACTTCCCGTAATCCCTCCGCCAATAATTAAAACTTCACATTTTTCATCTGATTTCAGTGAGGGATATGAAGTGATCAGCCCATTTTTTATAAGCCAGAATGGTTCATTTGATTTAAGATCCATATTAATATTTTACAATAAAAATAGCAATATTTATAAGTATTTTAACTATTAATAATTGATTTATGGTGCAATTATTGTTCTCTGACTAAAACTAAACCACATTAAAATATTCATTATGATAACGATTATTCCAGAAGCTCCTGAAAATGTTGCAGCATTTAATGCAACGGGAGAAGTAACGAAAGAGGATTTTGAAAATCTGGTATTTCCACATGTTAAAGAAAAAGTGGACCAGTTTGGGGAGCTGAATTACTTATTTTATCTGGATACCGATTTGGATAAGTTTACCATGGGAGCATGGTTTGAAGATGTGCTTTTGGGGTTGAAAAATCTTGCTAAATGGAACCGTACTGCTATTGTTACGGATAAAGAAGGGGTACAGAACTTTACGGACATTTTCAGCGTCCTGATGCCGGGAGAATTTAAATCTTTCCCGAAAGAAAATTTATACAATGCACTCTACTGGTGCAAAAACGGTAATGAAGTAGAAGCATAAACTATTTCATACCCATAAAAAACGGGTTGTATCAATAGAGAATACAACCCGTTTTTTTTTACATTTTTTTACCGTAATTTTTTTTTCATGATTTATTTATCACAAGATACACATTCTGCAGAAGGCTCTACTACCGGCGTTTCTGATCTGTAAAGATACATATAGCGCACGCTGACAGCAAGCCCGATAAAGGTCATTCCCACCCCTACCAGTGACGGGTAATTGTAGGGCAGCTTGTATTCCAAAGGAATTCCTCCTAAAAATGCTCCCATCGCATTGGCAATATTAAAAGCTGCCTGCATAAATGCGGCGGCCATCATTTCACTTTTAGGTGCTGCCTTCATCATCATAATGTTGATAGGTGCTGCCACCGACATAGACAGTGCCCCGCACACAAATGTCAGAATAAGTGCGATATTCTGATGCTCCGAAAGGAAAAATACACCTGCCAAAGAAATCATCATCAGAAAAATCAGAAGCGCACATGTTTTTTCCGGGCCCAATCGGTCAGAAACAAAACCACCGGCAAGGTTTCCTACTACCATTCCCCCGCCTGCAAGAATCATTACATAGGCCATCCGGCTGCTTTCAATACCTGCTACCACCGTCATTAAAGGGGTAATATAACTGAACCACGTAAAAAGACCTCCAAATCCGATCGCTGTAATAGCCAGCACCAGCCATGCCTGTTTCTTTTTCAGAAATTTCAACTCTTCAAGGAAATGGGTATCCTGATTGGCCTCTATAGCCGGAAGCCATAACTTCAGGAACAATAAGGCAAAAATACCGATCAAAGCCACAATAGCAAAGTATAGTCTCCAGTGATACACGTGACCAATGTACGTGACCAATGGAACCATGATCAGATTCGCGACCGTAAGTCCCGTAAACATCAGGGATATATAGAATGCTTCCTTCCCTTTTCCTGCCATCCTGGATGCTACAACCGTTCCCACTCCGAAAAATGCCCCGTGTGGAAGTCCGGACATAAATCTGATGATCAGCATGGTGGTATAATCGGGAGCGATTGCAGATAATCCGTTAAATAAGGTGAAAAGAACCATTAAAACCATCAGTACTTTTTTCGGCGGGAATTTCACGGAATAACCGATCAGAATCGGCGCTCCGATTACGACTCCCATTGCGTAAGCAGAAATCATGTGACCCGCCTGCGGAATGGTGATCTGTAATGTTTTAGCAATATCCGGCAGCAGTCCCATGACGGTAAACTCCGTTGTTCCTATTCCCAAACCGCCGATAGCCAGCGGAATGATCCTTTTATCAATCTTCATTGTATATTCTTTTTAAATTAACTGGTCAATAGTAAGTATGATTCCTATCTTATTTTGACAGTGCAAAAATCGAAAGAAAGATTGACTTTCACCTCTCTTGAAATGATAAAAATTTGCTCCATATTAACCTTTTTATTTAATTTTAAATCTGTAAACAATCAAATGAGAACAAAATGAAAATTCAGAAAGAAATTATAGAGTTTGAAAAAGGAAAATCTTTCAAGCTGTTTTCTCCTTCGCTGAAAAATTGTTTTTTCTGGCATTATCACCCTGAAATAGAGCTTGTATACGTAGAAGCTCTCAATGGTATCCGCCACGTAGGAAAGGATATTTCAGGTTTTACAGACAGCGATCTTTTACTGATTGGAGCCAATGTTCCCCATCTCAACTTTGATTATGGTATTCAAACAGAATGCAGGCAGCTGGTATTGCAGATGCAGGAAAATTTTCTCCAGGATATCATTCTTCCTGTTCCTGAATTTGAAAATATCAGAACACTTTTAGAAAAATCTTATCTGGGGCTTTCATTTTTTGGAACAACTAAAGACATCGTGGTCGAAAAACTCCAGATTATCAAAGAAAAAAATTCTTTTGAATCATTAATGGGCCTGATTGAAATTCTTCAGATCCTTGCAGATTCTACTGAAGTAAGAGAACTCAATAATGAAGACACTAGGATCAAATGGTTTCTGAATGACAAGATCAGAATGGGGACGATCTATGATTATATTCACGAAAATTATGATAAAAAGCCCAATGTCAACGAGATTGCAGCCATCGTCAGCCTGAGTACTCCGGCTTTCTGCCGTTACTTTAAAAAGCAGACGAATATGACCTTTACAGATTTTGTGAATAATTACAGGATCAACCAGGCTAAAATTTTTCTGCTGAAAGATTATTCTGTGACGGAAGTCTGTTTTCAGGTAGGTTTTGAAAGTCTGTCGTATTTTAATAAGCTCTTCAAACAGCATACGGGAGATACTCCGTCAGAATTCAGGAAAAAACATTTTAAAGCAATTGAAATCAATGGACGGATTGCAGAGATTGCCAGGGATTCGGCCTGTAATAAATGAACGGTCCAGTAGGTGGTAAAGGTTTTAGGCTGCAGTTCTGTACCCACCATCAGGCAAAACCTATTTTGATCCATTTTTATAGTATTAACCCGAATGTCTATCATCTATCCGTTTATTATCTCCCTCTCTCTACAACATAAAAAAGAAACCGCTCATTGCTGAACGGTTTTTATTTTTTAGTGAATATGCTTTTCTGCATGATAAGAGCTTCTTACAAGTGGTGAACTTTCCACATGTCTGAAACCTAAGCTTCTCGCAAAATCCCCAAGCTCATCAAACTCTTCCGGGGTAATGAATTTCTTTACAGGAAGATGCTTTTTGGTAGGCTGAAGATACTGCCCCAGTGTAATAACGTCTACATTGGCATTTCTGATGTCTTCAATAGTCTGGAAAACCTCATCTTTCGTTTCGCCTAATCCAAGCATAACTCCTGTTTTGGTTCTTCGTTGCCCGGCTTCTTTCAAATATCTCAGTACTTCAAGGCTTCTTTCGTATTTAGCCTGAATTCTCACTTCTCTTGTTAAACGTTTTACTGTTTCCATATTGTGCGAAATCACTTCCGGGGCCACTTCTACCAAACGGTCAATATGTTTGGTGATTCCCTGAAAATCAGGAATAAGTGTTTCCATGGTGGTTCCCGGAGAGATTCTTCTTACAGCGTTTACAGTTTCGCCCCAAAGGATAGACCCCATATCTTTCAGATCATCACGGTCTACTGACGTAAGAACAGCGTGTTTAATCTTCATTAATTTGATTGAACGGGCTACTTTTTCAGGCTCATCCCAGTTTACATCCAGCGGTTTTCCTGTTTTTACGCCACAAAATCCACAGCTTCGGGTACAGATATTCCCCAAAATCATAAAGGTAGCTGTACCTTCTCCCCAGCATTCACCCATATTCGGGCAGCTTCCGCTCTGGCATATGGTATTTAATTTATATTTGTCTACCAAAGTTCTAAGTTCTCTGTAGTTCTTTCCGGTAGGAAGTTTCACACGGATCCACTTTGGTTTCTGAACGGTAGTATCTTGAACTAAATTTTCCATTTCTAAAATTGAAGTTCAAAGTTACGTAATTTTTAATGGAAACCATCTACCGGAGAAATTGATGAAAATGATAATTGGAGATATTAATATATATATCTGATATGGCAGATGTTGAAATTGTTGGATAAACGCAAAATATGAAAGGTCTTGGTAGAAGGTAAAATTAATAATTTCCCACGGATCACTCAGATGACACAGATCTTTTCCTGTGAAAATTGCGAACTGGAAGGAACCATTTTATGACTGGTATACGATTTTGGATTAATTTGAAAATCCGAGAGAAAAATATCCACAAACATCAGTGGAACTCGTGAGATCTGCGGGAAATATTAACCCACGAAAGTTTTTAACGCTTGAGTTTTTTTTAAGTTTAAAACTTAACGCATAGAAGTATACATGAGATTTTAAAAATCTACGATTTTTATTTATAAACCCAATAAGAAATCTGCGTAATCTGTAAAATTTGCGAGAGAAAAAATACTGACAAACATCTTCTCTTCTGTTTAGTCCGCCTAAATCAAAACAATCAATTCTCTGGCTTTAGCCAAAGCTTACACCGTCTGCGAGAGAAAAAATATTCGCCAACATTAGTGTAATCTGAGGTGATCCGTGGGAGAAATCGAATTTAGCTGTCTTCAAATTCGTTATTTTTCAGCAGTTCGGCCAGTACTTTTTTAGCGCGCATTACCCTTACTTTGGTATTGGCAACAGAAATTCCCAGCTCTTCAGAAATTTCTTTGATGCTTTTTTCTTCAAAGAACCTCAGTTTGATAATATCCTGATAATTGGCATCCAGAGACTCAATGGTTTTAATGATCTTTTTCTGTTCTTCATCAGAGATCATCAGTTCTTCCGGAGATTTAGCATATTGATTTTTTACCTCGTCAAGATTTTCAGTGGCATCCTGGTTTTCACGGCTTTTTTTCCTCCAGAAATCGATGACGGTATTCTGGGCAATAGTAAGAATCCAGGTTTTAAACTGGAAATGCGGATCATACATATCCAATTTCGACAGCACTTTTGAAAAAACATTGACTGTAATTTCGTCTGCATCATTTTCATCTCTTACCTTCTTCATCACAAAAGAGAAAACATCCACCCAAAAAATATTAATGAGTTTAGTCTGGGCTTTCTGGTCTTTTTCTTTCGCTTTCTGAATAAGCAGAAATAACTGTTCGTCGTTCATCACTAACAAATATAGCTTTTTAGGCTGAATTTGCAAAGAGCAGATTCAATTTGAAATTCCTCTTTTTGCCTTTCATGATCATACTTCTGAATTTATTATCTTTGCACCGTAAAATTTTAAACAGAAAATAGAGATGAATTCCTTTATAGAAGAACTAAAATGGCGTGGTCTTTTTGCCGATATGATGCCGGGAACCGATGAACAGCTGAATAAAGAGGTAACTACTGCATATATTGGTTTTGACCCGACTGCAGATTCTTTGCATATCGGAAGTCTTATCCAGATAAAAATACTGGCACATTTTCAACAGCACGGGCATAAGCCTGTTGCATTGGTAGGTGGTGCTACAGGAATGATTGGAGATCCGTCCGGAAAATCCGCAGAGAGAAATCTTCTGGATGAAGAAACCCTTCTTCATTACGTAGACTGCCTGAAGAATCAGCTTTCACGATTTTTAGATTTTGAAGGAAGCGGTCCTAACAAAGCTGAACTGGTGAACAACTACGACTGGATGAAGAATATTTCCTTCCTTGATTTTGCCAAAAATGTAGGAAAGAACATCACGGTAAACTATATGATGGCCAAAGATTCTGTAAAGAAAAGATTTTCCGGAGAAAGCGGTGCTGACGGAATGAGTTTTACAGAATTTACCTACCAGCTGATCCAGGGATATGATTTCCTTCACCTGTATCAGAACAACAATGTTAAACTTCAGATGGGAGGTTCTGACCAGTGGGGAAATATTACCACAGGTACTGAACTTATCCGCAGAAAAGCTCAGGGAGAAGCTTTTGCACTGACTGTTCCCTTGATCACGAAAGCTGATGGTTCTAAATTCGGAAAGTCTGAGAGCGGAGAAAACTACTGGCTTGATAAAAAGAAAACTTCACCTTATAAATTCTACCAGTTCTGGCTGAATGCTACCGATGAAGACGCTGAAAGATTCATTAAGTTCTATACTTTCTTAAACAAAGAAGAAATCGAAGCTTTAATTGAAGAGCACAAAACAGCGGCCCATGAAAGAAAGCTTCAGAAAAAGCTGGCCGAAGAAGTTACAGTATGGGTACATGGAAGGGAGGAATACGAAAAAGCGCTTAAAGCTTCTGAAATTCTTTTCGGACGCTCAACCGCTGAAGATCTGGTGAGCCTTGATGAGGAAACTTTCCTTGAGGTTTTTGACGGCGTTCCACAAAAAGAAATTGCAAAAGCAGACGTTTTGGGAATAAACATTATTGATCTTCTTTCTGAAAAATCAGGATTTCTTAAGTCTAAAAGTGAGGCCCAGAGAGAAATGAAAGGAAACTCCATTTCTGTGAACAAGCAAAAAGTAAACGATACCTATACAGCCAATGAAACTGACCTTATTGACGGTAAATTCCTGTTGTTACAAAAAGGTAAGAAAAGCTATTTTATTGTAAAAGTTCAGTAAAAAGGCTATACAAATACAATTAAAAAGACTGTGCATAACAGTCTTTTTTTGTTTAATCAAATCAAAAGAAAACCACGGATAATTCCGTGGTATTCATGAGAAAGTATCACTTTTAAAGCTCTGTCGTCATAAGGCTTTATAGGTAAAAAGATGAAAAGTTTGTTATATATGTTTGTGTATGATGTATCTTATATTTTTTTGAAATCCTAAAACTTGTAAGAAAGTCCGATTTTCCCTCCTGAAGCAAATGTTCCACCTCCTACTTCCACATTAACAGCTAAATGATCGGTGAAATAATATCTGGCACCTGCCTGTCCTGCAAGTCCTACACCTGAAGATTCACCACTGATATAATCATAATCTGATCCGTTGTAGCAATAAGAAAATGAGTTGTAAGCCAGTGCTGCTGCTGCATACACATCCCATTTATTGGGGGTTTTAAAAAGGGTATAAATGATAGTTCCCGTTAATTCCGGCTCCTATCCATCTTCCTTTGATATCTCCTGAGTATTTCTCTGAAGCTAAGCTAAACTCTGCCCTACAGTAATGTCGTTATGGATACCATAATCTAATCCTGCATAAACCGGCATTCCCCATCCGTTTGCAACACCAAGGCCTACGTTCACCTGTGCCTCTCCTTTCTGTACTCTTTGTGCATTCATCATCCCAAACATGGAAATAAGCCCCCAGTAAAAACATTTTTTATTGATATTAAAATTTATGTGTTATTTCAATCTGCCTTTGAAGACCTCTGCAAAACTATCAGAGGAAAGAGCACAATACAATCCTTAAAAAAATGTAATTTTTTCTACCTTTTTTTAGGTATTTTTAATAGATGGATTTTTAATTATATTCAACCCTTGAAATTCGAATTGAACTAATAATGAGGAGAATACTGTATTTCTTATGTTTTTTGAACTGTTTCCCGTTGTATTCACAGGAACTGTTTCCTCTTAATGAAAAAAAATATACAGATAGTCTTCAACAGGTAATCAAAGGAAACACGAACAGTCTTTCTAAAAGAGATGCTTATTTTATTTTATCTGATTATTACAGAAATACAGCCCCCCCATTAAGTAAAAAATATCTGGAAAACGGCAGAAAATCTGGAGAAAAAGATCATATTACCGCTGCTTTGTATTCTTATTATGAAGGTCAGTATTATTTTGACCTGGATAAAGAGAAAGCAGCAGTTTCTTACCAAAAAGCAATAGAGGCGCTATCAAAATTCAAAGGAAAAAAATCTGACTTTTATAAAGCTTTATCCTGGTACAGCTACGGAATTACCCTGAAAAATAAAGAAGGCTATCCTTATTGTATTAAAATAATGCTTGAAAAGAGCATTCCGGCAGCTGAACCGTATGGAGAGACCCAAATGCTTGGCTATTTATATACCCAGCTGTCTCTGATGCTGACCTATAATGCTGAATTTGAAAAAGCAGAAAGTTATAATACCCAAGCCATTCATATTCTTGAAAAAAAAGCCCCTCATTCCACCGAATTGTTTTATGCCTATCTCAGCAGGTCAGGAAATTACTCCTACCAGGCTAAAGGCAGTGTTGGGAAAAAATTTCTGGATCAGGCCGAGAAAATGATTCTTCCCTATCCTGAATCTTCTGCCAATGCTTCTTACTTTTATCACAAAGCTTTATATTTTATCACCCAGCAGGAAAATAAAAAGGCACTGGAAGCTGTAGAAAGAGGATTGTCTTACACTAAAAAGTTCAATATGAAACTGCTGATGCAGATGTTTTATTTCCAGAAGTATGATACTTATAAAAAGCTTAAAAAATATAAAGAAGCCAAAGAACTGCTGGAATATGTTCTCGCCGAGAAAACCCTGGGCATGGACCTTAACAACAGGAAAACCATCTACAGTCATTTATCCAGCCTCAATGAATTCATGGGTGATCCGGTTCAGGCCTTGGCCTGGGAAAAGAAGTATTCAAAACTGAGCGACAGCTTGCATACTGAAAATGTAAAACTGGAAATCAATAAACTGGAAGCTAAATTTAATGCATCTGAAAAAGAGAAAAAAATAGCGCTTCTTAATGCCGAGAAGAAGCAGAAACAACTGGAAGTTAATAAAAAGAATTACTATCTATGGGTATTAAGCCTCGCCTTATTATTTCTCATAAGCCTGCTAACCTTTTTATTTGTTATTTACACCAACAGTAAAAAGCTTTCTGAGCAGAAAGAGATCAATCTTCAGCAGAAAATAGAAGATATTAAACAAAAGGAAGAACTAGCCCTTACCAAAGCAATTCTTGAAGGAGAAGAAAGAGAAAGAGAGCGTGTTGCCAAGGATCTTCATGATGGTCTTGGCGGGATGCTGGCAGGCGTAAAAATCAATCTGTCTACCTGGTCTTCAACACATCTTGATCCGGAGCAGCATAAAGATTTTTACAAAATTCTCCACCAGCTTGACCATTCTGTAGCGGAGCTCAGACATGTAGCCCGGAATCTGATGCCTGAATCTTTATTTAATTTCGGATTGGAAACGGCACTGAATGATTTGTGTGAATTTTATACCCGCAATGATCTGGATATATGCTTCCAGTCTATCAATATTGAAAAAAATATCCCGCTTACCATTCAACTCAATATTTACAGAATTGTTCAGGAGCTACTGGCTAATGCAGTAAAACACGCCCAGGCCAGCAGTATTCTTCTTCAGTGTTCTCAATCCGGTGACAGTTTTATGATTACGGTTGAAGACAATGGAAAAGGATTTGAAAAAAACAGTAAAAACAATATCAAAAGCATGGGATTCAGAAATCTCAGAAACCGTGTGAATTACCTGAAAGGAAAAATGGAAGTAAGCTCCGACAGCCAGGGCACCACGATTAATATAGAACTTACGATTAATGGAGAATAAAAAAATAAATATAGCTATTGTAGACGATCACCCGATTGTTATTGAAGGACTAAAAATAATGCTGAACAGCCAGCCTTTTTTTCACGTCTCCGAAAGCTTTACTTCCGGTTCGGAGATTGTCAGCTTTATCCGTTCGAATGAAGTGGATATCATTCTTCTTGATATTGCACTGCCGGACGCCAATGGAACGGAACTTTGCAGGGAAATCAAGAAAATATCTCCGGAGACCTCCGTAATCATGTTCAGTAACAGATCGGAGCGTAGTATTATTATGCAGTCTATACAAAACGGAGCCAGTGGTTATCTGCTGAAAAATACGTCTATTAATGAACTGGTTGTATGCATCAAAGGAGCGCTTTCCGGAAATATTGTTTTCTGTAATGAGACGAAACAGATCATCAGCAAGCCCTCTTCCAATGATCTTCCGATTCCGAGGCTTACCAAAAGAGAGAAACAGATCTTACAGATGGTTGCTCAAGGGAAAACCAGTGCCGTTATTGCAGAAGAGCTCTTTTTAAGTCCTCTTACCGTAGATACTCACCGAAAAAATCTGCTGCAGAAATTTCAGGCTAAAAATTCAACGGAACTGATTAACCTTGCTGTACAGATGCATCTGATGGAGGAGTAATAAAAATAAAAAAACCGCTTCCTGAAAAGCGGTTTTATTTTTTTATATAAAGTGTAAAATTACAATTCTAAGAAGCTATAATCAATAGAAGCTACCATAGGACCCGCTCCTTTTTTCTTATCAGTTCTTACTATTTCTCCATCTATCCAAAGATTGATAACCAACTCTGAATCTGGCTGTGGAAGGTCTGCTTTAGCATCAAGGTTAAGCTGTGCCTGACTTGAATTTACAAAAAACTCACCACTAACCCATGTGGTTCCCACCGGATCAAATATGTCAGTTTTTACAGTTCCTACCTGCGTTACGATAGCTTTAATCACTCCGCCTGAAGTTGTTTTTACTTCAAACTGAACGACATGATCCTGAAATTCATCATCGTCATCCTTTTTACAAGAATTGACAACGGTAATTACAGAAAATAATAAGACGAATAAAAAAGAAAGTCTAAGTAAACTTTTTGATTTGTAAAATTGCTTCATTTCTCCAAATAGATTTTTTAATGTTTCAAATATAAGTTTTTTATTAATATAAAAATAACTTTTATGAAAAATTTCCAATAAAGATTTGCAAATAATATCAAATCAGCAAAACTACAATTTAGCAACTGTATAGCGTGTGGACAGTACAGAAAGGCAAAAATTATATGCTATTCAACTTACGGAATAAAACCGCAGTATTTGAAATCAGAAAATATGATTTATTAATTATATTTGCTGTATGAATTTAGATTACCTTGTAAGAGAACCGGAAAATATCACCTCTACGACTCCTGTACTTTTTATGCTTCATGGTTATGGCAGCAATGAACAGGATCTTTTCAGTTTCAGGGAAACGCTTCCCTCCGACTGGCTTATTGTAAGTTTCAGAGCTCCAAGAGATACTCAATTTGAAGGATATTCCTGGTTTGATATTAATTTCAATGATCCGGAAAATTTTATAGATGTTGTACAGGCTAAAGAATCCCTGAGCAGTGTTCTGGAAAGTATTCTGAAGATTGTCAACCATTACGGACTTACGGACAGTAAAGTTCACTTATGCGGGTTCAGTCAGGGTGGTATCTTATGTTATGCTCTGGCACTGAAGCATCCGGAACTTTTCAATTATGTAGCCTGTCTGAGCAGTTATCCTGAAGAAAAAATTCTGGATGGCATTGTTAAAGATAAAAAGAAGCTGGAAAGACTCCGGTTTTTTGTATCACACGGTACAGATGATGCTGTTATTCCTCTAGATTGGGGAAGAAAAGCAGCGGATCTTCTTTATGATCTGAGCTGTTATTTTACTTTCAGAGAATATATGAGCGGCCATGGCGTCAATCAGAAAAACTATATGGATCTGATGGATTTCTTTTCAAAATAGGCTTATATACCATTAAAGATTTCCAATCAATAAAACTGAATTAATTACTGTTTATACAAACATTCCTGCATTTGGAATGTTTTTTTATTTGCAATCGGGATAATTTCACTAAATTCAGTAAATGAAACCAACGCTTTTTTTACTGGCAGTATTTTTCAGCATTTTTATTGGTGCGCAGAAAAATTCTTTTGAACTGATCAATACAAAAAAAGCAGTTATTCCTTTCAAACTGATTAATAATCTGATCTTTATTCCTATCAATGTTAACGGGGCAGAATTAACCTTTCTGCTGGATACCGGAGTTGCTGAAACGCTGCTTTTCAGTTTAGATAATAAAGAAATTAAGCTTTCCAATGTTGAAAAGATGAAGTTTTCAGGTCTTGGAGAGAACGTGAGTATTGACGGTTTTAAGTCTGACCGTAATCTTGCCAAAATCGGGGATCAGATTGTGAATACTTCCATGATGTTGTATCTTATTATGGATGAAGAATTTAATATTTCTTCTCATATTGGAATTCCGGTCAATGGAGTTATCGGCTATCATTTTTTCAAGAACCATCCTATTTCAATAGATTATGTGGCTAAAAAAATAACGGTTTATCAGGATTCTGAAACCATCCAAAAAAAAGTCAGAAAGTATGAGGAAATCCCGATTACAATAGAACAGGACAAGCCTTATTTAACGGCTGATGTGGAAATGACTACTGAAAAGAAAAATTCAAAATTGCTGATTGATCTGGGAAATAGTGATGCCATATGGCTCTTCCCTGCCCTGATCAAAGATTTTGTATACAACAGGCCTAATATTGATGATTTTCTTGGGCGTGGCTTCAACGGAGATATTTATGGTAAAAGAAGCAGAATTCATACTCTTTATCTGGGAAAATTTCAGTTTGAAAAGCCTCTTACTGCCATGCCGGATGAGTATTCTATCCAGCATGTAAAAATAGTAGAGAACAGAAAAGGCTCTATAGGCGGAGAGATTCTGCGGCGCTTTACCACTTTTTTTGATTATACCGGCGGTAAGCTGTACCTTAAAAGAAACAGAAACTTCAATGATCCTTTTCATTTTAACATGAGTGGACTGGATTTCAGACAAGACGGATTGGAATGGCAGCAGGACCGCGTAAAAATAGAACCTCAGAGAAAAGCAGAATCCGGCAACGAAATTTCTGTAGGAAATACATTTCAGTATAAATTTACTTTAAAACCCCTATTTTCGATTGCCGGTGTAAGGAAAGACTCCCCGGCTTATAAGGCAGGTTTAAAAAAAGATGATCACATTATCACCATCAACGGAAGCAAAACTGCTGATATGACCATGGAAAAAATCATGGATATGATGAAGTCTGAGGAAGGAAAGAATATTACGATGGTAATCCAGAGAAATACCCAGCAGATGACGTTCAGCTTTGTATTGGAAGATCCCATCCCTTATCAAGAATAATATATGAAAACAGAAGAAACCACATTAGATAAAATAAGAACCCGGCCCAGATTCAAGATGTATACCCATCTTACAAAAGAGGAATATGCAGATAATCTGAAAAAATACCTTACTGAGCACAAAGGTGAATTTTCCGGCAACGTTAATAAAGAAGTAGCAACAATCTATGTAGAAACAGCCTATGATAATTACTGGAAACCAAGACTTTCTTTGAGGGTAGAGATTGAGGAGGAGCATACCACCATACGAGGCGTTTTTGGTCCCAGTTCAGCAGTATGGACCTTTTTTATGTTTCTTTATTTTTCTTTTTCCATTCTCTGGATGACGTTCTTCACGATGTATTATGTGGAAAAACAAATAAAAAGCGCCGAGTACCCTTGGGCCCTGAGCGCTTCTTTTGTTATGTTGTTCTTCATACTCCTTACTTATCTCGCTGCAAGATTCGGGCAGCATAAGGGTAAAGATGAGATGTTTAAGCTGAGAAGATTTGCTGAAGAATCTACTTTACAGTTTGAGAAAAAAATCAGTTAACAGGAAGTTCTTCCGGTTTTTCAGCAGGTACCGCCATTGCTTTCGCTGTTTTGATGGAATCTGCCACTCTCTCTCTGTTATCCTGTTCTTTGATCATTTTTTCAACATTCGGTTCTAAAAGCTTGTTCATTTCTTCTACTGAGATATTATTGGCATTCGGATCTTCCAGAAGTTTTCTCCATGGCTTTCTTCCGCCCCATTTATAATCCCCGAAGACCATTACCGGCGTTCCTTTTGCTTTTGTGGTTGCTCCTCCAGGATTAAGAATCCAGGTATCTGCATAAGAATACAGCCATTGCGCATCTTTCATTAAGAGACGTAAGCATGAGTGTGATGCAGGATATCCCGGCAGATCATACTGATGCCATCCGATCCCGCCTATGTTATGAATGTTGAAATTATAGGGAAGTTTCCATTCGCTGCTGACTGTTGAAATGGAAAGTTTCTTTTTCCAGTTGGCAAAAGTAAGGCCTCTGGTTGTCTGCGCAGATTTTTTCCCCATACTTGTCGGTCCCCATTTCACAAGACTTCCGTTGGAATATACTCCGTAAGCCTGAATAGGATATGAAAAGATGACAAATTTTTTAACACCGCTCAATACATCCAACTGCATAGGAAATGGTGAGTAAGCCATCAGGGTTGTATCTATTTTAGCAGGAACCACTAAGGTATCGGAATTCCATTTATTTTTAGAATCAAGTCTGTTCAGGGCCAAAATAGCGTAACGTTCGCGTTCGCTGTATTTTTTGCTGAATTCAGCATATACGGAATCTCTTAATTTTTTGTCTTTCGGAAGTGCCAGCGCGTTATAAAAACCATTTTCCTGCATTGCCGGCGGCATTGATTCTTTTTTCACCACCGAATCCTTCTTTACTGAATCTTTTTCTGCAACAGGATTTTCGGATGAAGAAACGGTATCTTTAAAAGTATCGCTGATCTTTTCAATTTCTTTTTTACATGAAATCATCAATGCAGCACAAAAACAGGCATATAAAAATGATTTTTTCACAGATATGTTTTTCATAAATAAAATAGGTCACTTAGTTTGGCTACCCAGTGCAAATATCAGACCTAAAATTGAATCCTAAAAGACATTCCGAAAAATACCGTAAAAAAACGGTAGTCAAACCCAATCTGTTTACAGCAGTTTATTGGTTTTAGCATAGGCAAATGCTTCTGCAATATTGTTTACGCCTATCTTTTCGAAGAGTTTCTTCCGGTGAAATTTTACGGTATCTGCGGTAATAAATAATTTCCCGGCTATCTCGCTGATGGTCATCCCGCTGGTATACAGGCGCAAAATCTCATGTTCTCTTTCTGAAAGTTTTATCTTTTCTTCTTTATTCCATTGATCTGCTTCCGGATCATATCTCCATATTTCATCTGATCCTTCTTTACTCAGCACAATATTCCCCGCCTCGGTACTGTTAGAAAGAGATACGAAACATAAGGCCTTCCATACCTGGCCGTTTTCTGCGAGAAACATAGGGGTAAGCTTATGATTAACAAGAATTTCATTCTTTTTCCCATTCATCAGGTGAAAATCATAAGATATGCTGTATTTTTTTCTTTCAGACACCGGTATCGTGTCGTAAAATTCAAATCCTGCTTTATTAATTTTTATTAAAAGTTCTACATCTTTCGGCCTGACATGCTGAAAATAAAAGGCATATCCCAATTCTTTCACTTCTTCGGAAGATTTTCCGCATAGAAATAAAGGATTGTCGGACACATATTCGAAAGATTTAGTCTGATAATTGATGACGTATAAGCTTTGATAAGTAATCCTGGCAAAAGCTCTTACGGCTTCCAGATAATCTCCGGACTGCGAAAAATCAATTTCAGCATCTTTGCTTACCTCATTTTTTTCGTTAAAAAATTGGTTTATTTCTTCCATGTATCCTTACGTGCTTAGAACTGCTACCCAAAAAGGTAGTATTTGTTTCTATACAGCAAATCTACACAAAAGTGTAGCAGTTATCAAAATGACGTGATATACATTTGCGAAAAATATTCACAGTACTGTATATCTTAGGAAAAATGAAGAATATATATTTCTATTCACGATTTATTTTATGTACAGCTGTACTTGTGATGCTGTCTTCTTCATTTCAGATATCCAGAGGGAGGCATATCTACCGTAATCACTGGATGATACCCGCTCACAAAGATTTAAAAATAAAAAATTCAACAAAGGAAAGTCTGGAAACGGTTTTATACAATTCTTCCAGGACAGCTCCACTCCACTATGTCATCAATAACCATGAAATAAAGGAACTGCCTATTAACGATTCGGTCACCGTTAAAGTGAATTTCGCCCATGAAGTTTTTATCGTAAATAACTCAAACCATGAGAGTCAATTCAGACTGAAAATTTTAAATAACAGCGGCCGAATTAAAGCAGTCATCCGAGATCAGTCAAAGAAATAGAATACTAAACTGGTCAAAATTATCGATCTGATAATCTCTACTATTACTGTCTTATGACAGTAATTTTTTTTGATACTATCCAGCACGTTTACAATTGTTGAAATAGCTCAGGCAGAATGATCATTTTATATTGTAAACCACTATAAATCAATTAAAAAAAATACACGGCAAATTTATCAATTTGCAACCGGGAGGAAAGTAAAAGTTTTTTTGTACACAAAAAGACTATCTCACTTTTGAGACAGCCTCCAAATACTTAAAAAAGTTATGCTCAGCGCATTGGGCCTGTTGCATAGCAAGCAAGTACCCCACCCCTAATACTATTGGTATTTTCCGCGATGTACTGTTCTGCGTCTGCCACAGAATTAAAATAGTAATAATAAGTATCGTAGCGAACTACTCCATTAATAATTTTATGCATGCGTACAGATGCATGTAATCCACATTCATTTAGTCCTTGTCCTGCAGGCTGTATAGTAAATACTCTACTTTCATTTAATTTCTGTTCTTTCGGCTGGGTTGCAAATACAGAATAAGAAGTAAATACACCAATAGCTGCCAATAGTAATTTTCTTTTCACCACTCTGAAAACAGAGCTCTGCTGAACTTTAATAAGTTCTTTTTTAATGGTATTTCTCATAATAAAAAGTTTTGATTAACAATTCGAAGATAGAAAGAACCAGACTAAACAAGTAATTATAACGAGCAACTGCAACTGTTGATTAAGTAATTGCCACGTTCTTTCAGATAACTAAGATTTCTGAAGTTGATCTACATGAAAAATATCAATATTGGTAAAAGTATAAATATTGCTTCCCCGGATGAAAATAAACGTAATATTAATCTAACCTCAGTTCGGGATAAGAATATCTGATGGATGCAGGTTTGAAGCTGGATGATGGAAGAGGGAAGTTTTGAAAGTCATTAAAAACAAATATTGATCTGTTTTTATTTAATTTGATTTTCTGGTGGCTTTCAATACGTATAACTAAAAGTAACTTCCAGCCTCCTTCTTCCATCTTCCAACCTTTTACATTTAAACTCCTTAACACGAACTCAGGTTAATCTATATCAATATCTTCTACTTTCTGTATGAAATCATTTTTCTTCCGTTGTGAAACATTGAGTATTGAGTTATCACTCATGATGACCTGTCCTCCTTTTCCTTTTATATATTCCTGAAGATGGGAAAGGTTAATAAGGTGTTTGTGATGTATCCTAAAAAAATTGTATCCTTCAAGTATTTCTTCAAACTCATAAAGAGTTCTGGACACCACTATTTTAGTATTATTGATCATATAAAACGTGGTATAATTTGAGTCTGCTTCACAGCGAATAATTTCTGCAACATTAACCATTTTGAAGCCCTGCAGTGAGGGCAAGCTAATTTTATTTTCATAAACGGTATGATGAACAGGTTTATTTTTTTTTATATTTTCCAAAGCCTTATTGACCGCAATAATAAAATCAAGCCTTTGAACGGGCTTTAAAAGATAATCGGTGGCTCCGTTTTTTATAGCCTGAATGGCGAAGTTTTCAAAAGCAGTAATAAATATAATCTGTGATGGGATTTCTTTAAATTTTGACAGCAGATCAAAAATGGTCCCGTCACGCAGCTGGATATCAAGAAACAATATATCGGGAACTTTTTTTACAAGATTTTTATATGAATCTTTAATATTTGAAGCCTGAAAACTGATCTCAATTTCGGGAAATTCTTCTTTTAGCAAGAGTGTAATATAATCTCTTCCATGTTTTTCATCATCAATGATGCAAATTTGTGTTTTGGTTTTCATTTGGTGTTATATAAAGTTTAACTGCTGTGCCCTGTTTTTCAGACTCATCAGAAAGATTAACGATTTTTAAAGTAATATCAGTTTCAAAAAGGTGCTTGAAGGTCTCAATCCTTTTTTGAGATAATTTTAGTCCGAAAGAATTACTAAGTGTAGATTCTTTTATATCGCTGATTCCTGTACCATTATCTTCAATTATTATACAAAGAAACCCATTTTTATAATCAAATGATATGCTGATAAGACCTTTCTGATTTTCAAGATCGGAAACACCGTGCTTAATTGCATTCTCTACAAAAGGCTGTATTAATAATGAAGGAATCGCCCAGTTTTTATTTACTTCTTCAGAAATATCGATACTATAGTCGAAAAGATCATCCTGACGAAGCTTTTCCATATTAAGATATAAAAAGAGATAATCAACTTCTTCATTAATCGTAATAAAGGTTTTTTCCGAATAATGAAGTGTCTTTCTGATCATTTTGGAAAATATATTTAAATAGTTTTCAGTTTTTGAATAATCACCTTTGAAAAGCAGATACTGGATAGAATTAAGACAATTATAGATAAAGTGAGGATTAATTTGTGCTTTAATAGCCTGCAATTCTAAGTCTGCTATTTTTTTCTCAAAATACAGTGCTTCCAGTTTTTTCTTACGCTGCTTTTGAAAATATAAATTAATCAGCACATATACGACAGTTAAAAGAATAAAGGTTAGGACTGAAGTAAACCACCATGTCTGCCAGAACCGGGGCTTAATTTCAAATGCCAAATTTGTAGAAGCATATGACTGTTTTCCATTGTAGCCCAAACCAATAACTCTTAACAAATATTTTCCCGGAGGTATAGAATTAAGAATAATTTTAGAGGAATTAGTTGTCTGCCAGGTATTATTAAGGCCTTCCACCTTATATTTAAATGCAATCTTTCCTTGTGAAGTATAATCTGGAAAGCTGAGATTAAAGATGACATCATCAGGAGTGATTCCTTCCAGCTTTTGGCTGATATTGGAATATTCTTTATTTCCTATTTTTACGGAATTGATAATTACTTTTTTATTAATGGATTTCTCCTGTGCAAGTAATTTCCTGATTGGAAAAATCACCAGCCCGCCGGAAGTCCCAATAAAAACAGAATCATTTCTTACAATACAACCTGCTGTTAAATTAGAAGGCAACCCATCCAGCTGAGTGAAATTATTAATTCTTATATTATTTTCTTTAATTTCAATTCTGGATATTCCGGAATTGGTGCTTGCCCAAAAAACATCAGGCGTTTCAATATTAATTTTCTTAACCTGGTTATTTATTAAACCATCATTTTTTGTGATTTTCCTTACTATACCTTTGTTATTAAAAAGAATGACTCCATTAGTATTACCAGCACCGACATAAAGATTTTCTTTTAATTTTTTAATGTCTTTAAGGTAGCATCTTTCCAAAAATATTTTTCTTTTTTTGGTTTTTATATTCAATTTATACAAATCATTGAAATTACCCATCAATATACTATCCTGACTAAAAGGCAGCGCAGTGTAAGTTCTTTCATTAGATAAAATTTCAATTTTTTCATTTTGCATATGATACGCAAATAAGCCCTGTGCTGTACAAAGTAATATAGAATTTTTGCTGTAAGGAGCTATATTTTTAGCATTGTAATTCAATATTCTCTTTTTATTTTGTTTAGTATCATAAACAAAAATCCTGTTAGAAAATGCGAAAACTAATATATTTCCGTGAGCATATATACCTTTACTATCATGTTTATAGTATTCATCAAATACTATATTCTTTAATTTACCATTCCTGTAAATGGCACTGGATGAATTATTATAACCTAAAAAAATATTCTTTCCATCGGTAGCAATAGCTTTTATATATCCTGAATTGTTTTTTAATGAGAGATTAATATAGTTATCAAAGAAAACCTTAGTAATAAAAAAAATACCGTTATTTTTTGAATTAAACCACACATTATCATCTTTATCTACGAGAACATTATGAATAGTATAATTCTGTAAAAGTTTTACAGGCTCTAATAGTTTCTTTTCGTCCAGTAATGACTGGTTAAAATATAAGGCTCCGCCAGCTTCTAAATTCAGCCATAACTTATTGTTCTTATCTATAGAACCATATATGATATTTTGTTTTAATTGGTAGGAATTTATTTTCAGAAATTTAAAAAGCCCCTGCTTTTTGTATACATTAATTGTTCCTTTATGATTGAACACAAAAAGATTATCTTTTTGACAGACAAACTCTCCTTCAGCCTGAATAATTTTTATCTTATTATCATTCATATTATAGGCTAAGACATGATCTTCAATATTATCCTCATATATAAAATATTCCTGTGAAAATCATATTTAAAGGCATTTACATTTTTTTGACCATAATTTAATGTAACGGTTTGAGTTTTAAAAGCACCATTCTCATACGTAAGAATACTTTTAGGATTATTTGTACTATATAAATACAACTTATTCCCATTTCTATCAGTTCTGGCTAAAGAATTTGCAAACTGGTTTTTGAGAGATCTGCTGAAGCTTAAATTAATAATTTTTTCATTCTTTAAATAAGCAAAATCATTCAGATATGGGATCAAAAAAACCTCTCCGTTAGGTAAAGGCTCACAGTCTATTACTTCTATATTCATCAGTCCCTCTTCTTTCCCATATTGCTTAAATTCCTTCCCATCAAATCTAAAGAGTCCGTTATCACTACCTATCCATATAAAACCATTGTTATCTTGTTTTAAACGATAGGTGTATGAACTATTCAATCCGTCATTTTCATTATAGTTCCGCAATCCGGGTATTTGGGAAATGTGAATAGAAAAAATACAACTTATAAGAATTACAAATATTTTTCTGAACATTAATATTGAGTGGTGATGGGTTATACTCAATAAAAATACGTTTTTTAGGTATTAACCTATTATTTTCTTCTATTATAGTTTTAAAGATATACCTTAAATAAAACTTGATAAGCAAAGCGGCTGCCTTGCTTATCTTAAAAACATACTGTTACTATTTTTCCCTTATCTGTTTTATTCATTATCTTCTTTGGAAGAATTCCATTTCAGGATTCCGTTTTTATCAAACCTATAGGTATCTTTATGCCATGAGGCTCCTCCCCTGCATCCGGTTTCTAATAGTTTCTTTGTTTTATTCACCCTTACATCGCATAAACAAGAGCATCGTGACCGTGAATAATCTGGTTCTTTAAGTTCTACAAAACGTTTTGTCGCAGGTTGATACAGATAAATGGTAAACATTCTGTAAACGCCCATTCCGGCATCCGGTACAGAGAATGCGACATCATCATATCCGTCAAAATTATAGTCTTCTATGATACTCTGCCTGGCAGCATCCGGGTTTTCTATAGATAAAAGTTCTATACTTTCTTTTTTACCGTTACCATAATCAAAAGTAAGGCGGTCATTGTAAAAGTGGTTGAAAGAAATCAATACGCCATGCATCAAATACTGATTGCCGCCGTCATATTTTTCTGTTTTTTCATCTACAGGTTCCAGCTTAAAATTTCTGCCGTCTTTTTTCCGGATATAGCTTACATCAAAAAAAGTATGTTTCATAAGAGAAAGCCTGTAGGTTCCGTTTACTTTCCCATCAACCATTTCATCCCAGACATAATGGTGCGTATCCGGCTGCCCATCGTCTCTTCCGCTTGTATCTAAGGTGTACTTTTTAATTTGTAAGGGAATCCTGCCTTTCTGCCCGTCATACTGCACAAAGGCTCCTTTACCTTTTGTTCCATAATAAAATGTTACTCTGAATTCTTTAGCCTCACCAACCGATTTAAAAGTAAAAGGCTGCGCATGAACTACAATAGAAAATAAGATGCTATATAAAAATAAAAGCTTTTTCATAAGATACAGTTGTTATATAACCTTATTTAAACAAGGAATTAAACCTGATATAAAAAAACACCCACAAGATGAGCCAAGGCAGGTCAAAAATCAGTAAAAGAAAAGTCCCTTGTGTATCAAATCCTTCACTTTCCGTTAAAAACAAGGAATATATCAATGGAACGGAAGGCAGCAGAAACCAGCACAGAGCTGTTTTGATTTTCCCCTGAAACGGTTTTAAAAGCGATAGAAGGCTGCTGAAAGAAAAAGTACTCAAAACCAATGTCCAAAAGACAAGAAGAACATAACCTAAACCGCTCATATCACACATTCTCCGGTAATCCTCAGGACGTTTTGTAGCATCCATGAAGATCATCAATGAAATTTCTGAAATGACTGTAGCCAAAAGCCAGGTCTTAAGCATTGACAGTAAAATGAATTTTCTTTTCGGCATTGAGTTTTGATATGGTTATGACTAAAATAGTAATAAAGTGCGGGATATGCAAAACCGTAACGTCTCTTGCTATAATGAACTTTGTTAAACTAAAGGATAGCTTTAAACGTCCAAAGGCTTTGTTTATGAACTGATAAAGGAATATTGTTCTTTCTTTTAAACCGGACGGTATAGATAATGGCCAGCGCAACGGTAAGGAACCTGCAAATATTTGCACCTGAAGAACCAATCACCGTGTGATCAAGATCAAAAAGCATCCAGACTAAATTCATCAAAGAATGAAGCACAACGGGAATCCACAGATTAAAATTCCACTCTGTGTAAAGCCAGGCATATAAAACGGAACCCAAAAAGGTAAGAATAAAGATCTGAAATAAATCAATCAGCAATGTTCCCTGATACAGATGCCCTGATGCAAAGATAACTGAAGCAATAACTACAGCGGGTATAAATCCCATTTTCAGGTACCTGAATAATATTCCAAAAATGAAGCCCCTGTAAATGACCTCTTCAAACAGACCTGCAAAGGCACTTTTAGCAAAAAGATTCGCCGGATCTGTATTGGTATTTATCCTGCTAAAAAACAGTGCATACAATACCATCGGAAGGATAAAGAGAAAGGATAGCAGGATTCCTTTTTTTAAGCCGTTTATATTCAATCCAAGTGTATTGATCATATTCTTCTCCGAAATCATATAAAGAGAGATCATCAGCGGTACAACAGCCATTATATACACTAAAAAATATGACAGCAAAGGAAAGTGAGTATAGGGATTGAAAAAATGCATGATCTTTTCAAAATGATACATCACAAAAGAATATATGAGGTATGCAAGTATTGGGATCAGAATGAGCTTAATGCTTCTTTTCATATTCTGTTTTTTAATGGCAGAAGATACATACAACTTTGCAGAAAACGATCATATTGGATAATTATAATTCTTACAATAACCAATGCTGAAAGGATAATCTATTTAACAATTTGTATTCGACCTGAATATTTGGCCCACAATGGCTTCTTGGTTCCATGATAATCCATATATCCTCCGCACGCATATACTGCATGGGCAGGGGACCACGCTATCAGTCCACAAAGTTTACCTGCTGTAAACCTCTTATGCCGTATAACCTGTTTTCCCTTCTCAAATCCTAAATATTTATAAACATCACCTGCAAAAGCTCCATATTCTAAGTCATCAAGAGCTCCCTGATAGGTTGAATATTTTTTTTCTATGTCCTGTTTATGCTTTGCCATAATAGCATAAGTTAATACAGCATATTTAAGAATTTCTCTGCTGTCCTGATTATCTTCAATCATTATAAATCCTGCGGACGTCTCGGCCAATGCTAATTCGTTGAGAGCTAATTTCACTCGTGAGTTATCCTTTAAAATTACCTTAATGGTATCATTTTCATTGCTGTTGACCATAAATAAATTGTTCATCCCATAAACTTCTAAAGACGCTTTTATCAATGCAATTGATGCACAGTTACTTCTCTCACCTTGTCTGAAGGATTTAAATAATTTCTCTGAATTAATCTGTCCAAAGCTCTTAATCGATAAGCAAAGGAAAGCTAAGATGATGGTTATTGGTTTCATATTTTAAGTTTGATTAGTTAATATTTCTACATACATCCCTTTAAGGGTTTTCTATTTTTTCCTTATTTTGAATAGCCAGTTCTTGAATTTGTGTCAGAAGAGGTGTTGGAGAGCCACCAACAGTTAAAATAGTTGCAGGCAAAATAGTTATCATGGTTTCAAAATCGTTTAGATTTCCAAGAGTATCACACCATTGATCATGAAACAACGCCATATCATTCATATAAGGCAATTTAGCCAGTCCCTGCATTAACACTCCGGTTTCGTATTTTGAAAAAAGCTGTAAACCGGCATCTGATACTGAACCAACACCAACAATTGAAACATTTCTTCCTAATTCTCTTAAGGTTAACAATTCTAACTTAGCATTCGGAATTACTAAATACTCACCAGAGTTTTCATCGAAAACCGTTGTAAACAGACTATTCCCTTCGTTATTCCTCATAATCAAATATTTATCATCAATACGGCCCAATTTCAAAACAGGACCTTCAGTAGGAGCTCTCCCTTCAATTTCCTCTAAGGTTAGCTCTTTATACTTGTTACTGGCAATTGATAACGCTGCACCTTTTAAAAAGCCTTCCAAAATAGCCTTTTCATCACCGCCACTGGCTCCAATGGCAATGGCTCCAATAGCAGAGGTTGCCAAAGCTTTTTTTAACACCTCATCTTTGGGTACTGCCAGCCCTTCTGTGCCATTTATTTCTTTTGTGTAGTAAGAAGTTAATCCCGCAATAAGCCCCGTTTTCAAGGCCAATGATAAATCCTTCGTAAGCTTATAGGTATACCATGCAGCATAAGCCGCTGCACCTGCCGGTCCCCCATATATTGTGCAAACAGAGGATGCAATTGAATTGAGAAGTGAAGAATTCTGAACCGCTTTCGCAAAGTTTTCATCTGAATATTTGAGCATGTCCGTATAAGAATGCCAAACAGCATCAACTATTTTACCCTCTAATAATCTCTTTCCTGCATTAGAAAGCATTTTTCCGTAGGCTTTAACCTGATCTTCTACAAAAGTTACCGATGCACTAATCCCTTCACCAAGGTTTTGTGCGTCCCTTTCTAATTGTTTTCCAATATCCTGAATTCCTTTTTCAAGATTCTTCCCCAGGTTTTGCCCAAAAATTTCAGCTTCCTTACCCACATTCTGAATTCCTTTTTCTATCTCTTTGCCAATAGGCTCGAGAATCTTTGCTATTTCATCCCAGAGGTCTTTCGAGAGATTATCTTCAAACTCTTTTTGCGCTTTATCGTAGGCCGCAATAATATCCTTTTCCGAATTTTTAAGTTGCTGCATTCGGGTATTTATTTCCAAAAGCTTTTTCTTTTTTTCGTCGTCGGCCATTTTTTCAATTTTCTCATTGATGAATGCCTGCCAGATCTCTATCCGATTGTTATTTAATTCCTGTATCGTATCATATTCTGTAAAAAATGAAATCGCTTTTGTATCATCAAAAGTGTCCAGGTTTTCGGAAATTTTTTCAATAGCATTTAAGGAATCATATGCTGATTTTACAAAAGCAGCATACATAAGCAGAAGCTCACCATTTGAATTCAATTTATCGATTTCTGTCTTGGCATTTTCAAATAATCTGGGTTTATTTTCTGCGTCTGTAATCTTATCTTTATCGGGCGTATTCATTAATTCTTCCCAACTTTCATTAATGAAAAAATCTAAACTTATCTGTGTAGGTGCAACCGTTCCATTTTTAGTCACTTCTTTATTAAATGTATAAACGGGTATTTCTGTAATGCTGGAATAATCTACTTCAAGTTCAGGGTAAACCTCATCTCTTTCAATCAATTGACGATCAATCAATCCAATTATCATTTTCATTTCTTCATCGTTCCAGCTATTTCCTATTTTGTATTTAAACTTTTTAAAACACATATCATAAAAAACGGAGGTAATTTCTATATCAAATAATTCACCCTCTGCTGCTCCTTTCTTTCCTAATTGACTTCCATAAACAGAAATCGTATGTTTTCTTGATTCTGAAAATTTAGTTTTATTGTAAGTATACAGATTATAGATTACGCTCTTAATTAATAAAGCATTTCCTTTTGCCTGGTCATATGAAACGTAGAGCTCTCCCTTTTTATTCGATACTTTCTCAAACCAGTTTTTGTAAGAATTAAGCACAACCCGTATATAAGATTTAGGCTGATTCGCAAACACCATAAGTAAAACCTCAAAGTGGAGACAGGTTGCCACCAATGGAATGTTAATATATCCACTCCCCATAACTTTCGCTCTGGCAAGCTGTAATTCCCTTAAAATCTCATCAAAAATCAGACTGATTCTTTCAGCGGTAATCGTTCCGCTTTCATTTTCCACAATATATGCGGACACTTTTTCCTTGAGAAGAATAAAAAGCCCTTCAATATCTTTTTGATAAAGCTCTAAAACTGTTTTTGAAGGGGTTGCATTAAGCTTTTTTTCTATTGCTTCCTGATTCTCAATAATCAGGTCTAAGGATTCTTTAATCTTATCTAATTTTGAAGACATATTTTCCAGCATATCCATCTGGATATTCAATAGATTGCCTATTGCTCCGAAATTATCATTGTCATTGCCTAATAATCCGCCAATATCATTTGAGAAGCCGAGAACTGGTCTTAGTAATGATGCCATATTTTTTAATTTTAAATGTTAATGGAATAGAGTATTGTTATTATAGAAAAACAGAGAAATCAAAGTACTTCAGTTCAACGAATATATAAAACAGGAAGTGCATAGATTCAATTCAAAAATAGATAACAAATATTGGTCTGTCAATTACCCTTTCGTGTAATTTTTATTGCTTAATCACGCTGAGATAAGGAAGTTAAATCTAAGAAATTTGTCACTGCTTAGTATAAAATTAAGATGTACTAACTGAAGACGACTAGCTTTTGAGAATAATCCTTAAACTTTTACTCCTTTTCCATTACCTCTCCCTTTCAAATTTGAACGGGTTTTTAAAATACATCTGGTACTATCTTTTTTGACCGTTATTGCAAAGTTAGTTTACTATATTTAGTTTTATAACAATAAAATCACGTTTGCCGTTAGAAAACATTATTCACTCAATATAGTCGCTCTATGAAACATCCCTTTTTCTTCTTATTTATTTTTCTGAACCTAAATAGTTATGCCCAAAAAATAAGGCCTGAAATCTTTGCAACTGTGGAACAGGCAGTAGGCAATATTGCATTTACCCACCAAGGGCAGTTGGTATACAGCCATCATCCTTTTTTTAATCCCGCTTTCCGGGTGGTGAAGTATGACGCCAAAACCCAATCAGCCTTACCTTTTCCAAATAAAGAATGGAATACACCACGCGAAACCGACGATCATTATTTGAGTAACGTCTTAGGCATCAGAAACGATGCAAATGGCATTGTATGGATGCTCGATATGGGGCAGCGCAATCCCGTTACCCCAAAAATTGTAGGCTGGAATACTGTTACCGATAAGTTGGAAAGAATTTATTACCTGCCTGTCACTTCGGTGGTTCCTACCTCTCAGCCTAATGACATGGTGGTGGATACCAAAAATCATATTTTTGTAATTGCAGACGAAGGCATAGGCAATGGCGGGGACGGTAGTACTGCCGCTTTGATAGTTGTAGATATGCGAACCGGAAAGACACGAAGGTTATTAGAAGGCCATCGTACCACTTTGCCCGAAAATGTGCCCACTGTTACAGATGGAAAGCCTTTAGCTATAAACGGCAAAAATTTACTGGTCGGCTGCGACGGAATTACAGCAGATAAAAATTTTGAATGGCTTTATTACGCTCCTTTAAACGGAAGAAAAATTTATCGTGTCCGATTGCTTGATTTGCTGGATGAAACGCTATCGGCAACCGTATTGGACAAAAGAATAGAAACTTACTCAGACAAGCCCAATAATGGAGGTTTAAGCATAGATACCGAAGGAAATCTCTACCTTACAGCGATGGAAACCAACAGTGTAGCCGTAGTGCTCGCAAAGGACAGAAGTATTCATCATATTTTTTCAGATGCCAACCTGCTTTGGCCCGATGGCGTAAGCTATAACCATGTAGATGGCTATATGTACGTATCTGCAGCGCAGGTTCATTTGGGAGCAGTTTTTAACAACAATAAAAATCTGGCAAAAGCTCCGTTTTATATTTACAGGTTCAAACCCCTGGCAAAAGGTGTTGCATACAGGTAGTTTAGAGATATGCTTTCATGCCATAAATTAATTATCTTCATGAAAGCACTTTTACCCATTATTAAAATATAAGTTATGACCACAGAGGGAAATTCTGTATGTTATTATATTGATGAAAATACTTTTTAAAAATTGTACTTCACATTAAATCCTGTAAAGAAGTAAGCTTTACTGGGACCTGGATTGACATCAGTATAAACAGCAGAATTATTATATTGGTTATCCATATCTGTATCATTAATACTGTTTCCGTAAAATAGAAAAGTATAATTAACTTGGCTGGTTAGATTATTACCTATTACAAATACATCTACATCAAATTTATTGAAAGTATGCTTATAGCCAATTTTAGAGTTTAACAGTCCAAAACTTTTCACCTTATTTGAATTGGCAAAATCTGTGTAAACACTTCCCATAAAACTATAGGTATTCTGCCAGTATAAACCCATTCTGAAGTCAAAATCCAGTCCTAAAGTTAATTTTGTCTTAGGTACACCGACTACATTTTTATTGTCATAGACGTTCACAGCTGCTGGAGAGCCATGCTCTTTCAGATAAGTGCTGAATCTGGAGTATTTAAAATCATTATATGTATAACTTGCAAAAGGTTGAATTTTTGAAATAAAATAATTCTCAGGTTTATAGGAATAACCGACACTCATTTCCAACCCTTTATTCTTTTGATCTCCCGTGTTTGCCCAATAAGAATACGGGGTTCTTTCTGCGTTGTTTATGGTTCCTCTCAATTGGGTCAGCTTATCTTTAATATGAATGTTGAACACCGATAACTGATAATCTATAGAGGTATTCCTGATTAATCCCTGAATACTAAAGTCCCACATTTTAGCTTTTTCTGCACGAAGATTATCGTTGGTTGTATTAAGACCGGTTGTAAAAGAAGTAGCAGAAGTAGGTGCATTATACCCTTCACTGTAGCTGAAGTTAAAGATCTGGTTTTCCCAGATTTTCTGCAATGCAAAATGAGGAGTTGCCACCATCTTAAACCTCTTGTCAAAAGATAGGTCTTTGTTATAAAGGTCCGTACCTTTTATTATAAACAAACCAGGTAAGGCCAATAAATCTTTCCTATTGAAACTGATCTGATTGAAGCTGACACCGGCGAGAAACATTAGATCCCAGGGCTTGTATGTCAGTTTTTCAACGATGAAATAATTGGATTGGTTGTTGATATTGTTGAAATAGGAACCCTCATATAATGGCCTTAAAATGGGTGGTTCTGTACTATTTACGCTTTTGAATCGGTAATTGGATATGGTAGAATTTGACTGCTGTATTTCAACTCCTAATTCAGTCTGGCTCCTGAAATACCTCCAGTCTTTGTTCAATACAAATACTGATCTGAGGCCGTAGTTGGATCCAGAAGATGTTTCAAAGGCTCCTGCAGCGATCCTGTCTCCCGTTGTTCCCGAATAAAAAAGAGTGGTATTGTTACTCAAAAATTCATTAATCTTCCAAATATGACCAATTCCTACTCTGGAAGTGACGAACTTGGTTTTTGCCCCCCTTCTGATGTAGGCAAAATTGCCATTGTCAATCCCTCTATAGTAATCATCATAGGAAATCTGCCCTGATACCTGCTCTAGTGAATTCCCGTGAGAAGCCAATAGAGTAACCGTTTGATTCTGATTCAGCTTAAATTCTCCATTAATATTGTAAAAATTCTTAATGCTTTTTCCGTGGGGACGGTAACCATCACTTCCTATATGGCTGAAATTAGCTGTTAAAGAGTAATTTTCGCCAACACTTGTAGCGGATGTAGAGCTTTGAAACAGACCAAAGGACCCTGTGTTAAACTGTTCAGAAACAGAATTGCCTTTTGCGGTTTCAGGTTTAATGTAGAATCTGACAGCACCTCCTGAACCGCCACCATATAGCGTTGCAGCAGGACCTTTTATTACATCTATATGGTTGACTAAGCCAAAATTGACATCATCTAAAACAGTAACACCGTCTGCGCCGGTAAGAGGCATATTGTTCAAATATATTTTGATACCCCAGTTGTTGAATTTCTGATCGTTTCCGTAGCCTCTCAGTATAATTCTCTGTCCTCCCAACTGCGTTCTTTTTTCAACCTGTACCCCTGCCATGGTATTGAGACTCTGCTCTATGAATGAAGGATTATTACGGTTAATTTCATATTCGGAGATGATTTCTGTAGATTGAGAATGCTTTTTAAATTCCTCCCGTTCTTTGTTAACTTTTGCTCTGGCGTGAATTTCTATTTCTCCAATATTTTTATCATGTTCCTGTGCATTTGCAAATCCCGTTATCCCTAGGAATAATACAATAATGTAGTTTTTTTTCATCAATTTTAAGCATTAAAAACAACAAAGTAAATAGAGATCACTTTGTTGTTTTTATCTTTAAGTTTTATTTCTTACTTTCTTACGATTACAGAAGTATGAATGATAGCTCCATTTTGCATAGCCTTCAATACATAATCGCCCTTACCCAGACTTTCAATATTAAATTCCTCGTCAGACTTTACATTCTTTTTTGTTAATACCAGTCTGCCGGATGCATCATAAATTTCAATATCTGAAGCCTTTCCATTTTCAAACTTTATGTGCATAGGACCTCTTGTAGGGTTCGGATATACCTGATTTTTAAGAAGGGTATTCTGGATGTTGCCTGTAGATAAAATCGGGTTGGTAACCTTGTTAGTAAAAGCTCCTCTTCCGTAAGTTACAGCCAGAATGGTTTTATCAGAAGGACGGTAATCAAAGTGATTAACTTTAAATTTACCTAAACCGTCAGAGTATAGCGCCCATGTAGGTGAAGCTTCCTGAAAGTTAGATGTTCCCCATACTCCATAATAGGTACCAAGAATAACTTCGTTATTGTCATGAGGATTCATGAAAATAGCTTTTACAGGAATATCAGGAAGATTCCCTTCTTTAGAAACCCATGTGGTTCCACCGTCTGTACTGTAAAATACGCTTGTTTTGTTGAAATTGGAAACAGTAACCATGATTTCATTTTCAGAAGCACCAAGTTTGATGTCAGAAATATAGCCTCCGAAATTATAATTGATTGTAGTCGTAGCTTGAGTAGCATTGGCATTGGTAACCTTAAATAATTTCCCTGAAGACAAACCAATGAAAAGTGTAGTGCTAGCGGTGGTGTAAGGAGAAACAAAAATATCTGTTACAAATTCACCTGCTGCTACTGTGGCAACGGTAATCTGGGCTCTTACCATACTTAATGGGGTACTGGCCAGTCCGCTTATTCTGTTTAATACAATAGAAGTGGCATTGGATGCATTGGCATTGGTGTAGGCAATGTCAAGATTTCTGTCTACAGCAAGAGGATTGATAAATAGCCCTCCATCTCTTTGGGCTGCAGCCAGAAGATAATATCCTCCCTGTGCATTAAAAATAATATGGTAGTTATTAACGTAAGATGCAATAAGGTAACTGTTCTGGTCATCAAAAGCTGTGTAAGCACCATCTCCGCCATATACTTCTGAACTGGTATAGAAATTATTGGCTAAAGCAGCTCCTGAAAGCTTTTTTGTACCATTATCCTGGGCACCCAGAATCATTTCTTCATTTGCAGATGTCGCAGCAGGATTTAAGGTACCATGATAAAACTGAGTCACATTAAACCGCTTATTTCTTACTCCTACAGCTGTTGTATTAGCAAGATTAGTTTTATCTGTAGCAAAGAAAATACCTCCGTCGTTACCCATGACAAACTGGTTGGGATTAACGGGGTTAAATACCAAGGCATGCTGGTCTGCATGTACCAGGGAAATGTTGGTACTGCCAAGTGCATTATTATTTGACCATTTAGTGTACTGTGTCCATGTTGCACCACCATCTGTACTTTTGTAAGAATCTATTCCTCCCACATATACATGGTCATCATTGGCCGGATCAGTTTCAAGGACCAAATCATAGAATGCCTGACCTCTTGTAAAATCATTATCAGCCTGCCCCGTATCTACCGGGTTCGGCAGAGTGATTCCTGACCCGGCTGTATTAGTAGAGATCCATGTGGCTCCTCCGTCTGTAGTCTTTACAATTCTCACAGGTTCTGAGCTTGTAGCCCCCTCCATCAATGCATAAGCTTTTAAAGGATTGGTGCTGGAAACTTCTATCATTACCCTTGAATTGTTATTCCCTAGATTATATACATTGGTGAATGTAGCACCATGATCCGTAGATTTAAAAACTCTTCCACCAGAGGAAGAATTACTGAAAAAGCTCCTTCTTGTGGATACCCATATGGAATTGTCGGAACCTACGTCTATATCCTGAATATCATACCCTCTGGTAGCGGTAGTAAGCAGGCTGTTTACCAGCGTAAAGTTTGTGCCGTCAGTAGATTTATATAATCCTGCTTCATATAACCCTGAAAAAGTTCCTGCATCTCCAAGATAGGATCCTGCAACCCCAGCATATACCTCGGATACACCATTATTATTAACCACTTTTATGGCAGGGACGTTATAGATTCCTTTTTTTATTCCATTGGATGCATATCCGCTTTCCGTATTAAATACTTGCTGCCATGTAGAACCTCCGTTGGTAGTTTTCCAGATCCCCATACCGCTGAAATCTCCGGTTTCCACTTCCCCGGTTCCCACATAAAAAATCTGGGGATTATTAGGATCCGAAGTAATACATGATACAGTGGTATTGGACCAGAATGCGTCCACAAGAGTCCATTCAGAATTGGGATTAGTAATGTCATTGTTAAACCATAATCCTCCTGAAACACCTCCTGCCCATACCTTTTTGCCGGTAGGATCGTTCGGGTCAAACATAATGCCTCTTACTCTTCCTCCCGTATCATAAGGGCCTCTTTCTACCCAAAGATTGGTAATATTCTTGCTAGCCTGGCCATCGGTGGAACCATTGAATATTTTTAAGCTTTTATCAGGCCGGAATTTACCGTCTTCAACCTTTTTTTCCAGCTCCACATAATTTTTATTGTGCACCGTTCCAGTTTCAGGGTCCATCGTGGCAATAAAATCCTGTAAATAATATTCATCTGGTGGTTTTTGATTATGTTCCTTAGCAAACTGAACATTTTTTTGATAGGTACTGGTAATGTTCTGAATGTGTTTAAGGTACTTTTTATTGACTTTTGATCCCTTACTGCCCGTATTTTTTGGACCTTCTTGTGCATTTAAATACAATGAGGCAATAGTAAATCCTATTCCGAAAATTAATTTTAAATTCATATACATTTTTTCTCTCATAAATTATGAATTTTTTAAACATTTTCAGACAAATATTATTTTTTAATAAAAAAACATTTACTTATGTTTTTTATCTATTCATTTTTAACATTTTAATTATTTTTTTCATTATTCTTATTGTTAAAGTTTATTTTTTGTTTTACCTGTTTTTTATTTTTTAGATTTTCAGAGACCAGATATACCCTCTTAAGATCAAATATTTGATTCAGTTGTGAATTTTCTGCTTTACCATCTGCATTTACTGTTATATGATTAGGGGATTCCGGTTGATAAGTACCCTGCAGATACAATATGTTGTTTTTATTTTCCTTTTTTAAGGGAATTTTCACAGTTCCTACCAGCAAATACCTGGGCTCCATTTTTGAAATATTTTTTACACTTATGTCAAAATTTTCTGTTCGGGCTCCTCTTACTCCTCCAAGATCTGTGGTATGAATCGCCTCAATTAATGTGTAACTCTGGGCGGAACAGCTATTGCTCAAAAACAATAGGATTAAAATATAATTAATGGCTTTCATTGATGAATTATAAATTATTTTCAATTCAGAAATATACACAAAAACTCTTTGGGCTATAAAAACAAATTAAAAGAAATATTGTTTATCAAAAGAGAATATATTAACAATTCCTTGCTTGGTAATATCTTCCGCAGGACTTTTAATCAACTCTTTGGCAGTAGAATATCTCCTATTAAAGTGTCCATTATCTGCGGATAGTTTCCGTCTTACACTCCCAACTCAAGCTGGTTTTTAACAAGGTTATAATATTCGTTTTTCTGTTCCACAAGGTGTAAATGACTACCCTGCTCTACTATTTCACCATTCTTAAGAACGATGATCTGGTCTGCATTTTTAACAGTCGAAAGACGATGTGCAATAATAACAACTGTTTTGCCGATGAAAAATTCCTGCATATTATCATGAATAATTTTTTCATTTTCAGCATCAAGAGCTGAAGTGGCTTCGTCAAAGAAAATAAACTGAGGATTTTTATATACCGCTCTCGCAATCAAAATACGTTGTTTTTGTCCACCCGAAAGGCTATTCCCTGTAGGGCCTATTTTGGTCTTATACCCAAGCGGTAATTCATTAATGAACATATCTATACTTGCTAAGCTGGCTGCATGATGAAGTTTGGCTTTATTAAAATCTTTATCCCCACATACAATATTCTGCTCGATGGTATCTGAAAAAATATAACCTTCCTGAAGTACAACTCCACATTTTTCTCTCCATTCATTGGGATGAATAAAATTCATTGAAATATCATCAATCAAAATTTCTCCATGGGTAGGATTATAAAATTTTAGCAAGAGTTTCAGTAATGTCGTTTTTCCACTTCCGCTTCCTCCAACAATTGCAGTTGTTTTTCCATGAGGAATGTTGAATGAGAGATCTTTCAGTATCATTCTGGATGTTGGACTTCCATACTGAAATGAAAGATTATTTATTTTGATACTGCTGTCAGACACAGTCTTAAGCAGACCTTTCTGGACTCCTTTAAATTCTGCTTCTTCGGTAACGTTTTGAACCTCATTTAATCTTTCCAAACTTAATTTAGCCTCCTGGAAACCCCTGATAAAAGTAATTAACTGATTGATAGGAGAGTTCATGAGACCTACAATATATGCGATACTCAACATTGCTCCCAAAGTGAGATGTCCGCTAATAACCTCCCTGGCTGAAAGGTAGGTTACCAAAATATTTTTTAACTGATTAACCAGATCAAATCCAACCGTTTGAAACTGTACAGTCTTCAATGTTCTGATATTAGCTCCAAATAGTTTTAGCTGTAGCGTTTCCCAATTCGTCCTTTTATATTCTTCAAGGCTGTTAAGCTTTATCTCTTCAATACCATCTACAAACTCATAAATCGTGTCCTGATTTTCAGATCTCAACTGAAACTTATTATAATCTAAGGTCTTAAGCTTGTTTACAAATAACAGTGACCACAAAATAGCGATAAAAGTAAGCAGGGTATAAGCAAGAACAATAGATACACTATAATAAAGAAGTATTCCAAAGAATACAAAGAAATTAACAATAGAAAATAATGTAATGATACTTTGAGTCGTTAAAAACGATTCAATCCGCTGCTGATCAAGTACTCTCTGATTAAAATCCCCTTTCTGCTTTGATTCAAAGAATGTAATGGGCACACGAATCACTTTTATTAAGAAGTCCGAAATAATCGCGATATTTAGTTTAGTCCCAAGGTAAAGAGTAATCCAGTTCCTTATTACATCAATAGCTGTAGCTCCTATATATATAAAAGCATGGGCTAGTAATAAAGTGGTAACCAAATTAATGTTCTTGTATGCAATACCCTTGTCGACCACCGCTTGGGTAATAAAAGGAAAAACTAATGTACAACCGCTCGTAATAAAAATAGCCACAAATATAGCTGCTATCCTCCATCGGTAAGTTTTAATTTTTTCTTTAACATATTTAAAGACATTGATCTGCTTATCATTATCATTAAGTGTATCAAAATCTTCGGTTTTCTGAAAATACAGTAAAATTCCTTCTTCATCTCCTCCCAACCAGTGTTTTACCAAATCTTTTTCCTGAATTGACATGATCCCATATCCCGGATCTGCAATCTTATAAATACACTTTCCTCTCTTCATAGTCATCCCAATTAGCACTACAAAATGATTTTGATTCCAATGTAAAATCATAGGACTGTGTTCAATAATCATCTTCAAATCCGGTAAAGAAAGTTTATAGACAGTAGATGCCAAACCTATTGATTTCGCTGCATGACTGATTCCTGCAACACTTACTCCCTCTTTTGTTAAAAAGGATTTATCTCTCAGGAACTGCAATGAAAATTTTTTGCCGAAATGCATTGCTATCATTCCTAAGCAGGCTGGGCCACAATCCATCTGGTCATGTTGAGGAATAAATTTCAATTTCATTTACTTGTTATTTCCTTGCACGGTTTTGTTCATCTATGCTTCCACTCTGTTTCTTTTCCTTGTTTTTCAGGCCGGTATTTCCAAATTTATATCTAAATGACAATTTAAACAAACGAGTGTCATTATATCTGGTAAAGCTCAGATCCTGATTAGGATAATGAATATTAACAACAGCCCGGTTTGTATAAAACAGATCATGAGCCGAAAATGATAATGTTCCTTTATCCTGAAACAATTTTATATTAACTGCCCCGCTCATATCAAAATAATTCCCGATCTGGTAAAAGCCCTGAAGGGATGACGAACGGTATCTTCCTGATAATTCTAATGAAATATCATTATTAATTTTAAATGTATTTGAGGTATTCAGCAGAAAAAAATAATTGTTCAGATTTTGCTGAATATTTTGGTAAGACAGATTATAATTTTGATACATCATCAAAAATGTATTTGATATTTCCCACCACGAAACCACTTTTACTGGCACAATGGTCTGGAATCCTAAGTTATAATTTTTTCCAATGTTATCAAATGTGTAGCGGGTTTCATTACTGTCTCCCACTCTTAGTGGCAATTCTGAAAAATACTTGGATGTTGAATTTCCAAAAACAGTAAAAATATAACGGTTATTCAATGTAGTGCTTAATTCCAGAGAGTTTGTGAAAGAAGGACGCAGCAAGGGATTTCCTGTATTGGAAAATAGAGGACTTTGGTAAGATATGAATGGATTGAGATATTCAAACGTAGGACGGTTGATACGTCTTGAGTATGATAAATTGAATGTATATTTCTTTTTTTCTGGGCTATATTGTACATAGGCTGTAGGAAATAATTGGAAATAATTATATTCCGTTTCTGTGTTAGAAGTTAGGGATATTCCTTTTGTCTGGGTATATTCCCCCCTCAAACCAGCCTGGAATGTGAGTTCATCAGAAATCTTGCTTGATAGTGAGAAATACCCTGATGTATTGGTTTCCTTATAATCAAACTGATTGCTTAGCAAAGCATTATTCATCCACTGGTTATTCTGAAAGTTTTGAAACAAAAAATCATTAGTTATTGATGTGTGGGCTATTTTAGCTCCAGTTTCAATGGTTATCTTTTTATAAGGTAATTTAAAATCCAGATTTCCGGAATATATTTTTGCACGGTTATCAAAAAAACTCCTCAGCCTTTCCTGATTGCTAAAATTTCCACTGATGAAAAAATCATTGGTAAGATTCTGGTCGTTCCCTGTAGTGAATGTTGATAAACTAGCGTTGATATTCATCGTTTTTCCCAAGGTATCCAGTTTATGATTGAAATATAAATCCATAGTATAGTTTGAAAGCTTCAATTGATGATCATTCAATGAAATAAAAGAAGTATTATCTGATGAAAATGTTTTGTTGTCAGAAGGCCTGGGGCTTTTATTAGAATATATATTTCCTGATATTCCAATATTTGAAGATTCATTTAATTTGAAATCAAACTGCCCTAAAAAAGAATGATAGACCTCTTTCCGTTTTTCATAATTTAACGAAGAAAAATCAACTCTATCTCCGCCAAGACTCCTAAAATTATTTGTTTGTTCAATTTTTTCAAAGGAACGAACATCACCAAGTGTATAATTGGAAGTAAAATCAATTCTTTTGGTCTTTATGTTCAATCCTGTATTTCCAATTATTCTGTTATATGTTCCCTGGTAGTATGTAAGTCCGGCGTTGGCATTCCATCCTTTCTGCTTACCTTTTTTAGTTACAATATTAATAATCCCTGCATTTCCCTGAGCATCATATTTAGCTGAAGGATTGGTAATTACTTCTATTGACTTAATGTTATCTGCTCCCATGCTTTTCATAAAACTTATAAGCTCGTCTGAGCTCACCTGAAGCATTTTATCATCAATCATTACTTTCACTCCAGACTTGCCCATTATATTAATAGACTCACCGTTTCCCAAATACACTCCGGGAGCATTTTTAATAGCATCAAAAGCAGTTCCGCCAGATAGTAAAGGGCTATTTTCAATATTGAAAACCAATCGATCTATTTTTCTTTCAATGAGTTTTTTAGTGCCGTTCAATACTACCTCTCCTATCTCAATATTGATATTATGAATAGGAATGGCACCTATATCCATATTATTGGAAACCTGAATGTTTTTTTCAAATAAGATCGTATTAAATCTACTGGATTTTAGTTTATAAGTTCCTCCTTTCAATGTAAGGCTAAATCTGCCAACCGAATCTGTCATAGTTCTTTGGGCAACTGTGTTTAGTGAATCTTCTGCAGAAATTTCCAAATACTCTATCAAAGGTTTATTTCCTTGTACAGTTCCTCTAATTTCATAACCGATATTCTGTGCAGATAGGTTAAAACTGAATAATAAAAGTAAAAAGAAGAAAAAAAACTTTTGCATCATCAATATATTGGTATCACTTTGTTTAGAGATTGCTCAGTTCAATTGCTCTTTTATCATAAAGAAGACTGAGAATATACAGTCCTGCTGATGCCGGCCATTGCTCAGGAAGAGCTTTCAAAAGCTCCACGGTATTCAGTTTTTTTCCTGAGTTTAATAAATCAAGCATAGCTTCAATTCCCTTATCATATCTAAATTTCAATTTTGATCCTCTGGCAAAGATGATAATCTCACTATTATTGGTGGATTTTCTATAATAAATTTTAAATGGCTCAACCAGCTTCACCGTTTTGTTCTCCAATATTAGGTAATCATTTACATCATACAGGCTTTCATCAGAAAGTGAGATTGTTCGGGTCTTCCAGCCTGCATTACTGAATAAAGCCAGCTTTAGGTCATCATGTAATAATTTTAAAAGATCCAGGAAAGGCAGATCAAACAAATTCTCCTCATCTTTAAATAAATCCATAATCTCCTGAAAGGATTCTTGACCGTATGCATCTTTAGTAGGCTCAAGAATTTCCTGAGTTTTCTCATCAGGGATCATATATTGTTTTGACAAAGATGAAATGATACTTTCAAACAGTTTTATTCTTGGTGGATTGTTGAACCAAAGAGTAACCCCAATAGACAGTCCATTCGTTTTGCCTAGGTGGTATTTATTCCAGGGCATAAAATATATATCTCCTTTTTCAAAAGGATATTTTTCGGCATATGGGATCAGCTCTTCGAATTTCTTGTCCTCATTTTTTTCTTTTCCATTAATCTCTTCATATACTTCATCCGTCCAATTGTACATTTCTTTGCCTCCAGGACCCAGATGAAAATGGATCACATTTTCTCCCCGGTTATCTTTATGAATCCCTATCGGAGTATATCCATAGTTTCCTACGAAGGTATGCACGCTGAGGCCTGTTAATGGAATTCCTTTTTTTTCAAGTAACGGAGCAATCAGCTTTAAAAGTTTTCTTGATAACGGATCTGAAAATTTTTCACATCCGTTAATGATCATACCAAACTCTTTATTGGAAAATACTCTTTCTGCGTAGTCTGTAACATCTTCTCCATCAAGAGGAGGATTATCAAAAATATAGTTTAAAGTTTCCTCGTCTGTTTTTTTCCCATCTATAAATGCTCTGTACCCATATTTATTAGTTCTGAGCCTGCACAGATGCTTTATTACAGTTAATATTTCATTTGATAAAAGATCAGAATCTTCATTTGAAAATACATTTTTTAACACCAGGGTTTTAGTGAGGTTCTCACTTTTATCTAAAAACATGTTCCACCAGTCATCCTGAACCATTGGGGACTGAGTTGGAGTATATACTTTTTCCATGGTAATATCGTTAGTTAAAGATTTTTATTAAAATGAGCCATCCCCTGTACAGAGGATGGCTCTGTTTTAGGGATTCATTTCCGTAGTTGGAAATAAACCTAAATTTAAGTTGTAACAGTAACAGTTACTGTAACTGTTACTGTAACTGTAACAGTGTCGGCAGCTGTAGCAAGACCACCAACTAATTTTTCCTGCTCCAAAGGAGAAACAACTTTAGCTCCTAGGAATTCTTCTGGATTAAATTTTTTAGTTTCCATAATAATTTGGATTTGATGAGTTTATACATATTAAAGAACCTCCGCCCTCTTTACCTAGACGTTTTGTAATATTTCGAGAGGCACAAACTATCCTCTTATTTAAAAGATTCACATTATATCTTTATTCTGGGTTAGAAAAATCAATCATTTTTTTCTGTTTATTTTTCACCAAACAAGGAAGTAAAAATAAATAACACCACAAAACATATTTCAAACAAAATTGAATTAAAACAATCAATTTAAATATAAAATATTGAAAATCAAATTTTTATATATTAATTAATTTGAATAATAATTAAAAAAACAGGCAATATTTACGTAATATAAATCCCATTAAAGTGATATTATAGTTGTTTATTTCATTCTTTAAAAGCTCAGTAAAAAACATTTGTAAATGATTAAACTCTTATTAACGAGTGTTGATAATATGAGCGACTCTCAATGAGACTATACACCAAGAGAAAATGGGTACAGCCAAAAGGAGAAAAATATTATGCAGGCAAAGATTGTCATGCCCGGGGAAGGGTCAATGCTATCGGAGCAATAACGAACTTCAAGCTATTCAATATTTGCTTATTCAGCTGTAATATAGAGGCTGACAATGCTGCTTTTCATAAAAGGAACAATGCTTTATTGAAGGAGGTCATACTTTGCTATTTCTTCCACCTTATGAATCCTAGTAAAAAATGGGTACAAGCAAAAAGCATAAGAAGAAAATTTCGATACACGCCTGAAGAGCTTTATTTAAGCAGATTTATAACGTTTTATTTTGATTTGACTACAAGAACGTCCAAATTGTTTTCTTTAACGAATCTACTCCCGCTCCATTGAAAGAACAAAGCACAAAAAACCTCTCCAGAAATCTGAAGGACTTATTCGTTAAAAATTTAATCTGACACATACAATTAAACATAAGACTGCCTTTTTAATTATTTATATTTGTAAATAACCTGCTCCATTTTTAGTAACCATGCAATTTAAACTGATCATTTTAATTATAACATTTTTTATATTTCCTGATTCTTTCGCACAAAAAGGATCTGCCGACAGTTTACAAAAAGTGCTGAAAGAACATTTTGAAATTGATAATCAACGAGTAGATCTGTTAAACACAATTGCCGGCAAAATCAACCTAACAGATCCGGCAAAAGCGATAAAATTGCTTAAAGAGTCGGAAGCACTTGCCGAAAAACTGCAATATAATAAAGGTAAAATGGATTGTTATTTACAATTGGGACGGCTTTATAATGCAGGTGAGCAGTACAAAACAGCAATACATTACGCAGCTCAAGGTTCTATAATAGCCAAAGATCTCAAGCTTACAGACTATAAAAGAGCATTCTTTCTTTTATTGACGGAAATTTATTATGATAAAAATAACAGTTTAGATGAAAAGATTTCGGTAAAAGATTTTCAGGCAGAAATAAAATACAAAGCTTTTTTAAAAGACAGTCTTAATCAATCTCGGGAAAAGGCAAGCTCTTTAAAAAAGGTAATAGAAAATCAGAAAAGTGAACTGCTGATATCCCGATTACTAGTTTTCTTAGGCATTATTACCTTTTTAGGATTGATTCTCCTCGCAGTTTATATATCAACGGTCATAAAATCGAGGAAGATAAAAATGGAAAATAAGCAGTTGCTTACTGAGCAGAAATTACGAAGATCACAAATGAATCCGCATTTTATTTTTAATTCCATACAAAATATCAGAAGCCTGATTAATGACAAAGAAGAAGCGAAGGCAGTAGATTATCTTAACAGATTTTCAAAGCTTACACGCCAGATTCTTGAAAGCTCACACGAAAATTACACTTCCCTGACAGAGGAAGTTGAACTGATAGAAAATTATATAAACCTACAACAACTTTTATATAACAAATCGTTTAACTATACGATTAAAGCGGAAGATACAATAAATACAGACTCCATATTTTTACCCCCAATGCTTACACAACCATTTATCGAGAATGCGATTAAGCATGGCTTAAACGGTAAGTCAGCAGATGGGATGATTGCAATTAAATTCTATTTAAAAGACAGAAAATTGTTTTTCGAAATTTCTGACAATGGAAGCGGGTTCAGTAACGATAAAAAAACAACACATCATAAATCTTTGGCAACGGCTATCACCAAAGAACGTTTAGCTCATTATACAAAAAACCGGGATGTTATTTTACAGACCCAAAATATACTTGATCTCAATAAAAATATTATAGGAGCTAAAGTAATTTTTGAAATACCCTATATTTACGAAAACTAAACCATATGCTTCGAGCTATTGTAATTGACGATATTGAGTCTGTAAGAAAAGATAATATTGCTGTTATTAAGACCCATTGTTCCAATATTTCCATTATAGGACAGGCTGATTCCGTTGCTTCCGGAATAGATTTAATTAATCAGCTATCACCTGATCTTGTTTTCCTTGATATAGAAATGCCGGATGGTAATGGATTTGACCTGCTTAAAAAACTAAAGGTTATTAATTTTAAAGTCATCTTTGTTACAGGTTATGAAGATTTTGCCATTAAAGCTTTTCGCTTTTCGGCCATTGATTATCTGCTAAAGCCTCTTAACCCTACAGATTTAAAAGAAGCTGTACAAAAAGCAGAAGAAGCCATCAACAAAGAAGTATTCGATGTAAAACTTCAGAATTTATTTGCCAACCTTGAAAGACCAAAATATCTTCAGAAACTGATTTTAAAAACAGCCGACAGAATTTATTCTGTCAACATTCAGGATATTGTAAATTGTGAATCAGATAAAAACTATACAACTTTTTATTTTATCAATGCCCCAAGACTGGTTGTCTCTACAAATCTTAAAGAATATGAAATATTGTTGACACCATATAATTTTTTCAGGTCACATCAATCTCATCTGATTAATATGGCTTATTTTGACCATTTTATCAGAACAGATGGCGGAAATACAATTATTATGAAAAATAAGACTGCAATACCGCTTTCTGTCCGCAAGAAAGAAGAATTTATGGAATTGCTTGAAGATCTTCAAAAACTTGTTTCAAAAAAAAATAATTTTCATCAAAAAGCTGACGGAAAAATTTAATTAGAATATGGTGCTGGCATAACAATTCCTAATCGTTTTGGAAAAGCACTTTTAGATGCTCCATTAAAAAATAATATGGAGAGAATATGGGGAAATCATAATAAACTCTTCAGCTTTGCAAACGTCACCTGACATTGTTGTTTTTTATTAATTAACCTCAGTTCGGGATAAGAGTTTTTAATTTATAGAGCTTGGAAGCTGAGAGATGAAAGAGGGAGATTCTGAAGTTCATCAATAATAGGTTGCCATCTTTTTTAGCTAATTTAATTTTTACAGAGATTTTCATTATCTATAACTAAAAGTGACTTCCAGCCTCCTTCTTCCATCTTCCAACCTTTTATATTTAAACTCCTTAACCCGAATTCAGGTTAATTACTAATGAACATGAAATAAAAAGCTTTTATGCAATACTTTAGAATAACTCAAGAGACGGATTTTGAAAGAATTGGCAAATATCCACAAGTGAAAGAATTAAAGATAGGTTTTCATGAAGCAAGGGCCTCTCAATGGGGTAAAATTACAAGTTGGAAAACGGAGGAAGACATACCGGATTTGAATAATTTTATTTTACATTCAAAATCTAAACTAACGGATAATTTATCCAATAATTTTGTTATTGAAAGTAGCGGATTATTCATAAGCCAAAAATGCAAAGAGGTTTTTAATCAATTCATTGTTAATGGTAGTTTTTATCCTTTAACTATACATAAGCCTGATGAAAAGTATGAGTATCATTTCTTGTGGTATGAAATGGGTGGTAAAAGTAAAATAAATTGTAAAGATTCAGATTTTATAGAGTTTAATACAATTGAAAAAGAATACGGAAAAACAATTAAAATATGTGATTTTGAAGACTATAAAATTAAATTCAGAAAATTATATACAGAAAAAGAAGATTGGGATATCATACCAAAAACATTAAAATTCAAAAGGCATTTCGATATTACTCCAGCTTTTAGAATAGGATTAATCTGCAGCGAAGAAGTAAAAAATGCCATTGAAGGCAATCAGCTTACAGGATTTGATTTCAGGCCTTTGGATGTAGAAATTTTGTTTGATTAAAACTTTGCTTTCCTTACATTAAATCAAATAAATAGAAAAGAAAAATTTAGGAAGAATCCTTCCGAAGAAGAAGTTGATGAATCACCGTTGACAACTTCAGGAGGAGTAAAGATAGAACATTTTCCTCTTTAAATTAACCAAACTTTTTGCTTAGCCCACAACTTTTATACTTGATCCATTTACTCCTGCTCCAGTAAAAGAATAAAGCACAAAAAAACCCCTTCAGAAATCTAAAGGGGTTTTTAAAATTAGCTGCGATCCGGACGGGACTCGAACCCGCGACCTCCGCCGTGACAGGGCGGCATTCTAACCAGCTGAACTACCGGATCAATTTTTTTTAAAAGAAATTGAGAAAACTTCTGCGATCCGGACGGGACTCGAACCCGCGACCTCCGCCGTGACAGGGCGGCATTCTAACCAGCTGAACTACCGGATCAAATTTTGTTTTAAAAGTAAATTGAAAAACTTTTGCGATCCGGACGGGACTCGAACCCGCGACCTCCGCCGTGACAGGGCGGCATTCTAACCAGCTGAACTACCGGATCATTTTCTGTTGTGATAAAGAACGTTGTTTCTTTTTTGTGATTGCAAAATTACACCTTTTTTCATTACCTGCAAATTATTTTGCAAAAAAAAGCCTCCCAAAAACGGAAGGCATTCATTATCAAACTTATTTTTTTTATAAGTGTGCGCTTAATTTCTCAGCGATCACCTCTTTTGGAGCTACACCAACTAATTTATCAACCACTTCACCATTCTTAAAAATAAGAACTGTAGGGATATTTCTGATACCATACTGCATAGAAATTTCCTGATTGTTGTCTACATCAACCTTTCCAACTACTGCTTTTCCTTCAAAATCTGATGCTACTTCTTCGATGATTGGTCCCAAAGTTCTGCATGGTCCGCACCATACTGCCCAAAAGTCTACCAATACCGGCTTATCTGATTTTAAAACCGTTTCCTGAAATGAGCTGTCCGTAATTTCTAAAGCCATTTTGTTTCTTTTATTTAAATTAATATTATTTTCTTTTTTACTCCTTAATTTGGATATTCAAAATTACGCTTTTTAAGCAATAAGACTATCTATGCTCAACATTTGTTTTTTCTATAGCGTAATCTTTTGAAATCTCTTTTAACGCCTCAACAAGCGCGTCAATTTCTTCTTTGGTCGTCATATGGCTGAAAGAGATACGAAGCGGCGTACAACCGTCCATTTCATCCTCAGAAAGCACCATCATCATCACCATAGAAGGCTTAGATGCTCCGGAAGAACACGCACTCCCCTGGGAGATCGCAATTCCTTTCATATCCAGCTGAAGACCAATCAAAGGATTTTTATAAGGCAATAATGCGCTTAAAACCGTATAAAGACTGTTCTCCTTTTCAGCACTTCTTCCGTTGAATTTAATCCCCGGAATAGCAGCAGAAAGACTTTCTTTTGCATAATCCTTGATTTCCTGCATGTGGGCAGTATATTCCGCCATATGGTTAAGAGAAAGCTCCAGTGCTTTTCCAAGTCCTACAATACCGCATACATTTTCAGTTCCGGCTCTTAAACTTCTTTCCTGAGGTCCTCCGGTAATAATCCCCTTCAGTCCCGATGATTTTCTGATAAAGGCAAAACCTATTCCTTTCGGACCATGGAATTTATGGGCACTGCATGAAGCAAAATCCACCATGATATCAGAAAAATCAAGATTCATATGAGCCATGGTCTGCACCGTATCTGAGTGGAACAAGGCATTATTTTCTTTACACAGCTGTGCAATCTTTTTAATATCAGCAATATTTCCGATCTCATTATTGGCATGCATCAAGCTCACCAGCGTTTTTTTGTCGGATGCTTTTAATAATTCTTCTAACTTATTAAGATCAATATCACCTTTTTCATTAGGACGGATATAGTTTACCTCTACTCCTTTTCTGCTTTTCATATCCAGAATACTCTCAGAAACACATTTATGTTCCAGAGGAGAACTGATGATTCGTTGTACACCAAGGTGTTCTACACTTGATTTGATGATCATGTTGTTCGATTCTGTTCCGCAAGAGGTAAAGATGATCTCTGCAGGCGTTACATGAAGATAGTCTGCCACCTGTCTTCTCACGTTTTCGATCAAAATTTTGGCTTCCTGTCCGAAACTGTGAGTAGAAGACGGATTTCCGAAATTCATTTTCATGGTACCCACCATTGCATCGATTACTTCTTCTGAAAGAGGAGTCGTAGCAGCATTATCCAGGTATATTTTATTCATTTTTATTTTGAGTATTTTAATTCTACGGAAGTAAACTGATAGTCTGAAGGCACAGCAAAGATAAACCAAGGATTGGAAAGCATCTGAATTTCCATTCCTCCGGATTCCTGATAAGGAACCTCTACATACAGGATATTATCTTTTACAGAAACACTTTTAATTGTTGTTACCGTATGGCTTCCAGATCTGAAACTTCCCAGATTGTACAAGATCACTTTCTTATTTTTCAGAAATGCAGGATAGTTTGCGGATGGTTCTTTCCCCAATTCCGCAACAATAAGACCAGAGCTTGCCTTAGTGGCTTTCTGGTACTCTTGTTCGTTTTTAATCACCGTAAATCCCGGCCGGTCTGCACCACCCTGAGACTCGGAAACAAGCAATTCTGCGTTTTTCTGCATATCTGAAGGCTTTTGAGACGGTGTTCCTGCACAGCTCATAAGGATTGCGGTACATACAACAAGCAGTCTTTTCATTTTTACATTTTTACCTTCCAAAATTAATGAAAAAATTGGTAATGACCCTCATTTGCCCATTTAAGCATCTGACGGTCACCGGAAGTGTCTCCAAAAGCGATTATTTTATCGTATTTAGAATCGTTTATTTCGGCTTTTATTCTCACCAGTTTTTCATTTCCGTTGCAGTTTTTGCCGATAAAATTTCCTGTAAAAACCCCATTTTTAAACTCTGCACGTGTAGAAACGAGCTGCATTTTGAGTTCTTCAGCGAACGGTTTCACCCAGATGTCCAGCGAAGCAGTTACCAATAAACTTTGTGTATTATTCCTATCGATATTTTGAATAAAGTCCAAGGCATTTTCCCTTACAATTTTAGGATAATGCTGTTCAAAAAACTGTTTAGACTTCATTTCAATCTTTTCTTTGGTCTGTCCTTTAAGAATAGAGCCAATAAAACTTTTCTTTACTTTTTCAGTTTCTGCCAGTTTCAGTTTCAACAGAATAAAAAGCGGGACATGTCTTAAAAACTGTATGCGGAATTTGGTAGAATCGTAGAATTTAAGATACATAAACATGGTATCTTTATACGTTAAGGTTCCGTCAAAATCAAAACAATACAATTTTTTCATAAATCTATGACTTAGGGTAAACTTTACAAATTATTTATTAATTAAAGCATTTGATAATCCAGCAATCAAAAATAAGCAAATTATTAAGAATAAAATCACAGATAAATTTTGAAAAACAAATTCGGAAGTGGTTAATGTTTTAACTTCAAACGTCCCTTCTTTCCGTTTTATTTTTTCTATTAATTTTCTCACTTCCCTGAATTCAAAATCGTTTAAAGCATAGGTTCTGATTTTTTTATCATTTTTCAGAATAATGAATGTTTCAAAAATAGTATAAACCGTTGTCTGCTTCTCAAATCCTTTCGAATACTTTACAGGTCTTGGGATCTGTTTAAATCCCCTGATATCCTCATGTGAAATCTTTCTTGAAAAAGGCAAAAACTGGTAGGAAACAATCAAGTAATTTGGGGTTACCTTAATGATCTGAGTCTTCAGAAAATAAAACAATGAGCCTGATGCAAATAGTAAAAATATAGAATCAATAATATAAACCGCAATTTTCGAATCTCCATCCTGATTTTGTTCTAAAGACCGATAAGTAAGACCTATCATTAAACTGAAGAAAATAAATCCTATAAAAAAAACGACAAGATTAATTGAAAAAGAACTGGATTTATAAATGATTTTATCTTTCAAAATAACACTAAAGCTTTAATTTTTTGAATATAAACTCAGGAATATTCCTGATAATCATCATAATAATACTCCAAATCGGCAAAACATACGCTACATTCTTCTGTTTTTTGAATGCTTTATAAATGCATGCAGCGGCCTGTTTAGGAGTTGCAGTCAGTTTAGGATTCAGTGGCAGCCCTTCCGTCATTTTGGTCGCCATAAACCCGGGTTTTATGGTCAAAACATGTACTTTTTTATCAAAAAGATAGTTTCTAAGTCCGCTTAAATAAGCTGTAAAAGCGGCTTTTGCACTTCCGTAAATAAAGTTGCTTTGTCTTCCACGCTCTCCGGCTACAGATGAAAGCCCGATAATGGTTCCCGATCTCCTGCTCTCAAATTTATGGGCAAAATAGTTCATCACCGGAACCAGCCTGGCATAATTGATATCAATAATCCGTTCTGTATTCCTGTTATCATAAAGACCTTCTTCCGTTCCTTCACCCAAATATCCTACGGCACAAAATAATACATTTGAATTGATATAATCAAATTTATTATAATCAATCTCTTTCATCAGGTCAAGTTCTACAACTTCAGACTGCTGAAGAAATTTTACGTCGATATGTCTCGCAAATCGTTCCGTAGTTTCTTTACTTGAAGTGAAAAGATAGATCTTTTCAAATTTTTCTCCTTCCTGGAGAGCCTTTTCCACAAACGCCTGTGCTACTTCAGACGTACTTCCCAGAACTATCATTTATGAATTGTTGTTTATGATTCTTTTGTGCTGCAAAGACACAAATTTAGGACTTTGAATATTTTTAAGGTAATTCGTCAATGACGAACGGCTCATGCTGTCTTTGGTCAGATAAATCCTTCCTCCGAACTCCTGAACGATGTCATCCAGTTTTTCTACCAGTTTTTTCAGTTTTGAATTCACCTTAAAATCAAGAGCCAGCGTATAGCCCTCAAAAGGAAACGAATTATAAGCCTCAGGATTATTCTTTCCGAACAGTTTTAAAACCGCCAGAAAAGAGCCGTTTCCGCTTGCAGCTATGGTTTCAAGGATCTTTTTCATTCCTTCTTTACCGGCTTCTTTTGGAATGACCATCTGATATTGGATAAAGCCGGATTTTCCATAGATCTTGTTCCAGTCATTGATGGCATCCAACGGATAGAAGAACGTTTCGTAATCGATAAAGTTTTTGACTTCTTTTTTCGTCTGTTTCTTATAATACAAAAGATTAAAAATCTTTACGGTAAGGGCATTCAGAACAAATCCGGGGAAATAAAACGGAACGGTAGGCTGCAATTTTCCTTTCAGCCTTAACGGTTGTTTTGCCAGATTTTGAGGAAGCTCATGCTGAAAGGCATGTTCCCCTCTCATCAGAATACTTCTTCCTAAATTTTTTCCTTTCTGAAGGCAGTCTATCCAGGCTACTGTATACGTCCAGTTTTCACTTTCATCAAAAAGCCGGAAGATCTCATCCAGATTTTCTGCTTTAATACTTTCCTGTCGTATATAGGCTGATTCTATATTTTTAAGTTTGAATTTTGCGGTAAGAATAATCCCGGTAAGCCCCATCCCTCCGATTGTAGCCCAGAATTTATCCGGATTTTCTTCTCTGGAACAGGTAATGATCCCTCCGCTTTCCGTCATGAGTTTAAATTCAACAACATATTCGGAGAAGCAGCCTTCAGCATGGTGGTTTTTACCGTGAACATCAGAGGCAATTGCCCCGCCTACCGACACAAATTTAGTTCCCGGAGTTACATATAAAAAATATCCCTGTGGAACAGCAATCTCAAGCACATCCGAAAGCAGCACGCCGGACTCACATTCTATGACTCCATTGAGACGGTCAAAACTAATAAATTTATTGAGTTTTTTGGTTGAAAATATGTTTTCTCCCAATGAAGCATCTCCGTAGCACCTTCCATTCCCTCTTGCAATCACTTCATTATGATTCAATACAAAGTCCTTGATTTTTCTGAAACTGTCTTCAGATCTCATTTCTTTTTCTACCACCGGGAAATTGCCCCAGTTTGTAACTTTCTGTGTGAAATTCGGCTTCATTTTTTAAAGTAGATTTGAATTAGAAATGCGGCTACCCAAAGCACTAAGGTAACTTGTATATAGCGGTCCCGGTAAACAATTTTTGTAGGAGATTCCGTTCTGTTATATACTAAAGTCTGCTGCAGATACCTCAGAAATGCAAAAACAACAAATATCACGGTATAGAAAACCCTTTGATGGAATCTTCCCTGGACCTCAGGTGATAATGTAAACATCAGATAGCATACGATAGCCAATGTTACAGAAATGGAAAGCGCAATATCAGCAAACTGTACGTTATACCCATCCAGCGCCCGTCTTGTTTTCCCCGAAACCTGTGCATTGATAAGTTCTCCTCTTCTTTTTCCGATGGCCAGCACCAGTGCCAGTACAAAAGTCAGCAGAATAGCCCACTGCGAAATATTGATTCCTGTAATATAACCGCCTGCTAATACCCTGAATACAAAACCCAGCGCTATAATAAAAATGTCAATGATCGGAACATGCTTCAGTTTAAAAGTATAGGCCAGATTCATCACAAAATAAGATGCAATAATAGCACTGAATTTCCACAAAGATTCATGAAAGTAAAGCTGGGCTGCAACTACCAAAGCAATATCGATGATAATAAGTACCGCAAGAATTCCCAATGCTTTTGATTTTGAAATAACACCGCTTGCAAGAGGTCTTCTTCTTTTTTCAGGATGTTTACGATCTGCTTCAATATCATTATAATCGTTCAGAATATATACCACACTCGCTGCTAACGAAAAAATGATGAATGCAAAGATACTTTTGCTAAGCAGATCTACATTGGTAATGTTTCCTGAAAAGAACAGAGGGACAAAAACAAACAGGTTTTTCACCCATTGCTCCACCCGGAGCAGTTTAAGGTATTTCTTCATTTATGCTATTTCAGATGCAAAAATAATAAATTCAAAATTCATAGCATAAAAATACAAAAAAAACCGCCGAAGCGGTTTCTTACGAAAATATTTATATATTAAATTAATTATTGCCCTTGTTTGGCATCATTAATCATTTTTTCATTGGCTGTAATAGCAAACTCAACTCTTCTGTTTTTAGCTCTTCCTTCATCTGTATCATTGCTTGCCACCGGCATTGCCTCTCCTTCTCCTTTAGTAAACATTCTGCTTGATGCAATTCCTTTCCCTGATAAGTATGCTTTTACAGCATCTGCTCTTCTCTGAGAAAGGGCAAGGTTGTAAGAATCAGATCCTTTACTGTCTGTATGTCCGTAGATATTAATATTGGTATCCGGGTTATCAACAAGAACTTTTGCTAATTTATCAAGGTTGGTTTGAGCAACAGAAGTAAGATTTGAAGAATCGAAAGCAAAGTTTACAATACTTTCGTTCATGGTTACTTTAATACCATCTCCTACTCTTTCTACTTCAGCTCCCGGTAAAGTTTCCTTAATATCTTTAGCCTGCTTATCCATTTTGTTACCGATTACGTTACCTGCAACACCACCGATAATACCTCCTAATACGGCTCCTAAAGCACCATTTTTACCTTTCCCTACATTATTTCCAAGGATACCTCCAATTACAGCTCCTGATGCAGCTCCTACCGCAGTACCTCTTTGTTGGTGATTAGAATTCTGAACGGCTTCACAGCTTGTTAATAACAATGCTGATGATAAGAAAAGTGCTCCTATATATGTTTTAGTAAATTTCATTTTTTTAATCTTTTATGTTTATAAATTATTTTATTCCTGTTCTCTGGAAGTTGTAAACAACTTTTACGGTATTTCCGTCAAAAGGAACATCCTGTACTAAAGAGAACTGATCTGCAGCCTGATTGGTAATTGTTAAAGAATATCCTGCAGTATTTTGCTTAGCTTTTGTTCCTGCAGCGATTTTTTTGAACATGAAAGTATCACCGTTTTTAACTTCAAATTTGATAGGTTGTGTCACTGCCGGGCATGCACCTCCTCCGTTTAAAGTATAAGCACCGCTGTAATTATTCGGGATCAGTCTCCAATGACTGCCTACAAAACACTGAGCATCTGCTCCTTCATCAAAAGGCTTGATCTTGTATCCCTTTTCATAATCTACGCTTACAATCTGCCAGTCACCTTTTAACTTAAGGTATTCAGATCTTTGGTTTTGTGATGTTTCTGCTTTTTTCACTGAGGAACAAGACACTGCAAAAAGTGATGTTCCCAACATCCCTGCAAGTAGTAACTTTTTCATTTTGTTGTTTATTATTTTGTTATTATAAAGTTACAAAAAACCGTGCCAAAATTGAAAAATAAAAATAAAAAAGTCCGAAAATTTCGGACTTTTTATGCTTTAACCTTATATACAGGCAGATATACTATTTTTTAACACCCTTTTTTACGGATTTCGCAGGCTTGCTGCTGGTTGATTTTTTTCCGTTATAGAAGTTGGTATATGCATATTCTGCAGCTTTCTTCACATCAATTACACCAGCTGCCTGAGAATACTCAGAAAACTGGCCCGCGCTATGGTTACTGCTTTTTACCAGTGCCTCTATGATCTGGTAAGGTTTAAGATCGGGCATATAAGCTAATAATACAGCTGCTGCCCCTGCTGCTACCGGGGATGCCATAGAAGTTCCCTGAAGGTATTTGTAATCATTCTTAGGAACAGTAGAATATATTTCTTCACCCGGAGCAAAGACGTTTACCATTTTTTTGTTGTAATTGGAGAAGCTTGCTCTCAGAGCATCATTTTTATTGGTACTTGCTCCTACTACCATCACATTGTTAACAAATGGTTTTTCATCTGTTACATTTTTAAAGTTGGTAGGGTAAGCCAAGTGTTCTGCTACATCTTCGTTTTCATTTCCGGCTGCTTTTACTAAAAGAACGCCTTTATCTTCAGCATATTTGAAAGCATCCCAGACTACGTTTTTCCCTGGAGACACAGGCTTTCCGAAACTCATGTTCAAAATTTTAGCACCGTTATCCACAGCATATCTGATGGCGTTGGCAACATCTTTATCTCTTTCATCACCATTGGGAACGGTTCTTACAGTCATGATTTTCGCTACTTTTGAAGCTATTCCATACTGAACGACTTTTCCTTGCGGAAGTCCAGCAATAATACCAGCAACGTGTGTTCCGTGTTCTGCATCCAGTCCTTCATAATGATTGTTTCCGTAATTTTTCTCCGTATAATCATCATAATTATCCCCTACAATCTCTTTTCTCGGATCATAGCTTAAATCGTATTGCTGAGCTTTTGGAGTATACTCATCAAGCGCTTCTTTCATCTGTTCTTTCATCAGCTTTTCAAATTCTGCTGAAGTTTTCCCGTTGAAATCAGGGCTTTGAGAAACCTGGCCTAAAACCTGAAGTGCAATGGCATCTTTCTGATCAGTCGGCTTAATAGCATTGATCGTTTCTGCCGTTACCGATTTACCGCCTAATAATCTGACCATATTAGGAATAAGATCATTGATCATGGTATACGTCTGGAAGCTTTGTCTGGCCTCAATGCTGTTTTTATTGAAAAGCTCTTTGGATTTCATGTACAGAGCAAATTCTTCCGGCATTTTCGCCTGATTGGCTTTATTTTTAGCGGAATCGCTTCCTTCGAAAACCGGCTTATATTTGGCAACCACTCTTGTTACCTCCATATTGTCAATACCAATGTCTCCATTTTTTCCACCGATGAAATTCCATCCGTGAACATCATCAATATAGCCGTTTCCGTCATCATCTTTTCCGTTTCCCGGAACTTCGTTAGGGTTTGTCCAGATATTTTTTACCAATCCCGGATGATCTACCTGAACTCCGCTGTCCAAAACTCCTACAATAACTGTTTTAGGCTTCAGACCTTTCGATTCTAAATATTTGTATGCATTTTCAGTATTTACCCCGTATACTTTTGTAGAAGAAAAATCTTTATGATACCAGGTCATCAGATCTTTATCTTCATTGGGATCTATGTTTGCCGCTTTGGCTTCCTGTGCATAAGAATAACTGAATCCTGCTAAAAAAACAGCCGCTAATAATACCTTTTTCATATGTTGATATTTATTTTATTGAGGTCACAGACAGTCGCTTTCTCTCTTACGACAACCTGTAAATTATTTGATATTTTTAATATACATCAATGATTCCGGGCCTTTGTTGCAGACAAGGTCCAGAACCGAAAGATCTTCTAAAAACCCGTATTTCTCGGAAAAGGTCTGATAATATTCTTCCATTCCGAATTCTGAAGGACGTTTTGCTGAGAATTTGTCTCTGAAATTTATCTCTTCCGGATTTTTGATATATTCTTTATTCAAAGAGTGTGCCTTTTCTGTTTTCAGTATCTGTTGGATTACTTCCAGGCCTTTAAGGTTAAAGTCAAGAAGGAATTTTTCTTTCATATCAAAGATCTTTCTGAATTTATCTTCATAATATTCGAAGTAAGGCGAACTCTGATAAGCCGTTTTGATTGATTTCCAATGAAGATTTCTCCATTCTTCCCTGTAAGAGATCTCCATATCTTTGAATTCTCTTTTCCCGTTGTGGTTGATTGGGATAATTAATGAAAGTTTTCCATTTGCCCCGTAGATATTGGCTCTGTTTCTATAGGTCTGTTTAGGAAAGTTTTCAAACTGTTCAAATATAATTTCGTTTTCAGGGTTTAAAAACACTGAGAACCATGAGATCGGAGGCATATAAAATACCGGGAGTAATACATTCGTCATATTCATAATGCAAAAATGAAGCATTTTTTCAAATACTTCATTCTATTTTGGGTTTAATTTAATTATAATTCGTCTTCTGTTTTTTTCTTTTTGAACAGTTTCATAAAATACTCCCATCCGAAGAATAAGATCAGAATCATGGCTGCAATCCACCAGTACGAAGTTTTGTTGGCTTCTCCGGTATTGGTTGCTTTAAACATTCTTTCCCAACGGATCTTGAACGGAGCCTGATAAGAAGAACCACCGTCTTTGAAAGCACCCTGAACGCTCATCCATGTAAACATTGGTTTTCCTACGATATTCTCTTCCGGAACGAAACCGAAGAACCTGGCATCCAATGAAGCATCTCTGTTATCCCCTACCATCATATAATAATCCTGTTTGATGGTATAGCTGGCCTCCCGTTTACCATTGATCAAAATCTGGTCTCCATTAACGGATACACTGTTGTGTTCATATTCTGAAATAATCCATCGGTACATTGGAAGGGTTTCTTTATTGATGGTTACCACATCTCCTTTTTTAGGAATTCTTACCGGGCCGTACCAATCCTGGTTCCAAGGTTTATTGACAGGGAAAATAGACTGGGTAGTATCTATTTTTGTTCTTTCTTCGTTTTTGTAGGCAATGGATGCTTCTCCTTTTGGCATTACATTCTCCTTCATATCAATCACCTGCGGAAGTTCTTTGATTTCTTTGGCCGTCTTATCTGTCAGCCCCTGGAAACCATATACAAATCCTGTTTGCGTCTGCTGCTCCTGTACAGGAAGAAAGCCGTAGGTGTTATATAGTGCAGGAATATCAAGCTGGCTTCCTGTAGTTACCAGGTAACCGTGCTGTACTTCCTGATCTCCAAGAATGGTTTCCGGCTTCCCGTTAACAAAAAGTCTTCCGGCTCTCATTTCAAAGGTATCTCCTGCTGTAGCTACACATCTTTTAACGTAGGGATCTTTTCTGTCGATCGCTGTATGTACAGAATCCTGCGGGTAGTTGAATACTACCACATCATTTTTCTGAGGCTTGCTGAACTGTAAAATTCTTGTATAAGGAAGCTTTACCGCATCTACATAAGATTTCGGATCATCTTTCGGGTTATTTGGCTGCCCTGTATCCATAATGGTTCCCTGAAGGAAAGGGATAGCAACAGGACGCATCGGCATTCTGTATCCATAACTCCATTTGTTGACGAAAAGGAAATCTCCTACTAAAAGGGTTCTTTCCATGGATCCGGTAGGAATTCCGAACGGCTGTGTTACAAAAACGTGGATAATGGTTGCGAAAACTACTGCAAAAGTAATAGATCCAAGGAATGTATCTTTCTTTTTAGCGTTTTTCTCTTCCTCAGTAAGGAACAGCTCATTTTCATCTTCTATTTCAACATCTTTGGAATAGTTCACCGTTGCCATATAAATAAACGGCAGAATCACGGTAAGAAGCTGGTGCTGGAAAAGGCTCTTTCCAAATTTCTTCATTAAATAAATGTGGAAAACCGACATCATAATAGGCCCTACTATCGGAAGATAGGATAAAATGGCCCACCATTTCGGATGCTTAGTTTCTTTTAAGATAATGAAATAATTATAGAAAGGGATAAATGCAAATAAAGGGCTATACCCCAATTTTTTGAACAGTTTCCAAGTGGAAATCCCCATTAATACGGATAAAATGAGAACATATACTGTATAAGTCAGAAAATAATTCATAATTTTTTTGTGCCTATTCTGATAATATATAATTAATGATGAATAATAAATGAGAACAGCTTTCCCGCTATTTGCAATTCATTATTCATCATTTCTGTTATTGGTCTGCAATTTAAAGAATTTGTTACAAATTAAAGCCCCAAAACGTCTTTCATGGCAAAGTTTCCTTTTTTGTCTTTGATCCATTCTGCAGCGACTACAGCACCCAATGCAAAACCATTTCTGTTGAACGCGGTATGTTTTATTTCAATCTCGTCTACTTCACTTCTGTAAAACACGCTGTGAGTACCGGGAACTTCATCTTCACGAACGGCAAAAATCCCCAGTTCCTTCCCTTGGGTTTCTTCAAGTTTCCATGCATCAAATTTCGGATTATTTTGAATAATTCCTTCAGCAATGGAGATTGCGGTTCCGCTTGGAGCATCTTTTTTATGGATGTGATGAATTTCTTCCAGCTGACATGAATATTCATCCACATTTTTCATCAGAGCAGCCAGTTTTTCGTTCAAAGCAAAAAATAAATTCACTCCTAAACTAAAATTGGATCCGTATAAAAATGCTGTATCGTTATCTACCGCTAATTGTTCAATTTCGCTTTTCTTCTCCAGCCATCCGGTTGTTCCGCAGATGACCGGAATTTTATTTTCAAGACAGGCTTTGATGTTATCGTATGCTGCTTCCGGCAGTGAAAATTCAATAACCACGTCCGGATTATTCAGGTTTTCAGCGGTTGGAGTTTCTTTCAGACGGGCTACTACTTCATGACCTCTTTTCTGAGCGATCTCATCGATAATCTTACCCATTTTACCGTATCCAACTAATGCTATTCTCATGTGAAATTCTTTATTTGTATGCCTGGTGAGACTTTTCAATCTGAACAGGCTCTATTAAAATCTGGTTTTTAAAATCTGTAACTTAAAGTCAATCCTGTTTTTGGTGGTGAAAACCCATACTGATCCTGAATAACTGTAGGATTGAACGTAAGATCGGGATCATGACGGCTTTCGTAAAGGTGTGCATCTACTACAGCATCCATGATATTCAGAATATAGATCAGGCCGGTAATTGCAATGGCATAATCTCTCTGTCTTTTGGATCTGTCCTGGGCATTAGCCAATGCTCTTTTATCTAATCCGGGGTTACTGTCTACGAATTCGTTCGGGGTTCCGTTGAGTTTTGCAATATAATATTCTCTGTATTTTTTATACTGATTATCGTTCCATATTGCAATTCCTACTCCGGCCCCTACTGCTCCCCAAACGACAGGAATTTTCCAGTACTTCTTATTGTAATATTGTCCTAATCCCGGAAGTACAGCGGAATAAAGCCCTGCTCTTGTAGGATTGAGTTTTATCGTTTTTTTGGTCGGGCCGTTAGCCTGTTCCAGGTCTGCTATTATTTTAGCTTCTGTTTTTGAAGGCTTAACAGGTTTCACCGATACGATACTGTCTTTCGGACGTTCCTGCATCCGGACTGTATCTATGGGGGCGACCTGTGCATAGGCCAGTGCTGTAATGCACAGAAAAAATGTGAAAAATATTTTCTTCATTATTTAATATGGGATAAAATATACTCCAGTTCTTCTTCATTTTTGAAGTCCAGGACAATTTTACCTTTTTTACCGTTTCCGGTGGTTTTGATCTCCACTTTTACATCTAAAATATCAGCGATGGTTTTCTGAGCTTTTTTATAGTTGTTGGAAAGCTCAATATTGGCCTTTTTCGCTGCGGGTGATTTAGGATTTTTCAATGCTGTTGCAGCTTGTTCGGCCTGACGGACATTTAATTTTTCCTTAATGATCAGGTCAAATAAAACCTGCTGATGTTCTTCGCTTTCAAGGCTGATGATTGCTCTTCCGTGTCCGGCAGAAATCTCACCACTTCTGATAGCGTTCTGAATATCAGGATTCAGTCTCAGAAGCCTGATAGAGTTGGTAATGGTACTTCTGTCCTTTCCTACTCTCTGGCTCAGGTTTTCCTGTGTAAGTCCTATCTCGTCCAAAAGCCTCTGATAAGTCAAAGCGATCTCTATAGCGTCCAGATCTTCTCTCTGGATATTCTCCACAAGGGCCATTTCCAGAAGTTCCTGATCGTTTACCAGACGGATATAAGCAGGAATCGTCGGAAGCCCTGCAATTTTACTTGCACGGTAACGCCTTTCCCCGGATATGATCTCGAATTTTTCACCGTCTTTTCTTAAGGTAACCGGTTGAATTACCCCTAAGTTTTTAATAGACTGGGCAAGTTCGTTTAATGCTTTTTCGTCAAAATAAGTTCTCGGCTGGGTGGGATTCGGGTAGATATCTTCAAGGGCTACTTCTACAATATTCCCTACAAACTTGTCTGCACCTTCATCGGTAGCAGAGTTGATCGTTGCTTTGGATTCGGCACTTAAAATAGCGCCCAAACCGCGTCCCATAGCTCTTTTTTTGTCCTTCATAGATAGTATTGATAAATGATGATTGATGAGCGGCAGTTAAGACCACCCGGTGTTCATTTATTTATTAATTTAATTTTTTACTAAATTTTCGTTCTTCAGCAATACTTCTTCAGCAAGCTGGATATATTGTACTGCACCTTTGCTTTCAGCATCATAGTTCAGAATGCTTTCTCCGAAACTTGGCGCCTCGCTCAATCTTACATTTCTGCTGATAATGGTTTCAAATACCATTTCCGGGAAGTGGGCATTTACTTCTTCCACCACCTGATTGGACAATCTTAAACGGCTGTCATACATGGTTAAAAGAAGTCCTTCGATACCAAGATCCTTATTGTGAATTTTCTGTACGTTTTTAACGGTATTCAACAATTTTCCTAGTCCTTCCAATGCAAAGTATTCACATTGGATCGGGATGATCACAGAATCTGCTGCGGTAAGCGCATTCACTGTAATAAGCCCTAAACTTGGCGCACAGTCGATGATAATATAATCGTAATCAGCTCTTACTTCTGCTAAAGCTTTTTTCAGCATATATTCACGGTCTTCCTTATCAACCAGTTCAATTTCAGCTGCTACCAGATCAATATGAGACGGTATGATATCCAGATTCGGGGTTGCTGTTCTTTTGATGCATGATCTTGTATCTGCACTATGTTCTAACAAATTATATGTAGAATACTGAACATCTTCCACACCAAGGCCTGAGGTTGCATTAGCCTGCGGATCTGCATCAATGATTAAGATTTTTTTTTCCAATACCCCTAATGCTGCAGCTAAATTTACAGCTGTTGTTGTTTTTCCAACTCCTCCTTTTTGATTAGCGATACCTATGATTTTTGCCATTATTCGAACTTTAGGTTTCAAAAATACACTTTTTTCTTTGCTCCCGATAAACGGTGAAATTTAAAATTGAGTTAAAATATTGTTAATAAGCAATTTAGCAATAAAAAAAATTATCCACAAAAAAAATTCTTTGTGGATAACTTTTTAATATCTGTTTATTCTGTCCTTTTACTCAAATTTCATTGAGATCGGGAACTTGAAATAACTTCTTACGGCATCACCATTTTTATTCAATCCAGGTTTCCATTTCCCTTTGACACTTTTTATCGTTCTCAAAGCTTCTCTGTTGAAATCCGCATCTCCTCCTTCTGCTTTCATTCCTGAGATTGTTCCATTGGTCTCTACTACAAAGGTAACAACGGTTCTCATGGTTTCACCGCTTCCATCAAATGAAGAACCGTCAAAATTGCTGGTTACTTTATTTCTGAATGCGTTAATCCCTCCTTCAAATGCAGCTTCAGAAGCTAACTCAGGACCTGTAACAATCCGATCATCCGGCACTTTGGGAGTTGGTGGTCCTTGCGGAACATAAGGTAAAACGGGACCTTTTCCTGTTCCTTCAAGATTGATAGGTTCTGGACCTCTTTTAACAGGTTCTGCTGTAAAGTCGTTTTTAAAGCCTGCTACTGCATCATCCGGAATAGGTTCTTTTTTACTAGTATCATCCGGAGCCGTTGATGAAGGTTCAGGAACTGTACTATCAAACTGTTTCACACTTGGTGGTGGTGTTGCTTTTGGAGGCAATACCTGTGCAGGTGGCGTTGCAGGAACATCCGGGATCACAGGATCTACAAACTCAATTTCCACTCCCTCCGGTCCTTTTGACGGTACATCTGATTTAAATGCAGAAATAACGAAAGGGGTTATTGAAACTGCAGCCAGTAAGCTTACTCCGATAAAAAGGGCTTTGGTTAATATTCTGTCTGATTCATTTCTTAAAACGTAGGCTCCGTAATCTTTGTTACGGTGCTCAAACAGGACTTCGTTAAAACGAAATTCCTGATTTTGATGTATCTGTTTCATCACTATTAAATATTTAAACTGTTAGTACAATCAATTAATTGATTTATTAAATCTGTTAGCCTTATCGATAAGCAATGAGTTAATATCAAAACATCTGCCAAAATTTTATCAAAACACCAAAATTTTAAAAAAAATTATGACAGGGGCTAAAATTTAACATTTCGAATGGAATTAATCCGAATGGAAATACAGGTTCTGGGTTTTATCATGCTTGTTTTTAATGCCACGGATACACGAATTTTTATTGTACTATGTAAAAATAAAATATCGGGTAAATAATAAAATGAATGTTTTTGAAATCTGTTTTTGCAACAAAAGCCCAATCTTTTAAAATTCAATTTTTTATAAAAAGTGAGTTTCAATTTATAAATTGATAATCAATCCGTTATATTTGTTATTTTTTAACATTAGTTTAACATTTTTGCTTATCTTTGCTTTTCGTCAAACAATTAAGGATGTCTTTATACCAGCGAATTGCAGAAAAACTACAATATATAAGTCCGAATTTTTATAAGAAAAGATATTTTAAGACCTTAACCAATCTTAATAAAGATAATTTTTCGGAGCGGAATGTAGAACCGGAATTGGTATGGATTAAAGAATACCTTTCTAAAAACGCCGTGATACTGGACATTGGAGCCAACGTCGGAACTTTTCTTTATCAATTAGAAGACAAGCTGGATTCTGAGAATATTTACGCTTTTGAGCCGAACAAAAAACTCTGTCGCCGCTTAAAAAGGTTATTTCCTGCGATGCGGGTACTGCCTTTAGCTCTTTCTGACGAAAACACTACTGCAGAATTTAAGGTTCCGGTCATTAACGGTAAAATGATTGCTTCCCGCGGAACTTTAAACACCTCCTATAAGGAAAAAGGGGAAGAAAAAAGTTATACAGAAAAAGTAAAAGTTCTGAAACTGGACGACTGGGCTGCTATAGAACACTTCAACAGACTTGATTTCATAAAAATAGATGTGGAGGGAAATGAAATGAAGACCCTTTCCGGAGCTAAAGAGATCATCCGGCAGTTCTACCCTACCCTGATGGTAGAAATGGAACAACGACACCACGAAAGCCCGATCTGGAACGATATTTCTGAAGTAAAAAGCTGGGGTTATGAAGCACAATACCTCAACAGGAATACCTTCAGACTGGAAGTTCTTACAGAAGAGATTCTGCTGCACAATACTCATGATGAAAAAAACAAAACGAACTATATCAACAATATTATTTTCATCCCTAAAAACCTTTAAAAAACAGTATGAGTGTAGTAGCGAGACAAGGCTTCAAATATTCCATCATAGGTTATATTGGTTTTTTGCTGGGTACGGTATCTGCCATTTTCATTTTTCCTAGCGATTTTGAGTTTTACGGAAAGCTGCGTTATAGTATGCAGACCGCAGAAATGCTTGTTCCGTTTGTTGTTTTCGGAATTTCCTATGCGAATGTGAAGTTTTTTAATTCTTTACAAAAAGACGGCAAAAATCAGAATATGCTTTCTTTGTCCCTCGTTACGATATTGATTAATTTCCTTATATTTTCCGTTGTATTTTTTGTTATCCCTTATTTCTATCCAAAATTTCTTCATTCGGAAGCCTGGAAGATCAAAGAAATTATTTTACCCTTAATTCTTGTTTTATCGCTCTGCGCCATTTTCAACAAATATGTATCCAACTATAAGAGAATTGTAGTTTCCAATATCTTCGACAATCTTTTTCCGAAAATAGCCAATCTGGGAGCATTCCTCCTGTTTGCTTATTTTACGTATTTACAGTACGGACAGGTTCTTTCGCAACGGATTGCATTTGTATTCTTTTTCGGGATGTTTGCTTTAATGCTCCTGGGATATGTTTATTACACGAATAAGCTTGATAAAATACATTTTGACCTCGACACGAGCTATTTTAAGAAAGACAACTTCTGGAAAGAGTTTCTCAATTACTGTTTCTTTGGCTTTTTAGGAACTTTTGGAAATTATCTGGCCATTAACAGCTTTATGATCGGGGAATTTATGGGAATGGAGGAAAACGGAATTTATTCTGTTCTGTATGCTTTAATTTCACTGATTTCAATTCCACAGCTGGGTCTGTTTAACATTTCTGCTCCTATCATCAGTAAAAACCTTGCTGACGGCGATATGGAAGCTCTTGACAAGTTCCATAAAAAAACATCACTTACTTTATATTTCCTTGGCGCTGTATTATTCTCCTGTATTATGGTAGGATTTCCTTATCTAACGCAATTTATGCCGAAGAACGGAACGATGCTGAGAGAATACGAACCCGTAGTCTGGATCTGGGGATCTGCTGTTTTGCTGGATCTTGCCACCGGATTCAACGGAAATATTATTTCTCTTTCGAAATATTACAGATTCAATATTCTGGTTATGCTTTTACTGGCCGGATTAACAATTGGACTGAATTATTATTTCATTAAAAATACGGAGCTGAAACTTATCGGTATCGCCCTGTCTACAGCGATTTCCCTGACAACCTATAATGTTGTTAAAATCATTTTCAATTATATTGTATTCAAGGTTTCACCGCTTACTATTGAAATGATTTTTGTTTCTATCATTTGTACACTGGCTATTACCGTAGCTATCGTTCTTCCGAATTTCAACAGTAATTTCATCAATCTGGTTTATAAACCTGCTGTTGTACTCATTCTGATCTATATCGGAAATTATTTTACCAAAATTTTCCCGATCGAAGATTATCTGAATATGAAGTTTATTAAAAGTATTTTTAAGTTTAAGTAGGAAGGAAGCGGAAAGATGGAGGTTGGAAGCTTTGGAAGCCTAAAAAACAAACAAACTCTATTGAATAGATTTCGACTATCAACCCATATTAAATAAGGCTTTTCAGGACGTTTTCTAATCTTTCCTGAACGGAACTTTTATTGTATGTTTTCTGAAAGTCGAACTGAGTATTTTTCAGCTCTTTGAACTGGCTGATTACATCTTGCTTTTCCGGAATAATAAATTCAAGTTTTGAAGGGTAATTTTCAGGAAAAACAGCCATTTTCCCATAGGCGACAGCATCCCCCAGATTTCCGGTCATTTTTGTTGATCCATAGGTTTCTTCAAGGCTGAAAAATTCTGTTTTCTGCTGAATCGGACACCATAAAACATCTGCTTTCCGCATCCATTCTTCAAAATTTTCATTGGAAACTCTATCCGAAAAATACTGAATCGCAATATTTTCGGGAAGGTTTTCAGATAGCTTTTCAAGTTGTTTCAATTCATTACCCTGAGCTTTTCCGAGGAAAATAAATTCATATTTTTCCTGAGTTTTCAGATCCTGAATTACGTTAAAAACATGATGATAATCTCTTCTTTTTTGAGACACACCTCCAGGAATTACAATGATCGTAAGATTGTTATCTGTTTTTTCAAAAATTTCAGTATAAAAAAGCGGCAGGAATATACGTTGATCCGAAGAAAGTTCTTCATCCAGAACCAATAGTCTTTTCGCTTTCTGATACACTTTTGAAGACTGCAACAGTCCTTCTTTCCACCAAAGCTTTATTCTGTAAATAATATCTGCTTTGAAAATACTCTTTAACAAAGACCATTTTGAAGATTGTGAAAAGTTAATATTATGCACGATAATTGCTGTATCATATTTGCGGGCTATTGCCGAAAAAGTATTAAAATACCGATGAACAGTTCCGATAATAATAAGATCATATTTTTCTGAACCTAACTGATCCAGAATCATAGAGCTATCCGACAAAAACACGTTTTCATCATTCTGCTCCATCCTATTCCTGATTCTTTCTGAAAAATAATAATCTACTGCAAAATCTGATGAATCCTTCATGATGTTCATGAAAGCCTGCGCGATTTCTGCATGAGTATCTATTTCGATGTAGGCGATTTTTTTCACTGGTGAACCGGAGATTTTAATTGGTTGGTTTATTATAGGTTTTGGCTAAAGCCGTTCGAATTTTATTTTTGTAAACTAAAGCCCGTTTCTATTGAATATTGTTGTCGTTTAATTTAAAAGCTCAATGGCCATCAAATTAACAAACCAGAATTCTTTTCTATTTGATTTTCTTACTTACTACATTTTAAGCCACTTTTTCTTCAGCATTTTCCAACGCTGATCATTGACTGCTTTTTGCTCATTTTTAGAAAGCTTCAGTTCCAGTTTTTTGGATCTGCAACTCTCATAAACGCTGGTAATTTTGAAGAAAAAAGAAACTGATCTGCTTTTTACGGCTTCTTTCGAGGCGGCAATATAGGCAAGAAATCTGTTCAGGCCTAAAAAATAAAAATACCGGCCGTAATAATCGGCAGGCCTGATGGTGTAATCAGCTCCTTTTACTTTAATAAGTTTTACATGGAGCTCGGGCAGTACAATTTCTTTCCAGCCCAGATTTTCCAATAAAATAGAATCGATATTGTCCCAGCCTAAGGTTTCTCTTAAACCTCCCATCTGAAGAAAGCATTCTTTCCGGTAGGCTTTCATAGGACCTCTTACATGATGTTTGTTTGAGTTTCCTTCATACACCCAGCTTCCTTCTTTTTCTATGTATAACAAACCTCCTACAAGCCCGTATTCAGGATTATCTTTGAATGCTTTTTCTATGGTTTCCAGATAATTTTCAGGAAGAATAATATCCGAGTCAAACTTGCAGATGATCTCAAATTCTTCTACATTTTGGGTCTGCAATCCATTTTTAAAAGCATTGACCACTTTCGATCCAGGCTGATGTGCAGATTTCTGAAGATCAACCGTTTGAAAACGGGAATCACTGTCCGTATACTTTCTGATGATCTCAGGAGTATGGTCTACTGAACCGTCATTAACGACCACTACTTTAAAATCTTTAAAACTTTGCTGCTGTAAAGAATCCAGTGTGAACGGAAGATTTTCCTCTTCGTTGTGGGCAGGAATTATAATTAAAAACCTCAAAATAATATGATAAGTACTAAATAATAAGTGATAAATGATGTACCGATGGCCACCATTTATCACTTATGGATTGTTTTTTATTTGTTATGCGGTTTCAGCATGTTTTTAGGATCAAGAATCTCATCCAGCTTTTCCTGGGAAAGAATTCCTTTCTCCAGAACAAGGTTGTACACGCTTTTTCCGGACTCCAGAGCTTCTTTAGCAATGGCTGTAGATTGCTTGTATCCGATGTATGGGTTAAGTGCAGTTACAATACCGATGCTGTGTTTCACCATATTCAGGCAGACTTCTTTATTGGCTGTAATTCCCACTACACATTTTTCACGCAACGTATCCAATGCATTGCAAAGGAAATGGATGTTTTCCATAATGGCATGAGAAAGTACTGGTTCCATTACGTTTAACTGTAATTGTCCGGCTTCTGCGGCAAAGGTTACTGTAAGATCATTTCCGATTACTTTAAAGCATACCTGATTTACCACTTCCGGAATAACAGGATTTACTTTTCCCGGCATGATTGAAGATCCCGGCTGCATAGGTGGAAGATTGATCTCAAACAATCCTGCTCTTGGACCGGAGGAAAGCAATCTCAAATCGTTGCAGATTTTGGACAATTTTACCGCCAGACGCTTCATTGCCGAGGAATAAATCACATAAGAACCTGTATCTGGTGTTGCCTCAACAAGATCCGGTGCAGAAACAACTGGAAATCCAGTGATTCTGGCCAGATTTTTCGCACAAAGAATGGCATAACCTACCGGAGCATTAAGTCCGGTTCCGATGGCTGTCGCCCCCATGTTTACCTCTACGAAAAGCTCTGCATTGTTATTCAGTTTGGAAATATCTTCTTCCAGGGTTGCCGCAAAAGCCTCGAATTCCTGCCCTAAAGTCATTGGAACAGCATCCTGAAGCTGGGTACGCCCCATTTTGATGACATCCTGAAATTCTTTTCCTTTGGCACGGAAAGCTTCAACAATTTTCTCAAGTCTTTCAACTAAGCCCATATTCATGTGAAGCAGTCCCATTTTAATTCCTGTAGGATAAGCATCGTTGGTAGACTGGGAAAGGTTGATATGATCATTAGGTGAACAGAATTCATATTCACCTTTATTCTTTCCTAGTTTTTCCAATACAATATTCGCTATTACTTCATTGGCATTCATGTTGATTGAAGTACCGGCTCCCCCCTGAATCATATCTACAGGGAATTGTTCATGGTATTTTCCTGCTGCAATTTCATCACAGGCTTCTGCTATTTTGAAATACAGGTTTTCATCCAGCAGCCCCAATTCGTAATTGGTTTTTGCGGCTGCTTTTTTCACGAAAGCCAATCCTTTGATAAAATCCGGATATGAAGACAAAAGTTGTCCTGAGATCTTGAAGTTGTCAATTGCTCTTTGAGTCTGAACTCCATAATAAGCGTTTGCCGGCACGTTCAGTTCTCCCAGCAGGTCACTCTCTTTTCTGAAATTTTCCATTACAGATGTTTTAACTTTTTTAATTTTTAAATATAACAAAAACGCATCTAACCGATGCGCTTTACATAAATTATTTCGTTGGATATTTTTGCATTAAAGCCTGAAGTATTGCCCATGTTTCGGCATCCATGATCCCGTCATAATTCTGCGGACGGAAATGGTACTGGAAAGCTTCTATTGTTTTTTTGGTAGCATCATCCCACTTCCCGCTGAATTCAAGTCCATACCCGAACTTCTGAAGAGCGGTCTGAATACCAAAGATAAATGAGGCATCGTTATATTTAGCCGCCAGATCTACCTGTGCCTGGGTAAGGAAGTTCTGCTTTGCAGCTTCATCATACCACATTCCTATCTGATATTCGTCATACAATTTCTTCCAAGGAAACATTGGTCCCGGATCCTGTTTTCTTGTCGGCGCAATATCTGCGTGTGCCAGAACATTGGTTGCCGGAATCTGGTATCTTGTCACAATATCTTTGGCCAGCGCCGCTACTTTTTTCACCTGTTCATCACTGAAAGGAACAAATACTCTTTTTCCGGTTGCATCTGTAGTAAAGCCTGTATTAACAATTTCAATACCGATTGAAGTATCATTCAGATTTTTATCGCTTCTCCATGCGCTTACTCCTGCATGATAGGAACGTTTGTTTTCATCTACCAGTTGATAAATTTCATTATCTCCGGTATTATTTACCAGATAATGGGAACTTACTGCCTGCTGAGTAAGCACCGTAACAGACTTATCATCCGGAAGAGCCGTATAATGCAGAATCAGATAACGTTGTCTGAAATTTTGTGCAATAGCAGGAAAATAGGTTTTCACCACTTTATATCCTGCAGGTTTTGCAGAAACAATGGAACCATAACTTGCCGTATTGTCATTTTTCGTGGGATCTGCTAAATTGGTTGTAAAAAACTCTACTCCATGTTCGTTTGTAATTTTAGGTTTCGGAGGTTCGGGAGCCGGAGTTTTAACGGGCGGTTTTGCCTGTACTACGGGGGTTTTCGGCTGGTAAGAACTTTTTTTCACATTTTGCTGAGAAGTACATGAAAAAACAAAAGTGCTTAATCCGATGATATATAATGTTTTACGCATCAGTTTAGTTTTTTAATGATTTATTAGCTCAAAAATACGTAAATTTTTCTTGAAATTTATTTGGTAAATAAAGAAATCTGTTCTATATTTGCACTCGCAATAACGGAACAACGATCATTAAAAAATAAACAAAAAGGAGGGTTGCCGGAGTGGTTAACGGAGCAGTTTGCTAAACTGTCGACGCGAAAGTGTCGCAAGGGTTCGAATCCCTTACCCTCCGCTTAAAATATACTTCGGGGCGTAGCGTAGTCCGGTCATCGCGCCTGGTTTGGGACCAGGAGGTCGCAGGTTCGAATCCTGCCGCCCCGACTTTTAAAGCTTATAATATTAAGCGGAAACAACTCTTTTAGGGTGCGTAGCTCAGCTGGATAGAGCATCTGCCTTCTAAGCAGACGGTCAAAGGTTCGAATCCTTTCGCGCTCACTTAAAGAGACAACTATTTGATAGTTGTCTCTTTTTTTATACCCATAAATGACAGCAAGTGGCTTCCCGGAAGCTTTTTATTATCAATAATATTGATTTCTATAAAAAAGACTGCCTTCGTCAGACAGTCTTTATTATTTCAGGTTATAGAGCTTTGATTATTATTTTCATGGTTATTTCCCTGTCTCTTTTTCAATTTTTAAAAGCATTTCTTTCGCATTTTGGTTAGCCGGGTCCAATTCAAGAACTTTTAAATAATCTTTTTTTGATAACAGGTATTCTTTTTTTCTGAAATAAGCTTCACCGCGGCTGTCATATACGTTTGAAGAGCCCGGGAATTCATGAACATTCAGATCAAAAAGCTTAAGTGCTGATTCTACTTTTCCTTCTCTCAGGAATTCATAACCCAGTTCATTCAGTTCATTTTCACTAGAGAAATTATAACCGGTACTGTGGTTTTTTTTAAGATTTTTATACAATGTAATGCCTTTATCAATATTCTTATAGCAGTCTTTTCTTATCGTTAAAGCAATAGGTTCTTTCTGAGAGACAACAGGATAGTTTTTCCATTGGTTCAATGTAGCAATACTGCTGATAATCTCATTGATCAATCCGAAATTCCGGCCATTGGTCATCACAACAATACCATTTCCATCTTCGAGGCTTCCTACATAATGACAGACAAAGCCTTCGTTTCCTCCGCTATGCTTAAAGTATTTTACTCCCTCAAAATCATCTGAAAATACACCCCAGTTATTTTCTATCCTTTTTACAGACTTCTCTTTGGGTAATATTTTATTTGATTTTCCTAATAATGACAATTGTGTTTCAATAACGTATCGGGCTAAATCAGAAGGATTCGTCCATAAGCCTGCTGCTGCTTTTTCAGGATAAATGTGGTATTTTCCTTTTACTTCTTTACCATTTCCTTCATATCCTGTTGCAAGCAGATTAATCTGGTTTTGCAATGGAGGCTGATTAAATGAGCTTTCGTTCATCCCCAATGGCTGTAAAATATTTTTCATCATATAATCTTCATATTTTTCTCCGGTTACGTTTTCCAGGATTAACTGTGAAATCGTTGTTCCCCCGCCCGAGTACTTAAATTTAAGCCCCGGTTCAAACAGAGACCGTACCGCGCCTGAATTAGAAGGGGCTAATCCATCCAGAATTTCTGTGACGGTTGGCAGTTCTTTTCCTTTTTGATAGCCGCCAAAACCACTTACCGATAAACCAGCCGTATGATTCAACAGATTAGCAATTGAAATTTTGTTCCCTTTTGACAGACTATCATACGGAAACTTCCAGGTGGTTAAATAATTATTGATATCATTATTCAAATCTAATTTACCTTCCTGAACAAGTTTTAAGATCCCAAGACTGTTAATTGATTTACTTATGGATGCTGCCTGAAAAAGCGTTTGGACAGTTGCCTCCCTTTTTTCAGAAATATCTGCATAACCATAGGCTTTCGCCCATTCTACTTTATAATTTTTAATGACTGCAATACTTACGGCATTGATGTTATAGAAAGCCAGCCTTTCTTTTAAAGACCATTTTTTAGCTTTAGACTTATCCCAATAATTCAGGTTGGTTTCAAATAATTTTATTTTATCATTTACATTTTGGGCAAAAATATTCAGTGATAAAAACAGGATGATAATCAGGCTTATTTTCTTCATATGAAATAATTGATTGTATGTTTTTTTCAATCTATTCTTAAGACACCTGAAAAAAGTACTTTATTACATTTCAAAAATAAAATTTTCCAAGAATTTGCTGATAGCCTGAAACTGTTATAAAAATTGAACAGAGCAATATCGTACTCTCTGTAAAAGCAAAAGACTGCCTTCATCAGACAGTCTTTTTATTTTTAATTAAGGGTGTTCGTTTCTGGCTCTTTTGACAAGATCTACCAGATCTGAGCCTCCGCTCGCAAAATTATCACTTGGGTTATGAGCACTTTGCGTGGCAACAGCATAAGGAGCTCCATCCCAATATCCCCAGAATGGCCCGCCGCTTTGTCCAGGCCATATATCTGCCTTGTGGCTCATGCTTTCATTATCGTCAGCGCTCCAGAAGTCGCCATCCAGTGCAATTCCCGTCTGATACGTTGGTCTTTGAGTTCCTGTCAGGTCACCGGGATACCCTGCATGCGTCCAGTAAGCTCCGCCATCCCAGGAATCGGTATAGGATTTTGAGCCCATCCATCCTGTGCTGTTTCCTATCGGACGATCTAATACGATGACCACATAGTCATATTGGATCTCGGTGGAATCAACAGTTGGTCCGGCTACTTTGTATTTATAATAAGTGAGTACGCCCCATGCGCTTCCATAAGGAGCACTTCCGTTGTAATACATCGGGGTAAATTTCAGCCACCCTGTATTGTTATTAGGCTGCCAGTCTACAATGTGTGAGCAGGTAAGCAGGTGTCTCGGCCCAATCATCACTCCGCTTCCTGTACCTAAAGGGCTTTCTACTCTTCCTACACAACGCCAAGGATAGGCTGTAGAGTTGAAGATTCTTCTCTGATCCGGGCCAAATATTGTTCTAGCTCCTTCAACAGCCTCGAAAGTTTCTCTTTCAATAAATTTGGGTTTGCGGTTCTTTTTAGGCTCCAGCTTCGGTTGGTATTCAAAATCTGCATGAACAGGATAAAAATGGTCAGTTTCAAGTTGCTGCTCACCAGATTTTTTCTCATCCATTGTCATTCCGACTGTTTTCATTCCTTTCGGATATGTACGGCCGTCAATGGTTTCCATTTCCGGTTTCTGATTTAAAAATTTCTCAGTGTTGGCTGATTTTTCAGCTGATTTTGCTTTTACAGATTTAAGTCTTGAAACTTCTTCTGCGGTCATTGGTTTTTTGTTTTCTGAATTAGACATGATTATTGTTTTTTAATCCGTTGATCCCTACTCTATTGATGGCTTTTCAGGTTACGCCTATGGTTGTTTATGAAAATATTTTTTGAGAAAATTCGGTGGAAATGCTTTCCGCCTGGTTAATCTGGGCTGCCCCCATAGCCGCTAAAGCTACAGCAACCTGCCTATCAAGGGTTTTTCTGATGACATTTCCGTTGGTCGCTCTGAGTACTTTACAGAAATGATAGGTAAAATATCCTCTGATCTGTCCGCTCATGTTTCCTTCCATAGATACCTGATTATCTTTACAGGCCGCCCATAAGGTATGATTCAGTCCGGCAACAGGTACTAAAGCCTTTGTTATTATATTGGCTTTTTTAGAATTTCCGGAGGCCTTTATTTCACTGGCATACGTCATGTAAAATTCATCTTCCAGCATTGGCGGAATGTAGCGTGCCGTTTCAAAAGTAAGCTCCGATTCAATTCCCAGATCCATTTTTCTTGTTCCGGTTCCGGAGTAGCAGCAGTCAAAAATCACTTCCATATTCACTCCTGCCTTCAGCTTATCGAGTACCGCTTTAAAATCATCATCACGGATAACTCCGGCTGTGGCATAATCATGCGGACAGATAGCTTCATCCAGGCCATCTATTTCCAGATCTGCTCCAATATTGGCCACTCTTGTTCCATGCCCTGAATAATAGAAAACCAGAGAATCTCCTTTTGAGCTGCTATTGATCAAGGCTTTTAGGTAGTTTAAGATATTGGCTCTTGTAGCATTCTGATTGGTGAGAATTTTAATCTTTGAAGGATTAAAACCACAAATCACCAGTGTATTAGCCATATCTCTTGCATCATTAATACAGCCATTCAGATCAGGACCGCCTGATCCTATAGGTGCATAATCATTGATTCCTACAATTAATGCTTTTTTCATTGTTTTAGTTTTTAAAATTTCCCTTACTCTGTTCTGGCTTTTCAGGTACCGCCGCCAATTATAATTTGACAGGTCAAAATTCCATTATTTATCACACCGGAAACAGAGGAAAAAGCACCATCTTATAGCAGGAAAAACACTTTTCCGGACTGATTAATTGAAGTTTTCAGTCCATAGCTTTTTCACCTGCTCCTACTTTTTAAAGATTGGCAGGCAAAAAAAATCCGGCAGAATCAAAATGATCCTGTCGGACGAGAAGAGTATCCTGCCTTCATCAAGCAGAATTGAAATAATAGTGAATAATAGATTATCGGATGATCAGTATGATCACTCCAATCCATGTTTTAAAGCAAAGAGTACAAGACCTACCCTGCTTTTTATTTCCAGTTTCAGAAAAACGGAATCTCTATAGCCATCAATCGTCTTGGGACTGAGAAACATTTTGTCTGCAATTTCTTTATAGGTTAGCTCACTGCAGGCCCATTTGATAAATTCCCTTTCTCTGTCTTTAAGCTCTGAAAGAAGTGATACCGTTTTAGAATCTTCCGCTTTTACTTTTAGCAGTTTCTGGGCTACAAAATCGGTATAAAAGCATCCTTTGTCAAATACCGTATCAATAGCCTGAAAAAGAATGGAAGGCTGCATATCTTTCAGCAAATACCCTTTTGCTCCCGCTTTCAGCATTTTGATTAGCACTTTTTCATCATCTTCCATGGTAAGGGCAATGACCTTAATATCAGGCTGATGCTCACTAAGCCACTCTGTTGTTTCTATTCCGTTTTTATAGGGCATATTAATGTCCATCAGTACAACGGCGGGTAATTCGGAAGCCTGCTCCAGCGCGGCGATAAAGTCTTCCCCGTTAGGGTGATTCATAATTACGCTGTACTGCGGATTTTCCACAATCATATTCTCTAATGCCTTAGACATTAAGGTATGGTCATCAACAATGGCTATCGGAATGGTATTCATGGTATAGATTTATAATAAGTTATTGAGGTTTGTGTTCCTTTATCCAGCTCTGAGCATATGGAAAATTCCGCATGAATAAGTTTTGCTCTCAGCTCCATATTTTTCAGTCCGGAGCCATCCTGTATATTCCGGGTATTAAATCCTTTCCCGTTATCTGAAATATTAATACGCAGCGTTTCATCATTATCTTCCAGTTCTATTTTAAGATTCTTGGCCCGTGAATGCTTAAGAATGTTATTGATGCTTTCCTGAATAATCCGGAAAAGGATCAGAGCATGTTTGGGCGAAATATCGATATCCTGTTTTTGGGTAATGAACTCAATTTTCAGTAATTTCAGTTTTTTTATCCGTTCCACTTCTCTTTCTATGGATTCTGTAAGTCCGAAATGAATGATCTGTTCCGTGATCAGTGTTTTAGATAAATTTCTGATGTCCTGGATACATTCTCCCAGCAGTTCACTCAGCTCGATTAATTCTTCTTTTTCTCCGTTTTTCAACTTGGTGATAAGCTGGTTCTGTCGCAGCCGGACTACTGAAAGTTTCTGCCCCACATCGTCATGCAGTTCCTGGCCGATATAATTAAGTGTCTGCTCCTTTATTTCTACCTGCGATGTGGCCAGCTCTTTTTCAAACCGCATATCTTTCTCTTTCTGCTTTATCAAAAGGGTTGTTTTCTTTTTAATAAAAACCACATAGATGAATATCATCGTTAATACAACAATGAGAAGGGTAATGGTAAAGGAAATTACTAAATTATTCTCTTCCATAATTCAAATTCAGGTTGATCTGGATCTGTCCTGTCGATTCCAGAGCAGTCCCAGTATAAATATTCCGTTACTGATCATATTCAACATAAATAAGATAAAAAAGTAAATATTCTCTGAAACCGTAGTTCTGAAAAAGGAAATCGGAATACATCCTATAAAAAAGATCAACAGAGCTACCGAGATCCAGAAAGGCAGATAGTTTTTGATCTCCAGTATTTTATCAGAATTGAAGGTTTGATACAGAAATAAAATAATAGAAAACATCAGTAAAAGAATATTGATATAGAACATATTAAAAGAAAAATGTCCCAACAGATTATCTTCTGTAAAAAACATGATCAGAATATTCAGCACAAAAAGAGCAAGAATCCCTCCCTGTATCTTCTTAAGCAAAGGCAAATAAAGCAGCTGGTAATAATAGCATAGGTACAGGAAAAAAACAATAATTAAAAATCCGACTGTATAAAATATATCAGTAGGTTTTTCTGTCCGCCTGAAATAAAAATAGCAGAATATATCGATACTGGAAGACAGTACATACCCTGCAACGAAAAACAAATTCACTTTTTCTATTTTCCTGTATTTTACTGCCATCAGCAGCATTACCGATACCGATACCGCCGCAGTTACCTGTTTCCCTATTTCTATATTCCAGCTCATGGTTTTTCGCTATTGCATTCCTGAGGAATATGTCTTAGGAGGAGGAGCCAGATTGGTCATATTCATGGCTTCTATATCCGGGATATCTGTATTTTCATCTGAAGTAGTTCTTGACATTACTTTCCCAGTATCATTTTTAGGCATTCTGGAAGTGGGTACCAGAAATATAGTCTGATATCCGGCATATTCAGGTTTTGCCATTTTACTTTTAGGATGGTTTATTGGGTATTTCCCCATATAAATCCTGATTCCTACATTTTCCTTGTTCTGTTTTTTCGCTTCTTCTTTTACGTACTGGATGTAGCCTTCCATTTCTTCCAGAGAAAACCAATACCATCGGGAATCCGGTTCTCCGTTTCTGTATTTGGTAAGAATCATGTGGTTGGTTCTGGTATACTCATCAAACAGCACCTGTCTTTCATCGTAGCTGATCAGTTTATTTTTATAGCTGTCATCTACTGGCGGCGTGCAGCTTAACATACAAAAACCTAGTATAAGCAGCATGAAAAGCATGCTTAAATTTTTAGATAAAAAAGTAGTCTTCATTTCTTGTGGTTTATAATTTTTCTTTAACAAAATTAGTCATCTTCTGATCTAAAAAAAAGGGGAAAAACACTATATCTTTGAAAATAAATTAAAAAACAAATAGGTTACCCATAAAATTCATTCATTTTACAACATATCTTTGTTTTTTCACTATTTTCTATTATCATTCCGGATCCCTAAAAACAACTTTTCTTACTTCACTCACACATGACAATTCGTCTTTATTTTACCAGATGGCATTATTTTCGACCTATAGCCTCATAATTTATCATTAAAAAACATAATTTATTATAAAAAAGTAACTAACAGATCAAAACCTATACATATATAGCAACCTATAATTTTTAATTGATGAAGAAAATACTATATACTTTTATCATTCTCGTAGCATCTGTATTAGTCCTCAACCAATTGGTCTATAAAAAGATCCCTGAAAAAGAAAAAGCAGAACTCCTATCTGGGGTTAAACGTTATCAACTCCCCATCAAAAATATTTCTATGGAGAATAGCGATGACAGCGATCTGAAAATATTTGACACGATCCTTAAAGATAACAAAATCGTTCTGCTTGGTGAAAATACCCATTACGACGGGGCTACTTTCGAGGCAAAAAGCCGATTGATCAAATATCTCCATGAGAATTTAGGATATAATGTAGTTTTATATGAAGCCGGGCAGTATGATACGTGGCTCATGAATGAGGAAATGAAGAATCACCAGCTGAAAGTTCCTTCCGATTCTATCGGTGGTCTTGGCCTCTTTGGATTCTGGTGGATGAATAAAGAAACCCAGCCTCTTATACAATATTATCAGAAAACGAAAACATCTGCTTCTCCTATTGAAGTGGGAGGGTTTGACATCCAGCTTTCGGGAGGTGCCTTAATGAGCAGACGTGTAAAACTTATCAATAACTTCCTAAGCAGAAATCATATTGACATCAAAAAATTTCCTCTCTTTAATAAACACGCCGGTGAATTTGCCTATTTTATTTATGATGGGTATACTGACAAAATTCTGAAAGGCAGTGATAAAACACATCTGGTCAATGAAATCGAAAAACTTGAAGAGGCTGTTTTGAAACTGGACAAAACCCCTGAAAACACAATGTATGCCCGGTATTTCAATGATATGAAAAATAATTTAACTAAAATCTGGAAATACAAATCCGGATCTATGTCAAGCATGAATTTCAGGGACTCTCTGATGGCCAGAAATCTTTTTTATCAGATGGATTCCTTGTATAAAGATCAGAAAATCATTGTATGGTGTGCCAACATCCACACTTTTGCATCACGGTACACTAAAGATTATCTTCCTTTGGGAGCCCATATCAAAAATAAATATGGAAAAGCCTCCTATATGATTGATTTTTCATCCTATGGCAAACCAAACAAAGCAGGAAATATTATCAACAAACCCGGAAAATTTGCTATTGAAAATACATTTCATGAAACAAAAACTCCTTATTTCTTTATCAATCTGAGAAATATCCCCGGCAGCTCATTCTTAAAACAGGAATTTGTATCTACCATCAATCAGGGAATCGATGAAAAAAAGGTATGGAGCCGTTTTTGCGACGGGATTTTTTATATCGATATTAATAAAACTGTAACCCCACTCAAAAAATAATGGAAAGCATTACAACTAAAGGCTTAAACTATACATTAGGCGACAAAACTATTTTAAACAATATCAGCCTCAGTGTTCCGCAAGGTAGTATTTACGGATATCTGGGAAGGAACGGAGCGGGAAAATCCACTACAATAAAATTACTTCTGGGGCTTCTGGAAGAAACTGATGATAAGATTTTCATCCGGAATAAAAGCCTGAAACATAACCGTACCGAAATTCTGTCCGAAACCGGCAACCTTATTGAATCTCCCTGTTTTTATACCAAACTTAGTGTTTTTGAAAATCTGAAGTACCTTGATATCATTTATGGCAAAGGAACGAAAAGGATTGATGAGGTGCTGGAACTGGTGGATCTCCACCGTGAAAAAAAGAAGAAGGCCAGCGCTCTTTCTATGGGAATGAAACAACGTCTCGGAATTGCCATGGCCATATTTCACGATCCTAAGCTGCTGATCCTGGATGAACCTCTGAACGGATTGGATCCACAGGGTATTTTTGAAATGAGAAAGCTTTTTCAATATCTGAACGGTCAGGGAAAAACGATTTTCCTTTCAAGCCATATTCTGAGCGAACTGGAAAAGACAGCTACGCATATCGGTATCATTGAAGGTGGGCAGATGATTTTTCAGGGGACAAAAGATGAATTACTGAGCCAGGTTGAAAGAGAAGTCCTTTTAAAAATAAACAACCCGGAAAATGCCATGTCTGTACTTCAGGGAACATCTTTTTCTGCCTCTCAAAACAGTCCGGATAAAATTTCGGTCAAAATCAACGATGACAAAGCGTTTCATACTCTTTTAAAAACGTTGATCGAAAGCGGAATCGAGATTTATGAAATCGATTCTCAAAGCGCGAACCTTGAACAGATCTTCATTAACCTAATCTCTAAAAACCATGACTAATACATTCTATAAAGCTTTTTCCTCTGAACAGTATAAACTGTCTAAAAACAGGGAAATATTCGGGGTCCTTTTGGTTCCGGCACTCATCATTTTCGCCATTGATCTTTACATAGCCTATGATGTCATCAGCTCCGGAATCGGAACAGGAGGCGGCACGGAAAACCCATGGAAAATGTCACTGGGAAGAATGGTACTCATGTTTTTCTATATGCTCTATCCTATTCTGGTCTCTCTTTTTGTACATGCCTGCTGTGATGTGGAATACAAGAACAATAATTATAAGATTCTTTTCACGATTCCTGTTTCAAAATCAAAGATTTTCATTTCAAAAGCATTATTTATTCAGATTACTGTTCTGTTATCTGTTCTGCTTTCTTATTTTGCCCTTCTGCTGAGCGGCTATCTTTTCAGCATAGTTTTTCCTGAGATGGGTTTCCAGAACTATGATTTCAGGGAAGTTATCTTTTATACTTTCTTAAAATTTGCGATTACCCTTTCTGCCATAGCAATGATCCAGCTGGCCCTCAGTCTGGTTTTCAAAAACTTCATCTATCCTATCGGGATCAGTATGTTTATGCTGATTTTTTCAGGACTGGCTAATGAAAAAAAGTTTTCCGATTTTCTGGTGTACACCGGAGGCTATAAATCTTATGGAAATTTTATGTCTGAAAATATTTCTTTTGAAAGACTGGATTACTGCAATATTGCCGCAATTTTTGTATTTGCTGTCATAAGTTTTTATTTATTCGTCAGAAAGAAAGGCGGATAAAAAATAAAATTCCCCGAAATATTCAATTTCGGGGAATTTTGTTTTATAATCTCCTATATTCTAAATTATATTCCACAAAATCATCGAAAGTCACGTTTGGGAGGTTTAGATTTTGATGAACTTTTATCAACGAGAATCTTGTATAAGCCTTCCAGCTCTTTCGGGGGCATTCCTGCATCGAAGCTTGATGAGGTAAAGATTTCTTTGCTTGTTGTAATAATCACAGCAGAAGCCAAAGCCCTGTCCGTAGCCCTTCCCTGTGTAGGTGATTTTAATGTTGAGATCTTAGACAGATCTATCATTTCGGCCTGTTTTACCATAGCATTCCAGTCTGCAGCTGATAATACAGCAACTGATTCAGAGCCATTCACGGATGTTATCTTAGAACCCGGGATAAACGTAGTAATCCTGTTGGTTCCTCTTGTCCGCTCTGTAACTTCTATTTTCTTGATGTCAAAATTCTTTTGCACCGTATTCAATTGTATATCAGAGTTCTTCTGTTGGGAATTACAGCTTACGTTAAATAATAAAAGTGGAGTTAATATAATAAGAAAGCCAAATTTCATCTTTTATATTTTTCAGTTAGAATTAAGAAATGATTGTAAAAAAAATATATATTTGCAAAATTAATTAAAAAAAATCTAAATGAATAGTAAAACTATTTTTAAACTATCATTTCCACTCTTTTTAATGTTTACCTGCTGGTTTTTTGGTCAAAAAAAGAAACTCCAGGACGATCAAATCGTTTTTGGAAAGGCCTATACATTGGAGGAGCTAAGAAAAACCGAAGGATTTATAAGATGTGCATCTTCTGAATACGAAACAATGCTACAAAAACAGAATCCAGGCAGAATGACAGAAAAAGAATTTGAAGACTGGATTGGTCCTTTAATTGCCAATGCGCAGGTCAACAAATCTCAAAACGGAGGTATCATTACGATTCCGGTTGTAGTGCATGTTATTCACAGCGGCCAGGCATTAGGTACTGCTCCTAATATTACAGACGCTCAGGTTCAGTCCCAGATTACTGTAATGAACAATGATTACAGAAAGTTGAGCGGAACCCCGGGATTCAACACCAATCCTGTTGGCGCAGATACGATGATACAATTTGCCCTGGCAAAAGTTGATCCAAACGGAAACCCTACTAACGGGATTGATCGTGTTAATCTTTGCCAGACATCCTGGCCTACTAACCTTATTAACAGCTATGTAAAGCCTCTTACCATATGGGATCCTACAAAATATATGAATATGTGGAGTGTAAGGTTTTCAAACAACCAACTTCTTGGTTATGCTCAGTTTCCTTCCAATTCCAATTTACCAGGAATGGCACCTAGCGGAGGATATGCTGACACTGACGGAGTTGTAGCCAATTATTCGACTTTCGGAAGTATTGCTTACAATGACGGAACATTCCTTCTTAATGCTCCTTATAACAGGGGAAGAACCATGACCCATGAGGTTGGCCACTTTCTAGGGTTAAGACATATATGGGGAGATGACACTTGTGGAACAGATTACTGTTCTGACACTCCTACTCATGAAGGTTCCAATGGTGGATGCCCTCCCCATCCAAAATCAAATAACTGCGGTACAAGTGATGAAATGTTTGAGAATTATATGGATTATACAAACGATTCATGTATGAACATTTTCACAACCAACCAGAAAGACAGAATGATTGCTGTAATGAACAATTCACCAAGAAGAGTAGAGCTAAAAGCTTCAACAGCCGATCTTCCTATTCCATTGTTTGCCAATGATGCCGAATTAAAAGGAGAAAGAAACTGCAGCGAAACTGCATGTAGTGATTCTCCAACAGCTATTACTGCAAAATTCTCATTATATAACAGAGGGACAAGCCCGCTTACTTCTGCCGTTATAATTTATTCGGTAAATGGAGGAGCACAGCAAAGTACAAACTGGAGCGGAAATTTGGCCCAGGATAAATATGCAATTATTGATATTCCTACAGGAGCCGGAGCAGGAAGTATTTCTGCAAAAATTTCATCTGTGAATGGTACTACCGATCAAAGGTCAACGAATAATTTTGCATCCGTTGCCTTAGGTAATTCTGCACCAGTATCAAGTCCAAATTTCACTTTAGAATTACAATTAGACTATTTTGGTTCAGAAACTACATGGACATTACAAAACAGCACTGGAACTACTTTATATAGTGGAGGCCCGTACCCGGATGTTGTTGATCCAGAAAATGACCCTCTTCCGGATCTTATCTCGGTAAACTGGAATCTTCCTAATGATTGCTATACTTTCACGATCAATGACAGTGAAAATGACGGAATCACTACATATGGAGGATTTTATAGAATTAAAAACTCAACCGGAAACATTATTTCTTCTGGAAATAATCAATTCGTAAGCAGCCAGAGTAAGCAATTTAAAGTAACTGGAGCGTTAGCTACCAATGAAGTTACAAAAGCAAAAAATACAGTAGGGATCTATCCGAACCCTGTAGGTGACATTCTGAATGTAACTAATGTTTCAGATAAAACGAAATATGAAATTCATAACACAGTAGGTCAGATTATCAAAACCGGAGTTATTGAAGATCAGAAAATTCATGTATCTGAGCTGACAAAAGGAGTTTACTTCATTACCTTTAAAAATGAAAAACAACAGGAAAATATAAAATTCATCAAAAAATAAATTATTTTCCAATATTGTGATCAAAGCCCTTAGATTTTTTCTGGGGGCTTTTTTTAGCAGTAATTCAACCTTATTTCCGTTAAAAATTAGAAATAACAATAGTTAAGCCTTACTAAACTGTAAGTCAGTGTAATAAATTTCAAAAAAGAAAAATATTTATTTCCCTGTAATTTTCAACGTACAGAAAAACAGTAAAATAGTATTTCCCAGTTTTGGCGGCTAAAAATCTTTTTTTACAAATTGTTTTTATTATTCAAAAAAAGTTTCTATCTTTGCACTCGCAAAAACGAAGTAAAATTTGTTTAAGATGACTGCCAATCGGGGCGTAGCGTAGTCCGGTCATCGCGCCTGGTTTGGGACCAGGAGGTCGCAGGTTCGAATCCTGCCGCCCCGACTTATTTTCAAAAACAAGGGTGCGTAGCTCAGCTGGATAGAGCATCTGCCTTCTAAGCAGACGGTCAAAGGTTCGAATCCTTTCGCGCTCACAAAAACCTCACAATTCTTATTGTGAGGTTTTTTGTTTAGATTAATTTCATGTGTTTCTGCTATACTCTTTATTCTGAATCATCAGATGAATATTACATAGGAAATTCCTGTGAAGATTTACAGGAAAGACTAAGAAACCACCGGCTAAAATAGACCAGCGCATTACTTAAAGACAGATACCCTTTTACAGCGGTTCACCACAGAGTTGTAATAAAAGCCAAATTGTTATAATTTTGTATTCTCTATTTTAAATTCAATGAAAAATTTTAACTTCATTATCACAAGCTGTTTCTTTGCTTTGGTCTTATCATGCAAAACAGCAGCACCGGATTCAAAAGCTTCCGTTCAGGACACACCTTATCAAAATCTTGGACGTGAAGGAAAAATATATGCTGCATTTTACCAGCAAAGAGCAGCAGAATATGAGGCCCTGTGCCTTCAGGCCTACAATATTGCAAAGCTCCGTTTGGATGAGGCTTTAGCACAGAAATCAGATAAACCTTTAGCTATCGTTTCAGATATTGATGAAACCTTTCTGGATAATTCCTATTACGCTGTGGAGCGTGCAAAAATGGGAAAAGACTATGATCAGGCTACATGGGAGGAATGGACAGCTAAAGGCATTGCAAAACCACTTACCGGCTCACAGGAATTTTACCAGTACGCAGCCAATAAAGGTGTTCAGGTTTTTTATGTAACCAACCGTATGGAGAAGGAACGTGCAGGAACGCTGAAAAATTTAAAAAAATATAATTTCCCTCTTCAAAGTGATACCAACCTTATCCTCAGATCAGTGGAAAGCAGCAAAGAAACCCGCAGAAAGGATATTGCTAAAAACTATAATATCGTTTTACTGTTAGGAGATAATCTTTCGGATTTCGCAGGTATATTTGATAAAAAATCAGAAACAGAACGGTCTGCGGCTGTCAAAAGTTCAGCGAAAGAGTTTGGAAAAAAATTCATCATTATTCCGAACATTGGTTACGGAGACTGGGAATCTTCATTTTATAATTACAAATACAATTATACCAGTCAACAGAAAGACTCAATGATGTACAATGCAGTAAAAGCTAATCCTTAAATCGAAATAAGCTCGCTTTTTAATCAGTTTCATTTTGAAAACCGTCAAAACAATGGACAGATATACAGAAACATTTAAAACCTGGAATAAAGTTGCTTCGTTATATCAGGAAAAATTTATGGATCTGGATCTGTATAATAACACCTATGATTTTATCTGCCGCTCAATCGCTCAGAAGAATGCAAAACTTCTGGAAATTGGCTGCGGGCCCGGAAATATTACCCAATATCTTTTAACTGCACGACCGGATTTTACAATATTCGGAATTGACATTGCCCCCAATATGATAGAACTCGCCCAAAGGAATAATCCTACAGCAAGTTTTGCCGTAATGGACAGCCGGCAGATTGATCAGATCCAAACAAAATATAAATATGACGGCATTATCTGTGGTTTTTGTTTACCCTATTTATCACAAACAGAAAGTGAAAAATTCATTTCAGATTGTTATCATTTATTAAATCAAAACGGACTGTTATATATAAGTTTCGTTGAAGGCGATCCGGATAAGTCGGGATTTCAGGTAAGCAGCAGCGGAGACCGGGTTTATTTTTATTTTCACAGACTGGACGAATTGAAAGAGCACCTTTTAAAAAATAATTTTGAACAGATCAGAATATCCAGAGTGGAATATAAAAGAAGGGAAAACGATGTTGAAACCCATACCATTCTGACCGCCATAAAAACAAAAACCGCTGCATCCAATACAACGGTTTAACTTTTTCTTATTCTGAATTATTTCAGCTTATAGGAACTTCCATTCCAAAGATAGGTTTTAGAAGACTGTGTTTTCCTTTCCCGGTCTTTGTCGTCCAGTTCCATATCTCTTGTTTTCAGGATGAAGGCATTAGGAATACCCCCTTTATCATTCGGAAATATAAATTCTTCTGAATGATAAAACACTCCGGCATCACTTACACTCGCCAGACGAGGAAGGGTGATCAGCTTTTTATCTTTGAAAAGTATATATTGATCATAGCTGGCAATACTACATGCATCTCCTGAAGTGGAAGCCTTTAAAGTAAATTCCACATTCTGCAGCTTATGATCGCTTTCTATATTGAATGTGGCAGACCTCAGCTCTTCTCCCCTTCCGGCATCAAAATATACTTCCTGAATCAGAGTATTACCTTCTATCACCTTGATTCCGGCGATATTTTGTTTTTCAACCAGATTATACTCATTTTTTCTATCGATGGTTTTTGACAGTCCGAAAAGGAAATCATACCCATTTTTGTTACGGTATCCCACACAAAGATTAGCTCCCCAGACATACCCTTCAGACACAAAATCTCCCTTTTGATAGGATACTTTATACCAGTTAGCGGCTCTTTCTCCGAGCTTCAGAACAGCATCTTCCTTTTTCAGGATCATTACCTGCTGGTTGGTTGGCAGCGAATCCAATATCTGGGATTTTACATCAGGATCTTTTCGTACCCTCGTCCAGTCAGTAAAAATTTTCTGGGTTTTATTTTCTGTAAAATCAAAAATAGTATCAGGATATATTTCTTCACTTACTTGTGCTGAAAAGCAATGAAAAATCAGCATCAATACCCCCGTCATTAAAAATCTCATATTCATTTCTGTTATTATTATTTTTCTAAAAGCAAGCTTACCCACTCTTCACGCTGAAGCTGTTTTTTAAGTTCCAGGCCATTTTCTTTACATACTTCAAGAATATCAGCTACATCAAAGAAACATAACCCGGAAAGAAGAAGCTTTCCTCCTTTATTCAGGACAGAAACATAAGTAGGAATATCAGAGATCAGAATATTTCTGTTGATATTAGCTAAAATAATATCATAATTTTCTTTTCCTAGATTTTCAGCAGTTCCCTGTTCAATATCCAGTTCAACCCCATTTCTTACCGCATTTTCTTTTGAATTTTCTACCGACCATTCGTCAATATCAATGGCTTTGGTTTCTCCGGCTCCCTGCTGTTTAGCGTAAATAGCAAGTACCGAAGTTCCGCACCCCATATCCAGAACTTTTTTCCCGTTGAAATCAATATCCATCATCTGCTGGATCATCAGGTGGGTTGTAGGGTGATGCCCTGTTCCGAAGGACATTTTAGGCTGGATAATAATTTCATGCATTCCAGGAACCGATTCATGAAACTCGGCTCTGATCAGGACCTTATCATCAATATTGATCGGTGAGAAGTTCTTTTCCCATTCTTCATTCCAGTTGATGTTCGGCATTTCTTCAAAAGAATAGCTGATCTGCACATTTTCGTTTTCAAAGATCGGAAGGGCTTTCAACTCTTCTTCATTGAACAGTTCCGTCTGAATATATCCTAAAATTCCGTCAATCTCTTCGGTAAAACTGTCAAAACCTATTTCTATAAGCTCTGCCATTAATATCTCATTCCACGGTTGCAGTGGAACGATCTTGAAATTGAATTCTAAATAATTTTGCATGTGAATAATTTGCTGCAAAAATACTAATGTTATTACGGTTAAAAAAATGGAATGGATAAGTTTTGGCTAAAGCCGGAGGATTTTATATTTTATGGAATATTAAATGTTGAATATTGATGTAATATCAGGTGAATTATGATCAGCAGGAAACAAATAAAGCGGGCTAAAGCCCGCTTTTATACGTTAAATCATTAAAACTATGGATTGGTAGAGAAGATAGATCCGTTTGCAATTAATGCTCTTCTGTTCATTTTCAGAATATCTCTTACCCATTCTGCGAAGTCTTCCGGCTGAAGTACTTTATCAGGATTTCCGTCTGTAAGTCCGCCCTGGATACTCATATCAGAAGCAATGGTACTTGGTGTTAATGTAATTACACGGATATTCTGTTTTCTCCATTCTGCCATCATCGATTGTGACAAGGAAACCACGGCTGCTTTTGAAGCGGCATAGGCTGACATATTCGGACCTCCTTTCAATCCGGCTGTAGAAGCTACATTTACAATATCACCTTCTCCTCTTTCTTTCAGGAACGGATGGACAGCTTTTGCAGCATAGTATACTCCGAATAAATTGGTTTTAATGACCTGTTCCCAGGTTTCAGAAGACATCTCTTCAATCGTCCCGAAATCCCCGATTCCTGCATTGTTGATCAGGATATCAATTCCTCCTAACTTTTCTGCCAGAGATTCGATTCCTGCTTTTACTTCAGCTTCATTATCAATACTGAACACAGCATATTCTGCTTTTACGCCAAGATTTCTGATTTCTTCAACCGTATTTTTAAGGTTTTCCTCGTTTCTGCCGGTTACTGCAATATTTACTCCTTCATTGGCCAGGGCTAAAGCAACCGCTTTTCCAAGTCCTCTTCCACCGCCGGTTACTACGGCATTTTTTCCGCTTATATTCATAATGGTATTTTTACTGTAAACAAAGTTACGAAAGATCATTTTTACGGAAGCTGAAGAGAACATATTTAATAGAATTTTAATAGTTGCCTGTATGGTATATCTGCTTTATCATTTTAAAACCTCAGGTAATTCTCCACCTATAATTCTGAAAAGCATGTGAAATAATATCCAACAAGATGCAATCATAAAAATCTGCGTAATCTGCCCCATCTGCGAGAATAAAATCAATAATATCCTGTAAAAGCACATTCTCAAAAAAATAAAACCGGCTTATAAAAACCGGTTTTGCAATCTGAAAGTATAGTAATAAATAAAAAGCTTATGGTATAAGAACCGGATTCTGAACCTCAAATTCTTCGGAAGCAGTAAACTGATTCCCATACAGATCTGAAGCTCTCACCTCAACTTTATGTTTTCCCATCGTTAATTTTTTAGGAAAACCAATGGTCCAGATATGTTTTGACATCTCCGGATTGGAAGGTCTCCTACCCGGGAAAAGATTTTGTGTACTATCCCACTTGAAAACAGAAAGGGCAAAATTCGGGTCTACGGTTTCATCATATTCCATTGCTTCCCAGTTTCCGTTGTCTATTCTGTATTCTACCTTATCTTTTTTACTTCCTATAAAGAAGTTGGCCAAAACTTTGGCTGATGTTTTTGAAGGATAAGGAATTACTTTAGGTACATACAATTGAATCTGATAATCTTCAGGCTTTCCGGCAGTTTTATATTTAACCTTATACTGATTATCATTAAAGCTGATGAAAGAATATCCTTTAGCAGTACCGTCTCTCATCGTTGAAGTAGGAAGCCCGGAATTATCAGGAGTTCCGGAATACCAGTCTCCGCAGGTGGTTCCTACGTTGTATTCATGAAGTTCTTTTATCCCAGCCCAGCCTGCTTTTTTACCGTAGAAGATCTGCTGCTGGATGTGGGTATGTGCTGATAACAGCAATACATTTTCAAAAGGCTGCAGGAAATCAAAAAGTTTCTGGCGGTCTGCATTTCTGAAATTATCTTCGTTATGATGTTCCAGCGGAATATGGAATGAAACCACGATCAGCTTATTTTTATCAACCAGCTTCAGATCGTTTTCGATGAATTTCAGCTGGTCTTCACGGAATCCGCCCCAATATCCTTTACCATCTCTTGGGTCCGGATAAAGAATATCATCCAGAATAATGAAATGGACATTCCCGTAGTTGAAGGAATAATTGGCCGGCCCGAAATTCGCTTCAAAGGTTTCGTCTGAAAGATGATCTTCTTTAGCATCATAATTCATATCATGATTTCCCATAACATTATACCATGGAAGACCGATTTCTTTCATCACATCCGCATAAGGTTTCTGAAGGCTTAAATTATCACCAACCAGATCTCCAAGACTAATTCCCAGTACAGCATTTTTCTTCGTATTTTTTACTTCGTTTACGATTCCTCTTTTGAAATAATCCAGTTCTTTTTCTGTATAAGGCTGTGGATCCCCGAAAACCAGAATATCGAAATTTTTGCTTTCATTCTGTTTATAAAGCGGGAAGTTCAGTTCTTTGGGAAGTTCACCTGTAGGTGCAGATCCTTTGTATTTAAAATCAGCAGGTGATCCGTTGGGTTTATGATGATAATAAAACTGAGGAAGATTATTACTGTTGAATGCAGTCTGATATCCGGATGGCTTAATCACAAAAATGGTCTGCCCATCCTGAACTGGAAGGCTGTATCTTCCGTTTTTATCCGTAAGAACCACCTGTACTCCGTTTGATACCGAAACTCCTTCTACTCCTTTTTCGCGACCTTCTTTCTTCTGGTTCTTATTGATATCCTCATATACATAACCGGAAACAGAGGTCTGGGAAAATGCCATTGCCGAAACCAGCAGAGAAGGCATTAAAAATTTTATTCTGATATTCATATTATTGATTCTTTTTATTTATTCCACCACATTTTCACATTGATATTATCTCCGCCCATGGATTGTACTGCTGCATTATAATTTTCAGTATTCATTACTTTGGTCGTTGTAGGATACATAAATCTTACCGGCATTATTCCACCGTTCAGCAGCCCTCCGTTGTTGGGAAGCACAGGCAGTTTAGTACGTCTGTATTCATACCATTGCTGGTGATCTACGAAAAATAATGAGATGTATTTCTGCATCATAATCCTTTGCAGAGAACCGTTATAAGCCACATTGCTGTTATTGAAGTAATCCGCAGGAACCGTTGCTCCCCATTGTTCTATAATAGATTTTACTCCTGTTTCATAGAATGTCTGCTGATTTCCGGTGATGACTCCTTTGTTAGCGAGCTCTGCCAGAATAAACTGCACCTCAGAATAGGTCATAATCAGAACTTTTAAAGGAGCTTTTGCCAGATTCTGATTAAGATTGGAAGGCTGATAATCAAAAGAACTTCCCAAAGCGTATCCGGAAGGAGCGCCTTTATACCCTAAATCGGCTCCGGACAAACTTTTAGCTTTCGTAAAAAACATACTTAACCTCGGATCATTATTATCCTTCATGGCATTTATGAAAAACTCTCCGGCAGCCCTGTATGCGGTAAAATCCTGAGGACGTGCAATAGGCGGCAGATAAGGAGATATTCCGGAAAGAGGAAGAACTGCACTATCATTATTATTCTGAAAAACCGGATAGGTGGCAGGGTTATTAACTATTTCCTGAATTCTTTCATAAACATTCACTTCTCCGTTTCTGTTCAGGATTCTTGTCAGAAGCCTTAATGAAAGTGAGTTACAGAATTTTTTCCATCCCAGAATACCGGTCTGGCTGTTGGTATTGGCATTGTAGAACAAATCTGTTTCGGTTAAAGCTTTTGTGGGATCAAATAAAGTATTAGCGGTCTTCAGATCATTCAGCAGCTGAACATAAATATCTTTCTGCTTGTCAAATTTTGGTCTTGTAATCCCTTCCTCAAGGTTTGTTGCTTCTGTGAAAGGAATATCCCCAAAAGCATCCGTAAGATTGGCAGTAATCCAGGCTTTCAGCACCATAGAGATGGCCAGATAGTTATTATTCTGCTCTTTAGTAGCATATTTTTTAAGATCATTAACCTGCTTCAGCCATCTGTAAGACATATTCCAGTATCCGTTCCCACTTTTTTCATCCATATAATATCTGCTGTAGGTATTTCCTTCATTCGGAAAATCCAGAGCGTTCTGCATAATATCAAAGGTAAAATCATCTGCCCTGTTGTAACCGTAACTCCCCATTTCGTATTGAATAGGTGCCAGAAGGCTTCCAACAGCCGGATCTTTGATCCTGCTGGTATCAGTATTAATTTCTTCAAAAGTTCTGTCACAGGAATTAAGGGCTAAGACTGAAGCCACTAATGCCAGATGTATGAATATTTTTTTCATTGTTTTAGATTTAAAATTTAAGATTTAACTGAAACCCGATAGTTCTTGCTGTAGGAAGCTGTCCCATTTCCACTCCCGGGGTAATGGTAGCATTATTCAGCGTGGCTACTTCAGGATCAAACAGCGGGAACTTCGTCCACATCCACAGGTTTTTTCCGAAGACAGCAAGGGTAAGATCTTCCAGTCCTAAAGATTTGATGGTTTCTCTTGGGAAAGAATATGCTATTCTTGCATCTCTAAGCTTGATAAAATCTGTACTGAAGCTGTTGGTTTCCACGTTGGCTCTTCTGTAATAATCTCCGTAATAGGCAGAGATATTTACTGCTTTTGTATTCGGGCTGTAGGTTCCGTCTGCATTCTGCACTACCCCTTCTCCTACGATCATCCCGGTTTCTCTTCCTGCCAGTGTAGAGGTAAGTTTTCCCTGCTCTGACATTTTATGATGGGACTGGGAATAGGCAATTCCTCCGTACTGTCCGTCAAATGAGAAACTGATAGTGAAATTTTTAATCTTAAAATCATTCTGAAGGCCGGCTCTCCATTTCGGAAATGCATTTCCTACTTTTTCTATATCTCCAGGTCTTCCGGGAAGACCGTTATCTCCGTAAATTACCTGACCGTCCGGAGTTCTTAATAGTTTAAAACCGTACATATCTCCCAGCGAACCTCCTACTTCCATTTTATAGAATACAACGTCTCCCACTCCGGAAATAATTCCGTCAAATCCTTCCGGAAGAGTCATCACCCTATTTTCATTGGTAGACCAGTTTCCTCCTACTTTCCATGAGAAGTTTTTTGTCTTTACCGGATAAATATCTGCTGAAAGTTCAAATCCTCTGTTGCGGATTTTCCCAGCATTGATCACTCTTTTGGAATATCCACTTTCATAAGGAAGGGATACAGGAATAATCTGGTCCTCACTCACATTCTGATAAGCGGTAAAATTAAGATTAAGCCTGCTTTTGAAAAGACTGAAATCCATGCCCGCTTCTATATTGGTATTCTTTTCCGGTCTAAGGTTAGGGTTATTGTAAGTGGTAGGTGCCACAACACTTCCTGTAATATTGCTTGCTGAATAATAATTATCCAACAGATATGTATCACTGTCTATACCTACTTTAGCCCATGAACCTCTCAGTTTCCAGAAATTAAGGGTATTGCTTTTCAGTTTAAAAATATCCGAAAGAATAAAGCTGGTGCTTACCGATGGATAGAAGAAAGACCTGTTCTGCTTCGGAAGCGTGGAACTCCAGTCATTTCTTCCTGTAACATCTACAAAAACCTTATTATCATACCCCAGCGTTAGCAACCCATAGACACTGTCTACCTGTTTATCATTCGGGCTAGGATATTTAACCGGAATTGAAAGGGCATTGGTAAGGATATATTCTCCGGCTGTTTTCAGACCGATGGCCTGATAATCCGTCATTACGTATTCATTATAGCGGATACTTCCTCCCGCAGAAGCAGAAAGGCTGAATTTATTAAGATCTGCTTTATAGGAGAATAGAACGTCGTTGTTATATTCATGATTTTTAATATACTGTTCTCTGTAAAAACCATTCAGATAGTTGGCAGAGCTCCAGGGTCTTCTGGTAGTCCTTTTTTCATTCAGGATTTCCACTCCTGATCTCAGCATCAGACTGAAATTATTATTGAACTGATAATCCGCCGTAATATTTCCTGTGATATTTTTCTTTCTGACCCCGTTCAGCATTTCATACGCGATAAGGTAAGGATTATCAATATAAGAACTGAACGGATGGATCTGATCTACCTGCTCCTGTCCGTACTTCCAGATCGGTTTATACCATCCGAGATCCACGTTTGGGTTCTGGAAAATCATAAAATAAGAGATCGACTGGTTGTTGTATCCTGTAGCCGGAAGGTTATCACTTTTTGTTGTGTTGTATGCGAACTTGGTAGAGATTTTTAATTTTTTGGTAAGCTGATGGGCAAAGGATAAGGCGAAATTAAAACGGTCAAAACCGGTATTAGGCATCATCCATTCATTATTCAGATAGGTAAGTGAGGTTCTGAAGCTGGTCTTATCATTTGAGCTTTCCACAGAAACACTGTTGGAATAGGTAGATCCGGGTCTCCAGAAGCCTTTAATATTGTCTTTGTAAGCTCTCCATTCCTGTCTCGCCGGGCTCTGGCCCTGTACCGTAGGATCATACTGGAAATAGTACTGACCGGCAAATTTTGGTCCGAAGGCGCTGCTCGTTCCGCCTGTGCTGGCTCCATCCGGAGAAAGTCCATAAGAATAATAAAACTGTCCGGCTGAATTTTTAGCAAGGGTTCCCTGTCCGTATTCATACTGCCAGTCCGGCCATTTCAATACGGTATCAAAACTTGAAGAGGAATTGAAGGTTACTTTCAGCTTTCCGTCTTTGGTCTTCCCGGATTTCGTAGTGATCATTAAAGCACCGTTTGCGGCACGTGAACCGTATAAGGCTGCTGCGGAGGCTCCTTTCAGAACCGTTACCGATTCAATATCGTCAGGATTAATGCTGTTTAATCCGTTTCCTAAATCAATAGGAACATCTCCCCCCGAACCGGCCCCATAAGCAGGAGTTCCGGATCCTGTGGTAGAATTTCCCAACGGAACACCATCTACTACGATCAGAGCATAGTTGTGGTCCATTATCATGGATTTTTCTCCTCTTAAGGTAATTCGGGAAGTTCCCAGAGGTCCTGCTCCGGCAGTCTGGATCTTAAGCCCTGCCACTTTTCCTTCCATCGACTGTGCCCAGTTGTTGTTCTGCGTTTCTTCAAAAACTGCTGAACCCACCTTTTCGGCAACATATCCTAAGGCCTTATCGTGCCTCTTAATTCCTAAAGCAGTTACCACCACTTCATCAATGCCTTTAATCGTATCTTTTTTTACTTTCTGCTGAGCTGTCAGGTTGACGCTGACTAATCCCAGCAGCGATAAAACCAACAGTTTCTGTGTCTCTTTACGCATATCCTTTTTGTTTGCGCAAAATTAAAACGACATTATGACTGTGACTTTAACACGATTTTAACATTTTTTAAATATTTACTAAACAAAATGTTAACTTATTATTGTTAACATTGAATACAATCCTAATAAACAGGCATTTAACAAATTAAGTATTTTTAATGCCATTTCCTGTAAGCATTTATATACCTTTATTGTCTTTTCCAGAGAAAATAAAAACAAAACCAATTTTAATACTGATAAACAATAACTTAAAATATTTTTTTTTTTAGAATTATACGGTTTTGTTGGAATTTTCGCAAGGACTCTGTTTTTTTACCTGCTTCATGCATTATAAGGCGCAATGATTTTACTGAAAGCTGAAGGTTTTGTTGCGCCTTAAAAGCCGCATAATGATTAAAAGCCTTGCATCGTTACGTTTTCAAACATAGAAATCCTACAAGATCCAGGAAAGCTATTTTTTTGGGTTCCCGCAGATCACACGGATGACACAGATTTTTTTGATGGGTATACCGATTCAAGATTTTATTGGAATTCAAATAAAAACCTGCCTCTTTTTAAGGAGACAGGCTATAAATTATAATTCTTCAGTAAAATTTATTTATTTTTAAGCTGATCAGGAATGTTAGTGGTTACAAAGCCTATTCCCTGCTTTTTTAGCTGTTCGTAGATGGCAGGATCGTTCACGGTCCAGGAATTGGTAATTAGGCCCAGTGTTTTAGCTTCAGTAATCCATGAAGGATTTTTCTGAAAAACGCTGTAGTGGTAATCCATTCCGTCCAGACCTTCTTTTTTAATCTGTTCAGGGGAAAGTTCTCCGTTCAGGTATTGTACTTTAAATGCCGGTTCCAGTCTTTTGATCTCTTTGCAGATATTCAGGCTGAAAGAAATGAACTCACTTTGATTTTCCAGCTTCATTTCTTTGATCATCTTAATCGTCTTCTGGGTGATCTCGTTTTCTTTTTCCGGGGTTTTATCCGGCTTGATTTCTACGATCAGCTTCAAAGACGGATCTTTTTTACCCTGTTTAAGATAATCTTTCAATGTCGGGAATTTTTCCCCGTTTGATAATTTCAATGTTTCCAGCTCTTTGAATGAAGTTTCGGAGATTTCCATTTTGCCGTGATGCTCATCATGGTTAATGACCAGTACTCCGTCTTTCGTCATTCTTACGTCAAATTCGGATCCGTATATCTTTAATTTCTGAGCATTTTCCAATGATTTAATGGAATTTTCCGTGGTTGCGGGCTGCGACTGGAAATATCCTCTGTGTGCAATGATCTGGGTTTGTGCCTTCATGAGAACTGTACTTAAAACTGCTAACCCTAAGATAAAATTTTTCATAATATAATCTGATAATTAATTAAAAAGTCTGACCAACTTTTGATAAAGGTACGTTTTATTGTTAAAAGCTGTGAGACGTACAAAGGTATTTTGACTTGCGGGAGCTTCTGTTTAAGGGAGTTTTAATAATTTCTTAAAAAATTATTACATCATATCAGGTTAGTATAAACACTTATTTTAAGATCAACACAACCAATCTCTTGACTGATATTAATGTTTTTTAATTTTCCTGTACTATTTGATTCTGTTATTTTTTAAATGAAATTAGTTTAGTTATTTTTGCTCAAAAGATAGAAAAGAATGTCTGAAAATATACAGCAAAAGATAGAACAGCTCAGAAAGGAGCTTCATCAGCATAACGAAAATTATTACCTTCTGGATACACCTACGATCTCTGATTATGAGTTTGATATGTTACTGGAACAGCTTCAGGATCTTGAAGCCAAACATCCAGAGTTTTATGATGAAAACTCACCTACCGTACGTGTAGGAGGCGGAATTACAAAGGTTTTCCCAACCATTCAGCACAGATTCAGGATGTATTCTCTGGATAATTCTTATGATTTTGAGGATCTTGAGGACTGGGAAAAAAGAATCATCAAGACCATCAGTGATCCTGTAGAATTTGTTGCGGAACTGAAATATGATGGCGCTTCTATTTCCATCCTGTATGAAAACGGAAAGCTGGTACAGGCCGTAACCCGTGGAGACGGTTTCCAGGGAGACGAAATTACCCCGAATGTCCGTACGATCTCAGATATTCCGTTGACGTTAAAAGGTGATTTCCCGCCTCATTTTTTCATGAGAGGTGAAATTTATTTAACCCGAAAGAACTTTGATAAGATCAATAAACTTCGTGAAGAGGAAGGACTGGATCCTTTTATGAATCCACGAAACACAGCCAGCGGAAGCTTAAAAATGCAGGACAGCGCGGAAGTAAGAAAGCGTGGACTTTCATCAGTACTTTACCAGTTTATTTCTGAGGATTTCCCTACAGAAACGCACTGGGAACTGCTTCAGAAGGCACAAAGCTGGGGCTTCAAAACATCACAGCAGGCGAAACTCTGCAAAACTTTGGATGAGGTGAAGGAATTCATCAGCTTCTGGGATACAGAACGTCATAACCTTCCTTTTGAGATTGACGGAATTGTGTTGAAAGTAAATTCTCTTCAGCAGCAGCGCCAGTTGGGTTATACCGCCAAGTCTCCGCGATGGGCTATGGCTTATAAGTTTAAAGCGGAAAAGGTGGAAACGGAATTACAGAGTGTTTCTTATCAGGTGGGAAGAACGGGAGCAATTACTCCTGTGGCCAACCTAAAACCGGTTTTACTGGCCGGAACTATCGTGAAAAGAGCTTCTCTTCACAATGAAGATATTATCAAAAAGCTGGATCTGCATGAACAGGATTTTGTATATGTGGAAAAAGGCGGTGAAATTATTCCTAAGATTGTAGGCGTAAATACGGAAAAGAGAACGGAAGAAAGCCGTGAAATAGAATACATCAAACATTGTCCGGAATGTGGAACGGAGCTGGTAAAAATTGAAGACCAGGCCATCCACTTCTGTCCGAATGAGCTTCACTGCCCGCCTCAGGTAGTGGGAAGAATGATCCATTATGTTTCCAGAAAGGCCCTGAATATTGAAAACCTGGGAAGCGAAACAATTGAACAGCTGTACAGAGAAAAACTGATTGAAAACCCTGCTGATTTCTATGTTCTCACCAAAGAACAGCTTCTTCCGCTTGAAAGAATGGCTGAAAAATCTGCCCAAAATATCATCTCAGGAATTGAAAAATCTAAAGAGATTCCGTTTGAAAAGGTTCTATACGGAATCGGGATTAAGCATGTGGGCGAAACGGTGGCTAAAAAACTGGTGAAAAATTTCCCTACGATAGAAGAACTGAAAAATGCATCTGTGGAAGAGCTTTGCCAGGTGGAAGATATCGGAACCAAAATTGCGGTAAGCATTGAAGAATTCTTCAGAAATTCTGAAAACCTCCTGATGATCGAGCGTTTAAAATCGTACGGTGTACAGCTTGAAAAGGGAGAAAATACCAATGAAGTTCTATCAAACGTTCTGGAAGGAAAAACGTTCCTTTTCACCGGAAAACTATCGCTTTTCACCAGAGAACAGGCGGAAGAAATGGTAGAGAAACACGGTGGAAAGAATATTTCTGCGGTTTCCAAGAATCTTAATTATCTTGTGGTAGGTGAGAAAGCCGGAAGCAAACTGAAAAAAGCGCAGGACATCGGAACGATTACCATTTACGATGAGCAGCAGTTTTTAGATCTGATTGAAAAACAGTAGTCAACTTTAAAAAGAAGCTGTCTCACTTTTGGGGCAGCTTCTTTTTTATCAGCAATTCCATCCCTTTATTTTTCTTGGATTTTATTATTATCTTTTCGCTTTAATTCTGCATTTTCCTGTTCAGCTTTTTCTTTTGAAAGAAAACAGTAACCGAACCTGTATCCGTATTTTGTGTCTTTCTTTTCATTAGAAGGAATCGTGTTATGGGGTTGTCTTTTGTTTAAGCTGAAAGCTGTCCACATAGACAAGGAACGCTGTTCCATTGATGTTTATTATCAGTAGTTCTCTTTCCATTTGTTTTTTTATCATAAAAAATACTGTAAATTAAAATGTGATCTTATTAAGCCCACAGTTGATCTGCTATGCCAGATTCGTAAGATTACGTAACCTTTCCAATGCTGACGCAGTTATTGAAAAAATCAACGCAGTTGCTTAATGATATGGCGCAGGTATTAGTTATCGTGGTTTTCCTGGTTATTCAGTGCCTAAATTAGAACTGGCTAATTAAAATTATCATTACCACACAATTATTTAAAATTTTACCGTTTATGAAAAAAAATCTAATACTACTGCTTTTTGCAATCGCAAATTTTATACCCCTGATGAATGCTCAATCGCCCCAATGGGTTTTGGGAAACTCTCTCGTTAATTTTCCTGCCACAGGAAATCCTCACTTATTAACAAATTCTTTAGGAGCAGGAAATTTTCCCGGATCAAATGCTGCATTTGACTCTAATGGTAATCTGTTATTTTATGTACGGGGAAACAAAATATATAACCAAAATAACGTTTTGATAGATACTATAACACCTGGTGTGAATACCGTAACCAAAGAAATTTCAGTTGTCAATGTGCCAGGTACATGTAATGAATTTTATATTATTGCGATGACAGTATATAATATGCCAGCCTTTATTAATACTCTCATTTCCGTGAAGGTAACCGTAAATAGCACTTCAATTTATGTTTCCCCACCAGAGCATTTTAACTATAAAGGAAATAGAATTTTTGCAATATCAAAACTAAGAAAAAATAAAACACGTTATTTATTTGCAGTCGGAAATACTGTAGAGCGATTTTTGATTACTAAAAATGGGATATCCCATCAACAAACATTACCTATATATCCTACAGGTGATATTTCTGATGTTGAACTATTTGAAGATGCAACTACAGGAAAGATGAGATTAGCATATGGAAATGGTAATGAATTAAGGGTTTGGACGCTCAATCAAAATGGGGACTATATCAATATTAATAATCTGAACCTTTCTGGAGTTACCAAAATTGATGGAGTGGAATTTATTGACTATAATAGAATTATTATTGCACAAAATAACTCTAATGTAGGTAATAAAGGAATTGCCATTGTTAATATTAATCCTTTGACGATAAATTTTATTCCTAATACCAGTAATTATTATAACTCTTATATTGAAAAAGCAATTGACGGGAAATTTTACGTATCAAAAGAAAATATTGTTTCAAATACTGTTCAGGGATATAAATTGTCTTCTATCAATCATAGTAATTCAACCGTTACGGAAGTGCCGAATCTTACCATTCCGAATATGGATATTGTCTATGGCGAAACAATACGATTGCTACCCGATCAAATTGATAATGAAAATTACGCTCACGCTAATTACAGATGGGATCTGGCCGCATTTGACAATGCTGCGGATACAGGCGCAGAACCTTATGTTCCCGCACCCGGAAATGAAATTATCTGGGAAAGTAATGATATATGGAACAGGAAGACAGCCAATGGACTAAGTGTGACCCATGAAAATCCGGGATATTCTTCCGATCCTTCTAAATTCAACGTGATGCGATTCAGGATAAGGAATTTAGGCTGTGTGGCATCCACTGAAAGCCGTGTAAGGTTATACTGGACAATAGGGGCAACAGGAGAATCCTGGGATAATAATGCTGTTCCGGTAAATCCTCCTTCCCCAACAGCGCTTAACTCCTGGGACGGATCAAAGTGTATTGTAAATCCACAGACTAATGCCTGTGTTCCTGCGGGAGGCGAGATCAAAGCGCGAAGCTTGGTCTTCAACAGTAATGCTCCGGACTATGATAGCAGTTCGAGTACACCTGGATTTATTATTCCACCTTTACAGCCGGGACAGGAGATCATCATTGATGCGAAGTGGCAGCCGGTAAATCCTTCATTATTCGGAGATCCCAATGTTATCAGCAATCCTGTATTGTGTTTCCTGGGAAGAATCGTTGATGTGAATGACCCTATGTTCAGTGAACTTCCAGCAAGCACAACCAATATGATGGGTGACAATGTTAAAAATAACAATAATGTGGTAACGCGTAATACTTCGTTGGTACCACTGGGGGGATTAGAAGGCTCATATTATAAATTTGACAGTTCCATCTTTATTGGAAATCCTTCTTCAGAGCAAACGGATTTTATGGTGAGGTTTGATCGGGTTGGGGTAAATGATAACAATTTTGCTAAAATAGGTAGAATAAAAATTAAACTGGATGATCGTTTATGGGAAAAATGGATGTCTGCCGGATCAGAAGGTAGCGGGATAGAGATATTGAATGCTGAGAAACGCGAGCTTACGGTTACCAATTTTGAAAATGTACAGCTGAACAATATCATGCTGGAAGCAGGAGAATACAGGGCAATAAAATTCACTTTTGAACTTAAGGAGCCGACGGATGTGATTCAGGATTATCAATATGCAGTTTCCCAGGTCGCTGCTGAAAAACCAGATCAGCAGTATGGAAGTGTCTGTATATTCAATGTAAAGATCAATCATACACAGGAAAACGGAGAATTCATCTATGATGAGGCTGGTAAATCAGGCACTGGTAATACTAATAATTCAAATTTTAAGCGTATTACTGTTTCTCCAAATCCATCGTCGGATTTCGCAAAACTGGATTTTGAATTATTACAGGACAGTCAGCTTAACATACAGGTATTTGATATGCTGGGAAAAGAAATAAAGTCTATTGAAAGGAATAAAAATTTTAACAAAGGACTAAATAATGTAAAATTTTCCACCTCTGAGCTACCAAACGGCAACTATTTCATTGTAATAACTGCTTCAGGAGAGAAGAGATCTTTACAATTAATCATAAAACATTAAATAAATATAATTTACAAACAACATAAAGGCTGTCTCGCTTTGAGACAGCCTCTTTATTATTTAAAAAACAGATCATTTATTTAAAAACAATCAGCGTATAGGGTTCTTTTGCCGTTTTCGGCTGAACGATCCTGATCTGTTGTTTGCCTTTATAATAGTCTGTGTAGCTTTCTTTGGTTATTATTTTTCCTTTTCCTGTCTGTTTATATCCGGTATCCAGAACCGCTTTAAGGTAGGTGTCATAGTCTTTTTTATCTTTAAAGGTGAATTCTATATTGTTTTGAGATTGATCTTCTTTATATTCAAACTTTGCGATTTTATATTGATATCCAGGACTTTCATATTCATTCACAACAAAGCCAAGGCCTTCGGTTTTATCGTAAAAAGTGTAATTCTGTTTTTTAATTTCTTTTTTGAACGCAACCATATCAAGGTTGTTGAATGCGGCAAGTTCTTCCAGTTTAAAAGTCTGTCCGGAGACTAATGAACAAAACAGGATAAAAAATAAACTGCTCAAAATCGTCTTCAATGTATTCATCGTTCAACTATTCTTTAATATTATTTTCTCTGATGAAATTTTTGTATTCTTTTTCCCATACCGGGAATTTTCCCAATTCAGTTTTTCTGCTGACAACAATAGCAGCCCCTTCATCGAAGAGGTTTTTATCATTCAGCATCTTTACTCCGTTCATTATAATGAGAATACCGTAAGCGCTTTCATTATTTTTAAGCCTGTCCAGCAGAACGTCTTTATTTTGCAGGATTAAAGTATTGTCTTTCAACTTTGATATAAAATCATCCACACTAAGGTCATCCACATTCTGAAAATAGCAAAGTTCTGATATTCTCTGGGAACCTGGAAATAGCGGTCGAAAATCTTTTCATCAATACTGTCTCTGCTATGATACTACTGAAATTATGCCTGCTTAATCAACGCTTTCTGAAAAAGTAAAATCTGTTCTTCGTTCAGGCCATTAAAAGAAATGGTACGTTTTGCATTGAGCATATGATCCGGATAATAGATCAGCTCAACAGAATCTGCATTGATATGAAACTCCCTGAGAACCGTTGGATTTTTTGTATTCTTTGCATCAGATTTGAATCTCAGATTAATACAGCCTCTCGGAAGGATATAAAAACTCCGGGGGAATAAAAACATCGAATTCTGATTCAGAAGAATCTCAAAACTACATCATTGAAAGCTTTTTATATTGCAGCAAATTGTTACTGACAGTCTCCATCGTTCCATTGATGCTTTTTAACATTACTGCATCCGGCTGCCTGTACTTTTCTATAATTTCACCTTTCTGTATAAAAAAGAAAATGCCTGAAACAACAAAGAATATGGGAATTGCCAAAAAAAATAAAAAAAGGGGCTGTTAGCATTAAAAGATAAAATTAAAAGTTTTTAATAGAGAATAAATTTGATATTTCCTGTTCAAATATATGACAATAATCCTCATAAAACCGGCAATCTGAAGAAGAAAGTACTTCCCTGATTCGGGAAACTTTCCACACCAATTTCACCATTTTGTTTTTCAATGAAATTTTTGGAAATAGCGAGTCCTAATCCAGTTCCGTTTTGGTGTTCTCCCGGAACCTGGAAATAGCGGTCGAAGATCTGGCGGTGGTATTTTTCATCAATACCGCTTCCTGTATCGGTAATGCTGAACTGAATGAAAGTCTCTCGTTTTTCAACCAAAATCTGAATGGTTTCATCCTGAAACGAATGTTTCACGGCATTAGTCAGGAAGTTATTCATTACCCAGACTGTTTTATCGAAATCGGCTGCAACAAAATCATCATCAGCAATAAGATATTCTGTGGTTATGGAAATATTTTTCTGTTCTGCCAGTTTTTCAACATTTTTTACAGCGGTCTGCACCATTTCTTTTGGTGAGCATTTTTCAACGGTTAAGCGGATGTTTCCTGTTTCTACCTGTGAAAGATTCAGCAGTTCTCCTGTAATATCCAGCAGGCGCTGTCCATCTTCGTTAATACTCTTCAGTAATTCCTGCTGCTGCTCATTCAACTCACCGAATTTCTGATTACCGAGCAGCTGAACGCCCATTTTTATGGCTGAAATAGGTGTTTTCAATTCATGAGAAATGGTTGCTATAAAGTTGGTTTTGGCGAAATCAAGTTCTTTAAAAGGGGTGATATTCCGGAGCAGGATTACTTTTCCGATATATTTCTTTTCTTTTTCTCCGGTTTTCGTGATGTTGATAGGGATAATATCCTGTTCGAAATAATTTTCTTTATTATCCCGGACGATCTTGATAGGCTCGACTACCGGATGATCGATATTTTTGAGCAGTTCGCGCATCAGGTCATTATTCACAGCCACTTCATGAGCCGTTTTCCCGATAATTTCCTCTTTGTTGAGATTAGTGATTTTCAATGCTTCATCGTTGATCATGTAGATAAAGTGATTTTCATCCAGTCCGATCACTGCATCGTGCATATTGTTGACCAAAGTCTCAATCCTTTTCTTATCCATCAGCTGTTTGGAAAAGCTGCTGCTCTCATATTCCTGAAGCTTTTCCGCCATGATATTAAAAGATTCTGCAAGACTGTTGAACTCCTCACTTCCTTTAAAATGAACCCTTTCATTGTAATTTTTATCCGCAATCTGCCGGATACTGAAGGTCAGCTGGTTAATTGGTTCTGCAATCGTCTGCGGAAGATTAAAAAGCAGGATAAAAGCAATCAGAAAACATACGGTTCCCAGACTTACGATCCAGAATGTAGCATTTTCAGCGGTAATGATGGCAATATCACTTTTCCGCTCGATCCCTTTCATATTCAGGGACATGATTTTGGCCAGATCTTCACGGATCAGCTTTTCTTTATCGGGAGAAGGCTGCTTCAGATAGCTCTGAAAGTGTAGATTAAGATTCTGGGTAGCTTCTCTTTCGCCGAACTCAGTAAGGTTCTTTTCCTGAAGCTTGTTATTTTTCTGAAAATCGGTTACTGCAACAGCACTATCTGTACTTATCTTGTCCAAAGCAAGCAGCATATTTTTGGAGAATTCCAGGCTGTTATAATTGGCGGTAAGAATCTTTTCCGTATCCGATTTCAGTTTGTTGATATAGACGGAACCGATTACTGAAAGCAAAACAATCAGTAAAAATAAAAGACCTACGCCTAAAGTGAGTTTCGTTTTAAGTTTCATTACTTCTAAGATAAAATAATAATATCTATCTGTCTTTCATTAAGTCTATTCATCAGCGTGTAAATCCAGCTATAACCGGAAAGGCGCTGCCAGAGGCTTGAGTGAGGCTTCCCGATACAAACCGTGGTCATATTGTGGGCAATGACATATTCTAAAATTCCTTTATGTACACTGCTTTCTTTTATCCGTACCACTTTCGCCCCCAATTCCTGTGCTAAATTAAAATTATTAATCAAATACCGCTGCTTGTCTAGGGCAATTTTTTCAGGGTTTTCAGAGGGTTTCTGAACATATAAAACCGTCCACGGACTGTTATAATAACTCGCCAGACGGGCTGTTTTACGGATGATATTCTTCGCAATCTTTTCATTACTGCTGATGCAGGCCAGAAATTTAATAGGTTTGAAATTTTCAGTCTTGATCTCAGTTTCCACCTTTCGTTCCACATGGGTTGCCACCTCTTTTAAGGCCAATTCACGAAGCTGTAAAATATGTCCACTCTGAAAAAAGTTGCTGAGCGCCGTCTGAATTTTTTCTTTTTTATAGATCTTTCCTTCTTTCAGGCGGGTTAGCAGCTCATCCGCAGTAAGGTCTATATTTACCACCTCATCGGCAAGAGCCAGAATCTTATCCGGTACACGTTCCGCCACTTCTATCCCCGTGATCTTTTTCACCTCTTCATTAAGGCTCTCAATATGCTGGATGTTCATCGCACTGATCACATTGATTCCGTTATCAAGGATTTCCAGTACATCCTGCCATCTTTTTTTATTTTTGGAACCTTCCACATTGGTATGCGCCAGCTCATCCACCAGAACCACTTCAGGATGTTCATTGATGATCGTCTGAAGATCCATTTCCTCCAGGTTTTTACCTTTATAAAAAACCGATCTTCTCGCAATCTCAGGGATTCCGTCTGTAAGAGCTACCGTCTCTTCCCGGCCATGGGTTTCAATATAACCAATCTTTACATCAATGCCGTTTCTCAATAATGCATGTGCCTCCTGAAGCATCCGGAAAGTCTTTCCTACGCCTGCACTCATCCCGATGTAAATCTTAAATTTTCCTTTCCGGGATTTCTGAATCAGTTCTAAAAAATGTTTGGCTGATGACATGGGTTGTTTATTCTATGAATTTAAAATAATTATGTTTTTAACGGGCTGAAGCCCATTTTTATTAGGTTATTAATGGTAACGGACCTCTTTTCAGTTTTTATATTTTCCTAATCTTTGTAATTAGCCTCAATTCAGATAAAAAGATCTGATTGACAAGGTTTAAAGCTGAAAGAGGAGTGATAAACGTCATTAAAAATAACTGTATATCTTTTTTTAAAACAAATTGATTTTACAGAGACTTTCAATACTTATAACTGAAAGTAACTTCCATCCTCCTTCTTCCAGCTTCCAACTTTTTTCTTTCCTTTAAAACCAGGCTGCCAGACTTGTGGTGATAAAGAAATTGCCCTGTTTCATCTGATCATTCTTTACAAAAATGGCATCTTTGGAGGTAAAGCCTCTTGCTTCCGTACGGAACACTACGTTTTTCAGAATCGCATAATCCACATTCAGGGAATAGCCGAAAGTTTGGAAGCCATTAGGTGTTTTTGTACTAATGATTACCCCATTTTTATCGTTGTAATACTCCAATCTTCCTGCCAATGCCCATTTATGATCCAACTGATATTTCATCAGAACATTGGGGGTGTACCAGATATTGTAGCTGCTGCTTCCTTTTGTTTTCTGCTCTGCACCAATGTCGAAACCCAGAACCGCTGAAAATTGGTCTGTCAATTGGAAACTTCCGTACAAATCGTGAAAATAACGCATTCTTTTCTCTTCTTTTGCTTTATCGTTTCCGATAAATGAGCTGCTGTTCATGGTAATTTTATCATTAGGTTTATAAATCACCTGATGCCCGAAAGAAAGACTTTGATTACCTTCAGCTTTGGCGATTCTCTGCCATCCGTTCAGGACAAGTCCGCTCAGGAGCCATTTTCCATTGTCTGATGTGTAGGAGATTTTAGCACCGGTCTCAAAATAAGGAGAATTTTCGGCGGCAAAACTTCTGGTCAGATTGATATTATCTTTTCCAATAGCACTTTCCCATCCGATATGGGAAGGCATAATTCCTGCATCCACCCACAGGTTTTTAGTTTTGGAAATTTTGATTCCAACGTTGGCTTCATTCACATAACGCAGGGCATCCTGTTCAGCCGCCATATTATCCTGAGCATAGGTTCCGGCCATCAGGGCCACATTGGCACGGAGATTTTCACTCTGATAATTCGCTTTTATCAATCCTAGATTAAGATTTACTTCATTATGTCTATTGTAGGAATACAGAAAATTCTGTCTCAGATGGCTTGCAGGTTCGTTAAAATCATACGTGTAAAAAAGTTCTGCATAAGCAGAAAACGTCACATTATTTCCTGTTTTCAATGAATCTGAGGTTTGTGCTTTCGGGAAGAAAACTCCGGCTAAAATTCCGGCAACGATATATCTTTTCATAAACATTTCACATTATTTTAATTGGTCTAAAGCGATGTTAAGCTTCAGCACATTTACTTTTGCAGGACCGAAAAGGCCCAGCCATGGTTTTTCAGTTTGATCTTTAATTAAATTTTGGATTTTTTCTTCAGGAAAGTTTCTTTCCTTCGCAATTCTTTTTGCCTGATACAGTGCTCCGTCGGGAGAAATATCGGGATCAAGCCCGCTTCCGCTTGCGGTTACCAATTCTACGGGAACCTCAGCTTTTTCCATTCCGGGGTTCTGCATTTTTAAGGTGTCTATTCTTTTCTGTACAGTTTCCAGATATTCTTCATTACTTGGTCCTTTATTGCTTCCACCACTTCCTCCTGCATTATAATCCACTGCTGAAGGACGGCCGTGAAAATATTTCTCAGAGCTGAAATTCTGACCGATATTTGCATAATACTTCTGTCCGTTCTGCGTAATGATTTCCGCTTTTCCTTTTGTAGGAAGCACTTTTGAGCCTCCATATACCAGAAGCAGGTAAATTCCTATAACCGCCAGCATAACCAAAGTCAGTCTGAATGCTGATACAATATGATTTTTCATTTTTTAAAAATTTTAATAGAATAAACTGATCACAACATCAATAATTTTGATTCCGATAAACGGAACGATAACTCCGCCCAAACCATAGATCAGAAGGTTTCTTCTGAGCAGTGCACTGGCTCCAATCGGTTTATAAGCCACACCTTTCAATGCCAGCGGAATCAGGAACGGAATAATCACCGCGTTGAAAATTACCGCTGAAAGGATGGCCGTTTCCGGGCTATGAAGATTCATAATATTCAGTTTCTGCAGTGAAGGGATGAAAGTGATAAAAAGAGCAGGGATAATTGCAAAATATTTGGCTACATCATTGGCAATACTGAAGGTCGTCAACGTTCCGCGAGTCATCAGCAACTGTTTTCCGATTTCCACGATCTCGATCAGCTTAGTAGGATCGTTATCAAGGTCTACCATGTTTCCGGCTTCTTTTGCGGCCTGGGTTCCGCTGTTCATTGCTACACCTACATCTGCCTGGGCAAGGGCCGGAGCGTCATTGGTTCCGTCTCCCATCATCGCTACCAGTTTCCCTTCCTGCTGCTCTTTTTTGATGTAATTCATTTTATCTTCAGGCTTAGCCTCAGCAATGAAGTCATCCACACCCGCTTTTTCTGCAATGAATTTAGCCGTTAAGGGATTATCTCCTGTTACCATTACCGTTTTCACTCCCATTTTTCTAAGTCTCTGGAAACGTTCCTGGATTCCCGTTTTAATAATATCCTGAAGTTCAATCACTCCCCAGACTTTTTCATTAACGATTACCACAAGCGGTGTTCCTCCGTTTTCAGAGATTTTAGTTACAGCATACTGCGTTTCCTCGGGGAAAGTATTCCCGGCTTTTTCAGTCAGTTTTTTTATTGTATCATAAGCTCCTTTCCTGATTCGTGTATTTTCAAAATTAATCCCTGAAGTTCTTGTTTCTGCTGTAAAATCTATATAGGTAGGATTCGGAACAAGCAGATCTTCCAATTTCAGCTGGCTTAATTCTATAATGGATTTTCCTTCCGGAGTTTCATCGGCTACAGAGCTCAATGCAGAGGCTTTAATAAAATCTTCAATCTTTATTCCGTCTGCGGGATGGAATTGGGTTGCTTTACGGTTCCCGATGGTAATGGTTCCTGTTTTATCCAGAAGCAACACATCAATATCTCCGGCTGTTTCTACAGCTTTCCCGCTTTTGGTGATTACGTTGGCTCTCAACGCGCGGTCCATCCCAGCAATTCCGATTGCAGAAAGCAGACCTCCGATAGTTGTCGGAATGAGACAAACGAAAAGTGAAATAAATGCCGCAATCGTAATCGGTGTCTGCGCATAGTCTGCAAAAGGTTTTAAAGTAAGGGTGACGATAATAAAGGTCAGGGTAAATCCTGCCAAAAGTATAGTTAATGCGATTTCATTAGGTGTTTTCTGTCTTGAAGCTCCTTCTACCAAGGCAATCATCTTATCTAAAAAGGATTCTCCTGGTTTGGTGGTTACTTTTACTTTGATTCTGTCCGACAGAACTTTTGTACCTCCGGTTACAGAACTTTTATCTCCTCCTGCTTCACGGATTACGGGAGCACTTTCCCCGGTGATGGCAGATTCATCAATGGTTGCCAGACCTTCTATAATTTCTCCATCCATTGGAATCTGATCTCCGGCTTCGCAAAGGAAAATGTCGCCCAATTTCATTTCGGCAGACATTTTTAAAACGGTTTCCACCTGAAATCCAGGTTTATTGCCCACAACCAGCTTGGCAGGAGTTTCTTCACGGGTTTTTCTAAGGGTATCCGCCTGTGCTTTTCCTCTCGCTTCTGCAATCGCTTCTGCGAAATTGGCAAACAACACCGTAAAAAACAAGATGATAAATACTAAAAAATTATAAGAGAAGCTTCCCTGTGTTTTATCGCCTGTAAGACTGAACATACTGACGATAAACATCACAATGGTTCCTATTTCCACCAGGAACATCACCGGATTTTTAAACATGATCTTCGGATTCAGTTTAACGAAAGACTGCTTAATGGCTTCGTTCACCAAATCTTTCTGAAACAATGTCTGTGACTGATTTTTCATTGTTTTTTTATATTTTTTAATTAAGAAATTCAAAAGGTTAGAAAGTCTCAGACTGCTTTCCTTTTTTTATCTTTCTTATTATTTTAAATGGATTAATAGACAGGCTCAGATGGTAAGCATTACGTTTCTCAATTCCTGAGCCTTGTCATTTTATTTAGTGAAATATTGGATTTGTTCTGCAATGGGTCCTAAAGTCAGCGCAGGGAAGAAAGACAGCGCTGCGATCAGTAATATAACCGCCAGGGTCATAAAGCCGAAAGTTGCGGTATCCGTTTTCAATGTTCCTGAGCTTTCAGGGATGAATTTTTTCTGCGCCAGCAACCCTGCAATAGCTACCGGACCGATGATTGGGATAAATCTGGACAGCAGCAGAACGATTCCTGTTGAAATATTCCACCATGGGGTATTATCGCCCAGCCCTTCAAATCCGGAACCGTTGTTGGCTGATGAAGAGGTAAATTCATACAGCATTTCGCTGAAGCCGTGAAAGCCGGGATTGTTTAATGTTTTCGCCCCGAATTCCGGCAGATAAGCTGTCAGAGCTGTTCCTACAAGAATCAGGAATGGATGGAAAAGAGCTACGATCATCGCGATCTTCATTTCTTTAGCTTCAATTTTTTTACCCATAAATTCAGGGGTCCGTCCTACCATCAATCCGCTGATGAAAACCGCAAGAATGATGAAAATGAAATAATTCAGAATTCCTACACCGCATCCTCCGTAAAAGCAATTGATCATCATGGCCAGCAGTTCATTCATTCCGGACAGTGGCATTGTACTGTCATGCATGGCATTTACTGAGCCTGTTGAAATTACGGTGGTAGCAATGCTCCAATATCCTGATGCTGCACTACCAAAGCGGATTTCCTTACCTTCCATCGCTCCCAGGCTGCTGTCTGCACCCATTTGAGTTATCAAAGGGTTGCCATTGGTTTCATTGATGATATTCGGAACTGCCAGAGCCAGAAAACCGACTGTCATCACGGTAAAAATTACCCACGAAAGCTTTCTTTTGTTCAGATAAAATCCTAGTGCAAAGACCAGTGCAAAAGGAATGATCATCTGAGTGACCATTTCGGTCATATTCGTGATATAATTTGGGTTTTCAAGCGGATGGGCCGAGTTCGCTCCAAAGAAACCACCTCCGTTTGTTCCCAGATGCTTGATCGCAACAAATGCGGCAACAGGACCTCTTGAAACATCGGCCTTCTGCCCTTCCAATGTGATGATATGATCTTTACCCTCGAAAGTCATCGGACTTCCGTTTGCTGAAAGGATCAAAGCTACCAGAATGCTTACAGGAACGAGTATTCTTATAACGGATTTTGTAAAATAATCATAAAAATTCCCCAGTTCTGTAGCTGTTTTTTCTTTAAAAGCCTTGAAAAGTACGGCCATTGCTGCCATTCCGGTGGCTGCCGTTACAAACTGAAGGAACATCAGGTAAAGCTGACTTAAATAGCTTACTCCTGTTTCTCCCGAATAATGCTGCAGGTTGCAGTTCACCAGGAATGAAATCGCTGTATTAAAAGCTAAATCCGGTGACATATTGGGATTCCCGTCAGGATTTAAAGGAAGCCAGGACTGATTGATCAGGATCATAAATCCTATGAAAAACCAGATCAGGTTGATCGTCAGCATGGCATACATATTCTGTTTCCAGTTCATCTGACGGGCCGGATTGATTCCGGAAACTCTATAAATTAATTTTTCTACAGGCCTGAAAACAGGATCTAAGAAAGTCTTTTTGCCCCCGTATACGTTAGCAATATATTTACCTAAAAATATTCCGATCACCAGCGTGATGGCAAACATGGCAATAATGCCTAAAATTTCTGTATTCATGACCGGTTAAAATTTTTCTGGTTTCATTAAAACATAACAAATGTACACGAAGGCCAGTATTGAAAGGAAAAATAAACTCCACATAACTTTATATTCTATCAAAAAATTCAACGGATTTATATAAGAGCCAAAACACGACTGCACACAGCAGTACCAAACCTAAAAGCATCATATTTTTATTATTAAGATTAAAAGAGTGAGCATTACATACGAAACCATCAGCATGCTTAAGAAAGCGTGCTCCCGTTTTTTGAACGTTTTTCCTGAAATTGTCATTTTTAAATATTTTATTCATATTCTATAGGCCAAAAGAAAGTCCAAATTCAGAAAAAAGAACACAACACATTATATATCAAAACATTATATTAAAATATATGATTATACAAAAAGACAAAAGCCTATCAAAATGATAGGCCCGTTATTGAAATGATAGGGTTTAGCTATTGGCTATTGGCTATTGGCTATTGGCTATTGGCTATTGGCAAAATTACTTATTACTCATTACCCCATTGCTCATTATTCATCACCTTAGTCCGTACTCTTCCAGCTTTCGGTACAGCGTAGCAATGCCTATTTCGAGCAGTCTGGCGGCTTCAGCTTTGTTACCTTTGGTGTATTGAATAACTTTCAGGATATGTATTTTTTCCAGGGAGCGCATACTCATGGAATCGTTTTCGGGAATAGCTTTTTCAGAATAACGTGGAAGGCTGTCAGCGTTCAGTATTTGATCATCCATTAAGATCAGGCTCCGTTCTATGGTGTTTCTAAGCTCACGGATATTTCCTTTCCAGTCGTTTTTTTCCAGGGTTTTATAGTATTCAGGATCTACCTGCACTGAAGGCATATGTAACTTCTGAGTGAATATATCGATAAAGTTTTTGGCCAGTATTTTCAGGTCTTCTTTTCTTTCCCTCAGCGGTGGAAGGCTGATCTCGAAAACGTTGAGCCTAAAATACAGATCTTCCCTGAAATGTCCCTGTTTGATTTCCTCCTCCAGATCTCTGTTGGTAGCCGCGATCAGCCTGAAATCTGATTTTGAGACTTTGGTTTCACCCATTTTGATGAATTCCCCGGTTTCAAGAACCCGAAGCAATTTAGCCTGAAGCTCTATAGGCATCTCTCCTATTTCGTCTAAAAATAAGGTTCCGTCATTGGCTTCTTCTATCAACCCTTTTTTATCTTTCACAGCCCCGGTAAAAGCTCCTTGTTTATGACCGAAAAGTTCACTTTCAAGAATTTCTTTACTGAATGCAGAGCAGTTAATGGCTACGAAAGTATTTTTCTTCCTTCCGCTTCCTTCATGAATGGCATTGGCAAAGACTTCTTTTCCGGTGCCGGTTTCTCCGGTCAGGAAAACAGCGGCATCCGTCAAAGCTACCTTTTCTGCCAGTTTTTTAGCCTGAAGAATTAAGGGGGAATTGCCTATAATCTGCCCGAATCCTTTCGAACCAGTTGATTTTTGTATTATCCGGGACCTGTTGTCTTTTACTTTTTCCAGTGCTTTATAAACCAAAGGAATGATCTTTTCATTATCGTCACCTTTTACCAGATAGTCATACGCACCGTTTTTCATAGACTGTACGGCATCGGTTATATTTCCGAAAGCCGTCATCAGGATGAGTTCAAGATGCGGATATTTGGCTTTAATGGATTTTACAAGTTCTACCCCGAATGCATCCGGAAGCCGTACATCGCTTAGCACCACATCAAAATCATACTGTTCCAGCATCGTCATGGCAGAACGTGCAGTGGAAGCTTCTTTTACATTAAAATTCTCTTGGGAAAGGATCATCCCCAATAATTTGAGGAGCTTGATCTCGTCATCGATGATCAGAATGTTTCCGGACATAGTCGTTATTTTTGGAAAACCTGATGCAAACTTATTGAATTTTCCCCGAGGGAAAAAGGGAATTTTCTGAAAGGATGAAAAAGACAAAAGCACATGCTGCCTTTTACCTGCTCTCAATCAGTCTTATAGATGTAATAATAACATAGAAGCTTAGGTTAAGGAAACTAAGATTAAAGGATGGAAGCTATGATTAAAGGTCTCTTTAAAATCAAATTATCTTAAAATGAGATTTATTATTGATGCCCTTTATAGCTTCCCTCTTCCAGCTCCCAGCTCAAACCTGCCTAAACCAGAAATTCTTATCCCAAACTGATGTTAATAAGAAAAAGCAACGCCATTTTTATCTGATTCCTTACATTTGTAATACATTCGGATTTTAGGAATGAAATGAATTGATCTATGATTGACAAAAAATATACGGAAACAGTCCATACGGATACTAATAACTACGAATATATTACCATAACACATGACGAAAATAAAGTAAGAATTTACACCCTGAAGAATGGTCTGAAGGTCTTTCTTGCTCAAAATTTCGATGCACCCAGAATACAGACTTTCATCCCTGTAAGAACGGGAAGCAATAATGATCCTTCTGATAACACTGGTCTTGCGCATTATCTGGAACATATGATGTTTAAAGGAACTTCAAGATTGGGTACTCAGAACTGGGAAAAGGAAAAAGAGCTTCTGGACCAGATTTCAGAACTGTATGAACAGCATAAGGCAGAACAGGATTCTGAAAAGAAAAAAGAAATCTATAAGAAAATAGACGAAATTTCTCAGGAAGCCAGTCAATACGCCATCGCCAACGAATATGACAAAGCGATTTCGTCACTGGGAGCCAGCGGAACGAACGCCCATACCTGGTTTGATGAAACGGTTTACAAAAATAATATCCCGAATAATGAACTTGAAAAGTGGCTGAAAATTGAAAAGGAAAGATTTTCTGAAATGGTTCTCCGCCTTTTTCATACGGAGTTGGAGTCGGTGTATGAAGAGTTCAACAGGGCTCAGGATAATGACAGCAGACTGGTGAGTTATGAACTGATGGATGCTTTATTTCCCACTCATCCTAACGGACAGCAGACTACCCTGGGAAAACCGGAACACTTGAAGAATCCTTCTATGAAGGCTATTCATAAGTATTTTGATGAATATTACGTTCCGAATAATTATGCGATGGTTCTGGTAGGTGATCTGAATTTTGAAGAAACTATTCAATTGGTTGACCAATATTTCGGAGCTCTTCCTTATAAAGAGCTGCCGAAAAAAGCTCCGGTTATTGAACAGCCTATGACTGAAATTGTCAAAAGAACGGTAAAAAGCCCTACTACCCCGAGAGTACAGATTGCCTGGAGAACAGACAGCTATGGTACAAGAGAAGCCATTCTTGCTGACATTATCGCCAATATTCTTAGCAACAGAGGAGAAGCCGGACTTCTTGACCTGAACATCAACCAGACCCAGAAAATGCTTTGGGCACAGGCTTTCTCATTAGGTTTAAAAGAATATGGTTATTTTTCTGCTGTAGCTGTTCCCAAAGAATCACAAACACTTGATGAAGCAATAGAAATGGTTCTGGAACAGATTGAGCTGATCAAAAAAGGAGATTTCCCAGACTGGATGCTTCCGGCGATCATCAGCGATTTCAAGCTGCAGAGAATGAAAGGACTGGAAACGGCAGAAGGATTGGCTACCAATCTTTATGATACCTACATCAGAGGCAGATCATGGGAACAGGAACTGAACGAAATGGATGAATATGCTTCTTTTACCAAAGAAGATGTTGTTGTGTTTGCCAATACTTTCTTTAAAGATAATTATGTGGCCATTTACAAAGAGAAAGGGATCAACGACAGGCTTCTGAGAGTTGATAATCCGGGAATAACGCCTATTAAGATCAACCGTGAGGCGCAATCGGAGTTTCTGAAGGAAATTTTAGCTGAAAAAACGGAAGATATACAACCTGAATTTATTGATTATCAAAAAGAAATAACTACTGGCTCGGTAAAAGATAAAAAAATAAGCTTTGTAAGGAACAAATACAATGATATTGCACAGGTTCACTTTATTTTCCCGTTCGGAAGTGATAACGACAGGGATCTGGGCATTTCAACGCAGCTGCTTCAATACCTGGGAACGGATCAGTTTTCCCCTGAAGACCTTAAAAAAGAGTTCTTCAAAATCGGAATTACCAATGATTTCAAAACCATCCATGACCAGCTTCTGATCTCTCTGAGCGGGCTGGAAGAAAATATAGAGAAAGGAATTTCCCTTCTTCAGCACTGGATGTATAATGCTTTTCCTGATGAGGATATCTACCGCCAATTTGTAGGAACCGTTCTGGAAAACCGCCAGGCAACCAAAAATGACAAAAACCGTATTATGACGGCACTCACTACTTATACCAAACTAGGAAGTGTCTCCCGTTTTACGGATGTTATTTCAAAAGAAGAGCTTGAAAGCAGCCACCCTCAAGTGTTTACCGACCGTATGAAAAAGCTATTCAGATTTCCTTACCAGATCTTCTTTTACGGAAAGAATTTTGATGCTTTTAAAGGATATATTGACCAATACACGGAAACAGAAAGTTTGCAGATTCCTGAAGCTAAATCCTATCCGGAACCTGAGACTGGCGGCAATGTATACTTTATCAATTACGACATGGTCCAGATGGAAATGAGTAAAATAGGAAGAGGAAAACCTGTGGATACCTCTGATTTCGGAAAGATTAATGTTTTTAATGAATATTTTGGAAGAGGTCTTTCTTCTATCGTTTTCCAGGAAATCCGCGAAAGTAAAAGTTTAGCCTATTCTGCCTATGTTTCTTATACAGCCAATTCTGAACTGGGTCACCATGATTATATTACCACTTACATCGGAACCCAGCCCGACAAGCTCCAGACCGCCGTAGATACGATGACAGAGCTTATGACAGAGCTGCCTGAAGTTCCCGTACAGTTTGAAAATGCAAGAAATACAGCCCTGAAACAGATCGCCTCAGCAAGAATTACCCGGAATAATATATTTTTCAATACATTAAGACTAAAAAAGCTGGGAATTTCACACGACTTCAGAAAGGATATTTATGAGCAGATCGGAAGTCTGAAGTTTGAAGATGTGAAACAGTTTTACAAAACAGAAATTAAACCCGTCCACTTTAATACTGCCATTATCGGCAAAAAGGAAAACCTGGATATGGATGCCGTGAACCAGATGGGCATTTTTACGGAAGTCAGCCTGAGGGATATTTTCGGACATTAAAAGATAGAGACCGTTCAGTTATTTGGGCGGTCTTTTTTTGTGAAAGACGGTGAGATAATAGACGGATAGATGAGAGACATAGGGGCTGTCAATAGTGAATTTTGCATCGCAAGTGAATGGGGAAATTTGGTAGTTTGAGATTCGGAATAAAGAATAGATAGATAGACATTCGGGTTAAGAAAAAATATAAAAAATAAATCAAAAACAGGTTTTCTCCGATGGGAATACAAAAACTGCCACCTAATACCTAATACCTAATACCTAATACCTATTACGTCATCATACAATCGCCGTCGCCGTCTTGGTAGTGGGGATCAAATCCTTCAGGGAGGGCCTGTAAGAGTTGTTTATGAAAAAGATATTCGCGTTTAAAATCCCGTTCATAGATTTTTGGAAATGTGCCTGAATCCTTTATTTTATTATTGAGAGCTGGCTGATAGCTGGTCAATCCTTTTATTTTATTTTTAACAATGAAATAAGTTAAGAATTCTACAACATGGTCTAAATTATTATTTGAAAACAGGTATGGTATTTTTAAATATCCGTCGCGGAACTGCAGCAGGAAACAGGAAGAAAGCCTGTTGTTTTCATCATAGATTTTTATCCAGAAATATTTAAAAACCTCAGCAAAACTTGAAAAGAGATACCGATGATCCTTCTTACCCTCCAGAATCCATGGATGATCTATAAAAATATTGATTTCTTCAGCATTACGCTGGCTTGAAAACTCATTAATAAAACCGGCACTTTGTGCATCAATCCTGCTAAGAACCTCATACCGGAAATCAGGCTCTTTTACCCTTATATTTTTAACTGAAAGTACAGAATTGCCTATAACATCCATAAGCTGAAAAAGAGGCTTCAAAACTTTTGTTTCCGGCTTCTTCTCAGGAATAATACCCGTGGCATCTGTTCTGAAATAGTATCTTTTGCCTTCTTTTGGGAAAACATATTCGAAAATGCCCATGATTGTATACAAAGCTTCGGCTTCAGCAGTGAACTCCGTTATGGCAATCCGGCCTTCATATTCTTCACAAGCCTTTTTCAATAATTTTTTTGCCACTCTTTTTTTCCGGAATTCAGGATGCACATATAATGTACTCAGCCATGCGTAAGAAATTACTTTTTCTCCTGTGATAATGCTGTCGGGAAAACATCCTGCATACCCTGCCAGCCTATCGTTATAAAAGGCAAGGATAAGAAGGGTTTGCTCATCTGAAGATTTTGGATTTCTGATCTGGGATTCTGCACGATGCCTGGTAACCGGAAGAAAATCATACTGCTGAAAACCTCCGGAAGAGATCAATTCTTCCAGTTCTTTTCTGTTGAATGTTTTCAATTCTATCATTTTCTTACAATCGTATTTTTATTGATCAGCTTTTTCATTTTGAAATAAGCCGTTTCTCTTTTCAGAATTTTTTCGGCTCCCTCTCCTGTTTCCATGGGGATTCTCTGAAAATTTTTTGCTACACTGTCCAGTTTTACTCCTGCACATCCAAAACTGCAGAACAAGTCTTCATTTTTAAAGAGTTCATCAAAGAAGCTTTTACTTACCCCAAAATCAGTGAACGGAAAAGCAAAGCTTTCGTATAGAAAATTGTTTTCTTTAAGATAACTGAACGTGCGGTTGGTGGTTTCTAACTGATCGTTTAAAGAAAGTTTATAGTATAAAGGATGATCCCAGCTGTGGGATGAGATTCCGAAACCTTTTTGCGTCAATATCTTTAATTGTTCCGTGCTCAGATAAGGCTGATGCTCTTGCAAATACGCTCTAAAATCCAGTTCCAGTTTTTCGGCCAGCTGATCCAGTATTTCTCTTTCTTTATATTGTATTTGTAATACCTGCTGCTTTACCGCTTCTCTTTCCAGCTCTTCCAGTGAAAGCAGCGGATATATTTCAGGATTCAGTGTTCTCTTTTTTTCAAGAGTATCAACGATCAAACTTGCTTTACATCTGAACATCAGATCCTGGTTATCAATAAAGGCAGGATTGATAAAATTGCAAGCATAGATTCCTTTTCTTTCCAGTAGGGGAACTACAGTCTCATAAAAATCACTGAACCCGTCATCAAAGGTAAGCAGGGCAATCTTTTTCTTTGGCTTGAAATTTCCTCTGACAAAATCTTTAAATTCCGACCAATTGACAAACTGGAAGTGTTTTGAAAGAAAATCCAGGTCTTCTTCAAACTGGCGGGTATTTTTATATCTGATAATATGCTTAGTATGAGGCAGGTTTTCATCAGAAACGCAATGATAGACAGGCAGACAGTATTCCAGCGGAAAAGATTTTCCAATGTCTCCCGATTCAAAGGCTGCCAATAGATTGATGATCTTGTCTTTCATCCTGTAAAAATAAAAAAGAATCTATTCAAAACTCAATTCAAATAGATTCTTAAAGGTATGTTTTTAAAAATTATTTTATCACTTTCATTTCATCGATAAGCCATTTGGAATCGGCAAATTTTTCGATGATGAAAAGGATGTATTTGGTATCTACCATAATGTTTCTGCTGAAACGCGGATCAAAGTTGATGTCGCTCATTGTTCCCTCCCATTGTCTGTCGAAGTTCAACCCAACAAGGTTACCATAGGCATCAAGTGCCGGGCTTCCTGAGTTTCCTCCGGTCGTGTGGTTGGTAGCAGTGAATCCTACCGGAACATCACCTGTTTTATCTTTATAGATTCCGTAATCTTTTTTGTTGTAAAGATCGATCAGTTTTTTAGGAACATCAAATTCGTAATCTCCCGGAACATATTTTTCAATAACTCCCGCTAAATGGGTCTGGTATGCATAAGAAACGGCATCTCTGGGATTAGAACCTTTTACTTTCCCGTAGGTTACACGAAGCGTAGAATTGGCATCCGGGAAGAATTTTCTTTCTTTGTCCGTTTGCATCTGCTGGGCCATGAACGTTTTCTGAAGAACATCAATTTTCCCCTGAAGAGTGGTATACTGAGGATCTGCTGTCTTCATGTACGTTTCTCTCATGGTAAGATATAATTGGAAAACCGGGTCTTTTTTCAATGTTTTGATCAGCTTGTCCGGATTAGAAAATGCTTTATCAATATCTGCATTCAGGGCAGCACCGTTTACCTGTGTTCTTCCTGTAATGATTGAGTTCTTCGACATCTCCTCAACAAGCGGCATATTCTGATTTTCATCTTTATATTTGCTGAATCCTGCAGGGATGAACTGCGGAGCTGTTTTATTAACATACAATGCCAATAATTTTGCCGTTACTTTGGCATCCAATTCCGCACTGTAGTCTTTGTAGAATGAAGTCAGTTTTGTCTTTAATTTAGCCAGTTCTTTTTCATCCATTCTTCCTGCTTCTACTGATGCTATATAATCAAAATAATCACTAGCAAGTTTCAGGGTTTCAGCATTTTTCACCACTTCTGTGTAGTAGGCATTGTTCAGGGCATAAGGAGCCTGATCATTATACAGTTTGTTCAGCTGGTCAAGAGTCGATTTAACTTCATGATTCTTGGCTACCAGAGAACCTTCATACATTACTTTTTTCTCTACGGCACCGGATTTCTTCAATCCTTCTACTTCCCCGATCCATTTTTTCCAGTAATTGGCTACTGATGCATATTTTGATGAATATTTGATGCGCGTTTCATTGTCTGTACGCATTTTTTCATCAAGTGTTTTCAAAGCAACTTCACGTACAGCAATTCTTGCAGGATCAATATCTGTCATGATCTTTTCTACTGCTACGGCAGGAAGATATTCTGTAGTTTTTCCAGGAAAACCAAACACAAAGGTAAAATCATTTTCATTTTTATCTTTTATGGAAACCGGAAGGTAATGTTTTGGAACGTAAGGAACGTTGTCCGCTGAATATTCTGCCGGTTTGTTATCTTTTCCTGCATAAATTCTGAAGATGGAGAAATCTCCGGTATGTCTTGGCCAAACCCAGTTATCTGTATCACTTCCAAACTTCCCGATGCTTTGAGGCGGAGCTCCTACCAAACGGATGTCTTTATAGGTCTCGATGGTATAAGCATAATATTTGTTGCCGTAATACATCGGCTTTACCGTAATCGACTGATATGATTCTATTTTTTGAGAATTCTTATAGATCTCAATATTTTTAGCGATCTTTTTAGCCAACTCGGGCTCTACAAGGTTATCTGTACCTTCTAAGATCTGATCGGTCACTTCTTTGATATCAACAATGAAGTCTACTTTCACTCCCGGATTCGGAAGTTCTCCCTGAGTATTTTTAGCCCAGAAACCATTGGATAATAGATCGTTCTGAACGGTTGAATGCGCCTGAATCTGACCATATCCACAGTGGTGGTTGGTTAATAATAATCCTTTTGGTGAAATGATTTCTGCGGTACATCCGCCGTTGAACTGCACTACTGCATCTTTTATGCTGGGCTTCTGTGTATTGAAAATATCTTTGGCAGAGATTTTCATTCCCAGATCCTTCATTTCCTTCTCATTCAATTCTGTAGGAATCCACATTCCTCCATATTGTTGTGCAAATGCCATTGCAGCCGGCAAAATAAATACGGATAAAAGTATCTTTTTTGTCATAATCAAAATTTTGCCCAATTTACGAAGAAAATTAAGAACATTGCCATTAAAAGACCGTGAAAATTCGCTTTGTGTGGTTTGAAGCGGGATGGGGAAGAAAGAGCAAAGATAATAGACGGATAGATGATAGACATTTGGGTTAAGACCATAAAAATGAATCAAGAATAGGTTTTTCCTGATGTGAGATACAGAACTGCCACCTATTACCTATTACCTATTACCTATTACCTGAAATCCCGCAGAGCTTACCCATAAAAGACCTTATTTCCATATAAAGACCTCGCAGACTTCCATCTTCCAACCCCCTTCTTCCTGCTTTCCTTATGGCGTAATTTTTGTTCACTAAGAGTAAGCTTAATATTAATATATTTAAATTACTTATCATGTTAAAAAGCAAAATGTTAATCCTTGGAATTGCATCTGCTGCATTTCTTGCATCATGTACAAAAGAAAAAACTACTGAAACAACAGCTCCTGCAACGGATTCTGCAACTGTTCAGACAACCCCCTCAGACAGTATCACTAAAGCGACACCTTCTGCACCGGGCGACACCTCAGAAAATGCACTGGACTGGCCCGGAACTTATGATGCAGTAGTTCCATGTGCTGACTGTCCGGGAATCAAGACTTCATTAACGCTCAACAACGATAAAACGTTCAGCATTACTGAAGAATATATTGATAGAAAGTCAAAATTTGATGACAAAGGTTCTTTTGAATGGGATTCAACAGGAAGCGTAATTACATTAAAAGGTAAAACCGCTAAATACAAATATAAAGTAGGTGAAAATATGCTTATCCAGCTGGATATGGACGGTAAAGAAATAGACGGACCTAACAAGGACCTGTATGTTTTCAAGAAAAAATAAAGGCTTGAGCCTTTATTTTTTTGTCTTATTTTAAAACTGGTAAGCGATTATTTTAGGGTCGTCAATCAAACTCTGAATTATTTTGTCGTGGTCCTTATTGTCTCCTGTCAGTTTCCAGGTCATAGAAAGGTTTTCCTTGGTATACTGAAGCTTAATTAACAGATATTTTAAATGATGATCTTCAAATACTTTTTCACAATACTTTATATCTTCCCGGCCTGAAACTGCTATTTTGTATTCCCTGATCTTGTGCCGGTTGTCTATAAACTCCTGAAGATAGATTAATGCACTTAAAATAAGCAGTACCAATGCTGTTCCCACCAAAGAAAGGTAAACATAGCCGGAGCCCACCGCCATTCCTATTGAAGCAGTTGCCCAGATGGTTGTTGCCGTGGTGATTCCATCAATTTTATTATCTCCTTTAAAGATTACTCCTGCCCCTAAAAAACCTATTCCCGTAATGATATTGGCCGCCAGCCGGTCAGGGTTTTCTACTCCAATACGAATAGAAAGGACTGTAAACAAACAGGATCCGAAACATACCAGAATAAAAGTGCGCAACCCCGCCGATTTGTTCCGGTATTCCCGTTCTGCCCCGATCATGAGACCAAGGATAACTGAGATCAGTATCAGCAACAGTTCATTTTGGACGGAATGGTCCTGTAAAAATTCCATAGTATATAAAAAATTTAGCCAAAATAAAATTACAATAAAAAACGTTACTGCCCTACTTTGAAGGTACAGATTTCTATATCCGATTTAATTGAATATTTTTGTATCTGCAGAGTTTTATAACCCGGAAGATTTACTTCCTGACGAATATCAAAACGAAAGCCCGGATTTTGCACACTATTGTGGACGCCGAAATCCGGCACTATTAAAAATATTGTAACAAAAAAAGAATTTATGGATACAGAAATTTCACACTTCTGGCTGGGGTATTTTAGAAACGAAGAGGAGTTTTATAATTTTGTGGAAGAGGATGACGATTATTATATTGGTGAAGAATCTGATGACCAGTACGTTTCGAAATTTGCAGAATCACAGCATATCAACTGGTTTGATTATGATTTTTTAGAATATGGATTTGAAGATGAAAGACTGGGGATCTACGAAAAGTTTTCGGAGTATTCTTACGCGGATGAATGGCTTCCGGTCATAGAGCGTAAAATTAATGAGCTTGGTATGGATACCCCTGTTAATGCCATTATTTTCGCCAGCAGATTTGCCATTCCGAAACCGGTTTCAGTGGAAACGGATGATTATTCCCTGCATTATATGGGAGAAATTGAAATTACTGTTTAGTTCTGATGAACAGAAAACCAATAAAGGATCATGAAAACTTGCTGCATGCTTTCATGATCCTTCTTGATCAAGGGGTGATTAAAACCTCTGCTATTTCCTTATGGGCTGATTCCGTTTTGGCGTCTGAGGATGAATCTGAATATGCATTCATTGAGCTTTCCACCATCAGAAACGGATATGATATGCTGCAGTTACTCCGTAAAAATTCCGAAAATGCAGATCCTGAAATTGTTTCCAGAGCCCTTCTTGGAATACTATATCATGAACTTCTGAAAGGAGAAATATCCCCGAAAAAAGCAGCTGATATTGCTACCCATATTTCTTACGAAGAAAGCCTTACTTCTGACGAACAGTTCTTACTTTACCGTTATTACGAATACAGGGAAATCAACCTTAATGAAACTGATGAAGCGTTGAAACTCTACCAATATCATTTTCTTACTTTGCTTGAGATTTATCAGGACTTTCATTTGGAAAATGATGAAAAATGGCCTGAAATTAATGAAAAATTAAAAATAAATCTTGAGGAAAAACTTGAAATGATTAAACAGCAGCATCCTTACTGAAATTGATATCGTTTCCATTAAAATTTTAATTATCTTAGTCTGAATTAATTAACCATGAAAAAACTGTTGTCTCTTTTTCTGATGCTTCAGGCGATGTGGCTGTCTGCTCAACAGGAATGTTCGCTGAAGTATGTATATCATACGGATAGTCTTCAGAATCAAGGAATAGTCAGGCTGTCTGTAACCAATATTGGTTCTAAAAAATTAAGATCAATAAAAGCTTTTCTTCTTACAGAATGCAGCTTGTGGACATTCACGAGAAAAGTCCCAATCCCGGTGTTGCCATAAAACATACCGCCGATGTAGACTGCATTAACTGTATTAAAAAGGTAAAGAAACTGAAACCTGGGCAAACCTATACTTATTCTATTCCTATAAAAGAAACGATACAGTACCGCCACCTTATATTCGGAAGAACATATCGTTTCAAATTGTGGTTTGATCTTATTGATATGACACCGGAAAACTGTTTCAAACATGATTTTACCAGCGATGAAATTATATATGAAAGAATAACCAGATAAGAAATCGTTCATTCTGTAACCTGTCTCAATACCTGAATCTTCACCATGAATAAAAGAATGGTATGTTGTAGCAGAGAATATATTTATTTTATTATTTTAGCACCAATTCTATATGAACGAAGATCTTCAAAACCAAATGTATTTACACTCCGCGGGAGCTACTGTAAGACATTCATCTATATTTACCCATCTGGAAAGCTATAAAAATGATTTCACACTAAGCCAGGAGTTCATTGATAAATGGGTAATTCCTTTCTATATGAAAATACGATATACTTCCGGTTCCTGGACTGAAGAATTAAAACAGCTCAAAGACGAAATTACAGAAGAAGTAATATTGGCTCTTTTGGGTGACTTCAACTGGCGGACCAGAACGGTAGGCGCTTATCTTTCGGCTCTAAAAAACTACGAAAATCATATTGATATCATTGGCACTCATTTTCTTAAAAGTGAAGTATGTTATGCTGGTGATCTTTATGCTCTTATCCTAGCTTTTTATAATAATGAAAAGAGTATGGAATATCTTGATCAGTATCTGACTTATTATCTGCAACAACCTCATCTTGATTTTGATCAGGAAAGTGTTCTAGAAACTGTTGCCTATCTCGATCAGTTTAATAAAACCAATCATCTTTTAAAATATACGGATGACTGGGAAAACATGACAGAATATAGAAACAGAGGATCTAAAACCGATGAATCATTTGAAATACAAGCCTCTGATATCAGTCGCATATCTGCACAGATCCAGCTACTGAAAGAACTTCAGGAATACTGCCGATAACTATTTTAATAAAGATACTATGGCTATAGCAAAAAAAGGCCTCCGCAAAATTGTTGTGGATGACAAAATTTTTTACTGGAAAATAAGAAAAGCGGTTTCACATAGAGAAAGCCATGATTCGGATTACGGGATTCCTGTACAGCATGAAAGCGAAGGACACCTTCTTCTGATCTATACAGGTTTCTGCAGATCCGGATATTATGGAAGAATGCCTATGAAAATCACTCCACATCTGATCCGATCCAAAATAAAAGAAGCCATCAAACAGGGATGGAAGTATGACCAGCCAGAAAAAGCTGTAGAACTGGTCGACGGAAAACTCATCATATAACAGCAATTTAATATTATTTATGAACATTTATTCCGCTTTACAAATCGGAGACTATCATACCAACCAATGTGAGGACCATCTGGTGATCAGAAAAACAGCTTCAGACAAAATTATCTGTGCCGTTATGGATGGATGTTCCACGGCTTTGGAAAGTCATTTTGCTTCTGTATTAACAGGAAAAATAATAAGAAAGGCTGCTATTGAAAAAAGCTATAAGGACTTATATGAAGCGGCTCCCACAAGCATAGACGAAGAACTTAAAGAAATCATGCAAAGTATTTTTGAAGAAATGTCTTTTGCTAAAAAGCAGTTAATGCTGGATGAAAAAGAATTGCTAACCACTCTTATTATCCTGTTTTATAATTTCAAAGAAAATAAAGGCGGTGTTTTAACCATTGGAGACGGTGTCATTTGCATCAACGAGGAAATAACGGAATATGACAGAGATAATAAACCTGATTATTTAGCTTATCATCTTCATGAAGATTTTAATGACTGGTATTCCCGGCAGCAACAGAAAATATTTTTTGAAGATCTGAAAGATATTTCTATTGCCACAGACGGAATCCTTACTTTTACCCAAGTTAAAAAAGCGAATACTGAGGATAAGATCAATTTTGCCCAATACCTGATGACAGATCTTACCTATAGTGAGACTGAAGAAATGCTGAACAGAAAGCTTAAACATCTGGAACAGCACTACGGTGTAAAACCTACGGATGACCTTGCTATGATCAGAATGATCCTATAGATAATTAACAAAATAAAAGCTAGATTTGTATCACTTACAAAATAAATACCCTTGAAAAAAATCCTTCTCATACTGGCTTTCTGCCTTCTGTTCCTCTATTCATGTCGTAAAAATGAAAAACTGGCAGTCCCACATTCCAAAACGAATTCTGTAAAAGTGATAAAAAAAGATACTACGATTGCTAGTTCCGAACTTCCAACTGAATCCTTCAAAACAGCTGTTAAAGCTGAAGATCTGGTTCCCAACGGCTATGAAATACAATATGATACGGAAGGTGATCTTAACCAAGACGGTCTTTTGGATAAAGCAATGGTCCTAAGAAAAAAAGATGATTCACTAAGCGAAAGAAAGATGATCATCCTGCTGAGAAATGCAGACAAAACCTACAGGCTGGACAAAACATCAGACAAGGTATTTCCTGCGGAATACAATGAATACGGATATAAAATGCATGATCCGGAAGACATCAGCATTACGAAAGGAGAGCTGCATATCAATTTGTACGACATCGGCCCCAACGGAAACATGTTCAATAAATTCAAATATCTGAACGGCGCTCTGATCCTTACTTATGTGGAAACGTATAATATGGGAGCAGGCTCTCATTCTGCATTATATTACGAACCGATGAAAGGAAAAGTAATCCATGAAACAGTGAACACTATGGAAGAAGATATGCCTTCTCAATCGAAAACCATTCTTCTAAAAAAAGAACAGTATCTGTTTGAGAAAACCTCACCGGAAGAAGTGGTTATCAAAGTTTATAATATGATTTATCATGAATAGAGCCCTTTTATAGAATCAATCATCTATTCCTTTATATTATAAAAAACTACCACAAAAAGGGGATTTTACAGATTATGAATACTTCATACCTTTAAACTGTATTTTACATCATACATTTTGATTCTAAAATACATAGGCGAACCTGAAAAAGAGGGTAAGACCATCAGATGAAAAAATAATTCCTCACAGGAAACTGTGGGAAATGAGAGAAGACCTGAATTTGGTCTTCTTTTTATTATTATAATCAGTATGAAAACAAAATATGCTGATAAAAAAACTTCCGCCTACAGACGGAAGTTTTATTTATTATGAAGATATGATCATTTTATATTAATGAGCTTCCAACCAGTTATTCCCCACTCCTACTTCTACCAGTAAAGGAACCTGTGTTTCCAGCGCGCTTTCCATTTCTTTTTTAATCAGTACTGAAGCGGTTTCAATTTCCTCAACAGGAGATTCAAACACCAATTCGTCATGAACCTGAAGAAGCATTTTGGTTTTCAGTTTCTGTGCTTCCAGTTCTTTATCAATTTTAATCATTGCAAGCTTTACAACATCTGCTGCACTTCCCTGAACTGGGGCGTTAACGGCATTTCTTTCGGCATGACCTCTTACCACGAAATTATTGGAGTTGATATCTTTTAAATGTCGTTTTCTACCCAGAATAGTTTCCACATATCCCAGCTGGCGGGCTTTATTTACCTGTTCCGCCATATATTCTTTTAATTTCGGATAGGTTTCAAAATAAGCTTCGATCATCTGTTTGGCTTCAGTTCTGGATAGTCCGGTCTGTTCCGCCAGGGCAAATGCTCCCTGTCCGTAAATAATTCCGAAGTTCACTGTTTTAGCCTGACTTCTCTGGGTTTTTGAAACTTCTTCTAAAGGAATTTTAAAGAGTTTGGCAGCTGTAGATGCGTGAATATCCTCTCCGTTCTGGAAAGCTTTGATCATATTTTCTTCTCCTGAAATTTCGGCAATCAGACGCAGCTCGATCTGTGAATAATCCGCCGAAATAATCTTTTTCCCTTCTCCCGAAACGAAAGCACCCCTGATCTGCTGTCCGCGGAGTGTTCTGATCGGAATATTCTGAAGGTTAGGATTTACACTTGCCAGACGGCCTGTTGCAGCTGTTGTCTGGGAGAAATTGGTATGTACTCTCTGATCTTCTTTATCAATCTGTGAAGGCAGTGCGTCTACATAAGTCGATTTCAGTTTCTGGTAGGTTCTGTATTCCAGAATGTGTTTGATAATTTCATGTTTTGAAGCCAGTTTCTGAAGGACGTCTTCAGAAGTCGCATACTGCCCGGTTTTGGTTTTTTTGGCTTTCGGATCAAGCTGCATTTTTTCAAATAGAATTTCACCTAATTGTTTTGGTGAGTTCATATTAAATTCTTCTTCTGACAGCTCAAAAATTTTGGTTTCCAGCTGTTTCAGATCGTTTTCAAGATCTATGCTTTCCTGGGCCAGCCATTTTTCGTCAAGTGAAATTCCGGTCAGTTCCATTTTAGCCAAAACTTCCATCAGCGGCATTTCTATTTTGAAGAAAAGATCTTCTAAGTTTTCCTTTTTAAGCTGTGGAGCAAAAAGCTCGTATAGCTGGAATGTTACATCGGCATCTTCTGCAGCATAATCGGTTTGGGTTCTCAGATCTGCATCTCTGAAATTCCCCTGCTTTTTGCCTTTTTTACCAATAATGGTTTCAATGGAAACGGGTTTATAGTTCAGATATACTTCCGAAAGATAGTCCATTCCGTGTCTTCCATCCGGATTCAGCAGGTAATGAGCGATCATGGTATCAAACATGGCTCCTTTTACCGTAATATCATATTGTTTTAAGATTTTATAATCGAATTTCAGGTTGTGGGCGATCTTCAGCAGGTCTTCCTTTTCAAAAAACGGTTTAAAAATTTCAAGGGTCTGCAATACTTCCGTCCTGTTTTCTGATAAAGGAATATAGTAAGCCAGTCCTTTTTTATAGGAGAAACTCATTCCCACCAGTTCAGCTTCCAGCTCATTCAGGGAAGTGGTTTCTGTATCGAAACAAACGGCTCTCTGTTTTAATAAATTACTGACCAGCATTTTCTGGGCTTTCGGATTATTGACAAACTGATACAAATGATCATTCTGTTCAATGGTAGATTTGGTAGAAGTGGCCTGTTCCAGTTCCTCAAAATTGGCAAAAAGATCGAGCTGCATTACCTGTCCTTTTACTTCTGTACCAGAGGCAGTCTGTTTTACCTCAACTTCACTTACTACTACGGTTTCGGCTGCTGCCGGAGCAAATGCCCTGTACAGGTTTTCGTATAGTCTTCTGAACTCTATTTCGTCAAAGACTTCTTTTACTTTCTCAAAATCAGGAGTTTCAAGATCGTACTGTTCCTGATGAAACTCTACGGGAGCATCACAGATAATGGTTGCCAGCTTTTTGGATAAGATTCCGCGTTCTGCCGAGGCTTCCACTTTTTCTTTCAGTTTTCCTTTCAGCTGATCTGTGTTGGCCAGCAGGTTTTCAATACTTCCGTATTCTTTAAGAAATTTCATGGCTGTTTTTTCTCCAACTCCGTCAAGTCCGGGAATATTGTCTACGGCATCTCCCATCATTGCCAGATAATCGATCACCTGTTTCGGGTCTTCAATTTCATATTTCGCTTTGACTTCGTCAACCCCCAGAATTTCGATATCACCACCTTTTAGTCCCGGTTTATAGATCTTAATTTTATCAGTAACCAGCTGGGCAAAATCTTTATCCGGGGTTACCATAAATGTAGTGTAACCTTCTTTTTCTGCTTTGCAGGCAATTGTTCCGATCACGTCATCTGCTTCATAACCTTCTACTCCCAATATCGGAATATGCATTGCTTCCAGAATTCTGTGGATGTATGGAACGGCAATTTTAATTGCTTCAGGAGTTTCACTTCTGTTGGCTTTATAGTCTGAAAAGTCTTCTGTTCTCACGCTGGCCTGGCCTACGTCAAAAACAACGGCAAGGTGGGTGGGTTTTTCCCTTCTGATTAATTCGATCAGGGAGTTGGTAAAACCGAAAACAGCAGAAGTATCCAGTCCTTTGCTGGTCAATCTCGGATTCCTGATCAGTGCGTAATATCCTCTGAAGATCATCGCATAAGCATCGATGAGAAAGAGTCTTTTATCTTGTGTTGCGTCCATATTGTCTATAATGAACAAATATAAGAAAATAGGGGTATAAGTTGGTAGGTCTGCCGGATTTCAGGTGAGAGGTTTTAGGGAAGAGGTTTTAGGTTATCGGTGGCAGGTAGCAGCTCTGCACTCACATCAGGCAAAACCTATTTTTGATTCATTTTTATGGTCTTACCCCAAATGTCTATCATCTCTCTGTCTATTATCTTTTTTCTGTCACTAAAGCCTATTTCCATTCACTTCCAGTGAAAACAACTCAAACGTTTCAATTTCCGGCAGAGGCGAGATCTTTTTTACGCCTTCTTTTTTGTATGATTTCGGGAGCTGGGGATCTGATTCGGAGTTTTCAAATTCGGCAACATATTTTCCGGTACTGAGATTATAGTCTATACTTGAATAGTGGGAAGCATCTCCTGAGCGTGATTCTGCGCCAATCAGATAAAATCCGTTGTTCTGGTATCTGTATTTATGTACTGCACCACCTCTAAGGAAATCATGATTAATGACAAGCAGTCCTTTTTTGATCTCTATTCCGGTAAAAAATACATTATTCATGTTTTCTCCCGCTACAGCATCACTGCTTTCTGCAGCCATCGTGTATTGACCGTCCGGCTGTTTTAAAAGGATCCTGAGAATTCGTTTTTCATTTCGCTCATGCTTAAGAAGCTTTTCCTGCTCATAGACCAATACCGCATCTTCCAGTCCGTCTTTATTAAGATCTCCTGTAGCAAGGGTATCCAACTTTTGTTGTGAGGGTAAGAAATCCTGCCATTTTGCAGATCTCAGCTTCCTGTAGTCTGTTGTTTTGGGCTGGGTTTCGTTTTTCTGTTTTAGGGCTAAGAGATAGTCTTTGTAAAGGTTTTCAGCGGTTGGTTTATATTGCCGGAGCAACACCAGGTTTTCCTGATAAATGGCTGGTGTAAGGCTGTTTTTACTATTTTCATCGCCTGGTTTATAATAGGTAAAATGACGTGTAATGGTTCCTCCTGACCCGTCTCCATATATTTCTTTACGGCTTACCCAATTATTCTGGCTATCATATTTATATTCTCTACGGATCACAAATGGTTTAGCCTTTTCTTCATCTTGTGTTTCCTGTATACAGTCTCCTTTTTCATTGTATTGATATACTTTCCGCTGCATAAAATCATCGGGTATTTTGCTGAAGTAGCCGTAATGATCAGAGACCAGCAGACCTTTGTCATTGTAGGTATAACGGTGCCCAAAGTCGGAAAGTTCCGATCCGCTGTATACATAACGCTCTTCTGTTAATTTTCCATCCTCATATCTGTACCAGGTTCCTCTTCCCGAATCATAAACATCATTTCCATGATAGTAAAAGCTTACTTTATTTTCCGGATTTCCTTTCTGTACAAACTCAAAGGTAAGGTCGTGATTATCGTCGTTATCAGAGAACGTTTTCTTTTTAACATCCGTTCCTTTGGAAAGATTTCTGTCCCATTCAAAAGGTACAAATCCTTCAGGAATTCTGAATTTCTCCAGATCTATGGATTCGTGGGTCTCCCGGTGGTATATTTCACCATCTGCAAACCATCTGATCTCATTGGTTTTGCTGCCGTAGTCGTAGATATAATAGTATGACCATTTTTCATTTTCAAGATCACCGCTGAGCCTCTTCCTTCCATTGGAATCCTGATCTTCAAGGCTTATTTTTAATTCCTTGTTATCCTGTTTATTGTAAAGTCTGGTAAGAACGGGGCTTTCAGTATTCTGATCCGGATAATAATATTCGCTTCCCGTACTGTATGGTGATACTTCCCTGATCTTCCGTCCTTTTTTATCGTATTCAAAATAGGATTTCAGTTCTTTTTTTTCTTCGGAGTAATCCTGTTTGGAGATTGACATCGTTTTTACAGGACCGTGGAAGATATACTCGGGATCAACTGCTGTTTTCTGACCCAAAAAATCAGTAGGGAGTATAAAAAAACCAATGAAAGTAAGGGTTGTGATTAAGGTATGCGTTTTCAAAGTTATTTCTGATTGTATGATATAGGCAAAGCTACAAAGATTTACTCAGGGGATAAAAAAGCAGGATAGTGAATTACTATCCTGCTTAGTTGTTATTTTAATAAAAGACTGTGGACTTATTTACCTGGCCATAATCCTTCGTATTTGGAACCTCCAAAGCCGATGATTTCTGCGCTTACTACAAAACTGATTAACATGCTGTTGCTGTCTACAGCGTCGAAATCTACTTCATGCTGGATTACATATCCGTTTTCCCAGTTCAAAGTGATCAGAGTTCCTTCTTCGTGTGATTTGTTGAAGGTAACCTCTCCTGTTGTAGGTTTATATTTTCCGTTTAATAAGCTTTCTAAAATATCAGATTTTTCAGTAGCTTCTACTGTAACTTTGATCAATGCGTTAGAAGGGTCTGACGCTACACGTCCTGAAACATCTGTAGATCTTGATACGCTGTAATTCAGTTTTAATAATTTCTGACCTTCTCCTCCATTAAATTTTAAGATTCCTCTTGAATTTGCTGCCATGATTGGTGAATTTTAAAGTGTTTATATATTGTGAATAGTGATTGATTACAGAGCAAAGATAGGCCTCAGCTCTTCAATGAAAAAGTTTTAGAATACAAATCTGAAAAATTGTAGTAATACTACGATTTGGTGTCGTAATTCTACGACTTTTGATTTAACATAATGGATCAATGGCTGTTGGGAAAGGGGTTATTCGTTCTTTTTAAATTGGAAATAGTATTATTTTACACTAAAATAAAACATCTCTTTTGGTAAATAAGCTGTCTTAATGATTGTCAAAATAATAAAATAAAAATTGTATGAGTAAAAAAAGAATTAAAAAAAATAATCCAATACCAAATACAAAGACTTGCCATGGTTCCATCTTATTGATGATTGAATACTTTATTTTATCCCCTTTTAAAACATACACCCCAAAATTTGGGAAAACATTAATGTTTATAATGTTTTTCAGTTCTTTTTGATTGAAATTCTCTCGAATATAGGGCATTAAATATTTAACAAATTCATCCAATTCTTCAATATCTTTTTCTGAAGAAAACGGCGTTAAACCTGTGTTACCTACTCTAATTTTAATAATATCTTTGTTTGTTATAAAGGTTAAATAACGAAAGCCTGCATTTCCCAAATTTTTAATCATCTTAATATCAGCCAAATTAAAAATATATTGTAGGTTTTGAAATTTTATAGTAAGATTTTCATTATTTATTACAACCACCCACTCTTTTGCTTGTATACGTTTTGCAAGCTGTTTTAAAATAAGCATACATCCCGAAAGAGTTAAGAAGGCTGCAAAAAGCAATGGATATAAAAAATGAATTTTTGGAAGCAACATATTTGTGAGTGCAAGAGTTCCAATCATTACAATTAATCCTGGAAGAATTAGGTTTAAAGCTAATTTAAGTTCTGTTTTTGTGTCTAATCCTTCAAATCTGAACTCTTTACTTTTCATTGATTACAATTATGTTTTCAAATCTCTATATGATATAAGGATAGCTTCTCATTCTTATAAAAAAGACCTTTTTCAGATCTTCTACTTTTGAGAATTCTAGATTTCAAGTTTTATTTTCTAATTAGGATTCATATTTCAAAATATACTCCAAAACATATATTGAAACAACATTATTTCATTTTTGTCTCAAGTTCTTTCAGATTATTTGAACTCGTTATATTCCCCAATTCTGCTGCCTTTTTCCAATACTTTTTTGCATTTTCTATATCATTGAGCTTAAAATAAGCAACTCCTAAATCATTTAATGCAAACTTTGAATCATTATCATTAAGGCCAATCTTACTTATGTATTTTTCAAACTTAGAAATTGCTTTTTGAGGATCTCCGGATTCAAGATAAATCGTTCCGGAATATTTTAATGCTTCAACATTGTCCAATTGTTCAGCTTTTTCAAAATAAAATAGAGCGTCATTGTATTGTTTCTGGTTATAATATTCCACTCCTTGATCAAAAAATTTTTCATTGTCATTCTTAAACAAAAAAAGATAGGCCATTCCCCCTAGTAATATAACCACACCCAATATTGCAATTAGTTTTTTCATAATATTAAAATTCCTAAAAATAAATAAACAGTAAGTGTAATGGCTTATTGCAGAGGCTGAAACATTTATTCCAATATGAGCTCTTATTTGCTTCGGATATGTTCTAAAGAATCCAAAATCTGAAGATTCCTTTTACTATCTGGATTTCCCAATTTCTGTGCTTCCTGTAAATACAATTTTGATTTATTCAGGTCTCCTTTTTGCATGTAGCATATTCCAAGAGAATTGGATATTTTATCATAATACCCTTCTTTTTCGCCTATTTTGTTATTATAAGCTTCCTGCAAATTATTTATAGCATTTTCAAAATCCTGTTTTTCTAAATAAGAAAACCCCAATGGAGCTGATATATCTGGAAATTTATTTTTATCCACGCGGTTGAGATAAAAAATTGTCAGATCATACTGTTTATTTTCATACGCAGTCCATCCATCTTTATAAAATTTAGTATCATTATCTGTAAATAACTTATATTTCACAATAACGGCTAATAGCAATAAAACTATAACCAGAATAATGATTTGCAGTATTTTTTTCATAAAATATTTTAAATAATCAGTTTTGAAATTACCAGAAAAGTAAAATTATAAAATACAATATATCTAAAAAGAACAATATTGCCAAAGTTTTATGCTGTGTAACTCCACCTAAATAATCTATGAGCCAACCAGAACCAAATGCATAAATCAAAAAAACAATTAGCAGATAAAAAAAATATTTTTCTTTCACGTACTGAAATATATCTGAGTAATAAGCAACGTTTTTTCTCTCATTATTTAAGCTAAAAAAGGGTTTTTCATTATCATTATCCGGCTTGCTCGAATCTATATAAAATGAAAGATGATTTTCACTTACAAAAGCTTCATTCTTTAAAGCAACCCGCCAGTTGGTGATCACCCCTCTATACTCTCTTTTATATTGTATTAATTTAGAATCTTTTTTTACAAAAAAATAAATTCGCCTTTTACTTGCATGCTTATCAATATATAGCTTTACCCTACTATTTTCTTTTGCTATAATAGGCATTTCACTAATAAATTGTAGTTTAGAGCTAATATCAAGCACTTTAGAATAACAAAAAATGGAAATAATTATTGGAAATAAGAGAATGAGTACAAAAAGAATATTTTTCATGAAGTTAATGTTATTAATCTTTTCCTGCCAATACAGTTATCTTAGCTCGTGCAGCCGCTTCTTCGTTAAGCATAGCATTGTTCAGGTCTTTTATTTGAGAAGCTAAAGCCCAGTTTGATGTAGCTCTGAATATATCAATACCTAAATTAATACCTAATCCTTTCAGTAAACCATTTATTCTTAAAACACCACCACCGAAAGTTTCTTTAACACCAGTAGCCATATTACTTCTCAAAGAGTTATTATATTGGGTACCATATACAGATGTCACATTTGTGGTTGAAGCATTTGTAGTATTAGGAGTGACTCTAATATTGGAATTGGTTTCACTGATTTGAATTCTGCTTGCACCAACACTGGAGTTGGGTAATTGATTATTAACTGAGACAGTTGTATTTGTAACTGTAGTTCCCGGAGGAGTAACATTCCCTGAATTATCAGCTATAAAAACCCTATTTTGTGAGAATGTAGAATTACTTGCAGTGGTACTATTATATCCGGAAATTTGTCCATTTGCGATATCTTTGCCTGAGCCCATTCCATCAGACATTGCTCCGTATAATTTATCTGTAGCTTCTCCCATTTCAACATTTTCCTGTCTATTATTTAGACCATAAGCTTCACCTGTTACATAGTTTTCAAAACCGCTAATCTCTTTAAGCCAATCATATCCGAAATTTACTCCATATGACATTACAAAAACGGAAAATACACTGATTCCCTGTACAGCTGCTGAAGTTACACCATATTCTATACCTGTTAATATCACGGTACTTACGCCGCTTACAACAGCGGTAGCCAAAGCCGTAGCAAGATAAGAAACACAAATAACAGCTCCAACTGTTAATACCGTTTCTGCTATAACTTTATCCGTAAATTCATCAGCAGCCTTTTCCGAATACAAAATCATAACATTTCCCCCTAACCGGCATGGTATCATTGAATTTTCTAATAAAGGATGGTTTCCCACTGTCAGAACATCTTTATCATAGGGCGTCCAACCTTTTAATAACATCCCACAAATTGATGGCATCATTGCAGCTCTTAAACCTACTCCTGCACCAACTGCAGCTCCTACAGCAACAGCCAAAGCACCACCTGTCACTACAGAACCAGCTACTAAAACTGCAGCAATTGCAGCCCCTAATATTGCTCCTCCAATAACCATTTTTGCACACATAAAGTTTCCTCCGGGACGATCGTCTGTTGTAGCTTTGAGATAACCACCAGCAATAGTCACTGTACTTTGGCTTGTAACTTTTATCTGCTGTTTTTTCATTCCATCCGAGCAGACTAACCATGCTCCGTCAGGTACATATAATTTACTCATTGTTTTATTTTATGTGGGATTTATAATATGTTCCATTAAATGACTATAACTATTACTTGCCTGCTCTTTGATTTTAGAATGACAGAATAACATTTTACCTTTTTCAATATCATAATGATATTCTATAGACCAAGTAAGTAGATAATTATAACCTTCTTTCAAAAACTCTCTTAATTTAGTATTATAAAGCTCTCTTAAATGTTCATTTTTTTCAGGATGAGATTCAGAATAAAATTTTAGTTTAGCAATGTTACCCTCTTTTTCTATTTTTCTTTTTATCGTAGTGTTCACTTTTTCACTATTGAAAATTTGGGAATTATATTTTTGTTCTCCTAATTGAATAAACTCTCCTGCTTCATTATATTCCTGGAAAACTTCATTAAAGAACAGATTATAGAGGATATTATTTTTTATGAGTGGTAAAGTATTACTAAAATCTTTATCTCCTCCTTCTAACATATTTTTTTCCTCCAATGTATCACCCATTTCAGATTGCAATTCTTTTCTAAGGGTTTCCCACTCTGATTTTATCTCGGACTGATTAGAAATAGCCTTAATAGATCCTTGAGGAGCTAATTCCACAACAAGATTTTCAATTGGCTTATTAAATCTCTGCATATATTCGGTCAATTGGCGATACATTGATTTAATATATTTTATTTGATGTTTTGTTTGTTGAACATTACCATAAAAAACATCTTGTTTTCCTGTCTTTTTAAATTCCCAGATAATTTCGGTTTCAGAATCAATCATACTGCTTCCTGAAACTTGCATATCAATTTTTTGTAAAATCTTATAGCTCGCTTCAACCTGCTTTTGAACCAAATTAACAATATTTGGTGATTCCCGTTGTTTTTTTATTTTCCTTAAATTTTCAGCAGAATCTGGTATAATCAATTCTTTGACCCATGATGCAACTGTAAGATCTTTTCTAATCCATTCATGGGGTTGAGAATTAGCATTATGAAATTCTATCAGGACTGTTAAATCTATTCCTAAATCTATTGCAATATCAGAAATACTATCTTTTTCTCTTAATTGAATTTTATTCATTATTAATTTTCAATTATTTTTCCTCCTTTTATTGTCACGTTCCCGTCAACTGATACTCCCGGATTTGCCTCTTTTTTTCCAATTTGTGCAAGTGAGCTTCCAATAACTTTTGTATTAGTTCCTTCTATCGTAATATTAGTTCCTTTTATTGTAATATTTCCACTTTTGTCCATTGTAATAGAACTGCTCCCTGTCTCCAGTTTTATTTCAGAAATACTATTAATATTAATTTTCCCGGCATTATCCATCGTAATTTTGGATTTTCCTTTCCCGACATCAATTGTAGTATTTGTTCCTACATTTATAGTAAGATTATTTCCAATATTCTCCGTACTGTCATTACTTACCTTTGTATCTATATTACCGGTTCCACTTAAAGTAACGTGATTTTTGTTTCTGTCTTTAATCTCAATTCCGCATCCATCATGAAACTGGATAATATTTCCACTCTTACTGCTTAAACTCATGATATTATTTCCGGCTCCTCCTCCTGCACCAATACCTCCATGAAACATTCCTCCCATCACAAACGGACGGTCCGGATGCTGGTGTACGAAATTGGTAATTACCTGGTCACCCACTTCAGGAATAGACATGAAACCACGATTTTTATTGACTTTGTCGCTGCTTCCGGCATCAGGAGACATAACACGGATAAATTCTGTAGTATCCGGTCCGCTTTGCCAGTCAAACTGTACTTTTACTCTTCCTTGGTTTAAGGGGTCTGTATTGGAGATTACTTTAGCAAACTGAGATTCTGCTTTTGGAGTATGGAATTCCGGGCGCGGAATAAATCCGGTATCTGCTGCAATGGCTTCGAAATGTCCGTCATAATATCCTCTTGCATCCACTTCGTGCACTACCCCGGTAATCATTAATTTGGTGAAATAAGCGGTATCGTTGGTATCTGCTTTACGCATTTCAATATCTGCGGTACATCCGGGATACAGGAACGGAACAGTTGTAGTTCCTGATGTGATGAACACTTCTGAAGCAGAACTTCCAGCGGTTCCTTTCTGTGAAGCATCAATATCCATGAAAGAGGATGCTTTGATAGGCGCTACTCTTAAAGATGGAGTGGTAAACGTTTTTTCTGATATTTCATAAGCACGTTTGGCAATATCTGAAGTATGGCTGATCTTCGGGCTGCCTCCTGTAAGCTTTTCATTTTTGCTACTATTGTAACCATAAAAACTTGGACTTACATGCTGTGCTTTCATTTTGATCGCAATATCACTTACACTGCTTCCATAAGTAAGTTTTACAGGTTTTTCCTGAGGCGGAAGTTTCCCGAAATGAAGCACTTCACCATCATAATAAAACTGTTCACCATAAGCTTCAGCGATTCTGGCCAGATAATTATAATGGGTTTCTTCGTACTGTGAGCTGTAAGAAACATTTCCGTACTGGGCATCTACCCTGAAATCAAACTTATTCTGTCCCAGCCCTTCTCTTATCACCTGATCGGCAATACTGTTTAAGCTAACCGGCTGTGCTCCGCCAAAGCTTTGAATATGAGGTGCCGCATCAAGAAGCACCGTCGGACTGTATCCTGTAAGCACGATATTTCCTAAACTTCCTTTTTCCTGGCTGAATCCCACTTCTGTGATCACGCCTACAAAGTTACGTTCAGGCCCCTGCTCAACATCTTTATATTTAAAAACTACTGTGATTCTCTTTCCTAAAAAACTCTGTGCCTCCTGCAGGTTATGATTTTCTGCACTCTCTAAGGTATCATGAGCTAATGTGATACTGAATTCATGATGTCTGGAAGCACTCTGTACGAGTTTAAAATGCTTGAAATGTTTAATGATCTGTCCTTCGATCACAATATCAAGCTTAACAACACGGTTGATACCGGCAATATAATTTTCAACAATACCTTCAACATTATGGATCTTGGAGGTAGGTTGTTTAGACCACACTTTATTTTCAACAATGGAAGGATCATTCGGCACCAGCGTCTGATTCATAAACATATTCGTTCCCTGTGCCGCATTTGAATAGGCCTGCTGGGTTTTCTGAATATTTTTTTGAGCTGCTTTTCCTACACCTTCCAGTTTTTGTTCTGCTTTTTTTACAACATTATCTTTTACAGCATCTGTCAGCTGGTTTTCTCCCGGCAAATCATTCATCGTATTGTTCGGGTTCTGTACTTTTATCGATTGGTCATCTTTAAACATAATGTGTGTTTTTTAAGTTAAATGAATTCAAAGAGAATATCTTTCTCTTTTTCGGATCGATTATTATTTATAAAACATTGATTATCAATTAATAAAAACCAATATTAATGATTTAGTTTCTTTAAATGGAAAAACAGAATAGTCTATTCTCTCGAATTTACTATTCTGTACCAATTTATTTTTACTAAGATGATGTTCGGATTTATTTGCTTCCGTCTGAAGGCCACATTCCACTATACTTAGAGTTACCATAGTCAATTGTTTCAGCACTGATCACAAAGCTGATCAACATGCTGTTTTCATCAATTGCATCGAACTCTACCTGATGCTGGATCACATATCCGTTCTCCCAGTTCAAAGTAATAAGAGTTCCTTCTTCGTGAGATTTGTTGAAAGTAACCTCTCCGGTTGTAGGCTTATATTTTCCGTTTAATAAGCTCTCTAAGATGTCTGATTTTTCAGTAGCTTCTACTGTAACTTTGATTAATGCGTTAGAAGGGTCTGATGCTACACGTCCTGAAACGTCCGTAGTTCTTGATACGCTGTAATTCAGCTTTAATAATTTTTGACCTTCACCTCCGTTGAATTTTAAGATTCCTCTTGAATTTGCTGCCATGATTAGTAAATTTTAATCGTTAATATTTTGTGATTTGGTGATTGATTGTTGAGCAAATATAGAACGTCCTTTTTTTAAAAAAAAGTTTTTCTATATAAATCTGAAAAATTGTAGTAGTTCTACGATTTGATGTCGTAATTCTACGACTTTTGATTTAAAAAACACCCATAAACACCTCATAACAAGACATTTAAAACTATTAAAAAATTTCAACAAAACACTCAATTTTCACACTAAATTGAGAAATATTAATATATTTTAAGATACTTTAGAATATTTTTAACCATTGATTTTATATAGATTAATGATGCCAAAACATTGAATTACAAAAACAAATAACAGATCAATAATTTCTATGTTTTTCAGGAATAAATAAAAGCTGCTTTTATCAAAGTTTTTGTATGGAGATTAAAAAGGATAAAATTTAAAAGAAATAATTGATGATATCATACAGGTTAAAAAAACAGCCGCAACTAAAAAGTACGGCTGTTTTTACTATGTTTTTCAAACTGTTTGAATTTACTGCTGTTGCTGCATTTTACTTCCTTCTTTAATGGAACGGGAAAGAATCTTATTTTTTCTTAAAAGAAAATCCGGCATAAGGTCGGTTGGCAGATAAAAAGAACTTTCACCAGTATTCTGAAGTTCTTCCTCAATTCCAGGATTCCAGGCAAGAATCTTATCTACGTCCACTTTTAATTCATCTGCGATAATATTCAAATTAAAGCCTGCGTTAATTTCTGTTTCGGCCAGAGATGGTCCATTATATTTCTGAGAACCTCCTTCCGTAAAGAAAATCTTATTGATGCGTGAAGAATTATAGTTGCTCAAAACGCTCTCCAGTTCCCCTGTTGCATAACAGGCATTGAGATATTTCTTTACATGATTGATGGTTTCTGCCGGAAGAAACCTAGAAAACTCATGATACTGAGTAGAACCTGCAGCCTGCATGGCTTTGGCAATATTTCCTTCCCCACAGTTGTAAGCGGCTACAACCGTTACCCAGTTGTTATATTTTTTATAGAGATTCGTCAGAGAAATTACGGCTGTTCTTGTACTTTTATAGCCATCCCTGCGTGCCTGCTCGGTAAGCCCATACTGATTGGCATGTGCGGTCATAAACTGCCATACTCCTACTGCTCCTGCCCCTGATGTAATATTCTCATTAAAATGGGATTCTATCATCGCCAGATTTCTCAGGTGTTTCGGTAATCCTTTTTGTGCCAGTGAATATTCAATATATTTAACAATATCTTTATTGGCATTAATAATGTTCTGATATTTCTTCACACTGCTTTCTGAGGTATCTGAAGCGGCAAGAAACTGTCCGTTTACCAATATGGAAGTTCCTGTCAGCATTAGTCCTGCAAAGATATTTTTGAATACAGTTTTCATTGTAAGTGCTTTTCTATTATTTTCTAAAAAGCGGAAAAGTAATCGGATAAAAAAGCGAAAATGCCGATAAGCAGATCCGCTTTATATTTTAGTCTACTTTCCAGCTTATTTTTTCTTCTTCTTGATTCCAGTCTACATGAATGGTCTGTCCGGTTTTCACTTCTTCTCTTACAATCATTTTGGAGATAGGCCTTGCCAGCTGGGCACGAATTACTCCGGAGATCTGTCTTGCTCCGTATTTGCTGCTGAATCCGCCTAACGCCAGATTCTTCACGGCTTCGTCGCTGATCTTTAAAGCCATTCCCAATCTCGTTAATGAAGCGTGAAGTGATTTCAGCTGAATATTGAAAATTCTTTCTGCAATAGATTCTGTGATTGGCGCAAAAGGAATAATCTCCGTAATTCTTGCAAGGAATTCTGGTCTGAATCTACCGGAATTGGACATGATCTGCATCAGTGAAGATGATTCAGGGATTTTCCCTTCTTCAAACTGCTTTACGATCTCTTCACTTCCGATATTGGAAGTAAATAATATCAGCGCATTGCTGAAATCTCCTTCTTTTCCTAATTTATCATGAACTTTTCCTTCATCCATGATCTGCAGGAATACATCAAAAACGGAATGATGGGCTTTTTCAATTTCATCAAAGAGAACCACGGTATAAGGCTGCTGTCTGATTTTGTTAACAAGCATCCCTCCTTCTTCGTATCCTACATATCCCGGAGGTGCACCGTATAAAAGGGCTGCTGAATGTTCTTCTTTAAATTCGGACATATCAAAGCGTACCATTGCTTTTTCGTCATTGAAAAGAAGCTCTGCCATTGATTTGGCCAGCTCGGTTTTCCCTGTCCCGGTAGGTCCCAGCAGGAAGAATGATCCGATAGGCTGTCCCGGTTTATTCAGTCCGCTTCGGTTTTCCACAATGGCATCTGAAAGGATTTTCAGTGCATGATCCTGGCCCACTACCCTGTTCATGAGCATAGATTCCATATTCAGGAGTTTTTCTTTTTCCTGAGCCTGGATTTTCCCGATAGGAATATTGGTTTTTGCCGCCATTACTGCTGCCAGTTCCAGACGGCCAACTTTTTCTCTTTTTTGGGCTGCATGCTGTAGAAGTTCAGCATACGTGTCATCAATTATTTTATGAATCTGCTCTACAGGCATAGCGTTATCCAGCGTGGGCTGCTCACTTAGAGATCCCCATAAAATAGGGCTTATCTTATCTCTCAGCAAATTATAGGTCCAGATCAGTTCGTCTGCCTGATGTTTGCTGTCTGTAAACTCTTCTTTCAGAATGGCTTCATAGCTTTCTTTCCAGCTTTCCAGTTCTTTTTCTGAAAGCTCGTCCAGCATTTTGATGGCGGCCATGGTTCTGTCCAGAAGATCAATAGCAGCATCCGGTAGTTTTTTACCTTTGGCATATCGCTTTGCCAGACGTACACATTCCGGAAGGGCAGCTTTTTCTACTTCAATACCATGGTGTTTTTTATAACCTTCCAAAAGTACATCAATCATTTTCACGCAGGTCTGCTCATCAGGTTCATTCACAGTCAGTACTTCAAAACGGCGGTTAAAAGCCTGTTCCGGTTCAATGATCTTTCTGTATTCTTCCTGAGTGGTGGCGCCAATTACTGTAATTTCGCCTCTTGCGAGTTCCGGCTTCAGAAGGTTCGCAACGTTTCCGATGCTTCCTTTCGGATCCAGTAAAGTGTGAATTTCATCAATGAAAAGAACTGCTTTTTCAATTTTTTTGCATTCATTAATGACTTTTTTCAGACGATCTTCAATTTCGCCTTTATAAGAAGTTCCGGCTAAAAGTGCTCCTGTATCCAATTCCAGAAGAGTTGCATTTTTTAGCATTTCAGGAACATTTCCTTTGGTAATTTCAATGGCAAAACCTTCTACCAAAGCTGTTTTTCCAACTCCCGGTTCACCGATAATGATCACATTCGGTTTGCTTCTTCGGCAAAGAATCTCAACGAGCATCCTCAGTTCTTTGTCTCTTCCTATAATATTTTCAAGTTCTCCTTTTCTGGCCTGCGCGGTTCTGTCTACGCAATAACTTTTAATGGAAGGAAAGGAGGAGTCTGTAAAGTCTGATCCATTTGAAAAAAGGGAAGAGAAATCTCCGTCTTCAGCTACAGTAAAAGGGGTATCTTTTCTGTACAGATTGAAAATTTCATGTTCTCTCAGCGGTAATGATTTCAACTGCTGGAGTGAAAAGGCAACCTGAGGTTTTACAATCGCTGTCAGGATACAGATTGGAGTAATTTCATCCAGACCCAATTTTAAACGGATATCATCTGCTTCTTCGATAAGGATATCCACTGCTTCATCCGGACGTACTTCATCCGGGAGATGGTTGGTTTTGGGATATTCTTCGATACGAACATCTGCCCATTCGTAAAAATAACCGGGATCTTTTTCTATGCTTTTCAGGAATTCATTAAGTCCGATATCTTTATGCATTAAAGCCTGCAGAATGTGCGGACCTCCATAGGTACCATTATAGTTTTCCTTCGCTATCGACTGAGCAATATGAAATAGCTGTTTTACTGTTTCGTTGGTTACTAGTACTCCCATTGATAATTTTTCTTATATTAATATGTCTGTGTTCTTTTTAATTCTGTCAGATTATTTGGTGTTTAGAGCCGGGAAATCATTCTCAGCCCGTATCATCTGTCAAAAGATACTTGTTTACAAATATATCTTTTTTATATAAATTTATACAAGGATAAAGATAGGTAATTCTTTGAATAGAGAACTAATGCTTATCTGAGGTGAACAAATACACTGTTCATCGTTGTTCAGAAGATTTCACGTCTGTCTGATAATTCCTTATATATTCAGAAAATAGAGCATAGCCAGACTTAGCCACTGCAGTCCTATATAGATATAAAAGATCATGGCAGAAGGTTCGGCAAGCTCGTGAAGCTTTTCGATCAGTTTTGTTTTAATAAGATCGTAGAAGTTAATATTTCCGCTTTTAAGATCCAGTTCATCGAAGCTCATCTTTTTTAAGGCATAGCTTATAATCTTTTTTATGATTTTGTTTTCTGAGCTGTTTTTAAACTCGTTGATCAGCTGAATTTTAACTAAAGCATAGTCTGCACTGTTCCGGATGACTGTAGGCTGGCCTGATCTGAATTTGTTCATCACTTTATCAATAGCCGGGATCAACAGGGTTTCTGCATGATCTTTAACCAACCTGCTGATTACATTGGACATGGCGTATTTTGTGGAAAATATCCCGATACAAAACGGTGCTGCAATCATCAGTAAAAAGAAAAGACTGGCGGAAACCGGCTTTGTTGTAATGGCGGCCACTATAAACAAATAAGCTCCGCTGTGCCCTAAACCACTTCCAAAGCTTGCGGATAATATATAAATTCCAGCTACCATGACGATCACCGTGGAAAGTATTCCTATTCCATAGATCTTCAATAAACTGAAAAAAAATACTGCGGATAATTTTGAAAAATATTTTAATTGATTGGTGACTTTACTCATTGATAAATCCGGGTTTTCTTGGTTTTGTTTTCAAATTTAACTATTTTTCAGGTTACCAGTTGTACTTAACCTTTCTATTTTTAAGACACTCATCAATACTGATATTAATAGGACATTTGTAACAATCATCAGGAGTGAATTTAAAAAAGTCTGTTAAAGAAATACTTTTATCAACTATTACTGACGATTTTTTTGTGCAGGTTTGAGTGGCGGGCAGGTAATCAAAATCATTTTTCTTCAGCTCTTTTTTATAAATTCCGTTGCTATAATTAAGTTCTTTAGTAATGTAAATTTTATTTTGTTTATTCTGAATATAAAGCCAGGAACTATTTCCATTTGATAAGGAATTGAACTTTAAAATTTTCGTATTTCCTCTATCTTCAATTTCAAGAATATTCTCGGTTTCAACTGGTCCGTTCCCCATCACTACAGGGGTATTAATTATGATGCTTTTATTAAATAAAACGACAGTATCCTTTCTTAAATTTTCATGATCAGCAAGCTTTATTTTTTGTGAAAAAACAGAATTAAAAATCATTAATAAGGCTAAAAGCAGCTTATATTTTGTTGAAAAGGTTTTCATATTTCCCTGATCTCTTAAGACACTTTGTTATACTGATTTTATCCGTGGTATTTAATCTATACGCTACAATCCATAGAAGCAAAATCTATGACGGTGAGATACCATTTCCCACCTATATTGGTGATATAGAAAATAAAAGTTCCGTCTTTACTGTTTACCGTTACCCTGCGGCTTTTTGTTTCCATTTTTTTGAACTTCCCAATGTCTTTTACCAGTTCGTTTTTCTTCTTTGCTTCTAATTCTTCACCAAGGATCTTAGGAGAATTTTCGAGAAAGAAATTAATGGATTCTGATAAAGCGTGAAATTTATTTTCTGAAGCGACAAAAATTCCCTCTTTCTCAATTTTTTCACATTCAAAAAATGATTTTTCGGTAAATTCAATGGTATTCAGATTGAGATCTCCTGTTTTGTATTCTTCCAAAAGTGACTGATAAGGAACTCCTGCTGATTCTGCAATTCTGTTATCAAGGCATTTTTTATCCAGACAAAGTTTCTGCACTTTTAACCAGCTGTTATTAGGACCGGTGGTTGTAATTAGGGTCAATCCTGAATTTTTATCAATCAACTGGTTAAATTTATCAGAATTTTTTTCGTTGTAGATTTCCACTACTTTTTTAACAAACTGTTCTACATCTTTATTCTGCCCCTGTAAGGAACCACATCCCGAGAAAAGGATAGATGTAAATAGGATCAATAATACGTTTCTCATAAGCATTCATTTAATAATGGAAGAATAGCATCTTTTACAACCTGGCCTTCACCTGCAGTTTTGGACTGCATTTCTTCATGGGTAAAGATATTTTCTTTTTTCAGGTTGTATTTTTTCATCAATGCAACTACAATACACTTTACTGATTTAACCTGTGCATCAGTCAGCTGATCCCAGTAAATATCAGCATCTTTCCATTTTCCATTAATCTGACGCTGTCCTTTGAAGGCTGCCGTTAATTTAACAGATTCCGGATTTTTCACCTTGGTATCATAAACGGTATACAGGTCTTTTCCATCTTTGTAATAAGCCATTCCGATCACCTCTATTCCGATGGAATTTTCTGTCTGGATTTCCATATGGGCAGTACGTGCCGTCTTATTCATAATGTGATTGGAATACTGATCCAGCTTAATCGGCTGGAATATTTCGCCATCAGTACCCCGTGATCCTTCCACATAAAAATGGGTTCCTTTTGTATGAGCAATAGCCCCGGCAATTGATGAACCGATTGTCCTGTGTAAAACAATGGCTATAATTTTCTGGATTCCCGCATTCCCTTTTACCTTACTGTCTGCTTTGGTATGAACAACATTCGGACCGTTAAGCAATTCTTTATCAATAGAGTAAACACTGCATTCACAATATTTAATCTCAAACCATTTTCCGTTTTCATCAAGCCAGTAATTGGGCTGAGAAGCTGTCTGGGAATCATTTTCACTCTCTTTTGGATTTTTCCCCATATAAGTAATTTCCACTCCGGGATTATGCTTCCCGGCATCTACCATGATGCAGGTATTTACTTTTTTGTCTTTGGCACTGTTTATTTTAGTTCCCCAGGCTTCAATATCTTTTTTTTCTGCTGTAGGCTGAAGTTTTACTTTATAAACAGCAAGGCCTTCTTTGTCTACCGTTGCCGTAAGTACTCCCTCTACATCTTTGTCATCTTGAAACAGGTCTACCAACTCATATGGCTTTGCGCTTAAAATACCATCACGGTCTTTTAGATTGACTTCTATTTTTTTACCTGCCAGCCCTGCTGTTTTCACAACTATGTATACTGTATCACCTACTGTAGCGGAACTGATTTTAGTGTAAGTTTTATCTTCAAGCCGGGCAACATAAGCATTCAGTACTGCGGCGGCTGTAATATTAACCGGATCTTTGTTGGTTCCGTAAGTCACTCCCTCTGTTCCTTCCTGTCTAAACTGTGTTCCTGAAGAATTCACAATATTTTCTTTCGCAAAACTACGATTATCTCCACCCGTGGTTTCAATATAATCTCCGCCTATGTAACTTTCCTTACTCATTGTTTAGTGGTTTTTAGATTTGGTGTATTTGACTGAACTTATTATTTCAGATCTCTATTGGAGGGTTTCTTTTTATTTTTCAGAATCATATTTATTCTATGTATGATTTTCTGTGATTATCTACCTTAAAGTTAATAAAAAAATCATCCGGTCTGTTTATTTCATAAAGGTTTCTGATTTGCGTATCTTTTGTAATACGCACAGAATAAGATTATTTCAGGCAAAAAAGACCGCCTTTTTCGGGACAGTCTTTTTTTATGAATGTGGATGTGTAGTAATGTAAGATTAAGCACCCGGCCATACTCCTTCGTACTTGGAATTTCCGAAGTCAATGTTTTCTGCACTCACTACAAAACTGATCAACATACTGTTTTCGTCTATTGCATCAAACTCCACCTGGTGCTGAATCACGTATCCGTTGTTCCAGCTCAGGGTGATCAATGTTCCTTCTTCGTGAGATTTGTTGAAAGTAACTTCTCCTGTTGTAGGCTTATATTTTCCGTTGAGTAAGCTTTCAAGGATGTCTGATTTTTCAGTAGCTTCTACTGTAATTTTAATAAGGGCATTGGAAGGATCTGATGCTACACGTCCTGAAACGTCTGTAGATCTAGATACGCTATAGTTCAGCTTTAATAGTTTCTGACCTTCTCCTCCGTTGAATTTTAAGATTCCTCTTGAATTTGCTGCCATGATTGGTAAATTTTAATCGTTAATATTTTGTGATTTGGTGATTGATTGTTGAGCAAATATAGAACGTCCATTTCTTTAAAAAAAGCTTTTCACTGTAAATCTGAAAAATTGTAGTAATTCTACGATTTGATGTCGTAATTCTACGACTTTTGATTTAAAACAATCAAAAATATCCTTTATTAGTCATTATTTATCTCTATTGATTCTATATTTATTTTCACACTAAAACGGGAAGTATCAAGGTTCATTTTCCGAATACAGAAGGATAAATCCACAAAAAAGCCCTGTTTTTCAGACAGGGCTTTTTATGGTAAAATTTTGATGTTGTTTTTTTATTCTATAATTTTTAAAATTTCACTTTAGAACTTTTTCTTTAAACTTGGGTGAAATCCATTCATAATCATTTGTAAACAGAAGAAAATGAACCGTTTTATCGGAATATAAAAAATAAGTTCCATTCATGCCTTTCAAATTTCCTAAATAATTGAATTTAGCATCATCTTTCGATATCTTCGATATTATTTTTTTTATCTCTTTTTTTATTTCTTCTTTGTCTTCTTTCAGATTTTTGTCATAAAAAATATCATGATCTTCTTTTGATAAAACGGTATTGTTTTCTGAAAAATCAAATTCTTTTACCGTAAAGTCATTTTTTTTCAATTCAAAAAACTTTGTGATCTGCCTGCCAACCCTTGAATGTGTTACGGAGAAATAAGTGTCATTATCATGATCACATTTTTCTATAAAAAATTTAGCATCCCCGAAATTATCTACAGATCCGGGAATCATATCCATTATTTTTTTCTTTGTTAAATTTCCTCCTTCCAAATCTGATTGATATAACCAAAGTGCTCTTTCTATAAAAACAAAAAAGTAAATATTATTTTTATATGAAAATCCGTCTATTAATTTCGGAATATCTAAAAAATAATCCTTTGAAGACTTAAGAAACTGATTTGTTTGAGGAGCTGGATTTTTCTTATTAATCAAAGTTTTTTTATTATTATTCGTATTTAAAATCAAATTCCAGTCAGCAGAATTCTTTTGAGAATATAATTGTATATTATCTGTAATTAATATAGTATCCATATTGTTTTCTTTTATTTGGGAAAATAAAAAATGAGTATTAATTATAAGAAATGAAAATAAAAAAATCAAACGTCTCATAAAGTATATGTTATTTTATCATCAGTTAAATAAGGTCCACCACCAAGTCCTTTATACAGACTAATGACCAAATGTTGTTCCATATTGGTTGTAATGGTTTTATATTCACTCTTTCCGGGTGTCTTCTCTCTCATATACAATACCCCAGTCAAAGCTGAAGTAGAATATTCTGCCAACAGTTTTTTATCTGTTTTCTGGCCGGATTTAAATCTGAGGCCATATGATGCATCATAATATTTCTTCACCCCATTTCTTTCAAATAAAGTAAAAACATGATCTGAAAAATAATGGAGAGGATTTGCATTTCCCTGCGCTCTATATGCTGTAGAAGGCGGCAACTCCGGAGCTAGAGGATCTTTAATATTCCAGCCTTTTACTAAAAACATTAAATTAACAAAATGAGTGGTTATCTGTGCCATAAAACTATCATTATGCCCTCTTCCTGAAAAGATTGCAAACTGGTCCAAAGCAATACCTTGAGCAAATCCTATATACAATAAAAAGGCTGTCCATTCACCACATCTGAATTCCCCATATTTTAAAATAACCCTACTGGTTCTTTCTATATAGGCACCTGTAGCCGCATCATAAAACATATATGCCCTTGGGTCCCTGGCATCTGTTAATGGATTGGCATCAACTGCGCTTATTCCCCTCCAATATCCTAATCCTTCTGCGCTCCAGTTTTTCGTTAAATACGAAGTTCCATCTGGTCTATTCTGCCCTTCTCTTCTTCTTATTATTTTTAAGGTTTCAAATTGTTTAAAGATAGAATCTAAAACTATTTCTTCATTTTCCTCTTTTGTTTTACCGGTATTCCCTTTTCCAGATCCTCCTTTACAGCCTAGCCACAATAGTGTTTCAAAAATATTCTTTTGATTTTTGTTGGGCTGGCATTTTATCTGCATTGTATCACTTACAGACGGAAGGTTCTCAAAATTGTTGTACAATGGTGTTTTCCATGTAAGATACAAACAGAACTTAACACTTTTCATGGGTACCCAATTGGTTCCGTCTTCAGAATATTCAAAATGGAGCGTAAAGTTCTCGAGATACTGAACAGTGTCTTTATAAGGCTTCGTATCACAGGTGAATGTTAGTTCGTGCTCTTCGTCCTTGTTCTTTTTAGGATGCTGCTGTTCTTTAAAAACATATTTTTTATTTGAATCCTGTACCCGGATTTTACACGTTATTGGCCCCTTTGTTTTAAAAGTGGCTGTAAACACAAAATTGTCTGTACTTGCCAGAGTGATAGGTAAAGGATCCGGCTTATTTTTATCATCAGAATTTCCTCTGAGGCTAAGCCAATGGTAATACTTTCCTTTATCTTCCAGTATCCAGAAATTTTTAAACTCACTGAAACTGGAAACTTCATCATGACATACATCAAAAGTTGTATTGATCTTAATTTTAATAAGATCCAAACTTCCTAATGAAGGTGGTGCAGCATTTGCCTTATAGCTTACTCCTGCTGTTTCTCCTGTTTGAGCAAACTGCTGTACAGAAGAGTTAACAATACTTTTTCCTGCAAAAGTCTTAGCATCGCCACCGGTTGTTTCTATATAATCACCACCTATGTAAGATTCTTTGCCCATTTCCGGAGATTAATGATTTTTAGATTTCTCTCCGGAATTATTCTGTATTTCTTTCTGAGCATGCTGCTCAAATGTTCCCTGGCTTTGGGTGGTAATCTGTCCGTTGGCTACTCTTAATCTGTCTTTTTCTGTGTGAGACTCTTTATTTCCCTGAATAAATTCTGTCATTTTCCCGGTTACATTCGTGATAAAATCGGCTCCGGTAGAAAGATATTTCATAGAGCCTACACTTTCAGAATGGTTGACCATGATGGTATCCATTTTATTGACGCCTACATTTGTTGTCATATTCTCACCAACATTAATATTCATATTTCTGCAGTTCAATGTCATGGTTTCAGGGGCAGTAATGGTAATATTGCTTCCTGTTGTATCTAAATGGATTTCGTTTCCGGATTTATCAGTAATGATGATGCTTTCATCTTCTGTAAATACTACTTTGTGGCCACTTCTGGTCTGAATAGATTTCACACGGTTATCTAATCCTCCGCCAAGTCCTACTCCGCCATGGAACATTCCTCCCATAACGAATGGCCGGTCCGGATGACTGTGTACAAAGTTCACCATTACCTGGTCTCCTACTTCAGGAATGGCAACATAGCCCCTGTTTTGAGTAATCCGGTCTGTTCCTCCTGCATCAGGGCTCATCATTCTGATAAAATGAGTTGTATCATTATTTTGCCAGTCAAATCTTACCTGTACTCTTCCCTGTCCTTCGGGATCGGCATTGGAAATCACGGTTGCAATTTGTGGTTCGGCTTTTGGGGATGTGAATTCCGGTTTTGGTAAAAATCCTGTATCTGAAGCAATTGCATCAAAACTTCCTGTATAATGGCCAATGGTATCAATTTCATGTGTAGTTTCTGTCACCATAATTCTGGTGAAATAGGATGATTCGTTGGTATCAGGCTTTCTCATCTGAAGATCAACTACACACCCCGGATGTAAAAACGGAACTGTAGTATTTCCTGATACTGAAAATACATTTACGGCCTCGCTTCCTGAAGTGCTTTTTTGTGAATATTCAACATCAAGATGAGTCGTTGCTTTTATAGGAGCTACCTGAAGAGCAGGTGTTTTATAAATTTTGTCGTTGTGTTCATAAGCTGTTTTGGCCAGATCACTTACATGCTGGATAGGTGTTGTTCCGGAAGTAAGTTTCTCGTTACGGCTGCTGTTATATCCGTAGAATTCAGGTTTCGTATGAACTGCTTTTAGCTCTACTTTAATATCATCCGCGTTACTTCCGTATGTCAGTTTAATAGGTTTATTCTGAGGCGGAAGTTTACCGAAATGCAGAACTTCGCCGTCATAATAAAATTGCTCACCGTAGGCTTCCGCCATTCTTGCAAGATAGTTATAATGGGTTTCATCGTATTGGCTGCTGTATATGATCTGGGAATAATCATTGGTATCAATTCTGATATCAAACCGGCTTTTATCAATACCCTGTTTGATAACTTCTTCGGCAATAATTCCCATATTCACAGGCTGGCCGCCTCCGAAACTCTGCACATGCGGAGCACCATCAAGAAGAATGGTTGGACTGTATCCTGAAAGGACAATATTCCCAAGACTCATCTTTTCCTGACTGAAACCTACCTTGGTAATGATTCCTACAAAATTTCTTTCGGGGCTATTCTCAATATCTTTATACGAAATAACAGCTGTGAGGCGTTTTCCCAGGAATTTATTGGCTTCTTCGAGAGTATGGGTCTGACGGTCTCCCAAAGCATCATGAGCTAAGGTTAAACTAAATTCATGGTGGCGGCTGGTACTCTGTTTCAGCTTAAAGTGTTTGTAAAATTTAATAATTTTCCCTTCTATCACTAAAGACAACTTCACCAGGCGGTTAATTCCGGAATGTTGATTTTCAGAAATTCCGTCGGCATTCTGAGACGGACGAAATGAAGAGTTTTTCGGCATATTTTGTGTTTGGGTTTTCATATTTTACTGTGTTTGAATACATTAAAGATAATAAAAAAAATCATCCGGTCTATACATTTCCGGCAGGTTATTTGTCTATTGTTTATGTAACCAACATAGAACAGACCATCACAGGCAAAAAAGACCGTCTTTCTTGGGACAGCCTTTTTTTATGAATGTTGATGTGTAATAGTGTAAGATTAAGCACCCGGCCATACTCCTTCGTACTTGGAATTTCCGAAGTCAATGTTTTCTGCACTCACTACAAAACTGATCAACATACTGTTTTCGTCTATTGCGTCAAACTCCACCTGGTGCTGAATCACGTATCCGTTGTTCCAGCTCAGGGTGATCAATGTTCCTTCTTCGTGAGATTTGTTGAAAGTAACCTCTCCTGTTGTAGGTTTATACTTTCCGTTTAGTAAGCTTTCAAGGATGTCTGATTTTTCAGTAGCTTCTACTGTAATTTTAATAAGGGCATTGGAAGGATCTGATGCTACACGTCCTGAAACGTCTGTAGATCTAGATACGCTGTAGTTCAGCTTTAATAATTTCTGACCTTCTCCTCCGTTGAATTTTAAGATTCCTCTTGAATTTGCTGCCATGATTGGTAAACTTTAATCGTTAATATTTTGTGATTTAGTGATTGATTGGTGAGCAAATATAGAACGTCCATTTGTTTAAAAAAAGCTTTTCACTATAAATCTGAAAAATTGTAGTAGTTCTACGACTTTTTGTAGTAATTCTACGACATTAGATTTAAGAACAACACTCAAAACCCCATAAATAAAAGATTTCATAATACTTATTAAACATTGATAATCAATGATATTTTACACTTAAATGAGAAATAAGACTGAATTTTCTGCATTTTCTGAGCGCTGAATGATCACAGAAATAATTCATACCGGAAATCATCAATTCATCATTTTCTGCACAAAAAAAGCAGAAGTACTGAACTTCTGCTTTTGATATTATTATACTGCCAATTAATGTTTGGTATATTCCGGTGCTTCTGTTTCCTGCATGGTTGGCATAAAGTGCTCATTAAGCCAGTAGAACGTCTGTCCGTTCTGTTCAATCTTTACAGCAGGATGTTTTCTATAGGAAAGCATTCTGTCTGCAAGCTTTTTATAGTTCAGGAAGTAGTTTCTTACCGTCTGATCTGAAATATCTTTAGATTTTTTCCAGCCTCTCAAGTTAAACTTAGCCATCAGCTCTTCTTCAGAAAGGTCAAATCCGGTACTCAAACCTACAGCGTAAGCCATAGATTTCTGATAAAGATCTCCTTTGTCCAGGAACTTTATTGTAGGATTATATTTTTTCAGCAATTTTATATATTCCCTGATAGCGCCTGCTCTGCTGAAATCTTCTCTGGCAGCTTCTGTTTTCTGATATACTTCAGTATAGAAGTTTTTCAGCTGATCAAATTCTGTTTCAGAAATCAGGATTCCTTTTTCATGTCCCGGTTTGAAATCTTTCAGGTCTTTCGGAATATGCCCTTTCACAAGGAATGGGTTTCCGTAGTTGATCAGCTGTGCAGCAATTCCTGCGGAAACAGGATTCGTAAGTCCTGGATACAGATATTTATATTTCACGTCTACATCGGTATTTCCTGCCCCTACAGAAGAGTGGAAATATTCGTTAAGTGATTTATCAATCGTCTGATTATCTAAAGTTACCTGTGCAATAAGGCTGTCTACAGACTTTTTAAGATATCCCGGCGTTGCAATTTCTCCTTTTTTAGGGAAGATCACAAATCCCTGAGACATACTCTGCTTAGGATAATCTAATGAGAAAAATCCGGCATCTCCTTCTATCAGACTAAAATTATTCTTAGTAAGAACGTCATTTTGTTTAACGATCTTCTCCTTTTTAAGCTCAGCTATATTTTTGGCCGTATTGGTTACCACGTTTTCAGACATCAATACAAAATCATTGTAATTATCAGATGATCTTGCGCTGGTCTGGAACATGATTAATCTTGCCTGGGCCTGTGAAAGTGAGCTGATCACTCCATACATATTTCCGTTCTGATTAGACGAAGAAGTTCCCACTGTGATCACGATATTCGTTTCATCCGGCATATTGGAAAGCAGGTTTCCGGCAGCAGAAAGTGCTTCGCCTACCGGCTGATACCCACTGTTGCTTACACAGTTCATTTCATTCGTTTTTTCATCAATGAATTTGGTGATCTTGCTGTAATCTGTATTTAAACTGGAAACTGCCACATTATTCCCACATGGATTGTTTTTATACAAAACAACACCATACTTTACTGTACTAAAATAAGAAGGGGTTTCAAATTTAAGCTGCAGATCCTGAAGTAATGATTTTACAATGGGCGCATACGGTGCATTAGGAGCACTTATATCCAATGCAAAAACAATATTGATGTTTTTATCTCTCTCCGTTATTTCTTTATACCGGTCAAAATAAATTTTATCTCCTAAAACATTAAATACATAATTCTTACTGTAATCCAGGATATTGGTAAAATATTTTGTTTTAGAATCAGGAGTTGGAGCCTCATTCAGTGCCAGACTTACAGGATAAATATTTTCAAGAGGAGTTCTCTTGCTCGCATCCGTCAGAAGAATAGCGGTTCTGTTTTCGGTATTGGCCCCTCCGGGATATCCTTCATGAACTCCTAAGGTAGTATCGTTATATCCGGCATCATTTTTCAGTTTCATAGCGGAACGTTCACCCCATGTAGAAATCACATTAGCATCTACCCACCCGTAAAGATTGGTACTGATACTGTCTATATCGATAGATGGTTTTTTACCTACCAGGAACCTTCTGTTGTTTTCCGCCTGCTTGTACACGTACACCATTTGTCCGTTCGGAATTTTGGTTTTAGCATTTTCTATAAGGCTTGGTGAATTGAATACCATAATGGAGTCATTCTTGTAATACCTTTCGGCACTTCTGATCACATCACTGTTATTCGGAACCACTGCTACTCTTACAGGGTAGCCGGTCTTTTCACTTTTTAAGGAGCTGTTCCATAAAAGAAGGTCAGATTCGGCAATCCATCCATAAGTTTTGATGGATTTTGACGATACTTTTTTCATTAAAGCATCCGGAACGTATTCCGCTACTTTTACCATTCCGTCTCTGTGCTTCAGGACCATTAATGGTTCCAGGAATTTAACTTCTTTATAAGACTTTTCGTCGTCTTTATCAAGATAGGCCGTGTTTCTTGAGCGGTCTGAAATAACGATCCATGGGACCGCTTTTTTCGGGTATCCATTCACTACCGGTGAGTTGTCTACCTGTCCGTATTGTGACGGCTCAGGGGTTCTTTTAGACGGCAGCTTCACCTGACAGCTCGCTAATAACACTGATAATCCTATATAATATGCTGCTAGAGGAAATTTATTTTTCATCCTATTTTATCTTTTTATGATTGGCGTAACCGGTTATCCCGGAGAATATTATTTGCTTTGGTTGATATCTACTTTCGTTACACAGGTCTGTGTGTCATCAAAGTTCACTTTCACAGTCTGAATTACTACATTCTTGTCAAACTGAAGTCCTGCACAGTACATATAGAAGTTATTAACTTTGCTGTCATTTACCTTTACCACTGAATTTTCATTGTTACACAGGTACGTTTTCAGCAGGTAGTTGTAATGTGTATTAAAGTCGTTTCCGTTGGCAATCTGCTGCAGGTGGTATTTAAAATTGTTATCAACCTTAGCATAAGCATCTTCTACAGGCAGTACGTCATCCAAAGAGTTATACTCAGGAGTAATTTTAATCGTATGATAAACAGGTTCTCTGTTTTCTTCTGTAAACAGAGCCACTTTATATTCACCCGGCTGTTTAAAAGTGTAAATGGCAAATTTTTCTCTGGCGTCTACCCCTCCGCTTTCTCCAAATCTCCATTCAAACTTGGTTGCATCAGACACCGCCCGGAATTGCACCGCTTCATTCTGCATGGCCTGAAGAGGAGCTTCAATAGTAGTGGCAGTCTTTGTGGTATCTTGCCTCATTGGTCTTTCCCTTACCATTACCTGGAAAGATTTCGTGTACTTATTATCCACAATTAAACTTACCGTGTAATATCCGGATTTATTATAGAAATGAATTCCTTTGCTTTTATCAGAGGTAGTTCCATCTCCGAAAGTCCATTTTTTGGTTTTGGCAAACTGGGTATTGTCATCGAATGAAAGGGTATCTCCTACGAACAAAGTGGAAGGATAAACGATTCCAAGAATATCATCCGAAGAGTGGATCACTTTCTTCTGAAGCCACAGTGCAACAAGTGCAGCAACCAGCAGGGATGCTATAACACCGATTATAATGTTCTTTTTGTTTTTTTGAAAATAATTCATAGTTAGTGATTGATGTGTTTTATTTTTTTAATATTTATTGATTGGCTTACTGGGTTCTGTTCCTAATTTGTTCATTTCTGTCATAAAGGCGTCCCTGTTTATTTTTGAATCCTATCTGGCAGTCCGCCAGATCTTTTTCAAGTTTCTGAATAGTTTCCGTGGTAATAGAAAGCGCCCTTTTATCTTCAAAATACATTTTATAGAATTTAACGATCTGCGGATAAGCTTCTTTACGGATATCAGTTACTCCGTCATCAAAGTGATTCCCAATATCATTAATTCCGATAGAAATTTCCTGTTCAATATAAGGTTCTGGAGCTGTGCCAGACATTTTACTGATAATAGAATAGGTACTGTCTATTCTGGGCTGAAGGAGCTTCTGCTGCTTCTCGAATTCGTTTTTTTTCTCAAGCCTCTGAATACCTATTATGTCTTCGTCCGAAAACGGTGAAGCAAATCCTTTTAAAAAGATGATCCCGAGAAATATCATGGCAGCCAGAAGCATCAGTATCAAATAAAAAAACTGGTAATGCCTCTCTTTTTTGGATAGTGTGATTTGTCCCTGCATAACTTTATTTTTTATTTATTTTCTTCTTTTACCTCCTGTGAAGTTTCTTGTAGGATCTTTCAGAAGCTCCCTGTCAACAACTCCCGTTTTTCCCATACAATCCTGCAGTTCGGCCCATGTTCCCTGCTTTTTATTCCCCTGCTTAACAATTTCTCTTTTAAGGGTAAGCATGGGATTGATCTGCTTCATCAGAATGGCATAGTGTTTAAAGCTTCCTGCACTGTCCTTACCCATCACATTTTTGACGTCTTTCATCTTATCCAGGATGCTGGTTCGTAGAAACCCATCATTTACTACCTTATCGTGCTGGCTCATTTCACTGTAAATTTCATCAACAACAGTTTTAAGCTTATCACTTTTCTCCATAAGAGTTGTATATTCACGGGCATCCCTATCAATTCCTTCTCTTTGCACAGCATAACTCTTAAAAAAGAGAAACAGACATAGAAAGGATACTACAGAAAGAACTGCAAAAGATAGGATAAACTTCAGAATGCCCGTTCTGACGTCCGATTTGTTTAATTTTTTTTCCCGAGTAGAAGACATAATTTGCAATTTGTTTGGCCTGTGAAAATATAAAAAAAAAAATTTATGCACAAGTTGTATTTTACCTGCACTAATTTCAACCTATCTAGAATTAAATTAAGATTAATTTTCACTTTAATAAGTTTTTCATAAATTAGGCCTCTGAATTTTAAATATCATAGGCCAAATCGATATTAAAAGATGAGTAAAATTTTATCCAATACGGTGCGATTTTCTATAGCTGACAGTGATTTCTATTTTAAAAAAATCATGATCAAAACGCTGATGGAGAACCCTTTCTATATGCTTCTGAATGACTGTAATAACGGGCACGAGCTGGTAAACAGAATCTACAGAAGACAGGAGGATGTGTTCATCATTGAACTATTCATGCCGGTATTAAGCGGAATTGAAGCCATCAAGTACATCAGAAAAAACAATACTGAAACGCCAATTGTAACCTATTCCAGTACCTACCAGGAAGATATGGCAGAAATTCTTTCTAAGATTCCCAATATATATTACTGCCAGAAAAAGAGCAATATTATTAAGGATATTATTAAAGGAAGCACAGGTTCTGAAGAGTTTGATTATGAGGCATATTCTAAAGAATGGGAACAACAGCCTCTTGCTGTACAGGATTATATGGAGCGGCAGAAAAAAGGACAGGAAGAACTTACCCCAACCGAAATCCAGCTGATGAAATTCTGTTATGAGGGATTCAGCAATAAAGAGATTGGAGAAAAGCTGAACCTGAGCACCAGAACGATAGATACTTACATTAACAGGCTGACAGAAAAACTGGGACTGAAAACAAAGCTCCATCTTATCCGTTTCTGTGTAGAGAACGGCTATTACAATTCCAGTATGTAGAATAACTTAATGTAATATTAATATACCGTAAACATTAAAACTCTACCATTTAAACAAAAATATTTTGCCACTAATTTGCTAGTATTCAATTTTTTTAACTAAATTTGCACACCTAAAATTTAAAATTAAAAAAGGAAATGACAAAGGCAGAATTGGTAAACACCATCTCAAATAAGTTGGGAACAGAAAAGAATGAAACACAGAAAGTTGTAGAAGCTTTTATGCAGGAGATCAGAACTTCTATGTATAATGGGGATAACGTTTATCTGAGAGGGTTTGGATCTTTTATCATTAAAACAAGAGCTGCTAAAACAGGAAGAAATATTTCTAAAAACACTGCAATTGAGATTCCTGCTCACAATATTCCTGCTTTCAAGCCTTCAAAATCTTTTGTAGAGAAAGTAAAAACAAAAGTTGCAGTAAAATAAGAACATTAACTGAATATTAACTAGTTACTAAAAAATTAAAATTATGCCAAGCGGAAAGAAAAGAAAAAGACACAAGGTTGCAACTCACAAGAGAAAGAAAAGAAGAAGAGCAAACAGACATAAGAAGAAATAATCTCTTTTTCTTGAGATTTACAATATAATAAATATAGTTGGTGGTTTTAATTTTTTAAAGTTCACCGACTATATTTTTGTTTGCAACTATAAGATTCCTCAAGGAAACAGGCTGTTTCCGGTATTTTCAAAAAAAATATAAAGATTTTTCATTCTAAATCCTTATATTTAATATCAGATGACCTGCAAAAAAAAACAGAGCCGTTTCCTATCATCTTAACCTTATTATTAGAAAAAATGAAGAAAGAACTCATCGTTTCGCATGAAGATGATCTTACAAAGATTGCACTGCTGGAAGACGGAAGACTATGTGAACTTCATGAGCAAGAGGACAAAAGCGATTTTATAGTTGGAGATCTGTTTATAGGAAGAGTAAAAAAACTGGCCCCTAATCTGAATGCCGCATTCGTTAATATAGGATATGATAAGGATGCATTCCTGCATTATCAGGATCTGGGCCCACAGTATCTTACATACAGAAAGTTTTTAAAAGATACTATTTCTAAAAAACAAAGCACTTCAAGCTTAAAAAATTTCGAGATACAGCCTGAAATAGATAAAAACGGAACCGTAGACAAAGTCATTGCAAAAGATGATCTGGTTCTGCTTCAGATTACTAAAGAACCTATTTCTACCAAAGGCCCAAGAATCTCTACCCAGGTTTCCCTCACGGGACGTTTTCTGGTTCTGATCCCTTTCGACAACAAAGTTTCTATTTCTAAAAAAATAAGAACCTCGGAAGAAAAAGAAAGACTGAGAACCCTGATTGACAGCATTAAACCTGAAGGTTTCGGTGTTATCATCAGAACAGTAGCGGAAGGAAAAAAAGTAGCCGACCTTCACAACGACATGAATCAGCTGATTCAGAAGTGGGAAAGTACTTTTAAAAACATCCAGCGAAATAAAGTTCCGTCTAAAGTTTTAAGCGAAGAAGACAAAGCTTCAGCTATTTTAAGAGACAATTTCAACCAGGATTTCGTAAATATTATCTGTGATGACGAACAGATGGTTACCGAAATGAAAAATTATCTGGAGATTATCGCTCCGGAAAGAAAGAATATTGTCCAGTTTTATAGTTCTCATATTCCTCTTCTGGAATATTATAATGTTGAAAAACAGCTCAAACAAAGTTTCGGAAAACACGTTAACATTCCGAGTTCAAAAGGCGCTTACCTTGTTATTGAACACACAGAAGCTCTTCACGTAGTAGACGTTAACTCCGGAAATAATATTACCACCGGAACTGCCGTCAACAAAGAACACGCACTGAAAGTGAATAAAATGGCAGCCACAGAAATTGCCAGGCAGCTTCGTCTCCGTGATATGGGAGGTATTATTGTGATAGATTTCATAGACATGCAGAATCCTGATCACAGAAGAGATCTGTATGAACACCTGAAAGAAGAAATGAAGCGTGACAAAGCGCGTCATAAAATTCTTCCACCGAGCAAATTCGGACTGATCCAGATCACCCGGCAAAGAAACCGCCCGGAAAAACAGATCGAAACCAAAGAAGAAAACCCGAACAAAGACGGAGAAATTGTAGCTCCAATTGTTATTGTGGAAAGAATGGGTGAAACACTGAGGAGTATTCTGCAGAAAGAAAAAGGAAAAATCTACCTGCATGTACATCCGTTCGTGGAAGCCTACCTCACCAAAGGCATCAAAAGTATCCAGATGAAATGGTTCATTAAGTACAAAAAATGGGTAACCATCATCCCAAGGGATTCTTTTAAATATTTAGAATACAGAATCTACAATTCTAAAAAAGAAGAATTGATAGAATTTTCTAATTAACAAAAAATTCAAACCTCTAGCCCTGCTGGAGGTTTTTTTATTAGATTTGCACCAACTAAAGAAAACTCAAATACAATAACAAAAAATTTATTTCTTGTGCTGCTTCTTGCAGTGCAAAACGCTTTTGCTCAAATTACCTCTAAAGATAACTCCTTTTCTTCAAACGGAATATATAACGTTGTCAACGGCACTTCTTATTCTTGGACAATGGCTCAAAATCCTGCTGGTAAAAGCTTCTTCAGACCTGACATTCCGTGGAGACCAGACAAAGCATAATCCCGAAGAACTATTTCTGTCCTCACTTTCTTCCTGCCCCATGCTCTGGTATCTTCATTTTTGTTCTGAAGCCGTTATCAATGTAATTGATTACACGGATGAAGCTACCGGAATTATGACTGAAACGGCTGACGGAAGCAGACATTTTACTTTCCTAACCCTCTATCCTACCGTTACAGTAGCCGAAGAATCGATGATTGAGAAGGCAAAAGAACTGCATCATAAAGCCAATCAATTTTGTTTTATTGCCAATTCCATTAATTTTCCTGTTCAACATATCCCTACCGTGTTAATTAAATAAATTAATTTTCAAAAAAATAATTGTCAAAACTCTTTATAATACGAGATTTATAAAACAATAACTCTAATTTTTAAATTCAAAAATCAATAAAAAGGGAATTATTTAATAAAAAATCAATAAAAATTTCATTTTACAATCATTATTAATGTAAAATTTTACAATTATTTATCAATTTTGTTTAAAATACAAAGATTTTTTCCTATTTTTATATAAACAAAACTGACCATGATGAAACCAAGATTAACCATTTTTGATGAACCGGTACTGTATACTGAAAGTTTATCAAAACTACTGGCACAAAGCCAGATTTTTAACAACATTGACATTTGTAATTCTTATGAATCTTTATTTGAACATTTAAAAGAAGAACCCCCGGAAATTCTGGTCATCAGCTCCAATATGCTGATACTTACAGATATTTTCAAACTTGTAGAAGACATTACCACCAATAACAACAGAATCAAAATTATTGTCATTGGCAATGATTATGAAGTGATTGACATCCGGAAGCTTTTCAACAAAGGCATAAAAAGCTATCTTGACAAAAACAGCAGGTATGATGAATTCATGAAATCAATCAATGCCCTGCTTCTCAACGAAATCTACATCTGCGACTACGCAAAAGAAAGAATGATCAGCTTCATCAGCAGCGAAGGCAGGCCCAGCCGTCTTATTAAAGGTCCTCTTACCCGCCGCGAAATAGAAATTCTGAAACTGATCTGCGACGGACTGAGCAGCAAAGATATTTCTGAAAAACTCTTTATAAGCATCAACACCGTAGAAACCCACCGAAAAAGAATTCTCTTAAAACTGAATGTAAAAAACTCAGTAGGAATTGTAAAATACGCCTTAGAAAACCACATGATTGATTAGAAAAAATTATTTCGATTAACCGAAAAATTCCAAACCTCGCGATTTGGAATTTTTCTTTTTATAAAGAACTGTGGAACTTTTGATGTGAAATGTGAATTTTGCTTCGCAAAATGATTAATTTCATAATCAGGGCGGTGGAAGATAAGAGACTGACAGATAACAATACGGTACCTGGAAAAAATTTAAACTTAAAATTGTGTACGTCTTATGTGTTTAGCTAAATTCATCTTCCAGTCCCTATCTTCCCTCCTAACCCTAAATACTGCACCAATCTTCCCTACTCATAGTCCGGCATTTCACCGTTACTGAAGAGTGTTGCTCTTGAAAGATCAGTCATAGAAGAGTTGAGATCAATAACCATTATATTTTTCTGCGAAATATTATCATTGGAAGAGTTCATAAAGATCACCTGTGCATTGTTCGGTGAAAATCTCGGGTCCAGATCATTAGTTCCCAAAGGTTTTTCGCTTTCCGAAGAGATATTGTATACCGTATCATTGGTGAGATTATAGATAAATATATTAGAATCAAGCTGCCTGTAATTGCCGCTTCCGTCCTGGTACCCTGAAAGATCCCGGGTAAACACAAGCATCTGTCCGTCTACAGAAAAATTCAGACCACCGGAAGCTCCTAAAGAACCTGATAAAACAGTTTTTAAGATATTACCTGTCATGTCAATAATAAAGATCTTCGTATTGTATCCGTTGTAATCATTTGTTTTCAGGGCAATCTTGCTTCCGTCATAGCTCCAGTCGCATTCGGAAATCATGCTGCCGTCTGGTGTAGTGTACACTAAATTCAGCCCGCTTCCATCTTTGTTGATCCTGTACAGTTTATTGAAATTAGAATAAATAATTTCCTGTCCGTTGGTACTCCATGCAAAATCCATTTCATAATTATTGAATCCTGCTGCAGGAACGGTAGTCACTTTGAATGGATTGGAACCATCCGGATTAGCGGTATAAATATGGGTACTTCCTCCTTCTGTCCTCAGAAACGCAATCAGGCCTGCGTTATTATTTTTCCGGGGTCTCCAGCTGTTATAGGAAGGACTTGTAAACAGGAAGCTGTTGCCCAGTTCATCACTGGACATAATGATAAAGTTTCCGTTCTGTTTCTGTACATAATGATAGCGGTTAGCAGGAACTGTATTGGTAGTAAACTTACTGATTGAGCTTAAAACTGGCGGGTGAATGTCGTCCGAAACAGACACCTGCCAGAAGTAACTTACACCAAACTTCAAATCTGAAAGCGTATAATGATTCGCCGTCAGATCATTAACCTGAATCACATTCGTATTCAGATTATTTTTCACTGTCAAACTATATTTTAGGACATCTGTTGAATCAGGATCCACAGCACTCCACGTCAATTCAACACTTAAAGGCTGGTTCACCGCGTTGTCTACTGGACTTAGCAGCTGCGGTGCTGAAGGCGGGGAATTCAGAGAGGTATCATCATCCATCTCAAAAACTACCGTAACCACCTGATCCTGTTTTTGTATGTTTACGGCCTGAAAAGTGGTAAGATAACCAGACAATTCGGCTTTTACAGAGTAATTTCCCACCGGCATGGCGGCAATGGAGAATGCTCCGTCGGTCCCACTGAAAACGGTTTCTGTGGTAGGTGCCGTAAAAATTTTCACATTGGGAATAGGTACATTAGTCCCTCTTTTTACGACTTTTCCTTTCAATATTCCTGTCTGAGCCTGCTCTACAAGGTCTTCATTACATGAAAACAGACAAAAAGCAAGGATGAATATGCTGAGTAATTTTATTAAAGTTTTCATAGTTCATGTTTTTATTTGTTTCCAAGGTAAAAGTTGATCCCAAGTGCAAAGCGAAGAGCCTGGTCTTTTCTTTTTCCGTTAACCAGCCCTTCCCAATTGTCTTTAAAACCGATATCATACTGTGAAGAAAGGCGTAGTGAGGTATTGTTTCCTATCATATATTCAAGACCTCCTCCAAACTGCCCTTTATACTGAGGCTTATATTCTGAAAACATAGCACCCAGCCCACCATAGATATAAGGACTGAACCTGTATTTCGGGAATAAGATGTATTCAAGGTTGACTTCAGGAACAAAGTAGCTTCTCTTCATAATATTTTCGTTTTCCATAGTGAAATAGCCTGCGCTGGTTTCGATATTGAAATGAGGGCTGACAAAATATTTCATTCCTAATTTTCCACCCAAATTCATCTTGGGATTCACATAATCGTCTTTGACTTTCTGGGCTTCAATATTGGCAAAAACAGATACTTTCTGTCTGTAATTTTCAGGAAATTTGTTGCCTACTGTTCTTCCTGAATTTTGTTCCTGCTCTTTATTGTAATTATTGATCATGGCCTGGTAGCCCTCCAGATTTTCGGAAGCTTTACCCCAGATTTTGTCCCGGACACCTTCAATAATCAAAGACCTAACTGCTTTTTCAATGGCTTCTGTTACGGCAAGCTGTACGGGTTCATTCTGGGTAAGTCCAACTTCAGCTTCAAGCAGTCTTTCTGTATCTATATATCTGAAAAAACTTCCGTTAACGCTGGTGGAAAGAATGGTTTTGGAGGTATAAACGGTTTTAAGAATCTCACCGTTGAGAGTAGAAACAGCCCGCAGGTAAATGGTAATCCTGTCCTGACGGTATTGTGTGGAAGCGCCTATACCGAAATACCTGGCTCCCAGACCTCCGGTCATGATATTGCTGTCATAGGAAATCACACCGCCCTCAAGGAGAATTCCTGCATATAGAAGTGGAGGAAGCGACTGATTATTTTTATCGGCATCTTTCAGATATTCCTGTCTGGTTGAACGGATAATCTGTCTTTCGTTTAAAAGATTGGCAATATTTTCTCTTTCAATAGGGATAAACCACCGGCTGTCTTCCAGCGCTTTGATCAGAATAGTGGTGGTGCCCTGTGGAACGGCTGTACTCCAGTTATTCCCATTCTCGGAAGGCTTATACTGCCCGGTCTGGTCTCTGAATTTGTACACGCCAATAACAATTTTTTCTTTAGGCAGAGGCAGATTTTTAAGTTCCGCAGTAGAGGGAGTTCCCTCGCCCATGGTAGATCTTTCGGGATCTGAAGGAAGTCCCAAGATCGAACTGCACGCCTGTATGCAGCATAGCAGGACCGTACAGAAAAAAATTCTGGTGTAAGTATAAGTTCTCATGATACGTCTGGTTTTTAGTTACTATTATTTTGGAATAACGACCTCGGACTGATCGCCTGTACTGGTATCCAAAATATTGATCAGAAGTCCCTGAGCAGTAGACGTAATCTGTAAATACAGCGATCCGAAAAGATAATTTCCGGGTTTGATACTGCCTTCTCCAAACTGATCTTCAAACAATTTTCGGGACAGCTCGCTCAGCACCTGTCTATTCAGGCTCTGGCTGAAGCTGTTGAGGGAATCCATGTCATCAAGCAAACTGCGGTAATCGTCTTTTTCATCAAACTGATTCTGTGCATTTGCTGAACTCAAAAGCCACTGATAGTTAAAAGTATCTCCTCCAAATGCTGGATTGATGGGCTTATAGACAAGCTGCTGGGATTTTCCGCAGAAAATACCCGCGATAAAGGTCAAAATAATGAGTAAAGTTTTCATGACTGACTTTTTTAGTAGATAAATTCATTTTTGATAAGATTTTTCTTTGCGTTAAACTCTTTGATATATTTCAGGCTGGCCGCCATCTGTTCTTTTAAGTAATCTTCACTTGGGTTGGTCATAAAGCTGTAAATCACTTTGTCCTCAATCTGGATATTGATCTGTCCGCTGGTTCCCCGAAGAGGCAGTTCAGAAATAGTGACTGCCGAGCTGCTTTTATCCGGAAGCTGACTGTACTGGAGATAGAAAAGATCATAAAAATCTTTACCTACCTTGGTTTTCGTCTCATCAATCGTCAGGCCTTTTAGTTCAAAAACAGCATCTTCTTCTATTTTTGCAGCTTTCTTCTTAAAGAGATCATTATTCAATTCCAGACTGTCCTTTGCGATCAGTTTCTGGGTTTCTTCATCCCTTACATACAGAAAGGCTTTCAGAGCATCTTTTTTTTCAAGATTGACATTGATTTCAGACAGTGTTTTGACTTCATTGGGATTGATGGAAAACTTCCCGCTCTGCTGATTATTGGAGAGATTCCCTCCGCTTCCCTTTTTAATGGAAACCAAAAGATAATTCAGTTCTTTATAAACTGTTGTGTTATTGGTAACAACTGCCTTCAGCCGGATTTGATTTTCAAGGATACTGCTTTCAATCTTAGCATTCACTTTTTTATCTTCCTGCCCATAACCCTGTACAGACAGGAAGACAAATAAAGTGCACAGACTTAAGGAATATAAAAGTTTCATCACTGTGTTTTAATAGTTTCTCATGAAAATAGTCCTGTTATCGCCTTTTACATGAATCTGCATTCCGTCTGAAATACTGTTGCTTCCGGTAATATCAATGATATTGTTATTTCCCTGTGCGGTAACAGCTGTTTTTGTTTCCTTATCCGTGAATGAATTGATGAATAAAAGCGTATTATAATCTCCAAGCTGCTGAACGGCAATATTGGTTCTGGCATTAAGGGAGAGTTCTGCATTGTTATAATTCCCTGCCTGGATCACCTGTGAACCATAAAGTGTCTGCTCTGCGTTCTGTCCGGCAATAACCTTGAGAACAGTACTGCTGTTGACCTTATCCCAGTCTACCTGCTGAGCATTTACAGAAACTGTGGCAAAAAATAGCAGCAGTCCTAATCCCAGCTTATATACGGCATTCATTTTTATTAAGGTATATGATGAATAGAGAATTGTAAAGTGCTTAAGGTTTAAAAAAGGAGAAACTGTATGCTTCTCCTTTTTAAGATTACATTACATCCGGATTTAGTTGGATTGGTTCACCACCATGGCGTTTCCGTTACCAACTTGTGCTCCTACGTGCATATGACCTACTCCGCTTTGAGCTACCCAGGTAAAGTTACCGTTACCCATCTGAAGATCAATGGCAGTGTTAGAATCACCAGCCTGAAGCTGATACAGTTGGTTACCGTTTCCAATCTGAGCTCCTACAGAAGTATTATCATCTCCTACCTGAGCAGAAAGTGCAATATTACCGTCACCTAGCTGAGCATTGGTAGCGCTGTTGTCATCACCGCTCTGATACTGTACTAAAATGTTGCTGTCTCCTAACTGAAGCCCGGTAGCCTCATTTCTTCTACCATCCTGTACTTGATAAGCAGCATTGTCATCTCCTACCTGAATGGCTGAAGCTGAATTTCTTCTTCCATCCTGATATTGTACGACTTCGTTTCCGCTGCCTAACTGCATAGATGATGCCTCATTTCTTCTACCTATCTGAGTCTGCTCTGTAGAGTTCTGCATTCCGAACTGCCAGGTTGTTGCAGAGTTTCTGTTACCCTGTTGGCTTACGTTGTTATAGTTGGCAACTCCGGTTTGGTCTACGTCAATTGAATTTCTGTTTCCTACGCTTGAGGCAATGTTTACGTTGAAAGCACCTACCTGGTCAATATCCGCGGTATTACGGTTCCCATCCTGTGTTAAGGAGTTGATGTTCAAAAGACCTGTCTGGTCTACTGTAGCTGTGTTTAAGTTTCCGATCTGGGCAGTCACATCTATGTTTGCTTGTGCGAAGCCGAAACTCATGGCCATTAGTGTAAATACACCTGTAATGAAGTTTTTCATCTTAGTAAAAATTAATTGGTTAATAGTGAGACAAAGGTAGAAGGTAAACCAAAGCAAGAAACCACCATATCAGCGTAAATTTTAAAAATCACGGTTTATGGTATTTAAAGTAACGGTTTATGGTTTTCACAAGGTCACTTATTGCCGTTAGGGGAAAATACGGTAACCCTCTCCTTCCTGCTTTATATTCTACAATTCCGGTAGATGATCATGATAAAATATCCCGGGATGGTTAATTAATGTTAACGGCTTCCATTCTTCAGTTTATATTATTAAATTTGAAGTATGGAAAGTTTCGGAAAAGACCTGTTAAGAAAAATAAAGAGTGTAGGCCTGCCCGGTGAAAATGCACATGGCGTATTTTCGCCACCTTACCGTCCTGTATTTACTTATGATGAAGTGCTGGCAAAAAATCCAAAGTTTGCAGCGGTTAATATCGTATTGTATTTAAAAAATAATGAGTGGTACTTTCCTTTGATTCAGAGAACGATTAACGAACATGACCGTCACAGCGGACAAATCTCCCTTCCAGGCGGAAAACGTGAGGAAATGGACAGAGACTTCGCTGAAACAGCGGTACGTGAAACTTCGGAAGAGATAGGAATAGATAAACATTATGTAAGGATCATCAGAGAAATGTCTCCCATCTATATTCCACCAAGCAACTTTTATGTATATCCTTATATTTCATATACGAAAAAGAACCCGCTCTTTGTTCTTCAGCAGAGTGAAGCTGTGGAAACCATAGAATTTCCCATCACTTCTTTCCTTAATCTGCCCGACAGTCCTGAACTGATGGCGCTTCCAAGTGCAGGAGGCCACGAAGTCCCGGTGATTAATTTCAACGGATATATTATCTGGGGCGCTACAGCAATGATATTGAGTGAGTTTAGCCAGTTGCTGAAAAAAATGTAACTTTGCATTACCGTGTTTAATTGAGAGATGGCGAAGAAAAATATTTTCACCGATGCATTCGGAACACCTTATTTTTTAAAAAGGTTAATTATTTTTATTTTAGGAGTTGTATCCTACAGAAGGTTCAACGGCTTTAATAAATTAAAAATAACCGGTACTGAACACCTTGTGGATCTTCCGGATTCCAATGTGCTTTTCGTATCCAACCATCAGACGTATTTTGCAGATGTAGCTGCAATGTACCACGCATTCTGTGCTGTAAATAACGGATATTTAAATACCATTAAAAACCCGATTTATCTGCTGAATCCCAAAATCGATTTTTATTATGTAGCTGCTGAAGAAACTATGAATAAAGGAATTCTTCCCAAGATCTTCAAGATTGCAGGTGCGGTAACGGTAAAAAGAACCTGGAGAGCAGAAGGAAAAAACATCAACAGAATGGTTGATATGAGCGAGGTTGATAATATTATGAAAGCTCTGGACAATGGCTGGGTAGCTACTTTCCCTCAGGGTACTACCTCGGCATTTGCACAGGGAAGAAGAGGTACCGCCAAGCTGGTAAAAAACCAGCGCCCGATTGTAATCCCTATCAAGATTAACGGATTCAGAAGGGCATTTGATAAGAAAGGTCTCCGGGTAAAGGTTACAGGCGTAAAACCTACGATGGAATTCAAAGCACCTCTAGATATTGATTACGATAATGAAAAGGCGCCTGAAATATTACTGAAGATCATGACTGCCATTGAGCAGACTGAAGACTTCAATCTACTACACAATTATGATGAAGAACTTAAAGCTAAAAAATTAGAACAAAAGGACTCAGATAATTAAAGTAAGTAAAAAATTATGAACAGAATATTAGGAATCTTATTCGCGGTCATAGTATTAGTTTCGTGCAACAGCCAAAAAGTATATTCCGATTTTGATATCAGCTACTCCAAGAGCGGAGGTTATGCACCGATATATGAAAATCTGCTTATTAAAGGTAATAATGTGCACTATTCTTTTGAAGGCCAGGGGAAAAAGTACAAACAGGATTTCAAAATTTCTAACGAAGATCTAAAAAAGCTGGATCAGACTCTTTCCCAAAACAATTTCAGAAGGATACAGGAGGACCGTAAAAAGCTGTATGACAATATAGCAACGTCCATCAATGTAAAGAAAGGACCTAATGAAGGCAGTAAAACTGATGCCAGCATGATTATGCCTAACTTCACCACCAACTGGAACAACATTCTGAATGCTTTCCAGGAAATTATTAATAACAACGTAAAAAAACAGTAAATAAAGTTGAAAACCCACTTCATTGCTATCGGCGGAAGCGCCATGCATAACCTTGCTATTGCGTTAAAAGACAAAGGATATCAGGTAACAGGTTCAGATGATGCTATTTTTGAACCTTCAAGATCCAGACTGGAAAAGAAAGGAATTCTGCCTCAGGAAATGGGCTGGTTCCCGGAAAAGATCACTCCGGATATTGATGCCGTTATTCTCGGAATGCATGCCCATCAGGATAATCCGGAACTGGCCAAAGCAAAAGAACTGGGATTAAAAATTTACTCATACCCGGAATTTCTTTACGAACAGTCTAAAAATAAAACCAGAGTAGTTATTGCCGGTTCACATGGTAAAACAACCATCACCTCTATGATTCTCCATGTTCTGAACTTCCATCAGAAGGATGTTGATTTTATGGTAGGTGCACAGCTGGAAGGCTTCGACTGTATGGTGAAATTAACCCAGGATAATGATTTTATGGTACTGGAAGGTGATGAATACCTTTCCTCTCCTATTGATCTTCGTTCAAAATTTCTCCTTTATCAGCCGAATATCGCTTTGATGAGTGGTATTGCATGGGATCATATCAATGTTTTCAAAACATTCGACGATTATATAGAACAGTTCAGAAAGTTTACGGCAAGCATTACCCCGGGTGGTGTTATGGTGTATAACGAGGAAGATTCTGAAGTGGTAAAGGTAGTGGAAGCTGCTGAAAATTATTTCAGAAAAATTCCTTACAAAACTCCTGAATATGAGATTAACGGCGGAAAAGTATATCTGAAAACGGAAATGGGAGATGTTCCTCTGTCTGTTTTCGGCGCTCATAATCTTCTGAATATGGAAGGAGCAAGACATATCTGCCAACAGCTGGGAATTATGGATGAGGATTTTTATGAAGCCATCATGAGTTTCAAAGGAGCTTCAAAACGTCTTGAAAAGGTAGAAAGAGATGATAAAGGCACCCTTTACAAAGATTTTGCTCATGCACCAAGCAAGGTAAAAGCAACGGTGAAGGCATTCCAGGAACAGTTTAAGAACGAAACCCAATACGGTTTCCTTGAACTTCATACGTATTCAAGCTTAAATCCTGTGTTCCTTGAGCAGTATGATCATGCTATGGACGGACTGGATGAAGCCATCGTTTTCTATTCTGAGGACGCTTTAAAGATCAAAAGAATGGAGCCTATTTCTCCGGAATTCATTAAAGAAAAATTTAAAAATGACCGTTTAAGAGTATTCACCAATGCTGAAGACCTTCATGCCTACTGGAATACTTTAGATAAGAACAAAGGGGTTTACCTGATGATGAGTTCAGGGAACTTCGGAGGGCTGGATCTTACCCAATAATAAGATACTATTCATCTATATTTCAACTCCTTTCAGGTAAACTGGAAGGAGTTTTTTTGAATATTTTGGGTAAAACTCAGTAGCGGCGGGCTAAAGCCCGCCGCTACTGAGTTTTAATTTGTTTTTTCAGAATCCCTGATCAGATTGGTCAAAATCTCTTCAGTAGAAGCTTCGTTGTAATCATGAATGGATTGTCCAGTCCAGATCCCCACAAAGTCTGTATTATTCATTGTTTTTGCAACCCGTCTTAGTTCATTAGTGAGTTTATTCTGGTATGGGTATGGGAGAATATGCTCTGAATATTCAAGGGTTTCAATGAACTTATTTCTGATTCCTCTGGCGTAGCGTCCTGAAAAGCTCCGGGTGAGCATAATATCTTTTTCAGTTACATTTTTAAGCCTTTCTTTTTCAAATGGCTGCAGGGCACTTTCCTGGGAAGCCAGCAACATGCTTCCTACCTGAAATCCCTCTGCCCCTAATTCTTTAGCTGCTCTTAAAGTTCTTCCGTTATAAATTCCGCCCGCATAGATAAGAGGAACTTTCACATGATTATATACCTCAGAAAACAAAGATATTCCTCCGATTTTCGGGATATTGTCAGCATTAAAACTGCCCCGGTGGCCTCCTGCCTCTATTCCCTGAACACAGATCATATCAATTCCGGATTTTTCAAGAATTAAAGCTTCTTCAACTGAAGTACAGGTTCCAATGAGGGTTACTCCGTTTTCTTTCAGTTTTTGAATACTTTTATCATCCAGATTTCCAAAAGTAAAGCTTAGTATTTTACAGCCTTCTTCAATTACAGCTTCTACCAGTTCCTGATAACCATTTGCTTTAAGATCACTGAGATCAGGAAGCTGTACTTCAAGATGATTTTCCCTGGCCAGCTGTTCAATAAAATACTTTGTCCTGATGTATTTTTCTTTTAATATTTCCGTGACTTCGGGAATGTTATGGGCAAACAGGTTGACCGCAAAAGGTTGATCAGTAAGCTTTTTTATTTCCCGGATCAGCTCAACAGCCTTTTCTGCGGAGAGGTCAGCAATTGCCAGAGACCCCAGACCTCCGGCTCTGGCAGCAGCGGCCGCCATTTGCGGGGTACTTACTCCAAACATCGGAGCTTGGATTATGGGATATTTTATATTCAATTTTTTGCTGATGGTGTCGGGCCAGAACATAGGTTTTATTTTACCTAAAATTTACGAAAAATCCAGAAAACCAATACTGTATGTTTTTATGATATGACTCATAAGATCCTATCCGGGATTGGCACGGATTCTTTTAATTTAGAGTCTTGATCGACAGAAAATATTAAGAGCCTGTTTAAATTTCTAAATTTGATTTTTTATAACATTTAAATTTTTATCTAAATCAAATTCTTTGAGTATTTTTTGAATAAAATGATAATGTACTGATAACGTGTTTTTTCATGCAAAGTTTTAACTTCATTATGGATATTTTCAGAGAGCAAAGGATAGAATCAACTTCGTTGATTCGTCGAAGCGTGTGGATAAGTATACCGCTTCATCAGCGACAAAGTCGCTTCACTTTCCCCACTTCAAATAAAGCGGTATTATTCATCAACCTGCGTTTATCTTTTTAATTACAAAATAATTTCAAACATGATTTATTGAGTTTTATCAACAAAACATATGATCATCAAGTGCATAAAAATTCCTGAATAAAATGTAAACAGGCTCTACCCTTTTCTGAGGTCTTTATAATGTTTTTTCATTTCGGGATCAAGCTTCTCTATGGCATAGGAAAATGTGGCGGCAGGCATTGTTTTCACATACCGGTCAAGAAAAGAACGGTGTCGCTCAGGATCTTTTTTACCGGCTTCCCTTACCCAGCTTCCCACTGCTTTATTCACCAGTTCATCAGAATCATGCACAAGGATTTCTGCAATGGCAAACGTATCTTCTACCTCATTCTCCCTGATAAAAGCATGGGTACTTACTATGGCAGTTCTTCTTTCCCAGGGACTTTCAGATTCTGCGAGTTTATAAAGAATATCTCTGGGCTTGTCAATAAGGTACTCTCCGATAATATTCCTGGCTCCTCTGTCCACAAAATCCCAATTATTCAGGCGGTCATGACGTATCAGATAAAGATCAAAAAGTTGTTTTTTCTTATCTGCAGAAACTTTCTTATTTCCGGCCTGGAAATCCATAATGCTCACGGCTCCCATTCTAACTTCATAAAATTCACTGTTAAGCAGTTCATTGATTTCCTCTAAAGGCATCGCAGAAAATTCTTTTGCCGTAGTGAATACATTTCCGAACCTTACCCCAAAATGCCGGGTTATTCCATCATTTCCCTTGAAAAACTTTTTAACCTTATCAATTTCATTCTCATCTTTGAATGATGATAGCTTTTCTATGAATTCTCCTGCTGTCATAACAATTTTTTATTTAAGCCAGTTCCTGTACTTTTCTTCCACCCATTTTTTCAGATATTGATTGAAATTAAACAATAACTGCTCGGTTTCAGAAACAAAAAATTCCTGTGGAAGCCCTTCTGTAATACTGATATAAAGAGGCTTCGCCCAATTCATTAAGAACATTTGCGATCCCGTATCCGTCATACAGAAAGTTACATTCTCGTAGATCTGTTTTAAGCTTTGATAATCAGAATCCATTAATTTTTCAAGGTAATTAAAAATGGTTTCCGGGACTTCTCCTTCTTCAGTATAAACATCTGAACCGTTCTTCGTTATTTTTTCATGCTGAAAAGCTTTCATCCGGAAGATATAATTGAAATCATGGTCAATCAGCAGTTCAGCCCCCAGCAATCTTTCACTAAAACCATCGGAAGTATCAAAAGAGAAGATATAGTCACCGTTCAGAGTAACTGTATTTTTATCTTCATCAAATTTTCTTGAATTAATCCACATAGTTTAAAAAATAATTTCCGCAGACCTGATGATCTGCGGAAAATTTATAATCGTTAAATATCTGCTACAGATTTCAGCATTTTCTGCTCCCATTCAGGATCTTTCGGATCAAAGAACAGCCTTTTTCCTGTATCCAGAGAACGGACGGTATTCATTTCATCTTCTGTCAGTTCAAAGTCAAAAACATTGAAGTTTTCTTCAATTCTGGAAGGGGTTACCGATTTAGGAATTACTACAAAACCTTCCTGAAGATGCCATCTCAGAATTACCTGGGCTGTTGTTTTATGGTATTTTTCAGCAATTGCTTTTAATTCTGCATTATTTAAAAGGTCTGCATTTCCGTTTCCAAGCGGGCTCCACGGCTGGGTAATGATATTATTCTCCCTGTCGTACACCTGAAGCTCTTTCTGCTGGAATACCGGGTGAAGCTCAATTTGGTTGATCACAGGAAGTATTGTTGAATTTTCCTTTAATTCCTCCAGTTTTTCTACCGTAAAATTACATACGCCTATTGCTTTGATCTTTCCTTCACTGTATAATTCCTCCAGTGCCTTCCATGTTCCCAGGAAATCTCCATAAGGCCAGTGGATCAGATACATATCCAGATAATCCATCTGAAGTCTGTCCAATGTTCTCTGAAATGCACTTTTGGCTTTTTCATACCCGTGATCCTGAACCCATACTTTTGAGGTGATAAAAAGGTCATCCCTGTCCACCCCGCTGTTTTTTACCGCATTTCCTACTGCTGTTTCATTCTGGTAAATAGCTGCCGTATCAATCATTCTGTATCCTGTATGAATTGCCTTAATCACCGCCTTTTCACATTCTTCCAGATTCTCCATCTGCCATACTCCAAAACCCAGTGCAGGAATATCCACTCCGTTATTTAAGGTCACTACAGGCTGTCCTGTATAGGTCTTCTTTTGCATAATTTTTACTTTAAATTTTTAATATCAAGATAAGGTATAACAAATTTGCGATAAAAATTTCAAAATCCGGCTTACCAATTTTACTGTTATTTATTAAAAAACTAGCATTGGGTGAGTTGGGAGAGCGCAAGATACGCAAAGGCTTTAAACCATTATGCTGCTTTTAATACGCGAGAAATCAAAGATTTTCAACAAATAATTTCCGTTCTTACTAAAAAAGGTTCCCACAGATTGCACAAATTTCACAGAAAAAAATCTGTGATTTGTGTATTTGTGGGAGCTAGATTTATACAAATTTTGAAATTCAATATTGTAAAATCTGCTCAATCTGCCTGATGCACGAGAGAAAAATAGATTGGCTTATTAAATCATCACTCTAATTCCTGTACACTGGGAACTACCATCTAAATTCCTATTTTTGCAAAAACAAAAACAATGTCACATACGATCAGGCTTGCCAATGCTGAAGATTATTCAAGAATTATGGAGATCTGGGAATCTGCGGTAAAAGCTACTCATGATTTTCTTGCTGAGGAAGATTTCAACTATTTCAAAGAAGTTATTCCAAGGGATTATCTTCCGAATCTTGAAGTTTATCTCATCACCGAAGATGAAAAAGCAGAAGGGTTTGCGTCTGTTGCGGAAGGTAACCTGGAAATGCTTTTCATCCATAATGATAACCGTGGAAAAGGATATGGCAGAAAGTTATATGAATTCATGAAGGAAAAAACGGGTCTTACCAAGGTAGATGTTAATGAGCAGAATCCTCAGGCCATTGGCTTTTACGAAAAAATGGGATTCAGACAGACCGGAAGATCAGAAAAAGACGGTTCCGGAAAAGACTATCCTATCATCCACATGAGTCTGTAAAATGGAGAATTATACCTTCCGAAAAATAAAACCGGATTCAGAAATTCCATACGATCTGCTTCTGCTTGCCGATGAAACCGTTGAGGCTATCAACCGATATATCTTTGATTCCGACATTTATCTATTGAATAACGGAGCGTTTGATATTGCAGTTATTGCACTTTACGATAACAGCGATACAGAGTTGGAGATCAAGAACATGGCCGTTATTGAAGATTTCAGAAGCAGAGGTATCGGCAGTATTCTGATTGATAAAGCCAAAGAAATTGCTTTGAAAAACGGGTGTGAAATTTTAACTGTGGGAACTTCAGATACCGGATTTCAGCAGATCAGATTCTATGAAAAGAATGGATTTGTTAAAAAAGGGATCCGTAAAGATTTTTTTATAGAAAATTATCCTTCTCCGATCTTCGAAAACGGCTTACAGATGCGGGATATGGTGGTTCTGGAATTTTCAATCTATCATGAACTATTTCCGTAGGTCTTCAATAGTGTAAATGACACCATTATTCCCATCAAAATCAAACTCGCGGTCGAAGATCATTCCCATTTTTTGAAGTACTCTTATGGATGCAGTATTACCGATCATTGCCCGCCCTATTATTTTTGGAAGATTCAATTTTTCAAATCCATAATTAAGGCTGGCAGCTGCACTTTCTGAAGCATATCCTTTATTCCAGTATTCTTCAAAAAACCGGAATCCAATATCTGTTTCACGGGTTTCTTCATGGTACTTTAAACCGCACCAGCCAAGAAATGTATGATCAGATTTATCCACAACAGCCCATCTTCCATAACCGTTCCTGTCATAATCTTTATAGTTCTTTAAAAAATTCCGGGCTTCTTCTACACTGGTAAATGATGAATCTCCGGTATATTTTATAACATTGGGATTTTGGTTGAGATTAAAGAAATGTTCTGCATCTTCAGGGGTTAGCTCTCTCAATAAAAGACGTTCAGTTTCGGCTATTTTTTTCATATCAGTGGGGTTATGCCGTTACTTTCTTACCCATCATCTGGCGGAACAGGCCTTTGATATGATCTATTTCAGACTGGTAATTTGTTTTCTTCCGGCATCCGAAATACAATGTGTTTTCCAGTTTTTTCTCTCCTTTCCAGATCAGCTTGATCTCACCATTATCAATTTCATTCTTACACAGGAAATCAGGGACAACGGCCAATCCTGTTCCTCCTTTCAGGCATCTTATGATTGAATTTAAATTCGGAACGATATAATTCGGACGGAAATTCGGCTTATGTCCAAAATTCATGATCCAGAACTGAAATAAATGCTCCATATCTCCGGTGGTTCCGTACCATTTTTCCTGTTTCAGCCATTCTTCAATATGTTCCGGGCCTTTTGTATGTGCGGTTTCAAGAAAACTTTCTGTATCCACATCTTTCCCGCCTACCAGAATGATCTGTTCTGAAGAAAAAGCTTCATGTTCAATATTAGGAGATACGCCTTTTTTAGGAGTAATGATAAGATCCAGAATCCCTTTATCAAGCTGTTCCAGCATTTCAGGATATTCCCCGAAACTGATGATCAGGTTGAAAGGCAGCGTGGAAACATATTGTTCCAATGTGGTCTGGAATGTTTCAAAGCACATGCCCACACTAATCGTAGGCGTCAGCTTTTCTGTAGATTTCTGGAAGTTTTTTTCTACATCTTCAAGTTTGGCTAACGGCTCTGAAACAGCATTAAACAAAACTTTTCCTCTTTCGGTAGGAATCATTTTCCGGCCTGTCCTGTCAAATAACTTATATCCTACATATGCTTCTAGGGAACTTAAATGAAGACTTACGCCCGGCTGTGAAATAAACAGGGATTCTGCAGCGCCTGTCAGTGTTCCGGTTTTATAGATGGCTTTAAAAGTGCGGTACCATTCTAAGTTGACCATAACTTTAATTATAAATATTATGATACAAAATTACAAAATAATCATAATACTAATTGCTATTTTAATTAGATCAGGAAGCTGGAGACTGGAAGAAAGAAGTTCAATGAGCCTATACAATAATGATCACCTGATATATTGATTTTTTTATTGAATCCAATAATATCTATAAATCATCTGCTCAATCTGATCTCCAAACTTCCCTCTCCTGCTTCCTGCCTTTTATTTTTGTTCAAACTGAACTCCGATTATTTTAATACCTGAAGAATTGTATTCTGAAACTTTTCCGATTCATCTTTATGAATCTGATGTCCTGAATTTTCAAATAAAAACAGATCTTTTTTAGGAGCTTTTACTTTTCTGAAATACTCGGTTGTAATTCTGGTGGAAGTTTGAATATCATTTTTGCCGACAAAGAAATAAATAGGACATTCCACTTTTTTTAAAGTCTTAGGCAGATCAATATTCATCACTTCATTCCAGGCAGGTGACCATGTTTTTGACCATTTAAGAAAACCTTTTTTAAAATCTTCACTGGTTACATTTTTCTTTCCGTCTTTATAAAAAAGCCACTTTCTTAAATAAAACAGGTCTTCATCCACTTTAAACGGAATTTGTACACTTGCTAATTCTTTAGTCGCAACAGGATCTTCTTTGAAATGATCTTTTAAAATCTGAAGTAGTTCCTTCTCACTCTCCAACTGGCTTACAACAGGATTTACGGCAAAATAAGCATGTAATAGCTCCGGATGATTTCTAACGATATAGAACCCTAAAGCATTCCCCCATGAACTTCCCAACAGGTATACTTTATCCTGTTTTAATTCTTTTCTCAGAAAATTAATAACCTGATACGTATCTTTTCCCATCAGCTCAACTGAAGGCTGCACTGGCGAAGGATTTAATTCCAGGGTTTTCCCGGCATCTCTTTGGTCCCACTGAACAATGGTAAATTTGCTTTTTAAAAGATTCGTAAAGGAATCTGCATTTGTTCTCATTGAGCTTCCGGGTCCTCCTGATAAAAAGAGCAATATCGGTTTACCGGAATCATCAGTTTTAATATCTATGGCTTGTTTTATTCCTCCAATTTCCGGAGTAAGCAAAGTATCTATTTTTCCTTTGTGTAATTGTGCCATACAAAATACAGATAATAGTAAAAGAATAAAAAGGCTTGTCTTTTTCATGATTTCTAAATTTTAATTTGATACAAATATCCTTCAGAGAATCTTTAAAAAAGACCGAATAAAAAAACTCGAACTGATTTTAGTAAAAAATGAGTTCGAGTTCCTTCAAATTAAAGTTCGAATAATTACAAAACACTACCAATCAAATACTTAAAAACACAATCAATAACTAATTTGGTATATCGAAAAAATTTCAGGATCATTCAATAAATAGTAAAAAAACATCTTTTCATGTACTTTATAAGTAAGGTAAATACGTCAATGACATAAAATACAGGCTGCAATTCTCAGAAGATTTGATCGTGATAGGTTTCAGAATGATCACAGCATGTCCAAAAAAATTAAGACATTACTATTTTTCCATTCCTTAAAAATAAAGCATAATAATCCGGAATTTCACTTTCTTCGATCTGGCGGGCTGTTTCTTCAAGCGGGTAAGCCAGTTGTACAATTTCAGGGGTCATTTTATTTTCATCCAATGTTAAAACCAGGTAGGAAGCTAATCTGTTTTCTTCTTTGGAGCGCCCTACAGAACCGCAGTTCACCGCACATTTTCCGTTATCCAGATGTTTTTTGAATGATAAATGAGTGTGTCCCATCACGATAATATCGGATTGGGATTCTTCCAGCATACACGAAAAAACCTCATCATTTTCAGATTCGTACAGATAACTATCATTGCTTTTCAAACTGGAATGAACCAACTGAATATTCCAATGCTTCTTCCCTGTTTTATAATTCAGCTTCATATGAAAAGGCAGCTGTGAAAGAAATCTTTTATTTTCTTCCGTGATATTCTTTTTAGAATGCTCAATAGCAATACATCTTGCTTCCGTTTCTTCTTGTGAATGCTTAGATAAAGGAATTACAGGAATATCAAAAGCTATTCTTTCATCATGATTCCCCATCAGACAGGGAATATTCAGGCCCTTAATTTTCTCTACCACTTCATTTCCCCAAGGAGCAAAATCTACCAGATCCCCAAGACAGAATTTCTGCTGTATTCCTCTCTTTTCTATATCCTTTAAAACTGTGTCCAGTGCCGGAAGATTCCCGTGCACATCACTAAAAACCGCAATCTGTATCATATCCATTCAATTGATCTAACAAATTTACATGAGATACCTGATCTTAAACTCCGGAAGAGTATGATTTTTACCATGTATTTGAAACTTATCACTCTACTATATAAACTTAAAGTTATAATTTCCAGTCTTTTATCTATCCATCTATTATCTTTGCTCTTCTTTTTCAATCTTAAATTCACCCTTCACTTGCAAAGCAAAATTCACTATTGACAACAGGTAGCCTGAACAGACAACCCACGTCTATCATCTTTCATCTCCACCTAATCTATAATTTTTCTAATACTTATCTATAATTCATATTATTTTTATTATACAACTACCCATCCTAACTTTGCATCAGAAAATTTAACAATCATAAAAAAATGAAAAAAGTATTAATCATCAACGGAGGACAGAATTTCGGACATTCCGGAGGAAAATATAATCAAACTATTGCAGAAAACACTTTGGCAGTATTAAAGAAATTTGAAAATACAGAAGTGAAAGTTACCAATGTAGCAGAAGGCTATGACAAGAATGAAGAGGTTAAAAAATTCGTATGGGCAGACTATATCATTTATCACACCCCTATCTGGTGGTTTCAGCTTCCGAACGGATTGAAAAAATATATCGATGATGTTTTCACGGCAGGTCACGCCAAAGGAATCTATATGAATGATGGGAGAAATGCAGAAAACCCGGAAATCAATTACGGAACCGGAGGAATGCTGGGCGGAAGAAAATATATGGTCACTACAAGCTGGAATGCACCGGAAACAGCTTTTACGCTTTCCGGAGAATTTTTTAATGAAACCAGTGTGGATAATGGGCCGTTATTTGGTTTCCACAGAATGAACGCCTTTGTTTCCTTGGAGAAAATGGAAAGTTTCCACTTCCATGATGTAGAGAAAAATGCCAATATAGAACGCGATATGAAACTTTACAGAGAACATCTTGAACATGTTTTTGAACAGGAATTAAAACCACAGTTAGTCTAATGAAAATTTATCTTACAGCAGTAATCAAGTCCAAAGAAGAACATCAGGCAGAAGTATTGGAAGTTCTTCAGAATATGGTAACAGAAACCCAAAAAGAAGAAGCCAATGAATTATACAGCCTTCATCAGGGTATTGAAGACAAAAACCAGTTTGTCTTTTATGAGATCTGGAAAAATGAAGAAGGACTTGCCCAACACAACCAGCAGCACTATATTCAGGCTTTCGGAGCCATTGCAGATGAAAAACTGCAGGAAAAACCTCAGATCTATATTACTCATATTCTTTAATATCCAATGAAAAAACTGGCCCTTTTATTTTTAAGCCTGCTTACGATAGGAATTGTTCAGGCTCAGCATCAAAAATCCCAACCTATGAAAAAGAAAATTCTATTTGTGGTAACCAGCCATGACAAAAAAGGAAATACCGGAGAAAATACAGGATATTATCTGGGTGAAGTTTCCCACCCGTGGGAAGTTCTTCACAAAGCCGGCTATGAAATAGATTTTGTAAGCCCGAAAGGCGGAACTCCCCCTGTAGACGAATTTGATTTGAAAGATCCTGTCAACAAAGCGTTCTGGGAAAACAAAGAATACAAAAACAAGATGGATCACTCTCTAACTCCGTCTCAGGTTAACCCAAAAGATTATTCAACGATCTTTTATGCCGGAGGCCACGGTGCCATGTGGGATCTTGCAGATAATACGGAACTGGCAGCTATTGCCTCAAAGATCTATGAAAACGGAGGTATCGTAGCGGGTGTATGCCACGGTCCTGCCGGTCTTGTTAATATTAAACTCAGCAACGCCCAATATCTGGTAGACGGTAAAAAAATCAACGCTTTTACCAATGAAGAAGAAGCTGAAGTAAAATTAACGGATGTTGTTCCTTTTCTTCTGGAAAATAAATTAAAAGAAAGAGGAGCAAAATTTGAAAAATCAGGACTTTGGCAGAATTATACGGTTACAGACCAGAGAGTAATCACAGGACAAAACCCACAGTCTGCAAAAAGTGTGGGGGAAGCCATTTTAAAAGAGCTTAACAAATAACAGACAATCTCTCAAGCAACTAAAAAACGGAACAATTAAGATCAATCAGATTTTGAAAATTTTTCAACATTAAGTTCTTTTAAGATTTTCAGAATATTAAGTTAAGCTTCATTTTAAGGCGTGTTGCTTATAAAAAATCTTAGATTTTTCCTTAACTAATCTTAAAACCTTCACCAATCCTAATAGTTTAAAACAAGCTTTTGGATTTTGTGGTTGCTTTTCATCAAATTTTAAAAATATAAAATGGAATACAGAACATTAGGAAATACAGACCTTGAATTATCAGTAATCACCCACGGAGCATTCGCTATCGGAGGAAATATGTGGGGAGGAAATGAAAAGCAGGACTCTATTAACTCAATCCACGCCTCTCTGGATCACGGAGTAACTTCTATTGATACCGCGCCTTTCTATGGTTTCGGGCTGAGTGAAGAAATGATCGGAGAAGCTATCAAAGGCAAAGACCGTTCAAAAATCCAGCTGTTAACAAAATTCGGACTGGTTTGGGACGGAAGCAATAACGGAAAAGGAGAGCTTTTCTTCGATGCTGAAGAGGATGGAAAAACAGTTCCGGTTTACAAATATGCTTCTAAAGCCAATGTCATCAAAGAAGTAGAAGAAAGCTTGCAGAGACTGGGAACAGATTATATTGATCTTCTACAACTTCACTGGCCGGACAGTACAACAGCGATCAGTGAAACGATGGAAGCCATGGAACTTTTGATCCAGCAGGGAAAAATCCGTGCTGCAGGAGTAAGCAATTATTCTGTTTCACAGATGCAGGAAGCGAACAGAACTCTTCATCTGGCCAGCAACCAGGTTTCTTACAGTATGCTGAACCGGGCCATTGAAAGCGATCTTATTCCTTATTCTTTAGAAAATAATTCAGGAATTATCGTTTACAGCCCAATGGAAAGAGGTCTTTTGACCGGAAAATATTTCAAAGAAAATAAATTAAAAGAAAATGACCACAGAAATGGTTACTTCTCCCAATTTGATCTGAATAAAGTAAAAACTTTCCTGGAAAAGATCGAACCTCTTGCACAGGAAAAAGGAGCTACCCTTTCTCAGCTTGTATTACGTTGGACTTCATTACAGCCATCCATCACCGTTGTTCTGGCCGGAGCCAGAAACGCCCAGCAGGCCATTGAAAATGCCAAAGCAATGTCTATTGAACTATCTCAGGAAGAATTGAACTTTATCAATTCTGCACTGAATGAGATATAAAAGGGAAAGAAAGATGGAGATAGAAAAATTTTGAATGGAAGATGGAAGCCTGAGGATGGAAGTACGATTGGACTATAAACAATGTATAACCATTCTGATTTAGGTTGTTAATAATTCAGTTTTTATAAACAGTACTGCAATTTCTACACAAACTACAAGAACTTCCCTCTCCCATCTTCCTTCTTCCTTTCTATACCAAAAGAGCCTTTCGATTTTGAAAGGCTCTTTTTGGTATAACTACTATTTCGGGATCTGCATATGCGTGCTCACCGCAATTCTGTTCCATCCATTGATTGTTACAATCGCCATAATGATTTGGGCAATCTGTGCATCATCAAAATACTGTTTTGCTTTCTGAAAAGTTTCTTCAGTAAGACCTTTATGACTGATCAGGGTGATTTCTTCAGTCATGGCAAGAAGCACCTGCTCTTCTTCTGTAAAGAAATCCTTTGCTTCTCTCCAGCCTTCAAGAATAAAAATCCTTTGAGGGTTTTCACCGTATTTGATGGCATCTTTCGCATGCATATCAAGACAGAAAGCACATCCGTTGATCTGTGAAGCTCTGATTTTGATTAATTCTTTTTGAATATGATTAAGTGAAATGTTTTGAAGATATCCTTCTAATCCTAACATCGCTTTATAAGCCGCTGCATCTACAGCAGCAATATTAATTCTTGTACTCATAATTTTATTTTTGGGTTAAATGATCTATGCTAAAAAAATATCTGGACTGTACGGCCAATAAAAACGCTCCGGCACTACCTACCCAGACTGAAAAATCAAGCGGAGCTTTAGGTCCAAGTGCTATGGTCATTGATAATGCAAAAACCAACAGCAGAAAACCTGATCCATAAGCTGCAATTCTGGTTTTCCATCCTAAAATAAGCATTACCGGGAAAAGAATCTCTAAAGTGGTAGCAGCATACGCAGAAGCTGTACTTAATGTCTCTGGAAGAAAAAAAGTAAGTTTTTGGGTATACTTTTCAAAATTTTCCCAGTTTCCCCATGCTGAATTTTCACCCCAGAACCCGAACCTGTCGGCCACCGCGGAAAGCATGGTCACGGAAATGGCAAGTCTTAAAAACAACTGCGGAATTTTATTTTTCTGGTCTGTCATTGTATTGGCTTTTAATCACATGACAAATTTCCACTTTATAATCCGTAAAAATCTTAAACTGGTTTAAGAACGTAATTTTGCCCTGATTTCACTCAGATATTCCGGGGTAAGATTGAGAAAAGAAGCAATCAGATACTGAGGAATCCTTTGAATAAACCACGGATAAAGGGTACTGAAATGAATGTAAAGTTCTTCTCTGGACATTTCATAAAGATAACGGATCCTTCTCTCCGAAGCGGCATAAGCTCTCTGATAAATCATTCTGAAATAGCGTTCCATTAGCGGGTGTTTCTGAAGCAGAAGTTCCTGCTGCTGAAGATCAATAACAAGAATCGTGGAACGTTCCACAGCCTGAATAGAAAAATCCGACGAAATCTGTCTCTCATAGGCGAAAGTATCAGTAATCCACCAGTTTTCTATGGCAAATTCTGTGGTCTGCTCCGCCCCTTTCTCATTGATGAAGAACTTTCGTAAGCAGCCTTCCGCCACAAAATATATGCATCTGCAAATTTCTCCGTTAAGCATCAGCGTCTGCTTTTTCTTTACTTCGAGCACCTTGAAAAAAGAAAATACAGAGTCATATTCCTGATCTGTAATGGTAATAAATTTGTTTAAATGTCCTTTGAAAGTATCCATCTTTACAATTGAGTAACCAAACTTAACTTTATTTTTTTAGTTTTACAATGACAAAATATAAAATCATGGAACTCATTGCCAAAATTCTTATTGCTGTAGTTGCTTTAGAACATCTTTATATCCTGTGGATGGAAATGTTTGCCTGGGAAACCAAGGGAAAAGAAGTTTTTAAAGCCGCCCTGCCGCCGGAAATGTTTAAACCCACCAAAGGATTGGCCGCCAATCAAGGGCTTTATAACGGATTTCTTGCTGCCGGACTGATCTGGTCTTTTTTTATAGAAGATCCGAAATGGCAGACCAATATTGCCTTATTCTTTTTGGGATGTGTAGCTGTAGCAGGAATCTATGGTGCTATTTCCGCTACGAAGAAAATATTTTTTGTACAGGCTCTTCCGGCTATTTTAGCCATTATCGCGGTTCTCCTGAAATAATTTACTGAAAATCCCTGATTTTTAGCAAATAATTTTTACGTTTTCAACAAACTTATAGCACTGAAATTTCCAGCAGCTTCTGTTTCATGATTTCAGGACGCATGGCACCTTCATGATAATACACCAGCTTCTGGTTCTTATCCAGAAAGATCCACAGCGGATACACCGGCTGCTTTTTATTTTTCGATAAAGCCAAAGCCAGCTCATGAATTCCGGAGTTGCCATTAGAAAGATAACCGAATTCCTTTCCTTGAAATTTTATCTTTTCTTTGGTCTTTTCAGCTTCAAAATTAATAAGGTAAAAGTTGTCATTGATTAATTTTATAGTCTCCTGATCCTTACTCAAACTGTGTTTTTCAATCTTACATACCGCACACCAGTCTGTATACAGGTGAATGATTATCGGCTTGGGATCTTTAAGCATTTCAGTTTCCAGATCAGAAAAAGTGCCTGTCTTCATCTGAGACAGATAAAAACAGGGCACTAACATTAAAAATAAAAATAAATTTTTCATTTCAGATTATATTTTATTCCGAGGAATCCTCTGATCCTCTGCATCGGAGCGTAACCATAAGCGGTATCAAAAGTATAATGATTAGGATTGTTCACCGGATCATCTGCGTACTTATCAAAAGGATCAAACGGGCGCATTAAAGGATCTTTTGGAGTAAAGTTGAACAGGTTTTTAACTCCGCAGTACACTTCAAATCCTGATTTAAAGCTTTTAGAAACCTGGATATTGGCCAGGGAATACAATGGTGAATATTCAGGACGGTAATCATCAGGAAGTACAGGTAACCTCATCGGTCCGTAGAACTGTCCTGTAAAATCTACCGTCAGATTATTCCTGAACTTATAGCTCAGATTATAAGTTCCACTCCATTTCGGAGCATGCAGCTGCTGTGATTTCTGTCCGGAATCAAATTTCTGATAGACATCCAGATAGGTTACCCCAAGACTCACGCTCAACGGAAAGCTGAAACTGAAATCCACATTCATTGAGGCTCCTCTTGAAATTCCGTATCCTTGTAGATTGTCGTAAATAATTTTATCAGGATCCGTATCAAAATCTCCTACAATCTTATTGCTGAAATACGTATAAAAGGCAGAAGCATCCAGCTGAATCAAACGATTCCCGACAGGAATCTTCCAGATATAGTTCAGATTTCCGTTAACTGATCTTTCCGGCTTAAGATCAGACTGAATCACTACTTCCCTCGATCCTGTAAGAGCCGCGTGATCTTCCGTAAACAAATTCACAACCCTGAAACCGGTTCCGAAATTGAAACGTAGGGTATGATAAGGATTCGGGGAAAATTTCCAGGCCAATCTTGGTGAGTGAACAGAATGATGGATCTTATCATAATCAAATCTGTATCCCAGAAGCAGCGTATGTTGATCGTTTATTTCCCACTGGTCCTGAACAAAAGCGCCCCAGATCGGAGATTTCATTGGTTCATTCGTTATTCCGTCTGCTGATAAGGTTCCTGGCGTATTATCATCATAAAATGTTCTTTTGAAAGTAAATCCGGCAGTCAGATCATGATTTTTAAGCTTTTTACTCCAATAAGTCTGTGCAAATGCTACTTTCTGAAGCGCATCAAACGGATTTGATCCGTAAAAGGAATTCTGATCATGGTAATTATAGGAAAACTGGGTAACTACATATTCCTTCAATGGCCATTGATACAGCCCAAAAACCTCTGCCCGGTTGGTATAAATACTTTCCCCATAGACTTCACCACTGCCGCGGTAAGACCTGTTCCATTGCATTTCTCCCCCAAAACGGTCTTCATAAAGGTATCTCATAGCAAAACTCGCCTGACGGTTTTCTTTCCTTTTAAAATTCCATTTATTAAAAACTGAAATTCTACTCTGTAATGCTGTATCGGTAAAATTATCGCCGTTCTGATCTATCTTTTCCTTAAAGCTGAAATAATTTAAACTTAAAAGTGATGAAGCATTCTTACCGGCATTGAATTTAAGGGCCAGATCAAGATTGTTTTCATTCCAGGTTGTAGTCATCAGGTCTACACTTAATTTCGGAGCGGTAAGGGCATTCTTTGTAATAATATTGATGACCCCGCCCATTGCTTCCGAACCATAGATGGAAGATGCAGGTCCTTTTACCACCTCAATCCTGTCGACAAGGCTGTTCGGAATACCGCTGAGACCATACACCGTGGAAAGTGAGCTTACAATCGGCATCCCATCAATCAGGATCATTGTATAAGGTCCTTCCAGACCATTGATATGAATATCTCCTGTGTTGCATACGGAGCAGTTCAGCTGAGGCTTTACTCCATTCACCATAGCAATTGATTCAAAGATACTTGGGGTAGGATTTTTCTGAAAAAATTTCTGAGTATAGATTTCTACTGCTACCGGGCTTTTTGATCTGCTTACCGGTTTTATGGTTCCCGTGATTACCACATCTTCAATATGACCTGTTTTGACATTCGGTTGTGAAACCGATGACGAATCTGTCTTCATCTTTTGAGGAATACTCAGACTGTCTGTTTCCTGGGCAAAGCAGTAGGAAGATAAAAAAGTAATAGAAAATAATATTCGCTTCATGAAATTAAAATTGTTAGATAAATCTAACAATTATTTTTGAAATACAAAACACTATGATAAATGTTGTTGAAACCAATTCACGAAAAATTAGTAAATTTGAGAAACGACATATAAAAGTAAAATGAGATATCATCAATCGGGAAGCATCCCACAAAAAAGGCATACCATATTTAAATCGCCGGAAGATAAATTCTATTACGAACAGCTTTTCGGAACGGAAGGTTTTCATGGAATTTCCTCTCTGCTTTACCATATTCATCGTCCTACGCAAATCAAATCCATAGGAGTACCAAAAGATGTTACCCCAAAAATTGCTGTAGAGAAAAATGTTGCTCCAAGAATGTTCAAAGGGATGAACGTAACTCCGGAAGATGATTTTATGGACAGCCGAAAAATTCTTCTGATGAACAATGACCTGAAGATGGGCCTTGCCAAACCGAGAAAATCCATGGATTATTTCTATAAAAATGCAGAATGCGATGAACTCCTGTATGTACATCAGGGAAATGGTATTCTGAAAACTTTTATAGGCGATCTTGAATTTGTTACAGGTGATTATCTTATTATTCCGAGAGGAACTATTTATCAGGTAGAATTACAGTCTGATGATACGGTATTTTTTGTGCTGGAAAGCCACTCTCCTATTTATACTCCAAAGCGCTACAGAAATGAATTCGGACAGCTTCTGGAACACTCTCCTTTCTGTGAAAGAGACATTATTGCTCCGGTTTTTAAAGAGCCAAAAGATGAAAAGGGAGAATTTTTAATTAAAGTAAAAAAGGAAAACCAGATTACAGATTTCATCTATGCAACCCATCCTTTTGATGTTGTAGGTTGGGACGGTTATTTTTATCCTTACAAATTCAATATCAAAAACTTTGAGCCGATTACCGGAAGAATTCATCAACCGCCACCGGTACACCAGAACTTCGAAGGCCACAATTTCGTAGTATGTTCGTTCTGTGCGAGAATGTATGATTACCATCCAATGGCTATTCCGGCTCCTTACAACCACTCCAATATCGACTCTGATGAGGTTCTTTTCTATACGGAAGGCGATTTCATGAGCCGTAACCATATTGATCTGATGGACTTCACCCTGCATCCGGGAGGAATTGTTCACGGACCTCACCCCGGCGCTATGGAAAGAAGCATCGGCAAAAAATTTACGGAAGAATATGCGGTAATGGTAGATCCTTTCCGTCCGTTGAAGATTACTGAAGAAGCTTTAAAAGTAGAAGATCCTTCCTATAAAACTTCCTGGCTGGAAGAAACTGACAAAACCATGGAAGACCGTTCTCAGGAATAAAAAATCATTCATAAAAAAATTTCACTATGTACAATTATATAAGTGCAGAAGAAGCTATATATACTATCAAAAGCGGAAACCGCGTATTTTTCCACGGAAGTGCATGTACTCCGAATTATCTTATTGACGAACTCGCAAGACAGGCGCACCGTCTGGAAAAAGTAGAAATGGTTTCCATTACCCAGCAGGGGAATGTGGAAATTGCAAAACCGCAATACAAAGACAACTTCTTTATCAACTCATTATTTGTCTCCACTCCGGTGCGTGATGCGGTAAATTCCGACAGAGGAGACTTTGTTCCTGTTTTTTTAAGTGAAATTCCTATTCTGTTCAGGAAAAATATCCTCCCTCTGGATGTGGCTCTGATAACTGTTTCACCTCCTGACAAACATGGATTCTGTACATTGGGAACTTCTGTAGATGTGGCAAGAGCAGCCGTAGATACTGCAAAGATCATCGTTGCAATAGTTAATCCTCTGATGCCGAGAACCCATGGTGACGGAATGATCCATATCAGCAGAATTCATAAACTGGTATGGCATGAAGAAGAACTTCCTACGGTAGATTACGGATCCAAAGTTGGTCCTGAAGAAATGTTGGTAGGAAAAAACGTTGCAGAGCTTATTGAAGACAAATCTACACTGCAAATGGGTATCGGAACCATTCCGGATGCCGTACTGAAGTGTCTGAACAACCATAAAGACCTGGGAGTTCACACGGAAATGCTTAGCGATGGTGTTATTGACCTGATTCAGAACGATGTGATCAACAATAAATATAAAGGCTACAACGATAATAAAACCATTACCAGCTTCTGCTTCGGAACCAGAAAACTCTATGATTATGTGGATGACAATACCGTTTTTGCATTCAGAGATGTAAGTGAGGTGAACTTCCCGATCAATATCATGAGAAATAAAAAAATGGTAGCCATCAACTCTGCCATTGAGATTGATCTTACGGGACAGGTATGTGCAGATTCTATCGGAACCATGCAGTACAGTGGAATCGGAGGACAAATGGACTTTATGAGAGGAGCTGCTCTGAGTGAAGATGGAAAACCGATTATTGCCATCACTTCAAGAACTAAAAAAGGGATTTCAAGAATTGTTCCTTTTCTTAAACAGGGGGCCGGAGTAGTTACCACAAGGGGGCACATTCACTATGTAGTGACCGAATATGGTACGGCTTATCTGTATGGTAAAAACCTGCGTCAGAGAGCCCAGGAACTCATTAGCATTGCCCACCCGGATGATAGGGAAATGCTGGAGAGGGCTGCCTTTGAGAGATTTAAATAACCAAAAAAATTCTGAAAGGTTTCTCTGCTATGGTATTTTTTGTTCCCCAGGCAGAGAAATTTTCCGGATAAGAATTAAACACACATCAAAAAACTTTAACATTTGGCAGTATTTTTGATTAAATCCTTTCAAAACCAAGGAAATTGAAAACGATATATAATTCGATAAGAGAAGAAGTTGTAAAGCATTCAAAAGTCAGGGATTCTGTTTTGGGGAATGTGAGTGAATGGAAGAGAAGCCATTATATCATCCTTTCCGAAATCATCAAAGATGAACTATCTGAAGCTGAGGAACTAAAAGGAGGGAAGAAATTTGAAATAGGAAACACAATTTCACATGTTACTCTGCAGCGTTTTTTTGAAAACGATTATCAGGACAAAACCCACAGCGATCTGAGATTTTTAAAAACCCTAGATAAAATCTGTATTTTTTTGGGATACAGAGATCTGAATGATTATACTTTATCAGTCAAAAAAAGAAATCAGGAAAAGAAAGAGACTGGCAGCCATGAATTTCTTACCCAATTAGTCTATGATTACTGTGCCACCACCTTTGAATTCTACAAACATTTTCCGACCCATAAGCCTGAGATTTTCAAGAATCTTGTCTTTGACGGATCTCCATTTTTAGAGAGAACCTCACAATTCAGCAAAGAACTTTGTGACAGGGATTTCCAGCTGGTAACCAAAAATAACCGCTCCAATTATGAGGTTTTTGATATTCATCTGGTGACTGACGAACCGGATAAAAAAATCCTGGAATCTCAGGAATTCTGGAATCTGCTTTTCAAAGCAGGTGAAACAGGTGAAGAACATTTTGTGAATCAACTGAATACCCAGATCTATTTTATCCGCAGAATAGACAATGTCTGGAAGATCTGGGATAATTACAATCCCGATGCAGGAAGACTCAACAGGAAAGTAGAACTTCTATAAAATAACGAAAGTCGTAGAGATTCTACGGCTTTCGTGTTTCGAAACATTTTTTTCCCACTTGTTTTTTGTGAATACAAATGTACATATCCCAACTTCAGAATAAGAAACTTAAATATACTTAAATGAACTTTTCTTTAACTTTATGTTAAGTAAATCCAAGGATTACCTATTAATATTTTCGCTATTACTCAGAATTTTGTAATTTGCATACCATTAAAATAAAAGTAAAAAGAAAATATGTCAACACTTACATTTGCCGAAAAAATTGCTCAAGCTGAGAATTTTCTGCCGATCAACGGTACGGATTACATTGAGTTTTATGTAGGAAATGCGAAACAGGCTGCCCATTATTACAAAACCGCTTTCGGTTTTCAGTCTGTAGCATATGCGGGTCCTGAAACAGGAGTGAGAGACCGTGCTTCTTATGTTCTTCAACAGGGAAAAATAAGATTGGTACTGACTACCGGTCTTAAATCTGAATCCCCAATCAATGAACATGTAAAAAAACACGGTGACGGAGTAAAGATTTTGGCACTTTGGGTAGACGACGCTTATGCAGCTTTCGAAGAAACTACTAAAAGAGGAGGAAAACCTTATTTAGAGCCTGTAACTTTAAATGACGAGCATGGTGAAGTAAGAATGTCCGGAATCTATACATACGGAGAAACTGTTCACATGTTTGTGGAAAGAAAAAATTATAACGGTGCTTTCATGCCCGGATACGAGAAATGGGAAAGTGCTTACAAGCCTGAAGAAGCCGGTTTATTGTATGTAGACCACTGCGTAGGAAACGTAGACTGGAACAGAATGATCCCTACCGTAGAATGGTACGAAAAAGTAATGGGATTTGTAAACATCCTTTCTTTTGATGACAAGCAGATCAACACAGAATATTCTGCATTGATGTCTAAAGTAATGTCCAACGGAAACGGATATGCTAAATTCCCGATCAACGAGCCTGCAGAAGGTAAAAAGAAATCTCAGGTAGAAGAGTATCTTGATTTCTATGAAGGTGAAGGTGTACAGCACATTGCTGTGGCAACAAAAGACATCATCCATACAGTAACAGAATTAAAAAAACGTGGTGTAGAGTTCCTTTCTGCTCCGCCGGAAGCATATTACGATATGGTTCCTGAAAGAGTAGGTCATATTGATGAAGATCTTAAAAAACTACAGGAACTTGGCATCCTTATTGACCATGATGAAGAAGGATATCTGCTTCAGATCTTTACAAAGCCTGTAGAAGACCGTCCTACCCTGTTCTTCGAAATTATTGAAAGACACGGTGCACAGAGTTTTGGTGCCGGAAACTTCAAAGCATTATTCGAAGCTCTGGAAAGAGAACAGGAAAGAAGAGGTAATCTTTAATTTAACAATATAATTACAAAGTTTTGTCAGGATGAAAAGTTCTGGCAAAACTTTTTTATAAAACACAGTACATGAAGAAATTTTTTATCGGAGTTTTATTTCTGGGAACATTAGGCCTTAAAGCGCAATATGGAACCATCAATGAAATTCTCAACAGACTTGAAGAAAGAAAAGGTATCAACCAGCATCTTGAAAATGTAAATATTGACAATAAGAAGTTCGTCTTCATTAAGGATGCAGCGGACCATACGGAAAGGGATTTTATCATTATTAAAGGAAATCAGGCTACCTATGTAGAGGTTTTTGATGACAAAGCTACCGGAGAAAGCAGTTCCAATGTCTTTTCCGGTGATATCGTCAGAAAAAAAAATATCGTTTCCTTGCGGGCAGATATGCTTGAAAACACAAAAGTTCCGATCCCCGTAACCAAAACTCTGCTGCTGACTAAACAGAAAGACATTCTGTATCTTATTGACATTAACACCAAAGACCGCTGGATTGACGAAGAGTCCTATTCGAAAAAGAAGAAATAAACTTCCCTCATGGCAGGAAAATAAACCGATACTGTTATTTTCTTACACCTTAATTTAAATCCAAACTTATGAAATCATTTGTAGACTATTCCCCGAATTCGGACTTCTCTATACATAATATTCCTTTCGGAGTAACTGTTTTTAACAAAGAATATATCGGATGCTGTACCAGAATCGGAGATCAGATCGTTGATCTTGCAACACTGTATGATCTAGGTTATTTTGAAGATATTGAAGGCTTAGACGATAATGTGTTTGAAGCCTATACCCTGAACGAATTTATTGAGCTGGGAAAACCGGTTACCAATGCGGTTCGTACCAGAATTCAGGAACTTCTTCAGGAAGGTTCTGCTTTATCTAAAGATCAAAAAACCATTGAAGATGCTTTCTACGATCTTGATAAGGTAAAAATGATGATGCCTGTACACATTCCGAATTACACGGATTTCTACAGTAGCATTGAACACGCTACCAATGTAGGTAAAATGCTCCGCGATCCTGCCAACGCCCTTCTTCCTAACTGGAAACATCTTCCGGTAGGTTATCACGGGAGAGCTTCCTCTATCGTAGTTTCAGGAACAGATATCAATCGTCCTAAAGGCCAAACAAAACCTGCAGATGCTGATAAACCTGTTTTCGGACCATGTAAACAGCTTGATTTTGAACTGGAAATGGCGTTCATCGTCAGCAAAAATACCGAGATGGGTGAAAGTATTTCCACAAAAGATGCTGAAGATGCCATCTTCGGAATGGTGGTTTTCAACGACTGGTCCGCAAGAGATATTCAGGCATGGGAATATGTTCCGCTTGGACCTTTCCTTGCTAAAAACTTCGGTTCATCCATTTCCCCATGGGTAGTAACCCTTGAGGCTTTAGAACCATTCAGAACCGCTTCTCCTGTACAGGATCCTGAAGTATTGGATTATCTGAAAATTGAAGGAGATAAAAATTACGACATCAATCTTGAAGTATACCTCCAGCCTGAAAACGGTGAAGAAAACCTGATCTGCGAAAGCAACTACAAACATATGTACTGGAGCATGACCCAGCAGCTGGCACACCACACCATAAACGGATGTAACATAGAAGTGGGTGATATGTATGCCAGCGGTACTATTTCTGGAAGCGATCCTAAATCTTTCGGTTCTATGATGGAATTAACATGGAGAGGTCAGAATCCTTTATCATTAAAAGACGGCCAGGAAAGAAAATTCATCGAGGACAACGATACCGTTATTATGAAAGCCTGGGCTGAAAAAGATGGTGTGAGAGTAGGATTTGGTGAAGTAAGCGGGAAAATTATTCCAACGGTATAACTTTCTAAAACACTTTAGTATTTTTAAGTTACATGATAATGGTAAATTTAAGTTCACTTTAGTTTTTTTGAAAATCTACGATTTTCAATTCTATTTTAAATATGATTACACAAAAATTGATTAATGAACTATCGTATAAAATAATAGGAGCCTGTATTGAAGTTCATAAGCTGGCCGGACCTGGTTTATATGAAGAAGTGTATCATCAATGTTTAGAAAAAGAGTTTAATCTGTTAGGTATAAAATACCAAAGTGAACTTGAGATTCCATTCTTATATAAAGGAACTCATATCAATTGTAAGCTAAATGTGATTTTTTGATTGAAGAATTAATTGTTTTGGAGTTAAAATCAGTTGCTGAAATTCATCAGATCCATAAAGCACAAACAATAAATTATATGAATCTTTTAAAAGCGCCACGAGCTATACTAGTTAATTTCAATGTTACCAATCTTTATCATGAAGGATGTGAATCTTTCGCATCAAAAGTATTTAAAGAACTTCCAAAAGAATGAAAATCGTAGATTTTCAAACTTAAGTGTACTTCAATAAACAGCTTCAGAAATAACTAAAATAACTCTTAAGTGTTAAAAAATAAAAAAATGAAAACAGTAATCCCCTCTGAAATAACCTCCGTTCAGCTGCAGACCATTATGCAGACTGCTGTATCACCACGCCCTATTGCGTTGGCTTCTACAGTTGATAAGGATGGAAATATCAACCTATCTCCATTCAGCTTTTTCAATATGTTCAGTACGGTTCCCCCGGTATTGATCTTCTCGCCTTCAAGAAGAGTGCGTGATAATACCACGAAGCATACTCTCGAAAACGTTCTTGAAGTTCCGGAAGTTGTGATTGGAACCGTTAACTTTCCTATTGTACAGCAAATTTCATTAGCTTCTACAGAATATGAAACAAGAGTAAATGAGTTTGTGAAGTCTGGTCTCACGATGAAAGATGCAGACCTGGTGAAACCAAAACTGATTGAAGAATGCCCGGTTAACTTTGAATGTAAAGTTTTAGAAGTAAAATCTCTGGGAGATCAGGGCGGTGCAGGAAATTTGGTGATCTGTGAAGTTCAGAAAATCCATATCAGGGAAGAATATTTAAATGAAGCAGGAAATCTTGACCAGGCAAAACTGGATATGGTAGCGAGATTAGGAAGCAACTGGTATTCCAGAAGCAATGAAAACAGCCTTTTTGAGGTTCCGAAACCTCTGGTGACCAAAGGAATCGGTTTTGATCTTCTGCCGGATGCCATCAAATACAGCAAAGTATTTACAGGAAATGATCTTGGAATGCTTGCCAATACAGAAGTACTTCCTGCCGGAGATTTCCATGCGGATGAAAATATCCATTCTGATGCCCAGAAATTACTGCTGGAAAGCAAAATTGAAGAAGCCTGGAAAATCTTAATCAGGTAATCAGAATGAATTAAAATATGAAAAAGGAGTGAAAGTTCATTTTCACTCCTTTTTTATCAAAAATAGAAACTTATTATCTTGTTTTCAGTTCTTCACTGACTTCTATTTTGCCTTTTTCAGCATACTCTTTCACTTTGCCGTCTCTGTCTATCAGAACATTCAGGTTATCATTTTTAGCATCAAAATAAATAAATGCATAATATCCCGGACAATTATGCTGCATACATCCATTGGCTCTGTATACTTCATTTTCCGCTTTAATAGGGCTTACAACATTGAAATTCTTAACCATTTCTTCATAATCGGCTCCCATAAGCTTTTTAAGTCTGTCGGTTAATTCTTTGTCCTCAAAGAGGTTAATATCAGTCGGATATTTGCCTACGTTCTTAGTCAGGATATTTTGTGCCAGTACAACTTCCTTAACGGTTTCAGCAGGAGCTGTTTTAGGTACCTCTTTTTTACATGAAACAGCGGCAAGCAATGAAAATGCGGCAACGCATACCATTAATTTTTTCATAATTACTTTTAATAGGGTGATTACTATTTTTTAGCGTATCGCTTCAAACTTTGTTCCAGACAAGCTTTATTTTATATTTTTTTGGATAAATTCAATACACTTTTCTGCAACAGTGTTCAGGTGCTTCGGAAGACTCTTCTCCGTCCAGGGCTCTTTTGATCCGAATGTATGATCTGCATTCTCTACTAAAAAGAGTTCAGAATTAGGGTTGAGAATATGAAGATGTTCAGCATTTTTCACACTCACACTTTCATCATCTGTTCCATGGATAACCAGCACGTAGGCTTTTGCCATTTCAGTTGCTCTTTCCACATCAAAACGGTGAATATTCTGTTCAAAGTTTTCATAAAACTGATAGTAATGAGGCATCTCCTGTCTGGTACGCCCGTTCAGGACATAATACACTCCGTTTTTCTTCCAGCTTTCAAGAGCCTCACCTTTCGGAAAGCGTTCCAGAGTATCTACACTGGCAAGGGTAATCAGCCCGTTGATCCTCTCATCTTCATACGTTTTAATAATAGAAATCCCTCCTCCCCTGCTATGACCGATCAGAATGATCTTCTGATCATCAACTTTAGGATGATGACTAAAATAATCGATAACCACCCCTAAATCGGAAAGTTCTTTAGAATAATTATTATTTCCGAAGGCTTCCAGGTCAGCAAAATTACGGAGGTCATCTACTGTTGTACCGTTATGGGAAAAATTAAATTTCACAAAGAAAAAACCGGCTTCCGCGAACTTTTCAGCCATAAGACTCCAGGCTCCCCAATCTTTATAGCCTTTATAACCATGAACAAAAATGACCAGCGGTAGTTTTGCATCGGTTTCAGAATAAAAAGCATCAGCCAGAAATGTCTTAGTATCGGGATTTTCCAGCTTTATATTAAAGTCTTTTATCAATTTCATAAATAAACATTTGATTTACTGTATTATATTTTGAATAACAGTTATATTTGTAATATCCACTCTAAATTAAATATATGAAAAAAACACTACTCTTTTTATTTTTAATTTCATTTTCATTCATCTTCAGTCAAACCGTAAAACGAGTTTTCTTTGTAGGAAACAGCTATACGTACACCAATAATCTGCCGGAGCTGGTAAAATTGATCGCAGCTTCTACCGGAGATGACTTAGCCTACGAAAGCCACGCAATAGGCGGATCCCGACTGAAACAGCATGCACAAAATCCGGACGTTACTTCAGTAATCAACCAGGGAAACTGGGATTATGTAGTCTTGCAGGAGCAAAGCCAGATTCCTTCTTTCCCTAATTCATACATCCAAAATGAAATGTTTCCCTATGCAAAGCAGCTTGCAGAACTGATAAAAAGTACCAATGCCTGCGGAAATCCCATATTTTTTATGACATGGGGCTACAAAAGCGGAGATGCAACCAATTGTGCCAATGGTAATACAGCGGTATGTACTTATGAAGGGATGGATGATCTGATCTCTACCCGATATACAGAAATGGCCAGCCTTAATGAAAGCCTTATTTCTCCCGTTGGAAAAGTCTGGAGAATGATCCGACAGCAGCATCCGGAAATGGAACTTTATTCTTCAGACGGATCACACCCAAGCTATTTAGGTTCAATGGCAGCAGCTTATACTTTCTATACCCTGATATTTAAGAAAGATCCCGAACTTGCCTCTTTCAATGGAAACCTTACTACTATGGAATCGCAGGCTATAAAAAGTATTGTAAAAAATATCGTTTTCAATGGATTGGATACATGGTTGGTCAGTACCAATGATGTTCCTACACGGTTTACCCACACTATATCCGGAAATTCCGTACAGTTCACCAATCAAACACAAAATGCAACGTCTTTTCTATGGAATTTCGGAGACGGAACGATTTCAACATTGGAAAACCCTCAACATACCTATACTTCTACTGGCAATTACCAGGTGAGTCTCACCACCAATGCATGCAATAAAAACTCAATAAAAACTAAACCTGTAGCTATTCAGACGCTTGGAACAAAAGAACAGAATATAGCTTCCATTCATATTTACCCTAATCCGGTACAGGATTTCATCAACATTGATACCGATGGGAAAATTTCAATGATCTCATTGACAGATGCTGCAGGACGGATGCTTCGTTACAAACTTGAAAAAACGGTTTCAGGATATACTATTCCTTTGAATCATCTTTCCTCCGGAATGTATCTGCTAAAATATAAAGCGGGAGAAACGGAATTCACTAAAAAGATTCTGAAAAAATAACCTTATTTTTGCTGAATGCTGGATTTAAGAACAGTAACCGTAATGCGTTACATCCTTCCTCTGAGGGAAGGCGGCTCTCTTCCTGCTTTGGCAGAAGCTGACGATGATTTTAAATATGTACTGAAATTCCGTGGTGCCGGCCATGGAGTAAAAATGCTGATCTCCGAACTTTTGGGCGGAAAGATCACAGAAGCTTTAGGGCTGAAGATCCCTGAACTGGTACTGGTTAACCTGGATGTAGATTTCGGAAGAACGGAAGCCGATGAGGAAATCCAGGATCTTTTGAAATTTTCAGAAGGCCTGAATCTGGGGCTTCATTATCTTTCCGGTTCTATTACCTATGACCCCAGTGTGAAGATCGATCCGCTTCTGGCCTCTAAAATTGTATGGCTGGATGCATTTATTACGAATATCGACAGAACATTCCGAAATACCAATCTCATGATGTGGCATAAAGAACTCTGGGTGATAGACAACGGAGCTTCTTTTTATTTCCACCACTCATGGCAGAATTTTGATGCAGCAGCCAAGACACCGTTTAAGTATGTAAAAGATCATGTACTGCTCCCACAAGCCAAAATGCTGGATGAAGCAGATGCATTTGCCCATACTGTATTGAATGATACTCTTTTCAGAGACATCGTCAATCTGATCCCTGAAGACTGGCTGCATTGGGATGATGCTGATGAAACTCCTGAAGAGATCCGTGAAATCTATTTCCAGTTCCTGAAAACCAGACTGGAAAATTCCCCAATCTTTGTAAACGAAGCCAAAAATGCAAGAGGATAAAATATACGAATACGCCGTGATACGACTGGTGCCTAAAGTTGAAAGGGAAGAATTTTTCAATATCGGGCTGGTAATGTTTTCTAAAAAAGAGAAGTTCATCCGTGTGGAATTCTACCTGTGTCCTGATAAATTCAAACTGATGCACAGCAAACTCGATTATGAAGATATTATCCACAATCTGGAAAGTTTCAAAAAAATTGCTGAAGGCGGCAAAGACGGCGGACCTATTGCCCTTCTGGACATTCCTGAACGTTTCCGCTGGCTGACGGCTGTGAGAAGCTCTGTTCTACAGACTTCCAGACCACATCCCGGAAAATCCAAAGATCTGGAGACCACCTTTGGTAAGCTTTTTGAGGAGTTAGTAAAATAACACATTCCTTAAAAAAAGTTTATTATGTATTCAAGAATTAATAACATATCACTTTACAGGTTTTTTACAAACCTGTTTTTTATTTTATTTTTAAGTTTTTCACAGTCTTTTTTTGCGCAGACTTTTTCACAATCTCCAATTCAGGCTCCGCGCGTAAAGAGTTCCCTGCTTCCGGAAATAGCATCGGTTTCCGAAGATATTGTATACAAAACCAATAGAAAAGGAAGTCCTGTTGCTCTGGATCTTTATGTTCCTAAAAATACTTTCACAGAACGGTTTCCGGTTTTAATCTACGTTCACGGAGGTGGATGGATAGAAGGTGATAAAATGATCCTTGCCGATGATTATGTTGAAAATACCATTAAAAAACTGATCGCCAGACAATATGCAGTGATCAGTATCAACTATACGCTCCTGAATGATAACACTCATTTCCCTTTACCATTAGAAGATACTAAAGATGCCGTAAGATGGGTCAGGAAAAATGCGGAGAAATATAATTTTGACGTCAATAACATCGGACTTTTCGGGGCTTCAGCAGGAGCTCATCTTTCACTGCTTGCGGCCTATACTCCTGATAACACTTATATCGGCAGCCCGGAACTTTCATCTTATTCTGCAAAAGTGAATTATGTGATCGATCATTATGGTCCAGCAGATCTTAATAAACTTTTTCATACCAGTGCGGGTACTATTCCGGTTTCTATCATCGGAATGATCTCTAAAAAGATCATCAGCCTGCAGCAGAATCTGGTAAAAGGACTTTCAGGATATGATATCAACAAAGATCAGCAAAAAGCCATAGAATACTTAAAAACCATATCGCCTGTTAATTTCGTTTCTGATGGAGTTCCTACTTTGATTGTACAGGGAAATAAGGATACGGTAGTTCCTTTAAGCCAGTCTAAAAAGCTACATAGGAAATTGAAAAGAGCAAAAGTTCAGACGTCTTTAATCGTCATTAATAATGGTGTACACAGTTTTTCCACAACTGATAAAGCCTATCTGGACCAAATGGTAGATCAGATGGTAGATTTTATTGTTTCCCAGAAGAAATAATGCACTGAAGGGCTTCTTAAAAGTTTTTATTTCCCACAGATCCCACAAATTTCACAGATGCTTGTGCTTTTAAAACTCAAAGATTGAGCAAATTTTCTGTTGGCTTAACGCAATGGCACAAAGATTTTAATTATTATAATGTTTTTAGGGCGCAAGAAAATCAAAGATTTTAAGCTATCTTTTTCAGTTGTGTTCAATTATTTATGAATTAAAACAGCCGAAGGTTAATCCACAGCTTCATCGAACCAACGCAGTTGATTCTACTCTTTGCCTCCTGAAATATGCAGTATCAAAAATAATCTTTGCGTGAAAGAAAAATTTCAACCAATCTATTTTATTTTTCTGATAAAGCAGATTACGCAGATTTTTTTGTCCTGTTGAATTAACAGGATTCGTTGAAGGCTAAAGTTTTCATCTTCTATTTTTTTAATTGAGATCAGTTTTTATTGAAAAGGACTGGATACTCCTGAAAGGAAAATGCATTGTCAGTTTTTGCCTGCTCTGATAATTTTTATACATTTGTCTTGCTTTAGGGGTATTCTGAAAAAGAATTGAGAGAGTCCCTTTGAACCTGATACGGCTTACACCGACGTAGGGAAAAGCAAAAATACATTGCCCGCAGTGTATCTTTTGTCTGGATTTCTCCTGAAGCTATTTTTTATTTTATTCTAAATGATAACAATGGAAAAAATACTTTGGGAACAGGTACAGCTTGTCAGACAAAAATCTCCTCTGGTTCACAGCATTACCAATTATGTCGTTATGAACAATACAGCCAATGCTCTTTTGGCTGCAGGAGCTTCCCCCATTATGGCGCACGCAAAATCTGAGATCCGCGAAATGGTTAATATTGTTCATTCCGTAGTTATTAATATCGGGACCCTTGATGAATACTGGACAGAATCTATGCTCATCGCTGCTGAAACCGCCCATTCCATCAATAAACCATGGATTCTGGATCCTGTAGGAGCCGGAGCTACTTCATATAGGGATGATGTTTTACAACAGCTTTTACAATATCAACCTTCGGTAATCAGAGGGAATGCTTCTGAGATCATTGCTCTTGCTAAAGTTAATAATACGGTAACAAAAGGAGTAGACAGCACTGCACAAAGCAATGAAGCTGTACACGCAGCACAGATTCTCGCAGAACAATATCATACAACAGTCTGTATTTCCGGGGAAAGAGATATTATTTTAAACGGAAAACAGGAAATTCATATCAAAAACGGACATCCGATGATGACCAAAGTAACAGGTCTCGGCTGTTCTGCCAGTGCATTAACAGGTGCTTTTGCTGGGATTCAGGAAGATAAGGTCATCGCCACCGCTGCGGCAATGGCATTGCTGGGTATATCGGGAGAACTGGCTGTCCGGGAAAGTAAAGGTCCTGGAAGTCTTCAGGTCAATCTTTTGGATAAATTGTACAACATTACTGAAGAAGAATTTTTCAGCCATATAAAAATTGAACAGAAATGAGCCTTTCTTCTTTTCCTTATCAGCTATATCTGGTTATTTCCGAGGCAGACTGTGCCGGAAAAAATTTTCTTGAAGTAGCTGAGCAGGCCATTCTTGGAGGGGTTGATGTTATCCAGCTGAGAGAAAAAAACAGCAGCACTGCTTCATTTCTTAAGAAAGCACAGCAGCTTATTGAAATTACAGAAAAATACAATATTCCGCTCATCATTAATGATAATATTGAAGTAGCGAAAAAAGTAAACGCAGCTGGAATTCATGTAGGTAACAGTGATGCCTCACCTGTTTATCTGAGACGACAGCCTCTCATTCAGAATAAAATGATCGGTTACTCTATTGAATACCTTTCACAGCTTGAAAACGAACAGACTTCAGTGTCTGATTACTTAGGAATAAGCCCTGTCTTTAAAACCTCAACCAAAACGGATACCATAACGGAATGGGGACTTGAAGGAGTGGCAAAGATCAGAAACCTTACTGATAAACCATTGGTTGCCATCGGTAATATCCATCTGAGAAATGCAAGAGAAGTTATCAACGCCGGTGCGGACTGCATTGCTGTTGTTTCTGCGATTTGCAGTGCTCCCCATCCTCAAAAGGCAGCCTATGAATTAAAAAATGAAATTTTAAAATGAAAAAATATAAATACCCATCCGTACTGACGATTGCCGGATTTGACGGAAGCGGCGGTGCAGGCATTCAGGCTGATATTAAAACAGCTTCTGCTTTAGGCTGCTTTTCCACATCGGTACTAACTGCTTTACCGGTACAGAATACACAGGGAGTAAGAAAAATATATCCTGTTCCTGTAGAAGCGGTGGCAGATCAGATCGAAGCCATTCTTGATGATATTTTCCCTGATGCTATTAAAATCGGAATGGTTCATACTCCTCAATTGGTGGAAACCATTGTCTCTACTTTAGCCAAATATAAAAAAACACCCCTTGTATTTGATCCTGTCATGGTAGCTACAAGCGGACACCGTTTGATTGAGAAAGAGACCATCACCGCCATCATTGAAAAACTTTTTCCGATAGCAGATGTTATCACTCCGAATATGGATGAAGCCGCAATTCTGGCTGATACGTCTGTTCATACCCTTGAAGATTTATACATGGCAGGGGAAAAGATCAAAAAGCTGGGTTGTAAAAGCATTCTTCTTAAAGGCGGACATCAGGAAACCTCAACGATAACTTCATTGTATTACGATGAAAATGAACAGTATCATTCTTTTGAAACGGTAAAATTCGACACCAATAACACCCACGGTTCCGGTTGTACCCTGTCCTCTGCCATAGCTGCCTATCTTGCGCAGGGTAAAACTTTGTATGATGCTGTTTCTTTGGGACAACAGTATGTATATCAGGCTATAGAAAACGGAAAAGATGTACAAACCGGCTTTGGAAATGGTCCGCTGAATCACTTTTTTAATCCTCAAAAACTTATCAAAAATGAAATGGTCTGAACACACCTGGCAGGTTATAGAAGAACGGTATCAATCTATTCTGGATATGCCTTTTATTAAAGAATTATCAAACGGTACCCTTCCTCAGGAAAAGTTCCGCTTTTATATGGCTCAGGATTCTTTATATCTTGAACACTTTGGGCGGACACTTTCATTAATTGCTGCAAAAATTCAGGATATTCATGAAGTACTGGCTTTCATGAGGTTTGCTGAAAATGCTATTGTGGTAGAAAATGCCTTACATGAATCTTATTTCGTGGATTTTGGCGTTACGGATAAAGGTATTTTACAGCCTGCCTGCCATCATTATATCCATTTTCTGAGAAGCACTGCCGCTCTGGAAGCTATAGAAGTGGCTATTGCTGCAGTATTACCCTGTTTCTGGATTTACAGGGAAGTCGGGAATTATATTTTAAGCCTGCCTAAGACCAATCATAATCCTTACCAGAAGTGGATTGATACTTATGGCGGTGATGAATTTTCCGTGGCTGTAGATCATGCTATCGCGATTTGTGATAAAGCTGCTAAAAACAGTACGGAGGAAACCCGGAAAAAAATGACCGAAGCATTTGTCATGTCATCAAGAATGGAGTTTCATTTCTGGGAAGCTGCCTATAATTTGAAAATGTGGAAATAATTCAGAGAAAATATCTGGATTCCAGATTACAAAACAAACAGGTCCTCAAAAGGGACCTGTTTTAATAATAATAGAAAGTGAAAAAAAATATTAAAAGTTGAAACTAAGTCTGGAGAACACATATCTTCCGTTCTGCCCGAACTGTGAAGTAGAACGCGAATACACAAACTGATCATTGTTGGTAGATGCAGTAAGGTTTCTGGTTGGATAAATATCGAACAGGTTATTTACCCCTACAGTCAATCCTACATTTTTTGTAAACTGATAGGCTAGTGAAAGATCCGTAATAATTTTGGCCGTGATCTGCTGGTGCTCGTTAGGCCCCACAATTCCATCGCCATTGGCATCAATAATATCTGCTCCGGTTACTTTTCCGAAATAGGTATTTCTAAGATAGAAACTGGCATTTTTCCATGAAAGGGTATGCGACAAACTGGCTTTTACCCTTGGAACTGCTTCTTCCAGATATACTCTTGATTTTTCAGAAAAATAAGTATTTTCAAGGTTGGCAGACTGCAGTAATCCGGAAGAATGAATATTTCCTACTCTCTTGGTCTGGCTGAGATTTACGGCAAAACTGTTATCCAGTTTCAATCCTGAAACTCTTATATTATGAGCAATCACAACATCTACGCCTTTTGTTTCGGTATCAATGGCATTGGTGAAAAACTGGGCGCCACTTACATTTTCCGCATCAAAAGCTTCCTGAGCTGCTGTTGGTACGTTGGCTCTTAAGAACTGATCGGTAAGAATAACTCTGTTGTCTATTTTTGTAAAATATCCGTCTGCTGTAACTGATAAGTTCGCGGATGGAATTCTGTAAGTAAATCCTACACTTGCCGATTTGGACGTTTCCTGCTTCAGCTTGGGAATTCCCAGTAATTCTGCAATTCTTGAATCATTGCTGAATGTACCTACTTCCAGAAGCTGGCTGTTCGTAAACAAAGTAGATGTTACATTATAGTAGATCTGGTGAATAGATGGTGCTCTGAACCCTGTAGATCCGGCCAATCTTACATTGAAATTGGGCGCTACTTTTATTCTTGAAGCTAATTTATAATTGAAAGTTGATCCAAAATCTGAATAATTCTCATATCTCGCTGCTGCATCCACCAAAAGCCAGTTCGTAAAATTGAACTCCACATCCGCATAGGCTGCTACTGATTGCCTGTTTTTATCTACAGCATTCACCGGCTTGAATCCTCCAAACACCTGAGATCCTCCCGGAAGTGCATTTCCGAAAAAATCCGTAGGTCTCGGGCTGTTGTTATTCCATATATTTCCGGAAACATCATAGGTTGCATAGGAAGCTTCTTCTCCTGCTGTTATTTTGAAATTTTCATAGCGATGTTCTCCTCCGAAAGCGACATTAATCCCATTCCAGACATCATATTTTTTAGAGAAATCTAAATTGATGGTATTTTGGGAAAACCTTAGCCCTCCGGCATTAAAATCTCTTGGAGAATTAAATCTTAAAGAAGTATTTCCTGTATTTCTGATGTTATAGGTAAATGAATTCTGTCCGAAGGTATTACTTAAATCAATATGCCAGCCGTTCCATTTTCCTTTGATTCCGGCTGCAAGTGATAAATCCTGAATATCTGTTCCGATCTGTGGCAGATAACCGTCTGCATACAATCCTGTGAACGTTCTGCTCTGATTAGGCTTTCTGTAAAATCCTCCTGAAACACCGTGTCTTATGCTGTATCCGCCAAATGAATACACTTTCCAGTCATCACTTACCGGAACTTCTATATTGGCAAAAAGCTGGTGATTGTTCAGCTTAGACTGGCCAACCTGCATATTGAAATCTTTCCTTGTTAGCCCTCTGTAAGCCAGTTCCTGATCGGTAACATCAAAATTCAGCAAGGACTGAAGTCCTTTCTGGATCACATTTCCCTGGGCATCCTTTATATCCTGGATAATCGATGTATTTTGAATTGCACTCTGCTGTGCCGCGCTGAAATAACCTACTCCCTGTGAATATTGGTGAATATAATCAATAAGCTGCTGTGAATTTGGGGTATTGTTGATATTGCTGAACAGAGAAGAAAGATTTACCCCGTCGTTCAGCGCACGTTTTTCAATGGCATTATAGGCATTATAGATGGATCCGCTTTCTGCTCCTGCTCTGGAAGTAGGATCTCTGAACTGTGAAGACCAGGTAATATTATAAAAACCGCCTTTATTCCCGATTTTGTTTCCATAATTAAGATCTAGCTGAATATTCTGACCGTCAAAATTTCCGGTATGGTCATTTGCGGTTGGTGTTAAATTTCCGCCGTAGCTTATCTGCCCCGTCAGCTTTCCCGTATCTTTTTTTAATTCCAAATTAATAACTCCGGCAATGGCATCTGATCCATACTGGGCAGAAGCTCCGTCACGAAGCACTTCAATTCTGTTCAGGGCAAATGAAGGAATGGCATTAAGGTCGGTTCCTACCGTTCCCCTTCCCGGAGTTCCGTTCACATTCACCAGTGCTGAAGTGTGTCTTCTTTTTCCATTAACCAGAACCAAAACCTGATCAGGTCCCAATCCTCTCAGCTGGGCGGGGTCTAAGTGATCTGTTCCATCAGAATTCGTCTGAATGGTAGAAGTAAAAGACGGAGCCAGCGAGTTCAGTATCTGTCCTATAGTTGATTGCGGAAGAACTACAGAAGCCTCTTTGATATTGAATACATCCACAGGAACCGGGCTGTCGACTTTTGATCTGGCTCCCGCTCTTGAGCCCAGAACCACGACTTCTTCTACATTATTTGTTTTCAGACTGTCTTTTTCTTTTTCCTGCCCGAAAGCAAAACTTCCCAGAAAAAATAAGACGGAAGCTGATAAGATGGTATTTTTATTTTTCATATCCTTTACATCAATTAATAGTTTATGTTTTTTTGAGTGGCAAATGTAAAGTAATTTTATTAGTCTACAAAATTAATAGACTTTTGTTTTTTGAAAAAGAGTTATAGTTTTTGTCTATGCAGATGGAAGCGGAAAGATTGGCGATGGAAATTGATGAGATCTTTATATTGGAGTAAAGCCCTCTATAGATAAACTCTACCGGGTTTTAAGTGGTAGACTGAAGGTTCCAGTTCTGTATCTCATATCAGGCAAGACCTATTTTTGATTCATTTCTTATTATTAACCTGAGTTCGAATTAAGGAGTTTAAGTATATAAGGCTGGAAGCGAGAAGTTACTTTTAGTTACAAGTATTGAAAACTATTGTAAAATCAAATTACCTTAAACATCAACACTTATTTTTAATGATCTTAATAACTTTCCTTCTCCCAGTTTCAAACCAGTCTAAATCAGACATTTTATCCCGGACTGAGATTATAATTGTTTTTCAAATTTTGTCGTATTAAAGCTCTATCAGAGTAACATATTAATCATTATAATTATCAGGTCGCTCCTACGGAGCTCACCTTAGATCATATATTAAATTCTATGAACAGAGTACTTCTACGGAGCACTTAAAAAAGCTCAAATAATATCGTTTTTTTACAAAAAATTATACATTGTTTACCAATTATAGCTCTTAATATAAGTCTGATTTTCTTATCCTGAACTGAGATTATTATTCTTAACCCGAATATCTATTATCTATCCGTCTATTATCTTTTCTCTGAATCTCAAACTCCCAAACTCACCATTCCCTTGCGCAGCAAAATTGACCATTCACCGTTACCTCTATCATCTATCCAGCTGTTATCTATCTGTCTATTATCTCAACTCTCCTTCTCTACAACAAAAAAAACGAATCCTTAACCGGATCCGTTTTATATTGTTATTTCAGTTCTGTACCGAAGAATTCTATATTTTCGTAAGCTTAGCGTATTTCAGAATCAGGTTTTTCTCACCTTCATGCATAAAAACAACTTTGGCTTTGATGTTCTGAGGATCTGTTCCATCCAGGAAAGTCACTTCTCCGATTCCAAAGCGGTCATGTCTTACTTTATCGCCTACTTCAATATCCTGGGAAGAGGCCCCGCTTGGATTGATAATTCTGGCTGTACTTACTGGTTTCAGTTTTTTTACTTCAGGAGCTGGTTGTGAAGTATCTCCCCTATCAATCGTTTTCTTTTCTACTTTTCTGAAAGAACGCTGTTCAGAAGGATACTCATCAAAAATATTGGATTTAAGCCCGGCGTTATTGATGAATCTTTTTTCCATGGCCGGATTGATGAATTCAATATATTCTTCATCTACCTCGCTTAAGAATCGTGAAGGCTCGGCATCTGTAATTTTTCCCCATTGGAACCGGGAAATGGCATATGAAAAGAACACCTGTTTCTCTGCTCTGGTCAGTGCCACATAAAACAGACGTCTTTCTTCTTCCAGGTCTTCGCGGGTTGCAGAACTCATAAAGCTCGGGAAAAGATTTTCTTCAAGTCCAACCAGGTGAACTACCGGGAATTCGAGACCTTTTGAAAGGTGGATTGTCATCAAAGAGACCATATCATCTTCCAGTTCTTTATCCTGAGTATCGGCAGAAAGGGCAATGTTTTCAAGGAAGTTGGAAAGGCTTGGGTCTCCGTCTTCCAACTGCATCTGCTCTTCAATGAATCCCTGCATGGAGTTCATTAATTCCTGTACGTTTTCTACACGAGAAATTCCTTCGGGGGTCTGATCATCTTTTAAAAACTTGATCAGTCCGCTTCGTTTTGCCACTTCCATCGCTACGCTGTAAGCCGTTTCAGTTTTCAGCAGTACCTGAAATGCTTTGATCATCGACCAGAAATCATTTAGCTTATTTAAAACTCCATTATTCAAGCCTAATTGCGGAGCATACATCGGAAGATTATCCAAAACTTTTGAAATGGAAACATTTTGGGCATCTGCAAAAACAATCAGCTTATTCTGTGTAGTTTCTCCGATTCCTCTTGCAGGGTAATTGATGATTCTTGTCAGCGCTTCAGAATCATTTTCATTGATCAGAAGTCTGAGATAAGCAATAAGGTCTTTTACTTCTTTTCTTTGATAGAAGGAAAGTCCTCCATATACTTTGTATGGAATATTTTTACGTCTTAATGCATCTTCAAACCCTCTGGTCTGAGAGTTGGTTCTGTATAAAATGGCAAAATCACTGTATTTTCTCTGGTCGCGGTTACGCAGTTCCCAAATATTTCCAGCTACGAAATTAGCTTCATCCGCATCGGAAAGGGAACGGTATACTTTGATTTTATCCCCTTCTTCATTATCACTGAATACATTCTTTTTGAACTGCTGAAGGTTTTTTGCGATCACAACATTGGCAGCATTCACAATCGTTTGTGTTGAACGGTAATTCTGTTCCAGTGAAACAGTAATGGCGTCAGGATAATCTTTTTTAAAGTTGAGGATATTATAGATATTTGCTCCTCGGAAAGAATAAATCGACTGGGCATCATCCCCTACCACACAGATATTTTCAAATTTTGAAGCCAGTGCTTTTACAATAAGGTACTGTGAATGGTTGGTATCCTGGTACTCATCCACCATGATATATCTGAATCTGTCCTGATATTTAGCCAGTACTTCCGGAAAACGGGTCAAAAGTTCATTAGTTTTTAGCAGAAGGTCGTCAAAATCCATGGACCCATTTTTGAAACAAGCATCCACATATCTCTGATAGATCTGCCCGATAAATTTCATATTGGCTTTTTCATCTGCTTCCATCAGTTCCGGATTGTTGAAATAGGCCTTTACCGTGATCAGGTTGTTTTTATACGTCGAAATTCTCGCCTGAACTTTTTTAGGTTTATAAAGATCGGCATCGATATTCATGTCTTTCAATACTTTCTTGATCACATTCAGGGCATCCTGCTGGTCATAGATTGTAAAATTGGAAGGGTATCCCAGATAGTGGGCTTCAATTCTCAGGATTCTTGCAAAAACCGAGTGAAAGGTTCCCATCCATAAACTTCTTGCATTGCTGGTCCCTACTACCTTGGCAATACGGTCTTTCATTTCGCGGGCCGCTTTATTGGTAAAGGTTAGAGCCAGGATATTGAAAGGGTCTACTCCGTTATTAATCAGGTGGGCAATACGCATCGTAAGTACACGTGTTTTTCCGGAGCCCGCTCCCGCAAGTACCATCAGAGGTCCCTGTAAAGAGGTAACGGCTTCATATTGTGATTCATTGAGTCCTTTCAGATAATCCATGCTGCAAAAAATTTTTGGAACACAAAATTAATGCATTCAAAGGAGAATTCAAATTATGAGACCAATTTAACTTCCGAACGGGTATTCTTTCAGTGCTGTAGAGGTTTGCTTATTCAAGACCTTTTATCTGAACCCATTTTCTTTCTTTGAATTGATAGAATTTTGCCGGTACATTACGGGAAGCTCCTTCAGAATCTGAAAAGCTCAGCTGGATCATAAAACCCATATGACCTTCAGTGTCGTACCTCGGATACATTGCAATCCCGAAACTCACACTCTCAATATCTATAAATTTCTCATCCTTTCTGGTAATGAATAGATCTTCAACAGGCTTTTGAGGGGAGATGTAATAAATATTTTGTATTCTTCCGTTATCATTCACTTTTCCTTTGTAAAACGGAGTGATGCCATTATTTACAAAGTAATTATTTTCATCATTTTCCAGGCCGAAAAAAATTCCGTCACCTCTTTGTAAAGTCGGTACAGGAATGATGGTACTGCTACCTGTCTTTTTTCTGAATCTGTTAAAATTTTCAGGGCTCCACAATTTATTGAAAACATCTGCCCCAATGATCTTTTCAAAATGCGGACAATCATAATAAGGGTCATTTCCACATTCCGCAGAAGGTCCTGTAATTATTTTTCTCAGGAAAATAAATTTCCTTTTGGGTATAAAGAATGTTTTAAAATCCTCATCTTCTAAAATAATGGTAAAAAGTAGATTGAAATCCATTTTCTCAACCTGTTTCAGGTCTTCTTCATATTGGGTTTTCTCTCTTTCATATACTTTTTTGCAATCTTTTTTGGGTCGAGGACAGCCAAGATTATCTGCTGCACCAAATACATCCGGACAGGCATCATCTTTATCCTGAACTCCGTCCTTATCCGTATCCATCCATGGGCATCCATTATTTTCTGCCGGCCCTGGATTTGCCGGACATTCATCATCCTGATCCAAAACTCCGTCTTTGTCCTGATCCGGCAGCAGGCAGCCGCTATTTTCTACAGGCCCAGCTTCTTTAGGGCATTTATCCAGATAAAAAAGAATTCCATCCTTATCTTCATCAGAAAGACAGGTTTTCCTGCTAAATTCCTTCAGGCACCTATTGAAGGCTTCTTTATCTGTAATTTCCTGTGCATTTATCAATACACTGAACAAGACAAACCATATAACAGAGTAAATTTTCATCCCGATTTTAAAATAATTTCTACGTCCTTACAAAAATGAAAAAAAAACATAAAGAAATGTAACAAATACTGTATTTTCTCTACTAATTTATGCAAAACAATTTCTGCTTTATGAAAAAACGACTTCTTTCTGTTGCAGCTGCATCTTTTTTCGGAATGATGCTGAATGCACAGCAAATTAAATTCGAAGAATATGACCTGCCAAACGGCCTTCATGTAATCCTTCATCAGGATAATTCTGCACCGGTAGTTACTACAGGAGTAATGTATCATGTAGGGGCCAAAGACGAGGCTACAAAAAGAACAGGCTTCGCACACTTCTTTGAACACCTTTTATTTGAAGGAACTCCTAATATAAAAAGAGGCGAATGGATGAAAATTGTTTCTTCTAACGGAGGACAGAACAACGCCAACACCAGCAACGACAGAACTTATTATTACGAGACTTTCCCTTCCAACAACGAGCAGCTAGGACTGTGGATGGAAGCAGAAAGAATGCGCCATGCTGTAATCAACCAGATCGGGGTGGATACTCAGAGAGAAGTTGTAAAGGAAGAAAAAAGACTGAGTATGGATAACAGACCGTACGGAAATCTTTTCACCGCTATTCTTAACAATATGTTTACCAACAGCCAGTACCACTGGTCTACGATTGGTTCTATGGAAGATCTTAATGCTGCCAAGCTGGAAGAATTCCAGAATTTCTACAAAAAATATTATATCCCGAATAACGCAACTTTAGTAGTAGCGGGAGATATTAAATCTGAACAGACTAAAAAATGGATTCAGGAATATTACGGAGGAATTCCGAAAGGAGCGGCTATTACAAGAACTTATACTAAAGATGCTCCTATTACTCAGGAAAAAGTGGTAACCTATACGGATGCCAATATTCAGCTTCCTGCTTATATTTACGGATACAGAACGCCTGCTAATACCGAAAGAGACTCCAAAATACTGGACATGCTTTCTGCTTACCTGAGCGGTGGAAAATCTTCAGTATTATACAAAAAACTGGTAGATCAGGATAAGAAAGCTTTACAGGTTTCCGCTAACCCGCTTGCTTTTGAAAAAGACGGGGTTTTTGCATTTTTTGCGATCCCGATGGGGCCTACACCTGAAGCGGATCTGAGAAAAGTAATTGATGAAGAAATTAAAAAAGTTCAGACTACTTTAATTTCCGAAGAAGATTATCAGAAACTTCAGAATCAGTTCGAAAATCAGTTTGTAAACGCTAACTCAAGTATTCAGGGAATTGCTGTTTCACTAGCAACCAACCACGTACTGATGGGAGATACCAACCTTATCAATAAGGAAATCGACATTTACAGATCCATCACCAGACAAGATCTGCAAAATGCTGCTAAAAAGTATCTGAATCCTAACCAAAGAGTGATCATTAACTACCTTCCTGAGAAAAAGTAATCTACGGAGTACAGGAAAAAATTGATTACCATAATAATTTTTACAAATGAAAAAGCAATTAACATATATAGCGGCAGCATTTTTATTCGCAGGAATGCTTTCTGCACAAAAAATAGACCTTAACGCAATGCCAAAGCCGGGACCAACTCCTGCCATCAACATTGCCAAGCCAAAAACATTCCAGATGAGCAACGGGCTTACTGTAATGGTGGTAGAAAACAACAAGCTGCCGAGAGTAAGCGCAAGCCTTTCCATGGACAGACCTCCATATTATGAAGGAAATGTAACCGGAGTAAGCGAGATCATGGCGGAGCAGCTTGAAAACGGAACTAAAAACTTAAGCAAAGACGAATTCAATAAAAAGGTAGACTTTTTAGGAGCCCAAATTAATTTCTCATCAGCAGGTGCGTCTGCAGGCTCATTATCAAAGTATTTCCCTGAAGTTTTAGGACTGATGGCTGATGCTATTGTCAATCCGAACTTTTCTGCAGAGGAAATCAAAGATTCCAAAGACAGAACAATTGAAGGTTTAAAGGCAGACGAGAAAAATGCTCCTTCTATTGCGTCAAGAGTTTCCAACGCATTGATGTACGGAAAAAATACTTCAAGAGGAGAATTTGAAACCGTTGAATCAATCAATAAAATTCAACTTTCTGATGTACAGAATGTTTATAGCAAATATTATACACCGGACAATGCTTACCTTGTGATTGTAGGGGACGTGAAGTTTGACCAGATAAAGCCTTTGGTTGAAAAAGCTTTTGCAGGCTGGAAAAAAGCAGGTACTAAGTTTGCTGCTTTAGAACCCGCTTCTAACGTGGCAAAGACAGAGGTTAATGTAGTGGATGTTCCTTCTGCGGTACAATCTGTAGTATCTGTAGGGAATCTCAATACTTTAAAAATGAAAGACCCTAACTATTTTGCGGCTACTATTGCCAATTATATTTTGGGAGGCGGTGCTGAAGCCAGACTTTTCATGAACCTTCGTGAGAAGAACGGATTCACTTACGGAGCTTACTCCAGCATGAGCGCCAGCAAATATACTCCGGTATTTTCTGCTGAAGCCAGTGTAAGAAATGAGGTTACTGATAAAGCTGTTAAGGAATTTATGACTGAACTTAACGGAATTACCACAATAAAACCTCAGGAATTAGAAAATGCAAAGGCTAAACTGAAAGGATCTTTCATCATGGCTCTTGAAAAACCTGAAACAATCGCAAGATTTGCTTTAAATCAGAAAGTACAGGACCTTCCGGCAGATTTCTACTCCAATTACCTGAAATCTATTGATAAAGTAACGGTTGCTGATGTTTCTGCTGCTGCTAAAGCTACAATCCTTCCTAACCAGAGCAGAATTTTCATCGCTGGAAAAGCCGCTGATATTTCTGAAGGACTGGAAAAACTGGGCTATCCGGTAAAATATTTCGACAGAGAAGCGAATCCAATTGCAAAACCTGCTGTACAAAAGGCTGACGCCAATGTTACTGCTGCTTCTGTAGCGGATAAATACATCAATGCAATTGGTGGTCTGGCGGCTGTACAGAAAGTAACGTCTATTTCTTCGGATGCTACTACTAAAATCCAGGGAATGGATATGAGCATGAAACTGATTCAGGCCAAAGGTGGTAAAATGCTTATGGAACTGAAAATGGCAGGAAATACCCTTCAGAAGATTGTTTTTGACGGTAAAGACGGTTATCAGCAGGCACAGGGACAAAAAGTACCTTTAAGCGACAAGGAAAAGGCTGAAATGGCAGATCCTGAACTTTTTCCTGAGCTTACTTTCGCAAAATCAGCGGATATTAAAGTGGCAGGAATCGAAAAGTACAACAATGAAGATTCATATGTGGTAAAAGGGCCTAAAGACACTTATTACTACAGTGTAAAGACGGGCCTTAAAACCGGAGAAATCAAAGTATCTGAAGGAGGTTCTATTCCTACAAGCTACAACAACTACAAAGATGTTTCAGGAGTTAAACTTCCGTTTACCATCATTCAGAATATGGGCGGAATGGATGTAGATCTGACTGTACAGGCTTACCAGCTGAACCAGGCTAAAGATTCAGATTTTAAATAAAAACAACCTGTTTTCATATAAAAAATGGCAGCTTTTGCTGCCATTTTTATTTTAAACGATATTTGCAGACATCTTTTTTTGTTGTTCGGTAAAAAAAGATTAAATTTGCCCATTCAAAAAGATATCAGAATTAATGGATACTATATTTACACTATTGATGGTTCTTGTTATGATTGCCAGCGTTTTATTGGTAATTGTTGTTATGGCTCAAAATCCAAAAGGTGGAGGCCTTTCCAGTACTTTCGGAGGTGCATCTTCTGCACAGTTTGGAGTACAGAGAACCAATGATTTCATGGAAAAAGCAACATGGACGTTAGGAGGAATAATTATTGTTCTTATCCTTATCAGTGTTGTGGTTACCGGAAAACCATCAACAACAGCTCCGGCACAACAGCCTGTGAAAAAAGAGGCTCCGGCAAAGCAACAGTCTGCTCCGGCTTCTACTACAACTCCGGCTCAAACCCCGGTAGCTCCGGCAAAATAATAAAAAGTCTATACTTTTATATAAAACAAAAGCAGTTCAAATTATTGAACTGCTTTTTTATTTGAGCTTGATTCTTTCAATTTTATGTCTCAGTTTTAGCCCGGCCTTTAAAAACGAATACTGAACCGGTTTGGAGCTTTTATAATACTTATCAATAAAAATCTGCATTGCTCCGTAGAATCTTTCGAGGTACACCTCATCTTTAACCGTACTCTCTCCTTTATGATGAAGAATGGAAGCTTTTCCGTAATAATAATTCTTATAGCCGTGCTTCAATAAAGTATAACAAAGATCAATATCCTCACCATACATGAAATAGGCTTCGTCTAAGCCTCCTATTTTCTCATACACGTCTTTTTTCACCAGTAGAAATGCCCCTGTAACCACCTCTACTTCTGCTACAGCATATTCATTAATATCATTCCTGTAATAGGACTTTGAATTGTTCTTTTTAAAGTTGGTAAACAGCTTTTCAAAAGAATTGAACATATCAGGAACAGAACGTTTGCTTTCAGGCAGAAAAACACCTTCCGCATCATGCATTCGGACTCCAAGTCCTCCAAAATCCGGCTTAGAATCGGCAAAATCCAGAAGTTCCTGCATGTAGAAACCTTCCAGTTCCGTATCAGGGTTTAAGATCAGAAGATATTCTCCGGATGCTGTTTTAATGGCTTTATTATTGGCTATGGCAAAACCGTCATTAGATTCTGAGGCAATGAAACGAACTTCCGGAAATTCGGAGACCAGATCTTTCCACGAGCTGTCCGTAGAGGCATTGTCAATAACGATAATTTCACAGGTCTCCTTATCTGTATATTTCTGAACAGATAAGAGACAGCTTCTGAGCAGCCGGGTAACATTATAATTAACGATAATAACTGACAGCTTCATATTAATCTTTTTCGTTATACGGAAGCCTGTTCATAATAGATCTTCCCAAAGAAATTTCATCGGCATATTCCAACTCATCCCCTACTGAAATTCCTCTGGCAATACTGGAAAAACTTACATTGAAGTTTTTAAACTTTTTATAAATATAATAAGCTGTTGTATCTCCTTCCATCGTAGCACTCAGTGCAAAGATGAATTCTTTGACTTTTCCCTCATTCAGCTTTCTTTCAATACTAGGGATATTCAGCTGGGAAGGTCCTATTCCTTCCATTGGTGATATTTTCCCGCCTAAAATCAGATATTTCCCCGTAAACTTTCCTGTATTTTCAATAGCAATAACATCTCTTACATCTTCTACAATACAGATCAGCTCACTGCTTCTCTTCTCGTTATCACATATTTCACACACATCAAAATCTGAGAAATTATGACATTCTCTACAATATTTTATTTCATTAACAAGATTAATTAAGGAGTTTCCGAGGCTCATCGCCCTGGAGCTAGGCTGTTTCAATAAATGAAGAGCGAGTCGCAAAGCCGTTTTCCGTCCTATCCCGGGCAGTCCCGAAATTTCATCTACTGCCTTTGCCAAAACTTTACTAGGGTAATCCATAGCGCAAAAATAAGGAATATAGTTGAGTAGTACCAATGGTTTTGAGTTCAAGATTTAAGGTTTAGGGTTTAGGGTTTAGGGTTTAGGGTTTAGGGTTTAGGGTTTAGGGTAAAATAAACAATAGCAGTGCAATTGCATATCTCTCATCTATTCATCCATTATCTTTTATCCTTTATCTTCTCCCTTATCCCTCTTTTTTCCTCAATCTCTAAAAAAACCTTTATCTTTGAGCTCTAAATATTAATTGGAAGAAAAAATAAACTAATGGTACTTAAAAATCTTAATTATCCGCTGGATTTCAAATTTAAAATCACAACACTAGCCGGCGATTTCAACATTACTGATAAAAACGGAAACTATGTAGCCTATGTTCGTCAGAAAATGTTCAAACTAAAAGAAGATGTTATTGTTTTCAATGATGAAAGCAAGTCTAAAGAGTTGTTCAGAATCAGAGCCAATCAATGGATCGATTTCAATGCATCATATTCCCTGAACGACATTACTGAAAACAAAAATTACGGAAGACTGGCCAGAAAAGGGATGCGTTCTATCTGGAAAGCAAGCTATGATATTCTTGATGCCAATGATCAGCCAAAATTCAAAGTACAGGAAGACAGTGCATGGGTAAGATTCTGGGATGGTTTCGTAGGTGAAATTCCAATCATCGGAATGTTTACCGGTTATTTCCTTAATCCTTCTTACACCGTAACCGGAATTGACGGGAAAGCCTATTTTAAAATGAAAAAAATGCCTTCATTCTTCGGAAGAAGATTTCAGCTGGACAGACTGATTGATATTGATGATGAAGACGAAAGTCTTGTGATCTTATCATTACTGATGATGGTTCTTCTGGAAAGATCAAGAGGCTAAACCACAAAAACAGCACACAATGAAATATCTGATTATTTTCTTTTCAGCACTACTTTTAACCGCGTGTAAAAAGGACAAAGGTTCTGTTACCAATACACCAGCTGCCGATTCTTTGAATATAACAAAGGATTCTCTAAAAGCTCAGGCTTCATCAGAAAAAATCCTGGTGGATATCTTTCCTTTTCCGAAAGAAATCAAAGAATGTTCATGTTATTTTGCCAGAAACAAGGCTGATTTTGAAGCTGAAAAATATATTTATGCCGACGATGCCGGAAAAACAGCTTATATGAAGCTGGACGGGCAAAGACTGGCTATGAACCTGATCTCTTCAAGCGATATGGAAGCTGATGAAGAACTCACCAAAGAAATAGAAAACGATAACTACAAAATCTCTGTAAAAGGTAAAAAAATAAAAGGCGAAGAGGCTTTATTATTTGAAGGAACCCTGACGATTGAAAAACCAGACGGGACTACAGAAACAATGCCGATCTACGGAGAATGCGGATGTTAAGACGATAAGGCTGCTTGGCCAATTGGGATAATTATCCTAAAAACGACTTACAAAAATGCTTCTGAATTCACGGAAGCATTTTTTATTTCGTAATTTTGAGAAAAATAAATTTCATGGAATTATCTAATATAGAACCGCAGATTATCTGGAAAAATTTCTCCAGACTGAATGCTGTTCCAAGACCATCAAAGAAAGAAGAAAAAGTAATTGCTTTCATCAAGGAATTTGGTGAAAATCTGGGACTTGAAACTACTGTGGATGAAGTAGGAAATGTCATCATTAAAAAACCGGCTACTGCCGGAATGGAAAACCGTAAATCCGTTGTGCTTCAGTCGCATTTGGATATGGTTTGCCAGAAAAACAATGACATTAATTTCGATTTTGAAACAGAAGGTATCAAGATGGAAATTGACGGAGACTGGGTAAAGGCAAAAGGAACTACTTTAGGAGCTGATAACGGCTTGGGAGTAGCAACGATCATGTCGATCCTTGAAAGCTCTGATATTCCCCACCCTGCCCTGGAAGCACTTTTCACCATTGATGAGGAAACAGGAATGACAGGAGCCTTAGGTTTAAAACCGGGACAACTAACAGGTGAGATCCTGCTGAACCTTGATACGGAAGAAGATGACGAAATCGATATAGGCTGTGCAGGAGGTGTTGATGTAACCATTACCCAGCAATATGAAACTGAAGCTCCGAAAGGGCAGACCGTAAGAATTGAAGTGAAAGGACTTCAGGGAGGACACTCCGGAATGGACATTCATAAAGGCTTCGGAAATGCCAATATTATTCTGGGAAGACTTCTTTACAAAGGTCTCGCGAAAGAAAATATTCAACTGATCTCTATTGACAGCGGAGGTCTTAGAAATGCCATTCCAAGAGAGGGTGTTGCTATAGTTTCTGTGAGAAATGCCCAAGAATTCATCGAAGAGGTAACCGTTCTTAAAAAAGAAATTTTAGAAGAATTTGCTTCCGTTGAACCGGGAATCCAGATTAATATTGAAAACTCTACTTCAGCGGAGAAGGCAGTTTCTGAAGACGATTCCAGAAAGATCATCCTGACTTTAAAATCGCTTCACAACGGAGTTTACAGAATGAGCCCGGACGTGAAAGATCTTGTAGAAGCATCTAATAACGTAGCCAGAGTGGAATTAAAAGGCGGAGAACTTAAAATATTAAACCTTACCAGATCATCTGTAGATTCTTCCAAATATTCTGTAGCGGAACAATTAAAATCTGTAGCGGAATTAGCCGGAATGAATGTAGAATTCAGCGGATCTTATCCGGGATGGAAGCCTAAGCCGGGTTCTGAGATCGTTCAGATAATGGAAAAGCTGTACACAGAAAAATTCGGAGAAAAACCTCATGTAGTAGCTTGCCACGCAGGACTGGAATGCGGAATCATCGGAGCTAATTACCCAGCAATGGAAATGGTAAGCTTCGGACCTACGATCAGAGGAGCGCACTCTCCTGATGAGAAAGCAAATATTCCTTCAGCACAGAAGTTCTGGAGCTTTACAAAAGATATTTTAGCGAATATCCCTTTGAAATAAATCAAATAATATTGTTATATTGAATATCCAAAGTCTTATGATTTTGGATATTTTTAATTTTAAACTCATTCAATGATGAAAAGTATCACCGTATTTTGCGGGTCAAGCTTCGGCTCGGATAAAATCTATGAAGAACAGGCCTTTTTATTGGGCAAAACATTGGCCAAACAAGGCATACAGCTTGTATATGGAGGCTCGGAGACCGGTTTAATGGGAACAATAGCCAACGGAGCCTTAAGTGAAAACGGAAAAGTGACCGGCGTTCTTCCTCAGTTTTTAAAATCAAAAGAAATCGCCCATAAAAATTTAACAGAGCTTATTCTTGTAGAAACCATGCATGAGAGAAAGACTAAAATGAATGAGCTTTGTGATGGTGTTATCGTCCTTCCCGGAGGTTATGGAACGTTGGAAGAGTTCTTCGAAATGATCACCTGGGCACAGCTTGGTCTTCACAAAAAACCCATTGGGATTCTTAATATTGACGGGTTTTATGATGACTTAATAAAACTGGTTCAGACCATGGTGGATAAAGGTTTTTTAAAGCAGGTGAACCTGGATATGCTTTTGATAAGTGGAAACATCGAAGAACTTTTGGAAAAGATGAGAAACTATCAGGCACCTACAGTTGGTAAGTGGATTTCGAAGGATAAAGTTTAAAATAATGATTGATAAATGATGATTAAATTTATATTGATATTATTCTCTTCATTCCTTTTAAATAATTTTTGTAAGGCGCAAAAATCAAGATACATCTTCAAAGAATATACAAATGATCTGAATAATGATAAAATTCCTGACAATATAGAAATTGAAAGCGTTAAATGTAAAAATAATTATATTGGAGATCATGATGATATGAACTGTAGAATTGTAAGAATAGACTTGTTACAAAAAGACGGAACATCTTCATTTTCTACATCAAACAATAATATTGTGCCTTGTTCAGACTGTAATGAAGATCTCACAGATCCTTTCAAGGATTTAAAAATTAGAAAGAATAGTTTTTCTATTATTCTAGCCTACCAATTGGTTCCAGAAGGGACAAAAATGAAAAAAAAAATTACTTTTAAGTATGATAAACTTTCAAATAATTTCATTCTTCACAAAGAAGTTAGAATATCTGAATCCTATAAAAATGGGGAAGTTGAAAGTAAAACAAAAGTTCAAACGGTTAAAGATTTTGGAACAATTTATTTTTCAGATTACAGATAATAGCTTTTTTAGCATAAACAAAACCTCCCGAAGAAAATCTTCAGGAGGTTTTTATATTAATTAAATTTAAAATATTCTTAAGGATAAGGAGCGATTTCTACTTCCAATCCTTCCATTTCATTAACGATGTGCAGCTGGCATCCCAGTCTGCTGTTATCCTTTACATGGAAAGCTTCTGCAAGCATGGCGTCTTCTTCGGCACCCATTGGCTCAAGCCCCGGATCGTTGATTACATATACCTGGCATGAAGCACACATAGCCATTCCTCCGCATACACCAATGGTGCCTTCTTCGGCCAGTTCATAGGAACGGATGATTTCCATGAGGTTCATAGACATATCCGTAGGGGCTACTACATCGTGGGTTACTCCTTCTCTATCGGTGATTTTAATATTGATATCGTTCATTTACTGATAATTGCTGGTTAATAGTTAATGACAAACAGATTTTTTATTTCTGATACCATCATTTTCCCTGCAGCAAATTTAGTCAATTTTTTTAACAACTGCCTTCTCAGCTTCTTTACGGCTTCCGTCAAATCCGTCTACCCCACTTACTGTTGTATATTTCAGAACGAATTTTTTCCCAGGATTTAATCTGTTGTATACACTCTGACACATTAAAGTAGCTTCGTGGAATCCACAAAGAATCAGCTTTAATTTACCAGGATAGGTATTGATATCACCAATGGCATAGATACCATCGATATTGGTCTGATAATCCAGAGCATTGTTGACTACAATCGCATTTTTTTCGATATTTAATCCCCAGTTTCCGATTTCTCCCAATTTTGGAGTAAGACCGAATAAAGGAATGAAATAGTCTGTTTCAATATCATAAGCCTCCTGACCTTCTACTTCTACCGTAATGGCTTCCACTTTACCTTCACCTTTAATACCAGTAACTTCAGCAGGAGTAATCAACTTGATTTTTCCCTGATTTTTAAGGTCCTGAACTTTTTCTACGGAATCAAGAGCTCCTCTGAACTCATTTCTTCTGTGAATCAAAGTAACTTCACTGGCAACATTAGAAAGGAAAATACTCCAGTCAAGAGCAGAATCTCCGCCTCCTGCGATCACCACTTTTTTATTTCTGAAGTGCTCAGGCTCTTTTACAAAATATTCAAGCCCTTTTTCTTCATAATCAGCGATATTCTCAATCGTAGGTTTTCTTGGTTCAAATGTTCCAAGCCCCCCTGCAATAGCGATAGCTTTTGCTCTGTGAACCGTTCCTTTGTTGGTAATCACTTCAAACCATTCATCATCTACCTTGGTGTAAGAAACCGCGGTCTCTCCCAACGTGAATCCAGGTTGAAACTGCTTGATCTGTTCCATTAGATTATCAACCAATTCTCCGGCATTTACCGAAGGATACCCCGGAATATCGAAAATAGGCTTTTTAGGATAAAGCTCGGCCAACTGTCCTCCCGGCTGTGGAAGTGCATCAATAATATGGCACTTCATTTTCAATAATCCTGCTTCAAATACAGCAAAAAGCCCGGTAGGTCCGGCACCTATGATCAATATATCGGTAGTTATCATAATAAAAAGATAATTTAATTATACATATAACTGCAAATTTACTAATTTTAATGCGAAGCATATTTAATTGATTCTAAATAAAAACCTGAGATTTATCAAATACCTTCAAAGATCCGGTATTTTTAAATTTGGCAGTGTTTTTGTAAAAGTCATATCATGAAGAAAATTTTAAATCTTTTTGCAGTATTCCTGTTCTTTTTGGGCCATGCTCAGGTTGATAATATCGCTGATGGTGAATCTATTACCCTCAGAATACATTATGGCATCCTGAATGCCGGAACAGCTAATCTTACCACCAAAACCACAAACTATATGGGAGTTCCCCATCTGTATGTGAAAGGTACAGGGCAAACCACGGGTGCCGTAAAGGCATTCTTTAAGGTAGAAGATCTGTATGAAAGCTTTATTAATATACATACCGGCCTGCCGAGTTTTTATGTAAGAAATGTACGTGAAGGCAGCTACCGCCAGCATTTTGAAACTGTTTTCAATCATAACGATAATACTTTGATCTTAACGGATAAGAAAACTCCGGCCAACGGTTCAAAAGTGATTAAATCGGTAAAAGGAGTTCAGGATATGCTTTCCTGCTTTTATTATCTGAGAAGCAAAAGCCCCAGTGAGCTGAAAGTAGGCACTGTTATCAATATGAATGTATGGATTGATGATGAAATGTTCCCTTTCCAGCTGAAAGTAACCGGAACAGAAGATCTGAAAACAAAATTCGGGAAAATCAACTGCCTGAAAATTATCCCGTCCGTAAAAAGCGGAAGAGTTTTTAAGGAAAAAGAAGGTGTTACGATGTGGGTTTCCAATGATGCCAACCATGTTCCTATGTTATTGAAAGCTGAACTGGCTGTAGGCTCTCTGAAAGCAAGTATCGATGATTACAAAAATGTAAAGTACCCTTTAAAGTTTACAAAATAAAAGGAGTAACTTTTTATAAAAAATGTCTGTAAAATTTTACAGACATTTTTTTATTCCGGATGTAATATTTTGCGAAAGACGATTGTCTTAATAATAAGAGCCGGGAGAAGTTGCTTTTCCCGGAAGCCTTAAAAAAACACGTTGTAATTTTTCAATAAGATCGTTTTTAATTACGTTTTGTTTCTTAGGTCAGTAATTAAAAACAAAAACCTCCGGAAATTCCGGAGGTTTGATTTTTTATAATGTTTTAAACTGTTCTAAAGTTCTGATATCATTTTCAAAGAACATTCGGATGTCGCTCATCTGATAAAGAAGCATTACGATTCTTTCAATACCCATCCCGAAAGCATATCCTGAATATTTCTCAGCATCGATATTCACATTTTTCAGTACGGCAGGGTCTACCATTCCGCATCCCATGATCTCAAGCCATCCTGTACCTTTGGTGATTCTATAATCTGTTTCAGAGTTTAATCCCCAATATACATCAATCTCAGCACTCGGTTCTGTGAACGGGAAATACGAAGGTCTCATTCTGATCTTTGATTTTCCGAAAAGTTCTGTAGTGAAGAACTGAATGGTCTGCTTAAGATCTGCAAAGCTTACGTTTTCATCAATATATAATCCTTCAATCTGATGGAAAATACAGTGTGAACGTGAAGAAACCGCTTCATTTCTGAACACTCTTCCCGGAGACAAAATTCTGATAGGCGGCTGGTTTTCTTCCATATAACGGATCTGTACAGAAGATGTATGCGTTCTTAAAAGAATATCAGGGTTCTGCTCAATGAAGAAAGTATCCTGCATATCTCTTGCCGGATGGTATTCAGGAAGATTCAATGCTGTAAAGTTGTGCCAGTCGTCTTCTATTTCAGGACCATCGGCTACAGCAAAACCTATCGACTTAAAAATTTCGATAATTCTATTTTTTACCAGGTTGATCGGATGTCTTGACCCCAAATCCAAAGGAAAAGCAGGTCTTGTAAGATCTTCTTTTTCAACAATAATTGAAGACTGGGAAGCTTCTTTCAGATCTTCCAGTTTTCCGTTAACGGCCAGCTTCAAAGTATTAATTTTCTGTCCGAAATCTTTTTTCTGGTCGTTAGGAATTGTCTTTAATGTTTCATAAAAATCATTCAGAACCCCTTTCTTCCCATTGTACTTGATTCGGAAGTTTTCTATTTCCTCCTTTGATGTGGCATTGAAGCCGTTTACCTCGGTAAGTAGTTCTTCTATCTTTTCTATCATTGTTTTACCCTTTCAAAATGTTTTGCAAAAATACGGTTTTTAAGTTTAATAATGAATCTGTCATAAAAAAATCTGCCCCTTTTTCGGAGGCAGACTTCAATCACTTATTTCACTTAAATAAAAAAATTATTTCTTTTCTAAAGCTTTAACGTTGATCTGAAGGGTTACCTCATCTTTAATCACTCCGTTTTCAGCAGGGGCCTGGAATTTTACTCCAAACTCTTCTCTTTTGATATCCTTAGGCTCAGTAGCAACACTTACTTCTCCATCTTTTATAGAAACATTAGCTTTAAACTGAACCGGTTTTGTAATTCCTTTGATCGTTAAATTACCATCTAATAAAGTATTATAATCCCCTTCAGTAGTAGGCGCCACTTTTGTAATTTCAAAAGAGGAGGTTGGAAATTTTTCTACTTCAAAGAAATCCCCGCTCTTAAGATGTCCGTTTAATTTACCTAAACTTTCTGCATCATCTTTTAAATCTACAGAGGTTAAAGAGTTCATATCAGCAACAAATTTTCCGCTTTCAAGCTTTCCGTCTTTTACCGTCACATCACCACTTTCAAATTTTATGGTTCCAAAATGGCTTGTATTTTCCGACTTGAATACTTTATATCCTTTCCATTCCACTTTACTGTTCAGTGTATCCAGTGTATACTGGCTTCCGTCTTTAGTAGTCGTCACTTCATTACTTTCGCTTGTAAGAGGCTTGTCTTTTTTACAAGAAACCGCTACAGCAGCGATAAATAAAGCGGGAATAGCTAATGAAAACAGTTTTTTTCTCATTTTTTGATACATTTTTATTACTTCTGCTAATATAATAAAAAAAATTATGTTTTCATAAAAACCTTACATTTGTAATATGCTATTAGAAATAAACAATTTATACTTCTCCCATACCAAAGAAAAACCGCTGTTTCAGAACCTTAATCTGAGATTTGAGGAAGGTAAAATCATTGCTCTGGCAGGAGAAAGCGGTTGCGGAAAATCTACTCTTCTAAGTCTTATTTACGGACTTCTGGATTGGGAAAGCGGTGAAATTATTTTTAATGAAACCCATCTTCTGGGCCCAAAAGGCAACCTTGTTCCCGGAGAAGCAGAAATGAAATTCGTTGCCCAAAATTTTGACCTTATGCCCTATGCTACCGTTGCGGAAAATGTAGGGAAATTTATTTCTAATATCAATTTAGCCCAGAAAAAAGAAATTGTCCTAGAACTTCTGGAAGTAGTAGGACTTCAGGAATTTGCCGATGTCCTTCCTAAATATTTAAGCGGGGGCCAACAACAGAGAGTAGCCATAGCAAGAGCTCTTTCTGTACTTCCTAAACTGCTTATTTTAGATGAACCTTTCAGTAATCTGGATTTTCCAAGAAAAATAGAACTTCGTGAAAGACTGTTCAGATATGTAAAACAGCATAAAATCTCCCTGATTATTTCTACGCATGAGCTTCAGGACATTATGCCGTGGCTTGATCAGATCGTGATTCTTCAAGGTGGAAGATTAATTCAGAATGACGGTCCTGAAGCAACCTATAAAAATCCTTATAATTCTTATGTTGCGAAACTTTTCGGAGAAGTGAATATTTTTGATGAAACTGAGATTGCCACTTTCCGGCTTTCAAAATCTTTTTATTACCCAAAAGAAATAAAACTCACTGAAAACGGACTGGAAGCCAAAGTTCTTGAAAGCAGGTTTGCCGGAACCCATTACTGGAATAAGATCAGGGTAAAAGATAAGGAAATGGTGATGTATACTGACGAAAAGATAACAGGAACTATTGGTATTTCATTGGGTTAAAAATCCGACTATTTATTCCCTACACTTCTCATAACCCAAAGATTATCTTATACTTATTGTTAGTTTGTGGATAAAAAAACACCAATACAGGAAGCTGATTTTGAAACTTTTTCCTACATTTGTATTCACACAGCATAAGGAAATTTTTGGTTAATTCTCTTTCTGCCTTAAGACGGACATTAGCAGCTCTTTGCAATTAAGTCTTTGAAAGATTACACTGTCCAATTCTTTCCTTTTTTTATGCGCTTACCACAAATAGTTTTTGGACTAATCTTAAAAAATTAAGATAAGCAAAAGCGATTCCTCTTATTAAGCTTTGTATTGATTTGTTGAGTTTACGCCTTTACACTCAATTATTATGTATTCTTTGTTTGGCTTTGCGATTAAATTTTTCTGCCACTAATACACGAATCATTATTATTAGTGCATTAGTGGCAAAAAAATAAAAAGCAGTTCGGATAATTTCTTTTATCTTTTATTAAAATCCAATTACCAGCCGCCAAAAGCCAGCGGCATTACGCTTTCTTTACAAACTCTGATTTCAGAGCCATAGCACCAAAACCATCAATTTTACAGTCAATATTATGATCGCTTCCCGGGCGAAGACGTATATTTTTCACTTTTGTTCCGGCTTTTACCGGCTTTGGAGCACCTTTTACCGGAAGATCCTTGATTACCACCACAGAATCCCCATCCAAAAGTTCATTTCCGTTAGAATCCAGAATCTTTCCTTCATTAGCGGTCTCCGCGGCGGTCTCTTCAGGATTCCACTCGTAGAAACACTGGGAACACACCATCATATTATCGCTCGGATAAGTAAATTCAGAGCTGCATTTCGGACAAAGTACAGTATCACTCATATTTTTAATTTTTTACAAAGTTAATTTTTTAATATTTTTAATTAAAATTTTCAACCATGAGATATTTATGCTTTTTATGGTTATTGCTGTCCATCGGATGTAAAAAACAAAAAATGCTGGGTGATAAAGATCAATATCTGGTGGGAAAGTGGAAAATAATGAACCAGCCTTTTGATTTTTTCCCTTTTGATTATCGTGATGAACAATGTGCATTAGATAAAAATGCAGCTGTTGAAATCAATGATAATGGAACACTTGTTTTCTCTTCTACTCAATGTGAATTTTCGGAAGATTATCGTATCCGGGATTTCTGGCTGGAAATTCAGCACAATAAAAAAACTATTGCTTACGGAATTACCAAAGTCAGTGACCGTAAAATTATTTTATTCGGGAATCACTTTCCTTCCTATATTCTAAAACATAAAAGAATTCCTGAAGAGCAGATCTTACGATATGACAAGGAAGGATTTCAGATTGTACTGGAAAAATCAGACGATTGAAAAGCACTTATTTTCATTGTACAGCTTCTCATTTAAAAATCGTACTTTTGCAGATTCAAAACAGCAGACCCAATTATGGAACTTATTCACAGAAACCTGGCGATCGGAATTCACGATGCTTTGCAGGAAACATTTTTCGAGAAAAATAAATATGCCGATAAAGTAATCGAAAGACTTTTAAAAGCTAATAAAAAATGGGGAAGCCAGGACAGAGCCGTTGTTTCTGAGATCTTCTATAATATTATCCGTTGGAAAAGACGTCTTGAATATTATATGGGGGAAGGGGTAAAACCCAACAACATTTACAAACTTATCCTTGCTTATCTGCTTTGGAGCAAGACCAATTATAAAAAGTTTGAAGAATTTGACGGAATAAAAATCGCAGATATTCTTACCAAGCTTAAAAAAAATACAGTTCCTACCAAAGCTATTGAACATTCTATCCCTGAATGGCTGGCTGAAACTTTAGAAAAAGAACTGGGCTCCAACTGGGAAAAAGAAATGCACGCCCTGAACGAGCAGGCTCCGACTGTTTTAAGAACCAATACTTTAAAAACATCAACCAAAGAGCTGATTTCTGATCTTGCTGATGAGAACGTTGTTTCCTATCCGATTAAAAATTATCCGGATGCCGTACAGCTGGAGGAAAAGAAAAACGTATTTCTTACCACGGCTTTCAAAGAAGGATTATTTGAAGTTCAGGATGCTTCGTCACAGAAGATCGGGTATTTCCTTGATGTAAAAGAAGGCCAGAGAGTGGTGGATGCATGTGCAGGAGCCGGAGGAAAGACCCTTCACCTTGCTGCATTAATGGGAAACAAAGGACAGATCATCGCTTTAGATATTTTTGAATGGAAGCTTGCCGAGCTGAAACGCCGCGCCAAAAGAGCCGGAGCTCACAATATTGAGACCCGTATGATTTCTGACAATAAAGTAATCAAACGCCTTCATGAAAAAGCAGACCGTCTTCTGATTGATGCTCCATGTTCAGGACTGGGCGTTTTAAAAAGAAACCCAGACAGCAAATGGAAAATTGATCAGGATTTCATCGACAGAATTAAAAAAGAACAGCAGCAGATTCTTCAGGATTATTCCAAGATGCTTAAAAAAGGCGGAAAAATGGTATATGCAACCTGTTCCATCCTTCCTTCAGAGAATAATCTGCAGGTAGAAGAATTCCTTAAAAACAACCCTGGATTCAAGATGATCAAGGATGAAAAGGTGATGCCAAGTACAGGATACGACGGATTCTATATGGCATTGATCGAAAGAGTTTCGTAAACCAGATTTATCAATACAATATATAAACTACTCTATTTTCAGGGTAGTTTTTTTGTTTTTTAAAGCTTTTATGTAACATCAGAACATTCAATCTCTACTCATTAATCAGGGTAACTGTTTTATTTTTAAACCTGTAAAGTCTATTTATCTTTATAGAAAACTATGTCATTATGTATAAAAGAACTGTATTAAGCTTCTTCACTCTCTTTTTATTCTGTCTGATCTCTGCACAGACCTATGAAATTCAGTACACCAGTTCCTATAACGGAAAGGTCGTATCTGATCAACCTCCTACCCTCGTGTGGGCCAATGAGAAAGAAAATTTCATTCTGAACCAGACTATCCGGGCACAGAAGAGCAGCTACCCTTTTGAGATCACCAAAGTGGAAAAGCCTTCCAATACTATTGTCTCTTATGCATTTCTGAAACCGGGAGAAACTATTTCTTCTTCCGATACGGAATCTGTGAAAAAGCAGACTTTTGAAATGACTGATGAAACTAAAAAAATATTAGGCTACACCTGTAAAAAGGCGGTCACTAAAATCAACTCCAATACCATTGAAGTTTGGTACACAAATGATTTAAAAATCAATGGTGGCCCTTCTGTTCTCGGGCAGAATTTAGGGCTTGTTCTGGAAGTTGAGAGAAATAAAAATTCACTGGTGACAGCAAGTTCCATTAAAAAGGTAAAGAAAACAGATATTGACCAGATCATCAAAGGATCTGTACAGACTACTGATCTTTTAGGCTATAAAGACCTTCTCTGGAAAAGCCGCTTCACGACATTGAAAGTTTTTGAAAATGAAACCATCAATTTTTCAGATGAATCCAAGTCCAATGAAAACGTAAAGAAATTCGCCAACGGAACTATTATTCTGAAAAAAATAAAGTTTCCCGCCATCAAAGAAGGTGAAAGTATCTTTGTAGAACTGAAGCAACAGTCCAACGGGGATGCGTATGACAGAACCGGAACCGTATTCTTCATTCCACAGGATAAATCCGTTTCTTTTTTTGATGGATTGGAAAAGGGGGCTAAAACACTTCCGGCTTATGACAACGGAAACGGAAAGCAATATTATGGAGTGGCAGCTGACGAAAACTATAATCCAGCAGTAGAAATGATGCGCTTCTTCACCTCTTTCGGAATTCAGAAGTTTAATCATATTCAACTCAAAGGAAAAGACTGGCAGACGATCAGCCCTTTCCGTCAGGATATTACGGAACTGAAACCTTCTCTTTCTGAAAAAGAATTATGGGTAGGTGCTTTTATAGGCAATTACGATAAAGGCGGCCACAAGGTAAGTCTTGAAATTACGATTCACAACAGTGATCAGACGGTTTATAAAAACAATACGGTTATTCCTCTTTTCAATACATTAAACATTATGGAAATGGCCGGACAGGACTATTCTACAATGTTTGACAAAGACAAAGGTCTTTTTGTGGAGTTTACTTTAAAGAAAGACCTGAAAAATGCCCAGCTCCGCTTTACAACAACAGGACATGGAGGCTGGGAAAACGGGGATGAGTTTGTTCCTAAACCCAATTCTATCTGGATGGACGGAAAAATGACCTTCTCTTTCATCCCATGGAGAGCAGACTGCGGATCTTACCGCCTTTACAATCCTGCTTCCGGTAATTTTCCTGATGGTCTTTCTTCATCCGACCTCAGCAGATCCAACTGGTGTCCGGGAACGGTTACCAATCCTAATTTTATTTCTCTCGGCGATCTGAAAGCCGGCAAACATACGATACAGGTAAAAATTCCACAGGGTGCTACAGAAGGAACAAGCTTCAGTTCCTGGAACGTTTCAGGGGTTTTACTAGGGTCCCAATAAAACAAAACCTTCTTGCAAAGAGAATTGCAAGAAGGTAAAAACACAAATGATGAAAAAAAATTATTTCGAGCCACAAAGTAAGGGCTAAAATTCATATAATAAATTACCATATATTAATAATTATCTCATTTTTATTTTGTATAGAGTATACGGTGAAGTCTATGAAAACGAAAAATATTAATCAAATACATCACAATTAATCTTTATAGTTAATATTTTTCGTTAAAATAAATTAATTGATTAAAAATATTAACTTTTATTCATTTTTTATTGTTATTTTTAAACATCACCTTTACTTTTGTTTCAAATAAAATATGATAAAAAATGTGCGGAATTGTATGTTTGTTTGATGCCAAACAAAAAACCGAAATATTAAGACCTCAGGTTCTGGAAATGTCAAAAAAAATCCGTCACAGAGGTCCGGACTGGAGCGGCGTGTTTCAGGATGATAACGTGATCTTTTCTCATGAAAGACTGGCTATCGTAGATCCGGCTTCCGGAAAACAGCCTTTGTTTACCAAAGACGGAAAAGTAGTTTTAGCGGTAAATGGCGAAATCTACAACCACAGAGAACTAAAGGAAGAGTTTACTGATTTTGAATTCCAGACCCAGTCTGATTGTGAAGTAATCCTTGCTCTGTACAGAAAATACGGAAAGGACTTTCTTGAGAAACTGAACGGGATCTTTGCCTTTGCTCTTTATGATATCGAAAACGGCATTTATCTTATCGCCCGCGACCATATGGGAATCTGCCCTCTTTACCAGGGATGGGATAAAAACGGAAACTATTATGTAGCTTCTGAGCTAAAAGCCTTCGAAGGCATCTGTAAAACCATTGAAACGTTTCTTCCCGGACATCTGGTTTACAGCCCGGACGGTTCTGAACTTCAAAAGTGGTACACAAGAGACTGGGAAAGCTTTGATCATGTAAAAGACAACAAAACAGATATTGCCATACTCAGAAAAGGGCTTGAAGATGCTGTACACAGACAGCTGATGAGTGATGTTCCTTATGGCGTACTTCTTTCCGGAGGATTAGATTCTTCTGTTATTTCTGCCATCACTGCAAAATTTGCAAGACAAAGAATTGAAAGCGGCGATACGCAGGAAGCATGGTATCCAAGACTTCACAGTTTTGCAGTAGGACTGGTAGGATCACCCGATCTGGCTGCAGCAAAAAAAGCAGCGGAACACATCGGTTCCGTGCACCATGAAGTAAACTTTACTGTTCAGGAAGGGCTGGATGCTGTACGTGACGTAATCTATCATCTGGAAACGTATGATGTAACAACCATCAGAGCTTCTACCCCAATGTATCTTCTGGCAAGAGTGATTAAGTCTATGGGGATCAAAATGGTTCTTTCAGGCGAGGGTTCTGATGAATTGTTTGGAGGTTATCTGTATTTTCATAAAGCCCCGAATGCTAAAGAATTCCATGATGAAACCGTAAGAAAACTGAGCAAGCTTCATCTTTATGACTGTTTAAGAGCCAATAAAGCCTTAATGAGCTGGGGAATTGAAGGCAGGGTACCTTTCCTGGACAAAGAATTTATGGATATTGCCATGGCTGTTAATCCTCAGGATAAAATGATCAACACTTCTGAAGGAAAAATTGAAAAATGGGTATTGAGAAAAGCTTTTGAAGATATTCTTCCTGACTCTATTGTATGGAGACAGAAAGAACAGTTTTCTGATGGTGTAGGATATTCGTGGATTGACACTCTGAAAGAAATAGCAGAAAAAGAAGTCACCGATGAAATGATGGCCAGCGCAAGATTCAGATTTCCGCTCAACACCCCTCAGAATAAAGAAGAATACCGCTACAGAACTATTTTCGAAGAACATTTTCCAAGTGAAACGGCAGCAGCTACAGTTCCGTCTGTTCCTTCAGTAGCCTGCTCCACTCCTATTGCTTTAGAATGGGATGAAGCTTTCAAGAAAATGAATGACCCAAGCGGAAGAGCGGTTAAAGTGCATGAAACTTCTTATGAATAATGAATGGGTGAAGTGTGAATAGTCAATTCGTAGCACTTATGAATTTATGAAGACTGTTATTCACCATTGACTTTGCGTAGCAAAAATTCACTATTGACATTAATCAGTATAACATATTTCTCACTTCTACCTGCCTAATCTTCAAAGTTATAATTATCAATCCTGTAGCAATACAGGATTTTCTTTTGAATTACCAACAATAATATCCACAGAATTTAACTGACAATCAAAAATAATATCTAATAAATAATTATATTTGGAAAACGAAAATATCAATTATAAAAAAATGAGAAGAAATCTTACTGTTTTATTTGCCTTACTATCCATCAGTTTTGCTTTTGGACAGGGAAAATACGGCAAATACTTAAATTCAAAAAAGCTTGCTTTGGCTTATAAAAGTGTAAAGGATTCTGATAAGGACGACTTCTATCAGCAGTTTTACTGGCTGGCAAAAGCTGAGGAACTTAAAACCTATCCTCACCTTAAAGATGTAAAACCGGCTGTTTTATATGAGTTTGTAAAAAAGGTAAATCCTCAGAACCCTACTAAAAAATTAGATGAAAGAGGAAAAGAGCTCAGAGCAACAGCTGAATTGTCTCTAAATCAATATTTCAAGAACAAGAATTTCACCAACAATTCTGTATTGATGTACAACCTTGAAACCTATGTAGATCCGTCTAAAGGACAATATTACACTAAGGTAGATCCTGAAAAGATCAAAGAGCTGGTTCCTAAAGAACTGTTTGCATTCAATTCTTACAACAGAAATTTAGGCGAGGAAAAAACGTACTATCTTTGGATCGACAAGAAAAAAGATGATTTCAATATCGTTGATATTATTCCTAATGAAAAAGAAGATAAAGCTTTCTATACAAGATTAAGACAATATCTTCCAAGCTATAAATTCTCTAAGTATGTTCCTACTGTAAAAAAAGGAAACAAATCAGACAAAACGGATGTTGATTACTATTACATTATGCCGTTTGAACAAAACACTGATAATATTGAATACAAAACAAAGGATTTCAAAACTTACATCTTAAGCCAGTACAGAAAAGCCGGCGACGAATGGAAAGGAGTAGAAAAACCTAGAAAATAAATTGAAAAGTCCTGTGAAAATTCACAGGACTTTTTTAATTTTATAGGAAATTCTTTATCTAAAGATCAAATCACTTAAAGCAAGTAGTGTCTTCAAAATAAATAAGTCTGAAAGCTTTTGAACATTTCAGCCTGTACATCATGACAGAATTAAGCCCGCAACAAACAAGCATAAAGAAAATCCTCCCATTCATTCTGGCCACTGCTATTTTCATGCAGATGCTGGATTCCACAATTCTGAATACTTCTCTCCCATCCATTGCCAAAGACCTCAATGAATCTCCGTTGAATATGCAGAACGCTATTATCAGCTATGTTTTAACATTAGCCGTTTTTATGCCTGCCAGCGGATTTTTAGCAGACCGGTTCGGAACCAGAAAGGTATTTATATTTTCCCTGGTGCTTTTCAGTCTGGGATCTTTATTCTGTTCACTTTCCCAAAACCTCACCCATCTGGTTATTTCAAGAGTTATTCAGGGGATTGGCGGAAGTCTGATGACTCCGGTAGGCAAGCTGGCCCTGATTAAAACGTTTGACAAGAGCGAGCTGCTTAAAGCCATGAATTTTGCCATTATTCCAGCATTGATAGGACCTGTACTTGGACCGTTGGTAGGAGGCTATATGGTAGATTACCTTTCGTGGCACTGGATCTTCCTGATCAATATTCCGATCGGAGTTTTAGGAATTATTTTGGGCTTAAAATTTATGCCTAACTATAAGTCTGATGATGTAGACTTCGACCTTAAAGGTTTTTTAATTTTTGCAGCCGCTTCTCTCCTGCTTTCAATTTCCCTGGAACTTTTCGGGGATATCCAGAACATAAGCCCGGTCCTTTTAGTCTTCATCCTTGGATTTTTATTTCTTTACTATTATTACAAACATGCCAAAAGAGACGGAAATCCTATTTTCCCTTTAAACTTATTTCAGGTAAGAACTTTCAGAGTAGGAATTGTAGGAAATCTGGCCACCCGTTTGGGGATCAGCTCTGTTCCATTGCTTTTACCGCTCATGATTCAGATTGCCTATAAACAATCGGCGGTTACTTCCGGATGGATTATTGCTCCCATGGCTTTAACCGCTATATTCGGAAAATCATCCGTCATTAAAATTCTGGATCGTTACGGCTATCGCCAGACCTTAATGGTGAATACCTTCATCATCGGAACCCTGATCTGTCTTCTTGCCATTCCGGATATTCATACTTCTTTATATTGGTTTGTCCCTATTATTGCGGTATTGGGATTTTTCAACTCTATCCAGTTTACCTCAATGAATACCATTTCTATTGCAGACCTCAGGAATTTTCAGACCAGCAGCGGAAATTCATTAATATCTGTCAACCAGCAGCTTGCTATCGGCTTCGGAATTGCTTTCGGACTGATCGTTTTAAAACTTTTTGAAAGTTCAGACCTCATCAAAGGGGAAACCCATAATGCCTTCAGATATACGTTCCTTACTGTAGGAATACTTACTATTTTATCGGGATTTGTTTTCAGGAGATTGCATATTTCGGATGGAAAGAATATGAAATCGAAGGAAGAATAATAAATGTATTTTTAATATTGCTTTGAAGCATAAGAGCTTCATATTCCTAGAGAACTAATTTTAAGATCTTTGTGAATACTTTTCTCTTGTTGATCTGTTTTCTTCCGAACTTATCACAGATCAATGCACCCGGATTTTGCCTGTCGTACTTTTGTTATATAAATCAACAATATTATGACAACTAAACAGGTAGAAATCGTAGTATCTCCAAGACCTGCGCATTTTGTAGGCGACGGTTTTAGAGTTCATAATTTTATTCCGGGCGCAAGCAGACTGGATATGAAGAGAATGGATCCTTTCATTATGCTGGATTACAATTCAAAGTTTCACTTTAACGGTTCTGAAAGACCAAGAGGTGTAGGCGTTCACCCGCACAGAGGCTTTGAAACTGTAACCATAGCTTATCAGGGAAAGGTAGAGCATCATGACAGTGCCGGCGGCGGCGGAATTATCGGCGAAGGTGACGTACAGTGGATGACCGCTGCAAAAGGAGTTCTTCACAAAGAATATCATGAAACAGAATGGTCTAAAAAAGGAGGAATTTTTCAGATGGTACAACTGTGGGTAAACCTCCCTGCCAAAGATAAAATGAGTAATCCGAAATACCAGGCGATAGAAAATTCAGCAATGGAGCGTGTAGATCTGGGTGATAACGGACTTGTGGAAATTATTGCGGGAGAATATAATGGGCATACTGGTCCTGCTGAAACATTTACCCCGGTGAATATGATGAATGCCAAATTAAACGCAGGCGGAAAAGCAGAATTCAGCTTTCCTGCTCATTTTAATACGGCAGCTCTGGTTATTGAAGGAAGCATTACCGTAAATGGAGAGGAAAAAGTTACTGCTGACCACTTTGTTTTATTTAAAAATGAAGGGGAAACTTTCAGCATTGAAGCTCAGGAAAATTCAACGGTGCTGATCATCAGCGGCGAGCCGATTAATGAACCGATCTATCCTCACGGACCTTTTGTCATGAATTCCAGAGAAGAAATCATGCAGGCTTTTGAAGACTTCAATACCGGAAAATTCGGTTATCTGGAAGATTAACAGATTTAAATTTATCTTAATCTTTGATTATTCCTTTTTTACTAACTTTATATCATGTTAGAGTAAACATATAATTGGCAAACCTAACAGGTTTTAGAAACCTGTTAGGTTTAGTCTTCAGATAAAAATTTATATAACTCCCCTTTACTACAAAATTATGAAACCAGAATTTGAAAATATACCCCTTGTAAAAACCGACAAAAGATTTGAAATAGAAGTAAACGGACATTTTGCTTTTATTGATTACCGTGAAATGGGGCACCAGATTGCATTGGTACATACAGAAGCTGAGCCTGAACTTGCAGGAACCGGTGCCGCAGCAGCCGTTGTGGAAAAAACCCTGATATACATTGAAGAACATGAAAAAAAGCTTCTTCCGTACTGTCCTTACGTTTTTGCTTATATCCAGAAACACCCGGAATGGAAACGCATCGTAGATGAAAGATTTAACGGATACGACAAACTTTAATTACACTTTTACAGGGCATTAAGAAACAACTAAAAAAATATTTTACTTTATTATGTCAAATATCGGACTTATCATAGAAGAAAAAGCGGCAGATATAGGAAATTTCCTGGTGGGAAGACTTCTTCCTTTCCGTGAAAAAAGAGCAGTGGGCCCGTTTGTTTTTATTGATCATATGGGACCTTCTGAACTGAAAGACTATCAGAATCTTGATGTTCCGCCTCATCCGCATATCGGATTATCTACCCTTACCTATCTGTTGGAAGGGTCTATTTTTCACAGAGACAGCATCGGAAGTGCCATTGAGATAAAACCAGGTGCCGTGAACTGGATGACTGCAGGAAAAGGAGTTGTACACTCTGAAAGAACCCCAGAATATTTAAGACACAGTGACAAAAGACTTCATGGATTCCAGATCTGGGTAGGTCTTCCAAAACATCTTGAACAGACAGAACCTACTTTCCATCACATTGAAGCAGATGAAATTCCTGTATGGGAAGAAGACGGAATTCAGTATAAATTAATTGCAGGTGAGGCTTTCGGCAGAAAATCTGCAGTTCCTATTCACAGCAAATTATTTTTCATTGAGATCAAAACCAAAGAGCCAAAGAAAATAAGCATTGGTAAAGATTTGTATGGTGAAGCAGCGATGTACGTTCTGGACGGAACAGTGACAACTGATGGGAATTCTTATGGTTCCAAACAGCTGATGATCGCAAAAGACACAAAACTTTGTGAATTTGATATGAGTGAAAACGGAACGGTTTATCTTTTCGGAGGCGAACCTTTTGATGAGGAACGTTTTATATTCTGGAATTTTGTGAATTCTGACAAGGAAATGATTGATCAGGCCAAAGTCAACTGGAACGATCAGAACCATGATGCGTTTCCATTAGTTCCGGGAGATGAAGAAGAATATGTACCTCTTCCCAAAGCCATTTTAAACAGAAAATAAATTCAGTCCGGAACTGATTATAAAAACCATGAAAATATTAGCATTTGCAGGAAGTACGTCTTCCACCTCCATCAACAGGGAACTGGTAAAGTTTGTTCTGAAAGATTTTCAGAATGAGGAAATCAATTTAATTGATCTTAATGATTTCAGTATGCCGGTTTTTTCTGTGGATCTTGAAAAGAAAGGTTTCCCTGATGAAGCGCACAACTTTTTAAAAGTAATTGAAGACTGTGATGTGATCATTTGTTCACTTGCTGAGCACAACAGATCATACAGTGCTGCTTTTAAAAATGTTTTCGACTGGGCATCAAGGATTAATGTAAAGGTATTTCAGAACAAACCAATGCTGCTGATGAGCACTTCTCCGGGAGGCTATGGCGGAGGAAATGTGATGAATACAGCCAAAATCTTTTTCCCTCAGTTCGGAGCGGATATCAAAGAAGCATTTTCCCTTTCCAAGTTCTACGAAAATTTTGATCTGGAAAGCGGTGTAATCAATCCTGAAATGCTTGCTGAGCTGAAAATGAAGATAGAAAACTTTAAAAATCAGGTAAAAACCAATGACTAAAGGGAGGCTGGAAGCATTCAGCGATGGTGTTTTAGCGATTATTATCACCATCATGGTCCTTGAACTGAAAGTACCGGAAGGAACCAGCTGGGCTAGTCTCAAGCCCATTATGCCTAAATTCCTGGCTTATATTTTCAGTTTTATTTATGTAGGAATCTACTGGAACAACCACCATCATCTGTTTCAGGCAGTAAAAAAAGTGGACGGCAGTATTCTTTGGGCCAATTTACATCTGCTATTCTGGCTTTCACTGATGCCTATTGCCACGGAATGGATAGGAACCACTCATTTTGCTAAAAACCCCGTTGCGACCTATGGTGTCGGACTTATTATGAGTGCCATTGCCTACACCGTTCTGGAACATGTAATTATCCGTTGTGAGGGAGAGAATTCACAGTTGAAAGAAGCAATTCATTCTAAACTCAAAGAATATATTTCAATCATATTTTATGTTTTAGGAATCGCTGTTTCATTTTTTTATCCTTATATTGCCATAGGTTTTTATTATATCGTGGCTCTTATATGGCTGATTCCGGACCGAAGAATCGAAAAATCATTAAAAGAAAATTGATATGGAAACACATGAATATCCTAACGGCAGTATCACTGTCATCTGGCAACCCCAGAAGTGTATCCACTCGGCTGTCTGCGTAAAAATGCTTCCCAAAGTCTATAATCCGAAAGACAGACCCTGGATAAAAGCAGAAAACGCAACTCCGGAAGAACTTAAAAACCAAATAGACCATTGCCCTTCAGGAGCATTAAGTTATAAATTCAATACAAAGCAATAATGGCGGTAACCGTAAAAGCAATTTTAGGAAAAACAAAATATTATACTGAGGTAACAGCCGGCGAAAACCAGATCATTACTGATGAACCTATCGACAAGGGAGGACAGAACAAAGGCTTCAATCCATTTGAAATTCTGGCAACCTCACTGGCAAGCTGTACAGCAGCTACTTTAAGAATGTATATTGACAGAAAGGAATGGGATATAGAAAATATCAATGTAGAGGTAGAGCTTGAAAATTTTCCACTAACCAAAAGGGCTGTTTTCAAAAGAGATATTAGTTTTGAAGGCAATCTGGATGATGAGCAGATGAAAAGACTTCATACCATTGCGGATGCCTGCCCTGTTCACAAAATATTAACCAACGACATAGAAATACTAACTAAATTCTCATAGCATGATCGAAGTAAAACAAAACAACGACGAGAAACACGGAAGTTTTGAAGCTTTCATAGATGGAAGACGCGCAGGAATAATGACCTATACCTGGGCAGGAGAAGAAAGATTTATTATTGACCACACTGAAGTGGAAGAAGCTTACAACGGAAAAGGCGTAGGCAAAGAAATGCTTCTGGCAGCAGTAGGTTTTGCCAGGAAAAACGGAAAAAAGATCATTCCGCTCTGCCCTTTCGCAAAAGCAAGTTTTCAGAAAAGTGAGGAACTTCAGGATGTTTTAGTGAATTAATTACTATTTTCGTCTTTTACCATACAAACCTTCCGGATATTAGCCCGGGAGGTTTTTTCATTTTTCCGATATTGAGACTATCCTATGATTTTTGAAACATGGAGGTTTCAGCAGAACAGAAAAAAACTATATTTGCTAAAATTTAATTAAAGCATGAATTCAGGAACGATCCTTTTGCTATTTGTTTTTATTTATTTCATCGGTCTTCTGGTGATTTCTTATTTTACCAGCCGAAATTCTGATAATCAATCGTTTTTTATCGGCAATAAAAAAAGTAAATGGTGGCTTGTTGCATTTGGAATGATAGGAACCAGTTTAAGTGGTGTTACCTTTATTTCGGTTCCGGGAACCGTTGGAAAAATGACGGGTTCGGAATACATTTACGGTGGTTTTGAATATTATATGATGGTGATTGGCTTTTTCATAGGATATTTTATTGTTGCCGCCATATTGCTTCCGCTCTACTATAAGATGAACCTGACTTCCATTTACACTTATCTGGGAAAGAGATTCAATGTAGAAGCTCATAAAATAGGCTCGATATTTTTTATCATTTCCAGAGCCATTGGAGCTACTGCAAGACTATATCTGGTTGTGAATGTTTTACAGATATTCCTGCTTGAAGGCCTGGGAGTTCCTTTTTGGGTTACAGCCCTTGTCCTTCTCCTTATGGTGCTTTTATATACTTTTGAAGGCGGTGTAAAGACCATTGTGATTACGGATACGTTACAAACTTCATTCATGATCATCAGTTTAGTAGGCTGTATCATTTATATCTTATCCAACCTGAATTTATCTTTTAGTGAAGCCTATACTATTCTGGAACAGAAAAATTATACTCATTTTGTGAATTCCGATCCGAATTCCAAGACATTTTTTCTTAAAACCATTCTGGGCGGTATTTTTATTACAATTGCCATGACCGGACTGGATCAGGAAATGATGCAGAAGAATATTTCCGTGGACAACCTTAAGAATTCTAAAAAGAACATGTTGACTTTTGCAGGAACTCTTCTTTTTGTAAATCTTGCCTTCTTATTCCTAGGAGGTCTTCTTTATCTTTTTGCCTTACAGAATGGTGCGGAATACGGGAAAATTAACGGAGAAACCATTACCAATATTTTCGGATTTAAAGACTCTGCCGGAAATATCAAAAATATTATGGGGGATGACCTTTTCCCTGCTTTGTCACTTCAGGGATACTTTCCAATGGCTATTTCCATTATCTTTATTATCGGGCTTATTTCTGCTTTATTCCCCTCTGCAGATGGTGCATTAACAGCGGTAACAAGTTCATACTGTGTTGACCTGCTTAACCTCAACGAGGATAAAACCAAAACTGAAAAAGAGAAAAAACGTCTTCGTATGAAAGTCCACCTGATTTTCACTGTGGTATTTTTCATACTGATCATGGTATTTAAAGCATTGAATGACAAATCTATCGTTTATCTGATCATGGAAATTGCGGGTTACACTTACGGACCGTTATTAGGACTGTTTGCTTTCGGAATTTTCACCAAATTCCAGATCTCAAGAAAATATTCAATCCTGGCAGTAACCATTTTAGCCCCTATTATCACTTATCTGATCAATTTAGCGGTTACCACATACACAGATTACCGCATCGGAGTTGAACTGATTGTTCTTAACGGCCTTCTGACCTTCATCGGTTTATGGCTGGTGAAAAACAAGCAGTATTTAAAAGTCGTTTAATCTGAAAATTAAATTCCGGATAAATTTTAAAAAGAGTAATTTTTATTGCTCTTTTTTATGCTCTTATTTGATTTTACTCTAAAAGTAAAAAGGCTGTTTTCACAAGTTGGAAAACAGCCTTTTATCAGGTAAATTTTTCAGGAACTGATTATTCTTTGATCCATTTTACGGTTTTATCCATATCTTTTGTTTTGATCTTAATCAGATAATCTCCTTTTACTAGTTGAGACAAGTTGAAAGTTCCCAGTTGATCAGTATTTAATTTATTGTTCATCTGACTGAATACCAGCCTTCCGCTTACATCATATACCATGATGTCATATGCATCTTTTTGATTGATAAATTTAATGTTCAGTATCCCTTTGCTTGGATTAGGATATACCGCGAATACATCTTTATCACCTTTTGTTTCGTCTACACCCAGTACACGGCTAATGGTAAAATTAACAGGATTGATATTAAAGAAAACATTATTTACTCCTGCTACCATAATTCTGGCTTGCGTAGTATTTACATTAGGAATTGTAATGACCTCTGATCCATCGTTGGGAGTAGAGGCTACAATAGTGGTAGGATAAGTAAGTCCTCCGTCTGTTGACAGTAAAATACTTACGTTGGCACAGCTTACAGGAGCTGCTGTTGTATTGGCTACGTCCCATGTTATAGTCTGAGAACTATTCCCGTTCCAGCTTACTGCTGTTGTAGGTGCAGTAACTTTGAATGGTCCTGAACTGGCATTAACAGTAATGGATGCATCATCATTGGCCACCCCTGCACATCCTGCATTATTATCTCTCACGGTGAGTCTGAACTCCATTGTTCTTCCGTAAGAAGGCAGAATTTCTCCTTTGGTTGTTGTATTGTTGATGATATCTGTAATCTTTGGGAAATATCTGTAAGGAACTGTTACCGGCATAAATGATCTGAACAGCGCGGCATTTCCTGTTGGAGCATTCCAGTCTCCTTCAGGGCCTACGTCGTTTTGTTCCCAGCAATAGGTAAGCGCTGTATTTTCAGCATCTGTTGCAGAACCTGTCAGTTTAAACGGAGTACTTTTAGGAATGATGTAATTATTTCCTGCATTTACCACAGGAGCTGTATTGGAAACAGGAGTTGTCACCTGACATGAGATTGACCGAACTTCTGCAGTAATAGACTCAAATGAATTGGTATGAAAAATAGGAATACTATTGTTGGCCAGGTCATTTATGTTTTCGCAAATCCCTGCATAAGCCATAATGGTAATTCCGCTTCCCGGTTCTACAGCAGTAGCTGCATTACGATTACCATCACAACTTCCTGTTACTGCATTAAAAGTATGGGGGCCGGCAAATTGATGCCCTACCTCGTGACACACATAATCTATATCATAAGGATCACCAACAGGATTAGAAGAGCCGGTAATTCCACTTGCTTTGTAATCAGCATAACATATGCCTGAGCCGGCTAAACCGCCACCTCCTGTACTAAAGGTGTGGCCTATGTCATAATTAGCCGCTCCTATGATGGCATTAATTTGCTCCTGACTTTCGTCAATTAATGTATATGCATTATTATTTCCGTTAAAAGGATCTGTAGCCGGATCTGTAAAGATAATACTGGTTTCATTAGCAATTAAAACCAATCTAACAGCGACTTCCTGCTCATATACTCCATTTACCCTGTTTACAGTGGTTACAATGGCTGATAAGGTTTGAGCAACAGTAGGAGAATTTGATCCTGTAGCAGCCCGTGCATACTCTCCGGTACAAGCTATAGCAAGACGGAAAATTCTAATTTGAGTACCTACGCTTGGTGTTACGGTTTTTTGTCCGCTTTTTTTTTCCCGTTGAAAGTTTTCATCTTTCGTTTCACACACCTTTGGGTTTTTATCAATTAAATCCCCTTTTTTGTAAACGATATAATTATTGACATCATTTCTTGCATAAGGGTCAATATACGTATCGCCTGTGGCTACTGATTTTATCTGAGCATGAAATCCAAACTCTGTAATATCCAGTTTTATGGTTGCATATTGATCATCAACCCCCTGCCCTGTTAGCGTAATTAACTGAGGGAACTTTTGGGCTAATTCCGGAGCCATTACTGAAGACTTCCAGATTTTAAATTTCGCTTTTGTTCCGTCAGGCATAGGTAAAACAATGATTGGAGCCTTATTTTTAAGATCATTATCACTCAGCTCTGGAACTGAATTAAAATAGTTTCTCATTCCGGCCATATCCAGTTTGTAAGTAAGAAACTTTTCGGGCTGTATCGTTCTGTTTTTAGGATCTGCTCTAATGGTTTTTTCACTGATTGCAGCAAAAAAATCCTGGGCCTTTCCCAAAGAAATGGATATCATAAATATCCCTACATAAAATAGCTTTTTAATTTTCATATTATGGTGATTTTTGATTTTTACAAAGTACAGTTCAGAAAAAAAAGAAGAAATACAAATCACTGTATATCAATTCATAATTTAATTCTAGAATAATTATTAAATCAATCAAATTTATGCAATTTTAGTATTCAAAAAAAACAAAAATTAACACTCATTAATAAGAGTAACTAATTTTAAATTATTTATAAAATAAAATTCTCAATAATAACCAATATTCAGCAAACATTATTCAAAAGAGCATAATTTCAGTTCCTGCATCAAAGAGGTTTCTATATTTTTAGTTTTGTTTTACTCCTCATCTATCGGAATAAATTATTCAACCATTCTATAAGTTTGTCCATTTTGAGTATCTTTGGGGGCAAATTATTAAACATCAAAACAGGAATTACACTTATGAAAAAAATGATCTCATTTCTTGTACTGGTCATCACTTTTGGTTTTGTGAATGCACAGGAAAATTTCGAAGTTTCTACTTTAAGAATCGGGCCATTCAAAATCTTTATGGACAAAAGTGAAGCTGAAAAAATAGCCGGCACATCAATAAAACTTTCAACAGGAGATGTAAAAAACACCGTAAAATATAATGGTGAACTGATTAATATTGATGTTTTTCAGGGTTACGGAGGAGAAGCCAGACCCAATGCTGTTACCATTACCGGAATAACAACCACCAGCAAAAAATTTAAAACCAAAAGCGGAATGGGAGTTGGAAGTACCAGAGACGAACTGATCAATACTTACAGAAATTATCCTACATTCAGCGTCCGTCCGGCCTGGGATGATAACGGAAAACGTCTGAAAGATACAGGTTATTTTAATCTTGAGGATTATGATGCAGGAACAGAGCTTACCTTTAAATTTGTGAACAACATTGTTACAGAAATTACAGTTTATGTTAATGAAGGCTGTTAAAAGCAGGAAATATTAAATAATTCAAAATCCGGATCTTAGGTCCGGATTTTTACATTTCCGTAAGCCATTAAAAAATCGTAAATTCGCGTGCAAATAAATCAGATATAATGAGTAAAAGTATTGAAGAGCTAAAATCTCTTACTACGCAGATCAGAAGAGACATTTTAAGAATGGTTCACGCTGTAAATTCAGGACACCCGGGCGGAAGTTTAGGTTGTACGGAATACTTCACAGCGCTTTACGGGAAGGTAATGAACTATAAACTTCCTTTCACAATGGAGGGCAAAAATGAAGATCATTTTTATTTGTCAAACGGACACATTTCTCCGGTTTTCTACTCAACTTTAGCAAGATTCGGATTCTTTCCGGTAGATGAGCTGAGAACCTTCAGAAAGCTGGATTCAAGATTACAGGGGCACCCTACTACTCATGAAGGGCTTCCTGGTATCAGAATCGCTTCCGGTTCTCTTGGACAGGGACTTTCTGTAGCACTTGGTGTAGCTGAGGGAAAAAAATTAGACGGAGACCAGTCTCTTGTTTATTCTCTTCACGGAGACGGAGAACTTCAGGAAGGTCAGATCTGGGAAGCTCTGATGTATGCTGCTGCTAAAAAAGTGGATAATATCATTTCTACTATCGATTACAACGGCCGTCAGATTGACGGGGATACTGATGATGTATTAAGCCTTGGAAATCTTCATGCTAAGCTTGAAGCTTTCGGATGGATTGTTCTTGAAGAGAAAAACGGAAACGATCTTGAAGCCGTTATCGCGATTCTTGAAAAAGCCAAAACAGAAACAGGGAAAGGAAAGCCTGTAGCGATCATCCTTCACACGGAAATGGGTTACGGAGTAGATTATATGATGGGAACTCATGCATGGCACGGAAAAGCTCCTAATGATGAGCAATTGGATACTGCATTCAAACAATTGTATTTAGAAGCTCCTGCTGATTACTAATTCTTAAATCCCGATAAAAAAAATAAAAATGAAATTTACATATACAGAAAAAAAAGATACACGTTCAGGATTCGGAGCCGGATTAGCGGAACTTGCAGATAAAAACCCTAATGTAGTAGCCCTTTGTGCAGACCTTATCGGTTCTTTGAAAATGGAGAAATTCATTGAGAAGGCTCCTGAGAGATTCTTCCAGGTAGGTATTGCTGAAGCGAACATGATGGGTCTTGCTGCCGGTTTAAGCATCACAGGAAAAATTCCTTTCACGGGAACTTTTGCGAACTTCTCTACTTCAAGGGTATATGACCAGATTCGTCAGTCTATCGCTTATTCAGGGAAAAATGTAAAAATCTGTGCTTCTCACGCAGGTCTTACTCTGGGTGAAGATGGAGCTACGCACCAGGTTCTGGAAGACATCGGTATGATGAAAATGCTTCCGGGGATGACGGTAATCAACCCATGTGACTACAACCAGACCAAAGCAGCTACAATTGCTATTGCTGAGCATGAAGGTCCTGTATATTTAAGGTTCGGAAGACCAACTGTTCCTGTATTTATTCCGGAAGATATGCCTTTCGAAATCGGTAAAGGAATCATGCTTCAGGAAGGTACTGATGTAACGATTGTTGCGACAGGACACCTGGTATGGGAATCTCTTGTAGCCGCTGATGAGCTTGAAAAAGAAGGTATTTCCTGTGAAGTGATCAATATCCACACCATTAAGCCTCTTGATGAAGAAATCATCTTAAAATCTGTTGAAAAAACAGGAAAAATCGTAACAGCTGAGGAGCACAACTATCTTGGCGGTTTAGGTGAATCTGTTGCGGGAATGCTTGCAAGAAGAAGACCTACAAGACAGGAATTTGTGGCAGTAAATGATACTTTCGGAGAATCCGCTACCCCTGCTGAACTGATGAAGAAATATAAGATTGATTCTGCTGCAGTAAAAGAAGCAGTAAAAAAAGTTTTAGCCAACTAAGATTTCTTTGATCATAAAATAAACGGCCCGGGCTGTTCCTTCGGAACAGCCCGGGCTCTGTTTTCATCATATTGTTTTTTCAAAGTTTACCTTTGAACGAAAGAAGTTCCCACAGCTTCCAGCACAGGACATAATATATCCCGGATATATTCATCCTCTCTCTTTTCGGAAATTTTGGAATTGGAAAAATAATTACTGATCCTGTAGCTTTTCACAAACTGGTTTCTCTTTTTCCCGATCGCATAGAAATATCCGCCATTGTTTACGTTGATAAAATAGGTCATCTCATCAAAACTCATGATCTTTTTGGTGAAAAGCAGCTTTCGGTAAATACGCTTCTCCGATTTGTTAAAAATATACTTCACCGGGATTCGGAAGAACAGATCAAAGAGAAAATAAATCATATAGATGCCCCATATGATCAGGGCGGTTCTGAATTGGTCTGCGGACATTTTATCCATAAAATAAATGATCACCGGGAGAGCAATTATTCCCAATCCCAGCCACCAGACCAGCGTTTTAAGGAAATTATAATTGGGCATAAAACTTATTTCATTCCCGAACTCTGTGAATTTATAGCGGTCTGCTGCATTCATCTGCTGCTTTTATTTATTCCCATAATATCTTCCGTTTCATTCACCATTTTCTGAATTCCTTTTTGAGTAACGGATTGTCCGATGGTCAGCCTTTGATCTTTACCATCTGCTTCAAAATGGATAGACAGGATGATATTGGTTGTAATAAAGCCCATATACCGGGTAGTAAATACTTCGAAATTGGTAAAATCTTTAAAGGAATAGGTTTTTGCCGGAACAAAGATGGTGTGCCGTCCCGTAATAGTCTGTCTTTCCGGATCAATAATAAATTTTTTGGTAAAGAAATTAACAATGATCAGTATTCCTACAGCGGCCAGAAACAAAGCAAATAACGGCATATTCAGCCTGTATATCATCACAGCAGCTGCAAAGATCAGAACCGTCAGTATAGTGATAAATACAGGCTGATTTTTGAAAATATAAAGGTTTCCGTCTTTTTTGTAGTGCTTGTATGTGTTCATAAGTAATATTCAATGTTGAGTACATTAGTTATCTATGTTGATGTGTTTTTTTAATTGGCACTCATGTACTTCAACACTGCCGTTATTTGTGCTTTTTATTTCTGTTAATTTTCTCTGTCTATTGCTCTTCCTATAAATTTTTCCAGTTCAACAAACATCTCTTCAATCGGAAGTACCTGCAGATCAGGATGATTTTTCAGCCATTGAGAATTTAAAATGATCAGATCTTCTTCCAGGTTATAAAACGAGCTGTTTTTCAGTTTATCTCTGGTTTTATTGGGTCCGAAATAGTCACTTTCCAGAAACTTCTGAAGCTCACCTTCTTCCAGGTCTTCCACTTTTGAGCATTGTTCGTTGAACAATTCCAGATGTTTTTCAGCCCCCATCTTTTCAAGGCCTTTTTTAATGACCTTATTCAGCTCCGGGGACCATCCGGTGTTCCAGACAAACTGAGAGAAGTTTCCGTTTCTGTACTGTGAAAGATAATAATCAACATAATAGCTTGTCACAGCATCTTCATGAATGTTTCCTATATCAATGCCCTCTTCTTCTAAAAGATTCACTACGGAAATATTGGAAGAAATAACATCATAGGGTTCAGGACTGTTAAAAGAGGTCTCAGATACAATTATTTTGTTCAGTTTCATGGGTATATTTTTAAAATGTTTTCATGGGTATTAGTTTTTATTTTATGAATGCATAGAAGATGAAAGAAGGAGGCTGAAAGTTGCTTTTGGTTAAAGGGTTAAAGGCCTATGTAAAATCAAATTACCTTGAAAAAGATAAAACAAAGTGAGACTTATTATTGATGACTTTCATAACTTCTCTCTCCAATCTTCAAACCTGTCTAAATCAGAAATTCCAGTCCAGGACTGAGACTATTTTAATAAGTTCCCCAGGTATCCATCCAGCTCAGATATTCGTCTTTATAGGAATTGTCATTAAGCCTGGCAATTATTTTTTTGAGGTCTTCTTTTTCAAATTCATAATCTGAAACGGTAAAGATCAGAAAAATATCCTCTCCTGTAATCTTTTTGAAAAAATCTTCGTTTTTGAGCTTTTCCAATACTTCAATGCAGGTTTCATAAAGCTTATTCTGAAATTCAGCAAACCATTCGTCATCTTCATATTGATCCAACACATTACGGAGACGAGTGCAGATTCCATCAAATTCATCCTCCGCTCCTTCCATTTCATAAGCCCATTCAGCGGGTTCATATTTGTAGTAAAGAAAGTCATCTTCATCTGCTTCCTTTAAATTCCGTAAAGTATTGACTGCCGGACAGACCGTCATAGCTCCTTCATCGCTATATAAAGCAAAACTGTAGATCTTTTCGGCACCATGTTTTTCATATACTTCCAGAAATGCTTTTTTCGCAGCATCTTCTATTTGTTGTTTCAGGTCTTCAAAATTCATATTTTTCTTTTTTAATGGTAGGCAAAAATACTTTTATCTTACGAAATCAGCTTAAATAATCCGGTAAAGGACCAGCCAGTTTCATGATTACAGCTATCTTATTTAACTCTGTTTACCTGTTCTTATTGTATATAATCCAACCCGGAATGATCATGACAGCAGCCAGAAGTATCGGTGGCAGCTCCCCATATCCGAACAACCAGGAAGTTTCTCTGGAAGGGCCTATTTTCACGATTACCGTGAGGCAAAATCCAATAATAATTAAAATAATACCTAATGTTTTTTTCATCATATTAAGTTTTACAATTTAGGGAATTAGTCTACGAAAGTGTTATAACGGTCAAGAACGTATCCAGCCTCTCTTTCCAGCTCATCAAGATCACTGTTGAGACTTTCGCTGTTCTCATTCAGGCAGCGCTGTGCAATCCGCATTTTACCAAGAAAATCATTCACCGAGTTATTAAAAGCAAGATAACTTCTTTCTTTCTGTTTTTCAGAATAAGGAATTTTCTCTTCTGTATTCCGGGTATACAATTTTTCCATTTGCTGATACTGTTGGGCAAACAGTTTTTTATAAGCATTGGCATCTGTAAAATTATAAGAATCATCAACAATCTTCTGGCTCAGCTCCATTATTTCTTTAGATTGGAGGATCTGATCTTTAAGGGGATGATTTTTAAGAACTTCTATTTCTGCTTTGTCTGCTCTTGGAGCAAGTTTGGTAAATAATTCATTCGCAGCATTACGGTTTTCTTTGATCAGCTGATCTGCTTTTTCACGCAGCTCGGAAATTTTCTTTCCTTGATCATCTTTCCAGTCTTCGGCATCTTTATAAGATTCCAGTTCCTTTTTCCGCAGTTTTAATTCGGAAAATGTACTGATCATTTTATCTACAAGGACCTGATAATCCTTTCCTAATACGTCCGGAACTTTCATTTCATTTTCAGCTCCCATCATGATGGTGGGTGTAAACAGGGGAGTCATCCCGGAATACTGCGGATTGGCAAGCGCATTTTTCACATAATCATCCATTTGTTTAAGGGCATTTTGAAAATTTTTGATAAATTCAGCATGAACGTCATCCATCTTCACGGCTTTATTATTAAAAGCAATAATATCCCTGTTTTCATCCCCGGAATTTACACTGAAAGGATTCATCTGTTTCGTCTTGTCCTGTGAAAGCTTATCTTTTATTTTACCTAATTTATCACAGGATACAGCAGAAAGGCTAAATATAAAAACTCCTGCAATGATTGCTGTTTTTTTCATAGTTCAATTATAATAGGGTGTGCTATCTTATGTTTTTATGAGGTCTTCCAACTCATTCACCACTTCCTGCATGGTCTTCTTACTGAAAGACTGTGAGATTACCGGGCGTTTGAAACCTGATACATTTTTAAAATTAACATACAGAAAACATCCTAAAGGAATAATTCCCATGCCGATGGTCTGTAGTTCAAATCCTTCAAATTCATCCAGATTATAGGTAAACTGTCTCCGTTTCAATCCAGTATTTACCACCGTAAGAAGCTTTGATCCGGGATCGAAATGAATTCTGGGCGGGATGAAAGCAATGATTGTGAGCAATAAAGAAAACAGAAGCAATACAATTCCTGTTTTAAGATAACTGCTGTACACCATCACCAGAATGGAAATCAATACCCACATCACTACAATAATATGCTGTAATGATATATACTGTTTCACAACATAACCTGATCCTTCTTTTTTCAGATGTTTAAATTCTTCCATAACAGCCTATCCAATGAATTAAAATTTATCTTCAACCATTTTCCCGATAAGAGGTAAAGGTTTCTGAACTTCATTGGCTGCATTAATAATCCCGATAACAGTTAATATTAATGGAATAAAGCCTAATATTCCCAAAAGACCGATGTGGGTAACCGCCATTAATATTCTAAGGATAATTCCCAGAACAAGCCAAAAAACAGCTAATCCCAGCCCCTGTTTAAGATGGTATCTCAAAAAACCGTCTGCTTTTTTCTTTCCCGTAATGAAAGCGACCAGCCAACCGATCAGGGTAATGTACGATACAATTGATAATGTTTTATTGTTCATGATAAAGTATTTTAAAATTAGCATGATGTGATTTATTTGCCGGGTCAAAATTGCAGAGGAAAAACATAAAAACACTTTTTTCTATGCCTACAAAACATCTTCAACTCCTATTAACAATGACTACAAAACGACTACACATTTAAACAACAATCTATAAATCAGAATATTATAATTTTATCTATATTTTTAAATCTTTCTTATCAATTGATCAATATTTACAATTTTTGTACTTTCACCCTATGAAGCTGAAATACTCATTTTTATACTTTCTGTTTTTATTGTCCGGTATAATCTGTACTGCTCAGAATACGTTTATAGACGGGCTGAAAAATCAGTTGAATCAAAACAGTATTTCAGTTTCTGAGAAATTTAAGATCTATAATGAACTTACGGAATATTACAGAATCAGTGATCAGTATTCTGAAGCTGAAAAGTATGTTCACCAGCAATTAAAATTGGCTCAAACTGAGCATGATGATGCAGAAGAAGTAAAAGCTCTGTCACAGCAGGGAATTATACTGCTCAATCAATCTGAATATGACAAAGTCCCGAAGATCATAGATGCAGCAAATGCTGTTGCACAGAGAAGTAAAGACCCGGTCTCCGCTCTCTATGCAGCTTACCTCAATATCTATTATCATAATACTTTAGGAGATTCTGAAAATACAATAAAACTGATCCAGAAAACCCTTTCTGAAGTAGAAAAGCATCCTTCCGAAATTCTTTTAAATGCCAAACTGAATTATCTTCTTTACGGAATTTACGCTGAATGGAATGATGCAGAAAGCGCCACCCGATATGCCCGAAAAGCAATAGATCTGGCTCAGAAATCGGGCAATAAAAATATGCTAAGCTCTGCGTATTCAGCCATGGCCGTATGCTACTCTTTCCGCTATGAAAAAACAGGAGATCTGAAAGATTTAAAAGCTGTTATCGAAATGTGTAAAAAAGCAGTGTCGCTTTATCACCAGTTTCCCGGGCATGTTTCAGACTACACCCACTCGCTGGCTTTGCTGAATCTTACCAATTATGAATTAAGCTATCCAACCATTACCCCGGAAATCCGGCTGGAAATTCAAAATAATACCAAAGAAATATTCAATCTTACCCAGCATACCACCTATAACCAGAACATCCGGGCGGGAGCATTTGGTGTATTGAGCGCCCTTGCTATGAAGGATCAGAACGATGAACTGGCTGAACAGTATCTTCTCCAGGCTGAACAATTACTCTTGACGCAAAAACCCATATACTACCACGTCATGATCAACATAGTAACCGATCTGGCCAAACTGTATGTGAAACAGCAGAACTATCAGAAAGCTTACGAATATCAGTCGAAATTAACAGAGTACAACAGTCTTCTGTATAATGAAAACCAGGTTGAAACTGCTAAAAGACTGGAAGCACAATACCAGTCCCGGAAAAAAGAATCTGAACTGAAAGCCCTGAACGAAAAAGCCAACAGTCTGAAAAAAGAAAAGTTCTTATATATAGGATTGGGAATCATAGGATTGATAGGGGCATTCTTTATGTTCCGTTCCTATCATTACAAACTGCGCTACTCCATAGAAAGAGAGAAAAAACTCAATACGGAGAAACATGAAGCCGAAATACAGGTAAAACTACAGGAAGAAGAAAAAGCCAGGTTAAAGGCAGAACAGGAACTGCTTACCTTTCAACAACAGAAACTTCAAAGTGAAGTTCTGGCCGGCCAGCTGCATATCCAGCACAAGAATGAGGTTCTTCAGCAGCTTCAAACCCAACTGTCTGATCGTAATATTAATATTCAGCAGGTTGTAAAAGAAGAAAACCGCGTAGACAATGATTTTGAAAAGACGACTTTCAGAATTCAGGAACTGCATCCCGATTTCTTCAAAAACATCAATGAAAAAGCCCTGCAAAAACTTACGGCATTAGATCTGAAATACTGCGCCTACATCTATCTAGGCATGGAAACCAAACAAATCGCCCATCTGCTGAACGTAGAACCCAAAAGTGTAAGAATGACCAAATACCGTCTTAAAAAGAAGTTCGGACTGGATGAAAATACAGCGCTGGATTCTTTCTTTCAAGGGGCATTTCCACAAAATAATACAAGATTAACTTAATATGCATACACATTTTGCATATGTTTTTATTTCTAAGATTTTATTGCAGTATTGTACATTAAAAAACACATTCCGCACATTCTATAATTTTCTTAATATTTTACTTTAAAATATTTCCAGTTATCTTATCCCTTTCTCCGATTTTCAAATTCGGATAAACCTCTCACGGCTCTATGATTAAGGGTTTGTGCAAGTAAAAATTACAAACAAAATACATTAAAAATCACAAAATAGTGAGATACTTATTTTTAGTTTTGAAACTATCAACGTTGAAGCAATTGTTCATTTTATTTTACCTGCATGTGTACAGTGCCGGATACAATAGAAGAATAAGCACCCATGCCAGGGATTATATGGCAACACAAATTTTAATTAAAAAATTATCAACATTATGAAAAAACTACAAGGAATGAAGAGCAGCTTCTCTTCATTAGAAAACAAGAAACTTAGAAATTTACAGGCGATTAAAGGAGGAAGTGCAAGCAATAGAAACTCGCCTTCACATTACACTACTCCACAAGGAGATGTGCATGATACAGATTTTTATACTGATGATGTAGCAGGTGATTGGAAGTATAAAGGTAGAACAAAATTATTTGTAGGAGAAGTGACTCCAATAAATGGTTAATCAAAAGGAAAAAGGAGGATGAATTTCCTCCTTTATATTTAAAATAGACTTTAGAAATATGAATGGTCAAAATATAATTATTAAATCTTTATTATTCCTCTATTTTTTTCTATCAATAAGCAGCTGCCAAAAGAAGAGCATCAATTATATTCTTTATTACCAAAAGGTTAATGAAATTGACAGCATTTACAGACTGGCCAATAATCCCAAACTGGCGGCAGAAGAATACAAAAAATTTTTCGAGGCGGGAGAATATGAACCTAAAAACCAGGAAAGAATCAATGAATATGAGACCTATATAACATTAGCTGATCGATATAATATCGATTTCGGAGGAAAAGAGAGCCTGAAAAAGCTGATTCTTTTGGATGCTCAACATGGTGGCAATTGTAAAAAATATTTTCCGCTTTTCAAAAAATATGGGGTTGACAGCCTGTATGTAAAGGATCAGATTGCAAACTGGAAAAAAAGCTTAAACCAAACACTCATTGATTCTTTTACAATAGCTATGAAAAGAGACCCATTGGGAAGACCGTTTGATAGCGCTGTGTCAATGCCTAATGTACGAAAAAATGCAAAACTTCTTATCTGGACGTTTAATAAATATGGCTATCCTACTCCACAAAAAATGGGAACAACGGGGCATGATAATACTTTTTTTGCTATGCCAACCTTTCTTACCCATATGGTAGAAGCAAAGGAATATCCCTTTATAAAATCTAAATTATATGAATATATAAAATCAGGAGACTGTCTTCCCCGTGATTATGCTTTGATGGTAGATGTTGATGCTTTTCTTTATGATAAAGAAGGATTATACAGATTTGCCCCGGGTGTATCAACTGATTCTGCCAAGATCAATCGCAACAGAAAAAGCATAGGCCTTCCGAGCCTAAAACACACCGCTGCTCTTAGAAGAGATTTTTTCAAAACAATTGATCAATAATAATCTTACAAAACTTTAGAGCATAGGATGAATTTCATTCTTGTCTTAAATTGAAATACATTGATCACTATGAACTATCGATATATTTTTGTCTTAAAACTTTTATTAATTCTATTCTTTGGCTTTACAATCAGCTGTAAAAAGAAAGATGTTAATTATATTCTCTATTATCAAAAAGTTAATGAGATTGACAGTATATACAGAATGGCAGGAAATCCCAAACTGGCGGCAGAAGAATATAAAAAGCTGTTCGACGAATATGAGCCCCGAAATCTGGAGCGTACCCGGGAATATGAGACCTATATTCAGCTTGCAGATAAGTATAACATAGATTTTGGCGGTAAAAAGGGACTTAAAAAACTCATCCCTTTAATAGCACCCTATGGAGAATACTACAAGCAATATTTTCCATTGTTTAAAAAATATGGAATGGACAGCCTTAGCCTAAAAGAAAAGATTGCAGATTGGAAAAAGGATTTGAATCAGACGCTTATAGATTCATTTACCGTTGCCATGAGAAGAGATCAGGAAGGAAGGCCTCTTGATACAGCCTTGGCAAGAAGAAATGTGGAAAAAAATTCACGATTTCTGATATGGGTTTTTAATAAATATGGTCCTACTCCGCAAAAAATGGGTACAATGGGGCATGATAATACTTTTTTTGCTATGACTACTTTTATTACCCACATGAACGAAACAAAAAAATATTACCCGGAAATAAAATCCAGATTGTACGGATATATAAAATCAGGAGACTGTGCTCCCCGTGATTATGCATTGATGGTAGACAATGTAGCCTTAATGAACAATAAAGAGCCTATATATCTTTTTAATCCCGGTGTTTCAAGAGATTCCGCACAAACCAACCGTAACAGAAAAAGTATAGGATTACCTAGTATAAAACATACCAACATCATTATAAAGGAATCTTCTAAGCCTGTATTAATTACTGAGAATAGAAAATAATGGACAGATCTCCACTTAAAACAAAATCTATAAAACCAGAAACTGATAATGATACTCATTATATCCAATAATAAGGAAGGAGCTACCGAATGCGTTATTGAGTGGCTGCATGCAATGGATAAAAAATTCATTCGGGTTCATGAAGATGAATTTTTTGAAATCAAGATCCATCAACAGAAAATTTTTCTGGAAAGCTCCCGCAATGCTTTTTTTCTTGACGATATCTCCAGTGTATGGTACAGAAGAGGGGGGCTAAAGTTCGGACGATTCCGGTATTTCAACGAAGCAGTAGACCAGCACATGAATGAAACCCAACATTGGCTGGAAGATTATGTTTTAAAAATATTGGAATCTAAAAAACATATTAATAAGCAAGTGAATAGCAAGGTTAATAAGCTGATTGTTCTTGAAAAAGCAAAAGAAGCGGGTCTGGATATTCCTCCTTACTTTCTTTCTGACAATACTAATTACGTAGAATTAGGAAACACCATCGTTAAACCCATTTCCGGAAATCCTACATTGAAAGATCTCAAAAAAAATACAGATGGGGTAATGTATACCAGTATTGTCAATGAACATGAAACCAACTTTTTCATTTCTTTTTTTCAGGAAAAAATAAAGAAAGATTATGAAATCAGAACATTTTATCTGAATGACAGATGCTGGTCTATGGCTATATTTTCACAAAATGATAAACAAACCGAAGTCGATTACAGAAAATACAACGACGATAAGCCTAACAGAAATGTTCCCTATCAGCTGCCTGCAAGTATTGAGGAAAAAATACATTTTTTAATGAAATCTCTGGACTTAAACAGCGGTTCTCTGGATTTTATAAAAAGTGATGAAGCATATTATTTTCTTGAAGTAAATCCTGTAGGGCAGTTCATGCACCTGTCCAGTTGCTGTAACTATTTATTAGACAAAGAAATTGCTGAATACCTGTCGTAAACCATCACACTACATCCGATGAAAAATATAATTAATGAGAAAAATAAGCTTCCGCTCACTTTCAACTATCTGGAAATTATCAAAAGAAAAAAAACAATCCGAAAATCTGTTCAAATCGCTTATTACACAAAATCAAAAAAGCACCAGACTGATTTTCTACTCATCGAAGAACCTGAAAAATCATTTGTGAGATTACTATGACCTATTTCAATTTATTCAGCAATATTCTGGTTACTAAAGGAGTTAATAGAATCCTTATTTCTGATCTTCAAAGGAATAAATCAGAACTATATCCCATTGAACTTTACGAAATCATTGAGGAACTAAAAATAAATTCCATTGAGCATATTTTACAAGATTATGCAGAGGAATCTCAACAGATTGTTCAGGAATATATTGATGTATTGCTTGAACAGGAATATGGTTTCCTGACTAATGGGAACTGGAATAAAAACGTCATTCCTCTGTCTAATCAGTTTCAGAATGCGGTTGAAATATCCAATATTTTTATAGAAATAAATGATATCTCTGTATTGCATAAGATAAAGCAATCTATTGACAATCTCGGAGTAAAACATCTCAATATCTACTGTAGAAAAGAACTTTCTGTAAGTGAACTTCAGGCCATTGATACCATCTTTATAGAATCGGTAATAAATAGTATTCAAATATTTTCACCTTTTTCATCTTGTATTGATCAAGATTCTCTAAACATTTTGAATGATACCACTTCCAGAATTTTAAATCTCGTTTTTTATAAATGTAAAAAAACTCATCTCCGGACAAAAAACAAATTCAGGTTTACTGTTAGTTTTGTTCAGGAAGAACTTGAAATCTCTTCTTGTGGAAAGGTCAATTTTAAATATTTCAACACCAACCAACCTAAAGTACTGGAAGCTATCAATCACAACTCCTGTCTTCATAAAAAAATAGGGATTGATATTGATGGAAACATTAAAAACTGTCCTTTAATGCCGGAAGTGTATGGTAATATATACAATTCCAGTCTTGAAGAAGCTTTACGGCAACCTGGGTTCAAAAAATACTGGAATCTAACCAAAGATCACATTGAAGTCTGCAAAGATTGTGAATTCAGGTATGTCTGCACAGATTGCAGGGCTTATACGGAAAGAACTCATACCGATCAAGGTTTAGATAGCTCAAAGCCTCTAAAATGCGGATATGATCCTTATACCGGAAAATGGGAAGAATGGAGCAAAAACCCGCTGAAACAAAAAGCGATCAATTATTATAAGCCGTAGCTACAATTTACCTGAAAAACTTCCACTTCGGGATAATCGCCAGCATTCCAAATCCTGTAAAAAGGAAAAGATTGGTTACATCAGTATACAGGAATGTAGACAGATAATAATTATGCATAAAGAAATGCAGCACAAGCAATGCCGGGAACATGTAAATGCCGATTTTCCTGTAGAACAGCATCAGAATAAGGCCAATCATCATCAGGGCATCTATGGAAAAAATAACGTAGAAATACCACCTCGGAATCTGAAGATATTCATGCTGAAGATATTCATCCACATCAATTCCCAGTCCCATAATCGTAAACAGCATCAAGGCTGCAAACGCCAGAATAAATCCCCATCCTTTCTTCGGATCTTCGTCAAAATAGCTGTATTCTTCCATAGGTACAAAAATAAAGAACTTATGAGTAATTTCATAAGTTCTTTGGATATATTATTCGTTTAAAATTTGAATTAAACAGAAATAGCGTTGATCAATCTGTTTTTATCACTCAAGTACTCCTCCATAGAGATCATACTTTCCGTTCTCATTACATCCTGAATGTCATCTATCTGATAGATAATTCTCTTTGCGTCATCGGTGTTTTTTGCTCTTACTTTACAGAAAATATTGTATTTTCCAGAGATAACACTCGCTTCAATTACGTTAGGAATTGTTGACAATTCTTTCAGTACTTCCTGAGTACGGTTTGATTTTGTCAAAAGAATCCCGATGAAAGCTGTAAAGTGATAGTCCAGCTTACCATAATCGATGTTAAGAGATGATCCCAAAATAATACCTGCATCTTCCATTTTTTTCACTCTTACGTGAATTGTACCAGCGGAAACATCCATCTGTTTAGCAATTTCAGTAAAAGGCATTCTTGTGTTCTCTACTAAGAAATCAAGAATCTTCTTGTCTATTTCGTCCAGTTGATAGTTCATATTAGTTAAATTACAATTTTCTTAAAAAATCTATGTATTTTTTGCAAATTTATAAAAAATAATTTAACTAAAAAAATTATATCAAATATTAACAATAATTAACACAGATGATAAAAATCATTAAAATATTACGATTATTTACTACCTGATTTTGTAGAATCTGTTTTTATTTCCGATTTAGACTCTGCCGGTTTTTTATCTTTTTTCTTCTTTTTAAATAAAGAATTAAAGCTTTTGCTCCATACAACACCCCCGCCATACGCCTGATTTGCAGAACCATTAGTACTCACCATACCAATGTTGGTAGGCTTGGAATATCCTCTCAGGATAAGGCTTCCATCATTTTTCTTGGAAATATCGTATTCAATAGAGCCCTCACCGGACAGATAATTGTTCTGGGTACTTTCTGTTTTATTCAGTGGAATACCAAGCCCGGTTTTAATATTCACTCTCGGTGAAAGCGCTACGCTTACTCCGGCATTGGCCCTGTCTCCTGTATTAGAGTTCTGATCTCCTTTTACATAATTAAGGTCAATCTGGAATTCATTACTCATGGTATTCAGAACCGACCCCAGCTGCTTAAGAAGCATATTATACCCCGAAGACTCTGCAACACCTGCCACATCAAATCCTACTCCGCCGGTATTCGATACATTAAAGGTACTCAGGAGCAGTACAGAACCAAACTGAAGTACTTTTTCCCCCTCCTGGCTCATCTTGGCAGCCAACGTTTCTTTTACCTGGCTGGAAACATCCAAGGCTGTTACATCCAGATCTATTTTAGGGTTAATAAGGCTTTGGGTAATACTGGCCTGAAGCAGTACACTGATTGGCTGCAATCTTCCTATACTTAAATATTCTCCGGCATTGGAAACCATTCTTACATAATTGGCTTTAATATCCAACGCTGGTTTCATAGCGTCTCCGTCCCATCTGATGCTGCTGTTCTTTTCTATCTGGAAGGTTTTATTCAGAATCGCTTTAGAAACAAAAGTTCCGTTATCCACTTTATAGGTACCATTCATGGCAATATTTCCCTGTCTTCCCATCTGGAAACGAAGTCTATCCGCCGTCCCTTTTACAGAAATGTTTCCTACATCATCTCCTACAAGAACATTCACGGTGGTTCCTTTATCTACATCAAGACTGAAGTCAATATTCATATTAGCTCCGGTTCTTTTCTTTTCTTCCAGAGTAATTAATCCGTCTTTTCCTTCTTTCAGGAATCTCAGCATTTTAAATTCTTCAACATTAGAAGTTGAGCTGGAATTAAATGTGAAAGTACTCCCGTTCAGGGCCTTCATGTTAGGCGTAGAAATATTCAAGCCCGAAACAGGGCCATCCACATACAAATCTCCCTGTCCGTAAACCCTTCCCCAGAATAAATCAAAATCCTTTTGTGTGGTATTCAGCATCAAGAGATTATCAGCCCTCATGATCAGGTTGACACCCATTGAGGAAAGCGTTTCAAACTGGATAGCACCGGAAATTGTTCCTTTAGAATTGGATCTCCCGTCATGCACTTCAATATTGTTAAGAATTGCAAGTCCTCTTGAAAGACCGATTACCGTATCATCAAATGAATAATCTACCCCGGTAAATAAGAGTTTCAAACCAAAATCCTTCAGAGCAATATCTCCACTATAATCCAGATCACTGAACTTTCCGCTGATTTTAAGATCTCCCGTTGCTTTCCCTCTCAGATTTCCGAAAATAGACTGTACAAACTGCTGGGTAAAGCCAAGATCAAAATCGCGCATTTCTGCGGTAAGATCAATAGTTGGTGATGCTGTATTGTTATTTACGGTACCCGTAAGGTTCAGATTATTATTTCCGATGATCCCTGCAGAATTAACCTTTACATCAATGTCATAAACGTTAAGTGAGAACCCGTTTGTGGCCGAAATGGTAAGATCTCCCATATCATTACCGTTCATCATAATATCATCCACAGTAAGGTCCACCAAAGGCTGCAGCGTGCTCTTATCCATTCTGATCTTTACACTTCCGTTGGCAAGTCCCTTAATATCCATAGGATTTCCGCCAGACTTCATTTCAAGAAGTTTTTCAATAGCAAAATCATGGATATCCGCATCTACGTAAAAGTCCTTTATCGATTTAAACTGTGCCTCTTTAATAAACAATGCACTTTTATCCGAATATACCCTAAGATTCCGGATATCAAAATCTTCCGTCTTCCTTCTGTAAGTAATAGAGTGATCCAGCTCCGGACTTGTATCTATAGCCCATGTTACATCATTGAACTTCACTTCTGTAGGTTCAAATTTAAAAACATAATCTCCCGCAGCATTGGTAGACTGATCTACATTGATCGCATATGCTTTAAGATTATCATCCGTTTCATCTTCAGGACTTCCATGCTTGAATGTTGTTGCAAGATGTAAAGCGGTTCCGTTTTCATTTTTCCCTTTCAGTTCAAAATTCTTGATGACATTTTTATTATATTCCAGCCTTGCAATTCTTGCATAAACTTGTTCATCAAGATTCGCTGTATTGATCCTTACCATAACACTATCGATCATGGCACTGTCTCTGGAGATATTGGTCCGGTCGTTGATCTTATATTCTGGATTGGCAGCAGCCAATGCTTTATCAGCATCCGAAACCTCTTCTTTCTTCGTCATGATATATTTTAAAGAAGCGGCATCCAGATTTAGGGTCAGGTTGTTTGAATTTCCGTCGTACTCACCTTCTACAACAGCGCCCTGTGGCAGTTTCAGATCCGGAAGAAAATAATTAATTACTCCCTGCTGAACATCGAAATTCATGGTAAAGCTTTGTCCTCGGTACAGCTTTCTTGGCGGAGGTCCCACCAATATTTTTCCGATTCCGTTTTCTACCATTCCGGCAAGGTCTGCCAGGTTATATTTTCCGGAGATTTTCCCGCTTGCGGCTCCCGGTGCATCAATTTCTATAACCCTTCCTCCTGCTTCAATGAACGTTTTAGCCTTAGCTTTAGGGATTACATATTTTTGAGTAGCCGTTGCGAAATGAAGATCGCTGGCATCAACATCCAGAGTAAGATCATTCATGGAAGACATGGCCATTTTGCCATCTACCTTTCCACTAACAATCTGGTTTCCGGGTTTGTTGGTGAAATAATTCATGTTGAGATAGCTGACATCTGCATTCACATTCATCGCCACCTTTGAAGTACTGAAATCAATAAGCCCTTTAATTGTTGCTTTGGCCTGTTCATCATTTACCGTGATCAGTCCGTTGTATTTTTTATGGTCTAAAAGTCCGTCAAGATACAGATTATTAATTTCCTTATCCATAATCTCAATACTGGAGATCTGGGATTTTGTAGTCAGACGCATGGTATTGACATCAAAACTCTGCCCGTTAATGTCAAATTTACCGGAAATAAGACCTACTGTTTTATTTTTTGTAATTACCGAAGTATTCAGATCCTTTACCTCAGCATATCCGGAATATTTAGGCATTGCCGTACTGTAGTCCGTAAGAGAAAACTTTGAAATCTTTGCCTGCCCGATTCCCGTTATCAGGTTTCCTGATGATACATACACCTGCTGTGGATTTACTTTTGCAGCACCGTTGTATTTCAGTTTACCGAAATCATCGGCAAAATTTTTCATTTTTTTGGCAATGAATGAAGGCATCATTGCTTTAAGATCTTTGTAGGTAAAGTCTGCGGAAAGATCGTTGGTTTCAATAGAGAAATTTCCTTTCAGCAGCCTGTCTACTTTCATGGTACTGGTTGCAATATTCACATCAGGGTTTCTGATCAGGAAGTTTTCAAGATGGAACTTATTTAATGGTCCCGTCATTTTCCCTGCCAGGTTAAAGGGTTTGAAATTATCCCAGTTGGTTACAAAATAGCTGATATCATATCCGCTAAGCTGGCTTCCCTGGTGGATATCCATATCCCAGCGCACACGGTCTGCAAAACCCGCCCATGAACCGTTATTAAGATTAAATTTAATATTTCCCTGCAGTAGTGAGTGATCTGTATTTAAGGTCAGATCTTTTAATGAAAGGAATTGATGTGTTAAAGAAAGTTCGGTTGAAAACGTATCTACAAAATGAGATTTTCCCCATCTTGATGTAACGAAGGACATATTATTGATCAATGCTGAAACATTAGGTCCGTTCACCTTTACGTTGGGCGCTTTAAGATTAAATTTTGTTGCAGTAAGCCATTTTCCGGGATCTCCGGGAGAGTTTTGATTAATGATTGATACTTTTGAATCGATGATCTGCACGCGGGAATTCAACTGAAAGGGAGGTTTCTTCGGATCTCTTTTTTTCCCGCTGTCAAACAATTCTGTAAACCTGATAAAATTCGAAATACTGTCTCCTTTATAGGTAATTACTTTAACATCTGCGTTCACAAGTGTGAGAGAGTTAAAGCTTAAAGAATTGCTGTTTCCCGAGATGGCATTATAAGCAAGAGACATCCAGTCTGAATTAGCACGGAACTCTTTTGCTGTGATAAATTCCAGTCCTTTGTAGTCTTTAACCTTCAGTCCTTTTATCGTTACATTTCCAAAATAATTAACGTCTACACTTTCTGTAGACATATCGGCTTTAAAATCTTTGTTAACAATCTGAAGAGCCTGATCCGCTGCCCACTGCTTGGTTGCAGGGAGATTAATTACAATAAGAACACCACCTACAAGAATAACGCCCAGCCAAAAAAGGATGAGAAGAAGTTTCGCCCACCAGGAATAACTGGTGACGTCTTTCATGGCCTGTTTTCCAAACTCTTCAGCAGTTTCTACCGGATGGTGAATAGCATCCGATGCCAGTTCAGACGCCTCTTTAACTGTTTCTTTCACAGCACCTTCTACATTATCAACAGTCTTTTGTACCTGATCACTTATGTTTTCAGCTACTGATTTTTTATTCTCATTCTCGTTATTATTCTCTAACTTTGCCATTATTATGAGCGACTCTATAATTTTAGGTATTGAATCGTCCTGCGACGACACCTCAGCAGCTATCATCAAGGGAAACTGCATTTTGTCGAACATTGCTGCGAATCAGGCCATCCATAAAGAATACGGTGGTGTGGTTCCCGAACTGGCATCGCGAGCACATCAGCAAAATATAATCCCCGTTGTTGAAAAATCTATTACTAAAGCAAATATACAACAAAATGCCATTTCTGCTATAGGATTTACACGCGGCCCCGGACTTTTGGGATCTCTTCTTGTAGGCACCTCCTTTGCCAAGTCTCTGGCAATGAGTTTAAACGTACCATTAATAGAAGTAAATCACCTTCAGGCCCATATTTTAGCCCATTTTATTGAGGATGCAAATCCTATGCCGCCTAAATTCCCCTTTCTGTGTCTTACGGTAAGCGGCGGACATACCATGATTGTACTGGTTAAAGATTATTTCAATATGGAAATTATCGGGAAAACAATCGATGATGCTGCGGGAGAAGCCTTTGACAAAATCGGAAAAATTTTCGATCTTGATTACCCTGCCGGACCTATTATTGACAGGCTCGCCAAAGAGGGAAATCCTGATGCCTTTACGTTTAACAAGCCTAAAATGCAGCAGTACGATTATTCGTTCAGTGGTATCAAAACTTCAGTTCTTTATTTCATTCAGAAAGAAGTTAGAAAAAACCCGGATTTTATCAAGGAAAATCTCAATGATCTGTGTGCATCCGTACAAAAAACCATCATAGAAATCCTTATGAACAAGCTTGAAAAAGCGGCCAGCGATTTAAACATCAAAGAAGTTGCCATTGCCGGCGGTGTATCTGCTAATTCTGCTTTAAGAAAAGCGATGGAAGACAACAAAGAAAAACTGGGCTGGAATATTTACATTCCAAAATTTGAATATACTACAGACAATGCAGCCATGATTGCTATGGTAGCTCAGCTGAAATTTGAAAGAGGAGAATTTACGGATCTCAGAACAACGGCTACAGCGAAATATGATTTATAAAAGGACTGATTAGCCTTTGTACTTTGTGAACAACACCCATTTTTATGAAACTATTTTACGGATCTATAGAAAACAACACGGTAACCATTAATGATGATGAGCAGCAGCATATTGTGAAAGTGCTGAGGATGAAGAATGATGAAGAAATTCATGTGACCGATGGGAAAGGAAATCTTGCTTCAGGCCAGCTGTTGATTGAAGGTAAAAAAGCAGGAATAGAAGTTTCCGAGATAAAAACTAATCTTCCGGGATTCAGTCCGAAGCTTCATATTGCTATTGCTCCTACAAAGAATATAGACAGAATTGAGTTTTTTGTGGAGAAAGCTGTGGAAATGGGAGTTTCAGAGATTAGTATTATTGTAACAGAAAAAACAGAGCGTAAGAATATCAATATCGATAAAATCAGAAAACAGGCTGTTGCTGCCTCCAAACAAAGCCTGAGGTTTCATTTCCCTGTGATCAATGATCTGATAAAGCTTACTGATTTCTTAAAAAATAGTAATCCGGAACATACCTTTGTGGCGCATTGCCATGAAAATCTTGAAAGAACTGAACTTAAAGCTATTCCTTCATTGGAGCAGCTTACTTTTTTAATCGGCCCGGAAGGTGATTTTTCTGAAAAAGAGATCTCATTTTTAGCCGAAAATAAGGTTAAAGCCGTTTCATTGGGGAACCAGAGATTAAGAACAGAAACAGCCGGAGTATTTGTAGCAGCATGGAATTATTTTAATATGGAAAGTGTTTAAGTTTTCATATTGCCCCTGATGCATGAATTTCTATTTTCCCGGTTCTCACAGACTTTGCAGATTATGTATATTTTTTATTCAGCTCCCACTGATCACACAGATGACCACAGATTTTTTTCTTTGAAATCTGAGGAATCTATGGAAACCCTATTTAGTAAGCCCGAAAATTATTTGCTGAAAAACCTTTCGTTTTCTTGTGCCTTAAAGCAGAATAAAATTTAAAACCCTTGCTCTACTGCGTTTTCCAACGTAAAATTGATCAATCCCTTAAAAGTTTATTTTTTTTGAAGTCCCCACAGATTGCACGGATTGAGCAGATTTCTTAAAACTTAAAGGGGCAACTCAAAATAACTTATACTATATCTCAAGATTGTGTTCTTTGAGATATTTATCGAAGATCTGCTGCCCGCTTCTTATTGAATTGACGGCCCAAAGTATTTTCATTCTTAACAGCTTTTCTTCATCTAATTTATAATCAATATCAGATTTTATGAGCTTCTGTTTCAATTCATACATACAGATTGAAGCCGCTACAGAAACATTAAAACTTCTCGTAAAACCATACATCGGAATGGCCAGTGTCTCATCTGCAAATTCCAGAATTTCCTGAGAAACGCCTTCCATTTCGGTTCCGAAAACCAAAGCAATAGGTTCTGTAATTTCGTATTCAGGAAGCATTTTTGCGTTATTTTCTAAAGAAACAACTACAATTTTGTATCCTCTGTCTTTAATTTTCTGAAAAGATTCCATATTTCGGGGAAGTTTTTCTACTTCCACCCAGGTGTCTGCCCCTTTTGTTACGCGGAGGTTGGGTTCAAAGCTGTATTCTTCCTGTAATGCCACCACTTTATGAAAACCGCAGGCCTCTACCGAACGTACGATGGCCGCCGCGTTTCTAAACTGATAGATATCTTCTACAACCGGCAGCACAAAATCTGAACTTTCCTGGGAAAAATGTTCAATTTTTGAGAGTCTTTCCTCTGTTAAAAATTGTTTCAAATATTCAAAAGTCTGCGTTAAATCTTTCATCTGCATCTCGTTATTTTTTCAATAGTTCAATATAACACTTACGATGACCGGCTTATTCTGATAAAATTTCATGATAAGCTTTCATTCATTTTCAAATCTTTGCAAATTAACGTAATTTTGGGCTATGAACCTGAATGAGGCTCAAATTCTTACTAAAAAGTAATTCATGAAACGAAAAGTCCTGCTCATTTATACCGGAGGAACCATCGGTATGGAAAAAGATTATGAAACCGGAAGTCTTCGCGCCTTTGATTTTGGAAACATTTTTGAAAAAATGCCCGAAATGAAATTAATGGAATGTGAAGTTTTTGTACATCCTTTCGCAAAACCGCTGGATTCATCAGATATGGGACCTGAGGAATGGAGAATCATCGCCAATTATATCTATAAGAATTATGAGGATTATGACGGGTTTCTGATCCTTCACGGAACAGATACGATGTCATACACTGCTTCCGCATTAAGCTTCATGCTGAAAGGACTTAAAAAACCTGTGATCATGACGGGTTCCCAGCTTCCGATTGGCGACCTTAGAACTGATGCAAAGGAAAATCTTCTGACCAGCCTTTATTATGCCAGTCTTTATGAAAATGATGAAGCAGTTATTCAGGAAGTAGCAATCTATTTTGAATATAAATTATTGAGAGGAAACAGAACCCTGAAATATTCCGCTGAATATTTTGATGCATATTCCAGCCCGAACTACCCCATCCTTGGGCAATCCGGAGTACATCTGAATATTATCAAAGAGAATCTTTACCGTTGTGACCCTCAAATACAATTTCATGTGGACGAACATATTTCTGAGGATATTCTGTTCTGGAGAATTTTTCCGGGGATGCACCTCAGCCATTTCAAAGAGATTCCTAAAATGAAAGTTTTAATTCTTCAGGTATTCGGTTCGGGAACAATTTTCAGCAGTGAAAAGACGCAGGAAACGCTTCAGGCTATTAGAAACAACGGGACAGAGATTGTGGTTGTAAGCCAGTGTATATCAGGGGGAATATCATTCGGAAAATATGAAAACAGCAATATATTTTCAAGGATCGGAGCGATCAGCGGAAGGGATATTACTGCAGAAAGTGCGATAACCAAGGCAATGCACCTGATAGACAACCCAAGTTATCCTGGAACATTCGCTGATAATTTCGCTAAAAGCCTTTGTGGAGAAATATCCAACTAATTTTTACAAATAATTTGCAGATTCCAGAAAATACTCTATTTTTGCAATCTCAATTAGAGAGGTGTCCGAGTGGTTGAAGGAGCTACCCTGGAAAGGTAGTATACGGGTAACTGTATCGAGGGTTCGAATCCCTTCCTCTCTGCAAACAAAACCTGCTGAATTTCAGCAGGTTTTTCTGTTTTTATATTGTAAATGCAGATTTTAAAGTCTTCTGGAATAAAAAAGCAATCAGACAAAGAGTATTATCTGATATTTCAAAAGATATAAATTTAGAGATGACTTGGTATTTCAAAAATAAGCGAAGTGGCTTCGTTTATCAAAAAAAACACTCCAATAGTATTCATTCTTTATCTGTCTTAGCCATTAATAAAAACAGATTTTAACTATTCAACATAATACTGGAATACAACATCTTACAATAAAAGTCATAAAATTGTCGTAAAACTATCATATCCCTTTGGGATAAAAACAGGTCCGGATTTCCGAATGTTGTACAAAAATCAACATGAAAGCAATCACGAGAATTTTGTCGGGTATTTTAATCATTACAGTAATTCTGTTTTTAGGCGGCTATTTTTATTTTAATCAGAAATTCACTCCGGAAAAAAATTATTTAACAGTAAAAAATGAAAGTGGAAAGATTCCGATGAAATGGCAGGAAAAGGATAAAAGCGCTTTACTTGTACCTGTCAGTTTCTCGGGAGATACAGCTATTTATTATCTTCAATTTGACACCGGTGCCGTGTATACAGAATTTTATCATTTACCCATAAAACAAATTAAAGGAATTATGGTTCATGATAACCATGCTTCATCAACCTTCTACATCGGAAAAACTAAAATCTCATCCGATAAATTCAAAATTTCTGAGATGGGAAAAGAATCCGGGAAGATCATCGGTACGCTTGGAGCCGATATTCTTGAAGACAGGAAAAGCATTATCAATTTTAAGGAAAACTTCATCATTTTTAATCTGTCTGAAGAACCTGCGGAGTTTCAAAACAGCCTTATTGATTTTACATTTAAGAAGAGAAAAATTATTATCCGCGGTATTTTAAGAGGAAAGGAAGAAAAATTCCTTTATGATTCGGGAACAAGCGCTTATGAACTACTGACCAACAAAGAGCAATGGACTGATTTAAAATCACCTCAATCAAAAATTATTATAGAAAAAGCTCAATCGAGGCCTAATATTCTGACTTCCTATACCGCAAAGAGCAACAATGCCATCCGTTTTAAAAACAAAGAAATTCCTTTAACAGAGGTAACTTACGTAGAGGGATTCTCTCAGACCCAATACATGCTCATGAAATTTTCCGGGATGACAGGAATGCTGGGTAATAAGATCTTTTTACAAAACTGTATTTACATCGACTGTTATCATAAAAAATTCGGGATTCACTAGTCTGTTATTCTTTTCATTCCTAAATCTATCCTAAATCATGTGCTTATTTTGTCATGTTTTTAAACAGTATTAAGGGATTTTGAGTAAACATTGAATTTCTTAACTGTTTAAATTTGTTAAGTCCGGATATTCCGTTTATATCTTTTGGCCTAGCATACATATTAACATTGAAGAAGTTATCATGACGTTTAGCATTAAAAAAATTTTCGCAGGGTTATTTTTATTGGGCTGTACAGGCAGTTTTGTAAAAGCACAGATCAGTCCACCGGGTCTGGGAGATGCCAATACAGCATTCTGGTCGGCTTTCGGGGTTAAGCGCCAGCTGGATTCTTTGGGAAAGAAGCAGTCTTTAAGCTATATTGCATTAGGGCGAAAGAGCAGTCCCGACAATGATAATCTGTTTTCAAAGCAGGCGATCATGGTTTTAAATCATGAGGTTTATCATTCGTTTGCTACTCACCAGCAGTACAGCTATGCCATAAGCTACCGACGCCAGCCCAAATATGAAAGTCATTCTCCTTATGAAAAAGAAGGGACAGAACAGGAATTCAGAATCTATGGACGATACGCTTATACTTTTAACTTTGGAAAAAGATGGAAACTAAAAAATACAGTACGCCAGGAGTTCAGAAAGTTTTTTGATGCTGATTTTAATAAAGCTGAAGAAAATTTTCAGCTAAGAACCCGTATCAAAAGCCAGCTTACCTACAGTTTATCTTCTAAAAACAATCAAAAACTGGCGTTAAGTGCGGAAGGGCTTTTTTCTGCAAGCTACCTGAATAATCCGGATCATGGCTGGACTCCTTTCGGATATAGAGAAATGCGTATTGCGGCTTATTATATGTTTAATATTCCCCATTCTCCTTTCACCGTAGATATTGGGTATATGGATGATCTCATCAGAGACAGCCGAAGTATAAAAAAAGGCGGTGTTCATTATCTGTCTGCTGACCTTATCTGGAATCTGCCTTATAAAAAACAATAAAATCCCAATCAAGTGATCGGGATTTTAATCTGGAAAACGCTTTAACGCTCTCCGGCAAAATATAATTTAGATATGAATGTTGGTGCGGATGATTAATTGCAGATCGTCAGAAACTGATGACTCATCTGAACTCTGAATTTTGCCTCTGATTTCAGTTTTGCATATATAGTATGTTCAAAAGCCTGTACTGAGCTGAGCTTACTGTCAATATATTCTGCAATTTGAGCTGCGGAAAAAATAAAATCCCTGTACACTGCGATATTCACGGTCTGCCCGTAATGGGGAAGATAAGCTTTCAGGAAAGGAACTGCCGTCTGATGCCTGGTGTAGTTAACACAATATCCGGCTCCTTCTCTGGATGTAATAATGCCACGATCATTGATATAATCATGAATACTGCCTGTTTCAATAGAGTTTTTGTTTTTTGAAATATACCTGTTGATTTTATCCAGAACATGCTGTGCATACTCCATCATGGTAATTGTTTTCCATTCAAATATATGGTTCATTCCTTTGATTGGCTTAGGCGTTTTCCCGTTTTCACAAGGGGTACAGAAAGAAAGACCTATTTTGTCGTAGTAAGGAAAAAAACAATCTTTAATCTCCATAGAAGCATCTGCCATAATTCTGTCATCTGTAAAACTATAATACAAATAGGGACTGTACATGTCTGCCAATGCCTGCAGGTAGTCGGTTTCACTGGTATTATGATATTCTTCAAACCATTTTTCAAGGTTGTCATAATAATGGCTTTCAAACTCATTAAAACTTAAATAAAACGGCAATTCCATAGCTCTGTAATTTTGATAAAGCAAAGCTATTGCAGTAATGCGACAGAACTTGACGTAATATATTTTTTTATTGAAAAGGATTGAGATTAATAGATAACGGACAAATACATAAGAGACGGATAGATAATAGACTGAAAAATGAAAGACACAGGAGACCTGGTATCTTTGTATATTTTGCGGCACCAATCAGGTATTATCTTTTAACGTTATCTGCTTATTGATCGTAGTTTTTCATGATATATTCAAAGTAATGAATCATCTTAAGATAGTTTTCAATGCTGATATATTCATTAGTACTATGAATACTCTGCTGCTCTGAACGGTTGATCTTGATAGGCATAAATCTATAAATATTTTTGCTTACAATCTGGTATTTATAAGCATCTGTGGCGGCCATGGTAAGGTAAGGCGTGACAATGGTTCCAGGATAGATCTCATTTACTCCGGCTTCTATCATTTTGTAGGCTTTGGTATCTGTTGGTGAAACCGCAGAAGCTTCTCTTGTATTATCAATGTCTTCTACCTCAACATCGAATCCTTCTGTTGCTTTGGCAATATGCTCGCGAACCTCTTTTACTGAATTCCCGGGAATAAGCCTGAAATTGACTACAAATTCCACTTCCGGAGAAAGAACATTAGCTCCGTCACTGCCTTTCATCATCGTGAGAGCAGTTGTGGTCCGTACCAATGCATTTGTTGTATTATTTTTGGTGAGCTGTGACAGAAGCAACGGCTTCAAAAGCCACTGATTAGCAATAGCAAGTCTGCTGGTAAAAGGCATAGCACCACCAATATTATCAAAAAAATTCTTAATCAGGGGAGTAATTACTGGTTTCATCTGATGATCCTCAAGACGCTGCATGATCACTGCCGCTTTTCCGATAGCACTTTCCATTGGTGGCATAGAAGAATGTCCTCCAAGTCCTTTTACTTTGATTTTTGCAGATAAGAAGCCTTTTTCAGCACATCCGACCGCTGCTACATCTGAATCTATTCCGGCGACATTTCCTTTTTCCATAATCAGGCCTCCTTCATCGTAAACCGCTTCAAACTTCAATCCTGCTTTTCTGAAATGTTCTGCAATCTGTACTGCTCCTTTTTGCCCTCCTACTTCTTCATCAAAACCAAAAGCAAGGTAAATATCCCGTTTGGGAACCTGTCCGCTTTTAATCATGTTGTTCATGGATTCCATTAAAGAAAAAAGCATTCCTTTCATATCTATTGCTCCTCTTCCATAAATTCTTCCGTGGGCAACCGCTCCTGAAAACGGTTCAAAATCCCAGTCTTCAGCGACTTTAGATACAGCGGAAAGGGGTTTATCATCCGGTCTGAAAACATTCTGCTCCTTACTTTTTATATCAGCATCACCGGGAGGTACTACATCCATATGGGAAAGAAATAAAACAGGTTCAAGCCCGGAAGTACTTCCTTTCAGCTTAAAAACCAGCGCATAGTTATTGATCTCGTAATTTTCAGTATTCTGATACACTAATGGGTAGGAATTTCTCAGATATTCTTTCAACTGATCAAAAGGTGTATAGTTAAAAACACCCAGACTTCCCGTAGAAACGGTAGGAATTTTGATTCCACCTGACAAACGCATCACCGCAGAATCATTTTTTACAGACTTCCATCCTTCAGAGACACCTGCTTTGTTCTTTTTAAAGGGATACGTATAGGTTTTAATCAGCAATATGGCAATCAGAATAATCATGATACCAAGAACAGCCAAAAGAATATTTTTCATAACGAAGAGATTTGGTGTGGTGTATCACAAATATAGTAAACAAATTCTCCGGAATCATTTTAAGAATCAATTATTTAATTCATTATAATAAAAAAAAACCAGCCCCCGAAGGGGCCAGCATCAAAACATTAACTGTTTTTATTGAGAATTATGATATTTTTATTTCCAGCCTCCTCCAAGACTTTTATAGATGTCTACAACGGTGCTCAGCTGTTTTTGTTTAGCTTCAATCAGTTCCATTTTTGCATCCAGAGCATCTCTTTGGTTTAAAAGTACTTCCAGATAATCTGCTCTTGAATTTCGGAACAACTGGTTGGCAATATCAATAGACTGATCCAGCGCTTTGGTTTCCTGGGATTTCAGCTGATAATACTGGTCTATATTTTTAATTTTAGACATCATGTTGGCTACATCCAGATAAGCATTCAGAATAGTTTTATCGTATTCATAAAGAGACTGTATCTGTTTGGCATCCGCAGTCTGGAAATTGGCCTTGATGGCACTTTTATTAATCAGCGGACCGGCCAGTTCTCCGGCTAAATTATAGGCAATAGATTCCGGCATTTTAACCAGATAGGAAGGTTTGAAAGCCTCCAGTCCTAAGGTTGCAGAAATTTCCAGTGACGGATAAAATTCTTTTCTTGCGGCTTCTACATCCAGTTTTGCGGCTTTCAGCTCCAGTTCTGCCTGTTTAATATCAGGACGGTTAGACAATAACTGAGACGGAATTCCGGTGTAAACCGTTTGCGGAATGGTAGCCATAAAACTTTCCTTTGTTCTTACAATAGGCTGCGGATATCTACCCAAAAGTGCATTAATCTGGTTTTCTTTTTCTGTAATCTGCTGACGGATGGTGTATTCCGAAGCTTTCGACTTTGCCAGTTCAGCCTCAAATTTTTTCACAGCCAGTTCTGTTGCTGCGGCCGCTTCTTTCTGAATCTTAGAAATTTCCAGTGCTCTTTGCTGAAGCTTGATATACTGCTGAATAATATCCAACTGATTATCAAGAGCCAGTAATTCATAATAATTATCCGCTACTTCTTCAATAAGATTGGACAATACAAAGTTCTTGCCTTCAACGGTAGAAAGATAGTGAGCTACTGCAGCTTCTTTTTCGGTTCTGAGTTTTTTCCAGATATCGATTTCCCAGTTGGCCATCAGACCTCCTTCGAAATTTCCCAGCGGATCCGGCATTTCTTTTCCGGGTTCTATTTCTGTAGTAGCATCTCCGGCTCCTTCACTGGTGTAACGTCCCGCCTTTTTAAGCCCCGCTCCTATTCCTGCTGAAACAGTAGGGCTCAGCCTTCCTTTTTTAGCTAAAACACCACTTTTAGCAATTTCAATTTCCTGAAGCGTAATCAGCAGTTCCTGATTATTTTTTAAAGCGGTTTCAATTAGGCTGACCAGATTAGGATCTGTAAAAAACTGTCTCCAGGGAGTTGTTCCACTGTTGTTATTGGTATCCTGCTGCTCTTCCTGATTGAAATTCTGAGGAAGATTTTCTTTTACTTCATCTTTTATAACGGTTGCCATCGGAGCTTTACAGGCTGTTAATACAAGCGCTATCACTGCCGCAGCGAATATATTTTTAATCTTCAAATTTTCCATCGTGTTCGTAAGGTTCGGTTTGTTCTGTTAATGGGTTTTCTTCTTCATATCTGGCCAGTCTTGATTTCTCTGCAATAGTTCCGAAGATATAATACAGTCCCGGAATGATCATCAGCCCGAAAACAGTTCCTATAAGCATACCTCCCGCTGCAGCGGTACCAATCGTTCTGTTTCCTACGGCTCCCGGACCTGTAGCCATTACCAGCGGAATAAGCCCGGCTATAAAGGCAAATGAAGTCATCAGAATAGGACGGAAACGGATGGCTGCTCCTTCAATGGCTGCCTTCACTACAGGAATTCCTTCTTCAGCTTTCTTCTGAACCGCAAATTCCACGATCAGTACTGCATTTTTACCCAGCAGCCCAATCAGCATGACCATTGCAACCTGCGCGTAGATATTATTTTCCAACCCTAATAATTTCAGACATAAAAATGCCCCGAAAATACCGGTAGGAAGTGATAGAATTACCGGAAGCGGAAGGATAAAACTTTCATATTGTGCTGAAAGGATGAGATAAACAAATCCTAAACATACCAGGAAGATGAATACGGCTTCATTTCCTCTGCTCACCTCGTCTTTAGAAATACCAGCCCAGTCAATCCCGAAGCCTCTAGGAAGCGTTTTATCAGCGACTTCCTGAATGGCTTTGATGGCCTGTCCGCTGCTGTATCCCGGCGCCGGAGTTCCACTCACTTCTGCAGAGTTATACATATTATGTCTTGTAATCTCAGAAAGTCCATATACTTTTTCAAGTTTCATAAAATCGGAATACGGAACCATCTGTTCTTTATCATTTTTCACATACAGCTTCAGAAGGTCAGTCGGAAGTGCCCGGTATTGTGGCCCAGCCTGTACGATTACCTTGTAAGGACGGTCAAAGCGAATGAAACTGGTCTCGTAATTTGATCCGATGAGAGTAGACAGGTTACCCATCGCATTATCAATGGTAACGCCTTTCTGTTCGGCAAGATCATTATCCACTTTAAGCATATATTGTGGGAAACTCGCAGAATAGAAGGTAAATGCAGATCCCAGTTCGGGACGTTTCTTTAATTCTTTTACGAAGTCGTTGCTCACCTGTTCCATCTTATGGTAATCACCGCTTCCGGCTTTATCCAGCAAACGAAGTTCAAAACCTCCTGCGGCACCATATCCCGGAATGGAAGGCGGCTGGAAGAATTCAATATTGGCTCCCGGAATATTTTTGGCCTTCTCTTCTAGCTTTTCAATAATTTCAGCGGCAGATTCTTTACGTTCCTCCCAGCTTTTGAGGTTGATCAGACAGGTTCCTGAGTTGGACCCGGTACCTTCTGTCAGAATTTCATATCCTGCCAGTGAGGAAACAGACTGCACCCCGTCAATATCTTCAGATTCCCGAAGCAGTTCTTTTGCAATCTGATTGGTTCTTTCCAGTGTAGATCCCGGCGGCGTCTGGATAATCGCATAAATCATTCCCTGGTCTTCTGCAGGAATAAATCCGGAAGGAAGGGAATTACTCAGGAAGAAGGTACAGGCGCAAAATGCCAGCAATAACGGAAGGGTAAATGCTTTTTTCGTTACTGTTTTGTTCAGTAATTTTTCGTATTTCCCGGCTCCTTTTGTAAACAGATTATTGAATTTATCCAGGAAAATAGTAACAGGTGTTCTCTTCTTGGCTTTTCCGTGGTTATTTTTCAGGATCAGGGCGCAAAGTGCTGGTGTCAGCGTTAATGCGACCACTCCGGAAAGGATAATTGCTGAAGCCATTGTAATAGAGAACTGACGGTAAAACACTCCTACCGGACCAGACATAAAGGCGATCGGAATGAATACGGATGCCATTACCAGCGTAATCGCAATAATGGCTCCACTAATCTCATGCATTGCTTCTTCTGTGGCTTTCAAAGGGGAAAGATGTTTTTCCTCCATTTTGGCGTGAACCGCTTCAATCACTACAATTGCATCATCTACTACAACCCCGATTGCCATTACCAGGGCAAAGAGCGAGATCATATTCAGAGTAATTCCGAATGCAGACATTACAGCAAATGTTCCTACCAATGAAACCGGAACCGCCAAAGCAGGAATTAACGTTGAACGCCAATCCCCAAGGAACAGGAATACAACGATAGCCACAAGGATAAAGGCTTCAAATAAAGTATGAATTACTTTTTCCATGGAAGCATCCAAGAATCTGGAAACGTCATAACTGATATCATAATGCATACCTTTCGGGAACGTATTTTTCTCAAGGTCTGCCATTAAAGTTTTCACATTTTTGATAACGTCACTTGCATTGGAACCGTATGACTGCTTTACAGTAATCGCTGCTGAAGGTTTTCCGTTCAATGTGGAATAGATATCATACATTGAACTTCCGAATTCAATATCAGCAACATCTTTCAGCCTTACAAATTCTCCGGCTGATTTTGCTTTCAAGATGATATTTCCGTAGTCTTTTTCATTATTAAAACGTCCCGGATATTTCAGGATGTACTCAAATGATTGTGAGCGTTTACCGGAACTTTCTCCTGTTTTTCCCGGAGAAGCTTCAAGACTCTGCTGATTCAGGGCTTCCATTACTTCGTCTGCCGAGATATTATAAGCGGTAAGCCTGTCTGGTTTCAACCAGATACGCATGGCATATTCACGGGTTCCGAGAATATCGGCGAATCCTACTCCGCTTACCCTTCTCAATTCGGACATTACGTTGATATCGGCATAATTGAACAGGAATTTCTGGTCAGCTTTTGGATCGTCACTGTACAGGTTGATGTACATTAGCATATTGGGTTCTTCACGGGTAATTTTTACCCCTTCACGTACTACCAGCGGCGGAAGTTTATTCACCACCGAGGATACACGGTTCTGAACATTTACTGCAGCAACATTGGGATCCGTTCCAAGATCGAATACCACCTGAATGGAAGCTTCCCCGTCATTTCCGGCATCGGAGGTCATATATTTCATACCCGGTACTCCATTCAATCCTCTTTCGAGGGGAATAACCACGGATTTGATCAATAATTCGTTGTTGGCTCCGGGATATTCTGCCGTAATATTTACTTTAGGCGGAGAAATAGAAGGGAACTGGGTCACCGGAAGTTTTACCAATGACAAAATTCCCATAAATACGATAATCAAAGAGATTACGATAGACAGAACAGGTCTGCGGATGAATTTCTTAAACATACTGTTTTTTTATTAGGCGTAAACTACTCTGCTTTTAATTTCAATGACTGAAGAACTTTTTTAGGATCCTGGAATTTTATTTTTATCTTTTGATCGTCTTTTACTTTCTGTACGCCTTCCAATAATATTTTGTCTCCTACCGAAAGCCCTGAACCCACTACATAAAGATCTGGCAATTCATAAGCTACTTTTATGTTTCTGGATTTCGCAGTTCCGTTTTTATCGATCACAAATACATATTTCTGATCCTGGATTTCATAGGTTGCTTTCTGTGGGATAATTAATGCATTATGTACCGGAAGCGTCATCTGTACCTTCCCTGTTTCTCCGTTTCTCAGGAGTTTATCCGGATTCGGGAATTTTGCTCTGAAGGCAATATTTCCGGTTTCGTTGTCAAATTCACCCTCAATAGTCTGAATCTCTCCTTTTTGAGGCAGTGTTTCTCCATTGGCCATAATTAATGATACCTGGTTACTTCCTCTATCAGCCGCATGCGTCTGATAGCTCAGATATTCTGGTTCTGAAACATTGAAGTAACTGTAAACACTTGTATTGTCTGATAAAGAAGTTAACAAATCTCCTTCATCTACAAGACTCCCCAGTTTTAAAGGAATTCTGTTAATCACCCCTGAAAACGGAGCTTTAATATCGGTAAATGATAAGTGAATCTGAGCTAATTTCATTTCAGCATTCGCTGCATCCAGCTTAGCTTTAGCCATTGCTCTTTCATTCTTGGAAACAATATTGTTATTGGCCAGCGTACTTGCATTTTTAAGTTCAATAGAGGCCTGCTCTACTTCTGCTTTCGCTTTTAACAGCTCTGCCTGGTATAGCTGAGGCATAATTCTGAACAGGGTCTGGCCGGCCTGTACATACTGTCCCTCATCTACATAAATTTTTTCGAGAAATCCTTTTTCCTGTGCGCGGATTTCAATGTTTTTTACGGATTGGATCTGGGCTACATATTCTTTATTGATCACGGTATCCATTCTTACAGGACTGGTAACCGGATAAACTGCAGCTTCTTCCTTTTCTTCCTTTTTGTGACCGCAGCTTACTGCCAACAAAAGGGTACAAAGCGCAATGCCTGAGGCAACTCTTTTCATCATAATTCTAGAGTTATATAAATTCGTTAATGTTTTGAATGGAAATAAAAAGGTAATAGGGGTTTCTACGGTGTGATGATTACCGGCATACACAACGCAGTCTGTCTCCTGTCCGTAATAAGAACAGAAAACAAATTAAAAAGAAATAAATTTTTAAATTCTGATAGAACGGATCAGAATGAATTTTTTTACATGGGAAAACAGCGAAATAAAACCATGAATATCAGGTTTTTTGCTTTTAAAGGACCTTAATCCAAAAATGTAAACGAGGTTAAAAACTCCGGCAAGAACAACAATGGCCTGAAAAGTGTCAGAGAGATGAAAATCATCTTCATAAAGTTCTAATGTGGAATTGTCTACGCTGTCTGCCATCTGCTGAACGGTAAGCTTTTCGTAAGTCTGGTTCAGGCGGTTGGCTCTTTTGGGCATATGATGAGAAACGTGTCCGGAATAGTCATTCCGAAGTGTTTTGACATTCAGACGGCTTTCTACTACAAAAAGTAGGAAAAGGCCGGTCAAAAAATATATTATAAGGTTTCTCATTTTGAAGTCGCAAATGTACATTTAGAAATGTATATCCTCATAGCAGATTAACAAAATTTAACGCTCCTTTAAATAAGCTGAATAAAGGAATCATGGGATTTTATAATTATTTTCTTATTCTTCAGATAAAATGATTAACCATTATTGCTTTACCATCTCTTTGATAGAAATGTTTTATTGAAAATATAGTTTAAATTGAATTCAAATATCTCATCCCGGTATGATTTAAATCACTTCAATCTATGTATCAGCATGTTGTAATTTTTAATACTTTTGCACCACGCTAAAACAACACAGAGAAATGATAAAAAATATATGTTTTTATTCTTAAATCAGGTCTGAAAATCCGGGTATTTCCTTTTGATTTATTCTTTAATTCTTCCCGTTCAAAAGCCTAAAAAAAGTACTTTAAAAGAAATCACACTGTTTTTTAAATAAAAAAATATAATTAATTTATGTAAAATTAACATATAATTATTAATAATATTTGTAATTTTATATAATATTAATATCATAATTTCATGCAACACTTTAAAATCACTTATCACTATGAAAAAATTAGTAACAACAGTCTTTATAGGGCTGGCATTCTTTTCCTCAACAGCGTGTAAACATCCTGCTAAAGAAACTGAAACAGTTACAGCTGTTCCGGAAAACAAAGATGAAGTATCTAAAAATGTTTTCACCGACAGCTATGGCGAAACAATAGAAGTCACTGTAAACAATACAAAAAATACGGCCATTGTTCATCTGAACGGAAAAACGTATAATCTGAAAAAAAGCGATGCACTGCCTGAATATACGGCCTCTAATGAAGAATATCAATATTCTGACATTAAAGGAAACATCACTTTTTTAAAGAAAAATGTAGATATGGTGTTATTCCACGCTAAACGTGACACTAAAGGCTCAGGATCTACAAAAATGGCTTCTTACTAAAATAAGGCAGCTCCATTACATTTAATCAAAATCTCAATTATTATGAAAAATTTATTTTACTATTTATCCACAGTATTTTTATTTGCATTCCTTATTTCATGCAAAACTCCCTCAGTTCAAAAAAGCACTGATATCACTGGAAAAACATGGAAGCTAACTGAGCTTAACGGACAGCCCATTAAACTTAAAAATCCGAAAAACAATCCTTATTTCAAACTTAACACAGAAGGAATGAGATATGAAGGACACGCCGGATGTAATGGATTTGGAGGTACTTTTGAAATTAAACCTGAAGCAATGAGAATCAAATTCAACCAGGGAATGTCTACAATGATGGCTTGTGAAGATCTGGAGATTGAAAACCAGTTTACAAAAGCGGTACTTGCTGCAGATAATTATTCTGTTAACGGAAATACTCTGACTTTAAATAAGGCAAGAATGGCTCCTTTAGCCAAGTTTACGCTTCAGTAATTGATAAAAATATATTATTAATAGCAGCGGCGGGCCGAATAGCCCGCCGCTGCTGTTATACCAAAACTCATCTTTTTTTGTAGATCACAAAACAAATTAAGAGACTTATATTCACCAGCACGGCAAATGAGTTCGACAAAATAATAGGCAGCTCATCTTTCTTAATACCGTACCATACCCATAATGAAAGGCCTGAAATGAGGATCAAAAGCATTACCAAAGAAATATCTTTCACATCCTTTTCCCTGATTACTTTTATCAGTTGAGGGATCATAGAAACGGAGGTAAGAATGCCGGCTGCTATTCCGAGAATATTTTCATTCATGGGATTATGTATTGGATAATGATTTATTTATTTGAATCTGTTTAAGGAAACCTCTTCATGCAGGGGTATGTTTTCTTCTATGAAGCGGTACAGACTACGGGAAAAATAGCATCCATTCAGAATTCCTCTTGCTCCCAACCCATTGAAGACATAGAGATTTTTATATTCTTTATGTCTTCCGATAATAGGTCTGCGATCTTTTACTGTTGGCCGAAAGCCAAAGTTTACTTCTTTTACTTCAAAGTCATAAGGGTAGATTTCAGAGAGACCATTGACAAGCTGTTCCACTGCTGAATCGTCTATATGGTGATGAAGCTGTTCTCTGTCATAGGTTCCTCCGTAAAAATATAATCCATTGTCTGTTGGAAAGAGGAAGTGTTTCTTTTTAATTGTATTATTTCCGGATAAAGGTTCAGAGAGTTTTACTTTTATATGATGTCCTTTATTAGGGTTGACTTCAATATCAGAAAAATAAGGATTCTCTTTCACTCCCATTCCTTCACAGAACACAACATTTTTAAACTGATATTCTTTGTAAGATGAATTTTGAACATCTAATTTCCCATAATCGAACTTTTCTTCTTCAATCTGACTATTTTTTTTGAAATAACTGAATAGACCTGCAAAAAAACCACTTACTTCAAGCCTGGCAGACTGATTAACCTTTCCTGCCTTAAAATCATTTTTTACCCCCTCTAAACGATCGAAATTTTTATCAAGAAAATCAGAAAGATCTTCATTTTCTGATTTTTTCAACCAGAGTTTCTGCTCGTTTTCGTCATGAAAGATTCTGTGGATAGGTGCACTGATCAGATAATTTCTATCTGTATATGATTTAATTTCATCAAGAGTAACCTTTAGAAAATCAATCTGCTCCTGGGCTTTCCAGAAAGTCGTAAATTTTTTCAGGACTACCGGATTGATAATCCCTGCAGAAACCTGGGAAGCGCTTTTCCTGCCGTCAGAATAGATGACAAAGGATTTGTTATTCTTTATAAGCTGATGGGCAAAGAAAAGCCCGGCATAGCCGTCTCCGACAATAATATAATCTACATTCTTCATAATAAAAAAACCTGAGTAAAAGTACTCAGGTTTTCTATAAATATCAAGTGAAATTTAGTAATTCCACATTTCATTTTCCATTTCAAGAATCTGCGATTTAATTCTCTCGCTTTCTTCCAGCTGATCATCAGCATCTCTAGGAATATAATCTTTGATTTTACCGTCTCCTAGACCGCTTGATGACTTATAAATAACTGAAGAGAATCTTCTTGCATTGATAATATCATCGAAAGACAGGTCTGCAGAAGAGTTCTTTCTGTTATACACATAGTTATTCGCAAGAATTTCACGTGCATTCGGATAATAGATCCAGAACAGGTCTACAAGATCATCTCCTCCTGCAAGAGGCTGGCCATCAGGACCAATTCTTCCTACAGAAGATGGATCCGGTCCCATAGCTGCAAGACCTAGAGGTCTGTACTTCATTTGTCCGTCTCTCTTATCGATGAACCACATACCCATTATCTTAAGAACTTTAACTTTATCCGTCGTTGTTCTGATGATATCTGTTAATCTCTTCTTCTCTTCCTCTGTTAATGCTCTTCCGGAGTTAAGAATATCGATAGCTTCTTCATCCAATCTTACACTTTCCAATCTCTTTTGAATAGCTTCTGGAGTAAGTCTGGTTACAAAATTATCATCATCATATACTTCCTTGATGGTTCCGTTAAGTGCCCCATCTAACAAAAGCTGATATATAGATCTTGTAGAGGAAGAAAGAAGACCATCCGGATTGTCATAGTAGAAAGGTTGGTTGATCTTATCATTCATATCAATGATCTCCCAAACGAACATACTTTTCATGATGTCTTTATCATCTACGAATCCATATTCCAGTGGTTTCACTTTATTACTGATAACAGTATCCCCTGCTTTTCTCATAGATTCAGCTCTCATCTGTCTAAATTCCTCAGGAGAAGAAGCGTTCAGAATAGTCTGGGAAAAAGCAAATCCCGAAACTAGTACTAAAAGACTGCTAATATATTTTTTCATAATATGATTTTACAAATTAACCTTATTGAACATTAATAATTACAGGTGATATCTCTTTAAGTTTTTGGCTTCCAAGACCTGTAGCTGTTGCCTGAATATCATAGATCTGAACGACATCGCCTGGTCTAAGATTTCTAAGCATACCTTCTGCACCCTGAAGTGAACTTCCTTGGATCAATGTACCTGCTCTTCCAGGAACTTTGATAATGAAGCTGTTTACTGTAAACGAAACAGGGAAATCAAAATCTGGCAACGCTGCAGATACAATCTGGTTAGGAATAGAACCTACAGGCATATAGTTAACCGTTTTTCCTCTGATTTGTCCCTGAGGTCTAGGAATATTTTTAATTCTGTATTCAAATACCTGAGAAACAGTCTTACCATAAGGATCAACTCCTGATAATGTTAACCTAACTGTATTTCCTGTAGTAGGAGTTACATCCCACTTCCCTGGACCTGTGCTCTTCACAACAGCACCCGGAGCAGATAATGAAAGTTTAGAGTTATCAGCACCTAAGATAGATCCTGAAACAGGATTCTCAAGTCCTCTGTACATTACATTCATCTTATCCGCAGAAAGTAATAGTCCTTTTTCAAGTTTTACTTCTCTTGGTCCTGCAATTACGTTATACGTATGGGTCCAAGGGAAAGGCTGAGATTTACCTGAAGCATCAGTTAATGTAATTACACCTCCTAATTTATGCTCTCCAAGTCCAGAACCTGAAATTGAAATGGTACCTTTTCCGTTTTCTACTCTGCTAACACCAGAAATACTGATCTTATTACTGTTAGAATAGTTACCCAACATTACTTTTACCTCTGCCTGCTTACCTGCCTGGATATCTACCGGACCTGAAACAATAGCTTCATAGCTTGTAAATTTGATACTCGCATCTACTTTTTCCTGAAGTAATAATGCTAATGCATCAGATTGTACATTTCTGGCATCATTTTGGATGATCTCCAAGTTAGAAATTGCAGCAATAAGCGGCTGGTGATAAAATTTGTTCTGGAACCAAGTCTTATCATTCGGAGATTTTCCTTTAGGATATTCTGCGATAAGAGATTTGTTGGCTCTGTCAACTAAATCTTTTAATTGTTCATTATTACCAAAAGTTGAATTAATATAATTTCTTACATCATCAATTTTAGCTTTTAAATCTAAAGCTCCTTTTGAAGGTGCATTTTCATCACCTTCTTTAAAGAAATATTCTGTAGTGGCTTCATTGTTGTTCAATGCAGCAAAGTTTTCACTTACATCAATATCTTTACCTGTTTTAGGATCTTTATCGTGGAACTCTGATTGTTTTTTAAGAGCATCTTTGATTCCCTGAGCAGAAGATACCAAAACATCAATCTTACCCTTCAGTACTTTATACTGTTCCCAAGGTTGAGCGTAAGTATCCGGAACCTGCTGAGCTTTAGCTTCCAGCGTTCTTTCAAAGATCTTTTCGTTCTTCTTCTCTGTTAATGTTCTTGTTTCATTCAATGCTCTGGTTGAATCATAATATGATCTGATGATTTCTGCATCAATATTGAGGGCCATCATCGCGATGAACACCAGATACATCAGGTTGATCATCTTCTGACGAGGGGTCTGTTTTCCTTGTGCCATTCTCTTTTCTTTGTTTTTTGATTAAGTAGTTAAATTTTAGAAATGGTTCAGGATTAAGACTTCATAGCAGTTAACATACCGCCATAAACTCTATTTAAGTTATTCAGATTAGATGTTAAACCTTGTAGTTCTTGATTGAATTTCTCAGACTGTTCCGCAGACTTCTGCATATCTGCTACATATTTGTTAGCAAATTCAGATTGTCTTTTCCCACTTTCAAGCTGCATTGCATATAAAGCATTCATGCTTTCCATGTGTTGAGCTGCTTTGTTAAGTTGGTCATTATACTTATGAGTAGATGCAGATACATCAACAGTTTGATTGATCTGGTCCACAGAACTTGAAAACTTGTCAATACCTGTTCTTAATCTTTCAAATAGCTGAACATCAAGTTTAGCATCTTCAAGCATTTTATCTAATTTCGTTGAAAGAGAATTTTCTAATTCTGCAAACTGCTGCTGTGCATTCACTTTAGTAGATACATTAGAGTGAAGTGGATTTGGGTTTGCATGTTTGTCTAATAATTCAGGATATACATTTTCCCAAGCATAAGACTCTTCAGATTTTGGAGGGTCGAATGCGAAAATGATAAAGATAATAGCTTCTGTAATAAGTCCCACAGTAAGAGCTATATTCCCGTTAATAGGTCCCAAGGTAATGTGAGTAATTTTAAGCCAAGCTCCAAGAATTACAATTGCAGCCCCGAATGAATAAAAGAAATTCATCCAAGCATCTTTAGTCTTAAACATATTAAGTTAGTTTTTTTAATGTTAAATAAAATTGTATTGAAAAATAATTGTCTGATTGATTATCTGTTAACTCTTCTTGGTTTAACAGCTGCTTCAGGAATATCCTGTACAGTTCTGAATCCGATATAACTTCTGGCTGAGTCTTTTCTTTCCCAATCTCTTGCACCTGTCATCAGCGCGTAGCCAACGTCTTTCCAAGATCCACCTCTTACAGATCTTTTTGTATCTATTTTATCTTTCGTAGAAGGATTTAAAGTAGAAGAGAATCCATAAGAAGAGTTGTTATAAGCAGACGAAGTCCATTCAGAAACGTTTCCAGCCATATCAAATAACCCAAACCCATTTTTCTTAAATTTCTTAACTGGAGCTGTATATGTATAAGTACCTTTTTTCTCGTCCTCCATGTAGTTACCTCTCTTAGGTTTAAAGTTAGCAAGGTAGCAACCTCTGTCGTCCATTAAATAAGGACCTCCCCAAGGGTAAGTAGCATTTTGCATTCCACCTTTTGCAGCATATTCCCATTCAATTTCGGTTGGAAGACGGAATGTTAATGGTCTTTGTTTTTTTCTTTTTAAACTTTCGTTATAATCTGTTTTCAGCTTAGATCTGAAGTTACAGTAAGCTCTAGCCTGATCCCATGTAACACCTACTACAGGATAGTTTTTATAAGCTTTGTGCCAGAAATACTGTTCAAACAATGGCTCGTTATAAGCAAAGTGGAAATCTTTTACCCAAACTGTAGTATCAGGATAGATGGCAATGCTTGAACTCTTCAGGTAGTTTGCTCCTCTTTCGTTATCAGCAATTGCAGCATCCATATCTCCCCACTGGTAGGTATATTTAAGTTTACTTACATCCAGGATTCTTTCGTTTCCGATTCTGGAAGAAGCAGGCAGATACATAGATTCTAAAACTTCCGCATATTCTACATCAGGATACTTCCCTGTAGTCCAATGCAATGGAATTTTCCAGTCTAGTCTTTTGCTTGCATCATAGCTTCCATCTTCTCTTCCTCCCTGGCCTTCTAAATATTCTTGATAAGGTGTTAAATTTTCTTCTTTTTTAGCAAGATATGCATAATCTCCTATACTTGCTCCTCTACGTCCGCCTTCTCCGCCTTCTCCGGCAGCTTCAGCAAGTAGTGTTCTAGCAATAGAATCTCTTACATAGTTGATAAATACCCTGTACTCTGCATTGGTAGTTTCTGCTTCATCCATGAAGAAAGAAGAAACGGTAACCGTTGTCAATGAAGCTTTTTCAGGAGTATTTGTTGGATCCTGATCTGCTAAACCAGCAACAAATGAACCTGCAGGAATTGCGACCATTCCGTATGGTCTTTCCGCAACAAATGATTTCGTTTTTTCTCTTGGTATCAATTCTCCTTTTGTTCCTGGCTTCCCAACTGAAGAGCTGCCACCACCTGAACAAGATACCGATGCTACTGACGCAGACAATAATAAAAGAAATATCCTTTTCATGTTAATTTTTATAATTAAGCCGTAAATATATAATTTTTTTAAGAAACTTTTAAGATTTTTTTTGAAATAACGGAAGAAATCTAAATTTATTTTATTTACAACAATTTTTTATTCCACGGTTACTGATTTTGCAAGGTTTCTCGGCTGGTCTACATTGGCCCCTCTATACACTGCTATATAGTATGCTAACAGCTGTAAAGGCACTGATGCAACGATTGGTGAGAAACACTCTGAAGTCTCAGGAACTTCAATAACATAATCTGCCATTGAACTTACCTGCTGATCTCCTTTATTCACAACAGCAATAATTTTTCCTTTTCTTGCTTTAATTTCCTGAACATTGCTTACAATCTTGTCATAATGACCTTTTTTAGGGGCAATAATAACGATTGGCATATTTTCATCAATCAAAGCAATAGGCCCGTGCTTCATTTCTGCGGCCGGATATCCTTCTGCATGAATGTAAGAGATTTCTTTTAGCTTCAAAGCTCCTTCCAGTGCTGCCGGATAGTTGTATCCTCTTCCTAAATAAAGGAAATTGGTAGCCTCTACAAAGTCTTTTGCTATATTCTGAACAAGTTCGTGAGTAGAATTCAAAACTTCTTCAATTCTCTTAGGCACTGCATCCAATTCAGCGATTAAGCTCATAAATTCAGCATTACCCAGGTTTCCGTTATGTTTTCCTAATTTAAATGCAATTAGGGTAAGAATGGTAAGCTGTGCTGTAAATGCCTTTGTAGATGCCACTCCGATCTCCGGACCAGCATGCGTATAGGAACCTGCATCTGTAATTCTTGCAATGGATGAATCCACTACGTTACATATACCATATATAAATGCTCCTTTTTCTTTAGCCAGCTTTAATGCAGCCATGGTATCAGCTGTTTCTCCCGATTGTGAAATCGCAATAACAACGTCTTTATCTGTAATAATAGGATTTCTATATCTGAATTCTGAAGCATATTCTACTTCTACAGGAATTCTTGCGTACTCTTCAATAAGATATTCTCCGATAAGACCGGCATGCCATGAAGTTCCGCACGCAATGATGATAATTCTGTTGGCATTCTTGAACTTTTCAACATGATCCCAGATTCCTGCCATTTTGATGATTCCTTCGTCTACAAGAAGTCTTCCTCTCATAGTATCATGTACAGATTTAGGCTGCTCGAAAATTTCTTTAAGCATAAAGTGCTCATAACCTCCTTTTTCGATTTGCTCTAAGCTTAACTTAAGCTTTTGGATTTCCGGCTCAATTTTAGAATTCTCTGTAATAGTTCTTATGTCTACTCCATTTTCTAAAGAGATCGTTGCCATATGTCCTTCTTCCAGATAGATTGCTTCTTTTGTAAATTCTACAAAAGGAGAAGCATCAGAAGCAATAAAATACTCCTGGTCTCCGATTCCGATAGCCAATGGAGAGCCTAATCTTCCTACTACCAGTACTCCCGGATAATCTTCATGCATTACGGTTATCGCATAGGCTCCGTATACTTCATTCAGTGCAAATCTTACTGCTGAAGGAAAATCCATATCCGAATTCAGATCCATAAAATACTGGATAAGATTGACCAATACTTCTGTATCTGTTTCCGATTTAAAGGTAAATCCTTTTTCGGTAAGCATTTTTTTAATGGTATCATAATTCTCAATGATTCCATTATGAACGATGGCTACTTTACCATTGTTTGATAAATGAGGATGGGAATTTCTGTCGCTTGGAACTCCGTGAGTTGCCCAACGGGTATGCCCCATTCCTATTTTGGCTTTTCCTTTTAACTGCGCGGAAATGTTAACTAAATCATCTACCTTTCCTTTCGTTTTTTCTACTTCAAATTTTCTTCCTGCATCTTCCAAAACGATTCCTGCACTGTCATATCCTCTATATTCTAATCTTCTAAGACCGTTGATCACAATATCATACGCATCCTGAAATCCTGTATATCCTACTATTCCGCACATATTTTTTCTAGTGTTTTTATTGTGTTATTTTTTTGTACCGTAAGTTACTTTTAACTGAATGCTATTTGGATTATTCGCTACTGTACCTACAAATACGGCTCTGTCCATCGCAAATGCTTTTGTGGTAAATTTAAATCCGGCTAATACACTTTCTGTATCTTTTATAAAATTTCCAGGATTAATCATCAGCATTTTATTTTCGGTATTTTTCTCAACAATATCTTTCAATGTTTTGGTTACATAAAACTCATAATAAGCTGGGTTTTTATCTAAATCGTAACCTTTAAACAATCCAAATGCAGTAAGATCTGAAGTATATCCGTCAGGGATAAGCAGTGATGATGTTGAAGATTGTGGTTTAGCAGTCACCAACGTCAGATTTTGTGGCTTTGTATAATTGTTAGCCCAGTCTGTAGGGTCTGTATAAATTCTGATTCTTGCATTAATGATGGCTGCTTTGTCTTTTTGATATAAAGTTCTCAGTTCATCAATTTTAGCGTCAGGAATTTTAACAGCAATGGAAGGACCTCCCATTCCCTGAAGGAAAAGTTTTTGATCACCATCCTGTGTGTTGATAGCCGTTTTTGCGGTTTCCCAGGCACTACCAGATCTGTCATATTCATAGTGACCAAGGCGTGCTCCTCCAAGAGTAAATTTAAATGGCGTCTGCTGTGCTCTTGTTGTAGTACCACCGGATGTGGTTTCATTGCTGTAATACATGATTACCTCTGTGTTTTCAGGAGAAAACTGGAAAAGATATCCATTGGTTTCATCCACAGAGATTCTAAGCCCTTTAAAATATCTAACGAAGTTAGCAGCGTTCAGAAGTTCAGGTTTTTTATTTTTATCCAGGATTTTGGTCTGGAAAATATTTTTATCCAAAGGAATTCTCATCCCGACACCTCCTAAAAATATGTTGGTATTATCTGACTTTTTAGATACAGTTACTTCACTATAATTTCCATTAAATGTTGTACTTCCTAACAAATCTCCGGTACTTATAGCAGCATTGGATTTTTGTAAAGCAACATTATTAGCATCTAAGAAAGTAGTCACTTCCTGTACTTTTACATGATACAATACGTCTGTACTTCCTATTTTACCTCTTCCGAATTTTACAACCGGATAGAATTTCTTTTCAATGGAAGCCTTTACAGTCTCACTTCCAACTAGGAAATCTATATCTGCTGCTGGTCTTGCATCTACAGAGTCCTTTTTATATTGTGTTTCATTTGCCGGCCTTATTACTAATACAACAGAGTCTACTTTTGGTGCTTTACCGAAGTCAAAGTCGTATTGGGTTAATCTAAGCTGGGAAACAAAAGAAGCTTTCTGCATCCCGAACTGGCCTTCGGAAAAAGCTCCTAAAACAGCAGTAGATGGAGATACTCCATTGGTATTAATCTGGTTGATAAGTCTTGAGGCATCGCTACTTAAACTATCTTTATTATCTATATTGTAAGCAATAACGGGGTATGATTTTTCATTTCCTTCCGTGGCATCTTTAATAAATAACTGTTCTCCAAGCGAATCTGCGTCCGGTTCACAATTATAAAGAAGTGCACTCCCGAAAAACGCCAGTAAAAGCATGGCGAAAGTCCTTTTAACAGTATGAGTCATTAAAAAAGTGTTTTTAATAAAGTTGGTTTATAGAATCTACGTCTACGTATTCTGATTTTGGAGTTGTTGTTTCATTAAAACCTTGATCAAGATCTTCATCAAGAAACTCATCTCCTTTCACTACCATATTTACATAGTTCATACTTTCGATAACAAAGCTTTTTATCGTTGGGTTATCTAACGCTTTTAGCCCGGAAATATTATCGAATGTCAGTTTTTCAGCGATATTCTTATCCAAAGCGGCATCTTTCTCATTGTACAAGGAAAGCACAATTTTGGCGTCTTTAAAATAAGTATCGGATTCGTAATAGGTTTTAAGATAAATTGGAACAAAAGAAGACATCCATCCGTTCAGATGAATTACATCCGGAACCCAGTTCAGTTTCTTAATGGTTTCAATAACTCCTCTGGCAAAGAAAATAGCTCTTTCGTCATTATCCTCAAAGGGAGTCCCTTCATCATCGAAATAATATTGTTTTCTTTTGAAGTATTCTTCATTATCGATAAAGTAGACCTGAAGTCTTTCTCCCGGAAGAGATGCTACTTTAATAATTAAGGGCTGATCCAGGTCATTGATAATAATATTCATTCCTGAAAGGCGGATCACCTCATGAAGTTGGAATTTCCTCTCACTTATTTGTCCAAATCTTGGCATAAAAACTCTTACATCATTGCCTTCATTGTGCATCTTAAGTGCCATTTTATTAACCACTGCAGCCATATTTGTATCTTCCTGATATGGATACATCTCTGTAGTAATGTACAGTATTTTTTGATTCGGCATAAACTTCTATCTATTTTTTGTAAAAATGCTTTAATGTGCAAAATTACAAAAAAACATCCAACATTATTTTAATTAACATTTTTTTACGATAATTCCCTTTTCCAAATTATTAAAAACACATATTATTTTGTGATATTTTTAGTATTTTTGAAATAGTATTAAAATAAACTATGGAAGTTATAAAGAACAGGAAAACCCTTCAGGATTTCATTGAAAGACAGAAAGAAATGGGAAAACGGATAGGCTTCGCCCCTACTATGGGAGCGCTTCATAAAGGCCATCTTTCCTTATATGAAGAAGCCAGAAAAGAAAATGACCTGGTTGTTTCTTCAATTTTTGTAAATCCCACTCAATTTAACAATGCTGAAGATCTTGAAAAATATCCAAGAGACGTTAATAGGGATATTTTAATTCTGGAAAACTCCGGGCTGGTAGATGCAGTGTACATTCCGGAAGTTACGGATATTTATCCTGAGAAAACAGAAAGTCTTCATTATGATTTTGATGGACTGGAAAATGAAATGGAAGGAAAATCAAGACCGGGACATTTTGACGGTGTAGGAACTGTAGTAGAAGAATTATTCAGACAGGTAAAGCCTGATACTGCTTATTTTGGGGAAAAAGATTTCCAGCAGCTGGCCATTATCAAAAAAATGGTTGAGAAAAAACAGCTTCCTGTAAAAATAAAAGGCGTTCCCATTTACAGAGCAGAGAACGGACTGGCATTAAGTTCAAGAAACCAAAGACTCCATGAAGACAGAAAAGAAGTCTCCAAAATCATTTGTGAAACGTTAAAGAAAGTAAATGACTGGTTCCGGACTGTTACTATTCCTGAAATTAAAGAAAGGGTAACCGATATTTTCGACCACCAGCAGGGAATGAAGCTCGAATATTTTCTAATTGCAGATGAAGACACCCTAAAAGAAACTGACTTTTTTTATAAAGACAGAAATTTCAGAGCATTTATCGTAGTTGTTGTAGACGGTGTAAGATTGATTGACAACATGCATCTGGATTAATTTCATTTAAATTTTAAAAAGAAAACACTGATAAAAGCAGCTCTGATCATTACTTTGTGATCAGAGTTTTTTTATTCTGAAAAAAAGATAGCCTACGTTTTATAAGATAAACAGGGAGTGCTTCGCTTATTTTGAAATACAATGACTTTGTATTACTTTATTGAGTTTACATCTTACTCCACAACTTTCATCCGTGATTCTTTGCACTTCCAAGGAGCAGCAATAAAAAATCAAAGGCCTCCTGAGGGAGACCTTTGAAACACCAAATCACAAAATATTAATATGAAAAAAATTTACTTTTCAGTAAACTTGTGACCCGGCTGGGATTCGAACCCAGGACCCATACATTAAAAGTGTATTGCTCTACCAGCTGAGCTACCGAGTCGGTCACTTAACAACTCTATTTTACAATATTCTTGTTTTACAGAATTGCAAAGATATATATATTTTTTGGAACCTGCAAGAGGTTTAGAAAAATCAAAGGTCTCAGGGAGACCTTTGAAACACCAAATCACAAAATATTAATATGAAAAAAATTTACTTTTCAGTAAACTTGTGACCCGGCTGGGATTCGAACCCAGGACCCATACATTAAAAGTGTATTGCTCTACCAGCTGAGCTACCGAGTCGGCCACAATTAAATGAATTACATTTCAATTAATTATTAAAAATCGTTGCAGTGCCTGCGACTGGACTCGAACCAGCACATCCTTAGGAAACCACCCCCTCAAGATGGCGTGTCTACCAATTTCACCACGCAGGCCATAAAATTACAAAAATCTAGTAATCTATTTCGCTTGTGACCCGGCTGGGATTCGAACCCAGGACCCATACATTAAAAGTGTATTGCTCTACCAGCTGAGCTACCGAGTCGGCCACTTGTTTTAACAAGTTTTCATTTAAGTAATGTCCCTTGTTTTAAGTGGTGCAAAGATATGGGTTTTTTCGTTATCTCAAAACTTTTTTGCAAATTTGTTTAAAAAAAATTCATGATAATTTCACTGATCGGATACATGGGTTGTGGCAAATCTCACGTTTCCAAAATATTAAGCGAAAAAATAAATTTTAGATTAATTGACCTCGATAAAGAGATTTCCAGACGAAATAAATTAACCATTCCAGAAATTTTTGAAAAAAAAGGAGAAATCTATTTTAGAAAGCTGGAAAGAGAGGCCTTGGAAGAGATTTTAGCGACTGAAGAAAATGTGGTTTTAAGCCTGGGCGGAGGAACCCCTGTGTATTATAATAACATGGAGATCATCAACCATAATTCTAAAAGTATATTTTTAAAAGCTTCTGTTGCCACTTTATCAGAAAGACTCTCGAAACAAAAAGAAAAAAGGCCATTAATAGCCAATATTTCTGATGAAGATCTTCCCGAATTCATCGCTAAACATTTATTTGAAAGAAATGTATTTTACAGCAAGGCCCAGTTTAGCGTTGTTACAGACTCCCGGGCCCCTGAAGATATCGTTAATGAAATAACAGAAAAGCTCTATCTCTAGAGCTTTTTATTTTTAATCTTCGTTTTCGGTATCATCACCTGTTTCACCAAAAAAGTCATCCCAGTCTGTAAAATCGGCATCAATATCATTTCCGACATAATCATCCATATCTCTTCTGTCTTTTTTAGTAGGCCTCCCTTCTCCTTTGTTCCTGTAATAATCCTGTGACATTTTACGCATCTTCAGCAGTTCATATTGTTCTTTATCCGTTACATCCTGTATATGAAGCGGAACCAACTTGGCTCCAATTCTGCTTTTGGGAATCTGAAGAACCTTGATTTTATAATCAATCTGATTCTTCCTGATCTTGATTACATCGCCCTCTTTTACCTCTTTTGATGATTTTACAGCAGACGTTCCCATCGAAACCCTGTTCTTTTTAATTTCCTCTGATGCAATACTTCTCGTCTTATAAAAACGAATACTCCATAAAAATTTATCTATTCTCATAATTTTTTATACTTTTGCCGGTATATTATCTGTAAAGTAATTAAAGTTTTTTGAAATGAAAAAAATATTTTTATATATCCTCGCGGGGTCTTTGTGTTTTACTGCATGTAAAAAGGATGATGAAGTTGATGGTTATCAGGAGCCTGAAGATATCAATGTACAGAATACCTATGATGATCAGGCCATTCAAAAATTTATGACCGAAAATTATCTGGATGCCCAGGGAAATATAAAAGCTTTCAGCAGTACTGATCCTTCTGATGACAACGAAAAAAAACTGAGCGAGCTGCCTAAAGAAACCTTACCTTCAGGTACGATATACATTACAAGACCGGGAGCCCAGCCGGATGACGTAGATCCAACTGCCGGAAAAGCCATCGGTGAAAAAGACATCATAAGAATCATGATGAGTGCTAAGACCTATCTTGCTATCAATACTGACGGAAATTCAGTTTTTTCTTCTGTGACAACCTTTTTAGGTTACAGTCCTGTTGACGGAAGCGGTATTCCTTTAGTAGATCCTAAAATCTATTATATTTCTCCTTCTGACCCATTAATTACAGGGGCTGCAACTACTGCTGCTGCACAGCAAAGTTATTATATGATAGAAGGTTTTGGAGAGGCTTTAAGAAAATTTAAAGCTTTTGATAAGGCTGACGAATCACCTTATAACCTTCAGGGAGTAATTATTGTACCATCAAGAGCTGCTTTTGCAAGGGATGCCCACTATAATTACAGCGGATATTCTTTCAGAAACAGAACATTCGTTTTCAATTTCCAGGTGTATAAAACAACTGCGAGACCGCAATAATAAAGCATAGTACAAAAAATAAAACCGTAATCTTTCGATTACGGTTTTTTGTTATTTAACCTCAGTTCGGGATAAGAATATGATGGATGCAGGTTTGAAGCTGGATGATGAAAGAGGGAAGTTATAAAGTCATTAAGAACAAATATTGATCTGTTTTTATTTAATTTGATTTTCTGGTGGCTTTCAATACGTATAACTAAAAGTAACTTCAAGCCTCCTTCTTCCATCTTCCAATCTTTTACATTTAAACTCCTTAACCCGAACTCAGGTTATTTAAGATCTTGCTTTCTGTTTTACATTTCCCAAAATATCAGGGAAGTAAAGATCTGCCAGATGATCAAACTCGTCTCCTCTCATAAACATGGTTGCATCCACTTCTTCATAAGAACTTCTTCCTGCCGCAGCAATCAGTTCATTACACGTGTGAAGCGTATTTTTATGGAAGTGGTATACTCTTTCACTTTTATCCGTTACATCAAGCCCTTTAATCAGCATTTTATCTTGCGTGGCAACACCTGTCGGGCAGTTATTGGAATTACATCTTAAAGCCTGGATACATCCTAAAGAGAACATGAAACCTCTTGCGTTATTACACATATCCGCTCCCATAGCCACAGCTCTTAAAATATCAAGACTCGTCAGTACTTTTCCACTGGCAATTACCCTTACTTTATTTCTTACATTGTAATTATTAAGGGTTCTGTTAACGAAAATCAATGCGGGTTCCAGAGGCATTCCTACTCCGTCTGAGAACTCAGGCGGTGCTGCTCCTGTACCTCCTTCAGCTCCATCAATGGTAATAAAATCAGGGTAGATCTTCAGAACATTCATCTGAACACAGATGTCTTCAAATTCTCTGGTATCTCCAATACATAATTTAAAACCTACCGGCTTACCTCCTGAAAGCTCTCTGAGATGCTGCACAAACCTCAGCAGTCCTGCCGCGTCTGAAAAAGCAGAATGAGAAGGCGGTGAAATAACAGTCATTCCTGGTGTGACGTGACGGATTTTTGCAATTTCCGGTGTATTTTTCACCCCTGGAAGTACTCCTCCATGACCTGGTTTTGCTCCCTGAGACAATTTAATTTCAATCATCTTCACATTGGGAAGTGTAGAATATTTTGTAAATAGTTCTGCATTGAATTTTCCTTCTTCATCACGGCATCCGAAATATCCGGTACCAATCTGCCAGCATAAATCTCCCCCTTCAAGATGATACGGAGAAATTCCTCCTTCTCCTGTATTGTGATAGAAATTTCCTTTTTTAGCACCTCTGTTTAAAGAAATCTGCGCTCTGTCACTTAATGCCCCAAAACTCATGGCAGAAATATTGAATAAAGATGCATGGTAAGGCTGTGTACACTGTTCTCCTCCTACCCAAACTCTTGGAAGTTCTTCGGATGGTGATTTGGCATAAATAGAATGCTTGATCCCTTCATATTTTCTATGGTTCACTTCTAACTGCGTCCCAAAAGCAACGGTATCGCTCAGATTTTTGGCACGTCTGTATACTGCAGAGCGCTGGTTTCGGGGAAATGGCTTCCCGTCTGTCTCCCTTTCGATGAAATACTGCTGCATTTCGGGTGAAATACTTTCAAAAAAGTATCTGAAGTAACCCAATACCGGGAAGTTCCTCAAAATAGCATGTTTTGACTGGTAAGCATTGTAAACACCCAATGCATAGATGGCGGACAGCAGGATCGGTATCCAGTAATGCGCTCTGATCAGTAACGCTACAATCCACGTAGCGGTTACTAATACAATTCCCCAAGATAAAAACTTATCTCTCATGAATGTAGTATTTTAAAGTTAAAAATAAATTTAGTGGAAATTTTGCAAAGAGACTACGCTTTTGCTAAAAAACTTTCGTAGGAAGATTGCACAGAAACCGTGCCATCTGACAGGATTTTTTCTAAATTCAAAAATTCGATTTGATTTACGGATGCCTGGTCAAAGTCTTTCTGGACTCTCACATAGTTTTCTGTGAAGCCAAACATTTTTCCGTCTTTATTTTCGTGCTCCCAAAGTACAGGAAGCGTTTTTCCAAGCTGGGTCTGGTAAAATGCCATTTTCTTCTTTTCAGAAAGTATTCTCAGCATTTTATTTCGTTTTTTTCTTTCGGCTACAGGTACAACGCCGTCCATACCTGCCGCTTCTGTATTTTCTCTTTCAGAATAAGTAAATACGTGAAGATAGGTAATAGGAAGTTCATTCAGGAAGTTATAAGTCTCCATGAATTTTTCTTCTGTCTCTCCGGGAAAGCCTACAATAACATCTACACCAACAGCTGCATCAGGCATTACCTCACGGATCTTGCTGATTCTGTCTCTGTACAATTTAGTCAGGTAACGGCGTTTCATTTTTTTCAAAAGATCGTCGCTTCCGGATTGCAGGGGAATATGGAAATGCGGAACAAAGCTTCTGCTTTTAGAAACCAGTTCGATGCTTTCGTTTTTTAACAGATTCGGTTCAATGGAAGATATACGGATTCTTTCAATGCCTTCTACTTTATCCAGTTCCGAGATCAGATCCAGGAAAGTATGCTCATGTTTCTTATTTCCGAATTCACCTTTACCGTAATCACCAATGTTTACTCCGGTAAGAACAATTTCTTTGATATTCCTTCCTGCAATTTCTTTTGCATTTTTAAGAACATTCTCGATAGTATCTGAACGGGAAATCCCTCTAGCCAATGGAATGGTACAATAGGTACACTTGTAGTCACAGCCATCCTGAACTTTTAGAAAAGCTCTGGTTCTGTCACCGATAGAATAACTTCCGATGAAGAAATCGGTTTCTTCAATTTCGCATGAATGAACAATGCCATCGTGATCGGTTTTTTCAAGATCATCAAGATAGCTTAAGATATTGAATTTCTCTTTAGCTCCTAAAACAAGATCTACTCCTTCAATCTGCGAAATTTCTTCAGGTTTTAATTGTGCGTAACATCCTACAATGACTACAAGCCCTTCCGGATTGGCCTTCATGGCTCTTTTCACATGAAGCTTACATTCGCGGTCTGCATTTTCAGTTACTGAACAGGTATTGATGACATAGATATCTGCTCTTTCATCAAAGCTTACCTTATCATAACCTGCATCTGTTAATTGACGGGCAATAGTAGATGTTTCCGCAAAGTTTAATTTGCAGCCCAGTGTATGAAATGCGGCAGTTCTGTGAAAAGTAGACATTTATTACTCCTGAATTTTATGGGTGCAAAGATAGTAATTTTAATAAGAATTCTAAATTGATTCGGTCTATTGTTTATATTCTTCTCTTACGTCAGGGCTGTTGAGGAAGCAGACAGAAGAAAAATTAGGATCAGGTTCGTCATATTCAGATTTTTGCAAATTTTTAATACATTCTTCCCGGATTTTCCATATTTCGTCTAAATTACAATTGATTTTTTCATCATTCAACCATTTTTGAAGAAATTTTTTATGAATTGATATTTTCTCGGAAACAATCTGGTCGTATTCTATTTCTGTTTCCGATAAAACATTGTTTTTAAAGTCGTTATATTTTGATCTGGACTTTGTGAAATCGTAATATTGATCTCCAATCCTTAAATAATTATGCGCTTCGGGAATATCAGTAAGTCCGTATTTACAGAGTGTATTTTTTATAGCCGGAGCATAATTTGAATCCATTTTAAAGATACCCAGCATTAGTTTTATATGATTTTCATTATTTTCCAGCGCCAGTTTTCTCAATACCGCGTGTTTTGTACTGCAGGTTCCGCCCTGATCATCAAAAACACAAAGGATATTATTTTTATCGGAATTTCTTTTATAGGAAAGTTCAGCCACCAATCCGGCCGCTGTATGGAAGTCGCGGATATTTAATTCAATACATTTTCTGGAAACAGTCCCATTTTCTCCATTAATTGTAAAATTATACATTTCCATGACCTGAACTTTTTGAAAACTTCTCTTTCATTTCATTATTAAACTCGTGAGATTTGTTTCTTGCAATGGAAAGTGTTTCCCAGTTGTCATTTTTCATCATTTTCGCAATATAAACCATCTGCCCTATATGATAAGGATAATGAGCTACCTGACGCACAAGGGCATCAAGAACAGAATGCGCCTCTCCTCTTATATAGATTTCGGAGTGTAAATTATCATCATTAATCTGATCCATAGCCTCAAAAAGACACTGCCAGCCTTTTTCCCAGTATTCCAGAACTTCCTGTTGGGTTTTAAATGTATTGATGAATTCATCATCACGGTTCCTCCAGGGTTTTTCACCGTCTTCTGTTAAAAAATTCGTCCATCTTGACAGCATATTTCCTGCAATATGCTTCACAATAACGGCAATAGAATTGCTTTCTCCGTTAGGCTGCCAAAAGATCTGTTCTTCAGAAAGCTGTCCGAAAGTTTTATCACCCAGTGATTTATAATATTCAAAACGTTTTACAAATAGATTCTTCATATTCATGATTCTTGAAAACTAAATGTACCATTTTTCACCCAAAAAAACCATCTCTTACGAAATGGTTTTATCTATCAATTTTATTTTTAAAAAGCTTGATATACTATTCTTTGATTATTTTTTCAGATGAAAATGTGCCATCCCCGAATTCTATATTGACAACATATACTCCTTTAGGAAATGAAGAAAGATCCAGTTTAGATGAATCTGCCATTAATACTATTCTGCCTGATGCATCCAGAACGGTTGAGGATTTAATCTTTTTATCGGTCTTTATATAGAGTTCCCCTTTTGTAGGATTAGGATAAATACCACCCCAGTTCAATTTTGTTTCCTGGGTACTCAGTTCTCTGAAACTTATCTTGTACATGGCCGCAAATTGAGCAGCTGAAGTCCATCCTGCCGAATAACAGTTATTTCCGGCACACCTTACATTCCAATGATAAACTCCTGGATCTATAGCTTCCCAAGAGGTTCCGTTATTCATACTTTTCCAGGATCCTTTTGTTATATTATCTCCACTTCCGGCGACCAGGATATTTTTACCTGGAACATAAGCAATATCATCAATTCTAGTTGTTACAGGAATCCCTGAAGATGGGACTACTGACCATGAGGCACCACCATCATCAGTTCCATATATTTTTAAATCAGTTGGAGTACCTGATGAATAGGTTTGTGAAAAAACAATACCTTTATTTACATCACTCCAGGCCATTAAAAACCCATGAGACTGCCCTCCTTCAAATGAAGTTGGAAGCGCTGACCAATGCAGCCCTTTATCAGTTGATTTATACACTTTATAATCCCAAACACCTCCCACTACATTATAAAAGCATATAAAAATGACATTATCTATTACATAATATTTCTGGTAACCAAATGTTTCTGTCATTGGATTGGAAACGTTAGCTGCCGGTATCTGTGACCAGCTGTCACCTCCATTTTGAGTGGTAAATATATCATAAACCGATGCCCGCGATCCGATAGCTAAACCGTTATTAGCATCAAAAAAATGAACAGCAATTCCACTTGATGGCAGCGTAAACTGCTTTGTCCAGCTTGATCCTCCATTGGTTGTTTTCCATACTTCTCCAAGAGTAGAAGTACTGGTAGGGCTTGTAGATCCATTGGGACTCATGACCCAGGCAGTTGTTTCATTAACTCCCGAAATATTTAGAATGTTGTATAATCTGGTATTGTTACCTATATTAAAGATTCCCGGAGTCCAGCTGGTTCCTCCATTTGAAGTTCTGGTAAAAACACCCCCGGTTCCAGAGTTGGCACATGCCCAAACGCTGTTTGCATCATACACATGCATCGATGTCTGTCCTGCACCGCCGGATCCGGCATTCTGTAAAGTCCATGTTTGAGAAAATGCAGGGATTCCTATGATTAAGCCCAGCAAAGTTGTAAAAATTCTGTTCTTCATTGATTTAATTTGTGATATTGTACGGATCTGCCCTGCAGCTCTTGTCTACAGCATCCATACTCATTGTTTTCAATAGTTTTAGTTTTTTAGCTGGCTTAAAATCGCCATAATAAAAGAGTCCCCAATATTACTGATATTATGGAGACTCTTTAAATTTTTTAATCGTATTTATTCCCTGTTTTTCACAACGATCCATCCTGAATACTTGATTGGCGTACTCATTTTGTCGTTTTCATTCCAGGTTACAGAGTACCAGTAGTTACCTGTCGGTACTTTTCCGATACCATTCACACTTCCGTCCCATTTGTAACCGTTCTGTTTGCTTCCTTCATGAATCTTAATTCCATATCGGTCAAAAATACTGAATACCAGATTCTTTTTATTAGCCAATGCAGAATAATCAATCACATCATTAATACCATCTCCGTTTGGAGTAATTACATTGACCAGATTAGGGACTACCACTCCAACTTCCATTGGGGAGCAGTTATAGGAATCTTTTACGTAGACTTTATGATCACCTCTTGAAAGATTAGTGAAAATATTAGAATCCTGCCAATTGATATTGTCCATTGAATATTGATATGGCGGCGTACCTCCTATCGCAAATATGGTAATGGTATTGCTTGAAATATCAACCCCGGTGATTACCGGCTGCTCAGACGCATATACTTTCACATTCTGCTTCACCACACAACCTCCTGAAGTAAGTTTAACCCAATATGTACCCACTCCTACATTACTAATAGTCTGGGTAATAGCTCCTGTACTCCATTGATAGTTAGTGAATCCAGGACCTGCATCCAAGGTAGTCTTATCAGCCACACAAATAATCTTGTCCTGAAGAACATTGGAATAGACAGGGGCGATCACAATCAGGGTAATCTTAGCAACATTATAGCAGCCTTGCGCATTGAAAACTCTTACATAAGCCACTCCGGTAGGTGCTATATATGCCGTTGGAGTAAGAATCTCGTTGGTCTGATTTATTGCATCTGTTAATGAAGGATAATATTTTTTGATAGCCCCCGCTTGCGTTGTTACCGTAGGCCCTGTAAGATTAAATGATCCTGTAGAAGGATTGTTTTCCAAGGAGCATGTTCTTATTTCGGCATTCTGTACTGCAGGTACAGGATAGAATTTCAGGAAGATCTGAGCCACAGAAGTACATCCGAAAGGTGAAGTGACTTTCACATAAATGGTACCTTCTGCAGAAGTAAATGTCATAGGATTGGTAATTTCTCCAACTCCCGCATTAAGATCAGAAAGGCTGTGATAATATTTTTTGGTAACATTAGGATCTCCAATGATATCGGCACTTGTAAGATCATACACTGCAGTACCTGCATTATTATTGTTGCATTGGGTTAATGTAGCATTTCTTGTCGTGATTTTTCCATCCCGGAATTTAAATAATCCAACCTGCTTACATTTATTAAGCGGACTATTAGGGTTGGTTGGGTCCGTATAACTAATACTGTAATAATAAGTAGGGCCTACTGTTACGGAAGTAGGACCCGTAATAGGATTGGTTCCCGTTAAAGCTGAATTCTGGCTTGTATGATAACTAACAGAAAAGTTTGGATTTCCATTGATGATTCCCGCAGATAAAGTGGTAAAATCAAATATAGCAGGATTAGAACAAATCACCACCTCTCTTGGGTCCGCAGGGTTAGCAGCAGGTACTCCCGGAGGAGTAAACGGAAACGGCTGGATAGTAGGATCTGTAAATGGTGATGCCAACGTTGCAGTTCCGCCCCAAGTTAAAGAGAACGGAGCCATTGTTGGATTTGTAGCACTCACCCAGTTATCCAGATACAAATAATAGGTTTGCCCCGGAAGAACATCCAGATATTTACAGTAAGGAGTTGGTGAGCCTCCGGGGGCACTAATGATTGTACTCGTCATATTTAATCCCGTATCTGCTCCAACTCCGACAACAGTGGCTGCATTACAGCGAATTGGTGTTCCCAGATTGGAACAGTTTACATTCGGACCATAAATTGCCCAGTCATAATCTGCATCCTGATCATTCGGAACCAGATTAAAAGTAAGGGTTCCGCCTGTAGCAATGGTAATTTTATACCATATGGAGTTGTGTTCCCCCTCTGTCAGACAGCCTCTTAAGTTTTCATTGACATTCCCAATCCCTGAAGGACTGTAGGTAATACTAGAATTTCCACAAACCGCCAGTGCAGACGTACAGTCTGCCTGTGAGAAAAGAAATTGCGAAAGTGAAAGAAAAATAAAAAGTAAAAGTTTCTTCATAGATACATAGTTTTTTGTTAAAAATAAATCACCAAGCATATGATATACAAGGTAATACCAAATATACTCATAATTTAATTATAAACAACAAAAACGATAAAATTTTGAATTATTTTAATTAAATTAAAGCATTAACAAAAAATTACACACCTGAAAAGTAAATTATTTTATGCTTGTAATATTTCCGCAAAGATTTTCAAGATGAAAAATTTTATGAAAGGGGCTTTTTACCTCCTGCAGATGTTCTTTATCCTGAATAAAAGTATATCGTGAAGCAATAGAGTTCATATCAGAGACGATAACCAGCCAGCATTCATCTACCGAGGTATCATAATAGGGAAATTTTTCATTTTTCTTTTCAATGAGTTCCAGAATTTTATCAGAACAGAGTTCATCAAAAAGGTTCATACTGTATTCGTGAGTGATAAAAACATTTCTCCTGTGAAAAGATTTTCTCAGACTTTTTACACAGCCTACCGCTTTATTTCTTTTGATGCTTTTACAAATATTAAGGATATTTTCCTGCTGTTCTTCGGGATTATCAAGCTTTAAATGAGGGTGAAATTCTAAAAAATAAACACCACGATATTTCGTAGTGTCTTCCTGTTCTAATAATATTTCTGCCTGACGGAACATTTTGTTCAAAGTGCTTTCTGCTTTTTTCATTTCCAGATGATTAATGACTTCAGTGAGTTCTATTCCGATTTTTTTGTCATTGAGTTTGGCGATAAAGTCAGGACTCTCGCAGGTAAGGTTTTCAAATTTTACTTCGGGAAAATGGTGCATGAAAGAATTGAGAAGCAGAATCTCAGATTTCTTCCTATATTTTTCGCGGTCATGAAGAAGAGATTCATCTATAGTACGGTGATACTTTTCTATCGGCTTTTTTTTCAAATGTCGGTTCAGGTAATACAGGCTAAGATTCTTAGTCAGATCTTCATCAGAAAATGTCTTTTTCATGTGCATTTTTTTATAGGTCTGAAGAATACATGCGTTATCCGCTTTCACTATTAGAACTTTTTGAAAATCAAAAAATTATACATTAAAGGTAAGTAAAAAAACTATTCATCGGATACTTTTAAATTAATTTATCAAATAATTAATATAAAGTTTATTTTCATAATTAATACCTTTGCCCCTTCTAATACAAAACCGTAATTTATGGATTTTAGAAATTTTAAAATACCTTACAGCATCAATCCACAATATTCTAAAAAAACCGCCTATTTTTCGATGGAATTTGCCATTGACCAGGTTTTAAAAATATATTCGGGAGGGCTGGGATTCCTGGCAGGTTCTCATATGAGAAGTGCATACAATCTTAAGCAGGACCTTATCGGAATCGGAATTCTATGGAAATTCGGTTATTATGATCAGGCAAGAAACCATGACCAGACCCTTCAGCCGGTATGGACCAGAAAAATGTACAGCTTCCTGGAAGATACCGGAATAAAGTTCCAGATCGAAATTCACAGTGCACCGGTTTGGGTAAAGGTATGGTATCTGGATCCTGAAATATTCAATACGGCACCTATGTTTTTCCTTTCAACAGATGTTCCTGAAAATGATCATGTTTCTAAAACCATCTGTCATAAATTGTATGATGCCAACGAATCTACCAAACTTGCTCAGTATATTTTATTAGGAAAAGGAGGAGCTAAACTTTTGGATGAGATGAATATTCAAAGAGATGTTTACCATCTTAATGAAGCACATGGACTTCCCGCAGCATTCTACCTTCTGAAAAAATACAATGGAGATCTGAACAAAGTAAAAGAAAAGCTGGTATTCACTACCCATACCCCGGAAGAGGCAGGAAACGAAAAGCATAATCTTAAATTATGTTATGACATGTCTTATTTCTCCGGATTCAGCATGGAGGATATAAAAAACATTGAAGGAGGTGATGACGACCGCTTCAACCATTCATTGTGCGCCCTGAAAATGGCAAGAATTGCTAATGGAGTTTCTCAATTGCATGGTGTAGTTTCCAGAGCTATGTGGAGCAAATATCCGGGCATCTGCGAGATCAAATCTATTACCAATGCACAGGAGTTCAAATACTGGGCAGACAAGCCACTTTACAATGCCAAGGATGAAAATGACGAAACCGTTTTCGATTACCGCAAAAAGCATTTAAAAAGCAGACTTTTCAAAATAGTAGCAGACCAGACCGGAAACCTGTTCAATCCGAATGTTTTCACTATTGTATGGGCGAGAAGATTTGCAGGCTACAAAAGGGCAGATCTTCTTCTTCATGATAAAGACCGATTCTACAGACTTCTGAACAACCCCAAATATCCGGTACAGATCATCTGGGCAGGAAAACCTTATCCAATGGACTATACAGCCATTTCCACGTTCAATTCACTGGTGGAAGAAAGTAAAAACCATAAAAATATGGCTGTTCTTACCGGATATGAGCTTTCTTTGAGTAAATCTCTGAAGCAGGGATCTGATCTATGGCTGAATAATCCAAGAGTTCCAAGAGAAGCTTCAGGAACATCCGGAATGACCGCTGCTATGAACGGATCTGTCAATCTATCAACTGATGATGGATGGATTCCGGAATTTGCTCAATCAGGTGAAAATTCTTTCGTTGTGCCTAAAGCAGATTATCTGAATATGAGTATTTACGAACAGGACAACTATGATCTGAACAAACTCTATGAAATTCTTGAAAATGAAATTCTTCCAACCTATTACGATCATCCGGAGCAGTGGAGGAAAATCCAGTATAATGCGATGAATGATGTAAAAGATCAATTCAACAGCGACAGGATGGCAGATGAATATTACAGATTTCTTTATAATGAACAAAACAGCTAACAGCAAGACAGCAGATAATTAGCTCAATAAAAAACCGTGCGAGATGTTCACACGGTTTTTTATTGAAATTAATCTTTCTTCTTAGGCACTTTTAGCCCTTTTTCTTTGGCCTCAGAGATACCAATAGCTATAGCCTGCTTTCTACTGGTGACCTTTTTTCCGGAAGAAGATTTTAGCTTTCCTTCCTTGTATTCGTGCATTACCTCTCCTATTTTGTCCTGAGCTTTTTCTGAATATTTTGTCTTGCTCATGATAAGATTTTTTTAAGATTTTGGCAGGGATACCCCTAATTCGTAAACTTTAGCGTGTTTAAGATATTTACAGCGTTCTCTTGAAGTTACCGATTCAAAATGATCATTTTTAAGAACAATAATCGGGTCTTCTGAATTTTCAATTTCAAAACTGGCAAAGTACCTTTCATCGGGACTTGTTTTATCATTTCTTGCCTTTATTTTCTGCAGCTCATCGGCATATTTTCTGAATCCGGGATCTGAAGAATGGATAAATTTATATTCATCACCTGCATACACATAGTAATGAAGCTGTTTTTCAATCAGTCCCGCTTCACTGGTAATCTGAGGATTATCATTTCCATCTTTAAAACTTACTTCAACTAAAGTACCGCCTTTTTTATGGGCACATTCTTCAGCATCTTTAAAACTTGAAAAACCAGTATACACAATCTGGTCGTTCAAAACATACCGATTCAGTTTCTGGTTGTATGCATTTGTTTCCATAATTATTATTTTAAATTGATTGATATTATTATACATTCAATTTTTCTGCCAAAACTATTTTCTCAATAAAATTCACCAACTAATGATATTTTTAATTACCTTAGAATTTCAATCAAAAAAACAAAATAGCATTATGAAAAATTCAAGAAAAATCACGAGAGACCAGTTAAAAGAAATACAAGGAGGAGGCTTACCCGGAATGAGAAGATGTCTGGATCCGGAAACCTGCCAGTACAGACTCGGTTTTATCGGAGGTGATCTGGAAACACCATGCAACCTGCTCTACCCTATTTGTGCTCCCAGAGATTATTACCCACCGGTGATAGAAGGCCCTATTATTGAAGGATAGCTGATAAAACCGGGAACTTATCCCGGTTTTTTGTTTTATATGGTTATATACGTAAGAATTATTAAATTTGGAATCATTAAAATTAGAAATGAAAAAATTCTTACTCACACTTACAATTGCTGCTGTATTCCAGAATGTATCGGCGCAGGAAATTACTTTAGATAAAATATACTCAGGATATTACCGTGGTAAAGGTATTGCCGGAATTACATCCATGAAAAATGGTGAGAATTACCTGGTGATTGAATCCGGAGGAATTGCAAAATATTCTTATAAAACCTCACAGAAAGAAGGAAATCTGGTGGACGGAAGCTTTGAAAGCTATGAGTTTTCTGATGATGAATCAAAAATCCTTTTACAATTAGGAAGTCAGCCTATATACAGACATTCATTCTTAGGGAAATTTGATGTAAAGGATCTGAAATCCGGAAAAGTGATCAGTCTGAATGAAGGAAAACCCGTTCAGGAACCGAGATTTTCTCCTGATGCTTCGAAAATAGCCTTCATTGCTGATAATAATTTATTCTATCAGGATCTTAATTCAGGAAAAATCACCCAGATTACTAATGATGGTAAAAAGAACTCAATCATCAATGGTCTTGCTGACTGGGTATATGAAGAGGAATTCGGACATGCAAGGCAATATGAGTGGACGAAAAATTCTGATGCCATTGTATTTGTAAAATCAGATGAAAGCCAGGTTCCGGAAATCTATATTCCAATCTACGGCAAAAAACTATATCCGGATGAAATGCGTTATAAATACCCTAAAGCCGGAGAAAAAAATTCTATTGTTTCGGCACAGCTTTATCGTCTTGATACCGGAAATATCATACCGCTTAATTTAAGTTCGTTCAAGAATTATTACATTCCCAATGTTTTCCAGACTGCAAAACCTGATGAAATTGTTCTGATCACTTCTGAAAGAATTCAGAATGCGTCTGACATTTTAAAAGTAAATACCAAAACCGGAGCAGTTCAGAAATTATTCACTGAAACGGATGAAAAATGGATCGATACAGACAGTCCGACTTTGGAATTCCTTGAAGATGATTCTTTCCTTTGGTCTTCTGAAAGAGACGGTAACCGCCATTTATACTGGTATGACAAAGACGGAAAACTTAAAAAGCAGATCACAAAAGGAAACTGGGAAGTAACCGATTATTATGGTTTCAACCCGAAATCCAAAGAAATTTATGTTCAGACTACGGAAAAAGGTAGTATTAACAAGGTGGTTTCCAAAGTAAATATTGAAAACGGAAAATCACAGCTGATTTCCAATGCTGAAGGAAATAATTCAGCACGTTTCAGCAAAAACTATAATTATTTCATTGAAGCTTCTTCTACAGCCGGAAGACCTCACACCTTTGTTCTGAAAGACGGCAATGGTAAAGCGCTAAAAGAACTTCAGAACAACAATGATCAGCTTCAGAAGTTAAAAGCAGACAATTTTGCTGAAAAAGAATTCATCACCATTCCTAATGCTGCAGGAGACCAGATGAATGCATGGATTATAAAACCTAAGAATTTCGATCCAAATAAAAAATATCCGCTGTTTATGTTCCAATATTCCGGACCGGGATCACAACAAGTGGCCAATTCATGGGATAACGGAAATACATTATGGTTCAACCATCTTGTGCAAAAAGGGTATATCGTAGCTTGTGTAGACGGGCGCGGAACCGGATATAAAGGCGCTAAGTTCAAAAAGGTGACTTATATGAATTTGGGGAAATATGAAATTGAAGACCAGATCACAGCTGCCAAATGGTTTGGAAATCAGTCTTACATTGATAAAACGAGAATCGGAATGTTCGGATGGAGTTTCGGAGGCTATATGACCAGTCTGGCAATGACCAAAGGAGCCGATGTTTTCAAAGCAGGAATTGCTGTAGCCCCGGTTACCAACTGGAGATATTATGACTCTGTATACACGGAACGATTTATGAGAACACCTCAGGAAAATCCGGACGGATATGATAAAAATTCTCCTACAGAATATGCCAAATTGCTGAAAGGCAAATTCCTTCTGATCCACGGAACAGCCGATGATAACGTACATTTCCAGAATTCCATGGAATTATCGGAAGCATTGATCCAGAATAAAAAACAGTTTGAATTCATGGCTTATCCGGACAAAAATCACGGAATCTACGGAGGACAGACAAGACCGCAGCTGTATCAGAAAATGACGGATTTTATTTTGAATAATCTGTAAAATAAAAAACAGAAAATACATTGAGATGATTCTTTTAGCTTCTCTTTCCCTATCAGAAAACTAAAACAACCCAGATATCCCTTTCATTTTTTTGAAAGGGATTTTTACTATTTGTTTTATTAATCGTTTTCAGGGTAAATTATTTATTTTATCAATTAAAATTAAAAACTTATTTTTGGAGGAATTTGAAATTTGAATATATGAAGACTAAACATCCTAAAGGCCTGCCTTACCTCTTTTTCACAGAAATGTGGGAGCGTTTCGGGTACTATCTGATTCTCGGAATCTTTGTTCTTTATGTGATTGAGCCTGCCGGTATGAAAGGCGGACTTGGACTGCCGGACAAAACAGCTGATGACATTTTCGGAACCTATATCGCATTGACCTACCTGACTCCTTTTCTTGGAGGTTTTCTGGCTGACAGGGTTTTAGGCTACATCAAATCTATTTACCTGGGCGGAATTCTGATGGCCGCAGGATATATCGGAATGGGAGTTTTCAAAGAACTTCCTCTGTTCTATGGCTCTTTAGCACTGATCATCATTGGAAATGGTTTTTTTAAACCTACTATTTCTACCCTTTTAGGAAATCTGTATTCTGAAGAACCTTATAAAGCGAATAAAGATTCCGGATATAATATTTTCTATATGGGAATCAATATCGGGGCATTTATCTGTAATATTATTGCGGCATTTATGCGTAATAAGTTCGGTTGGGGTGAAGCCTTCATCACAGCAGGAGTTGGGATGCTTATAGGTCTTGTGATCTTCAGTATCGGAAGAAAGCATTACATCCACGCAGCACAAATGAAACCTGTACAGGAAGGCGATACCAAGCTTTCTGAAATTCTGATCAAGGTTTTTGTACCTGCTATTGCTGCCGGAGTTATAGGATGGTTTATTCCCGGTAATATTTTCGGAAGCGACAGTACAGATGCATTTATTTTCGCATGTATCCCTGTTATTTATTTTTATGCATCCCTTTACTTTAAAGCTAAACCTGAAGAAAAGCCTTCCATTGGAGCACTGCTTTCGGTATTCCTGATCAGTATGTTCTTCTGGGCCGTTTTCAAACAGAACGGAACCGCTCTTACAAGATGGGCCAATTATTATACAGACAGAAGTGTTCCGGCTTCTCTGGAAAAACCTCTTGAAGGAATTTATATGGTAGACGGAAAGAGCTATGCTGATAAAGAAGTACCTGTGTATGACAACCAGTTTCAGTCTCAGAAAGATAAAGATGGCAACAGCATCAAAGAAACCGGAAAAGATATTTATTTTAGAAATATTTCTGCTGAGCAGCGTGCCGCTTTGGAAAAAAATCCAGAAAGTAAAGTATACCTTTATAATACAGAATTATTCCAGTCGATCAATCCGTTTTGGGTAATTGCACTGACTCCTGTTGTGGTAGGATTCTGGGCGTTATTGAGAAGAAAAGGAAAAGAGCCTTTAACACCTACTAAGATTGTATTGGGGTTATTTATTTCCGCTTTATCATGTCTGGTGATGGTTCTTGCAGTAATGGCCGGAGACAACGGAGCTGTGAAGGTTTCTCCATTATGGCTGGTAGCCGGATATGGAGTCATAACCATCGGGGAGTTATGCCTTTCCCCAATGGGGCTTTCCTTTGTTTCCAAACTTTCGCCTGCCAGAATCACCGCTTTGATGATGGGAGGTTTCTTCCTTGCCAACTCGGTAGGAAACAAGCTTTCAGGAATCCTAGCCAGTACCTGGTACAATTATGACAACAAAATGAATTATTTCCTTGTGAACTTTGCTTTGTTAATATTTGCGACTCTTTTAGGACTCTCTATGTTAAAAAGACTAAACAAGATCATGAAAGAAAAAGGACATTAAACCTTAATTTGAATAAAGAATATAAAGCTGCGGGACTATTCCGCAGCTTTTTTATTTAAATATAAAATTAAAACCTTGCCAAAAACTCAAAATAAACTATATTTGTCAGTCTTAACAAAAATTTAACAAGAAATATGGATACAGCTCAGCAGAAAGGACATCCTAAAGGTCTCTATCTTCTGTTTTTAACAGAAATGTGGGAACGTTTTTCTTACTATGGAATGCGTGCTATTTTTGTACTTTACATGACAAAAATACTCCTTATGGATGATGCCAATGCATCAGAAATTTATGGAAGTTATACAGGATTGGTCTATCTTACGCCACTTTTGGGTGGATATTTGGCTGACCGGTTTTTAGGTAACAGAAGAAGTATTGAAATTGGAGGATTACTGATGGCTATTGGACAATTCATCTTATTCTTCAGTGCTTCCACAACAGGAGGCAGCGCTCTTACCCTGATGTGGCTGGGTCTTACAATGCTGATCATCGGAAATGGATTCTTCAAACCGAATATTTCCACTATGGTTGGGCAACTTTATCCTCAGGGAGACCGTAGAGTAGATTCAGCATTTACCATTTTTTATATGGGTATTAACCTGGGTGCATTTATGTCACCTCTTGTGTGTGGTACTTTAGCAGAAAAAGTAGATTTTAAGTGGGGATTCTTAGCAGCCGGTATCGGAATGCTTATAGGTTTGGTTACCTTCATCACTCAAAAGAACAAGGTACTGGTAGATGCTAACAATAAACCTATCGGAATGCCAAGAGATAAATTCGGATTTGTTCAGTTGCTTATCGTTTTAGGTTCTATTGGTTTGATTTTCTTCCTGATGAATTTCAAAACAATGTTCAACAGTGATCTGGATGTTATCGGATATCTTATTTATGGAGCTATGATCCTTATGCCACTAATCGTTCTTACAGATAAAAGTCTTACCAAAGATGAAAGAGACCGTATTGTAGTGATCTTTATTCTTGCATTCTTTGTTATTTTCTTCTGGGGTGCTTTCGAACAGGCAGGTGCTTCATTAACGATATTTGCAGACAGACAGACGGACCGTAATCTTTTCGGATGGGAAATGCCTGCAAGTTACTTCCAGTCTGTAAATGCTTTGGCTATTTTACTTTTAGCCCCACTTTTCTCTTCATTCTGGCTAAGATTGGGAAATCGTGGTAAAGAACCGTCTTCTCCTAAAAAGATGGCCTATGGTTTAGCCCTTATTTCGGTGGGTTATGCTGTAATCGCTTTTGCCGTTTATGGTTTGGGAATGATGGATAAAGTTTCCATGTTCTGGCTTATTGGTCTGTATGTGATCCACACTATGGGAGAACTTTGTCTTTCACCTATCGGACTTTCTATGGTATCTAAATTATCTCCTGTACGTTTCTCTTCTTTGCTTATGGGAACATGGTTTCTTGCGAATGCTGCAGCCAATAAGTTTGCAGGAACATTATCTGCATTAATTCCTGGCGGCGGAGAAAACGGAGGCCCTGCAAAAACAACTTCTTTCTTAGGATTTGAAATTGCCAACCTATTCGATTTCTTCATCGTGTTTGTGATCATGTGTGGTATAGCTGCACTCATTCTTTTCGTGATCAGCAGATGGCTTGAAAAGAAAATGCACGGTATCAAATAATAAATTCAATCAATTATATAAAAACCTCTGTTAAGTCAGAGGTTTTTTTTATTTTCGTATGATGGAAATTTCCGAAGATTCTTTATTTCTGTCCGTAAAGGAACTCATCAGACAGTCGCACGAAAAAGTTTTTCGAATAGCGAATTCTACCCTGCTTCTTACTTACTGGCAAATCGGAAAACTGATTGTAGAAGATGAACAACAAGGAAAAGAGCGTGCAGAATATGGAAAATACATCCTGAAGAATCTTTCCCAAAAACTTACCCTGGAATTTGGAAAAGGGTTTGATGAGAGCAACCTAAGGAATATGCGTTCCTTTTATCAGACATTTCCAATTTGTGACGCATTGCGTCATGAATTGAGCTGGACTCATTATAGACTGTTAATAAGACTTAACGATTCTGATAAAATAAATTATTATATCAAATCTTTTCGCCAGCAAATATTTACTCTATCTCCCTAAAGAAGAAGAATTAAAACAAATTATTGATCAGGACAGAATTCGTTTTGAACTGGATCAGAATAACAATAGAAACCCTAATTAAAAACTTAATCATATACAATTATGAGCTTAACTCTAGAAGAAATACAGAATTTTAAAGGAAAGTATCCTAAACAGCTTTGGACACTTTTTACTGTGGAAATGTGGGAACGTTTCTGTTTTTACGGAATGCGGGGAGTCCTTACTATTTTTATGGTAGACCAGCTTGGGCTGTTGGAAGACAAAGCTAACCTTCAATACGGTGCAATACAGGCTTTCATTTATGCCTTTACTTTCATAGGCGGTATTTTTGCTGATAAAATTCTGGGATTCAAAAAATCACTGATATTTGGCGGACTTATTATGATGATCGGTAATTTGATTATTGCTTTATCCCCTCATGATTTTTTCTATTTTGGGATTACATGTTCTATCATAGGCACGGGATTTTTTAAGCCTAATATTTCATCAATGGTAGGAGAACTTTATAAAGAAGATGATCCGAGAAGAGATGCAGGATATGGTCTTTTTTACGCAGGTATTAATATCGGAGGACTTTTAGGGGGAGCTCTGTGTGTGTATTTAGGTAAATACCATTCATGGTCATGGTGTTTTCTTGCCGCTGCTGTAGTAATGCTTTTAGGGCTGATTACTTTTTTTATTACTAAAAAATCTTTAGGTCCCATCGGAGACTCACCGATACAGATGCTGCCTCAGTCTAAAAGATCGTTGCGTGAAGTATTGGTATATATAGGCGCTTTATTAAGCATGCCTTTGATCTTCATCATGGTAAAAAATACAGATTACACCGATTACTTCATGTATCTGATAGGGATTGTCGCAGTGGGCTATTTCATTATGGAAACCCTGAAGCAGACTTCAACTTACCAAAAAAAGCTGATCGCTGCATTTGTTTTCATTTTCATGTATTTCTTATTTAATTCCATCTATGAGCAGAGCGGAGGATCTTTATCTCTGTTTGCAAAAGATAACCTGGTTCACAACTTACTTGGATTTGGGATGGATCCTAATGTTATTAATAACAGTGCCAACTCATTTTTTATTATTATTTTCAGCCCGTTAATCGGTCTGGCATGGGTAGGCCTGAATAAGAAAAAACTGGAACCTAATACCATTAATAAATTTGGAATCGGATTTTTATTCTTAGCGGCAGGATTCTTTTTATTTTACAGTTTACGATTCTTTGCCGGACCAGATGGTAAATCTTCACTGAACCTGTTCACTTTCACATGGCTGGTCATTACTTTCGGAGAATTGTGCCTTGGACCGATCGGAATGTCGATTATTACCAAATTATCTCCCAAAAAAATGTTCGGAATGATGATGGGATTATGGTTCCTGGCCAGTGCATTCGGGCAGTTTGCAGCAGGAAAGATCGGAGCCAGCTTATCTGAAGCAAATACAGGAAATACTAATATGAGTAAGCTGTTAGCTTACACAGACGGATATAAAACTTTAGGAATCTATGCGTTATCTGCCGGTGTGGTATTAATTTTGTTATCTTCGCTTGTGAAGAAATTAATGCAAGATGTTAAATAAAAAGTAGGCACTTTATGCTTATTTTTACGTAAATATCAAAATATGAAGAAATTTTTAAGCATAACCCTATTATTTTTATTGAGTTTCAGCTTTGCTCAGGTAAAATGGATGACTATTGAAGAAGCGATAAAGGCTCAAAAAGAAAGTCCAAAAAAAATTCTTATTGACTTTTATGCAGACTGGTGCGGACCGTGTAAGATTATGGATAAAAAAACCTATGGTCATGCAATAATCGCTCAGATCCTGAATGATAATTTTTATCCTGTAAAATTCAATGCTGAAGAGAAAAAGACATTTGAAATTTTCGGCAGAACATTTGCCAATGAAAATACAGAACATAAAAAAGGACGGAATTCTCTGCATGAGTTTACCCAGTATATGAATGTAGGCGCTGTTCCAAGCACGGTTTTTCTGGATGAAAACGGCGGCCCTATTACCATACTTCAGGGCGAATTGTCTGCTAAAGAACTGGAACCTTATCTGGAGCTGATCTCCAAAGATCTTTTTAAAAAGATCCGTACCAGAGAGCAATGGGAAGATTACCAGAAAAAATTCAAATCTAAGATCAAAGATTAAACAGTAATCTGGCTTCGGATTTTCTTATACTAAATTCAGACTTCCAATTTTTTTTGGAAGTCTTTTTTATTTTCCCGAAATTCGAACCTTTGTTTTTCCATTCGAACCTAATTGATGACTTTAGATACTTCCATAGAATACGTAAAAGGGATAGGTCCTGAAAGAGCCAAACTCATCAAAAATGTGTTGGGTATTTCTACGGTGGACGATCTTCTGAACTTCTATCCTATCCGCTATCTTGACAAGAGTAAAGTTCACAAAATTTCCCAGCTCGAGGAAACTAGTCAGGAAATCCAGCTTAAAGGAAAAATTACTCAGGTTCAGGAGATTCAGACGGGGAAAACAAAAAGACTTTCTGCGAAATTCAATGATGATACCGGAACCATGGATCTGGTATGGTTTCAATATTCAAAATGGCTCAAAGAGCAGATTCCAATCAACAGGGAAGTTTATATTTTCGGAAAGATCAATGTATTCAACCGGCAGTTTTCTATGCCGCACCCGGAAATTGATGCAGAAGAGAAGAAAGAAGGGGACAGCCGATTGAAACCCATTTATCCAAGTTCAGAAAAATTAACCAAAAGAGGGCTGAATCAAAGATTTTTTCAGGTTGTACTAAGAAATATCTGCAGAGAAATCCCTAATCTGATTGAGGAAAATTTCCCCGAATACCTGATAAAAGCTTTTAAATTTTTATCCAGACAACATACTTTTTTAAACATCCATTTCCCGAAAGATATGGAGCATTTTGAAAAAGCAGACCACAGGCTGAAGTTTGAAGAATCCTTCTTTTTTCAGTTGGGATACGGCCTGAAAAAACTTCATCATAAAACCCAGGCTGTTGGTAATCCCTTCCCTATCATAGGAGACCATTTTAATACTTTCTACAATCATCATATTCCTTTTGATCTCACCAATGCTCAAAAAAGGGTTTTGAAAGAGATACGTATGGACATGAAGAGACCTATTCAGATGAACAGGCTTCTGCAAGGCGATGTAGGTTCCGGAAAAACAATGGTAGCTCTATTAACCATGCTGATTGCAATGGACAACAGTTTCCAAAGCTGTCTGATGGCTCCCACTGAAATTCTGGCCCAGCAGCATTACAACGGAATCAAAGATCTTTTACAGGAAACCGGCATTAATGTCCGCCTTCTGACGGGCTCTACCAAAACATCAGAACGTAAAATCATTCATCACGAACTCGAAGACGGCTCACTTTCTATTTTAGTAGGAACTCATGCGGTGCTGGAAGATAAAGTAAAATTTAAAAACCTCGGGCTTGCCATTATTGATGAACAGCACAGATTTGGGGTTGCACAGCGCGCTAAATTATGGGCAAAAAACAGAATTCCTCCACACATTCTGGTAATGACCGCTACCCCAATTCCGAGAACACTGGCGATGAGCTTTTATTCTGATCTGGATGTGTCTGTTATTGACGAAATGCCTGTCGGCAGAAAACCCATCATTACAGCTCACAGGCGCGAAAAAGACAGAACTTATGTGTATAACTTCTGCAGAGACGAAATTAGAAAAGGAAGACAGATTTATTTTGTGTATCCTCTGATTGAAGAATCTGAAACTTTAGATTATAAAAATCTAATGGAAGGACTTGAGCATGTGATGGATGCATTTTCAGATTATAATGTCACCATGCTTCACGGTAAAATGAAACCTGATGAGAAAGATGCTGCCATGAATTATTTTGCTTCCGGAAAAGCAGAGATTATGGTGGCAACTACTGTTATTGAGGTTGGAGTAAATGTACCCAACGCATCGGTAATGGTCATAGAAAGCTCTGAAAGATTCGGACTCTCCCAGCTTCACCAGCTTCGAGGGCGTGTAGGAAGAGGTGCTGAGCAGAGTTACTGTATTCTGATGACCTCTGATAAAATGTCTAAGGAAAGCAGAACCCGCATTAAAACCATGACGGAGACAAACGATGGATTTAAAATTTCGGAGGTAGATATGCAGCTCAGAGGTCCCGGAGATATTCTGGGTACACAGCAAAGCGGTGTTGTAGATTTCAAAAAACTGGACCTTGTTAATGATTCTGCCATTATTAAGACCACCAAAAATGTGGTTGATAAAATACTGGAAGCCGACCCTCACCTGAATCGGCCTGAAAATATGATCATCAAAAACTACTATCTGAAATACTATAAAGGAAAGAATAAGTGGAGTAAGATATCATAAAAAAACCGCGGAAAGAATCTTTCCGCGGCCCCCTTATAAAACTGTTATTTAGAAGAAATTACTTTTGGTTATTTTAAAAAATTTATTTTAATAGCCGGACTTTAATATTTTGTGATGTGGTGTGAAAATATTTATATATTATTTGAATGCTTATTGCCCTAACTATTAAAATAAATTATAAAAAAACAAAATGAATTATTTTTCCAACTTGCTTATTATAAAAACTAACTGTGTCTAAGTTGAAGGTGTGGGAATGAAACGAATATTAATACCCTTCAACCTGGTCAAGTTTTCATGATTGTACCGTTTTGTTTAAAGATCTTCTATGCTTTATAGCTGGAAATTGATATAATCCATTTTGTTAACTAACATCGTTATTTATATTCTGTACATCTGATCGAAATAATCAATCTTCTGTCATTCTCTGCTTTTTATATAGCTAATTTGTGTTGGCTTATTTACATTTACAAAATTGCTGATATTGACTGAATTTACTCTTATATTATTTTAATTATTAGTTATAAAATTTTCACTTTTCTGTGAATAGTATGCAGTAAATACATTTAATTTTAACAAAAAAACAATCAAGAAAACCTACTGTTCATCCTATTTTCATAATAAAGTTATCTTTATTCAATCCTGATGTATGGTATTGCCAATTGATTACAATAACTTCTGTAAGAACCTTTTTAAGATTTTCATAGGTATCAGGTTTTCTGATAAAAATATTAGCCCCGTTCACCAACAGTTCTTCAATTTCAATTTCTGAAATGGTGTCGGAATATACAGCATTCACCATATTGCTAAATCTGAAATCTTCTTTTATTTCTTTGATACAACTTAAACAGGTTTTATCCGCCATATCATAATTCATGAACAAAATTTCAGGAATTATAGCATCATCGCTATTCAAATAATCCATCAGATCGTACTTATGATAGAAACACTGAACCTTAACTTCAATTTTAAGATCTTTAAATATACTTTTAAAGAAAATCAGGTTTCCTTCATCCTGATCTGTGACAATCACATTCAAAAATTCTTTATTCATATTGCATTTTGGAATGAACAATCATACTTTGTGCTTTTCTCCTCTTTGAGATGAACTTTTGAAACTGAGAAGGTGTTATTCCTGTTGTATTTTTGAATTGGGTACTAAGATGTGCCACACTGGAATAATTCAATTTATGGGCAATTTCCGTCAGACTTTGTTTATTACTGATGATAAGCTCTTTGGCATATTCTATCTTTTGAAGAATAATGAAGTTTTCAATTGATGTGTAAGCCAGCTCCGAAAACAGATTGGAAAGATATCCATAGCTGTGCTTCAGTTTTTCAGCAATATAAATTGAAGCTTTTACAGAAACTGGATCCTCAGAGAAGACAAGCTCTACAATAGCATCTTTTATTTTCTGTACCAAGGCCGTTTTTTGGCTTTCGATAATTTCAATACCATAGTCTTCAAGATTTTTCTTAAAAAGACTATGCTGTTCCTGTGTGATGGGTTCGTAAAACTCCACTTCACCAAAGTTCAGCAGACGGTATTTTAGTCCGTGTTCTTTAAGCTTCTCATCCAACACCTTCTTACAGAGTGCGTTGAAATCAAATTTTACATACATTTTCATCCTTATTATAGTGTGTTAAATTATGAAGTAAATATAATAATTTATTTCAAGTAAAAGTGAAATAGTAGAAAATTTTTATTTATATTAATAAAAACAAAAAACTCCTGCATTGTTGAATACAGGAATTAAACACTAAGGATGAAAAAAATATACTGATAAAAAGCTGCTACAGCTCAAAACCAAGCATATGAATGTATTGTATAAGTGATTTGGTTCTGGAGCAAAGATGAATTAAAAATTGATTTCACTTGTTATAGAATTACCATATATTGTTACAGAATTTTAAGTCATTTGTTTGTGAATTAAGAATTCCATCATATAATCATCCATTACAAAACCATTCCCAATATCAAATACTCCTTCACCATAAACACTATACCCCTGAGATTCATAGAAACGTCTGGCTTCATTATGTTTATTAACATTCAGAATAATTCTTTGATCCCCGTTTTCAGCAACTTTCTGATTCAGGAACAGGAGTGCTTCTTTACCAAAACCTTTGCCTTTACTTTCCGGCACCAGATAAATACGGTGAAGCTTTGTTGTATTTTCATCATAATGATGCTCATATCCAATAAATCCTTCATAAGAATCCGTATTTTCATCTTTAATCAGGTAGTAATAGTAATTGGTATCCTGAAAATGTTTTGTAAGTTCAGCTTCCGAATACATTTCTGAAAGCATATAATCCATTTGCTCATTGGAAAGAATCTCTGCATAAGCGTTTTCCCAGGATCGTCTTGCCAGATTCCGGATCAGCGGAATATCTTTTTCTGTTGCTTCTATTAATTTCATACTTTTTATGATTAAAAAAAGTGAAAAGCCTGAACTTTCCACCTTGTTATTTATTTCAATTGTAAATTTTTACTTACAGGTCAATTGTTTAATTAAACTAACAATTCACCCTATTAGATATTAGCCATTTCTGCTTTGATCTTTGCATAAAGTCCTTCAGAAGCAGGAACCAAAGGTAGTCTCAAATAGTTTTTCACAATACCTTTCTCTGCCAGAATCACTTTAATTCCGCAAGGATTTCCTTCTGCAAAAATAAGTCTGGTAATTTCTACCAATTTATTGTGAATTTCATAGGCTTCTTTCACTTTTCCGTCAAAAGCCAACTGAACCATTGTTGAAAACTCTTTTGGATAGGCCTGCCCTATTACAGAAATCACCCCGTTTCCTCCGGCCAATGTTACCGGAAGTGTATATTCATCATCTCCGGAAACCAAAGAGAATCCTTCAGGTTTCTTTCTCAGAATGTCAAAATACTGAAGAATATTCGGTGCTGCTTCTTTAATCATTAACAGGTTCGGAAATTCTTTTGCAAGACGGATTGTAGTATCCGCCTCAATATTCTGCCCTGTTCTGGATGGAACGTTATAAATAATAATCTTCTTCCCTGTAGATGCCAGCACTTTATAGTGCTGGTAAAGCCCTTCCTGATTAGGCTTATTATAATAGGGAGACACTGAAAGCACTGCATCAAATTCAGAAAGATCTGTTTCTTCTATCTGCTTCTTGACCTCCAGAGTATTGTTTCCGCCAATTCCTAAAACTAAAGGAAGACGTTTACTATTTACCTTAATGATATGTTCAATTACCTGTTTCTTTTCTTCATCAGAAAGCGTTGCTGCCTCAGCTGTCGTTCCCAATACTACCAAATAATTGGTACCGTTGTCGATATTATATTCAACAAGTTTTGTCAAACTATCGAAGTCAACGGATAAATCTTCATTAAAGGGTGTTACCAGCGCAACACCTACTCCTTTTAAAATGCTCATCTGTTCGAATTATTTTTGTCAAATTTAATAATTTACAGTAAGAATTTATAATAAATAATAATGTTTTATTATACATATAATTATATTTGCATATACTAAAAGATATTATGAAAAATAAATTCTTGTTACTAGGAATTGCTCTGGCCTCACTGACTGCCTGCAAAACAGCTTCCACGCTGCAGCTGGCTCAGGTACAGCCCCAGAAAAACATTTCTATTAATAATGAGCTAAAGAATGATGAGGCATTTGTAAAAGTTATTGAACCTTATAAGCAGAAACTGGATAAAGAGATGAACCAAAAGATCTCCCACACCAGTGTAGACCTTACCAAACAAGGTGATAACAGCAATCTGGGTAATCTTTTGGCAGACTATACATTTGATGGAGCCGACGCATGGACGAAAACACATCTGAAAAAAAATGTAGATGCCGCACTGATCAATATCGGAGGGATCAGAACGACCATCGGAAAAGGAGATATTCTTCTGAAAAGCATATTTGAAGTAATGCCTTTCGAAAATGAAGTCATTATTGTAAAGCTAAAAGGAACAGATCTTCAGGGGCTTTATGATTATTATGCAAAAACGCAGGTAAACAATCCTGTTTCCCACTTATACATTGAAACCAATAACGGACAGCTTACTAAAACTTTAATCAACGGAAAACCTGTAAACCCTTCTGAGGAATATTATATAGCGACTTCTGATTATCTGGCTCTGGGAGGTGACAATATGAAGTTTTTCTCAAAGGGGGAAGCCATTCCTACAGGAATCAAGCTAAGAGATCTGTTTATTGAATATTTCAAAAAAAATCCTGAAATAGTTCCTAATACAGATGTTCGTTTAAATTTTACCGGTAAGAAATAATGGATAGAAAAAAATTTTTAAAAGCAATAGGCGGCGGATCTTTAGCAATGGCTTTAGCTCCCCAGATGATGATGGCGGAAGAATTAAAATTCAACCCTTTTAAATCCGCGAATAAACTTACCATTCTTCATACCAACGACCAGCACAGCAGGATAGAACCTTTTGATGCCAGTTATACAAAAAATCCCAATCAGGGAGGGTTTGCAAGAAGAGCAAGCCTGATTCAGCAGATCAGAAGTCAGGAAAACAATGTGCTTCTTCTGGATTCAGGGGATATTTTCCAGGGAACTCCTTATTTTAATTTCTTTGGAGGTGAACTGGAGTTCAAACTGATGTCCATGATGAAGTATGATGCTTCTACCATGGGAAATCATGATTTTGATAACGGTCTGGATGGATTTTTAAAAGTGCTGCCGAATGCCCAATTCCCTTTCATCTGTTCTAACTACGATTTCAAAAATACAGTTCTGGACGGAAAGACGTCACAGTACAAAATCTTTAATAAAAACGGGATTAAAGTCGGAATTTTCGGAGTAGGAATCCAATTGGACGGACTCGTCGGGAAAAAGCAATATGGAGAAACCATCTATTCAGATCCTGTAGAGGTAGCTCAGCATTATTCAAATTTTCTAAAAAATGAGCAGAAATGTGATCTGGTGATCTGCCTTTCACATATCGGCTATGATTATAAAGATGAACCTAATAAGATAAGTGATAAAATTCTGGCCGCTAAAACGGAAAATATTGATGTTATTCTTGGGGGGCACACCCATACTTTCCTTCCGGAACCTCAGACGTATACCAACAGACAGGGTAAAAATGTTCTGGTAAACCAGGTTGGATGGGCAGGTCTGCTTTTAGGCAGAATTGATTTCCACTTTGACAGTAATAAAAACATACAGCATATTTCCTGGAATAACCAGGTTATTGACAGCAGCATAACAGCATAATATGAAAAAACTTTCTATAATTTCTCTTGGTATTTTAGCATCCCTGCAACTGACAAAAGCGCAGGTCATTACCTCAAAAAAATGGACGGATCTTTTTTCCTACAACAATGTCTTAGCCATGAAGGAAGACAACGGGAAAATAATTGCCGCTACCGAAAACGGGATATTCTATTATACAATCTCAACAGGAGAGATTACAAAGTTATCAAAAGCCAATGGTCTTCATGATACAGGGATTACAGCTTTCGACTATAATCCACAAACCAAAACAGGAATTATAGGTTATAGTAATGGGTCTTTAGATATTATCACCCCGCAGGAAATCAAATATATTGTTGATATCCCCATTGCAACTGGGTACAATGGAAGCAAAAAGATCAATCATATCTCTATTACAGGAGATCAGGCAGTTATTTCTGTAGGCTATGGGCTTTCCATATTTAACCTGAAAAAGAAAGAGTTCAACGACACTACCTTTTTTATGACAGGAGCGGGCATCTATGAAGCCAGCAACGAGGCTGTTATTTTTCAGAATAAAGTATATTCTGTAACCAATAACGGGCTGAAAACCCATGAAATGAATACCACCTTCCCTGTATATTCTACCTGGGTAACAGAAATACCGGGTTCATTTAAACATATTGATGCTGAATCTTCTGTTGTATTTTCATCCGCAACCTCTGCTTTCATGTACAATAATGGAACACCCACTGCGCTTCCATCAACTTTTGGAGACATTCATGATGTAGTGGTAACGTCAGACAATATTGTGGTGACTGATCTTGCCAGAATCTATACATTCAGTACCAACGGAATGCCTCAGGGAACAGTAAGTGTAGGGGAAGAATGCAATACAGCCATAAAAGCAGCCGGAAAAATATTTGGAGGAACCATATTATCCGGAATAAAAGATGAAAACAGCATCATCTATAAACCGTCGGGACCATACTCTAATTTTGCCTACAAAATTAATTTATACGACAACGATCAGATTCTAGTATCCTCCGGAGCAAGAATAGACAGATATAACGGACCTGTAACGAACCCCAAAAAACCTGGTTTTTATTATTTTACCGGCGCTGAATGGATCTATCCTTCCTTTTTCGTAGGAAATACCGGTCCTATTAATGTTATGGATGCAGTTTTAAATCCAGGTGACGGCAGCGAAGTATTTTTTGCCAACTATACCGTTCTGGGCGCACAAGGGGTTTATAGAATGAAATATAACCCGGGCAACAAAGATTTTGATATGGTAAAATATTATGATCTAGGCAACACCAATGGATATTACAGCCGTCCTGTAGGCTTCGCGTCGGACAATCAGAATAATCTTTTCGTGTCAATTTCATTTTACGAAGCGGTTGCTTCTATAGGTATTTTTGATAAGGCAGCTGATAATTTTACTGTTAAAAAGTTTAATATATCAAGTGAGGCCCTACAAAAACCTCTCTTTTATGAAAATATGCTATGGATTCCTACTCCAAGAACAAATACTTTCATGGTCTATGATTATAAAAATGCAGCCAACCTGTCTGATGATACTGAATATATTCTAAAAGATACCAACGGATTTTCGGGTAATGCAAAAGGAACAATATCTGTTGCCATTGACAAATCCGGAGATGCATGGATCGGTTCTGACAGTGGATTAAGAATATTACCCAACGCTGCTACAGAAATAAAAGGAACATCTCCACAGGTATCCCCTATTATTATTGAACAGAACGGACTTGGAGAAGAACTTTTCAGAGATAGCCAGATCCTTCAGATAGAAGTAGATGCCGGAGATCATAAATGGATTTCCGTAGACGGAGGGGGTGTATATTACCTTTCTTCCGACGGCCAGCAGACAATTAAACATTTTACGAAAGAAAACTCTCCCCTTCCTACCAACTCCGTCACTGATATCAAAGTAGATAAAAAAACAGGCAAAGTATATTTCGCTACTTATAACGGAATTGTGGTTTATCAAGGCGATGTAGCCGATGTAAATTCTAATTTTGGAGATGTGGTAGTATATCCAAATCCTGTGGTATATTCCAACTTTAAAGGAAAAGTAACCATTAAAGGACTTGCTGAAAAAACCAATATCAGAATAGCCGATGCAGCAGGAAACGTAGTACATTCTGCAGTAGCAAGAGGAGGATATTATGAATGGGACCTTAACAATAACAAAGGTACCCGTGTTGCTTCAGGAATTTATTTTGTATTGATGACCAATGAAGACGGTTCAGATAAAGCTACCGCCAAAATAGCCGTAGTTAATTAATGAATTCACAAAACGGATTTTTACTTTCATTCATAAAATATGGCGAAAATGATGCGGTTCTGCATTGTTTCACAGAAGAAGATGGCTTTCAGACCTATTTTCTAAAAGGAGTATATTCCAAAAGAAATAAAAAGAAAGCCCTGCTTCAGCCTTTGAATAAGCTCAATTTTTCCATTAATCCTACCAGAGGAGCCGGAATCCCGTCTGTTTCAAGGATGGAATTGCTGAAAACCAACGATGCTTTTACAGATATAAGAGCCAATACGGTTCTGTTTTTCATTTCAGATTTTCTAAACCAGGTGTTGAAACATGAAAATAAGAACCTGAATATATTTTTCACTATTGATGAATTCCTTCATGAGCTGATGAATAAAAATTACCAGTGCCACCTGCTTTTTATGATCAGTATTTTAAAGATTCAGGGGGTAGCCCCGCTTGTTAATGACGGTCTTTTTTTAGATCCGGAAACCGGAACGTTTTCTATGGCCTCAGCTCATCAGTTATTTGGACAGGAAATTTCTTCGCTGTGGAAAGCAGTGCTTACTTCAGAAAATATATACTCAGCAAAAATTCATTCCACTCTAAGGAAAGATTTTCTGGACAGCCTTCTCGTCTATTATCATTATCATATAGCCGGCTTTAAAATGCCTGCCTCTCTGGAGGTTATCCAGCAGATTTTTGAATAATGAAATGGAAGACTGAAAAGTGAAAAAGCAAATTTATTTTTTTATTTTCCCAGCCACTTCCTTCGGCATTTCTGTTTCAGATGCTGCGATTTCTTTTTTGGAAAACCTTGGCTGCAGGATCTTTGCAATCAGCCCGGTCCATCCTGTCTGATGAGAAGCACCTACTCCACGGCCGTTATCTCCATGAAAGTATTCATAAAACAAAAGATAATCTTTAAAATCCGGATCTGTCTGAAATTTTTCATATTGTCCATGTACAGGCCTTTTGCCCTTTTCATCCTTTAAAAATATTTTTGCCAGTCTTCTGCTTAGAGAATCGGCGATCTGATCCAGATTAGCATAATTACCACTTCCTGTAGGATATTCAACCAAAAAATCGGGACTGTAATAAAAGAAAAAGCGCTGTAGGCTTTCAATGATCAGAAAATTAATCGGAAACCATATAGGACCGCGCCAGTTGCTGTTTCCTCCGAAAAGTCCGCTGTCGCTTTCTGCAGGCGTATATTTTACATGATAATCTGTTTCATTAAGGCTAAGGGTGTAAGGATTCTGTTCATATTCTTTGGATAACGCTCTCACTCCGTACTCACTTAAAAACTCATCCGGATTCAGCATTCTTTTCAAAAGTCTTTTCAGGCGATGCCCCCGAAGCAGAGATAAAAGGTGCTTGGAATCCTGTCCTTTCACCTCCCATCTTGAAACCAGAGAAGCCAGCTCAGGTTTATTATCCAAAACCCATCTCATTCTTTTTTTGAAATTGGGCAGATTTTCAATCATTTCATCATCAATAACCTCAACGGCAAACATGGGAATTAATCCGACTATTGTTCTTAATTTTAAATACATATGAGTTCCGTCACTGGAAGCAATCGCATCATAAAAGAACTCATCTTCATTATCCCAAAGGCTGAAATTTTCTTCCCCCATATTATCCAGAGAATTGGCAATGGACAGGAAATGTTCGAAAAACTTCATCGCCATCTCTTCATAAACATTGTTGTACAGCGCCAGTTCTAATGCAATTCTCATCATATTCAGGGCAAACATAGCCATCCAGCTTGTTCCATCCGACTGTTCCAGCTCCTCTCCATTGGGAAGAGCAGAGTTCCGGTCAAAAACCCCGATATTATCCAATCCAAGAAATCCACCTTCAAAAATGTTATTCCCGTTATTATCCTTTTTGTTCACCCACCAGGTAAAATTCATCAGCAGCTTTTGAAAAGCGCTTTCCAGAAATTCAAGATCCGGCTTTTCTTTCAGGTACTCATCAATTTTGAATACGCGGAAAATAGCCCAAGCATGTACCGGAGGATTTACATCACTGAAGTTCCATTCATAAGCGGGAAGCTGTCCGTTAGGATGCATGTACCATTCAAAGAGAAAAAGCTTCAGCTGGTATTTTGCAAAATCAGGGTCAATGAGTGAGAAACTTATTGTATGAAACGCCAGATCCCAGGTGGCATACCATGGATATTCCCATTTATCAGGCATGGAAATGATGTGTTCATTATTGAGGTGCTTCCAGTCATAATTCCGGATCTTTTCGCGGGATTTTGGAGGAGGAACCTCAGCAGGATCACCTTTCAGCCATTTTTCAACGTTGTAATGGTAATACATTTTATTCCAGAGCATTCCTGCAAAGGCCTGCCTTTGGACCAGTTTTTCATCTTCTGAAGAGATTCCTTTCTGAATCTCAGCATAAAATTCATCTGCTTCTTTCTGTCTTTCCTCAAAGACAAAATCAAAATCCTCGAACGGTTTCGTTAGATCTTTATCCGATAGCCTGAATTCAAATATTTTGGTCTCTCCTTCTTTAAAATCTTCATCTATGAAAAAAGAAGCCTTAGTTCCGCTATTCTGAGGGTTTACAGACTGGGAATTCCCGGTTATCACAAAATCATTGATGCCATCTTTACAATATTTTGATTCATTGACTGACTGATAAAGTCTTTGATTATTGGTTTCATTGTTGCAGAACAGAGTTTTTGAAGACTGTTTTGCATAGATATTTTTTATATCAACATCTTTATGATTAATGATGATCTGGTCTGCCTCTTCAGCATGGAGCTGTGGCCTATAGTCATCGTATCCCCAGTTCCACGTATTTCTGAACCAAACCGTCGGCAATAGAATAAAGGAAGCTTCTTTTTCAGATTTGTTGATCACCGTTATCCTGACCAGAATATCATTTTGGCTTTCTTTTGCATACTCAATGAAGATGTCAAAATATTCATTATGATCAAAAATCCCGGTATCAATCAGTTCATATTCGGGTTCATCTTTGCTTCTTGCTGCATTGGTTTTTACCAGATCTTCATAAGGAAAGGTATTCTGCGGATACTTATACAGCATCTTCATATAAGAATGAGTGGGGGTGGAATCCAGATAATAGAAATATTCCTTTACATCTTCTCCATGATTTCCCTGCCCGTTGGTAAGGCCGAAGAACCGCTCTTTTACCATTTTATCTTTCTTATTCCAGAATCCTACAGAAAAAATAAACCGTTGAAAATCATCACAAATTCCGCAGACTCCCTCTTCTCCCCAACGATAGGTTTTAGCTTCAGCGGTATCATGGCTGGTGTAATTCCAGGCATCACCGTTTTCACTATAGTCTTCCCGTACAAGCCCCCATTCACGGTTGCTGACATAAGGTCCCCATTTTTTCCAGGAAACATCCGAAATTCTTTGTTGTTCTGACATAAACGTTAATTATGAGTAATGAATAATAGGTAATGAGCAATATTACTCTGGATTAAGATGAAAACTTTTCACTACATTTATTCTTTTAGCCTCCTGTAGAAAAGCTTTCAAACGTGGTCATCCCTCCGTCAACAAAAATGCTGGTTCCGGTAATATAATCAGCCAGGTCACTAGCCAGAAATGCGGCTAAATTTCCTATATCCTGCGGCTGACCGATCCTGTTATAAGGAATCAGCGTAAGAAGTGAATTGAGTGCTTCAGGGGTATTCCAGGCATTGGTATTGATGGGAGTTTGAATGGCTCCGGGACAAATAGAGTTGACCCGGATTTTATCAGCCCCATATTCCTGGGCCAAAGTCTGCATCAGCATTCTCACGGCTCCTTTACTTGCTGCATAATTGGCATGCCCTGCCCAGGGAATAATTTCATGAACCGAACTGATATGAATGATTTTCCCGCACGCTAAAGAACGTGAAGGATCTATACCCCGTCGTAAAAACTCTTTTATTGCTTCTCTTGCACAAAGAAACTGCCCGGTAAGATTCACTCCGATAACAGCATTCCATTGGTCCAAGGTCATTTCCGTGAATTTCGCATCCTTTTGAATTCCTGCATTATTAATCAGAATATCTACTGTCCCAAATTCGGAAACCACATCCTGAAACATTTTGATAACCTGATCTTCCTTAGAGACATCACATTGATAGGTTATTCCTGTTCCTCCGGCATCTGTAACTTCTTTTAAGACAGCTTTTGCTTCTTCTGTAGATCTTTCCGAAGAGTGATTAATGATCACTGCAGCCCCTGCTGCTGCTAAAGATTTTGCGATTCCTGAACCTATTCCGCTGGAAGCTCCGGTAACTACAGCGACCTGATGATGAAGTGATATTTCCATATTTTGAATTTGATGTTACTCAAAGTTATGGAAGAAATCAGCAGAACAGAAGTTTTTGAATTTAAAATTTTCTTAAAGTTTTTTATACATCAGATACTGACGCCCGCTTCTTCCGATCCTCGTTTTACCATCATAAGAATATCCTGCTTTACGGTAAATATGATACGCCGATTCATTTTTCTGGTTGACGGCCAGCACAATTTCATTACAGTGACTGAAATTTTCACGGACAAAATCATCTACTTTCTGCATTGCTTCTTTTCCTATTCCTTTTCCCTGCATTTCAGGATTTACAGATAAAGACCTTAATAAGACAGAATCCTTGTTATTGGTCAAATCCAGTTTATCTTCACCAAAATCAAGGACAAAAAAACCTACAGGCAGTCCTTTATCCATAATAATAACCGCAAATGATTGATGATCATTTCTTTCTTTTATTCTCTGTATCGCCTGTTCCGCTGTGGAAGTAAAACGCAGCTGATCTTCATCCAGAGCATAATTCACTTTGAAAAGGTCATCTTCTTTGAAGAACTGTAAGGTTACCATAACTAATGATGATAAATATCTTCGTACATCACCCCTGCTTTTATTTCCACAGGAAGTTTATTTTCTTCAGGAACGATCGGACAGTTGTAATCATAAGCGTTATATGCGCAGAATGGCTGGTATGATTGGTTAAAGTCAAGTACAATGGTGTTTCCTTTCGGAATTTTCAGGTCCATATATTTTCCGCCGCCGTAGGTTTCTTTGCCATTGGTCTCATCACGAAAAGGAAGGAAAAGATAATCTTTATATTTTTTCTGCTTCATGAGGTCTAAGCTCTGATATAAGGTAAGAGTATACGGTTTTTCATTAAGCATAAAATTTACTTTTCCATATTCTCTGTATTTCTTTGTTTTGCCCGAAGAAGTAGGTAATTCAAAAGGTTCTGCATTTTTTGTTCTGGTCAGCTCTGCGATTACTCTGTACTTCCGGCTGAACGGAAAAAAAGGATGTCCTTTAAAATTGGTAAAATTATCCCCTCGCAAAGGGGTCTGTTTAGGATCTTTGTATTCCGCATTAAGGTCCTCCTGGAATTTTTTAACAGCCATAACTTCTCCTGACACGATTCTCTGTGAGAAAACCATCAGGGGAAACAGCAGAAATAAAATGATATATTTTTTCATGATCTATTTAAAATTATAAGTAAAACTATGAATTTCCAACGGTATGAAAAGTTAAAATTCTGATAAAATAGCATAATCTGTTTTAAATAAATCCCAAACCTTTTTTCCTAGCATATTTTTTGACAGGCAATGCCTATGAACAGAAAGCAATTCATCAAGACAGGCCTCTTGGCTGTATCCGGATTTTATTTCCTTAATTCCAATTTGTTTCAGGCTGCCCAGCCTCAGTCTGAAAAAAAGATTATTGATGCTCCCATTATCATTATCGGAAGCGGTTATGGAGGGGCTGTTTCTGCATTACGTCTCTGTGAATCCGGAAAAAAAGTAGTTCTTCTGGAAATGGGGCTTAACTGGGAGAAAGCCGGAATTCCTTATTCCAATCTGCTCAAACCCGGAAAAAGTGCGGCATGGCTGAAAAATAAAACGATTGCTCCGTTTATGAATATATTCTCTCTGACACCATTTACCGGAACACTGGACCGGATGGAATTTGAAAACATCAATATCTGGGCTGGCAGAGGGGTTGGCGGCGGTTCGCTAGTCAACGGAGGTATGGCAGTTACTCCTAAAGAAAGCTATTTCAAAGAGGTTTTTCCCAGCCTTGATACTCAAAAATTTTATGACCATTATTTCCCTCTTGTGCACGAAGAGCTGAAAGTTAATGTAATTAATGAACAATTTCTGAAAGACTGTCCTTATTATCAATTTACAAGAGTGGGAGAAGCAGAAGCGCACAAAGCCGGATTTAAAACAATACGGGTTCCGAATGTCTATGATTTTCAATATATGGAAAAGGAATACAAAAATGAAGTTCCCCGTTCTGCACTCAACACGGAAGTGATTTACGGAAACAACCACGGTAAAAACAGCCTGGATAAAACCTATCTGAAAAAAGCAATGGCAACGGGAAACCTGGAAATCCTTGACCTTCACCGTGTGGATTATATTAAACTGAATGATGACCAGACCTATACTTTAAAAGTTCAGGAAACTGATACTTCCGGAGCATCGGTTTCTGATAAAATATTCAACTGCAAAAAGCTGATCCTTGCAGCAGGAACTATGGGAACGCTAAAACTATTGTTACATTCTCAGGCTGTAAACGGATTTCCTGTTCATGAACGTATCGGGAAAAACTGGGGTAACAATGGTAATTTTATGACGGGAAGAAATTGGGTTAAACCTTTATCCGGCGGAACGGGATCCAAACAATCTACAATTCCTGTAGGCGGGATTGACAATTGGGATGATCCTGAACATCCTTTTTTCACAGAGATTGCACCATTACCCATGGGAATGGACGTTGCCACCGCTTTGTATTTACTGATCAATAGGGTTGACAAAAAAGGAGAAGTAACTTATAATCCTGATAAAAGCGAACTGGTATTGGACTGGAATGAACAGCATACTGCCAAAATGAGAGACAATGCAGATTATTTTATAAAAAAAATGAACAAGGCTAATGGCGGTACAAGAAGTCATCTCCTTTTTAAGAACGGATTCGGAGCTGATATATGCTATCATCCGCTAGGCGGCTGTGTTTTGGGAGAAGCCACCAATGAATACGGAAAGCTGAAAAAGCATGAGAACCTGTATGTTCTGGACGGGTCTTTAATTCCGGGAACCATTGGCGTCAATCCATTTGTAACAATTACGGCTATTGCAGAATACTGTATAGAAAATCTGATCAGGCAGAATGAATTCGTTTATAATTAAAGCATTGCTTTGACTTCTGCAAGATAGTTCCGGATATCCTCTTCTAGCTTAGTGGGATAGATAAAATTAAGCTTTTGGGCCAAAGCAGCACCCAGTTCATGAACGAGATCTGCAAAAGCTAACAAAGAAATCCAGTTATCTTCAATATTACTTCCTGAGAAGGTGGATTCTACTCTATTCCATAAATCTTCAGGAAGGTATTTCGGGAAAAGTCTTCCGTGTTTATTGGTGGTGATATTATTCCAGCCCTGTGATTCTCCAATATGCCATTCTATGAGTGGAACCAGATAGTCTGTTCTTATCACATTTTCAGTCATGAATTTTGCGTAAAAAATATCGCCACGCTGAAGGCATTTAGCCACATAGGTTGTATCCCACCAGAAGTCGTTGATCAGTTTATTAAAATCCTCTTCCTTCGGTTTGTGAATCATCACAGACTGATAGGTTGGAGGTTTTAGTTCTTTAGTCAGATCATCTTTATCAACCAGAATTTTATATCCCACATCCCAATCTTCGGGAAGGGAATCCTGTTGAATTTCTGCCAGAAAATCTTCTTTTTGGTAAAGTTTGAAATCAACTTTTACATGATCCCGATACAGCACCATTTTCATTGCGTGCTTTCCTTCAAAAACACGGTCATCTTCTTCTATCATGGAGATAGGAGTTCCAAAAAGTGAAAGCCAGTCATTATGGGTTTCATAAGGCGCCCTGTTTTCAAAAACAAGTTCCACATCAAGGTCGCTGAAATCATCTACGGGAGCATAGGGATTCACCAGTGAGCTCGTGAGCAAGACGGCACGAACGTCCGGGTTATCTTCTGCCCAGCTGATAATCTGTTTCAGTTTTTCTTCTCTTGTTTTCATAGATTTAATAAGATTCTGAAATTTTCACCCGGTAAACATCAAGTGAGTTTCTTTTGATAGATTCCACAAAAAAACCGCCTTCTTCAGGAATTACTTCTTTCAGGTCAAAACTTTTACAGTCCCGGGGAAGGCCTGAAAAGATCAGCGTAAACCAAAAATCCTGCATAAAGGGAACGGGCGTCCAATTGGGATATATGGTAATATTTTCGGCATGAATGAGGCTGCTTTTATGTTCAGACTGGTTATCAAAAAGATAGGTTGAATTCCAAATCCTGATCAGATTTCCTAAAAATGGTGATGCCGGAAAACAGCAGTGTACAATGACCTGCTTTTCCTCTTCTATCTTGGTCTGAAGAGATTCCAGGAGTTCTTTTACAATGATTGGCTTTACAACAACTTCTTCCACTTTTTTATTAGTAATGGGTAATAGGCAATGAGTAATGGGTAATGTATCCTGATTACTTATTCCCCATTGCCCATCGCTTATGTTAATATTCTAATTCTAATTTTTCTTTGGTATAGTTTCTCAGCTTCTCGGTAAGCTCCGGATGATCAGCCAGCTTTTGTCCATAAGAAGGAACCATTTCCAGCAGCTTTTCTCGCCATTCGCCATTCAGTTTTTCAGGGAAACATTTTTCAAGAACATTTAACATGGCATATACCGCTGTGGAAGCTCCCGGTGAAGCTCCGAGAAGAGAAGCAATCGTTCCTTTTTTATTCACAACCACTTCGGTTCCGAATTCCAGTTTACCGCCTTCTTTCTCATCTTTTTTAATGATCTGTACCCTCTGCCCTGCTACTTTAAGCTCCCAGTCTTCTTCTTTGGCATCTTTGATGAATTCTCTCAGGTGCTGCATTCTTTGGGATTTTGTCATCGCAACCTGCTGGATAAGGTATTTGGTAAGAGGAATGTTATGCCACCATGCTCCGAATAATGATCTTAAATTCTTCGTATTAACGCTTTCCGGCAGATCAAGATAACTTCCTTCTTTCAGGAATTTGGTAGAAAACCCAGCAAAAGGGCCAAATAGAAGGGCTTTTTTGCCATCAATAATTCTAAGATCAAGGTGAGGAACCGACATTGGCGGAGCATCTACTGTGGCCTGTGTATATACTTTGGCATGGTGTTTCTCTACCAATTCCTGATTATGACTTACCAGCCACTGTCCTGAAACCGGGAAACCTCCATATCCTTCACTTTCTTTAATATCTGAACTATCCAACAGCTGAAGTGCGTATCCTCCGGCCCCGATAAATACAAAATCAGCAACCACTTCCTGCTGATTACTATGAATTCTGTCCTTTACCTTCATCTCCCACTTTCCGTCCTCTCTAGGATCTATATCTTTCACCTCATGATACAGGAAAACCTCAACATTGGAATCTTCAAGCAAATGTCTTCCCATTTTTCTGGTCAAAGTTCCAAAGTTTACATCTGTTCCCATATCCATTTTGGTAGCAGCCATTACTTCGGATCCGTTTCTTTTACTCATTACCAGAGGAATCCATTCTTTAAGCTGCTCATGGTCAGTAGAATATTCCATACCGGAGAACAAAACAGATTCTGACATTTTCTCGTGACGTTTTCTGAGGTATTCTGCTTCTTTTTCACCGAATACCAAACTCATATGCGGACACGAGTTGATAAAATCCTTGGGATCCTGAATATATCCTTTAGTAACCAGATATGACCAGAACTGTTTTGAAATTTCGAACTGTTCGGCAATGCTTTCTGCTTTGGTAATATCAATGGTTCCGTCTGGTTTTTCAGGGGTATAATTAAGTTCACAAAAAGCAGAGTGTCCTGTTCCCGCGTTATTCCAGGCTGCGGTGCTTTCCTTAGCAAACCTTCCAAGCCTTTCAAATATTGCAATTTCCAGTTCAGGATCAAATTCGTGTAGCAGTGTTGCTAAAGTGGCGCTCATAATTCCGCCACCTATCAGGACAACATCGTACTTGGGTTTCGGTGTTCTGCTTGTAAGCGATTGTGACATAATCTAAAATTTTACTTCAAATTTCGGGAAAAGTTTTATAAAAAATAACGCGTTTAACGATTTTAACACGTTATTTTTTGACGGAAAAATTCTTTCGGTTTCCGCAAAAAAATGTGATGGAAAGTATCAATAGATTTTCATTGAAAATAGTGATTATATGATTATTTTCCCGGATTTCCCTTCATCAGGACCTCTATTTTCAAAAAAAATCCCAACCTGATTTACCATAACAAAACTCTCATAAAAAGGACTTAAAATGTTAAAAAAAGTTATAAAAACTTAAGTTATTTTAAGTTTATCATAAAAAATCTTTCAACAGTAAACATTTACGTTATAACAATTTATCAATATTTTGTGAAAAATATTAAATATAAAATTAAAATTATCACTTTTTATTGAATAAAACACAATGTTTAACATTTTAAAATGCGAAAAATTCATTAATATATAATTTATTTTATGTAATTTGCATTAAAATAAACACACATTAAGACACAATTCAATTAAAAATATTTCTTATTAAACATAGTACAGATGAAAATTATTAATTTCGTAAGTACATTTTTCGCAGCAGCGGCATTAGCCCAAAGCGGAAATGTAGGAATCAACACGTCCACACCGGACCCCAGTGCCATTCTGCACATTGAAAATTTCAACGGAATACCAGCAATCGCAACGGCAACTGTTTCAGGCGGTGCTGTTACCGGTATTACCGTAACAAACGGAGGAAGCGGCTATATTTCTGCACCAACGGTTAGTTTCTACGGAGGCGGAACGATTGTAAACGGCGGAAATAAAGCTCGCGCCACAGCTGTCATTTCAAATGGTGTTGTAACAGGGATCACTCTCAACAACGGAGGAAGTGGCTATACTTCTGCTCCATCAGTTACGGTATCGGGAGGAAACAAAGGACTTCTTCTTCCCAATCTTAACCTTGCCAGCCTCAGCAGCACAACAACACCGGTTAATGGTCCAGCCAACGGACTTATTGCTTTTAATGGAGGAACCAACAGTAATAATAAGGCGCTGCATATTTTCAACAGCACTTTAGGCCGCTGGCAGAGTACTATAGATGCTGAAGATACTCCTAAGGTAGCTTATCTGGATTTTACAGGTTCTTTATCTGCTCTGGATAATGCTGCTGCCGGTGTTAATACACTGCTTCTTGTGAATCCCCCTTCTATTTCAGGGGTTTCCAACATCAATGGTTTTAAGGTAGTACAGAATACCTTGTCAGGAGGCTACTCCTTGATTCTTCCCCAGGGAAATTATTTAGTAGAAGTGAACCTGAATCTTAATTCCCCACCGGAAAACCCTTCCGGACAGGGCGGAACTGCTCCTTTAACTGGAAGCTCCTATTACCTGATGGGATATTTTATAGATTTTTATGGGGATACTTATAATAATTCTACCAATACGTTTACCGCAGGAGTTAATACAAGAAAAGAAATTCCGATTGTTTCTAAAACCAGCACCAATCATCTGGCTTCCTGGTCCTATTATTACAGTGTTCCGGCTAATGCGAACGCCAATATCATTGGAGGGTTGAGACTGAGATTCGGGAGAATGCAGAACAGTACGTTCTATGACCTTGTTAATGTAATTCCAACCGGATCTTACATCAAAATATCTAAAATTTAAACACTTACAATATGAAAAGAAATTATATCCTGCTATTTTTATTAATAGTTCAGCTATTTTATGCGCAAGTTGCTATTGGGAAAACGAGTGTGAATGCTTCTGCTGTTCTGGAGGTATCCGAATCTACCAATAAAGGGGTGCTGCTTCCAAGGGTGGACATTGTGGATATTTTAAATAATACAACCCCGATAAACAATCCTGCTGAAGGGCTTCTGGTTTACAATAAAGGAAACTCTATCAGTCCCGGATTATATTTATGGAAAAATAACCGCTGGAGCCAGATTGCTGACACCTATAATCTGGTAAGCTATATGATCCTTCAGAGAAATACTGATTACCCGATATTAGGCAGCCTTAACAACGGTATTTATAAAGATTTTACTGATGCTGCCCTGACTGTTGTATCCAATGATATCGGGGCTTCATACAGCACTGCTACCGGAGCCATTACTCTTCCCGGAAACAGCGGGTATCTTGTGAATGTATGTCTGAATATCAAAACAACCCTGGAAAGCAGTTCTGCGGGTATTGGAAATACACCTGTACATCTTCATCAGTATCTTGTAAGACTTTGGGATCCTGCAACCAATACACAATATGGTAAAACAATCAGCATCAATGCCCAGTCTATTGCCAGTAATAAAACCCATACACTTAATCTGAGTTTTTCTTTTGTAACAACATCCACCACTCCTATTAATCTGATGCCTTCCATAGCGCATGACGCGGGAGGGACCTATCAAATGGGATCCGGGGGTACTACTCCTAACAACGGTGAGATCATTATCACCAATACAAAGGTTGATATTCAGCGGTCTGCACTTAATCAATAAACTATCAAAGAAATGAAAAAACATATTTATATCATCTGTATGGCTGTTTTTTTTGTCAGCATAACAGCAAAAGCGCAGGTTGGCATTAATACAAATGTTCCTGGAGCGGGTAGTGTTCTGGATATTAATTCAACCAACAAAGGGGTACTTTTTCCACAATATGACCTCATCACGCTGAACAGCACAAGCAGTCCGGTATCTAATCCTACGGACGGTTTGATGATCTATAATAAGGGAGGGGTATCTGTTCACCCCAAAGGGTACTATGTCTGGATCAGAAATCAATGGCAGCGCGCTATTCTTGCGGGAGCAGAACCTCAGAGCATGTCTCTGACAATAGGTTCGGGTACTCTTATTCCGGCTAACAGCACCAATAATACGCTTACAGGATTTACGGTTGCTTCCAATAAGATTACGGGAGCTTCTCTTGGTTCCGATACCTCATCCATTACGATTCCAGCCGGAACCTATATCATCCGATATTCTGTAGATACCAGCAATGCGAATAATAACAGCGGACCTGCCAATACCCAATATCTGTCTCAGAATTTTACCTGTACACGTTCTTATCTGACGAACTCCGCCGGTACAGCTGTCATCACGGAGCAAAACAAAATGTGTGAGCTCTCCAGCTCCTTTACGTTTTTCCAGGGAACCTATTTTTTGACGATAGCAGCTCCCTTAACGTTTAAACAAAGGTTCGAGTTTGATACCGGGAACGGATTTACCAACAGTAATCTTAATGCAAGATCTTCATTTGTACTGGTAATCACGAAAATGAGCCAATAAAAAGTCAAACATATATAAAAATAAGGTCTTTACAATAAGGCCTTATTTTTTTGATTATGCCGATTTCTAAAGCCTGATTAAAGGTATTGATTGATGATTAAAGAACTTATAAAAGGTAAACCATCATTAACTGCCAAGTCAATGACTCTGTATCTTGATTCCTGCTGTAAGCTGCCCCATCCAATGTATGGGAGTTTGTAATATAATATCACCCGATTGATCTCCTGGCATATACGATGTAGCAATTTCCGTATTAGTCATATTTTATAAATCCCGTTGGGTTATATTCTTTTGAAAAATCAAATAAAACAATTTTCTTCTATGAAAAAACAAGATTTCGCATCACAAACTATCCTTGTGTGGGTGTTCTGAAAAAAGAAAGAAAAAGAAGGCCAAAATAAAACCATAACAGAATACTTGTTATGGTTTTATGTGAAGACTGAGCTTCTTATTTTTTTATGATTATAGTAAGGCTGTAACCGGAATTTTACTAGTTTAATTTTGCTGTTAGCTTTCTGAACTGCTTTTCGGCGTTCTTACCTTCGTAAAGAATGGCATATACTGTATCAATAATCGGCAATTTAAGGCCTTTTTGTTTTGCAGTTTTATAAATAGAATCCGCAGCATAATACCCTTCTGCGACCATGTTCATAGACTGGATCGCAGATTTTACAGTGTACCCTTTTCCGATGAGATTACCTAAGTTACGGTTCCTTGAGAAAAGTGAATAAGCCGTTACCAGAAGGTCGCCCAGATAAGCACTTTCATTCACATCTCTTGGTGCTTCATAGATGGCTTCCAGGAAGGTTTCCATTTCACGGATGGCATTAGATACAAAAACAGCAGTAAAGTTATCTCCATATCCCAATCCGCTTGCGATACCAGCCCCAATAGCAAAAATATTTTTAAGGATCGCACTGTACTCATTTCCAAGAATATCCTTACTTGTGTGTACTTTGATAAAGTCTGAGCTAAAAACTTCTTCAAGCTTTTCAGCCGTTTCATCTTCCACAGTCGCAATAGTAAGGTATGAAAGCCTCTCCATTGCCACTTCCTCTGCGTGGCACGGTCCTGCAATCACCGCCTGGTTTCTGAAACCAATCTTAAACTCATCACGCAGGTAGTGTGCTACCACATCATTTACTTTAGGGATAATTCCTTTGATTGCTGAAACAAAGATCTTATCTGAATAATCACAGCTCATTTTGTCCAATGTATCAGACAGGTAAATAGACGGTGTAGCCAGAACGATCACGTCACAGGCAGAAACCAGTTCATTGATATCCGTTGTCAGCTTTAAGCTTTTCAGATTAAAATGGGCAGCGGTAAGATAGGTAGGGTTATGCCCACGAAGCTCTATAGCTCCTTTCACAAATTCACTTCTTACACACCAGTGCACTATTTTACAGTTTTCAACAAGCATTTTCACGATGGCAGTGGCAAAACTTCCACTTCCTACCACCCCTACAGAAATCTCCTTATTATTCTTTTTAGGATTCGAAGATTCTGAAATTATTTTCTTTTTAGCCATAATTGGAATGTGAACTGCAAATATATTAAAACAAGATGTAACAAGGCTTTTGAGAGCATGATAAAACCCATATTCTGAAAAAATTAACACATCTGCACAATTAAATACCTAATTAAACGTTAAATACAGAAAAATATAATTTTTATTTAAGAATAACCCGCAAAACTTAGTTTTTACTTAAATTTGCACGCTTAAAACCGTTTTATAATATACTAAGAGAAGAAATATGAAGAAATTTCTAAGCAGCAAAAAGAACGTAAACATTCTTCTTGGAGTACTTTTACTAGTAGTTTTTGCACAAGGCGTTGTTATTGCTAGGCTGTTTTCTCAAAAAGATGACAAGACCTATGAGATCAACCTTGTAAAAATAAACACTGAAAAAGACAGTGTAGATTACTTAAAAATGAAAACAGATCTTACTTTAGTAGATCAGACTGTGGCACAGCTTAATTCATTCCTAAAATCTAAAGACATTTCGAGTGAAAAGCTGATGACCCTGAGCAAAGACAGTATTTCAAATTCTGTATATCTGGCCAAACAATCCAACCGATACAGCCAGTATTTAATGGATCTGCAGAACAAACTGATGCAGGTTCCTCTGGGAATGCCTACAGACGGCTATATTTCATCTAATTTTGGCATAAGAAAAAACCCGATTCCTTTCAAAACCGTATTTGCATCCGTAAAATCTACTGTTTCAGCAGAGTCTAAACCTGCAGCAACCGCTGCTCCAAAACCTGAAGTAAAACCTGTACCGGTTGAAAAAATCGTAGAAGTTACAGACAGCTATGGAAACAAAAGGGAAATCAAGGTAATGGTTACTCCAAAAGTTGCCCCTGCCGCTCCGACTCCTGCACCAGCAGCTACTTCAGTAAAATCTGTTGCTGTAAACACCAATTCTAAAGCTTCAATGGAAAAAAACAACCCACCCGCAGAGGCTGACCAGATGCAGTTCCATAAAGGGCTTGATATTGCTGTTGCTTATGGTTCAGATGTAAGAGCTGCAGCAGCCGGAACTGTAATTTTCTCCGGTCAGAAAGGAGGTTACGGAAACTGCGTGATTGTTTCCCACGGTAACGGGCTGGCTACGCTTTACGGGCATTTGTCACAGCTTGTTTCAAAGGTTAACGATAAAGTAAAAGTAGGACAGGTTATTGCCAAATCCGGAAATTCAGGACGTTCTACAGGACCTCATCTTCATTACGAAGTACACAAGAACAATACTCCGGTTAATCCGAAATTGTTTATGAATTTATAACAACCAACGGCTGTCTTTCTGACAGCCGTTTTTTATTTGATGATTTTTTTGTTGGGATATGCCAAGACACTAAGATTTTTACGACTACATGCTTTTTAAGGCTCCAGGAAATACAAGATTTTCGGTTGTATTTTATGTTTTCAATCTTAAAATCTGCCTCATCTGATACATCTGCGAACCTAAAAATCTCTAGCAGATTGGAAGATGTTTGTGTGATAATTTAATTAAGCCTTATAGGTTTTGGAAACCTATAAGGTTAGAAAAAACTGCCGTCCTGATGGATAGCAGTTCGTATTTATTTTACAATTTTGAGTGTTCCTTTCAGATGTTTGAATGAACCATCCGGATCTGCAATATTCGTATATACTATATTTTTATTGTAATCCTGAATATGAGTAACATTGGAACCCAGTTTAGGCTCGTGCCAATAGACCATAAAAACATTCTTAGCCACTTCCACTGCAGTATATTGTACCGTATCAGTAGCTCCTTTTACCTTTCCGCCTGCTCCTGTAAAAGACATCTCTTTATTGTCTTTAAAGTCAAGAATAAATCTGAATGTTCCGAGATCAGCTTCCACTTTGTGCCCAATGGCAGGATACGGAGATTTAAGATCCCAATTCATTTGTCCAAGAAAAACTTTTACGCCCATTTCCAGCTCTTCTTTTCCGGGAAGCCCGGGATACTTTCTGACCATAAAATTCACAATTGAATCTGTTGTTTTATTTTCAGTTACTGCTTTTTTGTAATTCTCCAGATAACTTTTTATGAAATCAAGAGACTTGGGTGATAAAGAATTCTCTGAAAAGTGTGAAGGGACAACCTGCTCCGGTTTCAGTGCTTTCATCGCATCAATCTGGGCAATCCACTGATCAACAGCCTTTATATCCTGGGTATCTGCCATCCAAAGATGTGAACCTGTGGAGACTGAAATTCCTCCGGCTATGGTTTTCACAGATGGAATCCAAAGGAAGCTGTGCGCCGGATCTTCAGGCTTGTTGATGATTTCAATTTTATTTCCTTCAAGATCAGGAATTGCAGTTACTGCGTCGGGAACAATAATTTCTGATGGTGCATCTTCTTTGAGCTGCAGTTTCCAAACTGCTATTTTATCATCTTTTGATGCTGAAATAAGATAAGCAGTCTGGGCGGTTGAAATGATTTTTGCATTGGGAAATGCTTTACGGATCACATCTAATCCGAAATAAAAATCGGGGTCACTGTGGGAAATAAAAACAGCTTTCAGATTTTTGCCTGTAGCTTTTATTTCCTTCACCAATTGTTCGGCGTACTGTTTCTGAAACTGGGCATCAATAAGTACGGCATCCTTATCTCCGTAGATAATTGTGGAAGTAACAGAAAAGATCGCTTTTGATCCCGGATTGTATACTTTGATCTTCAAATTTCCGGCTGACAGCATATTGACGACAAACAGCAGAACAATCAGAGGTAATAATTTCTTTTTTAACATTGGTTATTTTTTGATGGATTAATAAGCAGCTGTAAAACGTTCACGGATGTGGTTATTTTGTTCCAGTTCATCCACAAGGGCTACTGCTACATCTTCTACGGAAAGGCGGCTTCTTCCGTTTTCATCAAAAACCGGAGTTTCCAGAGAAGTTCTGTATTTTCCTGTTCTTTCTCCTGTATTAGCCTGATTCATTTCAATAGCCGGGCTGAAGAAAGTCCAGTCCAGGGTATTGTTTCCTTTGATTTTGTTCAGATAATCTCTTGCAGCCGTTGCTCCCGGCTTGTAGGCTTCAGGAAAATCAGGCGTGTCTACAATCTGTATGTTATCTGGTGTATAAAGGCTTCCTGCGCCTCCTACTACGATTAGTCTTTTCACTCCGGATTCTTCTACTGCTTTTTCAATGTTCTCAGATCCGTTTAAAAAATCTTGATAAAGATTGGGGTTAGCCCATCCTGCATTGAAAGCACTGATTACGGCGTCATTTCCTTTTAAAGCTTCTGCCAGCTCATCCACATTATTTACATCAATACTTTTTGCGGTTACATTTTCCTGTGTTTTTACCTTCGATGCATCTCTTACTAAAGCTTCCACGGCATATCCTCTGCCTGTTAATTCATTTACGATCTGTGTTCCTACAAATCCTGTTGCTCCAATTACGGCTACTTTTTTCATATTGTTTTATTTTAAATTAATTGTAATAAATTTTGTTACATTTATGGGTAAAAAATTTTACTCAAACTGTTCGGAAAACTCTTTCAATGACTTGTTCCCCAGAAATCCAACAACCAACTTATCGGTTTCTTCAAATAAGGTATCCAGATGTACATTGATTTCCTTTCCTACGCTGCAGGCCGGATTGGGATTCTGATTTCTCTTCCCTAAAACTTCCGTATTTTTCACTGCTCTGTAAATTTCAGAAATACTGATTTCTTCAGCATTTCTCGCTAGGTGGCTTCCGCCGTCTTTTCCTTGTCTGCTGGCAATAAGACCCGCTTCTCTCAACACGCTGATTTCCTTTCGGACAATCACCGGATTCACATTGATGCTTCCGGCGATCCAATCGGACGTAAGCCATTCCTGAGGATTTTTCGCCAGTAAGGTCATAATATGTATTGCCGTAGCAAATCTTGTATTGTTCATTGTAATTACATGGCAAAGATAAGCAAATTTTTAAATGTAACAAATTTTATTACAATTAAATTTTTCTTAAAGGATTAAACGATCCAAATCCAGAAGTAGGTAATTGATATTCTGATTAATGGTTCTGGTAGCCGACTGCATCTGGTTAAGCATAGCCGCCCGGTTGTGAAGATCATTCGCTCTGTAGTATCCTCCATCACTGAATATCACTGACTGATCTGCATTTTGTCTGTTGTCATCAAATTGGTAGTGCAGCCAGCGTTCTTTCATATTTCCGATAATGGAACGGGCTTCTCTGTTTGAGAATTTTTTCTCTGTATACATGTACCATATAAAAGGCGGGAAATTCGGAGACTCCAGTTTTTCCCTCCAGATATCTCTCAAAAGATTTCTCTGATGAATAAATTCCACTTTCTTTCCTTTAGGATTAAGGGTAGCGAGACCGAAGCCTGCTCCCAAAACCCCTCCTCCGATATCTATAGCATTGCTCCAGCTTTCATCTTTTACAATTCCTCCGGCAATGGAAGCTGCAGCTCCTGCAATAATGGAATACAGGATCATTTTATTGTTTCTTGAATCATTCAGGTTATCCACATAATTTCCGATCTGGGCAACTCTCTCCCCTTCACAGTCAAATTCTGCTGCAACAGCATCCAGTTCTGTGAGGGCAATGGTAATTTTACTGTTGATTTTACTTTTAAGCTGTAATACTTTAACCTGGGAAGCCAGGGAAGAGTCTTTTTTAAGGTTCATGATCTGATGAACTTCATCCAGGTTATCCAGTGCATTCAGAATAAGAATACTCTGGTCTGAAAACGTCTGTTTCAGATCTTTGTTGGCCGCCAGAATAGAATCTGAATTATAAGAAGGAACTTTATTGTTGTAATTGTATTTGAAGGGTGCCTTGCAATAACTGTCCTTCAGGGTAAGGATATTCTGTCTGATGACCTGATTTTTTTTAGAAACACAGGAAGCCATCAGCAGGGAAACAGCCACAAGGTAAAACAGTTTTTTCATTCAGTCAGATTTTAAATAAGATCAGGCGGTTTGGACCGTCTGATACAGCTAATTTAAGATAAAATTTTATCCATTTGATCACTTAACTTAAAATTTAGTTCAGTTTAAGTAATGCAAATAAAAAAAATTTACCTGAATTCAGGTAAATTTTTTTTTATTTTTAAGCATTGATTACTTAATATCCAGCAGTTCCACTTCAAAAACAAGGGTGCTGTTCGGACCGATCTCTTTGCTGATCTGCTGATCTCCATAGGCTAAATGCGGAGGAATAATCAGTCTCCATTTGCTTCCTACAGGCATCAGCTGAAGAGCTTCCGTCCATCCTGCAATGACTCTGTTCAAAGGGAAAGATGCCGGAGTACCTCTTTTTACAGAGCTGTCGAAAACTTTTCCGGAAATAGTTGTCCCGTGATAGTGGCATTTTACGGTAGACTTAGGTCCTGGTTTTGCTCCGTCGCCTTCAGTGATGATTTCGTACTGTAAACCACTTGGCAGCTGTACAACACTTTCTCTCTTACCGTATTCCAGCATATATTCCTGACCGTCTTTCAGATTTTTCTCTGCTTGTTCTTTTTTACGTTTAAATAACATGTCTGCTACTCCCATACTCTATTTTTTTACAAAGATAAGTCTTTTTTGGTGTTGAAAATATTTCAGTTCTGCTGCGTTCTCTTTTGTTTCTGTAATCAAAATTCAAACAACTTTAATATTATGTTAACACAGAATCAGAAACTTGGTGTTATAATTGAATTTAAAAACTAAATGCCACATCCACTAAAATATAATAAGAAACTCGACGTACTGAATGAAGAGGAAAAGAAACTTTTGGAAATCAACAAAAAAAGTATTGCCGATTTCGTTGAACAGTCCTCTTCCATCAGCGATGTCAATTACGCTACCCGAAATGCTCATGCCAAAACGTACGCAGTCACGGAAGGCTTTTTCTATATTGATGAAAATATTCCCGAAGAACTTCGCTATTTTTTTGACAAAGACAGGTTCGACCTTATCATCCGGCTTTCCAATGCGCAGCTTAAAATTAAAAATTCCAAAAAAGATATTCCGGCTTATGGATTTGCAGTAAAAATAAAGAATGAAAACGGAGGACTTATCGCGAATTTTCCATTGGTAAACTTTCCATTATTTCCTGTTAATTCAGTTTCGACATTTTTGAAGCTGTTTACCGCTGTGAACAGGTTTTATATGAAAAAATGGAGCAGTTTTTTTTCTATCCTTGCTCAAAGCATTAAAATAGTTCCATCGTTATTCACCTTATCTTTTGCCAGAAATATCCTGAAGCTGCTCCGCAAAAGAAACGATTTTATCCTGTCTTTTGATTATCATTCTGTAGGCGCTTACCGCCTTGGAGATCATATCATCAAAATAAAATTAACTCCCAAGTCTACCGATCATCATTTTGGAAATAAATTAAAAACAAAAGAAGCCGTAAAAGTCTATTTGAAGGATCATGATTTTGCAGCCGATGTTTTCATCCAGTTTTGCTATGACCTCAAAGACCAACCAGTCAATAAGCTGAATACAGAATGGAAAAATTCTCCTTTTATTAAAATTGGTGAGGTGGTAATAATGAAAGATTCCCTGCTTGACCCGAGGGACTGTACCAATGAACTGCTATCTTTTAATCCGTTTGAAAGTATTGCCGCTTTTCAGCCAGTGGGAAAGATCCAGAAACTGAGAGACGAAGCTTATAAGGTTTCCATACAAACGAGAAGAAAAATCAATAAGCTTCTGCATGGGAAATAATTTCCACTTACCGCAAAAGAAAAAATCTGCAAGAGATTAAAAAAATTCGTACATCTGTGGCAAGGAATTTTTTTAACCACCATAGGCATAAAAGGCTTTACACTTAAGTAGAAATAAGTTTAAAGCTTTATGCATAAAAAGTACACATGAGTCTTTAGAAATCTATGATTTCTTTAGGTAATTCATTGGAACAAAAAAGACTGTCATGATAACAGCCCTTTGGGTTTATTTAAATTTCCGGTCTTCTTCTTTAATGGACAGATCGTTGATGCTTGCAAATCTTTTCTTCATCAAACCGTTTTCATCAAATTCCCAGTTTTCGTTTCCATAAGCTCTGAACCAGTTTCCGTCTTTTGTACGATATTCATATTCAAAACGTACTGCAATACGGTTGTCTGTATGGGCCCAGTATTCTTTTTTAAGCTTATAGTCCAGTTCTTTTTCCCATTTGCTTTGAAGAAACTTTACAATCTCTTCTCTTCCGTTGATAAAAGTATCCCGGTTTCTCCATTCACTATCGAGTGTGTAGGCTTTAGAAACTTTTTCAGGATCCTGACTGTTCCATGCATCTTCTGCCATCTGGATTTTTTGTATCGCCGTTTCAAGGGTGAAAGGTGGAAGGGGATGTTTCTGTTCCATATTTAAGGGATTAGATTAATGATTATTTTTTTTGAACGTTCTATTAATTCATTGGATCTGAAGACCTGACTTTCAATAATACTGCTCTCAAAAAGCATATAGACATGATCTGAAAGGGTCTCATCTTTCAGTAATTCAAGAAAATACATTCTGAGTGCTGCCTTATGTTCCATGATCTCCCTCATTATTTTTACGTTATCTGTAGGGATTTCCGAGAGAATATTCAGGAAACTGCATCCTCTGAAGTTTTCTTTTTCATTCATATGAATGAGAAAATCAAAGGCTATGAGTATTCTGGACTTAAGATCCTGGCTTTTCTCGGAAAAATGTTCGAGCTCATCAAACCAGTAAGCATGTCTTACTTTAAGAAATTCTACACACAGGTCTTCTTTGGACTTGAAGTATTGATAAAAGCTGGCTTTTGCCACTCCTGCATCGGAAATGATCTGGTTGATTCCTGTAGAGTTATACCCCTGCTTAGCAAACAGTTCAAATGTTGCTTCTACAATTCTTTCTCTTGGAGATATCATAATATTTTGTTTTTGTGTTCTGCAAATATACAATAAAAAGAGAAAATAGACAAACCAGTCTGTCTTTTTATTGTTAAATAGAAGAAAGGAAGCTGGAGGCTGGAAATTGATCACATCCATATCTTTTTCCTTCGTGGGATATTATTGATTCAAAATTGATTTTTCCTATGCAAAACAGTGCTTCTACTCTATTCACATCAAAAAAAATCCCCTGGAATAAAAATCCCAGGGGTTGTTTGTATTATTTTATCTGTTTTTCTTTCTCGTCAAGTTTCTCTTTCTCGTCGTCTTCCTTTTCAGGGAAAATAATGGATAAGAGAACTGAGATGACCAATACTCCTCCTACAATTCCCAGGGAAATTGGGGACGGAATATGGATCCATGGTGCGATCAGCATTTTCACCCCGATAAAAGACAGGATAATCGCCAGTCCGTACGGAAGTTTGCTGAACATGTGGATGAAGTTCGCCAACAGGAAATAGAGTGATCTAAGTCCTAAGATGGCAAAAATATTCGATGTATACAGGATAAACGGGTCATTAGAGATCGCAAAGATCGCCGGGATTGAATCTACTGCGAAAAGAACGTCTGTAAATTCAATTACTCCTACCACTACTAAAAGCGGTGTTGCCATTTTGATTCCGTTCTGAATCGTGAAGAATTTATCTCCATCGTAATTATCGGAAACTTTCCAGAAACTTTTGATTAGTCTGGCTCCGGCTGTATTGCTGTAATCTTCATCATCATCGTCACCACCGTCACCCCATGATTTGATCCCTGCATATACAAGGAATAATCCGAACAGGGTCATTACTATGTTGATTTTTACGGCTTCTCCGAAAACATTCATTTCAGGAAGATAGGTCAGATTAATCAGTCCTACTCCTGCAAAGATAAATATAGCCCTGAATACCAATGCACCGATGATTCCCCAGAAGAGAACTTTGTGATGAAGGTATTTCGGAACTTTAAAGAATCCGAAAACAAGAATAAAGACGAATAAGTTATCCACGGAGAGGGCTTTCTCAATCCAATAGGCCGCCTGATACTGTGTAAATTTCTCTATCGCCAGCGCATGACTTTGAGGAGTTCCGTCTGTATTGAAAACCCAATAAACAACTCCTGAGAATACCATGGACAGCGAGATCCATACGATAGACCAAATCGTAGCTTCTTTGGATGATACTTCATGACTTTTTTTATTAAATACCCCTAAGTCCAGGAGCAGCATGATAACGACTGTTATCGCGAATCCCCACACCAGGCCAGGGTGCAGATCTAAAATACTTTGATGTTCCACTTCAGTTATGTGTTATTATATGACAAAAGCAATAGCTGTACGGGGTACAAGTATTGCTGTTTTATTTATTTTTTTGATTGATAGTCTATTACAAATAGTTCATTTGTACGGTCTGAATAGTCTGTTCCAGTTTTCTGTCAGAAGTAGGGTCTCCGATAGCATTGAACTTCCACTCTCCGTTTCTCTTATAGAATACTCCCATTACCATGGCAACGTGACCGCTGAAAGAAGCATCATTAGCAACGTCATATTTAGCAAAAACTTCTTTCACATTGGTAGGTGTTCCCTCATAAATACGGATGGAGGCAAAAGGAATGGTTCCGAAGTCCTGCCCCTGGTAACTGTTCAGTACCAATGCAACATGCTCTACATTAGGTTCCAGCTGGCTGAAATCTACTGTGATTACTTCATTATCCAGTCCGTCATCACCGTTTACGTCCCCTGTAAGATCGTCTCCGCTGTGTCTTACAGAACCATTTCTGGATTTCAGGTTTCCGAAGTAAATTACTTCTGTAACGTTTTTGCTTGAGTCATATAAAATGCAGCTTCCGTCTAAGTCTACTGCTTCTTTTTTAGTTCCGAATAATCCTTTTTTTTCAATCGCCCCCCAGTTGATCCCTACACACGCCTGGTTAAGCGTTGCGCCGTCCTCCTTTTTAAGGTTGATTCTCTGACCTTTTTGTAAGTTAATAGCCATGTTTTTATGTTTGTAATTGTTGTTGTTTCACGAAAAGCAAATGCTGTATCTGCTTCTCAAATTTCGTTTAATTATTATTCAAATTCAAATTAAGCATTGCGCGCAGGATATTCGTTTCTTCATCAAAATCGAATATTTTGCTCATAATGTCTATATTTTCCAGGTTTCGGAGGTAGTCTTTCAATACGTTTTCCACTTCCGGGGTGAGGGTGCGTTTTCTTTCGTTCATAGAACCTTCCAGCTGTTCATTTTTATTTTTCAACTGATTAATAATGGAACTCTGGTTGGATTCATTTTCAGAGATATCCAGTTTATCCAGTTCATGTTCAAAAAGATAGAGCTTTTTATCGTCTATGCTGAAAATGAAATAATCATCAGACTGAAAGATTTTAAAAAGTTCATACTCATGAATCCCGATAAGATAACCGCAGACAAACCGGACTTTAAATCCCTGTATATTCAATCTTCCCAAAAGCTTTCTTTCGATGGCAAAATCCCGGTATTGATAAGCTGGAAATGTGCCCGGCTTCAGCAGTGTTTCGTCTGCCTGATTCCGGTAAAATTCCTGTGCATATTTTTTATGAAAATACATCACATTATCCCAATTTACCGTAAAAGTGTCTTCTGTTAGATCTTTATACAGTGTTTTCAGATGCTGGGAAAATATACCGCTGTACATTTTCCTGTCGGTCTCAAAACTGTCTGCTTTTTTTTCCTCAAAACCTGCAATATATTTGCTGTTGACACCAATTTCGTTAATGACAGCCAGCATTTCGTTTTCCTTCTGCCTTTTGATCTTCGTGAGAAGTTCAATCAGGCTGTCGGTATACTGAAGGTGGAAAAGTTCCAGCTTGTTAAAGTCCAATGTCTTATTTTCCTGAAACAGATTATGGATAATATCGGTTTTAATGTAAATCGATATAATGTCAATATGTTCAAAAAAATTAGCAAGAAGTTTAAGCTTTGTTAATCTTCTTCTGCTCTGAGACATTATGGTTGCTGCATCATCCCCCACCTTGGTATCCTGTTATTTAACCTCTTACGTTTGCTTTTAATTCGTGTTCTAATGTCTGAAGATCCTGATCCAGTTTTCTTCTGCTTTCTGCACCTTGTTTCTGAATCTGTTTTACTTCATTCAGCGTATTGATAAGCATTGAAGTTGTTTCTTTCAATGTTTCTACAGATACAATGGTTTGTTCGTTTGCTCTGGCAACATTCACTGAATTCTGGCCAAGACGTTCTGCATTCTTTCTTAAGATCTCTTCTGTTGTGGAAGATACTTTCTGCTGAATTTCAATATTCTGCTGCTGTCTGTACATCGCTACAGCCAATGACAGCTGGTTTTTCCATACCGGAAGCGTTGTCGTAAGGATCGTCTGTGCTTTTTCTGCAATAGAAACGTTGTTGTTCTGTACCAGTCTGATCTGCGGAAGTGACTGCATCATGATCACACGCACCACTTTAAGATCCGCCATTCTGCGGTCCAGTCTTGCAATGAAATCTCTTTTATCTGCAATCTGGTAATCCTGATAGTTCTGCGGAGCAGTTTCCATCTGAGCCAATTCTGCGGCAGCTCTTTCCATTCTCAGGCTTCCTGCAATCACAAGGTCTTCAATTTGCTTGATAGAGTTCACGTTACTTTCAAAGATCGTCTGAAGAACAGCGTTATCTTTTGTAGAAGTAATGATTCCTGCGTTTACCTTGTAAGAGATCTGCTCGATATTATTGATGATTTTATCGTATTTCGTAAACAGATTTTCTACCTGCGTTATGACTTTTTTCATGAACGGCAGTTTGCTTAGGAAACTTTTTACTTTATTGCTGTTCAGCTCATCTACGTCTACATAATTAAGTTCTACCAAAAGGTCGTTGATCAATACACCAACTTCTCCTGAATTGGATCTTCTTACATTTCCTAGAAAGCTGTCACTCTGATTGGAAAGTGTTTTCTGAAGTTCGGCTCCATAATTTACGATAGATCCAGGATTGGCTTCATCAATTGAATTAGCCAAAACTTCATATTTCTGACGGTCATCTGACTGCATCTGCGTCAGATTTACATTTCCTTCCCTGTCCACAAGAACCGGCGGTGCTGCATTTTGGGCAGGCTCAACCGGCGGCGTCATTGGAGCCGGTTCAAATGTTTTAAGAGGCTCAATAGACCCATATGGATCTGTTGGCTGATTTCCCTGATTGTCCATAATTAATTCTGATAAATTGATACAAACTTGTCAAGGCCGTCACGCTGTCCTGCGCCTACCGCCTCAAATTTCCATTCTCCGTTTTTATTGTAGATTCTTCCGAATTCTACAGCCGTTTCGATTGAGAAATCTTCATCTAATTCATATTTTAGGATCTCTTCATTCGTATCTGTATTGAAAATTCTGATGAAAGAATTTCTTACCTGTCCAAAGTTCTGTTTTCTGGATTCTGCTTCATGGATCGTTACTACAACAGTGATTTCCTTGATCGCAGAATCTATTTTTGTAAGATCTATTTTGATTTGCTCATCATCTCCCGTTCCTTCTCCTGTAAGGTTATCTCCAGTGTGGATCACCGCTTTATCCGGAGATTCAAGGTTGTTATAGAAAATAAAGTGGTTGTCTGAAACCAGCTTTCTGTCTTCACCCAACAGGAATAAAGAAGCATCCAGGTCAAATGCAGTTCCTGTAGAAGTATTATTGATATCCCATCCTAAACCTACAGTGAATTTAGGTGCGTTAATGTTTTCTCTTTGTCCTTTTTGTAAGTTAATAGCCATAGTGTAATTCCGTTTGTGTTAAAAAATTGATGTTATTTTCGTATTCTTTTATTAAATGATAATTATTGCTGATTGCCAGCTCCAGAAGAAGATCCATCTGCTCCTTCTTTACTTTAGACGTAAGATAGTCAAAATTACTTGAATCCAGGCCTAAAATATATTTTACAATTCTGGTATTGAATTGAAAACCCGGTTTCAGCATTACTTCTGCAATATGTTTTACATTTTTTACTGCATAATAATTGAAGAAGTTTTCAATTTTCGGATCAATATCAAAGTTCATCAGTTCTGCATAATACAGAAACATAAAATCTGCTTCTACCTTGTATTCGTTCAGAATTTTGTGTACCGTATATTCGTGGCTTCCCGTAATTTTTATATCGTCTATAAAAATACAAAGTTTTCCTCTTAAAAAATCTTTATCAATGTAATAAGTATCGTTTGCGATCAGATTTTTACGGTCTTCAAAGTTCAGATTCCCATAATCTGTGATATAGGTATGGTTTCTGTTGATTTTAGACAGGATGCTAGATCTCTTCCCTTTCTGAAAAAGAAAATAATCCAGATACTTTTTAAAATAAAAGCATAAAAAATTAGATGCCGTAGGAATCGCCATATACGGGCTGGGAAGCACAACGATCTCTTTATCGGTATCTAAAAGGTACTCATAGCCGGCAATAAAGCCATCGAATAATTCTTTAGCAAACTTTTCAGCATACGACTTATCGCCATATTTGAAATAGCTGTATTCTGCGGGCGAAAAAGTGAATTCATCCGCCGAATGAATGTGGTGTAAGCTGTATCTCTTGTTCATATTGATTTAGTGTTTAAGTAAGTGTGCACTGAAGCCAAAGTCTTTCGCTCCTTTATAATCAGCAATGGGATTGTCTCCGATATGCAGAATACGGTGAAGCGGCAGCTCCTGATCAGTTATCTTATTCTTTACTTCCTGAAAAATAAGCGGATTCGGTTTGGAACAGTTAATTTCATCGGAATAGATATGGAAATCAATATACTGATCCAGATTTTCACCGATCAGAAATTTCCTCATCGTTGTTCCTTTAATAAAACCTGTATTGCTTAAAATATTGATGGTCTTTCCCTGATTTTTAATTTCATCAAAAAAACTGCGGACATTTTCAAAAATAACAACGGGTCTGTATTCTAAAAACAATTCTTCACTTTTCAGATAGAATCCTTCCAGATTTTCTTTATCAATCTGTTTTACATCAACATTCATTGAGCTTAAAATCAATAAATAGATTTCAAAAGTATCTATATTCCCTCCGGTCACCTCATTGATGGTATTACAAAGATCATCATAATATTTTACGGATTTCGCAACTTCATCAATTGGTTTATCAATATTAAAATACGAGGAGAACAGCTCAACTCTTTTTGCTTTAAATTCAGGATGAGATTTGATTAAGGTGAGCCACAGGTCAAAGGAAAAGTGACAGTGGTTATGAATATCGATATCTGTTTTCAATAATTTTAAGTTAAAAGTTTTTATTTAGCTTCTTGAAAAAGATTTAAAAATTTTTAATCATCAACAAGTGTTTAATTTTCATTTCTTCCCAAAGATAAAATTTTTATCATAAACGCATCACTTTCGTTCTCTGTTTTAAGATATTTTAAGAATTTTTTATTGTTCCGGAAGATTATAAAAGACTCATTGAAAAATCTGTTTAACCCAATTTTATAAAAAAATGTTCAAAAAATTTTTGACAATTGAAAAAAAATGATAATTTCGCAACCGATTAACCATCAACAATGTCAACAAAAATGATAAATATTATAACTTTAAGCAATCCTGTCAGAGCTGTGTACTTTGGCAGCACTGAATATTTATCTGAATAGTTATATAGATCTTTTTTACTAAAAATATGTTAAAAGACCTCTCTATTCAGACAGGTCTTTTTTGCTGCCCAATTTTTCAGACTTTAACCCATCAGAAATTTCTGGTGTCCGGTTATGTCATGTTCTGAAATACCCATATCATCAATTCATCAGTTTCTCCTCTGAAAAACATCATGTCAGAATCATAGACTGGTAAAAACCCTTCAGACCGGAAATTTCCCGGTCCGGGAACTGCTATGCATTTTTTAGAATATATTCATTTCGCCGCACACTTAGAACACTGATATTCAACACTATAAATTCAACCCATATAATTAAACAAAATGAAATACAATACACGAAATATAGGAATCATAGCCCATGTAGATGCAGGAAAAACCACTTTATCGGAAAGGCTTCTTTATTATACAGGACTTATTCATAAGATCGGAAATGTTGATGACGGCAATACCACCATGGATAAAGATATTCAGGAGAAAAACCGGGGAATTACCATCTCATCGGCAGCCGTTTCTACTCAATGGAAAAAAGAAGGAAATGTATTCAACATTAATATCATCGATACGCCGGGCCACATTGATTTTGCTGTGGAAGTAGAACGCTCTTTGAGGGTTCTGGACAGTGTTGTCGCTGTTTTCTGCGCTTCTTCAGGAGTACAGCCGCAGACTGAAAATGTATGGTTCCAGGCTGAGAAACATGGTATTCCGAAAATCTGTTTCATCAATAAAATGGACAGAACGGGAGCAGATTTCTTTGCTGTTTTAAAAGAAATTGAAACCAAACTGAATGCTGTTCCGATGGCACTACAGATTCCGATCGGTGCTGAAGACCATTTTGAAGGTGTGATTGATCTTGTAAAACAAAAAGCGCTTTACTGGACTGAAGAGACCGGGGAAACCATTGTGGAAAAGGAAATTCCTGACAGTTATATCCCGGAAGCAGAAGAATACAGAACAAAGCTGATGGAAACCCTCGCGGAACATGATGAAACATTCTTTGAAATCTTTATGGAATCTGACCGGGAGGTTTCTGTAGAAATGATTATTGCTTGTATACAGAGGATCTGTACGTCAAGAGCTGCTGTTCCCGTTTTATGTGGTTCTGCTTTTAAAAACAAGGGGGTTCAGCCGCTTCTGGATGCCATTGCAGATTATCTTCCTGCACCCGAACATCTGCCTCCAATTCAGGGGAAAGATCCCGGAACCGGGGAAGTCATTGAAATACAAAGTAAGGAAACAGCATCTTTCTCAGGCCTCGTTTTCAAAGTGGTGATTGATAAGCATATGGGAAGACTGGCCATGCTCCGCATCTATTCAGGAACGATACAGCCGGGCGACTCTGTAGTAAATGCAAGAACAGGGGAAAGTTTCAGGATTTCCAGAATTCTGAGGATGCAGTCGGATAAAACATTATCGATGGAGGAAGGAAAAGCCGGGGACATTGTCGCTTTAACGGGTATAAAAGATGCTAAAACCGGAGATTCCTTATCTGCACCTGAAAGACCTGTGTTTCTTGAGTCTATTACCATTCCGGCACCTGTGATAAGGGTTGCGATTGAACCTAAAACGAACAGTGATGAGAAATCTTTCGGTTTGGTTCTGGCTAAAATCCAGGAAGAAGATCCTTCTCTGGTTGTAGAAAGAGATGGGCAGACCGGAGAAACTCTGTTAAGCGGTCTGGGTGAACTTCATCTTGAAGTAACGCTGGAAAAAATTCGTTTGAATCACGGCATTGAAGTGAATCAGGGAAAACCAAAAGTTTCATACCGTGAGATCTTAACAAAAGGGCATACCTTCAGGGAAAAGTTTTCTAAGCAGAACGGAGGAAGCGGACAATTTGCAGATATTACGTTTGAAATTGGCCCCAGAGAAAATAATGAAGCCGGTCTGGAATTCGTCAGTCTGATCAAAGGCGGTGCTGTTCCCGGTGAATTTATTCCTTCTGTTGAAAAAGGTTTCAGAGAAGCCATGGCAAACGGTCCTTTGAAAGGTTATCCGCTGGAAAGTATGAGTATCAGACTTCTGGACGGATCTTTCCACCCTAATGATTCGGCTGCACTGGATTTTGAAATTGCTGCAAGAGACGGTTTCAGAAATGCAGCTGTGAAATGTTTTCCTAAACTTATGGAACCGATTATGCTGATAGAGATCCAGAGTATTGAGGAATACACGGGAGCTATAGCAGCGGATATTAACCGCAGAAGAGGAATCATTACTTCTATTGATGAACGTTCAGGAAGAAAGATTTTCACCGCGGAAATTCCATTGGCTTCAACATTCGGATATATTTCCGATCTGAGAACCTTATCCAGCGGAAGAGCTTCCATCAGTATGCAATTCTCCCACTATGCTCTAGTGCCGGATTTCATTGCTGAAACATTAATGACCTAAACAACAGGGACTGTAAAGTAATTTTACAGTCCTTGTCTGGTTATGGGGGTATCTTTTATTAATATGATTATCTTAAATGAATAATAAATTGTCAGATGCAAATTTTGGCTAGATTTATTTCTTCTTTACAATAGGCTGAAGACCATTGCTATTGAATATATTCTAAGAGTTATCAAATAAAGTAAAGACCAATGATGTTCAAATAGAATTGTTTTGAAAATCAGTTTTTATACATCATTATATTTCCGAAATTTAAATGATTTATGTTCCCGCAGATTTCACAGATAACGCAGATCTTGTTAATCTTTCAGATGGGTTTATCTTATTTTTCCGGCATCACTTTATAGGTAGGGTCGTCCTGAATATTCACTTCAATTACAGCTTCTGCATTTCCCAGCATTTTTCGGCAGTCTTCACTAAGGTAGCGGAGGTAAAGCCTTTTATTCAGTTGACTGTATCGTTTCGACAGTTTATCCAAAGCATCAATTGCGCTCATATCTACAACGCGACTTTCTTTAAAATCTATAACGATTTCATCCGGATCTCCGGCAGGATCAAATTTATCCATAAATGCAGTTACGGAGCCAAAGAACAGAGGTCCGTATATTTCATAGTATTTGATTCCGTTTTCATCAGTGTATTTTTTTGCACGGATTCTTTGGGCATTATCCCAGGCAAAAACCAAAGCAGAAATAACTACTCCAATCAGCACAGCCAGCGCAAGATTATGAAGAACAATAGTAATTAAAGCCACTGTAATTCCTACAAATATATCTGATTTTGGCATTTTATTAACAATCCTGATGGAAACCCACTGAAAAGTGCTTATGGAAACCATCATCATCACTCCGACCAAAGCGGCCATCGGAATTTTTTCAATAACAGGTGCACCAAATAAAATAATCAGCAAGATCATCAATGAAGCTACAATCCCTGATAATCTGGCTCTTGATCCGGCATTCAGATTCACTAAGGTTTGCGCTACCATGGCACATCCGCCCATTCCTCCAAAAAATCCGTTGGTGATATTGGCAAGACCCTGGGCAACAGATTCCTTATTGGCATTTCCTTTTGAATTGGTGATTTCATCTACCATTGACAGGGTCAGTAAAGATTCAATCAGGCCAACACCTGCCATTATCATCGCATAAGGAAAAATAATCTGCAGGGTTTCCCAGGTGAAAGGCAGCTTCGGAATATGAAATGCAGGAAGGCTTCCACTGATATGAGCAATATCTGCCACCGTTTTTGTCTGGATCCCGAACCCCAAAACAACAGCAAATACTACCATAATAGCTGCCAGGGAGGCAGGAACTGCTTTTGTTATTTTCGGAAAGAAGTAAACCACTGCGATCGTAAGTGCTGTAAGGCCTCCCATAATATATAGAGATGTTCCGTGAAGCCAGCTGACTGCACCGCTGCTGTCTATAATCTTAAACTGCTCAATCTGAGCCATAAAAATAATTACTGCCAGCCCGTTGAGAAAGCCGTACATAACAGGTTGAGGGATCAATCTTACAAATTTCCCTAATTTAAAAATGCCGACCAGCATCTGAAAGATTCCGGCCAGGGCAACTGCAGCAAAAAGATATTCTACACCATGAAATTTTATCAGAGCAATCAATACAACAATGGTGGCTCCTGCCCCACCGGAAACCATTCCCGGACGGCCTCCCAAAACTGCGGTAACAAGTCCCATCATAAATGCAGCATAGAGGCCTGTTAAAGGAGATAACCCCGCCAATATAGCAAATGAAAGTGATTCAGGAATCATGGTCATTGCAACAGTAAAACCTGCAAGCAATTCATTTTTATAATTTATTTTTTTCGAAAAATCGAATAAGCTTATGGTATTTTTCATTGAGGGACAAAGGTAGGTACTCAACAGATCTTATACAATTATTATCCTTCATTATCATTCCGGTTTTCTCTATATAGCATATTTAATTATTAATGAATAAACTTAATTAACATGTTAATTTTCATTAAAATTTACATGTTAATTAAGTTTTCTATAATTTTTAATTAAATTTGAAGAATAACAAATAGATTATTTACCCAAGGCTAAAAAAGTTTAAAGTAAATCACAATCTATTTTTTATATATTTATAGAATATTACGAATAGAATTGCATGAAAGATCTTTAAAAGGTTATATTTGATTCATACTGGACTGTGAAAAAGAAGTTTGAACCAGAGGTCTGCTAAGTAAATTATATGAGAAGAGCTTGCTTTATTTAAAGCAAACAATTTACAGATAAAATAACCTGAAAACTAACGAAAGACCGTTTAGCTGATTGTATCTTAATCATCCACCTGAACATTCAAAAGAACAGGAGGAATTGTTACTGTACAACAGCCTGAACTTTATCTACAAACTGTCTCTACCGATCATCTTTGTATCAGGTATAATGATTTATTTTTCCTAATGCTTTAATCATAAAATATTGATACATGTTATACAAAGAAATTCATATCGGAAAATTTATTAAAGAGATGGTTGATGAAAATGAAGTACCGATGGAAAGGATATGCAATTTTCTCAATAAAGATGAAGAGTTCATCGAAAATGTATATTCCAGCAACTCAATAGATACAGAACTTCTTCTGCGATGGAGCAAGCTGCTTGAATATGATTTTTTCAGGCTTTACAGTTCGCACCTTATTTTATATGCCCCTCCTTCAGCAGTTAATAAAAATCATAAAAAGTCCGAAAAGATCCCTTATTTCAGAAAAAACATCTATACCCAAGAGATCAAAGACTTTATTATGAGAAGAATTTCTTCAGGAGAAATGACCCACAGCGAAGCAATCAAAGAATATTCTATTCCCAAGAGTACGCTTCACCGCTGGTTTCAGAAAAGTAATGACAATACTAACGGATAAACAGATATATTATGCGTCCCAATTACAAGAAAATTTACCATGATATGCTAAAGCTGGAACATCCTGAAAAATTAAAGGATCCCAAGATCAGAGAACTTCTGGATAAGCTTCATACGACGGAAGATGTCCTGAACTTCAATGAAAAGATCTTTGAACAGTCCCGGGAGAGCCAAAAAAGCAACCAAAGACTAAAGACCTATGATAAAAAAACAATGTTTAAACTTTTGCAATATCAGCAGAAGCATGGTTTTTCTACCAGCTATATGTCCAGAAAATATAAAATAAGCAGAACAACAATCACCAACTGGAAAAAGACTTTCGAGGAAGAGATTAAGCAAGTATTAAATGCCGGAGAATAATTTCACCGGCATTTAATTTTTTAAAGGCTACCCTTGGAAAAAACCAGTTTTCATACCGGAATAACCAGCTTCACTATTTCCCCAAAGGAATGATGCGATGGAGCTTTTTCCTGACGACACTTTATTTTAAAACAAGGCGACAACTGAATGTGTAATGTCGTGCTCTAACCAGCTGAGCTACTCTTCCTTTACATCGTATTTTGTGGAAGAGGCGGGACTCGAACCCGCGTCCCCGTCGTAATGAGCGAAGTAACACTATTCAACGGCACTTGTTATTGAGACAGATAAGGCAAAAAGCGAAAAAAGTATGCTCATTGAAGAGCGCCGTTCTTACCCATTATGGGCAGTGAACCGATAATTCGACATCTGCGTGAGACTTGCATTTTCTTACAGAAAACTTTTACCCTGCCGGATTTCAACCCGGCTTCGCTGATCCGGTCGCCCGGATTACGCTACCTTAGGACCGTTATAGTTACGAAGTAACTTTTTTCTACGGCACTTATCTGTTTTATTTTTATAAAAAAGAGGCAAAAATCGAAAAGACAGACGTGCACCTTTTACCTTACTGTTATTCAGGATTATTACACTTTTATTAGATTTTGACGTCTAAATTTTCATTCGAAGTAAGCCTTTTCTACGGCACTCTTTTTTTGTATCAGAGTAAAATATCAGAATCTTTCTTTGCCATCTGCTCTGCCTGTTGAGCTACATTCCGTTTACAACAGGAATGACAGGAATTGAACCTGCGTCTGATGGTTTAAATCGAAGTACGATTCTGAAACGACATCTGATGTTTATTTTTTTCTTCAATATCGGTTTTAACAATATTATTATTTTAATCAAACAGGGTCAGGATCTTTCGTGCATCTGCTCTACCGTCTGAGCGACCTCTCCTTTTCGGGGGAGTCGGCAGGAATCGAACCTGCGACCCAATGTTCATATTCCCGAAGTATGATCCCGAAACGACACTTGATTTTTTTATCAGGGCTACAGAGCAAACAGACGTTCACAACAGAGTGTTCCCTTTTTACACCATCTGCTATGCAGAGCAGGATTCGAACCTGCATTACTGTTCCCCAACGAAGCAATTCTGTTTTACGGCACCTGTTTTTTTATTTTCCATTGTGCTTTCCTGTATTTTTTTCAGTTCCTTTGAAATTTACGCTGCTTTGCGTTGACTACTTCGAAGCCGTGCGGAAAACAGCGGGAGCACCCCATTTCATCTCCATATAAAATTCTGGAAACCTGTACACCGGAAATTTTCCCGAGGAAATCAATCAATCCATATTCATTGATTCCAAAAGTTTGTCTTAAAGCTTTATTTTTTTTCATGAGTATTGGGCATTTACCTCAATACACAGCTTCTTTAAGACATGGTTTATAGTTATTCATGGTTATTAGTTTTGTATGCTGCAAATTTATCATGCTGGTGCGCATTCTTTTTACGCAGTTTAATTTTTTCCTATTTTTTTAAATATTCATATATAGTTTTTGTCCTTTTGTCACGATCTACACTACAAGTTTTTCAATGGTTATATTTTTGAAAAGCAGTGCCTTTTACAACACTACTTTCTGAATCATCTGAATTGCGGATTTTTTGTCTTCCAAAGCGTTCAGTATATCGAAAACTTTATCAGACCAACCTGCGATCAGATACACATCATTTTTTCTGACATCAAGCGGCTGTATACCGTAACCTCCCAGATCGAAAATATACAGCTTGGCATCAGGAGCAATTTCTTTATACCGGTTCCATAAACTTTCAAAGGAGTACCGGGTTCCGTTACTGTTCCACAGCTGGGTATCGGTAAACAGCATTACTTTATCTGCTATTTCTCTTGTGTTGATCAGGTCTTCAATCACCAGATAACCGTTGGTGGAATAACCGACCTCTCCTGCACGCTTATAAAATTCATCTACGTTTCTCAGGATACCATTTTTAGGCACCGGAATTCTTTTCCAGATGTCTCCGAACATTCCTGTAATAACATTCTTGCACTGCGATTGCAGGATCAAGGACATTAATAAGCCAATATCGTAAAGCAGCACTTTACTTTTTGGTGAAACAGGAGTCTGCATGGATCCGGAAACGTCTGCGGCAATGACCACAGAGGTATCGAAGCCAAAACCTTTGATGTTTTCCGCACTTACTGCCACTGCATTTTCCAGGGCTTCCAAAACAGATGACGAATATTTTGACTTTGTGTTTTTTAATTCTCTATAAGCTGCCAAAAATCTGAATGGAAGCTGTTTTGAGTTTTTTACGGCTTTTTCATCGGAAAGATAACGACATATTTTTTCCATGGCCTCTGCTGAGACGTCAGCTTCTAAAATATTTCTCAGATTTCGCAAAGTAGCCATATAGCCCAGTTTATTGCTGAAAATAAGTTCCTCCCATTTGTTTCTGAATGCTGATTTCTTTTCCGCTTCATCGGCAAATTTGGTCTGTCCTAATACGGAAAGTTCAACTTCCCAGGTATAAGGAACGGCTAATGTATCACTCACAATTTTATTAAAAATCGCCTGCTGGTTTTCATCTTTTGCTTTCGGATGAACCAAAAACAAGGCATCTTTTAAAGTTACGTCTGCTTTCCGGTTATATTTAGCAAACTGATACTCATCAAATTTATTGAAGGATTTTACAAGCCCTTTCTGAATCTGCTTTGAAAGTTTGTTCAGTTTTTTAAGATCCGTCCTCTCATTCGCTATCTGATAATAAGCTAGTAATTCGGTAATTTCATCGGCTCTCTGAATAACTCCGTCTACGGTTCTGCTTACAAGGTCTGTACCGGAGGTTTGTTTTGCCAGTTCTGCCGTCAAAACCAGAGGAACTGAACGCAAGTACATATTTTTTCTTGTATAAACAGCCAGTTTTGCTACAAATTCGGGATCATTCTTCCTGATCAGTGACTGAATTCTGGCTAGTCTTTCATTCCCCTTCTCATAAGCTGTATTTGATAGTCCTGTTGTAACAACAGCACTGTATAATTCTTCGGCAGGGGTCATGGAATAAGCTTTTGCCCCTTCATGGTTCATTACTGTTCCGTTTTCTTTTTTAAAAAAATTAAATTTCATGGTTACTGCTTTTATTGTTAAACATAAGGGAGATCAAAATTAGCTTCTGATTTCTGGTGCAAAGTAAAACCCTTATCGCGCAATGTTTTTGCGTAGCATATTTTTTTGAATTTTTTTTGTTTTTTCTGAAATGAAGTTGTTGGAGAAAAGTATAATTGCCACGGATGCACGAATTTTTTCTTGAAATTCCCCACAGATTCCTCAGATATCACAGATCTTTGTAAGTGTTTTTATTTTAAAGATAGGGCAGATTTTAAAGTTTGATTTTCATCTGGTTGGACTTTTAATGATATACAATTCATCTATTATTCATTTTATCTAAAAGAATGGCTAATTCATGTTTTTCATGGGCGTATTGTCTAGTTTTGCTTTTAATTAAAATCAGTAGTAATGATCAAAGGATTATATGAAACTCATATTCAGGTAAGCAACTTGGAGAATGCTATACAGTTTTACACTGAAGTATTGGGATTGAAGCTGGCTCACAGGGACGAAACACGTCCTATTGCATTTTTATGGATCGGAGAAGGAAAAGAATTTATGCTAGGGTTGTGGGAACAGAAAGAGAATCTTCAGACGCGGCATTTTGCTTTTTCCAGCAGCATAGAAGATATTTTGAATTATTCGGTAGAATTTTTAAAAAATAAAGATCTCAAGCCTTATAATTTTCTGAAAGACGGAATTGATAAGCCTATGGTTTTTGCATGGATGCCGGCTCTGGCTATTTACTTCAATGATCCTGATGGAAATCAGCTTGAATTTATTTCTATACTGGAAGGGGAAGGAAGACCTGAGCTGGGCGTAATTTCTTATGATGAATGGTTAACACTGAGAAATTAACTCAATAAAAAGGCAGACTGTAATTCAATCTGCCCTTTGTTTTTTTAAGAGACCTGTATTATTTTCTTTACGGCCAGTACATGTTTGCACGGACCTCTTTCTCCCTGATATTTACTGAACCATTCGCAGGTACATCTTTCTTTTTCGTCTTCAAGAATGACGGTGTGATGTACGCCACTCCCCTGTACACGGGCTTCGGTTCTTCCTGCATTAGTATTCAGAATTTCCACTTTACCTTCGTCAATGAGTTTCTGAGCATTTTTCATTCTGGGATTCAAACTCATGATACGGCTGAGTTTGAAAGGCAGCCTGCGGTAGAAGAATCCGTTATCATCAAGATCATACCCCAACAGTCCCATTGCTGCTAATCTTCCTGTAAGATTTTCTGTTTTTTCAGGGCTGATATTTTCACTTAAAGCAAACACTGAAGGGTTGAAGGATTGATTGGCATAGGCATATTTATCCAAAGCATCAATCCACTCATCAGATACTTCATTGATCAGGCTGTCCAATACAGCTCCTTCTCCTGAAAATCCCCTCCAGCATTCTCTTGACAATGAAAAACTGAACCGGATATTCCCAATATACAGCTGCCATGTTGTAGAATGCATCTCAGCATGCGGAAAAACCTGCATCTGATCGATATAAGGCAAAAGAGGTTCCAGCAGACGAAGCCTGTGAAGTCCGCCAATACACACTGCATCTATAGATCTTACCGGGGAAAACATGGGTTTATTTCCTCTGACGATCAGATAATAATCCGCTTTTACAGTTCCTTTAGGTATTCCTCTGAACAATTGCTGGGTCTGGATCTTGTTAAATGTATACACCTTTTCTGACTCTGAAAGGTAGATCTGAACGGTACTTAAACCTTTAATCCATTTTACAGGCAGCGGTACTTTTCTCTCCACTACCTTCTCCTCTTCTCTGTAAAGCCCCATTTCTTTTTCCCCAACAGAAAGCATAATTTTTTCATTGGGACGGATGCTGCCTAAAGCAGTAATCATTGGCTGATTAAAATCTACATTGGTGGTTCCATTTTCCAGAAATTCTCCATCCAGACCGTCCGGCAGTACATCAACTCTTGCATAGACTCCTGCGCAATGGGAAAATCCTTCGAAGCGAAGACGTCCATTCCCGGCAGTAACGATAGGATCTTTAAGCATTGCCATCTGAAACGGTGACAGATTAAAACTGGATTTCACAATATTGGAAAGCGCAATCAGACATCTTGCCAGAATAAACGGCTGACTGACATTTCCCCAGAAAAAGCAGGGCGCATCTGTTTTTTTCTGAATCTCACTGTATCTTGCCAGAAAGAGTTCTTCAGAAATATCTTTTTTTACCAGTGACGAAGGTCTCCGGTAGTTGTAAATAAGCATATCTTCCATAGTTTATTTTTTTAGAAGAAGATTGCAGATTTTTTTCAGACTGGAGTTTTCTTTCCAGCTATCAAGTTTGTTTTTTAAGTTTTCATTGACTTCTGACTGGTTTAAAGACAGAACTTCGTAATATACATCTAATATCCTTTTAAGATTGGTAACCGGAGTATCCATCTGCAGCAGGATATGAACCATGAGTTCTTCAAGAGCCAGATTATGATCTCTGCTGACGTTCAGCATCTGATGCTGTACCAGATCTGTAAATCTTTTTACAGGAGCCCATTCTAATTTTTCATGGAGACCGATTACTTCTCCAAGACGTTTATTATTCATTACTTTATAAGAGACATGTTCCAGCCAGATTTCCGCAGCAGTACCACGGATTACTTTGTCTCCGTTAAGAAAGATCGTTCCCAGAAACAGCATGCTCATTTCATCCAAAGGTTTTTTCAGTTCATGAAGCGCCTGTGTAGTGTTCAGAACCAACCCTCTTTCATACACTTCTGCTACCCCTGAATAATACAGGCAGGTTTTAATTATTTTTGCCAGTACATTTCCAGGAGTATTAGGAAAACTCCACATAAAGACCGGAACTTCAGAAAATGATGTCTGTTCTGCTATAAAATACTCCAGAAACAGCTGATGTTCTCTTTTTTCAAAATGATATTTCGGAATTTTTATATCGAGTTCTACCGGATAATATGAGTTTTTTCCACTGTCAACAGTCTTCCAGCTATATCTACCGGAAAGAAGTTCCTTAGGAATGCTATCATATCCAAAGTCTTCAAATTCTTTAAAAACAGTTTGTGGAGAACGTGTAATTCCTGCTGTCATCCACCATGAAGGATGTTCAAATGTTCCCTGAGGGGCTGCATTATTTTTATTTAAAAAGAAAAGCAGCAAATCTTTATACTCACCTTGTAGTCTGCCTGCCAGCTGTAATGCTTCAGTGGTTCTTTCCAGTGAGCAACGCTGTAATGCCAGCTGCACATCCATAGAATCAGGATTTATCCCTTTCTTCTGATATATTTCAAACCTCTCAACCAGTGTCACAGGAGATATCCAACATGGAGCATGAGTTATGGTAGAAAGCAATGGGGTCTGATCTCCCGATTGGATCTTACGGAAAGCGTGAACAGCAATCTCTCTGAACGGTTTCATGGCCAGTCCTCCTACAAAAAGATCTTCAAGAGGTACTAGCTTTTTCTGATAACTTGAATAGGCTTCTCTTGTTGCTTCATCTTCACGTGTTCTGGTATATATTTTTTCCAGATTTTTAAGCTGTACAGGGTATTTTTCCAATAAGGTAAGACCATAATTAATGATCAGGTTACATAATATCACATTGAAATAAGGAACTTCCCATTTTGCAATCGTTTTACAGGCTTTTTGAAAAACAGGTTCAAACAGCTTTACCGATTCTGTATCTGCTTCTCCTGCAAAGCGGACCATTGCTGCTATAGCCAGATCATAGTAATACGTTCCGGGATTTTCAATAGCCTGCGGAAGGAAAAACATGAGATCCTCAAAGCTTCCGGGCGCCTGAAGTTTTACGTCTTCACTAATTAGCTCTAAAGTTTCAACTGTTACCTCATCCAATTCCTGATATTTATCTTCTATAAATTCTGCCAATATAGGTTTAACATTCGCCAGAATATTGTCTGAATAATGGGATAAAGCTTCTTTTATTCCTTCAGAAACAGGAATATATTTATGGATAATTTTAGCTGCTTTGGATTGTATGCTTTCATCTTTGCTCACAAATGCCGCACTTAGTGCCATTCCAAGATCTTCTGTATCAGATTTTTTCTTCTGAAGAATCTTTTCTGTTACGGAAAGACTGGAAGTAACCACGGTTTTGATTTCCGAACTTAGCAAATTCGGAAGAAAATGTGAAAATTCGGTGGTTTTAAATTCCGGATCAGTCACTATTTTTTTCAGGTGAACAAGGATAGTATTGACTGCTTTTGACTGCAGGGAAGCCAAGCCCGCCAGCAGTTCATCCTGAAGCATAAGCAGTTCTTCATAGGTAGGTTTCAGGGTATTGAATGCCTCTATGAACCAGCCTGTGACATTTTTATTGAAATTTCTGTTGGCTGCCAGAAGGCATTCTTTTAGAAATCTTTTTCTGTCAATTTTATTTTTGGCGACCAGTTTTTGTACTAAAGGAAGCCATTCTTTATAAAAAGGAAGTGATTTGGAAGGGAATTCGCACAGATACCAAAAATGGGTTTCCAGTGTTTCCGGATACTTTTCAAGGTCGGAAGGCTGATTGCTCAGATGATATCCCAGCAATTCAGGGCTGGGCTTTACATAGCCTTTTTCTGCCCAACCTAAAATATCCTGATAGTTAAATGCCGTAAATTCAGCTTCTACAGAATCGTTGATAAAATCGGAGAACCAACTTGGGCAGCCCCATTCTAATATTTTATCCGTCTGTTCTTTATCACTAAAAAAACTCCAGTAATTTTTACCGTAATGCTTCTGATCCATACAGACAAATGATGCTATATCTATAATGGAATGCTGATCTACAGAACCGGAGGTGTGATAGGAGTTTTTCGTCATTACGATCTTGTTGATCTCACGGTCCAGTTTTTTTATGGTAGGAACCAGTGTTTTTCTTTCTTCAGCGGTAAGCTGTTTCAAAAAAGGAATAATCTCATGTTTTTTTTCCTCGTTAAGAATCTCATAAAGTCTTTCTTTCATTTGTTTTTAATTTGATAATAATTTTTTTCAGGTTATTTTCGTTTTTCCACTCTTCAAGTCTTTTATTCACAGCTGTCTCAGTTTCTGACTGGTTGAGCTGCAGGAGTTCATAGTAGAATTCAAGCAGCTTTTTAAGATTAAAAACCGGGTGATTTATTTCTCTAAGAATGGCTGTCAATAGTTTTTCAAAAGCATGATTATGACTGGTACTCAGATTGATAAAGCCATTAAGTCCATCAGTCAGTCTTTTTACGGGAGCCAGTCCGGATCTGATCATTTCCCCAATCAGCATTCCCGTAGCAGATGCATCAAAATCATCAGAAACTATCTTGTAAATAAGTGCTTCAAAAGCCGTACCACAAAGGGTTTTATCTTTATTAAGAAGTGCTGCTGAAAGGAATAAATAATGAACCGGCTGAAAAGGCAGTTCCAGCTTCATCCAGGCGTCCAGTAATTCGGTATTTCCTCTGAGGTCATAATGATATACTGCATTGGAAAGTGTTTCGTTATATTTTTTTGCAAAAACAGATCCCGAAAAGTATGGAGCCGTATACAAAACAGGAATAAGATCATCATAATATATTCCATGATAGGAATTGAACAGATAGTCCAGTAATGGAGCATTTTCCGGAATCTCTTTCTGATTTTCAATATTGAAGATCAGCTCCGGAACTTCTTCTGTCTGGTTCCATTGATAAAGTTTTCTGGTTCCGGTTTTCCAGGTAAAACGGCCCTCCAGATAGGTATTTTCGTATGTACTTTTATAATAATCAGGGTTAAAAACCGGATTCAGGAGTTGAAGATAGTTTTTATCCAGATGTTTTTCTGCATAGCGCAGAGCCTCATCAAGGTTTTCTTTTTTGGTTTTAAGTACTGCTTTCTGCAGGTCAAAAGGCATTGGTTTTTCTTTCTGTTCCTGATAGATTTTAAGTTTATCAGTCAGCAGCCGGATATTGATCCAGCATGGTGTATGATCAGGAATGGAAAGCAGAGGAAGTTTCTTTCCCTGTTTTAACAATTCAAAAATATCAAGAAGAAAACGATGATATGCTTTAAAAACCAACGGCGTCCGTTTTCCTACCCAATTTTCTAAAGCAGGAAATTCTTTCTTTGCTTCATACAATACCGGACATACTTTTTCTTGTTTCATCAGAGCATAACTGATAAAAAACGTAGCCAGCAAATGATGCATTCCTTCTCCATTCTTCCTTTTCAAAGCAGCTTTGAAAGCAGGTTCCAACTGTTTCCAATGTTCTTCCTTAATTTCTGCATCGAATCTCATCAGTGCGTCCAGAAACAGATCAAAATACCAGGATTCATTCTTAATAAAAGCTTGTGGAGCAAAAAAGATAAAGTCATTTATCGTTTTAATAGGTGCAATAGGTTCTGGCACATGCCATACTCTTATTTCATGGTTGTCATTACCGCCTGTATCAATATTTTTCTTTTCAGACAGAAATTGTTCCAATAAAATAAGGGTATCTGTAAGAAATGATTCGGAATAAGAATTCACTGCTTCCCGAATTTTATCGGATGAGGAATCTCCACACTTTGTAATTATTTTAGCTGTTTTAGTTTGTATGGCAGCATCTTTATTCAGAAATACAGGCATTACTAACAGACAGATCTCCTCACGGAATTCTGCATTATTCTTAGCTATTTTTTCTGCTATCTGAAGCAGTGTATTTAAAATATTTTTCCCCGGAAGACCAGCCAATACTTCTGCTGACTTCAGGAAATCCCACGTTTTAAAACCTTGTTCTGTACATGCCTGGCTTATCATTTTTAATACAGGGACAAAAAGTGACTGCTGGGATGACTGTAAAATAAGAAACAGCTCATCCTGAAGATCCAGAATTTCACCTGTGGAAGGTTTAAGATAGGAAAACAGCTCTATGAACCAGGTATTATGTTCTTTGGAAAAGTTTTGGTTTACCGCATAAAGGCTGGATTTCAATACTCTGAAACGGTTGATCTTGTTTTCAAGGATAAGTTGTTTCAGTATGTCTTTCCAGTTCCTTTGATGATAATTGTAAGTTATATCTGAGTTATATTCGAACAGAAACCATAAATGCGTTTCCAGTGTTTCCGGATATGTTAAAAAGAGTTCTCCTTCGGTATGATCAGAAACCAATGATTCTGAAAGCAGTTCAGCCAGAATTTCGTTACTCAGAACGCAATAGCCTTTCTGCTGCCATTCCATTGCTTTAAGGTAGCCTATATTTTTTAGAAAAGTATAACTTTCCCCAATCCAGTCCGGAACGTAAGATTCGAAAAGTTCATCCACAAGATTGACCGGAACGGCATAATATCCCGGAGAAAGTTTATCATATTCTTCTTTTGTTTTACTGCACGCCAAAGCAGTGAGCACAGAAATATGATTATGGCCCCAGTTTTTGTTTAAAGATTTCTTTAAAACAGCTGCAATTTCTCTCTTTTCTTTTATGGTAAGCTTTGTAAGAAAAGGAATGATTTCTTTGATTTTAAAGTTCAAATAAATCTTCTTAAATTCTTCTTCAATAAGCATAATTCCAATCTTGGGGGACTAAAATAACAAAAATAGGAAGACGAATAATAAATTATCCCTTTAAAGTGAGTTTTTTAACAAAATTTTATATTTTTTGAGGCTACTTAGTCTGAATTTCAGCATGAAAAACTATTTTTTTTACTATTCAATTAAAATAAATCCACATTTCATCAGTAATTAAGAATGTGGATTTATATGAAAATTTTTATACAAAGTGAACTTTTATCTTAAAGCTTTAAACATCTGTTCAATGGCTTTCTTTTTCTGTTCCATATTAGGATGCACATACAAATTAAGTGTTGTGCTGATATTTGAATGCCCTAAGAGAACACTAACCGTTTTATAGTCACAATTGCTTTCAATACATCGTGTTGCAAAGCTGTGTCTCAAACCATGAAATTTAAGCTCCGGCATTCCCAGCTCTTTCATGAGGTTTTTGTAATAGCTTCGGTAGGTTCTGGGTTCTGTGGGTTTCGCATCATTCGTTAAAACAAAGAATAAAGGATTAACAATTTTTTTGAATGGCTTCAAAATTCTCAAAAGATCTTTGCTGATCGGTATTTCACGGATAGAATTTTTGGTTTTGGGGGTATCAAGAATCAGTTCGGTACGTCGGCTTCCGTCTTCAATCATATAGATTCGCTGGATGGTTCTGTTGACACTGATCACACCATTATCGGTATCAATATCCTGCCAGGTTAGCGCACAAACTTCTCCGATTCTCATTCCGGCACTCAGACAGATATAAACTCCTAAATTTCTGAACGTGAAATGCTCCTGAATGTAGTTCATAATTTTCTTCTGATCGGCCCGGCTTAACACTTCAATACTGTGTTTTTCTCTTTCCGTAGGAAACTGAATGTCAAAAGGTGTATACTCCAGCCATTTGTTTTTTGCCCCGAATTTGAGGATCATTTTTAAAACAATCAGAATATCTTTAATTGTTTTCTGGCTCAGCCCGGCTTCCAATTTCTGAAAAACAAAGGCCTGTACATCAGCCTCTTCTACTCCATCCCTATCTCCAAAAACAGGTAATAAATGATTCTCTATCAGCAGCATATACGCTGAGAAACTTGATTTTTTCACATACTGCTTTTTATCTGCTTTCCACAGATTAATAACTTCAGAAAGTTGTTTCTGTTCCTTCATAATGATTTAAGTTTTTAAAATCCAAAGGAAAGTAATTAAGGATAAATAATCTTTAGGATTTTTTTGAGTCAAGGTTCCTAATTTGAGATTTTTCGGATTTACGCAAGATTGGGAAAGAAAGAAACTAGGAGAGATCGGGGAGACCTATAGTGGATTATCAGGGAAAACCAAAGAAGATTTTGGAACTGGGAAACCTTATATCCAGTACAAACAGGTTTTTGATAATTCTAAAATTGATATTTCAAGATTTGACTATGTTCGAATTAATGAAACCGAAAATCAAAATCGTGTAAAATATGGAGATATTCTATTTACAACATCTTCTGAAACTCCGGAAGAAATAGGAATGTCTTCAGTTCTACTTGATGAAATTGACGAATTATATTTAAACAGTTTTTG
>NZ_JAVDUN010000003.1:0-685642 GCF_031456375.1 Chryseobacterium sp. 2987
AAGACTTAATCTAAAAGGAAAGAGTCCGGTACAGTACCGAACTCTTTCATATAATAATATTGTTTAATTTTGTCTAAACTTTTGGGTGCAGTCTAGAATTGTCAATGGGATTTTTATTTTGTATTGATTTCAATTATCTTCCGAAGTCGTCCTGCACTCTTACGATATCGTCTTCATCTGAAGGATTGGATACATCCGTATGCTGCCAGATTTCAGCAACTACTCCCCAACCATCTAAGCCAATCAGACGGTGTCTTTCACCCTGTTGCAGCTTTACCTGTTCTTTCGGGTGGTATTCTTTCAGCTCGCCTTCTACATCTGTAGTGCTTCTTTTAATTCCTACCGTGCCTTCTACAACCTGCCAGATTTCAGCTCTGCGATGATGATACTGCCAGCTCAATCGTGCCTGTGGGGCTACGATAAGGATTTTAGGGCTTAATTTTCCGCTTATTTTCAGATTGTTAACATCAATTCCATCAAAATAAAGGTTGGCAAAATCCTGTGCCTGATTTTCATCAATCACAAAGAATCCGCCCCAAGGCCTTGTATCATCTTTTGCCACAAGATTAAAACCCTGTGCACCAAGCATTTTTTCTATTTTATCGAATACTTCTTTTTTCACTACACTCATACTTTTTGTATTGCTTTTAAAATTATTTCCAAAAATAAGTATTGTTTCATTATTCTGTAGACATTGAGTAAGGAAAATCTTTTTCCTGTGAGCCTCTTTCTTTATTCGGCTTATTATCCATCTGAAAATCCAAAACTGCTCCTTTTAGCAGTTCTTTGTGGCTTAACCAATTTCTGGAATATGGCTGAGCATTGACTTTCAAAGATTTCACATAGAAATTCTCCGTATTATTCTCCGATGCTTTTATTTCAATTTTCTTTCCGTTTTCCAGATGAATTATGGCTTCCTTAAATAAAGGTGCTCCTAAGACATACTGATCTGTAGCAGGAGTTACAGGATAAAATCCTAAAGCCGAAAATACATACCATGCAGAAGTCTGTCCGTTATCTTCATCTCCGCAGTATCCATCTGGAGCTGCCTGATACAGTTTGTCCAACACCTGTCTTGTCCAATATTGTGTTTTATAAGGTGCTCCGGCATAATTGTACAGATAAATCATATGCTGAATCGGCTGGTTTCCGTGGGCATATTGTCCCATATTCATGATCTGCATTTCCCGGATTTCATGAATAACGCTTCCGTAATAACTGTCATCAAAAATCGGAGGAAGAGAAAATACTTCATCCAGTTTGGCTTCAAATTTCTTTTTACCGCCCATCAGTTTAGAAAGCCCTTCAATATCCTGGAAAACCGACCATGTATAATGCCAGCTGTTTCCTTCTGTAAAGGCATCCCCCCATTTGAACGGGTTGAACGGAGCCTGAAAATTTCCATCTTTATTTTTACCTCTCATCAATCCGGTTTCAGGGTCGAAAAGATTTTTATAATTGTATGCTCTCTTTTTGTAAATATCAATTTCTGAAGCTGGCTTTCCTAAAGCTTTTCCCAGCTGGTAAATTGCAAAATCATCGTAAGCATATTCTAAAGTCCTGGCCGCATTTTCATTGATCTTTACATCATAAGGAACATAACCCAGCGTATTGTAATATTGAACTCCTCTACGTCCGACTGCATCAATAGGACCTTCGTTATTGGCTCCATGTTTAACGGCCTGCCAGAGGGCTTCAATATCATAACCCCGAATGCCTTTTATATAAGCATCTGCCACTACTGATGCAGAATTATTTCCCACCATAATGTCAGAATATCCCGGGCTGCTCCATTCAGGCAGAAAACCTCCTTCTTTGTAAGCATTAGCTAATCCTTCCTGCATTTCTGCATTGATGCCCGGATATACCAGGTTCAGGAATGGATATAAAGCACGGAAGGTATCCCAGAATCCGGTTCCGGCAAACATTCTTCCATCCAGAATTTTGCTGTTGTAAGGACTCCAGTGTTTTATTTTATTATTGGCATCGATTTCATATAGTTTTTGTGGAAAAAACAGTGTTCTGTACATAGAAGAATAGAATGTCCGCATCTGCTGATCGGTTCCTCCTTTTACTTCAATTTTTCCCAGTGTTTTATTCCATATATTTCTGGCATCTGTTTTTACCTGTTCAAAATTTCTGCCTCCGATCTCTCTTTTCAGATTGAGTTCTGCCTGTTCAAAACTGATGAATGAAGAAGCTATTTTCGCATAAACACTTTCTTTATTTTTAAGCTTAAAACCTACGATGGCTCCTGTATGTTCACTTGTAATTTCCAGTTGCCCGTTTACCAAGGCATTATCTTTCCAAAGCGTTGTCAGATCAAAATCTTTATCGAACTGAACGACAAAATAATTTTTAAAATTTTCATATTTTCCTCTGGCATATTTGGTGGTATAGCCCAGAATTTTTCTTTCTTTTGGGATGATTTTGATATAAGATCCTTTATTTAAGGCATCAATAACAACATAAGCGCTGTCTGTTTTCGGAAAATCAAATTTAAAAAACGCGGCCCTTTCTGTTGGGGTGAGTTCTGTAGTCACATTGATATCTGCCAGATAAACACTGTAATGATAAGGTTTTGCGGTCTCTGCTTTATGACTGAACCAACTTGCGCGTTCTTCTTCTTTAAACTTTGGCTTACCTACACCCGGCATGATGGCAAATGCTCCATAATCATTCATCCATGGAGAAGGCTGATGCGTCTGTTTAAAACCGTTGATTTTATCAGCATCGTAGGTATATGCCCATCCGTCTCCCATTTTTCCAGTTTGCGGTGTCCAGAGGTTCATTCCCCAGGGAAGCCCGATCGCCGGATAGGTATTTCCATTGGATAAGGATGGTTTGGATTGGGTGCCCATCAACGGATTTACATAATCTGCAGGAGATATATTCTGACCTAAGGCCAATGCCTGTAACAAAAGTAAGCAGGCAGATAATATAAACTTCATTGTATCTTTTCGTTTGTTAATTTATATAAGCTTTTTTGCATAACTGGCTGCTCCCAGAATAGCGGCATCTTCAAAGATGGCAGAGATTTTAACCTGCAAGTTAATATTATTCTCCTTTAAGTTTTTTATAAATCTTTTTTCGAAATGAGGATAGGCTTTGGCTATATTTCCTCCTATAACTAAAACTTCCGGTTTATAATGATTTACATGCTGCACAATAAATTCAGAGAAAGTATCTGCATATTCATTAAATATCTGAGCCTGTATTTCCAAAGGCTTATCCAATAAATCTTTTGTTCCTGAGATCTGTTCACCCGTAAGTTCTGCATAGCGTTTCACAAACCAACGTGTTGCCAGGTAATCTTCAAAGATAGACTCTCTGAAAGGCGAATCCCAGAGATCCTCATCAGTGGCAAACTCACCATTGTAGAAGGTTGTTCCCAGTCCTGTACCCAGAGTTACTCCGAACACTTTTCGGAATCCCTGCACACAGCCTCCAAAGACTTCTCCTTCCATAAATGCTGCCGCATCATTCACAAAATGGATCTGCTGCTCTGAAATCTCCAATCTTTTTGCCAGCTCTTCTTTAATATTGACTTGATATATATCGATAAATTTTCCCTGCTGCATCAGGGAAATTCCGCTTTCATAATCGAAAGGTCCCGGCATTGCGATCCCTATTAAAAGATGTTCTCTAACAAGTCCCTGCATACCCTTTTCAATGGCTGAAACCCAGGCTGAAAAAATATCTTCCCTGGAACCGAAAGAGTCTACATGTTCCCTGATATAGGTGGCCGTAATGATTTCACGCTTAGCTGGATCCACCTGGGCCATCGTAATATGGGACCCGCCTATGTCTATTCCTATTATATTCTGCATTATATCTTACTTTATTATAATCAAAAAAACCTGTGACCCAAACGGACAACAAAAGCAAAGTTAAGCACTAATGGATGTCCGTTCTAAGTCTCAGTTAAAAATCCCCTAATTTTTATTTTTTTGTTATGTATTCTATTATTTCTGGTTTTATTTCACCAGCACTTTTCCGGATGTCAGAATCTTCTTATCAGATGAACTTATTTTATAGATATACGTTCCTGCAGACAGGTTATGCGTATTGATGACCGTACCATTTTTATCTATTTTCTGTGTGACCATCAGTTTTCCTGACATATCGTAAAGCGTTACCTCATCTGCTGTGGTGTCGTTCGCTGCAAAATGAAGATCACTTCCTTTTTTAACAGGATTCGGATATAAATAACGGTCTGTTTTCTCTGATCTGCTTTCTTTTACTGATAACTGATCTGAACAGGCTACATCTGTTCTCCAGTTTGTATTGGTCATATTAATCATTGTTACAAAATGGGTATTTGCTGTTGCATCCAGAACACCGATTCCGCTTCCTTCATTCATTTTCCAGTTGGCTTCAAGACCAACGGCATTTGCCGCTACATTACATTTATGATCTAAAATCTCCTGAGCTGTCAATGCTTTTTTCCAAACTCTGAATTCATCCAAAAAACCGTTTAGAGTACGTGAGTTGTCATAGTTTCTTCCCAGATAAAGGATCCCGTTTGCTGTAAAATTACCGGAAACGGTATTACTTGCATCCTCAATCCCATTAACATAAAGTTTCATAGAGGCGCCATCATATACTGCTGCTACGTGATACCATGTATTGGTGGCAAATGCCGTAGTGCTGCTCAGCTTTACCTGAGATGATCCGAAACTTAAAGTAAACTGCAGCTTATTATTGGCAAGATTTCCATCTCCGAATCGCAGGATTGCGGAATTATTATCTCCCACCTCAATTCCGGCTACAGACGAAATATAAGGGAAGCCAGTTTTAAATGCATTTACTTTTACCCAGCCTTCAATTGTCAGGGCATTTCCACTTAAGTTAAACTGTCCGGCATTAAGATATTGGGTACTTCCATTAAAAGAAATCGATCTGGCTCCCGGGCTCTGAACCGGAGCGAAACCGCTGTTAAATGCTGTATCCGCTGAATAAGCGCTGGTATTTCCTGCCCCGCATACGGCCTGTACTCTCCAGACATAATTGGTATTCTCCGTAAGATTCTGAAGTGTGTACGTTGTGGTTGAAATATTCGGAACATCTATCCAGGTTGAAGCCGCAGCTGTTTTATACTGAAGGTTATAAGAAGTTGCAGTTCCTACGGCATCCCAGGATATTTTAGTGGTATTCCCGAGAAAACTCTCAGATTTAATTCCTGCCGGGACTGCGCATCCGTTTCCCGAATTAAAGCGTGGGGCAAACAGATATGTACTGGTGAGTGTTGGAGAGCAGTTGGACTGTATTCTCCAGTCATATTCTGTATTTAGGGTCAGATTATTGATAACAATACTGCTGCCTGAATAATTGCTTCCGGCACTCGTCCAAGTCGTGGAATTGGCTGGCTTATAGTCAATATTATAGGTTTGGGAAGCATTGGAGGTCCATTTCAAAGTAGCTGAAGTTCCAGTAACGTTGGCAGCTTCAAGCCCTAAAGGCGGGTCACATGACTGTCCCTGCGCCCATGAGTAAAGCTGTCCGGTAAGCTGGGTATTTTCATTGTAAAGGATATTGGATCCTGTGCTTAGGTAACTTGCTACATCTGTCGCTCCCAGATCATACCACATGAATACGCCATAACCGTCATTTTTCGTATTGGTAGCCAGCGTTGCCAGTGTAGAAGCTGTTGTAGAATCAGGATTGGTATTACGTATCCATGTTGCTGCAGCAGAAATTTTTGTTTTATCAAGAGGAGGTACAACAGGAGCATTGTACGTTCCGTAGTAGGCATTCCAGCTGTAGTTGATATAATTTCCGGCTGCATCGCCGTTGTAACTTTGTCTTGTCGTTGCCGGGCCTATGTAATAAAAAGTGATCAGCTTATCAGGCATTGCCGCTTTAAGTTCCTGCAGCAACATAACAAATGAGCTGTTGTTGGGTTGTCCCGTCCCGTTGTTTCCATATCCGGCATATTCATCATCTAAATCTACTCCATCTAAACCATACGTATATACAGTGTGGGCAATCTGTCTGGCAAAATCACGGGCTGCTTCACGGTTCGGGAAATTAGAAATTCCGGCTCCCTGGTGATTTCCTAAAATATCCAGCAGCACTTTAATTCCTTTCTGCTGTAATGGTCTCACATAGGTATTGACATCGTTCAGGACCTTGGTAACGTTATTGTTGCTGGAAATATAAGCTCTGCTTTTGGAAGTATCATAATTGATGTTTGCGGCAAAAATAATAGCAACATCAAAAAGCTGTTTACCACTGTTTTGCAAGGTATAGGACCCGGCATTCAGCATATTGCTGTTGTTTACTTCCACGTAGCATATTCCTACGGGATCAAGTTGCTGCGCCTTGAGCAAAGCCCCTGTCTGACAAGCCATAAGCATCAGTGCGGCAAGAATGGAGTTCTTTTTCATAGTATAATTTTTTTGTTTTTTTAAATATGCAGTTTCCTGTGCAGACTGATCAGAGAAATGCCAGTTCTGCAGAAGGGATATCGCAAAAAAGAGTAAACGGAACCTTAAGGATCTGAAATTTTAAGTCAGCAGATCCTGATTTTCGTTAAATGTTTTCCATAATAATTCTCCGAACAATGTGTTTGCCCAGGCAAACCATTCTCTGGTAAATTTCTTGTCGTTGTCCTTGTGAAAGGATTCATGCATAAAGCCTGTACCTCCGTGGGTTTTCTGCAGCGTTTGTATACACCATCTGATCTCATTTTTATCTTTGGTGGTAAGTGCTTTCATGATGATACTCATTGGCCAGATCATATCAAGGCCAATATGCGGACCTCCTATTCCTTCTGCCAGGCTTCCTTTGAAAAAGAACGGGTTGTCTTTTGACCATACATATTTTCTGGTATTAAGGTAAACCGGATCATCAGCTTTTACAGCATCCAGATATGGTAATCCTAAAAGGCTTGGGCAATTGGCATCATCCATCAGGTTATAGCTTCCGAATCCGTTGGTTTCAAAAGCATATATTTTCCCATATTCAGGGTGGTTATAAATACCGTATTTTTTGACTGCTGCATCTACCTCATCTGCAAGACTGTTCAGCTGTGCAGCCAATGTTTTTTCATTTTTAATTTTTGAAACCATTTCCGCGGCCTGGCGAAGACTTACTACAGCAAATAAATTCGATGGAATCAGAAATCCATAGATGGTAGCATCATCACTCGGACGGAACATGGAACTGATCAGTCCTACAGGATTTGTGGGATAGCCATAGCCTCCCATTGGAACTCCGTCTGTGGCCCATGCAGTGGTGCGTTCGAATTTATAAGGTCCGAGATCTTTTTTGCGCTGCTGTTCAATAAAGGTCTGTAAGGTAAGTTTAATCCCTTTCAGCCATTTGTCATCAAAAGGTTTGGTATCCCCTGTTGTTTTCCAGAAATGATAGGCCAGACGAATCGGGTAACACAGAGAGTCTATTTCCCATTTTCTTTCATGGGTTCCCGGTTTCATATCCGTGTGGTCGTATTCTTTCCACTTGCTTATTTTCTTATCGTCGTTATAGAATGCGTTGGCATAAGGATCTTTAAGAATGAACTCTGTCTGTTTATGGATTACTCCCGAGATCAGCTTATGAAGCCTCTCATCTTTTTTAGAGAACTGCAAATAAGGGAAAACCTGGGCGGAACTATCGCGGAGCCACATAGCATCAATATCTCCGGTAATCACATAAGTATCCGGTGTACCGTTGATTTCTTTATAAAATACTGTTGTATCTAATGTATTGGGGAAACAGTTTTCAAAAAGCCAGACTAATTCTTTATTTTTAACGTTCTTTTTGAAGGCAGCAATGGCATTTTCCACGGACTCACTGGTAAAATGTCTCTTGTCTTTAGGTACACGGACTACAGGGAAATCTTCTGTAACCAGGTTTTTAGCAAAAACATTTTGGGTAAACAGCAGTCCGGCTCCCGCCAGTGCGCTTGTCTTAATAAACTTTCTCCTTTCCATTGATACTTTTTATTTCTTTATTATTTATTAGATTTATTGTACAGGTTTGCTTCCCATGATAAATTTCAGCTCTCCTCCGTTCATAATATCGCTGTGATTCAATTCCCAGCTTTTGTATTCTTTTCCGTTCAGGAATATTTTCTGAACGTAGATATTTTTATCGGAAATTTTATCTGCAATAACCGTAAAGGTTTTTCCATTTTCCAGCTGCAGAGATGCTTTCGGGAATTGAGGGGCTCCTATGGCATATACAGGTTTCCCAGGCGTTACCGGATAGAATCCTAATGATGAGAAAATATACCATGCTGACATCTGCCCGCAGTCTTCATTATTCACAATTCCATCTGGTTTTGCGGCATACATATTATCACGGATGTATTTTACCATTTTCTGGGCTTTATGAGGAGTTCCTGCATAATTGTACAGATAAGGAACATGATGTCCCGGCTCGTCTCCAAACCCTAAAGATCCGATAAATCCTGAAATATCTACATGCTGTTCTCCCTGCATATTCAGTTTTTCGGTAAAGGTTTTGTCCAATTTTTCTTCAAATCCTTTTTTTCCGCCATATAGCTTTATCATTTCATCAATCTGATGCGGCACAAAGAAATCATAGGCCCAGATATTTCCTGAAACCCAGTGCGGCTGAAGTTTTTTCCAGTCATTCAGGGCAAAATCAGGTAAGAATTCTCCTTTTTTATTTCTTGGCCAGAAGTGATTATTCTCTTTGTTGAAGGTATTCAGGAAATTCATTGATCGTTTTCTGTATACTTCTGCTTCCTCTTTTTTTCCCAATTTTTCGGCTAACTGCTGAATACACCAGTCGTCATAAGCATATTCCAGAGTTGCAGAAACAGAAGCTCCGTTCTCGGAAGGTGAATATCCTAATTTGATATAGTCATTCAGGCCACCGCCACCGTCGCTACTGCTCATCTTATCAGTTAAAGAAGCATCTTTCATAGCAGCAAATGCTTTTTCGTGATCAATACCGGGTATCCCTTTGGAAATGGCATCCCAGATCACTGAAGTACTGTGATAGCCTAACATGCAAAAGTTGTCATACCCGCATAATTCCCAGATCGGCATATGATCTTTACGGTCTGTATATCTGCTGATGAGAGAATTGGCAAATTCTTTTGTATGCTTCTGGTCCATGATCGTCAACAGCGGATGTGTTGCTCTGAAACCGTCCCAATAAGAATACGTACTGTAGTTGGTAAACCATTTGGTATTCATATTTTCTTCTGCGGCAACGTAATCACCATTGACATCCATATAAAGGTTAGGAGCAATGAACGTATGATAAACTCCTGTATAGAAAATCTTCCTCTGATCATCTGTTCCGCCTGTCACCTGAAATCTGCTGATAAGATCTCTCCACGTTTTCTGAGCTGTTTCTTTGGCTTTTGCAAAGTCAACATTTCTGGCTTCGGAATCAAAGTTTTCCTGTGCTCCTTCTGTGCTTACCGGAGACAGGGAAACTTTCACTTCAATACCTTCATCTTTTTCCGTAGAAAATCTCACAAACGCTTTGGCATCTTTGGCAAGAGCCATTTTTTCATTATTTCTGATCTTCCCTTCCGAATACACCCCATAGGATTTAAAAGGCTTTGAAAATTCCATCACGAAATAGGCAAATCTTTTTCCTCCCCAGCCTGTACTGTAGCTGTATCCTTTAATCTTATTATTTCCTTCTATGCTTACCAGGGTATGATACACATTTCCGAAAATTTTGTTAACCGGATCAATAATAATATTGGATTCTTCACTTTTAGGAAAGGTATATTTATGGAATCCCACTCTTGGTGAGGCAGTCAATTCTGCTTTAATTCCATAGCTGTCCAGCATAACGGAATAATATCCCGGCGAAGCAGCTTCTCTTTCATGGCTGAATGTAGAACGGTATCCTGTTTCTGGTTTATCTTCCGATCCCGGAAGCATTTTGATCTGTCCTACCGTAGGCATCACAAGAATATCTCCAAGGTCTGCCCAGCCGGTTCCGCTAAGGTGATTATGACTGAAACCCATGATGGTCTTACTGCTGTAATGATATCCTGAACACCAGTCCCAATCCCCACTTTTGGTATTTTGGTCCGGACTGAGCTGTATCATTCCGAATGGCGTTGTAGCTCCCGGAAAGGTATGGCCATGGCCGCCTGTCCCAATGAACGGATCTACCCAGGAAAGGACATCATCCTTTCGCTGCTGTGCATTTCCGTTGTGTGAAAGCAGGATTGTTACTAAAAATATAAGCAGTTCTTTTTTCATAATGGTAAGGAAGGTCTCAAATTTTTTTTAAGATAAGAGTTTATTTAGGAATATGAAAATCATAATAACAATACTGTATGGTAAAAGCATAGGTTTTATCGATATTATTAAAGTTTTCAGACCATTATATTGAATTATTTTTCATAAAATCAATGATTTCTGAAATATATCCAAATGCGACAGCAACTACCGTATCGGCAGCACCATAATACACAGCTACCTTATCTCCTTCAGTTAATGCAGCACACGGGAAAATCACATTAGGAATATCTCCCGTAAGCTCATACATTTCTGCCGGAGCCAACAGGTATGGTTTGGTTCTGTACAATACTTTTGAGGGGTCTTCCAGGTCAAGCAATGCAGCTCCCATAGAATATCTGAAGCCTCTGCAGGTATTGATTACTCCGTGGTAGAAAAGCAGCCACCCTTCACTGGTTTTGATAGGTACCGGTCCTGCTCCTATTTTGGTACACTGCCAGGCACTGTCTTCAAAGGGGGTAACTTTCATTACGCATCTGTGTTCGCCCCAGTATTTCATATCCGGGCTGTAGCTGATGTAAATATCTCCAAACGGGGTATGTCCGTTATCACTCGGACGGCTCAGCATGGCATATTTCCCGTTGATTTTTTCAGGGAAAAGCACCCCATTTCTGTTGAAAGGCAGAAAGGCATTTTCGCACTGGAAGAATTCTTTAAAATCGAAGGTATATCCTATTCCGATGGTAGGGCCATTGTATCCGTTGCACCAGGTAATCCAATAACGGTCTTCAATAAAGGTTACGCGCGGATCATATTTGTAATCGGATTCGATCATTTCGGTATTCCCGGCTTTCATTTCAATGGGATCATGGTTGATCTTCCAATGAATGGCATCTTTACTGAAGCCGGCAAAGATATTCATCTGTACGGCTTTGTTATCACACCGGAAAACGCCTGCAAATCCGTCTTCAAAAGGAACAACTGCACTATTGAAAATGCTGTTGGATGAAGGGATTGCATATCTGCTGATAATTGGGTTTTCTGAAAAACGCCACATAATATCGCTGCAGTCTTTCGGACGGTCCTGCCAAGGGATCATTACTGATTGAGATGTCATAAAGTAGTGTTACTTTTTTATTTTTTGATTATTAATTAACTGATTGGTTCTTCTTTGGGTTTTTCAGGATACGGGAACGGAACCAGCAATGTTACAATGAATGCCGGTATGGTGGCAACAAGCACCCAGATGAAAAACATTTTATATCCTATCCAGTCGCTGATCATTCCACTGAACATTCCGGGAATCATTACTCCCAGATTCATAATTCCTGTGGCAAATGCATAATGGGCCGTCTTGTGTTTTCCGGGAGCAATCTGCTGCATCATGTACAGCATCAGTCCTACAAAACCAAATCCGTAACCGAAATATTCCGTTATTACAGCCAAGCCTACTGAAAAAAGATCTTCCGGCTGATAATGCGCCAGCAATGCATACACTACAAACGGTATATTAAATGCACAACAAAGCCAGATCAGGGATTTTTTAAGTCCTCTTGCCGAAATGAAATATCCCGCCAGTACGGATCCTAAAATAAATGCCGCAGAGCCGTATGTTCCATAAATAAGGCCGATATCTGAAGTGGATAATCCTAATCCTCCTGCTGTTCTCGGAGCCTTAAAAAATAAAGGCGCGATCTTAATGGCAAATCCTTCGGCAAAACGGTATAAGATGATAAACATAACCGACCATAATATATTCCGTTTGGTAAAGAAGGATGTGATTACTTCCAGCAGTTCTTTACGGATATTTCCTGCGTTTTTATCTTTTTTGTCCTCTTCATTTTTCTGTTCTTTCGGCAATACCCAATAATGATAAACTGCTAAAGCGAAAAATATAAGAGCATACACCCCCATGATGATCATCCAAGCATGGGTAACTCCTTTTGTTTTTTCCAGAACTCCGGCAAAATAAACCAAAGCACCACTGCTGATAATTTTGGCCAGATTATAGAATGCGCCCTGCCAGCCGATATATCTTGCCTGTTCTTTATTAGAGAGAAAGGTAATATAGGTACCGTCTGCTACTACGTCGTGTGTGGCTCCGCAGAAAGCAACCACTGCAAAAAGAGCAATGCTGTACCTGAAAAAATCATGAAGAGGAAGACTTAATGCGATCAGGGCAAAAAGCACTCCTATGGCTGCCTGAGTAAAAAGGACAAAGAATTTTTTTGTTTTATAGATTTCCAGAAAGGGGCTCCAGAGAGGCTTTAAAGTCCACGAAAGCATAATAAGCCCCGTCCAGAAGGTAATCTTTGCATCTGAAACACCCATGTCTTTATACATAATTCCGGAAACAGCATTAATGGTTACAAAGGGAATTCCCATTGCAAAGTATAATGTTGAGATCCAGAAAATAGGTTGTACTGAACGTGTCTCAGAATTGTTTTTTCCCATATTCAAACTAAAATGTTAAAGAAAAGAAGGCCTCTCGAAAGTATCATCCCGGCGTCAACGAAACTAAAAAAGAATAATCTAAAAAACGAATATGCTAAAGATTTTCCTATACCGGTATGAAAAAAAACCAAATTAAATCTATTTTTCGAGACGGCCTTCTGTTTTCTTTATAATTGATTCTGAAAAGTATTATTTTTTATCCCACCACAGTTTTGTTCCTCCTGTATCAGGACCGCCAAGGTACTGTAGAGCCTGTGCATAATTCAGGGTGTTATTTCTATATTTGGTTGGGATAGGAACTCTTCTGATCATGGCATCGGTGCTAATGGTTCCCTGGCTGTCATTCAGGACATTTTTGAAAATCACAGGATAGCCTGTTCTTCTTTGTTCTGCCCACGCTTCGGGTCCGTCAGGATAAATGCCAATCCATTTCTGGGTTATGATTCTCTCAAGCTTTCTTTCAAAAGAATCTCCATTGTTCCATTTGATGGTAATGGTGCTCAGCATTGGACTTCCTGCCAGAATACTGTTTGATGCATTTTTAGTATCAATATAAGGAGCTTCCACAGAAACGGCATCTTCTATATACGTTGCATATGAAGAGCTTTTTCCCCATTCTGCAAAGGACATTTCAACTCCTTTATTATAATTGGTTCCTGCATCTCCTGCTCCGGCATAGCCTCTGATGGCTGCTTCTGCTTTCAGGAACCAGATTTCTGCGGCAGTCATAATTTTGTTTTTGCCATCAGAATTTGAAAAATAATCTCCGGCGGCAGAGGTGGCAGCTGGCTGGGAAAAGTTACCATAACGGTCTTTACTTCCTCCCATATCAACCCCAAGCCTTACTCCAATGTATTGTCCGTTTACTGTAGGATCAACTGCAGGTTTGGCATATGATGAAATCCGCGGGTCATTAAATCCGTTCATATAAGCCATTAAAGGGGCTCCAATTTTGCAGTCTCCCCATGAATAAATGATATTATATAAAGGAGAAGCACCACCATAACTTACTAATGCATTCTGGCTATTAGTTTCGATCAGACCGGCTGAAGAGCTTAATGCTTCCTCAGCATATTGTTTTGACTTTACCGGATCTGCATAGCTAATCCTCATGGCCAGTCTCAATTTCAATGAATTTGCGAGACGGGCCCAGGAAGCGGCATTTCCACCAAATACAACATCTCCTTTTTTAAGAACTGACTGATCTTCGGTACCGATGCTTTTCTGAAGTGAAGTAATTGCTGATGTAAGATCCTGGATAAAATGATTATAGGCCTCCTGCTGACTGTCTACATCGGTAATTCCATTAGGGTTTGGCGTCAGATACTTACTGTATATTACCGGGCCATGTGCATCTGAAACTTTTTGAGAGGCCATTACTCTCAATATTTGTAAAACGGCCAATGAATGGGAGAAATCTATCCCTGCATAGTTTTTTGCTGAAACGGTGGAAAAATTCTTAATCTGCTGGAAAACATCTTCCAGCTGGGTCATCATTATTCTTTCATTCCATCCGTCCATTATAAAATAAGTGGTATTATTTTTACCTCCGTTATATGCCGTGGCAGTACTAAAAAGACCACTATACATATCTGCATTTAAATTGGTTTGCAGCTGATAAACCCAATCTGTAGGATGTGCCAGATTTCTCTGCATCTGCTTTAGCGGATTTACCAGTTGTACAAAATCAGCATTTAACTGCTCACTTCCAAGACCTGAATACTGAGAATTAATATCTTCAAAATCGCTTGTACAGCTTAAAATTGAAGAGGTTACCAATCCTCCGATTAATATTGTTTTTATTTTATTTTTCATTGCTGTAAAGATTAGAAAGTTGCTTTTAATGAAACACCTAGAGATCTGGTTATCGGCATACCAAACATATCTACTCCTACACCTCCCGGATTTACGCCTGACACCTGTTCCGGATCAAAAGGAGCCTTCTTGTATAAAAAGAAAAGATTAGATCCTGTTACTCCGACCGTTGCATTCTGCAAAAATCCGGACTTCAGATTAAATGTATATGAAATTGAAGCCTGACGTAATCTTATAGCGGTTCCGCTATACATATAAGCTTCCTCAACATTAGAAACTGCTTCGTAGTATTCTTTTGCATCTGTTTTCCCTGTATAGGCCTGTCCATTTTCGGTCACTGCATTATTAATGGTAACCCCGCCATTATCACGGGCATCTGCAGTTACTTTACTTACCCCGTATCTGTCATTCATCATTTGAGTATACCCTAATACCTTTCCGCCAAATCTTCCGTCTATCAGAAAGTCTATATTAAGTTTTCCTATACTGAAGGAATTATTGAGACCAAGCATAAATTTAGGATTCGGATTACCTAAATAGTCTACAGCCCCGGTATCAAATAAAGGAACTCCATGATCGCTTACAATAATCCTTCCTTCCCCATCACGTTTAAAAGTTTTTCCATAAATATCACCAAAAGAACCACCTAATTTCAATTTGTTATATCCTCCTCCTAACAGGGTAAAAAGTTTTTCATCGGAATCATTGAAATATTGTGAAGGGAAAAGTTCAACAATTTTATTCCTGTTGGCAGATATATTAAGTGTTGATGTCCATGAAAACCTTTCTCTTTTGAAAATATCTACCGCCAGAGAAGATTCAAATCCTGTGTTTCGTATTTTACCAGCATTAATATCCAATTTTCCTCCAAAAGTTACAGAAAGGTCTGAGGAAGCCTCAATACCCTGAAGATACTGATGAGAATTGTTGGAATTATAATACGTAAAATCAAGTCTCGCTCTGTTTTTAAATAACCGAATATCAGTTCCTACTTCAAACGTTTTATTTTCTTCAGGCCTTGGAAAAAGTGATTCATAGCCCTCACGAACAACTGGATAGGCGCTATATGTTCCTACGATATTTCCTGCATTAAAAATTAATTGCGGCATGGTAAATGTAGGATCCAAAGCATTACCTACAATCGCATAGGAGCCTCTTACTTTCCAGAAACTAAATAAATCCGGAAGTTTTACGATATCCGATAGAATGGCATTCACCCCTACAGATTCATAGTCGAAAGAAACATTTCCTAACCCGGCTAAAGTAGATGACCAGTCATTTCTGAAAGTCAAATCTAAATATAGCTTATTCTTAAATCCAATATTAGCACTTGCAAAAACAGATTGATCCTGTCTTCTTGTACCCGTAATTGTATAATTTTGTCCATTTCCATTTTGCCCTGTCCATTGCAGATTATTTAAGGTAAACTGATTAGGTACCACCAATAGATTGTTTTCTATACTGGTTACAGAAGCTCTTTTATCACTAATACTTGCGCCCACCGTAAAATCCAGAGTAAAGTTATCTCCGATATGTGGGTTTCCGCTTAATAAAACATCTCCGTAAGTAGATCTGTTATCATACAGGTTTTTGTAAATTTTACCATTATTATTTCCTCCTAATATTACCGGTAATGAGAAAACAGCAACATTTCTCTGCGTATCAGAATCAAAATAGCTGTAGTTTCCTCTGATTTTTGCTGTCAGCCATGGATTAATAGCATAACTTAGCGCTGCTGAACCATAGAAGTTTTTATTCTTGGTGGTAACAGCATTTCTATTTAATATCCAATATGGGTTTTGGGATTCTACGCTGAAGCTTCCATCAGGAGCAACCGCCCACCAATTTTGGGCCGGCAAATATCTTTCCTGATTAAAATAGGTATAATTATCGCCACTAAAATTATCAAAATTAATACCTCTTGGCAACCAATAAAGATTAGTAAGAGGTGAAAAATAAGAACCTGGAGTAAGCCTATTCTTTGTGTTCTGCATAGAGGCCATTACATTGACATCCAAGGTGAGTTTATCATCAAAAAACTTACTGGAATTTCTGAAATTAAGGTTATACTGATCAAAAGAAGAAGTTGGAATTACCCCTTTATTCGTTGTATTACCAAAGGAAAATAAGTTGGTACTTTTTTCATTTCCTGATTGAAAACTGAGACTATTAATCCAGGTCATTCCTGTTCTGAAAAAATCTTTTGTATAATCTTTGGATTCTCCTTTTGCACCCCAGCTTTGCAAAGATCCTGTTGCCCCTGCGGAAGGATTATAAGGTATCGTTTGCAGATAGCTGTTCTGTAATTCAGGCAAAGCATATACATTATCCATCGTCAGACTGGTTGAATAGGTTATATTGCTTCTTCCTGCTTTACCTTTTTTTGTCGTAATCAATACAGCTCCATTACTTCCTTGTGACCCATACAAAGCCGAAGCAGATGCCCCTTTCAAAAAGTTAATACTTTCTATATCTTCAGGATTTATAGTACTCAATATATCTCCTACATCCGGCATAGAAGCATAAAAATCTACATTCGGACCTCCAACACCATTGATAATAGGAATTCCATCAATCACATACAGCGGCTGGCTGTTTCTTGTGGATTTATCCCCTCTCATCACCACCCTCACAGATCCTCCGACCCCACCGTTGGTTTTATTGATTTGCACGTTGGAAACTTTTCCGTTGATGGAATTGAGAAGATTAGGCGTTTTTACCTCCGTAAGCTCATCCCCGCCAATCTGCTGGCTCGAATAGGTTAAAGACCGCGCCTGCCTTTTTATCCCCAAAGAAGTAACAACCACTTCTTCTATTTTGGTTGTTTTAGCAGTATCTGCCTTCTTCGTTTCCTGTGCATGAGCAGATAAAGAAATAGCTAATAAAACCGGTATAACAGTTTTTCTCATAAGGTTTAGGATTAGTTTAGATTTATTTGAGAATTAATTATATTTCCTTAAATAGGATTTTAAAACCTAAAACACATTCGTTGTATTTTTTTCGCAACATTATGTTTTGAAAGCTTCAAATAATTTAAAGTTTGATTAAGATTTAATTCACATTAGCAAATCTAAATTTTGTAAACAGCCAGATATAACACTATTTTATCATAAAACGATATTATTTTTTCAGGTCTATTTAAAAACAGTACAATACCGACTAAAAACCAACAGATTACGACCAAATAAAATCATGAAATTCAGCATGCTTTTTAGTCTGTTTTAGAGCAATTAAGGAGTAAATTTTGGTATTTTAATGCAAAAAATCCGGATACAATGATCCGGATTTTGATAATTAACAGTATAATTTTTAACTTTTTATACTTCTATTCAATTTTTTTCACTCCTTTAAACTGTTCTTTAAATTCAGTGGGTGTTGTTTTCTTTATGGACTTAAAAACCTTGTTGAAATTGGCAATATTGTTGAATCCGGCTTCAAAAGCTGTTTCAAAAACCGTAAGATTCTTTTCCATCAGCCATCGGGCAGCATAACTGATCCTGATTTCATTCAGGTAATTCACAAAAGTTTTTCCTGTTCTTTTTTTAATAAATCTGTTAAAGGTAACGTTGCTCATACTAACCAGTGATGCTGCATCATTCAGAGATATTTTACTTTCAAAATTCTTATGGACAAAATCATGAACAATCTTCATTTTATCATTATCAGCAAACGTCTCCAGTTCTATACTGTACGATGAAAGCAATGTTTTGTCTTCCGCAGTGGCCAGTTCATTCAGAATCTTCATAATTTCAATAAAAGATTCAAAACTGCTCATTTTGGATAGATTAAGAAAAGAATCTTTCAGTTTTTCCGCCAGTTCCGGTGAAAACAAAATCCCCCTGATTGAATCTTTCATCAGATTACTAATGGGCTTCAGAATATTTTTATCCATCATCGACTGGTTAAAAAAGTCCTGATTGAACTGTACGGTAATCTCGTGAGTCTTTCTGTTTTTACACTTGTGATTGGCCCAGCAATGAGGCAGATTCGGGCCTACCAGCACCAGTTCATAATCGCCGATCTCCCCGGTATGGTCGCCAATCATCCGCCGGTATCCTTTTCCTTTATAAACAAAGTTGATCTCTACTTCCGGATGATAATGATAGGGAAAATCAAACGATGCCTTGATACGGTCAAATACAAGAAAACTGTCTTCGGGAGATAACGGTGTTATTTCTCTCAATATATTTTCTAACTTGCTCATGAGTGGGTGAAAAAATTAAGTTATAAATCAAATACAGTACTTTTACAAAATTGATAAAAAAACAATCAACTAATATATAATTTTTATTTTTTATCTGTTTTTTGTTAAAAATTTGAAAATAGCGTATCCGCCAGATAACCTTACGACTTAATTCACCTTAAAAAAGTGGAAATATATTAGCTTAACAGGAGACAAATCTATACACAATAATAACTTTCGGCTTCCTTCTGTCGCCTTCATTTCTTTTCGTATCTTTAAACTAAAGTAATTCTATGCCGCTCATTTTTGAAGATCATTATAAAAAACTGGGGCTTGAAGTGTTTTCGGAAAGAAATCTGGAAGCCGTTCAAAGCAATGCTTTCATATCTGACATTAAAATCCTTTTCATTCCTGAAGGCTATGAACTAACAGTAGATTTCAGCCATTACAAAACTTCAAAACCTTCTTTATTTTTTCTTACCGGACAGCATATGAAGATTGAAAAGGGAAAAGAAGAGGCTTTATTACTCTATTATAATCGTGATTTTTACTGTATCCAGATTCATGATAAAGAAGTAGCCTGCGATGGGCTTTTATTCCATAATGTATTTGAAATTCCATTTGTTGAAATTGATCCTGAAGAAGCAACAGATTTCAAAAAGCTGTTTCAACATATAAGAGAAGAGCTTGAATATAAAGATTCTTCGGCTGAAGAAATGATACGAACGTATGTAAAACAGATTATCATCCGTGCCACCAGAAAATGGAAACAACAAAATCTTGATCATGACACTGTAAAAATTTCAGGTACCGAACTTGATGTTTTCAGAGATTTCAGCAGACATCTGGAAATTCATTTCAGGAAGAAACATAATGTATCAGATTACGCCGAGCTGCTTCATATCGCTCCGAAAACTTTAACGCACAAATTTAAAAGCCTTAGACTCGAATCTCCCAACCAGTTTATCATTAACAGAATTTTGCTGGAAGCCAAAAGGTTATTATTTTATACGGATAAACCTGTTAAGGAGATCGCCTATAATCTGGGATATGAAGATCCAGCCTATTTCAACCGATTATTTACTCAAAAAACAGGAAGCACTCCTTCCAATTTCAAAAAAAATTACACTTCAGGAAAAAAGTACAATATTTAAGTCTTTTTATCTATTGAATCCAGCTATAAACTGCAATACCTTTGTCATATCAAAAAACAATACAAAATATCAATAATAAAAACCAAACATTATGAGACGTAACGCAACAGCCGTTTGGAACGGTACCATCAAAGAAGGAAAAGGACACTTAACTACTCAGAGTACCACCTTAAACGAAACTCAGTATTCTTTTAACAGCCGTTTTGCCGATGGTGTAGGAACCAATCCTGAAGAACTTCTGGCAGCAGCACACGCGGGATGCTTTACCATGAAACTAAGCGCGGAACTTTCCCAGGCAGGTTACAATCCTGAAGAATTAAAAACAACTTCCGTCATCACTCTTGACCCAAGTATCGGAAAAATCACAAAATCTGAACTGACTTTAACAGCAAAAGTTCCGGGAATTTCTGAAGAAGAGTTCCAAAAGTACGCTAAAATCGCTGAAGAGGGATGCCCGGTAAGTGCTGCATTCAATTTTGAAATTACTCTGAATGCGACTTTAGCATAAGATTATATTCAATTTCTTTTTAAACCATTAAAAGTAAGTTTGAAAACATTAGGAAAATGCCTTGCAGTTCCTATTTCTGACTGGTTTTAATGGTTTATTTTATTCTTGCTGATTGAGCTGATTTTTTTGATAATAATAAAACTGATTTGCAGGTGATGAAATATTTTAAGAGAAAAATATACCGATTGGTATATTTCCGTATATTTGTATTGAAAAAAAAGATATAAAAATGTCAAAGGCAGAAAAGACCAGGCAGTTTATTATTGAAAGAACGGCATCTATATTCAATACTAAAGGGTATATGTCTACCTCACTATCAGACATTACTGAGGCAACAGGCCTTACAAAAGGGAGTATCTATGGAAATTTTGAGAATAAAGACGAAGTGGCTATTGAAGTTTACCGATACAATGCCAGCCAATTGAGCAAAATCATGAGCCGGTCTTTCGGGGACGAGTTTCCAACAACAGTGGATAAGCTTTATGCATTCGTAGCTTTTTACAGAAAAAACTGGCGTTCAGTTTTCTCCAACGGAGGCTGTCCAATTATGAATGCAGCCACTGAAGCGGATGATTCTTTTCCTGCATTGAAAAACCAAGTCAAAGAATCTTTTGAAATTTGGACCCATAAGATTTCCGGAGTCATTCAACAGGGGCAGAAAAACGGAGAGCTCAACCCTGATGTTCATCCCGATGAATATGCAGCTCTTTTCATTATGCTCATTGAAGGCGGGATATTGCTTTCCAAAACTACTGATGAAGAAAAATTCCTGAACCTCGCACTGGACAGGATCACCCAAATAATCGATTGCGAACTCATCATCCTTTCATCTTAAAAACAGAGATTATGGAAACAAAAAAAGTGGCTATTGTAGGATATAACAGAATTCCTTTTGCCAGAATCAATACAGCGTATGCAGATCAGGGAAACCAGCAATTGCTGGAAGCTGCACTCAAAGGCCTGATACAACAGTACCATCTACAAGGAAAGCTTTTGGGGGAAGTAGCGGGAGGTGCCGTTATCAAACATATTTCCGAAAGCAACCTCATCCGGGAATCTGTTATGAATACATCCCTAGATCCGGCAACTCCGGCCTGTGATCTTCAGCAGGCTTGTGATACGGGAATTGAAGCCGCCATTTATATCGGAAATAAAATTGCATTAGGCCAGATAGAAAGCGGAATTGCCTGCGGTGTAGAAGCCATGAGTAATATTCCTTTTGAATCTTCACTCCGTTTGAGAAAAGCTCTTTTAAAAGCCAATAAAGAGAAATCAGCATTTGGAAAAATAAAACAGTTATTAAGTCCCAAGCTTAAAGACTGGCTGCCCATTCCTTACAAAGGACAGGAACCCAAAACCGGCCTGGTTATGGGCGGACATACAGAAATTACCGCAAAATATTATGAAATTTCCCGTGAAGAACAGGATGAATTAGCTTTAAAAAGCCACCAGAATATGGCAAAAGCTTATGATGAAGGATTTTTTGATGATATGATTACACCAGCTTTTGGACTGGATAAAGACAATAATCTGCGTCGTGATACCAGCTTAGAAAAACTTTCGCAACTGAAACCTGCATTTGACAAACAGCATGGAACGCTGACTGCCGGGAACTCAACCCCTTTTACAGATGGAGCTTCCGCTGTATTATTGGCCAGTGAAGAATGGGCAAAAGCAAATAACCTACCCGTGCTGGCTTATATTACTTTTTCAGAGGTTGCGGGGATTGAATATGTTGAAAACAAACAGAATCTTCTTTTAGCACCTGTTTTTGCAGCCGACAGAATGCTCAGAAAAGCAGATATGAGACTGGAAGATTTTGATTTTTATGAAATTCATGAAGCCTTTGCCGCACAGGTTCTTGCTACCCTGAAGATCTGGGAACATGATGATCTGGCGAAAAAATTCGGACTGGAAAAAGCATTAGGAAAGATCGACAGAAATAAGCTGAATGTAAAAGGAGGAAGTCTTGCAGCTGCTCATCCTTTTGCTGCCACGGGAGGCAGGATCATTGCTACAATGGCCAAGCTTCTCCATGAAAAAGGAAGCGGAAAAGGATTTATCTCCATTTGTGCCGCTCGAGGACAGGGTGTTACGATGATTATAGAAAAATAGTACAAAATATATGGACAGATTAACACAGCTTCAGCAATTTATAGGAAAAGAATTCAGCCAGTCGCCATCACCCTTTATGAAATGGCTTAATCCAGTTGTCATTTCTGCGGAAGAAGGACATCTTCAATTTCAGTATACGGTAAGGCCGGAATGGCTGAACCCGATCGGAAATCTTCACGGCGGTGTAACAGCAGCCATTATTGACGATATCATTGGAGCTACTATGTTTTCCCTGAATGAAAATTCTTTCATCACCACCATCAATAATGTGATTGATTATTTCTCAACTGCAAAAGAAAATGATAATATTGTAGCCGAAACAAAAATTATAAAAAGAGGCCGGCAGTTTGTGAATGCCCAATGCGAAATATGGAATGCAGACAAGACAAGGCTTATTGCCAGAGGAACCTCCAATTTATTCAAAATTAATAACTAAGTATGAAATCACCATCATTGATTCTTTCAAACAAAAAGATGGTGGCGACTTATGACCCTTAAAAAGATAGATACGTATATATGAAAAGAGTTGTCATTACAGGACTGGGCGCAGTGACGCCTTTGGGAAACAATGTCGAAGATTTTTGGCACAACAGTATTAACGGAGTTAGCGGTGCAGGAATCATTACTCATTTTGACTCAGAGAAATTTAAAGTACATTTTGCCTGTGAGGTTAAAAACTTTGACCCGAAAGTCCACCTCACCCATAACGAAATAAAAAGAAGCGACCTGTTTACCCAATATGCCCTGTATTCATCTGCAGAGGCCATTCAGGATTCAGGGCTTGACCTTCCGAATATGGACCCTTTTGATACGGGAGTGATCTGGGGAACAGGGCAGGGTGGTATGTGGACCTTTGAAAGCGAACTGATGGAATTTGCGAAAGGAGACGGAACGCCAAGATTCAATCCGTTCTTTGTTCCTAAATTCATTGCTAATATGGCTTCGGGAATGATTTCTATGAAATTCGGTCTTCAGGGAATAAATTATACCACGATTTCAGCCTGTGCAACGGGAAATACAGCATTGATGGATGCCTTTAATTATATCCGTCTGGGGAAAGCGAAAGTAATTATCAGCGGAGGTTCAGAAGCGGCCATTTCTCCGGCATCAATAGGAGGTTTTTCCATTATGAAGGCCATGTCCACCAGAAATGATGATCCGGCTACAGCCAGCCGTCCTTATGATGCAGACAGAGACGGCTTTGTTATGGGAGAAGGTGCAGGAGCACTGGTTCTGGAAGAATACGAACACGCTAAAGCAAGAGGAGCCAGAATTTATGCAGAGCTAGTTGGGGCGGCTATGACTGCCGATGCTTATCATATGACCGCACCTCATCCTGATGGTGTAGGAGCCATTAAAGCGATGCAGCTCGCACTTAATGAAGCAGGAATTAATGCTGAAGATATTGATTATCTGAATCCTCATGCCACTTCTACTCCGCTTGGCGATCTTGTGGAATTGAAAGGGATCAGCAAGCTGTTTAACGGCAGTAAAAAGCTCGACATTAGTGCCACCAAGTCTATGACCGGACATTTATTAGGAGCGGCAGGGGCGGCAGAAGCCATCCTATCCATCAAAGCTGTGGAAAACGGAATTATTCCACCAACGATTAACCTTCATAAAATTGATGAAAATATTCCGAAAGATGTCAATATTGTTTTTGGAGAGGCTAAAGAGAAGGAGATCAATTATGCTTTGAGTAATGCTTTTGGATTTGGTGGGCACAATGCCACTTTGATTTTCAAGAAGTTTAAATAAAGGGAGTTTTTATTTTCTCACTGATCTAGCAGATATTAGGGGTTATTATAATATAGAATCTCATACTAATAAAAATAAAAGCAGCCATTAAATTGACTGCTTTTGTTTTTATGCTTATTTTAGCCATTCCGACGAAGAAAGGTATTTCTGGTCGGGATAATAAATAAAGAGAAGATTTCTTCCTTTGATGGTATTAATGATGGGCTGTGTAAGATCTCTCGGAATAGCAGGACATCCCCAGCTTCTTCCGATTCTTTTGTGCGTTGCGGCAAATTGTTCACTTACATAATCTGCTCCATGCATTACAATTGCTCTTCTGTATGCGGCATCATTAAAACCTTTATCCATTCCCAGCAATCTTAAAGAAAATCCGTTATCGCCTCTATAGGTTGCATCTGTGATATAAAATCCCATGCTACTCTGCTGCGAACTTTCCGTATTAGAAAAATTCGTAGCAAATTCTTCGCCGGTATTTTTTCCGTGGGCAACCAGTGAGTTGAACAATACTTTTTTGTCGTTAAGATCAATTACCCAAAGTCTTTTTGTATTAGAGGACATAGAAAAATCGCAGATGGTTAGTAAATGCGACTCCTGATTGAGCAATCCTGCTTTTTTCAGATTTTCAAATCCTGTCAGTGCTTTTGAGAAAACTTCGAAGTTCATTTCGTGATCAGGATCAAATGCAATAGATTGGAATAATGCTTCTGACGAAGATACAGCAGCTGTAGTCTTCTCAGATTTCGTGTCGGTTACTCTTTCAGTTTTTACTGTGGGGACATTCTCATTCTTTACTGCCGGTCTGGGAGAAAGATAGAATGAAGTCGTGACCATGTAAACAAGGCCTAATACGCTATAAAATCCTTTCATTCAATACTATATTAATTCCAAATTAGTGAGGCAAAATTATAAAAACATAATTACCAGCAGGTTATAACTCTAAAAAGTTTAACTCAATTTAAGAAACTTTAACGGTGCGATGATTCATCTATTTGATTATAAACCTCTTTCAGTTTTTTCCAATAACTCCTATTTATCGGTTCATAAATAGGATAAATACATTTGAGCGCAAAAATATCCAACTGACTTCTTGAGCCGAGCCAGCTTATAATATTTTTAACTAATCTTTTTTCCTCAAAGCCAGCCCATTCTCCGGCCGGATCTAATAGATTGAAAAAGAGAACAGGAAAAACTTCATATTGATCTATTTTTCTAATTTCTTCAAAAGTGAAGGGACTTTTAAAAAACGTAAGAGCTACATAATGAAAATCTGATTCCTGAAGTTCCGTATCCAGGTATAATTCGGATAATGCCTTCCAAACCATTTTCCGTTCATCCGTGAGCTCCAGCACTTCCATATCATTCAGTTAAAAAACTATTTTTCAGAATTCGGGACGAATTCTAAACTCACAGAGTTCATACAATAACGCAGTCCTGTAGGTTTCGGACCGTCATCAAAAACATGTCCCAGATGAGAATCGCATCTTTTGCATAGTACTTCTACCCTGTCCATCCCATAGGCAAGATCTCGTTTGTAATAAACGCCTTCTTTATCGGCTTCAAAAAAACTCGGCCATCCGCAACTGCTGGCAAATTTAGAAGTAGAACGGAACAGATGATTTCCACAAACAGAACAATAATATTCCCCGATTTCATCAAATTCATTGTACTTTCCGGTGAAAGCTCTTTCTGTAGCGGCTTCTCTGGCAATAGCATAAAGATCAGGAGCGAGGATTTTCTTCCATTCATCATTGGAAATGTTGAGTTTTGTGGTATCTGTTCTGGAATAGTATGGATTATTTTTTGCTTCTTTATTTTCCATGGAAGTGATTTTAAGGGGTTGATGTTTCTGCCCGCATCCTTGCAGAAAAATTAATATGATGATGTAAACTAAAAATCTCATCATAAGTTTTAAATTCTTGTATCTTACCCACAAAAGAGAGAGGAGATGTAAAAGCACTTCAGATTTTGAAAATCTTTAATTTTCTGCTTATTTGCATTTTTCAGAGACACGTTTCTATCTTTTATGGTTTAAATATTGAATGATTTGATAGTCAAATTTAGTAAATTTGAGAATATGAATGATGACGCAAAAAGAAAACAGCTCAGAAAATATAAAGCATTTGCCACAGGATTATTTGTTCTGATGGCGGTGATTTTCATTGTGACCACCCTATTACAGAAGTCCAATACTTCTCATTGGATCGGCTATGTGCGTGCTTTTGCAGAAGCAGCGATGGTCGGAGCGCTTGCAGACTGGTTTGCTGTTACCGCTTTATTCCGCCATCCTTTGGGAATTCCTATTCCTCATACCAATCTGATTGAGAATAGCAAACAACGGTTGGGAGATAATCTCGGAAGTTTTGTGGTGAGCAATTTCCTGTCTCCTCAGAATATCCGTCCCTATATTCAGAAGCTTAAAATTTCAAACTTCGTAGGAGATTGGCTGGGGAAAGAAAAGAATCAGAATATTCTGATCAGAAATATTTCGGATATTGTTCTTGACATTCTGAATAAACTTGATGATACGACAGTGAGCCAGTTTATCAGCAAAAAAGTGTCTGAAATGACAGATGATATTCAACTCAATAAAGTAGTAGGAAACGGGATCGGTTATATTCTGGAAAAAAATGACCATCAGAGGATCATCACCAACCTTTCAAGACAGATCAAGGAATATATTCTGGAAAATGATGAAATGATTAAAGACCGGGTAAAAAAAGGAAGCTACACGTTTATTCCGTCTTTTGTAGACAATAAAATTGCAGACAAGATTGCAGACGGACTTTCTGATTTTTTCAAGGAAATAGAAGAAAGCCCTCAGCATGAAGTGAGAACGCTGATTACACAAAAAATTCATGAATTTTCTGTTGATCTTAAAGAAGATCCAAAATGGAACGACGAATTTAAAACCATCAAAAACGGACTTCTGAAAAATGATAAACTGGAAGAATATTCCAACGACATCTGGATTTCTATCAAAAAAACGCTGATGAAGGAGTTGCAGGAAGAACATTCTGCATTAAAAAACTATCTTTCTAAAAACCTGAATGAGTTTGCACAGAATTTAAAGACAGATGAAAGTCTTCAGAACAAAATTGACCACTGGGTTCGCGTTACGGCTTACAAATATATTCTTAAAAATACCCATCAGTTCGGAAACCTCATCAGTACAACGGTTGGAAACTGGCAGGGAAAAGAACTGAGTGAAAAACTGGAACTGGAAGTTGGAAAAGACCTGCAGTTTATCCGTGTTAATGGAACTCTGGTAGGTGGTCTGGTGGGGCTTATCATCTATACGATTGCCCATTTCTTCCTTTAAAACTGAAAAACTAGCCATGAAAAAAACGTTTATTGTATTATTCCTTTTCTTTTTTATTGGCTGTTTCAGTCAAAAGATTGAATTGAAATCTGTAACGGATTCATCACAGATTTTCAAAGGCCAGATTGCAGGAATCCCTATTACCATGCAGCTTAATTATGCGGGTATCGCAGATTGCAGCCTGTATCAGTATTTTGTAGATGGCTGGTATTACTATGATAAGTATCAGAAGAAAATCCCTCTGACCGGAGTTTATGATTATGGCAAACTGTCATTGTATAATTTCGGAACTCAGCAAAAACTGAATTCTCAAAAACTTAAAGAGCAGATCACCTCCCCACAGAAAATGGAGAAAACGGACGAACTCGCTCAGGCATTGAATCCTAAAGAATATATTCTCTTCGATCGTGACTACACAAAAAAAAGTATAATTTCCGGCAGCTTTCATCTGGGCAAAAAAGTTCAACCGGCAGAACTTCTTACTGAAAATAACATGATTTATCGTTATAACAATTATCTGTCTCTGCCTAATAATAAAAAGATCAATACCTTCGATTTTATTAACCAGGCTGGCGGGAATGAATTGATTTCCTATGCATCGGGGGAAAACGGGAACAGAGTTTTGCTGTATTTTGAGCATACTTCCAACTTTAATGCCTGTGGAAGATGCGGGGCCAGCGAAGGAGAGAAAGGCTACCGCATTCTTTACTTTACAAAAGACTGGAATTTTAAAAATTACGAAGAGTTTTTGACAGAAAGTTGTCTGGAATCTATTTATGATACCTCAAAAATAAAATCTAAAGACAGAAAAACCATTCAATATAAAGTAGGTAAATCAACGTCTTCTCCTCCTTATACATTTACAGTTGACATAAAGAATTCATCCATAGTAAGATCAAAATAAAAAAGAGAGCCGTACTGACTCTCTTTTTGTATTTATCTTGGCAACCTGCCGGCTCTTTTTAAAAGTTCTTTATTGATCTCGCTGATCAGTCCCGGGCCTTCATAGATAAATCCGGTGTATAGCTGTATTAAGCTTGCTCCGGCATCTAATTTTTCCATTGCGTCTCTCACCGAGTGAATTCCTCCTACTCCGATGATTGGGAACGCACGGTTGCTTTTTTCAGAAAGATACCGGATCATTTTTGTGCTTCTCTCACGGATAGGTTTTCCGCTTAAGCCTCCGTTTCCTATTTGAGCTAATACTTCCGGCGAAGTTTTTAAACCTTCTCTGTTTACGGAGGTATTGGAAACAATCACTCCGTCTATTTTTGTTTCTGCGATCAGCTCAACAATTTCATCCAATTGGCTGTTGTTAAGATCCGGAGCGATTTTCAGTAATATGGGTTTCTGTACAGGTTTTGACTGATTGATTTTTTTCACTTCCGTAATCAGTTCACGCAGATAGTCTACATCTTCCAATTTGGCATGGCTTCCTACATTCGGGCAGCTTACATTCAATACAAAATAATCTACATGGGGATGAAGACCTTCAAAACAGTCCAGATAATCCTGGGTATAGTTTTCCGGAGTGGTATCTGTATTTTTTCCGATATTTCCACCGATGATTATTTTGCCCTTGTTGCCTTTCAGCTTTTCGATAGCCGCTTCAAGACCATCATTGTTGAAGCCCATCCTGTTGATGATTCCACCATCTTCTATTAAACGGAATAATCTTTTCTTAGGATTTCCTGCCTGAGCTCTTGGGGTTACCGTCCCGATTTCTACAAATCCGAAACCTAAGTCCCCTAATTCATTGAATAATGTGGCATTTTTATCAAAACCGGCCGCCAGTCCTACGGGATTTTTAAATTTTAAGCCGAAAACTTCTCTTTCCAGACGTTTATCTTCAATAGGTTTTGGAAAAAATAATTTGGTGAGAAATCCAAAATTTTTAAGCATTGAAAATGTAAAATGATGAACTTCCTCGGGATCAAATTTGAAGAGAACAGGTCTGATGATACTTTTGTACATTGAAAAAAAGTTTTACAAAAATACTCAATTTAAAATTAATCTATGGTTACCCTATGATATTTTATGGAAAAATGTTTTATAAACAGAATCTATAAAAGACAACACCACAATCTGTAGTAGAGAAAATATTGAGACTAAAAATTTTCTCTCGCAGAAGATGCATATTTTTTTGAATCCTTAAATTTTAAAGACCTGTGAAAGAAATATGGGGTAATCAAAATATTTCCCAATGACAGCTAGGAGTACAGGCTCAGGTCAAAGTTTAGGAGGTCTCCTACCCTTTTGAATTCTTCATCTATCGTAGCGTTCAGTATCATTTTTTCGTTGGTAACAGGATGATTGAAAATCAATTGATGAGCATGGAGCGTCATTTTGTTGATACCAAATGTCTGGAGCCACAGCTTATTCTGTTTATTACAGCCATGTTTTCTGCAGCCTAAAATAGGATGCAGAATATGTTTAAAATGTTTTCTCAGCTGATGAAACCGTCCCGTTTCAGGGATCGCTTCCACTAAACAATATCTGGAAGTCTGATGTTTTAAAAAAGGTAAATCAATTTCCGAAGTCTGCAGACGGTGATAGTTGGTAACAGCATTTTGCTTAACTTCATTTTCATTGATTAAATCATAATCGATGGTTTCTTTTTCTTTCGTCCAACCACGAAGAATTGCCAGGTATTTCTTCTCCACTTCGCGTGATGCAAACTGCTCACTCATGATTCTAAGGGTATCTTTATCTAAAGTAAACAGAAGAACACCTGAAGTCTTTCGGTCTAAACGGTGCACAGGATACACTTTTTGCCCAATCTGTTTCTTCAACTCCTGAATAGCATAAGTATCTGCCGCCCCTGCATAAAAAGATTTATGAACCAATAATCCACTGGGTTTGTTGATAGCAATGAGGTGTTCGTCGCGATAAAGAATTTCTAACATTTTGCAAAACTAAGTATAATTAGTTCTACAGCTCTCTTTTAAAGGTATAAATAACGCCATAAAAAGTTCCTCCATAATCTCTACTTTCAGCAGTCACCAGTTCCCAACCCTCACTTCCGTATTGATTTAAAGTTTTATCAATTTCAGCAGGTTCATATTTATTTCCCCAAAATCCCTTAGGCTCAATAATAACTGTTTTATATTCGAATCTTTTTTTCATAATAAATTTCTATTTTAAATGTACAATAAATTTTCGAAACTTAACACGGATTGAGTGGGATGTCTGAGCTCTTTTCGGGTTTTTGGCAGCGGCGGCTCCTAATTCTCTTGTATATAAAAACTTCTGTCTTCCATCCTTCAACTTCCCGCTTTTTCACTATTTTTGCACTTCAGACGTTAAAAAAATTATGGCAAAGCAAGAAGATGTTTTCAAGAAAGTGATTTCTCACGCTAAAGAATATGGTTTTATTTTCCCTTCTAGTGAGATCTACGATGGTTTATCCGCTGTTTATGATTATGGACAGAACGGAGCCGAACTTAAAAATAATATCAAACAATACTGGTGGAAAGCGATGGTACAGCTTAACGAAAATATTGTGGGTATTGATTCGGCAATCCTTATGCACCCAACAACATGGAAGGCATCAGGCCACGTAGACGCTTTCAACGATCCATTGATTGATAATAAAGATTCTAAGAAACGTTTCAGAGCTGACGTTTTGGTGGAAGACTACTGCGCTAAAATTGAAGATAAAGAGAATAAGGAAATTGAAAAAGCGGCGAAGAGATTCGGGGATGCTTTTGATAAGGATCAGTTTGTAGCGACTAATCCAAAAATTCTGGAATACAGGGCAAAAAGAGAAGCAATCCTTTCAAGGCTGGCAAAATCTCTGGAAAATGAAGACCTTGCCGATGTAAAAGCTTTGATTGAAGAACTTGAAATTGCTGATCCGGATACAGGTTCCAAAAACTGGACGGAAGTAAGACAGTTCAACTTAATGTTTGGGACTAAGCTTGGAGCATCTGCAGACAGCGCGATGGATCTTTATTTAAGACCGGAAACCGCTCAGGGGATCTTCGTAAACTTTTTAAATGTACAGAAAACTTCCCGTCATAAACTTCCTTTCGGTATCGCCCAGATTGGAAAAGCTTTCAGAAATGAGATTGTTGCAAGACAGTTTATCTTCAGAATGCGTGAATTCGAACAGATGGAAATGCAGTTCTTCGTAGCTCCGGGAACGGAACTTGAATTCTACGAACAATGGAAGCAGAAACGTCTGAACTGGCACTTAGCCTTAGGACTAGGAAACGACAACTACAGATTTCATGATCATGAGAAATTGGCTCACTATGCCAATGCTGCAGCTGATATTGAATTCAATTTCCCATTTGGATTTAAAGAACTGGAAGGTATTCACTCCAGAACGGATTTCGACCTGAAGGCTCATGAAGAGTTCTCAGGAAGAAAGCTTCAGTTCTTCGATCCTGAAAGAAATGAAAACTATGTTCCTTACGTAGTGGAAACTTCAGTAGGTTTAGACAGATTATTCCTTTCTATCTTTGCTCATTGCTTAAGAGACGAAGTTCTTGAAGACGGCTCAGAGAGAACAGTATTGTCTTTACCTCCTGCATTAGCACCAATCAAAGCAGCAATTCTTCCGTTGATGAAGAGAGATGGCCTGGCAGAATATGCAGAAAAGATCTTCAACGACCTGAAATATGATTTCAACTTATTCTACGAAGAAAAAGACGCCATCGGAAAACGTTACAGAAGACAGGATGCCATTGGTACTCCTTACTGTATCACCATCGATCATGATTCTCTTACGGATCATACGGTAACCATCAGAGACAGAGATACGATGCAGCAGGAAAGAGTTCCGGTTGCTGATCTCAGAAGAATCATTGATGAGAAGACCAACTTCAGAAATTTACTTTCAAAACTATAGACCCAAAGCCCTGATTTATCGGGGCTTTTTTCATGAAAATAAACAGACTGAAAAAGAACTTTCCAGGATATTCCCTATCAAAGATTTGATAACAGAATCAAACTCAGAACGGAAAATAAAATAGTGCATTTATTTTCTCATCTTCAAATTCTTTCCAAAATTATTTTAAATTTGTTGAGGACTGATACTCATACCTCTATGAAAGTATTGAAATATGTAATAGGCGGCGCAGCACTCGGGGTGGCAGCGGCCTATCTTTTTGGATATGACTACTTATTCAGCGGCATTTCCAAAACCTATCTGAAAGGAAAATCAAGTGCTTATATTGATGACGGGAATCTTTTTCCCAGCAACCCTGTTGCATCGGGAGAACCTCAACTCTGGGCAAAAGACTCCGAATACAATAAAAAGGAACTTCCGGAAAACATCACTGAGGATTTAAAACGCTCCAGAACAGCCGCTTTCATTGTCATTAAAAATGGCAAAATTCTTCACGAACAATATTGGGAAGGTTACAACCAACTTTCACATACCAATTCTTTTTCTATGGCAAAAGCGGTAACCGTGATGCTTTTAGGAAAAGCTCTTGAAGAAGGCATCATTAATAATATAGACGAGAAACTGTCTGATTTCTATCCTGAATTTAGAGAAAAAACATTCGGAAGCCAGGTCACACTTAGAAATCTGGCCCAGATGGAAGCCGGACTTGACTGGAATGAAGATTACAATAATCCTTTTCTTCCCAATGCAAAAGCGTATTACGGGAAAAGTCTTGTGAAAGCAGTATTTTCCAGAAGTTTTAAAGAGGAACCCGGCATCCGGTTTGAATACCAGAGCGGCTCCACGCAGCTGCTTGGTTTTGCCCTGAGAAAAGCACTTGGCCAACCTCTCGCCAGCTATTTATCTGAAAAATTCTGGATTCCCCTGGGAATGGAACAAGATGCAACGTGGAGTACTGACAATCATGGTATGGAAAAAACGTATTGCTGTATTCACGCCTGCGCAAGGGATTTTGCGAGACTGGGACAGCTGTTTTTAGATAATGGGAAAGTCGGAGCAACCCAGGTTCTGAATGAAAGATTTATAGAGCAGATGCGGACCCCCACCGAGAAATCAAACGAAATTTATGGTCTGGGACTTTGGATCAATCATGATAATCCTATTAAACATTATTATTTCCTTGGACTTCAGGGTCAGTATATCATTATGGTTCCTGAGCACAATATGGTTATTGTAAAAACCGGAAGCTATTCAAACAATCCTAAGAACGACAGAGGAAGGCCGGATCAGGTAAGATTCCTTGTTAATGAAACCGTACAACTATTTCAAACCTCATAATGGAAAAATACAACGCAAAAGTTGATGAATACATCGAGCAGGCTCCAGATTTTGCAAAGCCGATATTACATTACCTTCGTGAAACAATTCATGAGGTATGCCCTGATGCTGAAGAAGCCATCAAATGGAAATTTCCTACTTTTATGTATAAGGGGAAAACTCTATGTTCGATTACCGCTTTCAAGCAATATTGCAGTCTCGGATTCTGGCTTCATCAGGAAATGAAAACGATAAAGGAACTGGAAACCAACGCTGAAAAAAGCAATATGTTCAGTCTAGGCAAAATCACCAGAATGGAGGATCTTCCATCAAAAATTCTGCTGAAAAAAGCCATTAAGGAAGCCATGGAACTTACGGATATAGGCGTTACAATGAAGAAAGCAGCTCCTTCCAAAATAGAAACTGAAGTCCCTGATTATTTTCAGACAGCTTTAAATGCCAATCAAAAAGCGCTGCATATTTTTGAGAAAGCCTCACCATCATTCAGGAAAGAGTATATCAACTGGATTATGGATGCTAAAACAGAAACTACCCGTCATAAAAGAATGGAACAGGCTCTGGAATGGATCTCAGAAGGTAAAGGAAGAAACTGGAAATATGAAAGGAAGTAGGTTCAAAGGATATTTTTCTTCAGATCATTGATCTAGAAAAAACGTAACTAAATAATCAATGGAATCTGAAGTTCGCTTCAGGCAGAGTATTGTTCTTTAGAAAAGCCTCATACTCCGGAGATAGTTTTGCACGGCCGAATGTATTTTCCCCGCTCATACTTCCGAGGCGGACTTTATCTTTTCCGAATTTTCTGTTCATAGCATCCATCGCTTTCATCACCGGAAGGTGCTGGTTCTGGGTATCTTCTTCAAAAAGGCTGATCAGTCTCTCATTTTCGGGAACAAAGTCATTGACAATTACTCCGGCTCTTTTATAGTGAAACCCCTCTCTGTAAATCGCTTCAAACAATTCATTGACTACCCTTCCTATCAGAATGGAGGAATTGGTAGGATTGGGAAGAATTCGTGTCATGGCGTTCCTGTATTCGGGGAGATCTTTTCTGAAACGGTTGGTCTGTACAAAAACCGTGACCATTTTACAGCAGGTATTCTGCTTACGAAGCCTTTCCGAACAATACATTCCAAAAGTCTCTACCCTTTCGCGGACTTCTTCCTTTTTGGTAAGCATTTCCATGAAACTCCGGGTAACCGCAATTGATTTTTTAGGAGATGGTGTATCCAGCTCCAGCTGGCGGATTCCTTTCAACTCATTAATCATTCTTACTCCGTGAATTCCCATGATCTTTCGTACCCAGATTTCAGGTTTCTGAAGCAGATCCCAGGCTTTATAGACGCCGCTGTCGTGCATTTTGGCAGAAAGTCTCCGCCCTATTCCCCAGACATCCCCTATCGGAAGCCATTTCAAAGCTTTTTCAATTTTTTCAGGAGTATCCAGAATATAAACTCCTTCAAATTGATCGGTATATTTTTTTACAATCCGGTTGGCAACTTTGCACAAGGTTTTAGTAGGAGCAATGCCAATACTTACCGGAATATGCACTTTTTCTTTAATCTCGTTTTTAATCTTCAGGCAATAATCATATAGGTTAACATATTTAAAACTCGTCAGATCTAAAAAGAGTTCATCGATGCTGTATACTTCAAAATCTTTTACATCAACATACGATGTTGCGACCCCAATGACTTCCTGACTTTTAAAATTATACAGTTCAAATTTAGCAGAAAAGCTTTTTACATCATGTTCTTTAAAAAGCTCTTTATATTTAAAAGCGGGTGCTGCCATTGGAATTCCCAAATCCTGTGCCTCTTTACTTCTGGACACCACGCAACCGTCGTTGTTGGAAAGAACCACAACGGGTTTGCCTTCAAGCTTAGGATCCAGAGTCCTTTCGCAGGAAACAAAAAAATTATTGCAATCTACCAGAGCATACATAACGGATGGTGAATATCTAATACAAAATTATCATTTTAAAAGAAGAAATCTTCAGCTTTCTCAATGAAATCGTTTATAAGCTAAATCGCCCTTATTTTGGCGACAAAATCTTCGACAGATTAGTAATAGCGGCCATTACAGGAGTATGATTGAAAAACAGATATACATTAAAAAGCAATAAAAATTGAAAATTATATCGTTAAAACTATTATTAATATTACATTTGCGATACAAATTTAAAAAAAACTTAAATTAATTTACCATGAAAAAAGTCTATCTTATTTCATCTCTTGCATTAGTGATGATGACAAGCTGCAAAAAAGACCAAACTACAAATGTTGATGCAAACACAACAAACGACACTACAGCAATTAAAAAAGAAACTACGGTTGATGGTGCTAACACTGCATCAGCAGAAAAACCTGCAGGTACAATCGATCCAGCAACCGGAAAATTGTCAATATCTGAAAACAAATGGGTTTTATCAGAATTAAATGGAGCCGCTGTAACAAACAATACAGATAAAGATTATTTCATTTCTTTAGATTCTGGATTAGCAAGATTTTCTGGATTTACAGGTTGTAATACTGTAGAAGGAGATTATCAAATAGTTGAAGCGGGGAAATTATTGTTCGCCAATGTTAATAGCACAGAAGTGGCTTGCGACCAAACTAAAATGGAAAATGAATTTATTGCAGCTTTAAAAAGCACAGATAGTTATACGATTGAAGGTGATATGTTACAGCTTCAAAAGGGAAAAACTGTAGTTGCTAAATTTGCAATCAAAAAATAATTATTATAAAAATTTAATTTTTAAAATCCTCTTTTCAGAGGATTTTTTTGTTTAAAACTTAATATGTGTATCCGTAGAAAAGATGATGAATAATATGTTTGGAGGCTGGACCGATATCGGTTTTGATTCTAGTTGTAGTTTGGAAATTTGTTCTTACAATGAATTTTGTTAATTAAAATGTTTAATCTCAAAAAACGATGGATGTTAGAACTTTCTTACCAAAAGTAAATGCTACTTTTCGAAAATTCAGTTCTCTTTCAGGGTTATATCCGTCTGCAATGGGGCTAAATCATCTTTATCCGCTCTTCTTCCAGATCAATCTGATACAGCTGATGGCGTATCAATTCTTCATCAATCGACAGATCTTTGTTGAGTTCTGAAAGAAACCGTCTCTGACTTTCCAGCATTTCAATGAAAACGGCCTTGGTTTTCTCATTCATCCATTCTGTTTCATCAGCTTTATTTTTTTCTTCCCAGTGTTTCAGCATCCGCTCTATTCCGGCATGGCTGTTCAGTCCATTTTCATGTTTATTTTTCAGGAAATGATAAACATGCTGCCTCAACTTCTGCTTGATCTCCTGTCTGGCCTGATTTTCTTTTTCTTCATTGATAAAATCATCAAAAGGGCGCAGATATCTGATTACATAAGGAAGGGTAAGCCCCTGCACCAGAAGAGTAAGCAGTATGACTACAAAAGTAATGAACAGAATAAGGTTTCTGTTGGGAAAAGGAAGACCATTTTCAAGGGTAATAGGAATAGCCAGCGCTGCAGCCAGTGATACTACCCCTCTCATACCGGTCCAACCCAGTACAAGCGGCATCATCAAACGCCTTTTGGTAGAAGATGCTCTTGGAGCAACACCGGGTCTGAAAACAAGAGTAGCAATCATGGCTGCATAAGAACTTACGATCCGTGCTGCGATAAGAATTCCCGTTACCAGAACTCCATATTGAATAGCTGTCTTCAGGGGAATCCCTTCTGAGCGCAAGCCGCCTACAATTTCAGGAAGCTCCAGCCCAATGAGTAAAAAGACAATTCCATTCAGGATAAACACAAAACTTTCCCAGACACTGTATCCTCTTATACGGCTGGTACTGTTTAAGAAAATCATTCGCTTATTCGACATATACAGCCCTCCGAATACTACTCCCAACACCCCGGAACAATGAAACTGCTCTGCTACCCAGTACATGAGGTACGGTTCAATCAACGTAAGCGCAATATCTGATGAAGCGTCTGTAGGAAGCCGTTTATGAGCCTGTACAAAAATCCAGGCAAGCGCTAACCCAATAACAGGTCCTCCCAGCACCATCCATAAAAAATCCAGAGACGCATCCTGCCATACAAACTGCCCTGTCCCTACAGCAACCAGTGCAAAGCGGAAGATAATCAGTGAAGAAGCATCATTCAACAGACTTTCGCCTTCCAGAATTGCTGATGTAGTGTTGGGAATTTTCACAAATTTCATAATAGCTCCCGTACTCACCGCATCAGGAGGAGATACAATTCCGCCTAACAGGAATCCTAGTGCAATGGTAAAGCCAGGAATAAAATAATTAGCGGTTATGGCTACCGTAAACGCAGTGAAAAAGACCACCAGAAAAGCAAAACTTCCGATAATCCGCCACCATCTTTTCATTTCTTTGAAAGAGATTGTCCATGCAGCTTCAAATAACAGAGGTGGCAGAAAAATAAAAAAGATAAGATCCGGATTGATCTTTACAGCCGGAAGACCGGGTACAAAGCTGACCAGCAGGCCGAATACAACCAGTAAAATCGGATAAGCAATTTTCAGTCTGGCAGCCCACATATTCAACAAAACAATTGCAGCCACCATAGCCAGCAAAAAAGGTAAGATCGTGTGCATTCGGTATTATGTTTTCTATCTTTCATATTTACCACTTCTATTTGATTTTTAAAAATTTAGAGATCATTTTTTCTACTATTTTTTTATGTAATCGGATTTCCGGATAAAAAATTTCAGAATTCAATTAAAACACGTCAAGTCCTGTCGCCTACCGTCTATACTTTTGTTTTATAATAATAAACTCATGGATAAAGTAACATCAGAAAGAATCAATAAGCTTCACCCGGAAGTAAGAGAAGAAGTAAGACAGATCATTAGAGAATGTGACGAAGCCCTTACCGGCAGGGCTAAAGTAAGAATTACGCAGGGACTGAGGTCTATGGAAGAACAGGAAAGGCTGTATGCTATCGGAAGGATTACTTCCGGAAAAAAGGTAACCAATGCTAAAGCCGGCCAAAGTATTCACAATTACGGACTCGCTGTAGACATCTGCCTGATGATTGACGGGAAAACGGCAAGCTGGGACACGGCTAAAGACTGGGATAATGACAAGGTTGCCGACTGGTACGAATGTGTAAAAATTTTCGCCAGACACGGCTGGGATTGGGGCGGAAACTGGAAAACCTTTAAAGACCTCCCTCATTTTGAGAAAAAGAATATTCAAACCAAGAAAGGTATGGTAAAAACCAGTTGGAGAAACCTTTCTAAAATGGCAAAGGACCAACAGCAATATGTGATTTTTTAATTTTCTTTTATTTGAAATTGAATAAAATACGACAAGTTCTGTCGCTTCCCCGGTCTACCTTTGTTTCATAGGAAAATGTTAGTTACCTGAGATCTCAATACTAAAACCAGCATCAGCTTTCATCGGCAGATTGTTGGTTTTAGTTATCTCAGGACCTGTTATTAAAAAAAACCAACCAAACATCATGAAAAAGACCACCATTCTTTCTTTGGACGGAGGCGGAATAAGAGGAATTATTACCTGTATTATTCTGCGTTACATAGAGGAACAGCTCCAGCATTATGACAACCCGGGTGCCCGGCTCGGTGATTATTTTGATCTGGTAGCCGGAAGCAGTACCGGAGGGCTGATCGCTTCTATTATTTTATGTCCTGATGAGCACCGGAAGGCAAAATATTCTATTCAGAAAGGATTAGAATTATATGCTGAGAAGGGCGGAGATATATTTCAGGTCTCTTTTTGGGAAAAGCTGGTCAATCCTTTTGGCCTGCTGAACGAAAAGATCTCCCAGGAAGCGCTTGAAAAAAACCTGAATGACTTTTTTGGACACCTTGAGCTTAAAGAATTTATAAAACCATGTTTAATCACCAGCTATGATATAGAGAACAGAAGAGCCAAGCTTTTTAATTCGTGGGAGGCTCATCTGAGCACAGATAATTTTTATGTAAAAGACGTTTGTAGAGCGACTTCTGCTGCTCCTACTTATTTCAGACCAGTACAGATAAAATCGATGTACGGGCAGATTTTCAGTTTGATTGACGGAGGAATGTTTGCCAACAATCCTGCACTCTGTGCTTATGCCGAAGCAAGGAAAATTCCTTTCGCAGAGGTTCTGAAAAACCATCAGAAAGCCAATCATCCAACCGTAAACGATATGATCATTGTTTCTATAGGAACAGGAATTGAGGCGAGACCGTATTCTTTTAAGAAAATGGAGAAAGCCGGGAAGATTGGCTGGGTAAATCCTATCATTGATATTTTAATGTCTGCCAATGCAGAAACTGTAGATTATCAGCTAGGCCAGATGTTTCAGACATTAGGAATGAGGAATCAGAAGAATTATTACCGTCTGAATCCATCTTTAAAAAATGCTTCTCCTGCAATGGATAATGTAAAGAGGTCCAATATTGAAAATCTAATCCAGGCGGGATTAAGTTATATTGATGACAACCGTGAAAGCCTCAATCAGATTGTACAAAAACTGATCAGAAATAAAATATAAAAAAAGTAAAAAAGATTTTTAATGCGTCAAGTTTTGTCGCTTTCCACGGATATCTTTGAAGCATCAACAAAGACAAAAAAATAATCATTTAAAACTTTTAAAAGCCTTTGAATTCAACATCAATTTATACGGGACAACCTGAAATATGCCCGCTAAACCTTAAAGCACCCAACATGGAAACACCAGATCACAACCCGGATACCGCTTTCGATACCGATCTCTATACCATAGAATGGAGCGACATCGAACATGCAGAGATGGATTATGAAAACTATCTCAATGACATTGAACATTTTTTTAAGGAAGATTTTGAAGAAGATATTCTTGAAGAAGATGCACCCAGATAATTTTAACACAACAGGTTCCGGCGCTGTTCATCGCTCTTTGCAATCTCTCGCAATGCCTATAACAGTCTCATTAAACAGCCAATACACCTTTGAAATCACCAATCACAAAATGATGAGCAGCCGGAACCGTGTTTAATAATTGATAGATAAACCTGTATTTCTGATACAGGAAACCATGAACATTTTATTCAGCCGCAACACCAAAAGTTGCGGTTTTTTTTGTAATATTCCACAGACTAAAATAAAACCATGAGATATCCATTCATTTTTTTGCTGTTTATATTGATCGGATGTAAAAAAGAGAATATCACAGAGCTTCCCAAGCCATTGAAAATTAATAAGATTTTCACAGAGCAGACGTATGGTGATGATGCAAAAGCATATACCAATGACAGCCTATTTTGCATCTATCAGGATGATACTCATCTTAAAGTCTGGAAAAACGGAGTTTTCCTGAACGATAACCAGGATATTCTGCCTTTAATTAAAAAAAATGATTCAACAAAGATGTTCAAGACTTATAAATTCCAGTCGGAGCTAATGAATCTGGACTTTAAAAAATATTCTGATAAGGCTGTTAACCGGGATACAAAAGATTATCAGATCAGAAAAAAAGGCGAAGATTATTTTCTGTACAAAAAAGGATATAACGAAATAAAATTACCGGTCCGCCACTATGAATCTATGGATTGGATTACCTTTAACAGCATGGACATCAATAATGACAAAATTCCTGAACTTTTTATATTTAACGAGTACTATAACAGCCGGGAGGATAATGAAGATGGAAAAATGACCGTTTATGAAATAAAATAAATGATCTGTTTTTATGAAAATTATAATCTTAAAAGCATTGTCTATATTAAGAAGTATGGATGTTATTATTTGAAGAAATCCTCCCTTATTTAGACGATTACAGAAATCTTAATCAGATTACGATAATCATTGTTCATGAAAAAAAGAATGAAATAATCAAAATGCTGGAAAATGAAGGATTTGTTCTTGATTTCATATCAATTTCCACACTAAAACCATAATGAAAATGAAAACCAAAATCACAGAACAGGAACAACCTGTTACCACAGAAGATATAGAGCATATTGAAAAACAATTCGGCTTCACTATGCCCGAAAATCTAAAAAAGCTCTATTTAAAATATAACGGCGGTGTTCTGGAATCCGGGGAAAACTCCTATGATTTAGACAGCATAAAGTATGGAAACTCCCGGATGGAAGAAAGTATAGACAGTTTTCAGATTACGGAGCAGCACATTCCCCGGGAATATCTTCCTTTTGCCACTACGCCAATTGGTCATATCATTTGTATTTATACAGGAAACGGGAGCAAAAACGGATCCATCTTTCTTTTCCGGTATGATGAAATGGAACCTGTATTCTATAACCGGAATCTGGAAGATTTTTTAGCCATAGACTCTATTGAAGAACTTTAAAACAATAAACTGAATGATCAATTATATTGAAAGCTTTACTTTAAATTACCATCACAATTATTTTAAGTTTGACAGAAACTTTTATGAAGACCCTAAAAAAAACATCCTTACATTTCCGGGAGATTTTTACCACTATCAATCTGTAATCATATGGAAATATAATAACAGAAAATATATGTACTCTACAGAATTGGTTGGGCATATGCCTTGTCCTGACTTCAATGGCATTGCTTTTATTAGCAGAGTGGACAAAACCAAACTTATTATCTGTAATCCGGACGCCAGCGAAAGGTTTATCCTCTCTCCTCCCGATTTCCTTCAAAAGGAAGAATATGAGAAAAGGGATTTTGGCATTCATTTTTTTAGATTCTCTGCAATTTTTGAACGTTTTGATCATTATTTTGAATATAATGGTAAAAAATATCTGACTGTAAAAATATCCTTATACGAAAACGAATCCTGCCTTTTTGGTATTTCACAATTGCGCTATCTGGATGTAGAAAGCGGAGATTTCTTACCTTTTACAAAAACGATTTTCACAACAACAATGGACTTTGAATCAGGAAATCCTCATGCTGCACCAGTAGAGAAAAAAATAGATCTGTAGGATTTAGCCAAAACTTGTAAGAAAAAGTCTTAAATCTCATTCACAAAAAATAAAATACGACACGTTTTGTCGCATTAAGCACATATCTTTGTTACATAGAACTTTAGCCATTAAGCCCGTTCTGTTAACACGTTTTCTAACGATTACAGAGTAAGCAAAACCTTAAAAATAAACTCATGAAAAAAGATTTTTATCTGACAAGATATGCCTTAATCATCAAAAGATTAGAAAGCTCTCCTGCTACCTACCCTCAGCTGGAAGCATACCTTCTGAACTCTTTTGAATTTCAGGATGCGGAGATCAAAAGCTACTCCATCCGTACCCTTCAGCGCGACATCCGTGAGATATCCGATCTTTTTAACCTTTCTATCCACAACAAGAAAAAAGGCGACAACCGTTATTATATAGAAAGCCGCCCCATCATGGAAGTGGATGAATACAACCAAAAACTGCTGGAATCTTTCCAGGTAAGCAATGCCTTAAACCTTCATCCTGATTTTTCAGATTTTATCTTTTTCGAAAGCAGAAAACCTACCGGAATTGAGCACTTTTATGATCTGTTCTTCGCCATCCGCAATAAAAGAGTGGTTAGTTTTGAGCATTACAACTACAAAAATAAACTGATGACCTCCCGCAAGGTTCATCCTCTTGCTTTAAAGGAATCTAAAGACAGATGGTACCTGATTGCGATGGATACGAAAGATAAAATGCTAAAGTCATTTGGGCTGGACAGAGTTAATTATCTTGATGTAAGCAAAAACAAATTCAGGGAAAAATACAACTACAACTTCAGAGAACATTTCAAAAATGCTTTTGGTGTGATGAATCTTGCAGAACAGAACCCCCAGAGTATTGTCTTAAAATGCAGCCGCCATCAGGGAGAATACATCAGGAGCTTCCCGCTTCACCAGTCGCAGAAAGAAACCAAAGAAACACCGGAAGAGATCTATTTTGAGTTCTTTCTCCACCCTACTTATGATTTTATGCAGGAAATTCTTTCTTATGGAAAAGAGGTAACCGTTTTAGAACCGAAATGTTTAGTTGATGACATCCGCACCCATCTTCAGGAGTCCCTGAACCGCTATCTTGAAAGCTGATCAATAATCATTTCATCTCATATTTTTTAGTTATATTTACATAAATATACCCATCTTGAAAGCATTATTACTCTCTCTCTGCTGTATTATTTCTTCATTTTGCTTTGCACAGCAGAAAGAAGAATTCAGACTCGTGAAGAGCTACTATAATCAGCACAGGATGATGTTGAATTCAGAATTTAAAAAGAAGTTTGATTCAGAGACGAATACTTTTGTAAAAGCCGGCATTAAAAGTGACTATAAGCTTTTCATGAAAAAGATGGACAGCATTGAAAACATTGCACTCATCGGCGCTTTGTTGAAAGTAAGAAACATGGAAGATCTCCAGGGAATCGGTAAGCAGAAGCATTTATCTGATAACAATTCTGACAAACCCACAGACGTTGAAAAAGCCGCAAATTATCCCGGCGGGATTAATATCCTGAGACAGGAAGTGGCTGATCTCTTTTATACAGAGGGTGTTTATACCGAAACGAAAACCGTAAAAACCAATGTTGCTTTTATTGTAGAAAAGGACGGAAGCATCAGCAATGTTCACGCTCAGGGTGATAATTTCACCTTCAACAGGCAGGCAGAAATTGCGCTCTACTCTGTTGCTGAAAAGTTTTCCCCGGCTTTTGTTAAAGGAGATCCTGTGAGGTACCGTTTCAAGCTTCCTTTAACTTTAACTCTTGAATAAAATCTATGTTTACCGACGAATATTATATGAAGATGGCGCTTCAGGAAGCAGAAACCGCCCTGGAAAAAGATGAGGTTCCCATCGGATGTGTGATTGTTTCCAACAACCGCATCATAGCAAGAGCTCATAATCTTACTGAAACATTAAACGATGTTACAGCCCACGCAGAAATGCAGGCGATCACTTCAGCAGCCAATTTTCTTGGAGGAAAATATCTGAAAAACTGTACGCTTTACGTCACCCTTGAACCTTGTGTGATGTGCTCAGGCGCCCTTGCATGGTCACAAATCTCCAAAGTAGTGATTGGAGCAAGAGACGAACAACGCGGCTTCATCAATAAACACCTCACCCTCCATCCCAAAACGGAAATGGTAATCGGAATTATGGAAAACGAATGCTCTGCGATTGTTAAAGAGTTTTTCAAAAGCAAAAGATAAACAAGGGTAAGGAAGATGGTGGCTGGAAGGTGGAAGTTCCTGCAGCCTGAAAACAGCTGAAGATTTATTGTAAGAATTTTCTACTCAATAGAAAAGTTTTCCGGTATAGCCGGAGTTTACCTCATCCATATTCTACTCTACTTTTTCTATTACGGTGTGAAAAAGAGGCCGTAAAGCATTCATTTTCTTCCAGTTTAACTCTTTTGCCCGGATTTCGCCGCTTCCCCAATTAAGAATGATCAGGCTGTCTTTTTTTTCGTAAGAAATATTCATATGAATTTCTTTACCATCATCATCTTTAAGAAGAAATAATCCTCTAGGGCCTGAAGCATAATGAAAATCTCTCATCTGTTCTTTTTTATCCATCAGAATCAGGTAATGATTACGATGAAAGAAAATATACTGCAGATCTGAATTTTCATCTGTATTTTTAAAACCACCATGAATAGAAGGCCTTTCTGATATATCATCATTATAATTCCCGGAGCTGATGTAGGGAAACAAGATGAGGACCAATGATGATCCAAGAAAAGCAGTTTTAATAAATACACCCAGCGGCCGCAACATTCCCTGTACATCCCGGGTTTCATTTAGCTTTGTTTCTTTCTTCAACACTAAAAAATGGAAAATCGGAATCCAGTCATCTTTCAAGGCAAAAACCGTCATCAATAGTAAAATCAGGGAGAATAGCTTTACAGAAATATCAAACCCGATATTGATCGCTACTATATTGATGAAAATACCAACAGCAATCAGCAATCCCAGAACTCTTGTACGATAAATAAGAATCAGAAGTGCTGCCAGAAGTTCTATCCCACCGGTCCATACAGAATAAGACCGGGAAACTCCCATCGTGCTCCAGAAGAGGATATCCCGATCCAGATTTCCAAAGCGGGAATAAAGAATATTGGGTTCCGGAAGATAAAACTGGGCTTTAAAAACTTTATCAAAGCCATATTTCATCAGAACTACAGCCAGATATACAACGATTGCTTCTTTAGAAAAAGAGAGAACCTTTTGAATATATTTCGGGCTGACCAACGTTGTGATACCCAATGACAGTACCAGTAGAATTCCTATGAAAACAAGCATAGAAATACTATCCGAAGAAAAATCAATTCTGACATTTTCCAATCCGAAAACAATATTTGCTATCCATTCTGTAAGATCACCGAATAGAAAAACGGTAATTTCCCTCTGAAAATCCCCCAGAAAATCCAGCGGAAAAAAAAATATGAAAAGCAGAAAAAAAGTTCCTGCCCAGCTGATAAGCTTATCGCTCATTATTTCTTTTTATTTTTCTTCCAGTTGTATAATCCGGAAATTCCGGAAATCATCAGTACTCCCAATAAAAGACCTCTCGGAGTTTTTTCAGACTTTTCTTTGGCAGGTTTTACTGCGGCAGGTTTTATCGGCTTATAGGTTTTATTTTTTTTATCATATTCCACAAAAACAACACTGTCTACGTCATTAACGAAGAAATAATCTCTTTTCAGAACCTGTTTTACACTGTCTATATTTTTTTTTGAAAAAAGAGGTTTATTCACGATCTCTCTTCCCGGTGTCCATACTTTTCTGCTATCTCTCCTGTCTTTGGGTACCAATTTATCGGAAGAGCTGGTCACCAGAATGGCTTCATTATCATTAAGAATAATCACAGAATCGAGCCTTGCATCCTTTACAAATTTTTGAGGTGCAGCGCCGAGATTAGAAAAATTGGCATCGAAAAGGTCTTCCGAAACCGCTTTGGTAAAGTTTTCAGTACCTCCACTATGGCTTTTAAAAGCAATCAGCTTTGTTTGTGAAAAAGAAGTAATACTGGTGATGAGAGCAAACAACGAGTAAATTATTTTCATGGAAATATTTTAAGATTGGATTCCTTCTTCCATAAAAAGTTAAAATCAGAATTATTTTCTGAAGATGGAATACATCATCACATCGAAATATTCATCATCCTTTTTAAGGTGCTGTTTCAAAAGTGCTTCCTGCTCCATGCCTATTTTTTCCATAATCCTTCCGGAGGCCTGGTTATGAAGGAAATAAGTCGCATAAATCTTATTAAACTGCAGTTCCTTAAATCCGAACTCAATCAACGCTTTTGCAGCTTCTGTAATGTAGCCTTTGTTCCAGAAAGGCCTTCCCATCCAATAACCCAGCTCTGCTTTATCACCATCCCTATCGTGAAGGCCGATAGCTCCTATGATCTGCCTTTCTTTATTACGGACAGCAAATGTATAACCTGTATTCCTATCAAATGCTTCTTCAGACATTTTCAGCCAGAATTCGGCATTCTTTCTTGTGTAAGGAAACGGAATATTAGAGGTAAGATCTGAAAAAATCCGATCCTGAAGATATTCCGTGACAAGATCAAGATCCTCTTCTTTCAGTTTTGAAAGAACAAGCCTTTCTGTTTCTATTTCCGGGAATTCATTGAGTTTTTTCATGATAGGTTTTTATTTATAACTAAAGGTCTTTTCCTAAGAAATAAAGTCCTTTCAGAGTATGCAGCCTGTCCATGACATGGATCTTTTCAGTCAGAGGTTTATAAACATGAGAAACGCCTCCGGTTGCTACAACAAAGCAGTCATCATTCACCTCATCATTGATACGGTCTATAAAGCCTTCGACCATTCCCAGGAACCCGTAAACCATTCCGCTCTGCATGCAGGTTACCGTATCCAGTCCCAGTACAGATTTGGGCTTTTTCAGTTCAATTTCAGGGAGCTGGGCGGTATGGCTGATCAGGGAGTTCAGGGAGGTTACAATTCCCGGGGCAATAATTACGCCTAATGTTTCTCCTGTTTCTGCCACACAGCTTGCCGTGAGCGCTGTTCCGAAATCAATTACAATCTTCTTTCTGTTCGGATACATATTATGGGCCGCTACAAGGTTGGCATAAATATCGGTTCCCATCTGTTTGGATTTGGCCTGTACTCCCGAAGGGGTGGTCCGGTCTACAATAACCGGAAGAATTCCATGGATTTTTTTAATTGCCGAACTGATCACTTTGGTAAGCTGGGGAACTACAGATCCTATGATCACCTTACTGATGTCCTGTGGTTCTATTTTATACGTCTGATACAGCATCAGCATCTGTACATACAGCTCATCTGCCGTTCTGTACGGTTTGGTATTGATCACCCATGAAATATCACAGTTGTCTCCGTTAAAAAGTCCGAATCTTATATTGCTGTTTCCTACGTTGATGACGATTGAATTCATTTGATTTTCTAAACAGTTACGGGTTAAAAAAAGGATTGTAAAAATAAGGCTTTCTGCTTAAAAATCTGTTCGATATTTCTATTAATTTAAGATCGTTGTTAATGCATTTAGCACAATTCTCGTTTCACTTACTAAAAAACCCTCCGCAGTTGCTTATTGAGCTTATTAATTTTCTTTATAGCTCTTTACATTTGAGCATCACTAATCAATTAATCATTATGAAAAACTTAAAAAAACTTTCCAGAAGCGGATTAAAATCTATCATTGGCGGTGATGTTTTATGCCCTATGCCAAGCGGAATACCCGCACGATGTCCCGGAACCGTATGCCCGCCTGACCCATGTAAAGAGCTATGCTTTAGATCCTATAAAGATTGTCATTCATAAGGAATATTATAGTCATTAATCTCATTTTTATCCATTAAAAAAGGGAATATTTTTCAATACTCCCCCTTTTTTAATTTTTGCCGGTTATTTCACCTCAACAAAGTTATCTTCCGGATTAACATCGGCCATTCTCTGGCTGAAATCAACAGCCATGGCGGCTAATTGTGATTTTGTATAAGGAATAGTCAGTATATATTCTTTCTGAGTCCAAGGCCAGTACGGTTGGGTTTTTAAATCACCATAGATGTCCTTTTCTTTCCATGTATGCGTCAAATTCACAGGAATCTGGTAGTTGATAATTTTTTTATCTGCAGTCACAATACTGAAGTCGATCGGCATAGGAACCTGTCCGTTATTGACCAACGTAATCGTTGTAGATTTTGCATCATATTTCACATCCTTAATTCCGTAATCAATAGTTTTTGTTGTATTGATCCAGTAATGATGGAACCACTTAAGATCCATTCCGGAAACCTTCTGTGCAATGTGAAGGAAATCCCTGTCTGACGGATGTTTCAGATGCCATTGATCATAATACTGCTTTAAGGTTTCTGCCAGATTCTCTTCACCCATAATATAACCCAGCTGCACCAGGTATAATTCTCCTTTCACATAAGAGGCATACGTATAGGATGTACCGTTATCATGATGATCTCCCAGCCATACTGCAGGCTCTTCAATCCCCTTCTTCAGGAACTTCCTGTAAGCATCTAATGTTTTATAAAAAGGATTGGGAAGATCTTCAGGAAATAGCTGATGCATCACAAATCCTTCTGCATAACTTGTAAATCCTTCATCCATCCACGGGCGCATCGGCTCATTGGTTGCCAGCATCTGCTGATACCAGGAATGGGCACCTTCGTGGGCCATTAATCCCATTAAATCTTTTATACTTTTGGCTTCTCCTAAAATCATGGTACACATTCCGTATTCCATTCCTCCGTCACCTCCCTGGATAAATGCATATGTCGGATAAACATATTTTCCGAAATGCGTATTCATCATCTGGAAATATTTGGTGATATAGGGCTGTGCTTCCGCCCATACTTTAGTTTTATCATTTTTTTGATAGACCAGATATACTTTCGGGCCTTCCGGAACATCAAAGTTTTCAACAGAGTAGTCTCTGTCTGCGCTCCATGCAAAATCCAGGATATTTTTCGCGGTCCATTTCCAGACTGCTTTTTTATTTTTGTCTGCTTTGATTTTAGCGTCAGCGGTATAGCCTTTCACTTCTGCAGGATTTTCAAGGATTCCTCCTGCTCCCACAACGTAATCTTTATTGATTTTAATCGTTACATCAAAGTCGGCAAACGGAGCATGAAATTCTCGTCCGATATAATCAAAAGTGGCCCATCCGTCATAATCATATTCTGCAATTTTCGGATACCACTGGGTCATGGTCATATCCACACCTTCTTTATTATTTCTTCCGCTCCTTCTGATCTGTTGTGGAATGACAGCATCCCAATCCATTGTGAAAGTTGTTGTGGAATTCGGTTTAATGGGTTCTGCGAGGTATACTTTCATTACCGTTTCCTGGATCTCAAATTTCAGATTTTTACCATTCTGTTTGATCCAGTGAATATTCTGAGCGCCTTCTTCCTCTTTAGGAATAGAAGCCAATCTTGAAATGCCGTCTTTCTGAAGCCTTGAATCTCCGTTTTTTCCCTGACCGACTACTCTCTGATCCATCATAGAATTCGGTTTAAAGGCATTCCAGTACAGATGGAAATACACCACCTTCAGTTCGTCCGGTGAGTTATTAGTATATTCTAAAGTCTGGGTTCCCTGATAGGTAAATTTTTCAGCATTAACATCAATCTCCATTCTGTACTTCGCAGCCTGCTGATAATAAGGGCCCTGTTGGGCATGAAATTGTGAAATGATAAACGCAAAAAGGATTGCAACCGATTTTTTCATTTAAAATTTATTTTTTCTAAAGGTAGGTAAATTAAATAAAAGCCTCAAATAGGAGTTATCCGAGGCTTTATTCTGTTCATTATGGTTTTAGATTGATTTTTATCTGATTTGTTAAATGTTTGTGAGTTATATTTTTTCAGTATTATTCTTTAAATTTCCTTCTCATTCAGAAGCAACTTATACTGTGTCCAGCTCAATTACGAACGCAGTGTATTCGCAAATGGATTTTATATTATGAAGACAGGTGTTCAGCTTTAGATATCAGAAAGCAATTTTCTGATCAGAGTAATCTGTCCCAAATGGTAGTAAGCGTGTTCAATCATCCCGTCTATATTTCTTCGGTAGGTTCCGTATTTTTCATCCACGAAAACCTCATCTATTTTATCATCGGGTATCTGCTCCACCAATAATGCAAATCTTTCCGAATCCGTCCACAATTTATTCAACAGTTCTTCCCATTGCTCCTGAGATTCAATAGGGGTAAGATCAAAACTGAACTGGTCTTTTATTTCGAGTTCACCCCCTTCAAGAACATTCTTAACTCCTGCTATATAATAATGGATATGAAAGGTGAGCATTGCTATCGTATTTAAAGAACCTACTCTTGTGACCGCCTGTTCCCAGCTAACATCAGAAAGCTGGTTTTTATAATTGGTATTGGCAATCCAGAGACCATCCAGCAGGACTTCCCTGAATCTTTTAGCTAATTGTGAAGCTGAGCTCATGATTTTGATATTTTGATTTTCCTAAAGATAAGCAATTAAAGAATTGTTTCTAACTCTATGATTAGGCAGATTATGCAGATTTTTCCTGAATATTTCTTCTGGATCTATATATTAACCCTGTAATTATTTGGATCTAAAAACAAAAAACCTCAAATGCAAAAACATCTGAGGTTAATTTTTATAATTTTAATTACAATTATTTTTTAGCCGAAACTTCTTTCTTTCCGCTTTGTAAAATCTTTTCAAGGATTCTTAAAGTAATCAGATAGGTTGGCTTTACTCCTGTAAGGCCCAAACCTCCTGAAGATAGTGTACTTCCTGTTTCCAAAGGATTATCTGAAGCATAATAAGCATACATTACAAACAGATCCGGTGAAATATGGTGTCTGATCTTGGAAGCTACCTGAATGGCTTTCTGATAATGTGCTCCTTCCATTTCAAGACCAATTGCTTTCCATGAAGTATTCATAAAATAGGAAAGAATATCCCTGTTCTGAAGTGATGTTCCTAAAACCGTGATCATCGGGCCTTCAAAAGCTTTCAGTTCATCATCTATAAAATCATCAAGCTTCAGGGCGTTTTCAAAAGGATAGTTATCTGCTGTACCTTCAAAAATGTGGGACGTAGGAATCATAATATCTCCTTTTCCTCCGGCAAGAATTCCCGCTTTACCCATAATGGAAACAGACTTTACTTTCATCATGTAAACTTCTCCTTTATGCTCGTAAGGCCTCAGCAGCTCATCCATTACTTCATAAGCCTGCTCACCAAAGGCGTAGTCAAAGACCATTACCACATCATCTCCTCCGAATTTAAGATCTCCGAACGGTGTGTTTTTAAGATCTGTTTTGCTTAGGTCAATGATCTGAACATCAATATTACTTCCGCTCTTATCATTAATATAAATCATTCCTTCCTCCAAGGCATATTTGGAAACCTTGTCACGAAGTTCTTTTTTATCGGAAATATCACCGTACAGTTTATAATCTACCTCTTTGGTCTGTTTTTTCTTTAATGCATCATTGGCATACAGCATATTTTTTACAGAGTGCATATTGGCAGAAATAATATGCAGAGGACGCATGTGAAGGTTATTTTCAAACAAAACGTCTTTTACTGTATTGGCCCATTTTTCACCAAAATAATGATGCCCTACTCTTTCCTTTAATATAGCGCTGAAGTGAATTTCTCTTTCTCTGGTTTGTTTAGCATCCTCTAGACTTACTTTACCTAAGTTGTAGATGATTTTAAACAGACGGTCAGGATTCTGATCATCCCCGAACGTATTATAAGCGTTTAATGTTTCGTCAAAAGTTCTTCCTATTAAAGAAGAAAGGTGGATAAGGGCCACTTCTTTTTCTTTTCTGCTGAACTTCTTTTCGCCCTTCACCACTTCTTCAATAATTTTGAAGGCGCGTGTAGGCTTCCAGTTTTCATCCTTGATGAAAGCCAGGTTACGGATTTTATCAGCTTCTATAAATAAGAAGGTAAGGTGGGTAAGAATGTCATAAATTTCGGAACGGCCCAAAAGAACCTCAATATTCATCTGGTGTTCGTCTATTCTATAACAGTTTCTTCTTCTCTTTTTAGGTACAATTGGTTCGAAACTTCCTTTATCAAACCCTTCATCCGATGTAAGATGAATAAAAGCGCATTCTTCAATCCCTTCCGGAAGCCTGTCTAAAACATACATCAAACCATCCAGCTCCAGCTTATTGGGAATATTCATCGTACCGTAAATCTCCGGGTTGATTGTTTTCAGCAAGCTTCTGATGCTCTCTCCCGAAACACCTCCAGGCTTGAAAAATCCTCTATAAAATAAGTGTCTCATAGAGATATATAATCTTTCAATAGCCTCTGTTGTTTCTCTTGCTCTAGAATTTGTCATAAAATAAATTTCACACAAATATACAAAATCTCCGCTCAACTTATTTTAACTATCTTTTAATAAGTTGTTTAAAACGTACTGACAGAAAGACATATTTGAAATATGGTAGCTTCTTCTTATATTTATATTCGGACAGGTCTACTGCAGCAACTCTTTAACTTCATGAAAAACATAATCACTAAAATTTCTCTTTTCTGGAAGATATGGCTCAGTCATATTTTTATATATTATCCCATAAGAGCGGTATTCTTTCTGTTCGAGTTTGAAGAAAAGCCCGATCTCTTTCATATAACTAAAGTAATGCTGTTTGCTTTCTTTCCCGGGATCTATGGAATGTTTGAAAGGTTTCCGTTGATGATTGTCATTCAAATGGCAGTTATGCTCATCATAACGGAAATCATTTCCCTGAAAAAAGTTGCAGCCTATTTAATTACCATTATCATAACCAATATGATACTATACACTTCCGGTACTTATGACACTCATTGTTTAAAGGACTTTATCTGTTCATTTCTCATTTTTCTGACCATATTCCTTTTTATTTTCAGAAAAGATCTTAAAAATTGAATAATGCTCCTATCTTCATACTGATATAATAACAATATATCATTCACACCCTATCAAAAACACCACTATCACGCAAAAATTAAATAAAATTTCAAAACACCCCTTATTTTTTTTAGGGTAAAAACATTTTCAATTCATTTTTTTTGTAAATTTGCCCTACAAAATTAACCTTATTATGTCAACTTTAAGATTCAAAGCGTTAGAAACCCTTCCATTTAAGGACTTCAGAAGAGACAACTCGGTTGAGGTTCCGGTGAAACTGTCAGAATTATTCTGCCAGAATGTTTTCTCAGAAGAAACTATGAGAGAATATCTGACAAAGGAAGCATTCCAGTCTATTATGGATGCTGTAAAGAAAGGAACTAAGATCCAGAGACATATTGCAGACCAGGTAGCTGTAGCAATGAAAGACTGGGCGATGAGCAAAGGAGTAACCCACTATACTCACTGGTTTCAGCCTTTGACAGGAACGACTGCTGAAAAGCACGATTCTTTCTTCACCCCGATTGAAGGAGGCAGAGCGATTGAAAGATTCAGCGGTAACTTACTGATTCAGCAGGAACCGGATGCTTCTTCTTTTCCGAACGGAGGAATCAGAAATACTTTCGAGGCAAGAGGTTATACCGCATGGGATCCTACTTCTCCTGCATTCATCATGGGAACAACCCTTTGTATTCCTTCGATCTTCATTTCTTATACCGGGGAAACTCTGGATTATAAAGCCCCTCTTTTAAGAGCTTTGAATGCTGTAGATGAAGCTGCAACCAGCGTTATGCAGTATTTTGACAAAAACGTAACGAAGGTAACTCCTACTTTAGGCTGGGAGCAGGAATATTTCTTAGTTGACTCTGCATTATACCAATCACGTCCTGACCTTGTGATCACAGGGAAAACATTATTAGGACACTCTCCAGCAAAAGGACAGCAGCTGGATGACCACTACTTCGGTTCTATTCCTACAAGGGTAATGAACTTTATGAAAGAACTGGAAATTGAGTGTATGAAACTGGGAATTCCGGTAACTACGAGACATAATGAAGTAGCACCCAACCAGTTTGAGCTGGCTCCGATGTTTGAAGAAGTTAACGTTGCAGTAGATCACAACTCTTTATTGATGGACATCATGGCAAGAGTAGCACACAAGCACCATTTCCACATTCTGTTTCACGAAAAACCATTCGCAGGAGTAAACGGAAGCGGAAAGCACAACAACTGGTCTTTAGCGACAGATACTGGAGAAAATCTTTTAAGCCCGGGAAAAAATCCTAAGAAAAACTTACAGTTCCTTACCTTCTTCGTGAATACCATTAAGGCTGTATATGAATACGCTGATCTTTTAAGAGCCAGCATTGCATCAGCAAGCAACGACCACAGACTTGGAGCTAATGAAGCACCTCCTGCAATCATTTCCGTATTTATCGGAAGCCAGCTGTTCAGCGTGTTGGAAGAACTTGAAAAAGTAACCAACGGAAAACTGAGCCCGGAAGAAAAAACAGAATTAAAATTAAACGTTGTAGGAAAAATTCCTGAGATCCTTCTTGATAATACAGACCGAAACAGAACTTCTCCTTTTGCGTTTACAGGAAATAAATTTGAGATCAGAGCGGTAGGTTCTTCTGCCAACTGTGCAGAATCTATGACGGTAATGAATACCATCGCAGCCAAGCAACTGAATGACTTCAAAAAAGAGGTGGATGCTCTTATTGAAACAGGCCTTAAGAAAGATGAAGCAATCTTCAACGTATTAAGAGAATACATCAAGCAATGTAAAAACATTATGTTTGAAGGAGACGGATATTCTGACGACTGGGCTAAAGAAGCAAAAAAGAGAGGCCTGAACAACTTAAAAACCACTCCTGAAGCTCTTAAGCAGGAAATGAACAAAAAGTTCCTTGATCTTTATGAAGAAGTTGGTGTGTTCACGCACAGAGAAGTTGAAGCCAGAAACGAGATCAAATTAGAAAAATATTCCACGGTAATTGATATTGAAGCAAGGGTATTAAGTGATATCGCAAGAAACCACATTATTCCTTCTGCTTTAAATTATCAGAACCGATTAATTGAGAACGTTAAAGGATTAAAAGAGATTTTCGGAGACAAGGAATTCAAATCACTGGCAAAAGAACAGATGAGTTTAATTACAAGCATTTCTGAAAATGTTGCTAAAATTAAATTAGGGGTTGAAGACCTTATTAAAGCGAGAGAAACAGCGAAAGCCATATCAGATAGTCAGAAGCAGGCAGAAGATTACTGCAACAAAGTAAAACCATTATTCGATGCGATCAGAGACGCTTCTGATGATCTTGAAATGATGGTAGATGATGAACTTTGGCCAATGACTAAATATAGAGAAATGTTATTTACAAAATAACATCTGTAAAGTTCCATATTAGTTTTAAATCCTCGGTTTTCCGGGGATTTTTTTGTTTTGTTAACATCCTGAAAAATTGGAGTTTAAATTCACAAACCATGATTTATAGAAGAAAATCGATAGCGTTTGTTAAAGAATCTTAATAAAAAAAACCGCAGACTTACCAAAAACAGGCGGTTGCGGTTTGTTTTTCTTTAACATACTTAAATAATATGTTAAATAGTGTTAAAATAAGATCCTGACAATTATCATATCAGGGGTCTTTTGCTCGGAATCTCTACTTTTGTAATGCTTTTGAAAATAAATATTCCTTTTAACACGGATAATCAAATATATATGAAGAAAAGAGTTTTGTTTTATTTAGTTGCTTTAGTTTCTACAGTTTCATTACAGTCTTGCGCTACAAATTATGTAGTTTCACAACCAGCAACTTACACTAAAGAATACAAAACAGATGCCAAACTAGCTTCTATTGACAACAAGAAAATGGAGCAGGATAAGCAGAGACTCATCGATTCTTTCCTTGCTGAAAAAGCGGCATCTATCGCCAACGCGAAAAAGGCTATTAAAAATTCTGAGATTGCAAAAGCAGTCAAATACAATAAAACTATCGACAACATTCTTACAGAAGCTGAAACTTACCTTGGAACTCCTTACAGATACGGAGGAATGACCAGAAAAGGTATAGATTGTTCAGCTTTCGTTCTTTCTGTATTCGGAGCTGCGGCAGGATTAAGCTTACCAAGAGTAGCTGCTTCCCAGGCTCAGGAAGGTGAAAGAATTGAAAAAGAAAACCTTCAGAAAGGAGATCTTATTTTCTTCTCACACGGAAGAAGAATCTCTCACGTAGGTATTGTAGAAAGTGTTACTGAAGAGGGCGAGGTGAAATTTATTCACGCTGCCACTTCAAAAGGAGTGATGGTTTCGTCACTGAATGATTCTTATTGGGGACCTAAATACAGATTCGCAAAAAGAGTAATCAATGAAAACGGAGATGCTTACAATAATTTAGCATCTGCCACTCCAGCAGCCACTGCAAGTTTTTAATTTTAAATAATTGATTTAAATAATGAAGCCGTCAGAAAATCCTGACGGTTTTTTTATTGTGTCTTGCTGAATAATTATAATGTCTGTATTGAGGTTTCGGCTAAAGCCAGGTGAATGTATCTTTATGAATGAATGGAGTAACGCCCATTTCTATTGAATTGAATGCTTAATCCAATTTCCAGACTGTTAATTGCCCTTATCGATTTCAATATCCAGCTTATACAGCAGACCATATACTTCAGACAAAGAGAATTTAGCTTTTTTAAGCCTATTTACGACAGGATCTATAGAATAATTGAACGATGACCGCAAATCGGCTTTTTCAAGGTTAGAATGATCGAAAACGGCTCCGGAAAGATCACATCCTTTCAAAACAGAATTTGAAAGATCACAATCTGTGAAATCTACTTCAATTAATTTTGAATTTTTAAAAAGTGTCTTTTTTATAGAAGTTCCGTAAAACACAGAGTTATTCAGCATACAATCTTCAAACCTGAAGAAAAGGCCAAATCCGTTGCATTCACTGAACTGAAGACCCAGCATTTTACATTCTTTAAAATAAACATTTCGGAAAGCGGTATGGGCCAGCTTTACCATACTGAGATTACAGCCCAAAAATTCACAATCCGTGAACGTAAAACCGGAGAGATCTGTATATTCAAAATTGCAGTTGCTGAAAGTACAGTTTTCATACTCTCCTTTTTCCAATGGAGACTGGACAAGGTCTGTATTCTCGAAGTTTTGGTCAACTGCATATATATCTTTCATAAGTAAACAGGAATTATATTGAGAATAATCTTCCTCAAAATTTAAATATGGATTGTTGTAATTTCTATTGAATAAAAAACTTATTGCTAAACAAGACTATTTTTGTCTGAATAGTTCAGCTTAAAGAAAATAAAAGTCATCATAGAGAAAGCCAGCAAAGAACTTCCTCCGTAACTGAAATACGGGAGCGGAATTCCTACGGTAGGGAAAAGCCCCATAACCATCCCTAAATTGATTGAAAAGTGCATCAGCAGAATCGAGGCAAAACAATAGCCGAACACCCTGTTAAAAGTGGATTTCTGGCGTTCTGCAAGATAGTAGATCCGTCCGATATAGACCATATAACATAAAACCAGCACAGCACTTCCTATAAAACCCCATTCTTCTCCAACAGTACAGAAAATATAATCTGTCTCCTGTTCCGGAACGAATTTCCCCTGTGTTACAGATCCTTCGCGGTATCCTTTTCCGGTCAGTCCTCCAGATCCGATTGCTGTTTTTGAATATAATAAGTTATACCCTGAAGTATCCCGGAATGCTTTTTCTCCTTTATAAAGCACTTCAATTCTCTCTCTCTGGTGCTTAGGAAGCTTTTCCAGAATATAAGGTGATCCAAAGGCTAGTCCGCAAAGCAGAAGAATAGATCCCGAAATACCTGAAATAGAAATCACATCCCATGACATTCTATGGTAGTTCATGGCGATTAAAACTCCGGCAATAATCAATATCGTAATAACGACATACAGAGGAGGAATGGCCAGGGAAACAAGAAATACTCCTGCGAAAATAAATCCAACCCCAAACAGCATTCCGCTAAGTCCTTCTCTGTATAAAGCAATAAAAAAGGCTATAAATACAAGCATGGAACCTACATCAGGAATAGCAAGCACCACAGCCGCAGGAATTCCTATAACAGCAAGTGCTGTCCAAAGGGATTTTTTATTTTTAAGATTAAAGTCTGGTCCGGAAACATAGTTCGCCAGCATCAGAGCGGTTCCTATTTTTGCAAATTCTACAGGCTGCATGGTAAAGCTTCCGAACTTATACCAGTTCTTCTGTCCCAAGATCTCTTTTCCAAAAGGAAACAAACCAATCAGCAGCAGAACCCCGCCTATATAGATTATTCCTGCCATATTTTCGAAGAACTTACTTCTTCCTACAAATATCACAAGCCCTACAAACAAAGAAATACAAAAGAATACAAGCTGCTTTTCTCCCAGCTTCTGATCAACACTGTAAATATTGGCAATAGCAAAAATGCAAAGCAGGAAATACAGTCCGAGACCTAATTTATCTATTCCTTCTGCCCACTTCATTGCTTTATAGGTTTTTTGTTATTTTTAGTTTCTTCGTCTATCTTTTTCTGAAGTTTGGCTTTTTGCTGCTTCACCCGCTCCAGACTATCTTTTATTCTTTTTTGCTTGATTGAATCAGGTTTAGGATCAACATATAAACCTTTACGTTTTAAATCTGCAATCCATTGCCTTTTATACTCAGGCATGAAACTCGAGGTAATCATCTTTTTATACAGATTCTCTCTTTTCAAGTCACCTGTAATATATTTTTCAGCAATTACCGTACAAGCCGGCCCGGCCCACGTAGCTCCAAATCCGGCATGCTCCATTACTGCCACTACAACAATTTTAGGTTTATCAGCCGGGGCAATCAATACAAAAATAGAATTATCTTTTCCTTGCGGAACCTGAGCTGTACCTGTTTTAGCTAATTGTGTAAAGTCGTTGGATTTCAACCCTCTTGCCGTTCCTCTCAGAACTACCGCTTCCATACCTTTCAGAACCGGTTCGAAGTGTTTTTCATCAACCAGGGTTTTATGTTTAACCTTAAATCTTGGATCAGGATTTGGTTTTCCATCAATTGCTTTTACAATATGAGGGGTATAATACCATCCTTTGTTAGCAATAGCTGCTACATAATTGGCCAGCTGAATTGGGGTTACCAAAACATCTCCCTGCCCCATCCCGTTATAAATAGCACCGGTTGACATTTCATCCCAGTTTTTAAAATCAGTTCTCTGGGAACCACTTGCCTTCATGATGGCTTTAAACCTTTTCTCATAAAAGTCTCCTGAAGGGATTCTTCCTTTTGCACCCACGGCAAAATCATTATTCAAGAATTCACCAACTCCAAAACTGCTCATGATCTTTTTCCATTCATCAACACCTTTTGACGGATTTCCCGGATATTTTTTGATGATTGCAATAAACGCATAAGTGAAGAAACAGTTACTGGAAACCTGAATTGAAGGAATCAGCGGATCTGCCCCACCATGACCTTTAATTCTTTTACCTTTATAGAAAAATCCGCCTCCACAAGGAAAAATAGTCTTTTCATCCATAACTCCCATCTGCATTGCCGCCAGGGCAGTCAACAATTTGAACGTTGATCCCGGAGGGTATCCGGCCTGTAAAGAACGGTCAAAAGTAGGCTTGTTTTCGTAAAGAGTATCTTTTGATAGGGCATATAAATTTTTTGACTTATAGGGCCCTGTGAAAAGGTTCGGATCAATATCCGGTCCGGTTGCTGCAACCAATACTTCTCCATTATTAGGATCCAAAGCTACAATTGCACCGTGTTTGTTGACCAACATTTCTTCAGCTGTTCTCTGAAGATCATAATCAATGGTTAACGTAATATCTTTACCTGTAATTACATCTTTATCTAAAGATCCGTTTTTATAAGAACCAATATTTCGGAGCTTGATATCTTTTTGGATATATTTCACCCCTTTTACTCCACGAAGTTCTTTTTCATAAGATTTTTCAACTCCTGTTTTTCCGATGAAATCTCCCGGTAAATAGTATACAGAATCTTTTTTTATTTCACGTTCATTCACCTCACTGGTATACCCCAGAAGGTTTCCGGAAGTAGAAACTTCATACTGACGCTGAGGTCTCGAAACAATGCTGAATGCCGGATATTTGAAAATGATTTCCTGTACTCTTGCAATATCTTCCCTGCTGAGGTTTTTGATAAACGTCATAGGGGTCAGCTTTGAATAATATTTTTCTTTTTTAATAAGATTGATTCTGTTGATAAAGTCATTTTTAGAAATCTGCATAAGCCCGCAGAAACCCAAGGTATCAAAATCAGGCTTCATCAGGGCCTGGGTAAATGAAATTTCATAGGCAGGCTGATTTCCTACCAGGATCTTTCCGTTCCTGTCAAAAATAACCCCTCTCTGCGGGATTACATATTCTGTCTTAATGGAAGTATTAGCTGCATTCAGAGCATACCGGTCTGTAAACAGCTGTAAATAGGCAAGCCTCGCTACAAAAATAAGAGCGATAACAACGAGAATGGAAAAGATTTTTAAATAACGTGTGTTCAAACTTTTTGTTTGATTTTAAATATTAATGCATAAATAACGATAAATATAAAGGAAATTATACTTGTTATCACAACATTAAGTAATATTTCAAAAAACCTGCTAAACTTAAAAAATTCAATATACTGCACTACAAGCTGATGCAGGAAGATACTGGAAAACAGAAACAGCAAAAATTGCGCCCATTGAAGGGACTGAAAAGAAAAAAAGTCTGTAGATGTATCTGTAGAAGTTCTGAAGATTAATGTTCTGAAATACGCAATAAGTGTTGTTGCAAAAGCATTGATTCCCCATGTGTTGAGGAACCCATCTACAGAAAGCCCTATTAAAAAGCTTAGCGCTAAAAACTGAAATTTATTTCTGAAAAAGGGATAAAACATTACAAATACAGGATATAATACCGGAGTATATTTCCCAAAAATAGTAATCCTGTTCAATACAAAAATCTGTAATGCAACAAGAAAAATCATGATCAATATATCGGTAAATAAAGTCCTGCTAATCATTTTCCTTTTTTATTACAGCCTGCATCGTGTCCTGAATTTTCTGCACTTCAGCTTTTTTCAGGTTTTTCACGACATACACTTTATTCAACGCTCCCATTTTTTCACTCAGCTCTACTGAGATATCCCAGAAGCCTGTTTTATTGTCTACTGAATATCCGGCAATAGTTCCTATCGTTACCCCTTTTGGAAAAATAGCAGATTTTCCATCTGTAACAACGGTGTCTCCTATTTTTAAAGCAACATATTTAGGAATATCTGCAAGGTGCATCACTCTGGAATTATCTCCATTCCACGTTAATGTTCCAAAATATCCGGAATTTTTAAGGGCAGCATTAATTCTGATTGTATTGACACTTAATACAGACTGAACCAATGCATAACTGTCTGTAGAATTGATCACAATCCCCGCGATACCCCTAGGAGCCATTACCCCCATTTGAGGAAAAACCCCGTCTCTACGGCCACGATTAATTGTAAAATAGTTATTTCTTCTGTTGATACTGTTGAAAACAATTTCACCATCAACAAAAGTATAGATCTGTCCACCACCTAAAGTATCATGAACTTTTCTGAACATGGGATTCTTTGCTCCTTCCTTACCGTAAAGTTCGGTCATCAGAGCTTTATTCTGTGCTACAAGATCCTCATTGGTCTGTTTCAGCTTCAGATAAGAAACCCCTTCATCAATATAACCGGAAACCCAGGAATTCAGCGCAGCCGTTTGGCCCGCAATCCAGGATCTCTGCATGGCGTTTTTAGAGAATATCAAAATGAGAGCAATAATTTGCAGAAATATAAAGAAGACAAAAAGAGCGTTCTTCGAAAATAATCTCAGCAAAAATCCCATTCAGATATAAAGTCGTAAAAAGTTAAAATTATTTAATTAAGAAATTGAATTTATCCATATTCTTAAGGGCGATACCGGTTCCGCGTACTACAGCTCTCAACGGATCTTCTGCTACAAAAACAGGAAGACCGGTCTTTTTGTGTAATCTGTCTGCAAGACCTCTCAATAATGCACCTCCACCAGCAAGATAAATACCTGTTTTATAGATATCAGCTGCCAGTTCCGGCGGTGTAAGGGAAAGTGTTTCCATTACGGCATCTTCAATTCTGATGATGGATTTATCCAATGCACGTGCAATTTCTTTGTATCCCACCATGATCTCTTTTGGCTTACCTGTGATAAGATCTCTTCCCTGTACCGGAATATCTTCAATATCCACATCAAGATCTTCAACCGCAGAACCTACTTCAATTTTGATTCTTTCTGCTGTTCTTTCTCCGATGTAAAGGTTATGGTGAGTTCTTAAATAATAAGCAATATCGTTGGTAAATACATCTCCTGCAATTTTCACAGATTTATCACATACAATACCTCCTAAAGCCACTACAGCAATCTCGGTAGTACCTCCACCTATATCGATGATCATATTTCCTTCAGGCTTCTGAACATCAATTCCTACTCCTATTGCAGCAGCCATTGGTTCATAAATTAGCCTTACTTCTTTTGCATTTACTTTCTGTGCCGAGTCTCTTACGGCTCTTTTTTCAACTTCAGTAATACCAGAAGGAATACAGATCACAATTCTTAGTGCCGGCTGAATGAATTTACCTTTAATTCCAGGAATTTTTTTGATAAATTCTTTGATCATATGCTCCGAAGCATGGAAATCTGCAATAACTCCATCCTTTAGCGGACGAATAGTCTTAATATCTTCGTGAGTTTTACCCTGCATATGTTTAGCCTGCTCCCCGACAGCAATCGGTCTACCCGTAGAACGTTCAATTGCGACAATTGACGGCTGATCTATAACAATTTTATTATTATGGATGATAAGGGTATTGGCAGTACCAAGGTCTATCGCAATTTCTTGCGTAAACATATCGAATAAACTCATATTTTTCTTCTGATTTTAAGTTTACAAAGATATAAATTTAACACTACTAAAGAAATTTAACGAGCATATAATTTGGTTAAAGTTTTATTAAAATTTACAATCATTTATTAACTTTTGCCCTAATCATTTACAGAGCCTGATTTAAACTAAAATTCATGGAAAGGGGGAGGAAAGGCAAAATCACGGAAAAATTCGCAAATCTGTTCATTTGCTAGGGGCGATAAATTGTTTTTTCAGCTTTCTTCTATTCTATCAATTTAATAAAAAGCACCAATAATCGGATGTAGTCAAATAGTTTTTTACGATAATTATCATATACATTATCAGAGGACGGTTAATGAAAAAAAACGTAAATTTGCGACTGCTTATGTTACAGTATTCCAACATCCATCAAACATCGAATTTTGCAGTGCTTTCCATCAGCTACGAGAAGGCTGATGTAGAAACCAGAGGCAAGTTTGCATTCTTTGATGAGAATATTAAAAACTTCGTTACCCGAATCCACAATGAGGATCTTGGTGATGCTTTTGTGGTTTCTACCTGTAACAGAACCGAAATCTACACCACTTCGCCCAATTATCTTCTGGTGGCAGAGGAATACTGCAAAACTATCGGAGTACATCTAACCGATTTTCTTCAGTTTGCCAATATTCTCACCAAAGAAGAAGCGCTGATCCATCTGTTCAGAGTAGCCGCGGGACTGGAAAGCCAGATTATTGGAGATTTTGAGATTATCGGGCAGATAAAAAAAGCATACAGCCGTTTTAAGAAAGAAAGGCAGAATTCAAACCCTTATCTGGAAAGAGCAATCAATGCTGCGATCCAGATTTCGAAAAGAATTAAAAATGAAACAGGCATTTCCAACGGAGCTGCTTCTGTTTCTTATGCCGCTGTTCATTACATCCTGAACAGTCAGAAAAGGATTACTGAAAAAAATATTCTTCTTCTGGGTGTGGGAGAAATTGGTCAGAATACTGTTGAAAACCTGGTAAAACATGTTTATCAGCCGAAAATAAAGATCGCTAACCGAACTCAGGAGAAGGCTGAAAAGATTTCTCAGAAATATAATATTCCTCATGTTGATTATTCTGATTTTGACAAGGAGCTTAGAAATACGGATATCCTGATTGTAGCAACGGGAGCCAAACACCCCATCGTTAACAAGTCTCATTTTCCCAACGGAAAGGAAACCCTGGTAATAGATCTTTCCATCCCGCATAACGTGGAAAAAAATATTATCGAAAATGAAAACGTAACGCTGATTGATGTGGATGAACTTTCCAAACAGATTCAGGAAACGATTCAGCAACGGGAAAAAGAGATCCCAAAAGCAGAGAAGATCATCAAAGAACTGATGAAAGACTTTATTGAATGGGAGAAAAAAAGAAAACTGGCTCCGAATATTCACCACTTCAAAGCCGTTCTGAAAAACATGGAACGCAATGAAATGCATAATTTTTATAAAAAAAATAAATACATAAACATCACGGACATGGAGCTTTCTGATAAGATGATACAGAAAATCACCAACCGTTTTGCAAAATATATTATAGACAACCCTTTAAAAGCCGAAGAAATTAGTAAATTAATGCACGAAATATTAGTTGAACAACCAAACAACGAATTCAATGAAAAGCATTAGAATCGGAACAAGGAATTCCGCACTTGCACTTTGGCAGGCCAGGGAGGTTGCGAGGCACCTTCAAAATAATAATTATTTAACGGAAATTGTTCCTATCGTATCTTCAGGCGATAAGAACTTAAACCAGCCGCTGTATTCTTTGGGAATTACAGGAGTTTTTACGAGAGATCTTGATGTTGCATTATTAAATGACGAGATCGATATTGCCGTACATTCTCTGAAAGACGTCCCTACACAGCTGCCTCAAAATATTGAGCTGATTGCTTATCTGGAAAGAGATTATCCACAGGATGTTCTTATTCGTAAGGAATCAGCACGAAACAAAGAGTTTCACGAACTTAAACTGGCAACAAGCAGCCTGAGAAGAAGAGCATTCTGGCTCAGAAATTATCCAAATGCTGAGTTTTCAGATATCCGTGGGAATATTCAAACCCGTCTTCAGAAACTGGAGGAAGGTGATTTTGATGCTACCATCTTATCTTTAGCCGGAATCAAAAGGATGAAAATGGACATTGATTATGAAATGCTTCCACTGATGATCCCAGCTCCGTCACAGGGCGTAATTGCAGTGGCCGGACACTCTGACAAAAAAGAAATCAACGAAATCTTAAGGCAGATTAATCATAAATCCACCCAGATTTGTGTAGAAATGGAACGAAATTTCCTGAGCACACTGGAAGGAGGTTGTACTGCCCCTATTGGCGCTTTTGCAGAAATCATCGAAAATCAGATTCGCTTTAAAGCAGCATTATGTTCACTGGACGGAAAGAACTGTATTGCTACTGATGAGAATTTCGAGTACAATGAAACAGAAAACTTTGGAGAAAAGTTCGCAAAAGCTGTTCTTGAGAACGGAGGAAAAGAATTAATGGCGGAAATCAAAAGCCAGATCTAGACTGATTTTACATCATTAATTTCAGTCTTTATTACTTTCTTATCTTTACCTTCCATCATCAAGCTTACCAACAATGAAAATCTTATTTACCAAAAACATAGACCCTGCCGTTATATCCAGAGAATTAGGCCCGGAAATTTCAGCTGACTGTGTTGAAGTAATTAAGACTTCACCGATAAGAATAACACCGTTTGACCTTAAAAATTACTCTTTAATTTTTACAAGTGTCAATGGTGTTACTTCATTTTTTGAAAACGGCTTTAAACCCAACGAAGATTTTACCGTAAAGAACTATAATAAAATCTACTGTGTTGGAGAAAAGACAAAACGGGAACTTAGAAAACATGGTTTCGGCACTTTTAAAGTATTGAAAAACGCTGAATCCCTTTCCGGTTTTATTATTGGAAAATGCCAGCACGAAAAGTTTCTTCACTTCTGCGGCAATCTGGCTATTGATGTTCTGGACAAAGATCTTCCTTTACAGAATATTAAGTATAAAAAGATTACCATTTACACGACAGAAGAACTATATCCTTCAGTATCTGAAAAATATCATGCTGCAGTTTTTTTTAGTCCGAGCGGAGTTCGTAGTTTTGCAAAATTAAATTCTCTGGATGGCATGAAAATTTTTTCGATAGGCGAAACAACTTCCGGAGAACTTAGAAAATATACAAAAGAGAAGATCTTTACATCAGAGGGCAACACTTTGATTTCAATTTTTGAACTGATAAAAAAAGAGCTTTAAAAATCTTCTAAGATCCATCAATAATAACTGCCTGAAAAGACAGGACGACAGTTTTAAGTTTAAATAAATTATGATTAAAAACGACTTATATTTAAAAGCACTCCGCGGAGAAACCGTTGAAAGGCCTCCAGTATGGATGATGAGACAGGCCGGAAGATATCTGCCGGAATTCATTGCTCTTCGTGATCAGTATGATTTCTTTACAAGATGTCAGACTCCTGAACTTGCCGCAGAAATTACCATACAGCCAATCAGAAGATTCCCTCTGGATGCTGCCATTCTGTTCTCTGATATTTTAGTGGTTCCCCAGGCTATGGGAATTGATTTTAAAATGAAAGAATCCGTAGGCCCTTGGCTGGATAATCCTATCAGAACAGCAGAACAGGTTCAGAATATTGAAGTTCCTGATGTAAATGATACCTTAGGATACGTTTTTGACGCTATTGAACTCACTCTTCAGAAACTGGACAATGAAATCCCATTGATTGGTTTTGCAGGTTCTCCATGGACGATTCTTTGCTACTGTGTAGAAGGAAAAGGCAGCAAAGCTTTTGATATTGCGAAATCATTCTGTTTCCAGCAGCCTGAAGCAGCTCACTTACTTCTTCAGAAAATCACCGATACTACCATTGCTTATCTTAAAAGAAAAGTAGAAAAAGGAGTTTCTGCCGTTCAGGTATTTGATTCCTGGGGAGGAATGTTATCTCCTGCTGACTATCAGGAATTCTCATGGCAGTATATCAACCAGATTGTTGAAGCATTAAGCCCATTAACCCACGTTGTGGTATTTGGAAAAGGATGTTGGTTTGCCCTGGAAGATATGACTATCTCCAAAGCTTCTGCATTGGGTGTTGACTGGACGATCACTCCTGAGTTTGCAAGAACTTTAACCAATCATACGATGACCCTTCAGGGAAATTTTGATCCGGCAAGACTGCATTCCACTCCTGAAACAATCAAAAAAATGGTGACTGAAATGATCAACCGTTTTGGAAAAGACCGTTATATCGCCAACCTTGGACATGGAATTCTTCCTAATATCCCGGTAGAAAATGCTGAAGCCTTCATCAGAGCTGTTGTGGACTGGAAACCAAACTCTGAATTTTAAATACAAACTGAATACAATCCTAAATAATAAGCCTCATGAGTTTTAAACTTATGAGGTTTTTACATCAAAAAAACTAAATCTATGGAAAACGAAAATAATCCTAATTTTGAGGACTTTATGAACTTTGTTAATCAAACCAGTGAAGAGAAAAAGCAGGAAATTAATACTGAGTTATATGGCAAAATATCTTTGTGTGTGGATCAGGTTATTGAGTTCCGGCAAAGTAAAGACCCGGGCCTTTTTATTACAACATTTCAGAAGCTTAAAGAAATAGCCTTGGAATGCGATATAGATGAGATTACCAACATCTTACTATACGAAAGAATTTACGCCACCCATTCAAAGGAATACAGCGAATTTTTCTCAGACATTGTGGTCCCTCAAATGTATGGAAAGATTAAAAAAGAAAATTTTCAGTATATCGAAAATATCATATTTACCCAGGAGGACAGCAAAAGAGAGCAGGCTCTGGTTATCTATCTCAAAATAGCCAAAGAACATGGCGAGCATCAGCGAAAGATTCTGAACTTTGTGGAACAGAACTATCAACAATTTTCTAAAAATCAAAAAGTTCTTTATTGTATGCTGACAGATGAAACACTGAGCCACAGCCCACACGCCAATAGAATTAAAAAATTAATGAACATAAAAGAATATTCATTAACCTATGGAGGTGATTACACTCGCGAAAGCAATCAGGAACACAAATCCCTCAATAAAAAATGGTGGGAAATCTGGAAATAAACTATAAAAAAACCTCTGAACATCCAGAGGTTAATTTTTTTATTATGAAAGCATTCGTTGCGCCTTTTTAACACCTTCTACGAGAAGATCAATTTCCTCAAAAGTATTGTAGACTGCGAAACTGGCTCTTACCGTACCTGCGATATTAAAGAAATTCATAATCGGCTGCGTACAGTGATGTCCCGTTCTTACAGCAATACCCATTTTATCAAGGATCATTCCTACATCTGAAGAAATACCCACTCCTTCCAAGTTAAAGGAAACAACACCTGTTCTTTTGGCTTTTTCACCATAAATTTTAATGTTATCCAACTGTAAAAGCTGTCGCTGTGCATATTCCAGTAATGCATTTTCATGATTCTGAATATTCTGTCTTCCTACTTTTTCCATGAAATCGACTGCTGCACCTAAAGCTATATTTCCGCCTACGTTAGGGGTTCCTGCTTCATATTTAAACGGAAGTCCTGCATAAGTAGTTCCCTCAAATGAACAGGTTGCAATCATTTCTCCACCTCCGTGAAACGGCGGCAACTCTTCCAGGATTTCACGTTTACCATATAAAATCCCTGTTCCCATCGGAGCATACATCTTATGACCGGAGAACACAAAGAAATCACAATCCAGTTTCTGAACATCAATATCGAAATGAGGTGCAGACTGTGCTCCATCAATAACAATATAGGCATCCGTATTTTTTCTGGTTCTGGCAATGATCTCTTCAATAGGATTCACGATTCCCAATGCATTGGAAACCTGATTCACAGAAACCACCTTAGTCTTTTCGCTTAAAAACCGATCCAGATAATCCAGCTGAAGAATACCATTTTCATCAATTGGAATAACACGCAGTTTAGCCCCCGTTCTTTCACACAGCATTTGCCAGGGAACAATATTGGAATGGTGCTCCAGATATGAAATAATGATCTCATCATCTTTCTTTAATTTCTGTGTCAGGATATAAGCGATAAGGTTTAAGCCTTCTGTTGTTCCTTTTGTAAAGATTACTTCAAAATCATGTTCAGCATTGATGAATTTTTGAATCTTTCTTCTGGAAAGCTCCATTTCTTCTGTTGCCAGCTGGCTCAATGTATGAATTCCCCGGTGAACATTTGCATTGATCTCTGTATAATATGCATGACAGACTTCTAAAACCGAATTTGGCTTCTGAGATGTAGCTGCATTATCTAAATAAACCAGCGGCTTACCGTTCACTTCCCTGCTCAATATAGAAAACTGGTTTCTTATTTCCTGAATGTCAAACATTTATTTATTTTTTAAATTAAAACGTTCTTATTTAGAACACTTCAAATTTACGGCTTTTTTTCCGAAAGGAGGTACCCGGTTAAGAGGTGATCGTTGTCATTTGATAGAAATATTCAATGATTCCAAGTGAAGAATGCTGATAAATAGAAAATTTAAATTCAGTAATTGTTTATTATCATTCTGTTTTAAGCACAAAAAAACCTGTCAAAAAATTGACAGGTTTATATGGTCTAAATAAGAAATTCTTATTCTGCAGATTTTTCTTCTGTTGTAGGAACATCAGGAGACTGAGTTGCCACTTCTTCTGCTTCTTCTTCATCTTCATCATCCATTGCAGCAGCACCTCCTTTCATTGCATTTCTAGACATCTTAACAGCTACAACAACTGCATTGTCCGGGTGCATGAAAGAATATCCTTCAGTTTTGATTCCTCCAACATAAAGTTTGTTACCAATTCTTAATGGAGTTACATCTACAACGATCTCATCAGGAAGGTTTGCAGGAATAGCTTTCACTTTTAGTTTTCTGAAAGACTGACGTAGAACACCACCAGCAACAACACCTTTAGAACGCCCTGTAATTCTTACTGGAACTTCCATAATAACCGGCTTATCATCAGATAACTGGTAGAAGTCAATGTGAAGAATTTTGTCTGTAATTGGGTGGAACTGAATATCCTGAAGAACAGCTGGAATAGTTTTTCCGTCAACTTCAATAGATACCGTGTGTGCTTCAGGAGTGTATACTAATCCTTTGAAAGCTCTCTCTTCTGCAGAGAAGTTCAAAGGTGCCTCACCTCCATAAACAACACAAGGAACTAATTCAGCATCACGTAAAGCTTTTGTAGACTTTTTGCCCACGCTTTCTCTTTTTGTACCTTGAATTGTAATAGATTTCATTTATAAAAATTTAAAAATTTGTTCTGATTTAAATTTGCAATCCGTTTAAAATCAATTAAATAACAAACTTACTACTAATTGATTGGTGCTCATGAACCATCTTCATCACGTCCGCAAATAACGGGGCGCAAGATAGCACTTTTATTTTAGATGACAAATTATTTTGCACAGGAATTGAATCAGTTACAATAACTTCCAGTAATTTTGATTTCTCAATATTCTCATAAGCTTTTCCTGAAAGCACTCCGTGAGTAGCCATAGCTCTTACTGTTTTTGCTCCCTTCTCCATCAGGATCTCAGCAGCTTTGCAAAGTGTTCCCGCAGTATCAATCATATCATCAATAAGAATCACGTTCTTCCCATCTACATCACCAATAAGGAACATCTCCTCTACTACATTCGCTTTTTTTCTTTCCTTATAAGCAATTACAACTTCTGCACCCAGGTGGCCTGCATAGTTTTTCGCTCTTTTCGCACCTCCCATATCCGGAGAAGCAATGGTAAGGTTATCCAGATTCAGAGATTTGATGTAGTCTACGAAAATAGTAGAAGCATACAGATGATCTACCGGAATTTCGAAGAATCCCTGGATCTGATCTGCGTGCAGGTCCATTGTCATTACTCTTGTAGCCCCTGCTGCTGTTAACAGGTTAGCAACCAATTTTGCCCCTATCGGAGCTCTCGGCTTGTCTTTCCTGTCCTGTCTTGCAAGTCCGAAATAAGGAATTACAACAGTAATACTCTTCGCGGAAGCTCTTTTTGCTGCATCAATCATTAGAAGAAGTTCCAAAAGATTGTCTGCAGGAGGGAAAGTAGATCCGATTAAGAAAACTCTTCCTCCTCTTACGGATTCATCCAGAACAGGTTCAAATTCCCCGTCGCTAAACTCCTGAAAGTTGATTTTTCCTAATTCTTTCCCATAATACTGGGCAATTTTTTCTGCCAAGTCCTTGCTCGTCCTTGTACAAAATAGATAACTTAACTGATCGGCCATTTTTACTTTTTAAAGATTTTGCAAATTTAAAAAAAAACCACAAGATTTGTTCTTGTGGTTTCTAAGTTTTTATTTTCGTGTATGATTACGGGAATTTTATTCCGGAATATTTATTAGGATCTACCTGTGGTAAAGTAGATTTATATCTTGCATTGATTGCTTTAATGAATTCGTTGGCAATCACAGCATATCCTCTTCCTGTCAGGTGAACTCCATCCAGTGAAAATGCGCCTCCGGTTACAAATTTAGCAGTGTATCTCACACCATCCCATGAAATTCCGGATTGCCCACCCAGCTCATTCATTTTAGCATTTGCATCTACGAAAGCAAGCCCTTTTGCTGAGGCAATTTCTTTAAGCGCATCATTATAAGCTTTTGTGGCAGTCATTACTTTTGCCGTTTCTTTTTCTGTAAGAACATATCTGTCTTCTAAAGGAACTGCAGTCCCTGCGCTTATCCCTTGCGGATTACATGTTGCGTCGTAAGGCTTAAGCAGATTTGAAGCTGGTAAAATGATAAAATCATTACTTGTTGTCTGTCTGTAAGACTTCAATCCAGGATTATATACAGTAAGGTCTTTTAGATCTTTATCCAATATTATGGCTCCGTTTGCAGTGGCTCCGGCAGTAAACTTGATCACTCTGCTCTGATATTCAGCATCAGTAATCACTCCCATTGTTTTCATCTGTAAAATTCCGGCATTGTAAGGAGCATAAGCGGTGTTCAGCTGTGCTGCCTGTGCATCGGAAAGATTAGAAATAGGCTTACTAGGCACTGTAGTGAAAAACGGAATTGTCGTTACATTAGGAATGTTTGCCAACACTCCTTTTGCCCCATTAGCGGTAAGCGCAGTTACATAAGAATTGATCGTAGACTTATAAAGTGTAGGGTCTGTAATGTCATTATTCCCATAGGTAAGAGGATTGGGATTTCCTGTTTGATCCACCCCTGTTCCACCACTGGTAGCATAAGAAAGAACATCGTTATTACCAATCCAAAGAGAGAAGAAAGTAGGCGCCTGAGCAACAGCTGCTGCAACCGGACTTACTCCTGTTGAGAATCTTGAATAATAAGGATTTAATGCTCCATAATTACCCAATCCCAAATGGAAAGACTTCGCTCCCGGAACCCCAAGATTCTGGTAAGGTCCGCCGGAAGAAACATTATCTAACGGAGCACCCGGTGCAGATGGTTTTGGAGCCAAAGCATTATTACACCCCACTGTTAAAGTAATTTTACCATAAAAATCACCTGTTGCAGGATTAGCAAGGTTGGTAAAACCTCCGCTATTATTAGGCATCATCGGCTGCTTGAACTCTCCTCCGCCGGCAAGTTTCATCTGAGTAGCCAACATTAATGGATAGGATTCATTCTGCCCGTCGACATAGAGAGCATTATCTCTGAAACCTGAAGTTAATGAGTTTCCAAGGGCTATGTATTTTGAGAAATTCGCCTCGCCATTCGTTACCTTAATATCTTTTACATCAGTATCAAAGTCGTTGTTACAGCTTGTTGTAAAAAGAAGTGCAGAAACAGCAAGTGTTGATATTATAATTTTTTTCATAGTCTTTTAATTAAAAAGGATTATAAGATAAACCTAAACCAAAGTAGAATGCTTTAGCTTTTGCCTGTCCGTAAAAACCAAGATTCGCATTGTTTACGTCTCTCGCCTGAGGTATAGCATATCCACCTGCTATATCAACTCCGAATTGCTTTAATTTAAATCCAAGTCCTCCCGTAATTACATAGGTATTGAACGAAGGAGTCTCAGGAATAAAATGATCATCGGTGTAAGGAGATTCGTCATAGTAAGCACCCAAACGTCCAAAGATCATATTGCTGAATGCATATTGTGTTCCCAATCTGAAGGTCTTGGAATTTCTGAAGTTTTTAGAAGCTACAAGAACAGTAGGATCTGCCTGATTTCCAACCGGAGCGTTTGCAAAATCTAATGTCAGCTTACCATATCTTTCCCATCCATGATAGTTAAAGTCCGCTGAAACTAACCACTTAGGAGTGACTTTATAGGTAAGACCAATTGTGTATTCTTCTACCAAAGGAAGGGTTGCAGTGAATTTATCCTGTCCGGTACTTGGATCCAAACCTAAAAGCGGATAAATATTAGCTGACGGGAACTGGAATGTTGCTGTTCCTTTTTTAGCTTTCATATCTACAGGAGAACGGTAAGCGATACTTACATCCAGCTTAGGATCAGGTCTGAAATAGAATCCGAATCCATATCCGCTTCCACTGGCTTTTTCATCTTTAATATTGAGTTGTCCGCCGAATTGCGTAACGGCTTTATCCCAGTTTACTTTTCCTTTAGCATAGATATAACTTGCACCGAATGACATCCAGGGAGCAAGTTTCACAGATACCATCGGCTGAAAATAAAAACTTTTTAGTTCTAACTTCTGCACCATCTCTTTCCCCTCCCAATCGTTAGGCCATTGAATGGTACTTCCAAAAGGTGTTGAAAAACTAAAACCAACTGATAAATTCTCTATCGGCTTATATGCAATTGCAGCATAGATAGGTGTTCCAAGAGGATTATCAGTTTCCGTACTCTGTAAAGTATTCAGGTTTTGAAAAGTCACCTTATTACTCGCCCCAAATCCTCCTGCAACAATACTCAGTTTAGAAGGAATGAATGACATACCCGCCGGGTTGAAGAATGCCACACTTGCATCTTCGGCATGAGCACTAGTATGTGCCATTGCCAATTGCTTCACCCCTTGCAGAGAAACCCTGAAGCCTCCTGCATAAGCCAAAACACCCGCCAATAAAGCAGTTGATACTAATATTTTTTTCATAGACTATTATTATATAACCCAAATATAAAGTTATTTTAAATACACTTGTTAATAATTCCCAATATTTTAAACAATATCCTAAAAGAAAATTATGTTTAAAATAATACTTTGATGATTATTATCCATAATGTTATAATTTTTAGTGATTTAGGCCTTACAATAATAAATTAAGATTTTAACGTTTAATGTTAAACAAGGATGTTATTGAATATTTAAGTATTTTAGAATTGCGTAAAGATAAATTTACATAAATTTGCAAGATTATAAACAAATAATAGTGATATGAGTTGTGGATGCAAAACATCCGGCGATTCTACACATTCGTGCGGACCTAAAAAGACCGCGAATGGCTGTGAAAATGTAAATACCTGCGGGAATAGTTATAAATTAAGTGTTTTTGACTGGCTTTCTAACATCAACAATCCCACGCCGAACAGGTGTGATTTTGTAGAAGTTAGATTTAAAAATGACAGAAAATCGTTTTTTAAGAATGTAAACAATATTCCTTTACATATAGGTAGCGTAGTAACAGTAGAATCCAGCCCGGGACACGATGTAGGCGTAGTAAGCCTTACGGGAGAATTAGTAAAGATTCAGATGAAAAAGAAGAAATTTCCTGATGAATCTGCACTGAAAATATACAGACAAGCCAACCAGAAGGACCTCGAGGTCTGGCAGGAAGTGCGAAAAAAAGAAGACAGTGTAAAACTTGAGGCCAGAAAGATCGCTCATCGCATCGGCCTTGAGATGAAGGTTACCGATGTAGAGTATCAGGGTGATGCATCAAAGATCACATTTTACTATACAGCAGATAACCGAGTGGATTTCAGGCAATTGATCAAAGACTATGCCGGGGCTTTCAGAACAAAGATCGACATGAAACAGATTGGGTTCAGACAGGAAGCTGCAAAAGTAGGAGGAATAGGATCTTGTGGAAGAGAACTCTGCTGCTCCACCTGGCTTACAGATTTCAGGTCTGTCAATACCAATGTGGCTAGATATCAACAGTTGAGTATTAATCCCCAGAAACTTGCAGGGCAGTGTGGTAAGCTTAAATGCTGTCTCAATTATGAATTGGATAGTTATCTGGATGCTTTGAGCCATTTCCCATCTTCTTCAACCACTTTAGACACCGAAAAAGGACGGGCATTCTGCATCAAAATAGATGTTTTCAAAAAGAAAATGTGGTTTGCTTATGTGGAAAACTCTATTGCATGGTATGATTTTGATATCGACCTTGTAAAAAAACTGATCTCCAAAAACAAACGCGGAGAAAAGACACTTCCTTTAGAAGATCTTAAACAGCCTGATACTTCTATGCAGACTATTGATCTGATCCAGGAAAACAATGTAGATCGTTTCGAAAAGAAAAACAGAGGAAACAGAAACAGAAATAACCAGAATAAGCAAAATAATAACCCACAAAATCAGGGACAGGGACAAAAGAGAAACAGACCGGAAAGGCAAGAAAGACCGGAACGTTCTGAAAAACCTGAAAATCCAAATGCTCATTCAGGAAATCAGCAGAGGCAGCAAAAACCAAACCCACAGCCAAAAGCACAAGTGGAAAAGGCAGAAACCGGAGCTGATGGTGAGAAAAAATCTCAAAACAACAACCCGAACAAAAAGAAATTCAAAAAGAAATACCCGCCAAAAAAAGATAAAGATGTATAAAATTTTAGGATTATTTACCCTTATCCTTTTCTTTAGCTGTACTTCTTCTTCAGGAGAAGAAGTCATCATGAGTTCTGTTAACAATAAATGGAATAAGAAAAGTGAACAGAAATTTAATCTTGAAGTTTCAGATCCGCAGAATCTTAAAAATATTATATTTGTTGTAAGAAACAACAATAGTTATCCTTACAGCAATATAAGATTTATCGTGAATTTCACCAATCTTCAGAACAAGAAAAAGGAAACTGATACCCTGAATTATGTTCTGGCAAAACCAAACGGCGAATGGCTTGGTACAGGTTTTGGTGACACGAAGGAAGTTTTGTTTCAGTATAGAACGAATTATAAGTTTCCAACAAAAGGGAAATATGAAATAGGGCTGATCCAGGCGATGCGGAATGATAACCTTCCGGGAATAGAGGATGTTGGAGTAAAAATAGAAACGGCTAAACCGTAACCATAAATGGAAGACAACAAACAAAATGCAGGAAACAGGGGAAAAACCTTCCCTCTTCCTCCCAAAAATAAGAAAAATAACTCATGGAAGAGATGGGTTAAATTTATTTGGATTGGACTCATTGCGGTAGTTTTAGGAATTTCAGGACTTTTCTTTGCTGTTTCCCAGGGATTTCTTGGGGAAATGCCGGATGTAAAAGAACTGGAAAACCCAGACATCTATGTAGCTTCTGAAATTATTTCATCAGACGGGGTTACCTTAGGTAAGTTTGAAAAAGAAAAAACACAGCCTATCGTTTATAAAGACCTTCCTCCTTATCTTATATATGCTCTTCAGGCTAAAGAAGATGAACGTTTCAAGGAGCATTCCGGTATCGATTTAAAATCTATTCTGAGAGCAGTACGATATGGAGGAGACCGAGGTGGAGGTTCTACCATTACCCAGCAGCTGGCTAAACTTTTATTTACTAAAAATCCATCTAAAAATCCTATTAAAAGAGGGATCCAAAAGCTAAAAGAATGGTCTGTTGCCGTAAGTTTAGAAAAGCGCTACACCAAAGAAGAAATCATTACCCTCTATTTCAATAAATTCGATTTCACCTATAATGCGAATGGTATTGAAATGGCTTCCAAGATTTACTTTAACAAAAAAACTTCGGAACTTACCCTTCCTGAAGCAGCGGTTTTTGTAGCCATGTTAGAAGCTCCTATTGCCAATAACCCTATGAGAAACCCTGAGCGTGCCAAGCGAAGAAGAGATGTTGTTTTGCAACAAATGTTTGAAACAGGATATATAGACCAGTCAACCTATGATAAAGCAGTTAACACACCTATTGAGGTAGACTATCATCCCATTAAAAATATTAATGATGACTACTCGGCTTACTATAAGTTTTATTTAAGAAAGGAAATTGATAAGTATCTTGAAGCCAACGAAAAAGAGACGGGTAAAAAACTGAATCTTTATAAAGACGGACTAAAAATCTATGTAACTCTTGATTCAAAAATGCAGAAGTATGCAGAAGAAGCAATCAAGGAACACTTAACAGATCTTCAAAAAAGATTTGATGCAGAACAAAGAGGCAGAAAAAACAGACCTTTCTATTATTTAACAGATAAGCAGGTGACCAGTGTAATGACCCAGGCAATGAAGAGAACCGGGCGTTACAAACAACTGAAAGCAGCCGGAATTACAGAAGATTCTATTTTATTGGAATTCCACAAGCCCATCAAAACATCACGTTTCACATGGAGCGGAGAAGAAGAAGTTGAAATGTCACCTTGGGACTCTATCAGATATCACAAACAGATTGCTCAGGCAGGTCTAATGTCTATGGTTCCGGGAAGTGGAGAGATCAAAGCATGGGTAGGAGGTATTGACTGGCAGCACTTCCAGTATGACCATATCAAACAAGGGAAAAGACAGGTGGGATCTACCTTTAAACCGTTTGTATATGCCACTGCTATTATGAAACTTGGAATGACTCCATGTTCCACTGTTTCTAACGGAACTTACGACCACAAAGGATGGCACGTTCCGGGAAGAGGAGGAATGCTTACCTTAAAAGATGCATTAGCTCATTCTCAAAACCCGGTAGCAGCGCGTCTTATTGAAATGACGGGTGTAGATGCCGTAATCCAGACAGCAAGAGACTTGGGTGTTACAGAAGACATTCCTAGAAACAATACCATTGCATTAGGTTCATCAGATATTACCATCTATGAAATGCTAGGTGCCTACAGTACCTTCGCCAACTATGGAAACTACAACAAACCGGAGATGATCTGGAGAATTGAAGACGCCAACGGACGAGTGATCAAAGAAGTTAATGTAGAGCCTAAAGAAGTAATGAATCCAATGTACGCGTACACCATGATTGAACTGATGAAGGGCGTTTCACAATACGGAACTGCTTCAGGAGAATTAGGAAGAAGAGGGATTTCAAAAGCTGTGGAAATTGCAGCCAAAACAGGTACTACACAGAACAACTCTGACGGTTGGTTTATGGGAATCACTCCAAAACTGGCTACCGGAGCCTGGGTAGGATGGGAAGACAGAGCTACCCACTTCTACGGAACTGGTGAAGGTCAGGGTGCGAAAATGGCACTCCCAATCTGGGCGATCTTCATGAAGAAAGTATGGGCAGATAAGAGTTTAGGAATTACACCAGACGACAAGTTCACCCGCCCATCAGACTGGAAAGACGGCTGTTCAAATCTTAAAGGACTAGGTGAAGGCTATGGTGATGAAGGAGGTCTTCAGACCATCGATGAGATCAAAAACCCAAGACCTGCCGATCCTACTCCAAAGAATAACACAGAAAAGAAAGAAGAAAATATCAATGAAAACCTTCATTCATCAGACAATGTAGATTTCAATAAATAAATTCTCTTTTATCAATACATAAGACCTTTCATTAATTTGGAAGGTCTTTTCTTTTTTAATTAATACCTTTGATGGATGAATATTGAACAGATCAGACAGCCTTTTACTGAAATATTTCCCGGAGACTTATCCGGCAATACTATACAGAGAAACACTCCAAAGGTTTTATTTGCCTCCACTCAGCCCGCTGGTTTTAATCATCCACAGCTGATTGTCTTCAACCAGAGTCTTTCAGATGAAATTGGATTGGGAAAATATGAAGAAAAAGACCTGGATTTTCTTGTCGGAAATAATCTTTCGGAAAATATTCACCCTTATTCTACCGCTTATGCAGGTCATCAGTTCGGAAACTGGGCCGGCCAGCTTGGAGATGGAAGGGCAATACTGGCTGGAGAAATCACCAATACTGCAGGAAAGAAAACAGAAATACAATGGAAGGGAGCCGGAGCCACACCCTATTCAAGACATGCAGATGGCAGAGCCGTACTGAGATCTTCGGTACGTGAATATCTGATGAGCGAAGCCATGTATCATTTAGGAGTTCCTACTACCAGAGCTTTAAGCCTTGCTTTAACCGGCGAAGATGTCGTTCGGGATATGATGTACAACGGCAATCCCCAACTGGAAAAAGGAGCTGTGGTGATAAGAACTGCCGAAAGCTTCCTTCGGTTCGGGCATTTTGAACTAATGTCTGCCCAGAGAGAATATGATACCCTACAGGATCTTGTTGATTTTACTATAGATCATTACTTCCCGGAAATTACCTCGGAAGGGATACAGAAATATAAAGACTTCTTTGCTGCAGTTTGTACCAGAACAGCAGATTTAATGACTGAATGGTTCAGGGTTGGATTTGTACATGGGGTAATGAATACAGATAATATGTCTATTTTAGGACTGACTATTGATTATGGACCTTATTCTATGATGGATGAATATGATTTAAACTTTACCCCAAACACCACTGATCTTCCGGGAAGAAGATACGCCTTCGGAAAGCAGGGGCAAATCTCCCAATGGAACCTCTGGCAACTTGCCAATGCACTTCACCCGTTAATCAAAGATGAGACATTTTTAGAAGATACACTGAATCATTACGGAACCTATTTCTGGGAAGCTCACGACAAAATGCTCTGCAGAAAATTTGGATTTGATGAACTGCGAAAAGATGATGAAGATTTTTTCACCAACTGGCAGGGCTTAATGCAGGAACTCCAACTGGATTATACTTTATTTTTCAATCAGCTGGAAAAGCTGTTCTTTACTCAGGATACCCGATCTCTTTTTGAAAATGTTTCTTATACTGTGTGGACTGAAGAAAAATTCAGAAAGCTGGAGAACTTTATCAAGCAATATCAAACCAGAATCACTTCCAATACAATTTCAACTGAAGAATCTTTGGCATTGATGAGACGGTCAAATCCTAAATTTACCCTTAGAAACTATCTTCTTTATGAATGTATTGAAGAGATTACCCATGGAAAAACCGAAATGCTGAATAAGCTCACAAAAGCTTTGGAAAATCCTTACGAAGAAATTTATCCTGAATGGTCTGCAAAACGCCCTTCAGCTTATGATGAAACAACTGGGTGCTCTACTCTTTCTTGTAGTTCTTAAATTGATTATTATTAATTAAATATGTTGATATTATGTTTTTTTACTATATTTACAAGTAAATTTAAACGTATAAATCAATGAAAACAAAATTACTCTTCATTTTACTAACCTCTTCAATATTTGGAAATGCACAAATATTATCAGAGACATTTCAAGGAACGACATTTCCTCCTACAGGATGGACAACGGGTTCAACAGTAGCATCCAGACCTTGGGCATTCACAACAGATATGTTTGATGATGAAGGTCAAGCAACATTCAACATCACAGGAGGAAAATCTGCAGCTATCGGATGGATTGCACAAAGCAATAATGCTCATTTAACAAGTCCTTCTTTTAGTTTAGCCGGAACAACCGACCCTGTTCTAAAATTCAACGCTAAAATAGGATATGAGTACATGGTTGCTCCGTTCGCCAACGGAGATTTAAAAGTTGAAGTTTCAACAAACGGGGGAACTACATGGACTCAGGTATGGGTTGAAGAAAATTATGGAGTTTATGATGATTATGAAACATTAGCAATTACTGTTAATTTAACTCCATATGCTGGTCAGGCAAATGTCAAAATTAGATTCCGTTATGTAGCTACCGATGCAGACAGCCTTTCAATTGATGATATAAGAGTCTTAGCAAGTGGAACACTGTCTACTCAGGAAGCAAATGGTAAAGCTAATCACTCAACAAACATCTACCCGAATCCTACCAAAGGTGAAATTAACATAAAGACAGACAAAAAAATCAAATCCACTACGGTATTTGATATGACTGGTAAATCTTTATTAATAAATAATTCTGAAAAAACAGATATTTCTTCACTTCCAAAAGGAATCTATTTATTAAAAGTAGACTTCCTTGACGGAACATCTGTTTCTGAAAAAGTAATCAAACAATAATTTTATTTATTAAATATCATAAACCTCACCCAATCCGGTGAGGTTTTTATTTTTACTTTTGCAAAAAAATAGATCCATGTCTTTTATTAAAACAAAAATCATCCATTTTTTAAGGTTGGCATTCCCGTCCTCTCGTACTGAGCTGGCTGTTTTCCTGTTTTTCTTTATCTGCTATGGAATTCTAGGTACTTACATCGCCCTTAACTACAGAATTATTTTTGACAGCAGGATTCCGTGGGATGCCTATTTTAGCTTTGATAATAAAGCGATTGTAATGTCCGGCGGAAGCTTTGAAAGGCACCCTCTCTCCTATTATTTCTTCAACTGGATAAGAGAGACTGCTCTTTTTATTTCAGGCGGAAAAATGGACGCTAATTTCAGACTAACACTGGCTTGGTTCAGCAATACAGCCATTAGTCTGTGCATGCTTCAAATTTTTAAATATCTTAAAAATATTATCGAGCTGCCGCTTAAAATCAGTCTTCTGATCCTTCTATTTTTTGGATTTTTCTCGACCAATATTATTCTTTCATTCACTCCTGAAAACTTCACTTATACGCTCTTCCTGCTAAGTTTATATAACTATTATGCAGCCATAAAACTTAAAAAAGACGGAAAAATTGCAGGATCCGCGATGGTATTGGCCGGAATTTCAATCGGAGGGCTTACCATCACCAATCTGGTCAAAGTTTTTATTCCGGTAGCCTTTGAAAAAGATCTTTTCAGAAACTGGAAAAAATTTGGGAATGCTGTTTTCAGAGTAATGCTTACGACAGCCAGCTTTGTATTCTTATACTTATTCAGGATTGATTTTAAATACCAGAACATTTTTTCAAAAACCAACCAGCAATATGAAAAGTTCTCCAATGTAGAATCTATTCCGGATTGGGATATGATCCTTTCTTACTTTTTAGGAGGTAATATTCTGTTTCCGAGCTTCATGATTACCGATAAACACAATATGAAAGGATTTGATTTCAAAGGTCTTTTAATGGAACCTTATTCATCCCTGTTTCCTTATATTTTCATAGTCATTCTTTTAGCTCTGATATGTTGGAGTTATTTTAAAAATTTCAACAATAAACTGGTCCAGATCCTGATGATTTCTTTCCTTGTAGACATTGTCATTCACTGCATCATGAGGTTCGGGCTCCACACGTCATATATTTACGGCGGACACTTCGTTTTCGTCTATCCGTTGTTGTTGGGATGGCTTTTTTATGCCTATAAAAAACAGCCTCAGATCGTGACATTTTTAACTGTTTCGACAGGCATTTTATTCATTTTTCTGGCAGTCAATAATACCCTGCGGATGTCAGACTTTTTCTGGTTTCTGAATCGCTATTATCAATAAAAAAAACTCCGGAAATTCCGGAGTTTTATACTGTATTATAATTGGTTTATTTTGCTTCTGAACAGAAAATTCTGTACTGTACTGCAAGAGCCGATTTAAAGTATTCTCTTATTTTCGAAAGGTCAGAGGCTGCACTTTGTTTTGTAAAATAACTTCCCGCCAGAATTTTATAGTTGGGCCTTAAAGAAGCATCCGTCTCCACTTTCAGATTAGGAAATCGCTTTCTGAAATATGCTTTTACCTCATTTGCTTCTTCATTACTTTTCACTGTAGTAATCTGGATCTTAAATCCTAAAATTCTAGGATTTTTACGACAGATTTCCGCATTCGTAAGTTCTCTGTTCGGAACATAAATTTTAGAAGGCTTTGTGGGAATAGTTGTACCACTATCCACAGTATTGTCTTTCACCGTACCTGTAGATACAGTTTTAGAACACTTTCCTTCGATGCCTTCCAAAGCTGCACTCACTTTGGAGTCCATAGTCATGGTAAGCTCAGTTCCCGCAAGGGTATCTTTTTTAACAACCTGCTGTGCCTCAATGGTATAAAATCCGAATAAAGATATTATCGAAAATATTTTGATTAAATTTCTCATTTAAACTTGTTTCCGCAAATTTATACAAATTAAAAAATTATACCAAACATGGTTATTTAGAATCAATACAAATTAAACGTAAATGATATTTTCCCTTTTCCATATACCGTTAAATTCCTGTTAAAAATATTATTTTTGCGGAATTGATTGAATGTTCAATATTTTACTAACATAAGATAATTTAAATGATTAGTTGGAGAAAGCATTATAAACAAACGTTGATCGCAATAGGCTTATTGCTATCAACCAGTGCTTCAATTTACGGGCAAGACGGCGATCCAAAAAATGGTGAGAAACTTTTCAAAGCGAATTGTACTGCATGTCACGCGCTGGATAAACAGGTAATAGGACCTCCTTTGAAAGGAGTTGTAGAACGTGTAAAGACAGAAGGTGGTGTAGACAAAGATTGGCTTCACAAGTGGATCAAGGACAACAAAGCTCTGAGAGCTTCTGGAGACAAATACGCCAATGAAATTTTTGAAAAGTATAACAAGACTGAAATGCAGGTCTTTCCAAATCTTACCGATAAGGATATTGACGACATTTTAGCTTTTACAACTAATCCTCCAGCACCAGAACCGGAAAAAACAGCAGAAACAACTCCAGGAGGAGAGACTGCAGCTGCTCCGGCAGACAAATCCACAACAAACATTGTGATCATTTCTCTTTTAGCAATCGCAGGTTTATTAGTATGGATATTAATTAAACTAAGACAATTGGTTAAATTAGGTCAATCTGAAGACTTAGCCGGACTAAACGAAACAAGAGTTAGATCTTTCAGTGAAATCTATCAGAAATACCACTATGTAGGTAAAGCAGCATTAGGTATCCTTGCTATTTTAGCAGCTTATGGAGTTTGGAACTGGATTATGTGGATCGGGGTTTACAAAGGGTATAAACCAGAACAGCCTATCTATTTCTCGCACAAAATCCACGCTGGAGAAAATAAAATCGACTGTCAGCTGTGCCACTCAAGTGCTAAATACGGAAAAGTATCTGAAATCCCTTCTATGAACGTTTGTATGAACTGTCACAGAACCATTTCTGAATACAACGGTAAATACCTTGAGCCAGGAAAAGACAAAGCATTCTACGATGGGGAAATCCAGAAGATTTATGCTGCAACAGGCTGGGATCCTGCAAAACAACAGTACACAGGAAAAACACAGCCAGTTGAATGGACAAGAATCCACAACATGCCAGACTTCGTTTACTTCAACCACTCTCAGCACGTAGTAGCAGGTGAGCAGGCGATCATCAACTCTTTCAACAAGAAGAACCCTAACAACAAAATTGATGTTGTTTGTAAAGCTTGTCACGGAAAAATCGATACAATGAATGTTGTTCAGATGGCTAACGACTTTACAATGGGATGGTGTATCGAATGTCACAGAACAACTGAGGTTGATATGAACAACGGTTATAATAAAGAGTACTTCAAAAATCTACACGACAAGTTGAAAAAACAATACCCTAAAGACGGCGGTAAGATCACTGTAGATGCAATTGGAGGTCTTGAGTGTGGTAAATGTCATTATTAATAACTAAAAAATTAGAAGTATAAATGGCTTCAAACAAAATACAATTCAGAAGTATTCATGAACTTAAAGATCCGGCTTTAAATAATAAGCTGGCTCAGAAAGAGTTTCAGGAAGAAATTCCGGTAGAAGATTTCCTTGGAGATGCTGAACAGAACGGATCAAGTACTTCAAGAAGAGATTTCTTAAAATTATTAGGATTCTCAACGGCAGCGGTAACACTAGCTGCCTGCGAAGCTCCGGTTATTAAAACGATTCCTTATGTGGTAAAACCGCATGACATCATTCCGGGGGTTCCAAATTATTACGCTTCAACTTATTTTGATGGTTTCGATTTCGCCAGCGTTTTAGTAAAAACCAGAGAAGGAAGACCAATCAAAATTGATCCGAACCCGGCAGCTGGTGATTTAGGTAAAACTAACGCAAGAGCTCAGGCAAGTGTACTTTCTCTTTATGATAACGATAAAGTAAAGCAGCCTAAATTTGAGGGTAAAGACGAAACTTTCGATAAAGTAGACAGCTTCGTTCTTAAAGGATTAGATGAGGCCAAGGCAGCAGGTAAAAAGATTGTACTTTTATCACACTCTTTACCTTCCCCTACTTTCAAAAAATTATTTGCTGAATTCAAAGCTAAATATCCTACAGCAGAATTAGTAACTTATGATGCTTTCCCTTACTCTGCAGCTTTAGATGCTGCTCAGGAAGTATTCGGACAAAGAGCTTTACCAGTTTACGACCTTAAAGGTTCAGAATTGGTAGTTTCTTTCCAAGCTGATTTCTTAGGAGATTACAACGCTGCAAGCTTAGAAACATCTTATGCGGCAGCTAGAAAGCCAGGTCCGAACATGTTGAGACACATTCAGGTGGAAGCCAACATGTCTTTAACAGGTGCTAACGCAGATTCAAGATACAGATTAAAGCCAAGTGCTGTAAACAAAACTTTAGTTGAAGTTTACAATGTAATCGTAGGAGGAGCCAGCACTTCAGATAAAGCAGCTTCTGAGATTGCGAAAGAACTTAATGCAAAAGGCAGCAAAGCTGTTGTTTTCGCTGACGGTTCCAAAGGGGCTCAGGTTTTAGCGCACTTAATCAACCAAAAGTTAACTTCAGTTGCTTTCACAGGTAAAGCTAACTTACTTAAAGAATTTGATAACGCAAGATACCAGGAATTCTTAGGATGGGTAAACGGTGGTCAGGTTGGCGTATTGATCGCGAACAATGTAGACCCTATCTACTCTCACCCGAAAGGAGAAGATTTCAAGAAGTCTTTAACTAAAGTTCCTTACGTAATTGCTGTTGCTGATAAGAAAAATGAAATGTATAAGGCAGCGAAAGCTGTTATTCCGGTAGCTAACTGGTTAGAGTCTTGGGGAGATATTGAGCCTCAGACCGGAGTATATTCATTAATGCAGCCTACAATCCAGAAGATCTACAAATCAAGACAGATTGAAGAATCTCTATTGGTTTGGAAAAATGGTAAAAATAATGCTGCTAACAGCTACTACGATTACTTAAAAGCCAATGCACCTTCAGTTTTAGGAGGTACCTCTTTCAACAAAGCTTTATATAACGGGATCAATACTTCTTCTAACGCTACAACACTAGCTTATACAGGAGGAAATGGAGCTCAGGCTGTTGCTGAATTAGGAAACTTCAAAGCTTCTGATTTAGAATTGGTATTATACACCAAGCCTTCAATGGGTGACGGTACTCAGGCTAACAACCCTTGGCTTCAGGAATTACCGGATCCGTTGACTAGAATGTCTTGGGATAATTATCTGACTATTTCTCCAAAAGATGCAGAAAAGTTTGCTATCGATAACGATCTTAATGCAAGAATGCAGTTAGACGGTTCAATTGTAAACCTTACTGTAAACGGAGTAACAATAAAAGATGTTCCTGTATTCATCCAACCAGGACAGGCAGAAGGATCAGTAGGTCTTGCGCTTGGTTATGGTAAGAAAAACTCAGGAGCAACTGCTGATACCGGAGTAAATGCATATCCTTTATTTGATGGTTCTAACTTAGCTGTTTCAGGAGTTAAGATCGAAAAAACAGGAGAAAGCCATGAATTTGCAGGTATCCAGCTTCAAAATACATTAATGGGCCGTTATGAGATTGCTAAAGAAGTTCCTTTGGCAGAATTCATCAGCGTACCTTTCGATGACGAACACAAAGGATGGAACAAGCCTTTGGAATACCACACCATCAGTGGAGCACTTCCTGCGAGAAAAATTGACCTTTGGGATGCTTTTGATGATACAGACGGACCTCACTTCAACCTATCTATTGACCTGAACTCTTGTACAGGATGTGGAGCATGTATTATTGCTTGTCAGGCTGAAAACAACGTTCCTGTAGTAGGTAAAGAAGAGATCAGAATGTCAAGAGATATGTACTGGTTAAGAATTGACCGTTACTATTCTTCAAGACAGAAGGTAGAAGTATACGAAGGATTGAAAGAAGGAATGGCAGTACCTGAATTATATGGGACAGCATTCGGAGACGGAGGGGCATTGAACCACCCGGCAGATAATCCAGATGTAATCTTCCAGCCAGTAATGTGTCAGCACTGTAACCACGCACCTTGTGAAACAGTATGTCCGGTAGCGGCTACTTCACATGGTAAGCAAGGTCAGAACCACATGGCTTACAACAGATGTATCGGTACCAGATATTGTGCAAACAACTGTCCATACAAAGTAAGACGTTTCAACTGGTTTACATATAACCTGAATGATAAGTTCGACTTCAACATGAACAATGATTTAGGAAGAATGGTACTTAACCCTGACGTAGTTGTAAGAACAAGAGGGGTAATGGAGAAATGTTCAATGTGTATCCAGGAAACTCAGGCAACGATTCTAGCTGCTAAGAGAGAGAACAGAAAAGTAACAGACAATGAGTTCAAGAACTCTTGTGCATGTGCTGCTGCTTGTTCTACCGGAGCAATGACGTTCGGAGATATGAATGACAAAGAGTCTGAAGTTAGAGAATTATACTCCAGCAACAGAAGATATTATTTACTAGAGGAGATCGGAACCAAGCCAAATGTGTTCTATCACGCTAAAGTAAGAAACAGAGTAGAAAAATAAAGTTTAAATAATAAATAGGTAAAAAATGTCAGGACATTACGAAGCTCCGATAAGGGAACCTCTAATTATTGGTCACAAAACTTATCACGATATCACAGAAGATATTGCACGACCTATCGAAGAAAGAGCAGGTAAATTATGGTGGATCTCATTATATGCAGCCTTAGTTCTATTCATCTATGGATTCGGATGTATCGCTTATACTATCGGAACAGGTATTGGAGCATGGGGGCTTAACAGAACTATTAACTGGGGTTGGGATATTACCAACTTCGTATGGTGGGTAGGTATCGGTCACGCCGGGACCCTAATCTCCGCAGTATTATTATTATTTAGACAGAGATGGAGAATGTCTGTAAACAGATCTGCAGAGGCGATGACGATCTTTGCGGTTGTACAGGCAGCAATCTTCCCGGTAATTCACATGGGTAGAGTTTGGGTAGGATATTGGGTATTCCCTTTACCAAACCAATTCGGTTCTCTTTGGGGGAACTTCAACTCTCCTCTACTTTGGGACGTATTTGCAATCTCTACGTATTTCTCAGTATCAACAGTATTCTGGTTCATGGGACTAATCCCTGACTTTGCAATGATCAGAGACAGAGCGAAAACGCCTTGGACTAAAAAGATTTATACATTCCTTGCATTCGGTTGGGGTGGTAAAGCAAAACACTGGCAAAGATTCGAAGAACTATCTTTGGTTCTTGCAGGTTTAGCAACGCCGCTTGTATTCTCAGTACACACTACCGTATCTTTTGACTTCGCAACTTCGGTTATTAAAGGATGGCACTCTACAATCTACCCTCCTTACTTCGTTGCCGGTGCGATCTTCTCAGGGTTTGCAATGGTACAGACGCTATTGTTGGTTGCAAGAAAAGTGTGTCACTTAGAAGAGTACATTACAATGTATCATATCGAAATTATGAACATCGTAATCATCTTAACAGGTGGTATGGTAACTGTAGCTTATGCTACTGAATATTTCATCGGATGGTATTCCGGATCAAGATTTGAAGACTTTACTTATCTTTCTCCAGGTGCTGCTGTTGGACCTTACTGGTGGGCTTTCTGGTCACTGATTATCTGTAACCTTGTAGTTCCTGCTTCATTCTGGTTTAAGAGACTAAGAACGAACATTATCTGGACTTTCATCGTTGCATTGATCATCAACATCGGTATGTGGTTTGAGCGTTTTGATATCATCGTTATCAACCTTTCAAGAGACTACCTACCAGGATCATGGACTATGTTTAAGCCGACGATCATTGACGTAGGTGTATACTTAGGAACAATCGGATTCTTCTCTGTATTATTCTTATTATATGCGAGAACATTCCCTGTAATTGCACAGGCTGAATTAAAATCGATTTTGAAAATCTCAGGTGAAACTTATAAAGCAAAAGAAGGAGATGAGCACCACTAAAATTGTATACGGACTTTATGCTGACGACGACGATTTAATGAACGGCGTTAAGGCATTCAACGATAAAGGAATCAAAATAAACGAGGTTTATACTCCGTTTCCGGTTCACGGACTTGACAAAGCTTTAGGGTTAAAGAAAACAAGAATTTCTGATGCCGCATTTATATATGCGCTTTATGGGGTAACCATCGGTGCTACTATAACATGGTACGTAATGAACCATGACTGGCCGCAGAATATTGGTGGTAAACCAGCTTTTGACTGGGGACACAATATGCCTGCATTCGTAGTTCCAATGTTTGAATTAATGGTATTCTGTGCCGCTCACATGATGTCTTTAACTTTCTTGGTTAGAAACAAAATGTATCCGGGAGCTCCGGCTCAGAACCCAGATCCAAGAACTACCGATGACAAGTTTTTAATGGAATTTGTAACTGATGATGTAGAATCTGTAAAACAGTTGCTTATTGAAACTGGAGTTGAAGAAATAACTGTTAAAGATGCTTAAAATGAAAAAGAACGTATTAAGAATTACAGCAGTTTTAGGTTTAACAACCGTTTTACTTAACTCTTGCGGACCAAAAGAAAATACACCATTAGTATATTTCCCGGATATGTATTTTCCTGTAGCTTACGATCCATTGATGAAAGCTGAGGATGCTTATTCCGATCATGAAAATGAAATTCCTGCTTTCGTTAAAAACAACGGAGCAACCGGACTTTCTCCAGTAGAAGGAACCGTAGCTCAGAACAAAGACGGAGTTTTTGAAGAAAGTCTTTTACCTAAAAATGTTGACGAGTACAATGCAGGGTATGACGCTTCCAAAAAGATTGCTGCCTCTCCTTTGAATCCTGCTAATGCAGAGAAAGATATTGAAAGAGGAAAATTCTTATTTGAGCGTACCTGTGCAGCTTGTCACGGTACAGGAGGAGATGGACAAGGACCAATAGTACAGAGCGGAGCCTATTCAGGAGTTCCAAACTATGCAGATAGAGAAATTACTGTAGGATCTGTTCATTATGTATTAACTAACGGTAGAAACGCGATGGGGTCTTATGCAGGACAGCTAAACCCTGGTGACAGATGGAGAGTAGCCATGTATGTGATGAATGCTTTCAAAAAAGGAGCAGCAGCACCGGCAGCAGCTACGGCAACTCCAGCAGCAGCAAAAACTGAAACGACTACCGAAACTAAAAAATAAGAAAAGAAATGTATAGTTTTTCACCAAAATTAAAATCAACTTCTATAATACTTCTTGTTGTAGGTTTAATTCTATTCGGTGCCGGTTATTTCATGAACCATGGTCTGGATGATGTTAAGATAGGAGAAATGATGGAAGCTGTTCATGCTTCAGGTCATACTGCCCCTACCCACTCAAGTGAAATGGTAGGTCCACAGGATCACCAGGCTCATTTGGAACATGCTAAAATGCAGGTTCACAACCAGCCTTTAGCTTCTCTTCACTTTGTAGCTGTCTTTTTCTTTGGAGTAAGTTGTGCTGTACTGTTTTTCTACTGTATTCAGCACGCAGCACACGCAGGATGGCCAATTATTATTACAAGAGTAATGGAGGCTATTGCTTCTTTTATCCCTTACGGAGGTGCTATTCTGATTATTATGATGATCTTAAATATCACTCATAACGGACACCTTTTCCATTGGATGGATCCGGCTTTAACTGATCCTAAAGATCCTCACTTTGATGTGATCCTATTTGAAAAGAAGAAATTCTTAAATATTCCTTTCTATGCAGTAAGAACTTTAATCTATGTGATTGGTGCTTCTTTCTTCGCTTGGAAACTTAAGGCTCAATCTAAGAAAGTAGACGAAACTAAGTCTAAAGTAGAGTATCAAATGCTTTACAGATGGTCTGTAGGTTATATTGCATTCTTCGGATTTGCATCTGCAGCTTGGGCTTGGGACTGGTTGATGTCTATTGACCCTCACTGGTATTCTACAATGTATATCTGGTATTCAATGGTTAGCTGTCTTTCAAGTGGTATTGCGGTAATCATTCTTTTAAGTGTTTATCTTAAGAAAAATGGTTTCCTTCCACAGTTCAATGATAACCACTTACACGATTTAGGAGTATTCCTATTCGCTACAAGTATGCTTTGGACGTATACATGGTTTGCACAGTTCATGCTTTACTGGTATGCCAACGTTCCGGAAGAGGTGAACTACTTCTTCGGAAGATTCCAGCACTACTCTCCTACTTTCTTACCAATGCTGATCATCAACTTCTTATTACCACTATTGGTATTAGTAAGCAGCAGCATCAAGAGAAATTACAAAGTAGTAACAACAATGGCTGTTGTAGTTATTTTAGGACACATCTTAGACTACTTCAACATGGTAATGCCTGGAACGGTAGGACCATACTGGAAAACTCCTGAAGTATTCTTATTAATTCTGGGAGCTGTTCTATTTGTTGTTGGATTATTTATGTTTACTGTACTTTCAGCTTTATCTAAACTGAAGTTGATCCCTACAGGAAACCCATTCTTACACGAATCTGAAATTTATGAATATCCTTTCTAAGGATTTTGTAACAGAAATAAAGAAAAAAAGACTGATTGTAATGATCAGTCTTTTTTTATGGACCAAAGTCATCAGGCAACCATTCTGAATTTTGTACGTCTATAAAAAAGAAGATATAACCACTAAAAACAATTTCTTATTATGAAAACAAAACTATTAATTTACTCCGTATTCATATTTCTGTTCAACTTTATCCAGGCGCAGACCATTACTTTCGTTTCTGAAAAAACAAATAAACCTCTTCCCAAAGTTTCAGTTTTTGGCAAAGACGGGAGTATTCTCGCCTATTCTGATATTGACGGAAAGATTGATAAAAAGGTGTTGAGCCCGGATCAGGAAAAATTCCAGCTGGTGTATAACAATTTTCCTGTTGCCACTCTTTCTTATGCAGACCTTAGTCAGGAAATAATCAGGATCAATGATCAGGTAAAAGAAATCGAAGCAGTGATCATCAAAAACACAAAACCTGCAAAATATATTTTCATTAAAGGAAACTTTAATGCCTATGTAACAGTTAACAATAAACTTAACAGTTATGCAGACGGTATTGCCACCTATATTTTTGACAACAAAACAAAAAAACTGAAAAGTGCCAATGTTGAGCAATACAGAGTATTCAGACTGACCGATGCTAAAGAAGAGAAAAAACAAACAGCATCCTGGGATTATGGAAGTTCGCTTCAGATTCCTAAGCTAAAAAATGTAGGAAATCCCGAAGAATATAAAACAAAGAAAAATACCATTAAAGAACTGAAAGGTGACCGTAAAGATCAGATTGAAGTAACCGGTGCCGCTCTTCAGGAAAAAGAATTTTCCCTATTCGGATTTAGATTCTTTGATATTAGAACCATCCTGAATATGTCTTTCGAAAAAGAATCAGAAAAAACACTCAAGGATTTCCTGGAATATAACGAAGTAGCCTTTGTAAAATTGAAACATAAGAGCGAACCGGATTATACCCAGATCATTCTTTATAATAATTTTTATCCTACAGAATTTAGCTTCAGCAATGACAATGATATTGAGAAAGTGAAGTTTGATAAAAATAACAGCAATTACAATGCATCCTACTGGCAGGACTCTTCATTCCCTAATATGCAGACTATTTTCAGCAGCTTTTTTAAAGGTGACTTAAAGGAACAGCCTAATAAAAAATAGTGAAAATAGCAGGATTCAGACTTTTGGAAAACATAAAGTAAAATAAAAATCCAGTATTAATAAAGGTTTTACTAAATTTGTAGCAAACCAAATAAAAATGAAAAAGTTTTCTTTGCTACTTATTTTCAGTTTGTTGCTGTTTACAGCATGCAAGAAAGATCATGTAGATGCTACGAATACTAAAACGCTGCAGTCCAGTATCAATGATATGACTTCCAGCCTTTCAACGATTAACCAGATCAAGTTCAATGAAGCTCTTTATATTCTGAAGACCTTTGGTGTGGAAGCTGATGGAGATGTGGAGGAACTTAAAGCCTTAGGAAAACTTATCAATGGTAAAAAAGTACCTGAGATCCTATCCATGGCTGACGGTGTCGCTCAGAAAAACGGCATTGAATGGGCAAGTACAGCCCCGCCATCTCTTGGAGAAATGAATATCTTCGGGGATGACAAAGCAAAAGAAACGGACCCTAATGACGTAAAAGCAAGCTCATTAACGATTACTGCCAATCCAACAGGAGATGACGGAACAGGTGCTGCTACGGCTATCCAGATCGTTCCAAGATTAGTAGATATTGCAGGAAAACCCGTTTCATTCACCGGAGCAGGTCTTGAAGCAACTTTAGAGGTATTCAGCAACGGAGTAAAGCTTGCTACCGCTAAAAACCTGATGCAGGATAATAATTTCAAAGGATTTAATCTTAAATTCTCATCCATTCCTGCTGCAAAAGTGGTAGACAATAAAATTGACATTACTGTGTCTGTAAAAACAACAGCTAAAACTTTTAAAATGTCTAAGATCGGGCTTGATGTAAATCCTTCCGCTCTTAAGGTTCCGGCTGCTCCAAAAACGGACTCTACCGCTGTCAATCAAGATCCAAGTGCTGTTATTGATCCAAATAATCCGGGATCTACAACTCCAGGTACTACTACAGATCCAAATGCAACGCCGACTCCAACAACACCGGCAGCACCTAAACAACCTGCTGCTGATCCGAAAAATACGGTAACCAAGTTCTTAAGCAATGTAAGCTCACAAAACCTTAAAGCGGCTTATGATGCTTCCAACAACCCAGGATGGGGAAGCTATGAATCTTTCTCCAATCCTAATTCAGGATTTGGTTCTGTGAAAAATGTAAGCGTAAAAAACATCAGTACCAATGGAACAACAACCAACAGTGCCAGCGTAAATGCTACTTATGATGTAACGGATAAAAACGGAAAAACAACTTCATTAAAAGTTACTTTCGGACTTAAAAATGTAAACGGTGACTGGAAAATTTCCAGCTATAAAATAAATCCATAAATGGCATCAGCAGAACTGATCACAAGACTTAACGAAACCATTGAAAACATCCCTGATTTTCCTATTCCCGGAATACAGTTCAAGGATATATCCCCCATTTTCTTAAATCCGAAGCTTTATGAGGATGTTATTGCTGATCTTGTGGCTTTCAGTAAAGGAAAGGTAGATGCTGTATGTGGAATAGAAAGCCGCGGTTATCTTTTCGGGATCGCCATTGCGGTTGCGTTAGAAGTTCCTTTTATTCTCATCAGAAAAGCGGGAAAACTTCCTCCCCCAGTAATCTCAGAAAGCTATGATCTGGAATATGGAAGCGCCATCATTGAAACCCGTGAAGGGCAGATAAAACCTGGGCAGCGAATTCTGATCCATGATGATCTTCTGGCCACAGGCGGAACCACAGAAGCAGCAGCAAAACTGGTTGAAAAACAAGAAGCAGTTGTATCCCAATTCAGCTTCCTGATTGGATTGACAGGATTGAATGGTGATGAAAAGCTGAAAAAATTTAACGCAGAAGTTTATCATATTTTAGAATATTAGATCTTATAAAAATATTTTCGGCTCCGCTCAGCATGACAGCAACTGACAAGCATATAAAAACGCAGCATCAGAGAAGTCGTTCAGAGCGGAGTCGATTCGTTTTCAAGGTTCATCATTGACAATTCACTCTATTTATTTAAATAAAATCAATAATACTCACAAAGTATTTTGTAAATCATTCAGAAACAATTAAATTTGCATTTCAATTTTTAGAAATTTATGGCAAAATTGGGAAAGAATGCTCAGAATGAGCAAGAAGGTAAAGAAACCGTTGAGTTTTTTAAAGACCTTGACAGAGAAGCTTTAAACACTGAAAGATTCCTTGAAAAATATTCAAAACCACTAAGTATTGTTTTTGGTGCTTTGGTATTGGGTGTTTTAGGGTTCTTTGCTTACAAGCAGTTTGTAGTAGCTCCTAAAAACGCTGAAGCCGTAAAAAGTTTCCTAGCTGCTCAGAAAAACCAGATGGATGGAAAGGATAAAGAAGCTTTGGGTGGAAAATCTGCAGCTAATCCTGGATTTGTTGGAACATACAACGAATATTCAAATACAAAAGTAGGTAAACTTTCAGGATACAATGCCGGATTATTAAAATTCAAAGAAGGAAAATTCCAGGAGGCTTATGATCTTTTCGATCAGTTTTCATCTGACAATAAAACATTAATGGCTCTGAAATACGGAGCAATGGCAGATGCAAAATCCGGACTTAATAAAAATGATGAAGCTTTAGCTTTATTAGACAAAGCAGCAGGAGCATCAAGTGATCCTTATACAACCTACTATTTCACAAGAAAAGCAGGTATTGTTGCAATAGGATTAAAGAAAAATGCTGAAGCTAAAAAATACTTCTCTACTATTGACGAGAAATATCAGGATTATGACAACGGAATGTCTGATTCTTATATTGAAATGACTAAATACTTTTAAAAAATGGCAACAGTTAATCTTTCCGATTACAAGCCACTTCATATAACTAATGCCGAAGATTTTTCTATCGGCATTGTTTTTTCTGAGTGGAATGATTTTGTAACGTACAATCTTCGTGATGCAGCTTTGGAAATTCTTGAAAAAGAAGGCGTAAAACCAGGAAACGTTAAACTTTTCCCGGTTCCGGGTGCCTTTGAGCTGAATTACGCAAGCATGCAGCTTTGCAAAGAGAGAAAATATGATGCAGTAATCGCTATAGGATGCGTAATCCGTGGAGAAACCCCTCATTTTGATTACGTATGTTCTGCAGTAGCACAAGGAATCAAAGACTGCAATATCATGACAGATACCCCTACCATTTTCTGCGTACTTACAGACGATACCAAAGAACAGTCTGTAGCAAGAAGCGGCGGTGATTTGGGAAATAAAGGTGTAGAAGCAGCCGTAACCGCTCTGAGAATGATCGATTTCAAAAAGAACCTTTCAGAGAAGAAAGGAAACATAGGTTTCGGACACTCTTAAACCTGTTAATACAGCTTAACGATACAAAGGACTATTTTTCAATAGTCCTTTTTTATTGGATCACGTTTAAACATCATGATCTCCAGAACTTTCTCTGCCTTAACATATTTTAAAAAAAATTAAAAAATGGATAAGAAATATCATGTTTTTACTTTTTATCACTAAAAGTTGTGTACAAAAGCTATCTTTGCGAAAATTAACAAAGATTTACACAAAATGTTTTCAAAAAAAATAACTCCTTTTTTGTATTTAGGAATATTCTATCTTATTATATCACTGATACTAAGGATTGTATTCTTTTTCCATCCGATCACAACAGCAAGTTTCGGATTCTTTGAAATCATAAAAGTGCTGGGTATTGGCCTCCTGAATGATATTTTTGTATTCATTCTCGCCAGTTCATTGCTAGCTGTTTACTTCTTGTTTATTTCCGATTCCAAGTATAAAAAACCATATGGTTACCTTATTTTCGGGGCTCTGGTCCTGTTCTTCCTATATATCTGGCTTATTCCTAACAATATTTTCAAGCAATACGGAGGTTCTATTTCAGAAGTCGCTCTTACTTTTGTCGGTATAAAGACACTCTTTTTCGGATTAATGCTTTTCCTTCCGACTCAAAGGATTAAAATACGGAACGTTTTATACTTTATTACCCTGTTTCTGTATGTACTTCTCATCATTTTCAACTGTGTAAGTGAATATTTCTTTTATAACGAATTCGGAGTACGTTATAACTTCATTGCCGTAGATTACCTGATCTATACCAACGAAGTTATCGGAAACATCATGGAAAGCTACCCTATTATTCCGTTATTTTCAATCATCATAGCTCTTACAGCCATCGTAACATGGTTTATCTATAAAAAAACAAAAGGAGAGCTTCTGGATCTCCCGAATATCAAGCAGAAAATGATCCTGTTGGGAACCTTTGTTGTGCTTTGCGGAATCAGTCTTCTTGCCATATCTTCGTTAATGCAGATCCGTTCTGATAATGTATTTGCTGACGAAATTGAAGACAACGGTCTTCCTAAATTTTATTGGGCATTCACCCATAATGAGCTGGATTATTTTCAGTTTTACCAACAAATCAACCAACAGCAGGCAGAAAAAAGCTTCTTAAGCCAATATGCTGAACAGACATTACAGAGAAACATTGTTGCAGAACAGCCTGAACTTAAAAAGAATGTTGTTTTGATTTCTATTGAAAGTCTCTCTGCTGATTTTATGGAACATTACGGCGGAACCAAAAAGATCACACCATTCCTTGACAGCCTGGCAGACCGCTCATTGATGTTTACCAATCTCTATGCTACCGGAAACAGAACCGTAAGAGGTCTTGAAGCCCTTACCCTCTGCATTCCTCCTACAGCCGGAGAAAGTATTATCAAAAGAGATGATAATAAAAACAAGTTTACCACAGGAAGTGTTTTCAAATCCAAAGGATATGACGTGAAGTTCCTGTATGGTGGCTACAGCTATTTTGATAATATGGAAGACTTCTTCGGTGGAAACGGTTATGATATTGTTGACAGAAATAGCTTTAAACCGGAAGAAATCTCTTTTGCCAATGTTTGGGGCGTAGCTGATGAAGATATGGCTAAAAAAGCAATCCAGGTGATGAATGCAGAAGCTAAGTCAGGGAAACCATTTTTCAACCACTGGATGACGGTTTCCAATCATAGGCCTTTTACTTATCCTGAAGGACGAATTGATATTCCGGGAACGGCAAAATCAAGGGACGGAGGTGTAAAATATACAGATTATTCCCTTAGAAAGTTCTTTGAAATGGCTAAAAAACAGGACTGGTATAAAAATACAGTCTTTGTAATCATTGCGGATCACTGTGCTTCCAGTGCGGGGAAAACAGAGCTTCCAATGGATAAATACAGAATTCCGGCTATGATCTTCTCTGATGGGTTCATTCAGCCTCAGAAATTTGACAGGCTGATGTCACAGATCGACGTGATGCCTACTCTCTTCGGAATGCTTAATTTTAATTATAAATCGAAGTTCTTAGGGCAGGATGTTTTCAAAAAAGAATTTCAGCCGAAGGCTTATATTGCAACATATCAGGATTTAGGATTTGTAAAAGATAACCGCCTGACGATTATTTCGCCTGTAAAAAAAGTAAAACAGTACAGTCTGGATCTGGAGCCAAGCAGCCTTGCTCCTGAATTCAAACTTTATTATAACGAAAAATTGCTGAAAAAGCCTGAGCAGAAACTGGTAGACGAAACAGTTTCCGCCTATCAGTCTACGTCATACTGGCTTAAAGAAAAGCAGCTTAACCGATAAGGTGAGGTACAAAACGGCTCTGGTTATTGGTGATTAGGTGAATACTTTCCCTGATCCCGATACCGGCAGGCTCCTGTCCTATGACCCAACTTCCTATGACCGGATAATTTCCTTCAAAAGCAGGAAGATCAAACAATTGCTGATAAATAAAACCTTCTTTACCGTACACTCCTGAATTCTGCTCAACCGGAATATGATTTCTGGTGAGGGTAACGTTGGCTCCTTCTCTTGAATAAATTGGTTTTTTAGCAAAATCTTTCAGATGTCTCTGTTCAAAATAAGCCTCAAGCAGATAAGGATGCCCGGGATACATTTCCCAGAGTACAGGCAGAATCGCTTTCGACGAGAGCAGGATTTTCCAGGCAGGCTCAATCCATTGCGATCTGAAATCGTTTTTCACTAATTTTTCTCCAAAACCGTCCTGAAGAATCCATTCATAGGGGTAAAGTTTAAAAATATATTCCATGATGGAATGGTCTCCGGCAATAAACTCTGCGGCTTCATCCGCCCAGCCGATATCCTGAACAGGAATAAATTCCGTATCAAATCCTGCCTGAGAAGCACAATCTCGCATATATTCCACATTCGTTACGTCTTCAATATTGGTAAGCGAGGCAAAATAAATATGATGCGGATTCATGTATTTTTTAAGATAGCTCCAATAAGCAACCAGTTTTTCATGAATGGAATTAAACTGATCTTTATACGGGTACATCTCCTGAAGCCAGTACCATTGTATCACCGATGCTTCATACAGCGAAGTGGGTGTATCCGCATTAAACTCCAGCAGTTTCAGGTTCTTTCCGTCAAATCCAAAATCAAATCTTCCATATACGGAAGGGTGATCTTCTTCCCAGCTTGTGATGATATACTTCCGGAACCATTCAGGGATATTGAATTTGGCCCAGAGATTTTTTTCAATAATATAATCCACGGCTTCCAGACACATCTGCCATAATTCCGAAGTTGCCGTTTCGATCTTATTAACTTCTTCTGAACTCAACTGATAATAATGGCTTTCATCCCAATAAAGGCCGTCCAGAGAATGGTATCCGAATCCCAGATTTTCCAGCTTATGTTGCCAGTTTTTTCTGAATGGTGACTGAATTCTTTCCATAATTTATGATGATGCTCTGAAACCGCTTTTTCCTAATCCACCTCTTACTACATTTCCTTTATAGGTATTTCTTCCGATATTGGATTTGCTGCTAATTGCATCACTGTAATATCCCGCTTTCTGATAAGAGCCATGGCTGTAAGATCCGTAAGGTCTGAATGCATGAAACAGAAGAAGCCCCGCCACAAAACCATGTGATCTGGAATAAGAAGCTGTAGTATCAGATCTCATATAGACTTTCTTTTCATTCTGATTTTTGGGTTTTTCCTGAGAACAGGCCGCTAAAATTCCTGTTACAAAAAGTAATTTTATAGAACCGGACTTTTTCATTATTGAACCGTTATAAAGAATTCGTAATCTTTTTTCGTCTTCGCAATAGGATTATTCCCGTCATTGTCATCTCCTCCTACCAGTGTATCCCCAAGACTTGGAATAGTATCTTTTTTTATAATCTCTTTAAAAAGCTTATTGTCTTTCCATATTTTATGTTTGGTAACCAAAACATCCGCATTTTCAATATGTTCCACAGAAAGCTGCGTCTCAACAGATCCTTTCTTGTCTACAGTATTCACTTCATCCTCTTTCACTTCTTTACATGCTGTAAGTGACAATATTCCAGTCAACAACAGCCAACATTTAAATTTTTTCACGTAGTTTTTAATTTTTCACAAAAGTAGTCATTTAGTAACGATATTATTTTAAATTTACAATTCAAAAAATTTATTACTATGAGATGGACAGACGACAGAGGCGGAAACGTTGAAGACCGCCGTGGTTCCGGAGGTGGCGGAGGAGGAATGATTGTAGGAGGCGGACTCGGGACCTTAATAATAGCAGCCATTGTTTTTTTCCTGGGAGGTGATCCTTCCGGTATACTGAATTCCGGCAGCGTACAGTCTTCCGGCAGTTCCCAGCAAAGAGAGCTTACAGCCAATGAAAAAAAGATCGGGGAAATGGTAGATATGATGGGAAAATGGAACATCATTACCTGGGATCAGATCTTTAAAGAAAACAATATGGAATATAAAGCTCCGAGGATTGTTCTTTTCGAAGATGCTACCCGTTCAGGATGCGGTCCTGCACAATCGGCTATGGGACCATTTTACTGTCCTGCCGATCAGACGGTGTATATGGATATGAGTTTCTTCAATGAACTTCAGCAGCGGTTCGGGGCACAGGTAACCGAATTTACAGTAGCTTATGTAATGGCCCATGAAGTAGGACACCACGTACAAACTCTACTGGGAACTACCCAGAAAGTAGATCAGTTAAGAAGAAGTGGAGAATATTCTGAAGCCCAGATGAATCGTGTTTCAGTAGCCACTGAACTACAGGCTGATTTTTATGCAGGGGTATGGGCGAAAAGAATAGACCAATCCAGAAAAGTTCTGGAGCCCGGAGACATTCAGTCTGCCATTGATGCTGCCCAAGCTGTTGGAGATGACAATATTCAGAAAAGATCTCAGGGATATGTAAACCAGGAAAGCTTTACCCACGGCTCTTCCGCACAGCGTAAAGAATGGTTTATGAAAGGATATAATACCGGAGATATCAGACAGGGCAATACATTTGATGAGCTTTTGAAATAAAGAATGGAAACTGGAAGTTACAACCCTGCCTGCCACTTCTAACAGCCATCATGTGAATTTGAACACTATTATTCTGAATCACTAAGAACATAAAAAAACCTGAAGGGATCTTCAGGTTTTTATTTTTATTTCAGCTCAATAGGATTACTGTTTTTCTTAGCTTCCTCTTTTACTCTTTCTTCTACTCTCTTTTTCATATCTGCCGGATTCTGATTGCCTCCGCCAGGGCCTCTTCCTCCGCCTCCAACTCTAATTGGAGCAGAAATACCACCGGAACCGCCGCCGCCCTGAGCCATCATAAATGACATCGGATCTGTTTTATATTTTTCCTGCTGCTTCAGATAATCTGCTCTTTTTACTTTCAATACATTTCCAAACTGATTCAGGCTTGGCGATTCAGTAATCTTATAGTTTTTCATCAGGTCAAAAGAATAATCTCCTTTGTCATCTTCAATTTTCACAATCAGTCCCGGAAGTCCTCCAAATTTATAAGGCCCATCCTGGTAAGGTAAATCTGTAGAAAACCAGGCAGTCCATTTTCTTCCTGCAAAATCAGTTTCAGCCTTCTGAACTTTATATTCTCCTATCTTCATCGTTTCTGAAGAAATTTTCCAGTTCAGAGGTCTGTCTTCCTCATAAGAATAAATATCCCTTCCTATTCTGTCTTTAAAATAGGTTTTTTGATTGGCCTTATCTTTTTCAACAGAATAATTGATATTGCTCCTCAGGCCTTCCATCTGCTCTCTGCTAAAGTTTACTCTGTCACCTCCACCCTGAAAGGCTTTCCGCATAATAGAATCTCTTTTTATTCTGTTCTCAGAGTAAAATACAGACTTTTCAGGTGAAATATCAAGATAAGCATTTTCTGTTTTTATATCACTTTTGTTCTCTGCATCCGGTTTCATAGTCACCTGATACACAAACCTATTAGTTTGGGCAGAAATATGCTGCATAAAGAACGCCAAAGCAATGATTCCTAATTTTTTCATGTATATTTTTTTTATTTTAATTCAATTGGGTTTTGACTGACATCATGTTTCATTGTTAAGTTTTCTATTGCGGAACTCTGCATAGAGAGATTACTATTTTCGCCTCCCATTCCCCTGTGCATTCCTCCCGAACGGCCGCCTCCATCTATTCCGCCTCCGTGTCTTCCGCCGGTGAAATTAGTATTCCCGGCTGTCATTGTTCTCCTGTTTTTATTAAACTCTAACTCCAGCGCTGCCTTATCTCCATTAAAATTAATTCTTGTACTTTGTTTGGCTTCTTCATTTACAGCTTCTTCAAATGCATTATTAACCATAATTTTTTTAACAAGATCAAACTTATAGTCTCCTTTGTCATCTTCGAGCTTAACAATCAGTCCCGGCAATCCGGAAAACTTGTATGGGCCGTCTGAAATAGCGATGTCCTTTGTAAACCACGCAGTCCAGGTTCTTCCTCCGAAATTAACAATGGCTTTCTGAGCAGAATATCCATTTTGTTTCTCCACAATATTGGTGATTTCCCATTTCACAGGTCTGTCTTCCTGATAATACACAGGTTTTCCCGCTGCCCTTTCATAATAATGCACTTTCTGTTCCGGAATATCTTTCATGATAAAATACTCAAAAAAAGTGGGTTCAATAGGTTTCTTTAATTTGAGTTTAGAAAAACTTTTCTCCTCTTTTCTGCTGCTTCCCTTTTCTTCCGGTTTAAAAGACGCTAAAAGAGAATCTCTGATCAATTTATTTTCGCTGATAAATAAAGACCGGGCCCCCTTAATATCCAAAAAAGTCCTTTCCTTCTTCATACTCACCAGATTAATGGAGTCCGGATTTACAGATGTTTCATAAATATATCTTGTCGTCTGCCCATAGAACAGTGTTGTTAACAGCACAAAAAAGCCAAGTAATCTTTGTCTCATTACTAATTTTCTTTATAGATGAAAAATATAATTCAAAGTTAAACCAAAACAGAGTCTCTCAGATGACAGGGGAAAAATTTATATAACTTTAACTAAAAAACATGCTATTAAGAACAGAATCATTAAAATAGATATCTTCGATTTGAGATTGCGGAAATTAGTTCGTATTTTTGCATCATTAAATCATTCTAAATAAATACAATGATAAAAGTATCAGATCACGCAAAAGAAAAAGCCATCCAGCTGATGACAGAAGACGGCTTTAATCCTTTTGAAGATTATATAAGAGTAGGGGTTAAAAGTGGAGGATGTTCTGGTTTAGAGTATGTTTTGAAGTTTGACAACCAAAAAACAGATTCCGACCAGATTTTCGAGGACAATAACATTAAAATTATTGTAGATAAAAAATCGATCCTATATTTAGCAGGAACTATTCTTGAATATTCAGGAGGACTGAACGGAAAAGGGTTTGTTTTTAACAATCCTAATGCATCCAGAACATGTGGATGCGGCGAATCATTTAGTCTTTAGAGAAAAGACATAAGATCCTAGATTTCAAGGCTCAGCATGTTTCTGGCCAATGAAATCTAAAATCTGAAATCTAAAAAATAATAATGAGTAAATATACTGAAGACGATTTAAGAGTCGATCTAGAAAATAAAAAATATGAGTTCGGTTGGGAAACCAAAATTGATTATGAAGATTTCCCGATTGGATTGAATGAAGATATCATCCGTGCCATCTCTGCTAAAAAAGAAGAACCGGAATGGATGACAGAATGGCGTCTGGAGTCTTTCAGAATCTGGCTTAAAATGACGGAACCGACGTGGGCCAACATTAAATATGAAAAACCTGATTTTCAGGCTATCCGTTATTATGCTGCTCCAAAAGTAAAACCGGAACTGGCAAGCTTAGATGAAGTAGATCCTGAATTATTAAAGACTTTTGCAAAACTGGGAATCAATATTGAGGAACAGAAAAGGCTTTCAGGAGTTGCTGTAGATATTGTAATGGACTCTGTTTCTGTAAAGACCACTTTCCAGGAAACACTGATGGAAAAAGGAATTATTTTCTGCTCCATCTCAGAAGCCATTAAAAACCACCCTGACCTGGTAAGAAAGTATCTTGGAAAAGTAGTTCCGAGAGGTGATAATTTTTACTCTGCACTGAACTCCGCGGTATTCTCTGACGGAAGTTTCTGTTATATTCCTAAAGGAGTAAAATGTCCAATGGAACTTTCAACATATTTCAGAATTAATCAGGCCGGAACAGGACAGTTTGAAAGAACGCTTCTGATTGCCGATGAGGGAAGTTATGTTTCTTATCTTGAAGGATGTACTGCACCGTCAAGAGATGAGAACCAGCTTCACGCCGCTGTAGTTGAACTGATTGCAATGGATAATGCTGAAATTAAATATTCAACGGTACAGAACTGGTATCCTGGAAATGAAGAAGGAAAAGGAGGCGTTTTCAATTTCGTAACGAAAAGAGGGCTTTGCGAGAAAAATGCAAAAATCTCATGGACACAGGTTGAAACTGGTTCTGCCGTAACCTGGAAATATCCTTCATGTATCCTGAAAGGTGACGGATCGATTGGAGAATTCTACTCTATCGCTGTAACCAATAATCATCAGTATGCTGATACAGGAACAAAGATGATCCACATCGGAAAAAATACGAAATCAACGATTATTTCCAAAGGGATCTCTGCCGGAAAATCTCAGAACTCATACAGAGGTCAGGTAAAAGTAATGCCTTCTGCCAAAGGAGCCAGAAACTTCTCTCAGTGTGACTCTCTGTTGATGGGTAATGAATGTGGGGCTCATACTTTCCCATATATTGAAATTAAAGATCCTACCGCTCAACTGGAACATGAGGCAACGACTTCAAAAATTGGTGAAGATCAGATCTTCTATTGTAACCAGAGAGGTATTGATACAGAAAGGGCCATTGCTTTGATTGTTAACGGTTTCAGCAAGGAGGTTTTAAATAAACTTCCGATGGAGTTTGCCATTGAAGCACAAAAACTATTGGAAATTTCATTGGAAGGATCAGTAGGGTAATAAAGAGATGATAGCTACAGAAAGATTAATTTTAAGAAAACCTGTAAAAGAAGATTTTGAAAGATTCTTTGAAATTAATCATGATCCTGGGACCAATATTCATAATCCAAGCGGACCGATGAGTTTTGAAAAGGCAGAAAGCACATTTGCCAGAATGCTTGAGCATTGGGAAAAGTATAATTTCGGAGGCTGGGTGATTGCAGAAAAGGATATTCCCGAAAGCACAATAGGTTTTGGAGGACTGAGCTATAAACTCTATGGAGAAGAAGAAAAGCTGAATTTAGGTTATCGCCTGGCTTGCGAAGCATGGGGGAAAGGATACGCCACAGAGTTCACAAAGAAAGCTATAGATTTTGGGCTTAATGAGGAAAATAAAGAAGAAATACTCGCAATTGTCCGTCCCAGTAATATAGCTTCTGTTAAAGTTTTGGAAAAGGCAGGTATGATACAAATCGGGACCCTTAATGATGTCCCGGGTCAACCTGAAAGTTTAGTATATAGAATTCAAAAATAATTTGTTTAAGCAAATAAAATGTTAGAAATTAAAAACCTTCACGCCAAAATTGAAGATGGCGCAGAAATATTAAAAGGTATTAATCTTGAAATAAAACCGGGTGAAGTTCACGCGATTATGGGGCCAAACGGAGCCGGTAAATCTACCCTTTCTTCTGTCATTGCAGGAAAAGAAGATTATGAGGTAACTGACGGAGAAATTCTTTTCGAAGGAGAGGAAATCAGCGAAGACGCCCCTGAAGAAAGAGCACACAAAGGAATTTTCCTTTCTTTCCAGTATCCTGTAGAAATTCCAGGAGTTTCTGTAACGAACTTCATCAAAGCAGCTTTGAATGAAAACAGAAAAGCAAACGGACTGGAAGATATGCCTGCTAAAGAAATGCTTGCCCTGATCCGTGAAAAATCTGAAAAACTAGGTATCAAGAAAGACTTCCTTTCAAGATCTCTGAACGAAGGATTCTCAGGAGGAGAAAAGAAAAGAAATGAAATTTTCCAGATGATGATGCTTAATCCTAAACTGGCTATTCTTGATGAAACCGATTCAGGATTAGACATTGATGCTTTAAGAATTGTTGCAGATGGTGTTAATCATTTTAAAAATGAAGGAAACGCAGTACTTTTGATCACTCACTATCAAAGATTGCTTAACTATATTCAGCCTGATTTTGTTCACGTTCTGGCAGACGGAAAGATCATCAAAACCGGTGATAAGTCTCTGGCATTAGAACTTGAAGAAAAAGGTTACGACTGGCTTCTTAACTAAGAAGAAAATATTTTGGAAGGGATTTTATCAAACCTTTCTGAAGATGCGGAAAAACCGCGGTACTATTATTATTTTAAATATATAAATCAGGTGTGATGGCCGAAATATCAGTAATGGCTTTATACGATCAAATTATTGACAACCACGGTGAATTCTTGGAGACTCTTCGTCATAGATTTCTGGATGAAAACAGAAAAGAGGCGCTTCAGAAATTCGAGAACCTGGGTTTCCCTACCAAAAAAGACGAAGAATATAAATATACCAGCTTAAAAGAGATCACAGAGAAAAACTATAATTTTTTCCCGAAAGAAAGTCACAATATCACTAAAGAACAGCTTGACCAGCTTCATTTAGGTGAGGAACATTTTGACTGGATCGTTTTTGTAAATGGTAAACTTCATAAAGAACTGTCCAAAATTTCTATTGAAAATGTAGAGTTCCTTTCATTCAACTATGCTTTGAATGATGAGAAACACAAAGAGGTTTTTGACACTTATTTTAATACAATTGCTTCTAAAGACACTGCTTTCACGAACTTAAACCTTGCTTATTGCAAGTATGGATTCTTCCTGAAGGTTCCTAAAAATGTGGTCATTGAAAAACCAATCCATGTTTTTTACATTTCTCAGAACCAGGAAGAAAACACCTTCTACAATACCAGAAATTTACTGATCGTAGAAGAAGGCGCTAAGGTTGAGGTTATTGAAAGCCACCACAATTTTGACAGCACATATGTTCTGACCAACTCGGTGACTGAAATCTTTACTCATCCCAATGCAAAAGCAGACTGGCATAAGCTTCAGAATGACAACAACACGTCTTATCTTATTGACAATACTTTTGCAAGACAGGAAAAAGACAGCTTAACCACTGTAAATACCTTTTCTTTCGGGGGTAAACTGGTAAGAAACAACCTTGATTTTATTCATAACGGATCAAATATCAATTCATTCATGAATGGGATTACGATCATTGGAAAAGATCAGTTGGTTGACCATCATACAGCAGTGCACCACAACTTCCCTCACTGTGAAAGCTACCAGAACTATAAAGGGATCTTCGATGGCAATGCACACGGTGTTTTCAATGGAAAAGTTTTTGTAGATAAAATTGCCCAGAAAACCAATGCTTATCAGCAAAACAATAACGTATTGCTGAGTGAAGGCGCTTCTATCGATACTAAGCCACAGCTGGAGATTTTTGCAGATGATGTAAAATGCTCTCATGGATGTACCGTAGGCCAGCTGAATGAAGATGCTCTGTTCTATTTAAGAGCGAGAGGTATTTCTAAAAAAGAGGCGCAAGCTCTTCTTTTATATGCTTTTGCTAATGATGCGATGCAAAACATCGATATTGAACCGCTTAAAGAAAAAATATCAAAATTATTAGCGGAAAAGCTTGGAGTAGATATAGAATTTTAATCCATATACAATTGATACATAAAAAGCACTTCAAATGAAGTGCTTTTTTGTTTTTTATGCTGACTGCGTTATTTCTTTAACCATGATTGGTTATCTTTATTATCCGAACGTTTTCTACCATTGTCTATATTATAAGCAAAACCAACTCCCAGTGTCTGTTTCAGCTGGGTTTTCTGAATCTGGTTGTGGTCGTATAGAAGATCCAGCGTAATATTGGTAGAAACAAATTTATTGATCTTCATATTGAGGATTCCGCTGTAGCCAAGAACCAATCTTTCAGGGTGATCCAGGTAATTGGAAAATACAGAAGCTGTATTGATCAAGCTCATATTTTCCATGATTTTAAGCTTATAGATGGCTGTCCCTAAGAAACCGAACTGAAATAAAGAAGAGTCGCCATCGTTTTTCAGACCATAGGTTCCGGCAGTCTGCAGCTCTTTATCCAGAACAAAGGTCCAGCGGGCGTTGGCAGGACGAAGAGTCATGGTAAAGTTATCGTTAGGACGATACGTTACACCAGCCCCCACATTAAGATATCCCGGGGCCATGAAGTTTGAAATTTTCTTGGCATCCGGATTATTTCCATCTTCATAACCTGCTGCAAACTGCGTCTGAAGGCTCATTCCGCCTGAAATATACCAATTTTTAGCAAATTCACGCCCATAGTTCGTGGAAAGATTAATAACATCCTGGGTTTTTCTGGTTCCGATGCCTTTGGTATTATTCTGCCCGTATCCCAGAATGATAATGTTTTCCCAAAGATCTTTACCCTTCTCATAAGTCAGATTGTAATTTACTCCGGCAAGCCAACCAACGTTATTGGCTCCTCCCCCTACCCAGTTAGAAAAGGCAGCCTGGTTCAGCATTAATGTATTCTGTCCCTGGATAGACCAGGCTTTTACGGTATCAGCTGCAGGAGCATCTGTCTTTGTCTCCTGAGCCATTACGCCGATTCCAACAGATATGGAAGCAGCTAATAAAAGTTTTTTCATAATTAAGATTTTTCGATACAAAAATATACATATAATTTTTGTTAAAATACTAATCACTTTGTTTTGAAATACTAAAACTAGTATTTAATACATTAAAAACTTGAATAATACCATAAAAACAACGTACAATATGCCAAATGAACTTATAATATTTTTGTTTCTGAACAAAAAAAGCGCTTCTATAATGAAGCGCCTTTATAGGATATTTAAAAAAATTATTTCTTAAGCCACCATTGGCTGTCCTTACGATCCGAACGTTTTACTCCGTTATTCAGAGTATATCCGAAACCAATGCCCAAGGTCTGCTTAAGCTGTGTTTTCTGAATCTGATTATGATCGTACAACAAATCCAAGGTAATGTTGGACGAGATATATTTATTAACCTTCAGATTTAATACTGCTCCATAGGCAAGAACCAGTCTTTCCGGATGATCCAGATAGTTTGAAAAGACGGAAGCAGTATTGCTGATGCTTACATTTTCCATAAGTTTTACCTTATACAAAGCTGTTCCCAGGAAACCGAACTGAAGCAATGAAGAATCGCCATCATTTTTCAAACCATAATTTCCTGCAAGCTGAAGATTTTTATCTAACACAAAGGTCCATCTGGCATTGGTAGGACGAAGCGTTACAGTCAGATTATCATTTGGTCTGTAGGTGATACCCATACCGAGATTAAGGTATCCCGGAGCCATGAAGTTTGAGATTTTCTTTGCTTCCGGGTTGTTGCCGTCTTCATATCCTGAAGAAAACTGAGATTGGAAGCCGGCACCTAAAGAAAAATACCAGCTCTTAGAAAATTTCCTCCCGTAATTGGTTGAAATATTGATGACGTCCTGTGTTTTCCTTACTCCTACTCCTTTTGTATCATTCTGGCCGTAATCCATCACGATAATATTTTCCCAAAGATCTTTGTCTTTTTCATACGTGATATTATAGTTTACCCCGGCAAGCCAGCCTACATTATTGGCTCCCCCGCCAACCCAGTTTGAAAAGGCCGCCTGATTGATCATTAAATTGTTTTTTCCTAAAACCGACCAGTATTTAACGGTATCTGTCACTACCGAATCTTTTTTCAATTCTTCTTGTGCACTTGTATAGATCCCTATAGAAAAGGAAAGAATCAACAAAAACTTCTTCATTACAATAAATAATTTTCAATGCAAAAATATTAATATAATTTTTGTTTAAAAAAAATTCAGTCTGTAAAATCATGTAGTACTATTGAATTTAAACAGTTAAATGCTATTTCGATTTAGTAAATTCAATGTCAGAATATTACGTTTTCGTGTTAAAATTTAATCCCTTTTGTCTTAAAATAACCGGTTCCGGAAAAATACCTCGACAAATTTTCCGAAATTTATCATTGGCTTTTGATTTGACATATTTTCCGCATGTTTAAAAACGTTGTTTCCAAAAGAGCTGTTCTCTATCCTTTGCTGATGCTGTCAGCCATGTGGTTCGGCTATTTCCTCCAGATGCAGGGCTTTTTCCAAAGCTGTTTCGGAGCTATTATTCCTCTGCTGCCTGAAGGATTGCTGGGAATAATCACCTCACCCTTTTTACACGGAAATATAGATCATATTATAGGAAATTCTATTCCGATTGCTGTCCTGATGTTTCTTTTATACCAGTTTTACCCTCAGGTAGCTAATAAAGTTTTCATTACCGGATGGCTTGCTACAGGGCTTCTGGTCTGGCTGCTTCCTCCTATTGATATTCTCACAGGTGAATATATGTATACCTGTACCATAGGAGCCAGCGGAGTGGTGTATGTATTGGCTTTCTTCCTGTTTTTCAGCGGAGTATTCAAATGGAATATGAAATTGCTTACCATATCCATGCTGGTCGTATTATACTATGGCAGTCTTGTGTGGGGTATGTTTCCTGAAGAGTTGTTCTACAACCTTCAGGAGCCGAGCAGGATTTCATGGCAGGCCCATCTCTCCGGAGCTGTGGTAGGAAGTATTATTGCATTTGCTTTTAAAAAAGTAGGCGAGAAAAAAAAGAAGTTTATTTGGGAGTTTCCTAATTATTACAATGAAAAAGACGACAAGTTATGGCAGGAATATAAAGAAAATCACCCGGAGGACTTCATGGAGCTTCCCTATAAAAAAAGAGACGATATCTGGGATCATCTGGATGAATTAAGGAGAAAATAAAACTTAATTTACTACATTTGATAAAAAACGCATAATGATCTCTGATGAACACCTTTACACTATTGCTCTCCGCGAATGCAGCCTTATTGGTGATATTCTTTTTCACAGACTGATACAAACTTTCGGAAGTGCCGAAGAGGCCTGGAAAAGAGCAAAAAAAGAGTACTCTAAAACGGAAGGTCTGGGCCGGAAAACGGTTTCTGATATCGGAAATAAAGAACATCTGGAATTTGCAGAACAGGAGCTGAAGTTCTGTGAAAAAAACGGGGTACAGATCAGACTGAGACACCTAAATGAAACCCCTTCCCTGCTTAACGAATGTCCCGATGCTCCCGCAATTCTCTACCAGAAGGGAAGTTTTGACGAAAATGCTCCCAAAATAAGTATTGTTGGCACCCGGAATATGACTTCCTACGGCAAACAATTCATTCAGGATTTTTTCGAGGCTACTCAATCTTCAAAATATATATCGGTAAGCGGTTTGGCTTTAGGGGTTGATAAAGAAGTTCATGAACAGTCTGTTCATCATAAAATTCCTACAATAGCTGTGTTGGCTCATGGCTTTCACACCCTGTATCCATCAAAAAATAAAAAACTATCTGAAAAAATTCTTCAGGAAGGCGGTGCATTACTGACTGAATTCAACTCGTCCAGAAAACCTGACCGGGAAAATTTCATCCAGAGAAACAGAATCATAGCAGGACTATCACCTGTTACAATTGTTGTAGAGACAGCATTCGGAGGAGGTTCTATAAGTACAGTAAGCTTTGCCAATGATTATAACCGGGAAGTTTTTGCTCTTCCTGGAAAAATCACAGATCCTTACAGCCAGGGATGCAACCAGCTGATTTCCCAGAACAAAGCCGCCACCATTTCTATGGTAAGAGAACTTATAGATTCTTTGGGGATCAACAATCCCAGAGAGAAAATGGAGGAACTCTTTCCATACAGTGAAACAATCACTCAACTTTCTGACAATCAACAAATAGTATATCAATCCATCAAAGAGAATCCACAGATCACACTGGATGATCTGGCGCAGAAAATTTCCATCTCTTCATACAAAATACTGCCTGTTATTTTAGAATTAGAACTTTTAGGGAAAGTAAAATCATTTTCCGGGAGACAATTTACCGCAATTTAAGAATTAACGATTTCTTAATATTGCATTATTTAAGACATAACATTTAATTTTTAATAAAATTTAAACACAAATTATCAATTTAATAATATTTCGAAACATTATTATTTAATTTTTAACAATGTTAAAATAGAGTGTTGTGAATCTTGAAAAAAAAATTAAATTTGTTGACAATAATATTCAACCTTAGTATATGGAACAATATAATATTGACCAGAAAATCCAGGAGTTTATTGCAAAAATTGAAGCAAAAAATCCTAATGAGCCAGAATTTTTACAAGCTGTAAAAGAAGTTGCTGTAACTGTAATTCCGTTTATTATGACTAAAAAGGAATACACAGGCATGAAACTTCTTGAGAGAATGGCTGAAGCTGAAAGAATTATTATTTTCAGAGTTCCATGGGTTGATGATAAAGGAGAGATCCAGGTAAACAGAGGTTTCAGAATCCAGATGAACTCTGCAATCGGACCATACAAAGGAGGAATCCGTTTCCATCCTACTGTAAACCTGTCAGTTCTTAAATTCTTAGCATTCGAGCAGGTATTTAAAAACTCACTGACGACTCTTCCGATGGGTGGAGGTAAAGGAGGTTCTGATTTCGATCCTCAAGGAAAATCTGATATGGAAGTAATGCGTTTCTGCCAGGCTTTCATGACTGAATTATGCAAGCACATCGGTCCTGAAACAGACGTACCAGCAGGAGATATTGGTGTAGGAGCAAGAGAAATCGGATATTTATTCGGACAGTATAAGAAAATCAGAAATGAATTTACCGGTGTACTTACAGGAAAAGGTCTTGCCTATGGAGGTTCACTAATCCGTCCTGAAGCTACAGGATACGGTGTAGTATATTTCGCAGAGCAGATGCTTAAAACTATCGGACAGAATTTCGAAGGTAAAACAGTAACGGTTTCAGGTTTCGGAAACGTAGCCTGGGGAGTGATCAAAAAAGCGACTGAGCTTGGAGCGAAGGTAGTAACCATCTCTGGACCTGATGGATATATCTATGATAAAGATGGTATCAGTGGAGAAAAAATTGATTATTTATTAGAACTAAGATCTTCAGGAAACAACAGAGCTGAGGATTATGCTAAGAAATATCCATCTGCTGAATTCCACGCAGGAAAACGTCCTTGGGATGTAAAATGTGATGTAGCATTCCCATCTGCAACTCAAAATGAATTAGATCTTGAAGATGCTAAGAAATTGGTTGAGAACGGATGTCTTTGTGTAACTGAGGCTGCAAATATGCCTTCTACTTTAGATGCTATCAACTATTTCCTTGATAATAAAGTGTTATTCTCTCCTGGTAAAGCTTCCAATGCCGGAGGTGTTGCTACTTCAGGTCTTGAAATGACGCAGAACTCTATCCGTCTTAACTGGACTTCTGAAGAGGTAGATGCAAGATTGAAGGAAATCATGATCGGTATCCACAAAGCTTGTAGAGACTACGGAAAAGATGAGGATGGTTATGTAAACTACGTAAAAGGCGCCAATATTGCCGGATTCGTGAAGGTTGCAGAAGCCATGTTAGCTCAAGGAGTGGTATAAAATAAACCAAGGCTGGGAAAATTCCCGGCCTTTTTTGATATAGCCTGTTCCCGGGACAATGGGAAAAAAGTAAAAAGTGAAAGGAGAAAGCGCTGTATTGTACAGCGCTTTTTTTATTTTTAAATAGGCTGCTCTTTATCTGTGAAATGAATGTAATAAAACGAGCCGAAAAGCAGGACAAAAATTATTATTGGGCAATTTTTAATACAAAAGCTGTTTAGACTTTTTTATTAAACGAGCTTTACCATAAAAAAGTCCTGAAACAAGAATGCTTCAGGACTTACTTTCTGTTTGCTGAAATATTTACTTTGATGACTTTGCTTTCTTTTTGCCTTTTTTATCTTCTTTGGTTGCTTTTGAAGGTTTTGTAGCTTCTGTGTTTACTTCTGCGCTCATCGTCGCCTCAGTAGCTGGAGCAGCCGTAGCGGCATCAACGGTAGCTGTGGCTGTAGTGCTTTGTTTTGTTGCACCGGCATCTGTAGAAACGGTTCCGGTAGTTGTAGCTGCAGGCATCGTTGTCTGTGGTTGGGCTGTCGTAGTTTTAGCAGGGGTAGTCTCAGCTGGTTTCTTTGTTTCTGTCTGGGCTGATACGGTAACTATTCCGGCTGCCATAAATGCTGCCGCCAAGATTAACTTTTTCATAATGTAATATTTTAAATGGTTGTTTAGTTTAAACGAAACATTTTTCATTAAATTATCTGTAAAGTCCTTATTTAACGTACTTTATAATTATTTAAGAGGAATTTTGAAAAATGCAGTTGAGATGGAAGATGGAGGTTAGAAAATGGGAGTTATTTGTGGTTAAGCCTAATTATGAAAGCCATTTACAGAACATTGAATACAAAAATTAATGAAATTTTTTGATGAGAAGAAAGGAAGATGGAGGATGGAAGTTTCTCACAGTTAAGCGCACTTCTGAAAGTATTCCAATAGAATAACTAATTGAGGCGGATTGCTCCTAAAGGATTGTTAAAATGACAATCTTTTGTTTTTCAGAATTCTTAAACTTCCTTTCTTCAGGCTTTATCGGCTAATATTCTTCATCATTTTCTCTACAAATTCGTAGGCTGCGGGACAGATTACTGTATTTTTCAGCATCAGGTGATTGATCTGGTAGATCTTTTTCCGGTCGGTATGCGGATATTCGCGGCAGGCTTTAGGCCTTACTTCATAAATTGAGCATGTATTATCACTGTTCAGGAAAAAACACGGAAGATGTTGCAGCACTTTGTCCTGATCTTCATCCACTCTTAAAAATTTCGTTTCAAAATCTGCAGGTTTCATCCGGAGGTACTTCGCAATACGTTCAATGTCCTTTTCGGCGTATAAAGGTCCTGTAGTTTTGCAGCAATTGGCGCATTGAAGACAGTTGATTTCATCAAACACTTCATCATGGGTTTCCTGAACGATATAATCGAGGTTTTTAGGCGGTTTCTTCTTTAATCCGTCCAAAAACTTCTTATGTTCCTTTTGCTTCTGTAAAGCCTGTTTTTTGTAAAAATCTAAATCCATATTCTTTCTGCCTGATTGTTATTTGCCCATGAGGCAGTCTGCTTTTCTTTTGCAAAGATAAAATATTGTTTTCATGAAATTTATCAAGCTAAGGATTGAATTTATCAATTGAATTTACTGTACATTTGGACTATGAAAAAACTGGAATCCCGAGAAGATATTGAACATCTGGTCAATTCATTTTACACCAAAGTAGTTAAGGACGAGACGATTGGATTTTTCTTCAACGATATCGCCAAAGTAGACTGGAACAAACATCTTCCTAAAATGTATTCATTCTGGGAATCGATTCTGTTTGGACAGATGACTTACAAAGGAAATCCTATGGGGGTGCACTTTCCCATCAATGAAATCCAGGCGATGGAACAGAAACATTTCAACCGTTGGCTGGAACTCTGGAAACAGACCATTGAAGAAAATTTCATCGGAGAAAATGCTGATATGGCGGTCTACAAATCCGAAAATATCGCTAAACTGATGGCCTTCAAAATGGAACTGGCAAGAAGACTTTAGCAGACCACAGAATAGATTATTTCTAGCCTATAAATTCAAAAAACCACAATTATACTTCCTGTTTTTAAGGAACGATTACTGTAAAAATATACGCTGCCAGATTCACTAAAAGCACTGTTCCGTAAAGAATATTCGTCTTTCCACGGCTTAATGAAAGCATTACGATAAATACGGAGAGCGAAAGCAGGATAATATCTTTTTTATCCAATCCCAGCACCAAAGGAATATCATACAGAATACACACCGTAGAAACCGCAGGAATCGTCAGTCCTATACTGGCCAGTGCAGAACCTAATGCCAGGTTTAAACTGGACTGGATCTGATTGCTTCTTGCCGCACGAATAGCCGCTACCCCTTCAGGAAGAAGCACTACTGCAGCAATAATCACTCCTACCAAAGATTTTGGAGCACCTATACTCTGAACCATATCTTCAATAGTTCCTGAAAGTCCTTTTGCCATCATTACAACGATTGCCAGGCAGACAACCAGGAATCCAAAGCTTATCACTGTTTTCGTGAATGTCGGGATATAATGTTCTTCCGGGTGTTCATCAGGCACAATAAAATAGCTTCTGTGTCTTACCGTCTGAACCATCAGGAATACTCCATAAATGACAAGACAGGCAATGGATACAAAAACAAGCTGAGCTTCATTATAGAAAGGACCGTTGACACTTGAGGTAAAATTAGGAAGAACCAATGTCAGGATCAGAATAGAAACAATACTTACCAGATAAGTCGTTGCAGATGTTCTGGCAAAGAACTGTTCGTGATATTTTACCCCTCCTACCAGAATACAGATTCCCAAAATACCATTCAGAATAAGCATTACCGCAGCAAAAACAGTATCTCTGGCCAACGTGATGGCCTGATCTCCTCCGGCAACCATAAGTGATATAATTAAGGCCACTTCAATAATAGTGATACAAAGCGCAAGAATAATGGTTCCAAAGGGTTCTCCTACTTTATGAGCGACCATTTCGGCATGATGCACTGCTGACAGAACGCTTCCTGTAAGCAGGATCCCTGCAATAACATCATAAATGACTCCTCCTCCCATCAATCCGGAAAAATAATAAACTACTGCCAGAATGGGAAAAATATACGTGTAATGTAAAAGTTCTTTTAATTTCATAAAGTGTCTACAAAATACAAAAACTATATGAATTTTGAAATATCCTGAGATAATATTAATGATATTTTAATGCCCCATAGATTAAAGTCCTGAAAATCTGTCAACATATGGAATAAAAGACCAACAGCTGCAATCCTGATATTCCCTTTAAAGAACAGCATTAAAAAATAAACAGCAATAGCGTAATATGAATGCAAAAAATGAAACCCAATACTGTTTCTGGACGGATCAAATATAGGATTGGCAAAAAGGTGATCCAGATCCACAAGCATGGTAGCCAGCATAATAAAATAAGCCTTTTTCCAATTTTCACGAAAAAAAACCAAGGCAATAAACACCGGAAACACCAGATGTAAAAAGTAATGAGTGATTTGTTTTATCAATATAATTTCAGAAGGCACCGTCATCTACAAATCGTTTTTATTATAAAAATGATCTCCTTAAAATGAGAGGAAGATCTCCTTTCTTTGCTTTCAGTTTAATATAATGGTCCTGCCCTTTGTTTCCATAAAAGATATACTCTATATCTGACATCAATTTCTTCTCGCGTTCTGTTAAACTTTTTAAAGAGGAATAGAGCAAAGCATTATTTCTGATAAAAATATAATTTTCCTTCTCATTCCGAGACAGGGGTTCCAGATTTCCGGAAGATCTTATGATGACCGCTTTTTGACTTTTAGACACCGTATTCGGCTGAAACGGAATAATCGTCAGCTGGTTCTGTGCATTGATCCATTTTTTATTTTGAAAATAGGCCCATGTTTTCTCAGGATCCGGAGTTAGAAGTGAAATAGCATACTTAGGCTGAACAATCTTCTGATAGCTTTTCTGCTCCACTTCATTGAAATTATCATCATACCCGTAAGTGATAATGGTATCGTTTACCTGCTCCAGATCAGCGATACCTTTCATATGGCTGATCCCAGCTGAATCACTGATGCTTTTATTAAAAAAACGGCTAAGGTTTTTCATATTTCCGGCATCCAATTGCATTTCTAAAAAGTGGCTCTTCCCTTGAAATTCAGCAATAACAGAAGTAAAGTCTGCCGATCCATCAGCATTTTTAATCTCAATTTCATCATCCCTGAGATCAATGGAAAAATTACTGATGTTTTGTCCTGAAATAAAAGAAAAGCTTCCTAATGTTCTGTTGATGAAATGATCTGCATTATATTTTTTCTTCTCTGAAGCCTTAAAAAAATCTGAATCCGTATTTTTTAAAGCCCGGTCAGAAGTCCCGAAGATACAGTAACCCTTTCCGATTTTAATGAAAATCTGGTCTTTCTGATAAAGACTATTCCCCTTATCTTTAAACTTCTGCTGCTTTAAATAGGTTAGAAATTTGGGTTGATCTTTGAGTTCAACCGCAGTGTACCACTCGGTGAATTTCGTATTCTTCAGGTGGAATATCTGCAAAAAATCGGGGATACGAATCCCCGAATCTTTTAAAGCAATATGTTCTTTTTTTTCTTCTGCATCATTAAACCACAACGATGGATGTGTTGTAAGACTGAAAACGTACTGTCCCGCCAGTTTCTTCACATCAATCAAAACCACAGCATCTGCATTTTCCGGGACAAATTGTAAGGTTTTGTCTTTATAAAAAAACACAAAATATATAACGGCGGCCAGCGGAATGATCAGCCAGGCAATCAGTTTCTTTTTCTTCATTTATAATATAGGTGGCTTTTTATCGGCTTCTTTTATTTTATAAATTTCATCGAAAAGATCAAAGAAATACATCAGGCTGTTTTCAGAAGAATTTTTGATGTTATAATCTGCTTCTGTCTGAATGCTGTTGTTTTTCACCTCTGTTTTATAATACACTTCTCCTACATTTTTTCTGATCAGATCCAAAGTCTTTCTTTCTGAAGGGCTCTTGAATTCTCTTTCAAGACCTACTAAAACTCTCTGCAGATCCAGTCTTCCTGACAACGGATATTTAGATGAATCTTTTGCCCATTTTTTAGAAACCTCGGACTGGTTTTTAGGATTGATATTATCTTTAAAAGAAGTAAGATAAACGACACCGTCTTTCACCGTAAAGAACATCTGGTCAAGATAGCCTCCGCCCTTTTCATCTTTAAAAGCATAAAAATCTCCTGTTTTTGTAAACTTTTTAGCCAGATCTTTATTGGTCACCAGTAAATTGAAAACACGGTTCCAGTAGCCTTCATTTTCCGTAGCAAATGCAAAGGTGAAGTTAGGAACCATTACTTCCTTCGTCTTTTTCACTTCTTTTGCATTGTAATCTTCATCGTATTCGTAATCTGTGTAATCCACTGTTTTTGGCTTCAGCTCATTCAGAACGAAAATCCCGTTTCCTGGGGCTATTTTGCTGATCGCCTCTTCATCCAGAATGATCTTCATGGTTTCCATCACCAGTTCCATTTCTTTCTGATATTCTCCTTCTCCTGTATCTTTAAGCAGATCATACATCATATCAAAAGATTTTCTTCCGTTGATATTCATCACGTAATATCCTAAACTTTTATCGTTGATAAGTGCTGCCAGCTTTTTGTTTTTCTTTCCTTTATAAACCTCTGAAATACTCTTCTGAATATCGGAATTTTTATGCTGATAATTATTAATCAGTTTTACTTTATCCTTATCAAAATACAGGTTATAAGCAGAATCCGAGTTGTACGCTCTTCCAAGGAACTGACTGAAATTATATCCTCTCATCATTCTCCCATAAAGCCCTTCATTCACCATTCTTCCGTAGTCTGTATAGATAAAAACATCTGAATTGGCATCGCGGAAATTAAGTTTATCCTTAGGCACTTCAATTTCTAAATTTGAACTGAAATACCGGTCGAATGCATCCTCTGCCAGTTTTTTCACAACCTTGAAGTTTTCTCTTCTGATAGAATCCTGTTCTTTTTGATACGCTGAATCTGCTTCTGCAATAGAATACTCCTCTTCTTCAGTCATTTCGTCTTCCCCTTCATAGTCCGGCTGCTTTTTCTCTTCAGGATATTTATGGTGTTTTTCCAGATACTTGATATCCTTCTGAATTCTCGTAATTTCAGTGTTGCTTTCTTTGATGCTTTCTTTAAGATATTTGATCTGGTCTTTCAGATCTTTTATTTCCTCTTTATAGTTAAAAGGTCTTTCCGGTTCTACTACATAAGCACTGTCTATTACTGCTTCAGCTGTTGAATCTACTGCAATTGCGGCGCTGTCTGCCACTGCTTCTTCTGCCCATAAATCCTTATAAGGTTTGGTATAGCTTACAAGACTCAGTACTGCGCGCTTATCATTCCAGGCAACAAATACATCATCATCCAGATCAACATAAGAGTAGTTATTTTTCTGGGAAACTTCCTGTCCTTTTTTCTTTGTAGAATTAATAAACTCTTTGAATTTATCTTTGTTATCTAAAATAAAATGAGCTGTATAGGTTTTTACAGAATCACTAAAGCAGGCATAATGGTACTGAACTTCATCATATTTGATCCCGGTTTTGGAATAATCATTCCATGAGGCTTTTTCTTTGCTGCTTTTCGTTATTTCCTGCAGTAAAGGATTAAATTTCTCCCAGTTTATTTTATTATTAAGCTGTTTCCCATTGATTTCCATATAAAATACGGCATCTTTAGGAAGCTTCATGCTGTTCTGTGCAAAAGCGAGCGCAAAACCAAAAAGTAAAAAGGTGATCTTTTGTGTTTTTAATAGGATAGATTTCATGGCTGAAAAGTACTTTTTATTGAAAGATAATAATATTTTGCATCTGTTTTTTCTGAAGGATCAGGTCTAAAACATCTGCTTCAAGTTTTACGGCTTTCTTATTGGGAGAAAGCTGGTAAGAACTGTTAGATTGCGATTTTATAGTGTTTTCAAACTGCAAAACAGAAGTATATTTAGCATTATTGAATACTTCTTTATCTGCCTTGCTCATTTTATCGTAGTCTGCTTTAAAAGTGTTTACTTTATTTCTGGTAAACGATTTTTTCTCAAGGCTCTGTCCGTAAATCTGGGTAGGAATCATTTTCCCAAGAATATTTTTTGATTTCAGCTGCTCCAGCCCGGCATTGATGTTTTCAATTTTCTTAAAATTACAGCTTAGCTTAATGATGTAATTATCAAAGTCCATCGTAGTCTTTACATTGCTGATTCCCGGGGTTGCCTTGAAAATTCTGGCCGCTTCACTGATCTTATTTTCAATTTCAGATTTTTTCGGAACTTTTTTCCCATTGATCGTTTCCATTTTAGAGATCGAAGCCAGTCTTGTTTTGCTCTTGCTGGCATTCACAATGATGGTATATTCCCCTGTTCCGTCTGCTTTTACGGAGGCTTTGTCTACAATATCAAAACAGCTTGTGAGCAGCATCAAAGGAAAGCAAAGTAAAAACAACCTGATTACGTTCTTCATAATTGAGTTTTTAAAATACAAAACTACTTAATTTTTTATCGGTGTAAAATACCGGATTCCATTGGTTTTTTTATGATCTGAAGGGATGCCTTTATACTCTCCCTTTCAGATAATCCTGTCTAAGGTCTTCATCAAGTTTTTCAATGGCATATCTCAGGCAGGTTCTTGGCATTTCTTTGTAATATTGATTGAGGTAAGAGATCAGTTCCTGTTCGTTTTTGTTCCCCATTTCCCTTAGCAGCCAGCCATTTGCTTTGTGCATCAGATCATGCGGATGTTTCAGGTTTTTGGTGACAAATTCTTTAGTCAGTTCATACGACCCTTTTTTAACGTAATGCATCGTTCCCACAACGGCTATTCTTTTATGCCACATTTCATCAGAATCTGAAAGGTCTCTCAATAAATTTTCTTTTTGATTTTCAAAAGCATACCGTCCTAATATTTTATAACAGCTTGAGTCTACCAGATCCCAGTTATTGACATGGGGAAGATGGTTCAGGTAAAAAGTAATAATTCTTTCTTTTATTCTGATGTCTTTTGTTTTTTCAAACTTGGTGATCAGCATAAAGAGAGCTGTAAGCCTATGCTCATGATACTCTGATGAAAGCAGTATGCTCAATTCTTCAAGGCTTATTTTATCATAATACTCTTTCGCTACAGACCTTTGATCCGGAACTTTCACTCCAAGAAAGAGATCTCCTTCTCCGTATTCTCCCTTTCCTGTTTTGAAAAATCTGGGAAAGAATTCCGCTTTTTCAGGAATGGACAAGACAGCTAAGGCTTCCTTAATCTCTTTGATTATATTATTGGCCATCTTTAAAACGATATTTATGATGAACAGATCAAGTTATGATATTAATGCTCTTCCAGAACAATACTTTCCTGCTCCTCCTCTTCTTTTGCAATCTGCTTAGGATTGGCCACTTTAGCAATGGTAAGTCCCTGAACAATAATAGAAAAGACGACTACACAATAGGTAATACTTAAAATAATTTCGCTGTATTCACTCTTCGGAATAGACATCGCCAATGCAATGGAAACCCCTCCACGGATTCCTCCCCAAACAAGCACTTTTACAGTCTGCGGACTAAACCTTGTTCTTAAAGACATGAATTTCGTTGGTCCCCAGATCGAAATAAAACGGGCTAGTAAAACCACGATAATAGCAAGAAGACCAGGCAGCATAAAATGCTTAAGATCTTTGATCATCAGAAGTTCAAATCCTATGAACAGGAATAAAACAGCGTTCAGAATCTCATCAATCAGTTCCCAGAACTTAATCAGATAATCCTGAGTAACAGACTTCATTTTGAACCTCACATTGAAATTCCCCATAAACAGACCAGCAGCAACCATCGTCAAAGGTCCTGAAATATGCATCTGTCTGGCGATAAGATATCCTCCCATTACTACAGAAAGAGTTACCAGAACCGAAATAATATAATCATCCACTTCACGCATCAGCCTGGAGGTTATCCATCCCAGAAGGACCCCAAGCAGGATTCCTCCCCCGGCTTCTTTCATCAGTAATAATCCTATGCTTTCAACGCCCAGATCCACTTCTTTTCCAATCGCAAGCTGCATAACTACGGTAAATACCACAACAGCCATACCGTCGTTGAAAAGAGATTCTCCGGCTACTTTTGTTTCTAATGATTTTGAAACTTTAGCCTGCTTCAAAACACTCAGGACAGCCACCGGATCGGTAGGAGAAATCAGGGCTCCGAATACCAGACAATAGATAAAAGGAAGCTTGATCCCTACGAACGGTAAGAGATAAAACATTCCAAATCCTACAACAAATGTAGAAATTACCACACCTACTGTAGAAAATATCAGTACTGGACGAAACTGTTCCTTAAGATCGTTGATATTAATGTGAATTCCTCCTGCAAAGAGAAGGAAGTTAAGCATGGCCCCCATCAGGACTTCTGTAAAATCAATGCTGTTCATCAATTTATTGAGATGTCCGAATGTTCTCGGAAGTACTGTTTCCCCAAACATCACCAGAAAAATGGAAACCACAATGGCAATTACCATAATTCCGATCGTACTCGGGAGTTTCAGAAATCTGTAATTCAGGTAGGCAAATATGGACGCTAGCACTATTAATGCTGAAAATGAATAATATAACTCCACTAAGTGTTTTTTTTATTGAATTTTAAAAGTCTAAATAAAGTATTTTAATATAAAGTTTTTGACTGTCTTTTTCCCAGATATCAAACATTCCGTCTTTGGCAGGTTTTGAACTTCGGGTATAACCATTTCCAATGTTCAGAATGTTCAGCAGAATATATTCGTCTCCTACAGAATTGACCAGGTAAGCTGTTTTTTCGGATTTTCCGTCTCCGGAATCTTTGATGCCGTTAGTCAGTGCCCGAAGCTGGCTCAAATGATGGACAAAGTTATTGGCATCTTTCAGGGAGTCATAGGTACGGAGCAGGATAAGAAGAACGTCCAGATTGGTAGGGTCTTTATCATACAAATCTTTACCCAGCTTGATACAATCTGCAAAATGATTCTGCTTAAAGGCATCCGCAAGGCTTTTAAAACGGTCGTCTGTTGTCGAAATTTTATCATTTCTAAAATTCCTTCCGTAGTAAAGATGCTGGGCTTCGATGCTGTCCAGAGATTTTGGAAATCCTTTGTACTTAAAGATAAGCTTCTCGTAATTGTAAGGAGAGTCCGGATTTTTGAGGTTTTTCTCAATACTTTTTAAATCAATTTTTGATTTCTGGCTAAATCCAAAAACCGAAAACAGAAGGAATAAAAGGAAAAAGTGATATTTCATTAATCGTTGTTTTCTTCGTCGTCGTTATCGAAATATTCGAAAAGAAAATCATTGTATGGGAATCTGGAAATATGAATCTTCATTACCTCATCATAGATCATTTTCTTCATCTCCGGGAAATTTTCTTTCGTAAGAGCAGAAATGAAAACGGTTGGATATTTGGATTTAGCCATCCAGGTCTTTTTCCACTCTTCTAATGAAATATTTTTACGGGTAGAAGGTGTCAGATCATCCTCATCTTTTTTCTCATAGCTGAAGTCATCAATTTTATTGAAAACCATGATCATAGGCTTTCTGTGGGCATCAATCTCCTGAAGAATCTGGTTAACTGACGTAATATGATCTTCAAAGCTTTCATGCGAGATATCTACCACGTGAATTAGTAAATCCGATTCTCTCACCTCATCCAAAGTAGATTTAAATGATTCTACCAGCTGAGTAGGGAGCTTTCTGATAAACCCTACGGTATCCGTCAGCAGGAACGGAAGATTTCCAATCACCACTTTTCTTACGGTAGTATCCAACGTTGCAAATAACTTATTTTCAGCGAAAACTTCTGATTTTGAAAGGGTGTTCATCAGCGTAGATTTTCCTACGTTGGTATATCCCACCAAAGCAGCACGCACCATCTTTCCTCTGTTGTTACGCTGGGTGGCCATCTGTTTGTCTATGGTCTTCAGTTTCTCTTTAAGCAAAGAGATCCTGTCACGGATGATACGACGGTCTGTTTCAATTTCGGTTTCCCCCGGACCTCTCATCCCGATTCCCCCCCTCTGTCTTTCAAGGTGGGTCCACATTCTTGTCAGTCTTGGAAGCAGGTATTCGTACTGTGCCAGCTCCACCTGGGTTCTTGCATAAGACGTTTGCGCTCTTTGCGCAAAAATATCAAGAATAAGATTGGTCCGGTCTAATATTTTGACTTCCATTTCCCTTTCCAGGTTTTTAAGCTGTGAAGGGGAAAGTTCATCATCAAAGATCACTGTTCCAATCTCATGTTCTTTCACATAGTCTTTAATTTCCAGTGCTTTCCCACTCCCTACAAACGTTTTGGAGTCCGGCTGTGATAATTTTTGGGTGAACCTTTTTTCAACTGTTGCTCCTGCCGTGTAGGCAAGGAACTCCAGCTCGTCCATATATTCTTTTAGTTTTTCCTCGTCCTGGTCTTTGGTAACCAAACCTACCAAAACCGCCTTTTCATAATTATGTTCTTTCTTTTCTAGCATTAAGTTCTATCTATGTTTGTGATTTTCACAAGTTACCATTTTTCAGGAAAAAAAACAAAATCTATTTTTAATTAACTGCATTTTTAATGTTAATTTAAGATTATAATATTTCTTTTTTATGAAAAAACACTAACTTTATATTGCAATTTTCTGATTTTAAAACATTTAAATTCAGATTTAAATATAAAACTAACATCCAACAGCTCATGACTCCCCATATCAGATGTATGATCATTGATAATGATGAACTGGACAGATTGGTTCTTCAGCATTATCTCAGACAATACAAAAACATAGAGATTATAGCTTCTTTCGATTCGGCAGAAAAAGCAATTCCTTATCTTGAATTCCCCATAGATCTTTTGATTTCCGAAACGGTTATGAACGGAATGAGTGGACTGGAATTCAAAAAAATAGCCCATAAGATACCCGCCTGCATTTTCATCAGTTCCCACCCCGAATCAGCAGTCAGCGCGTTTGAACTCAATACACTGGACTTTCTTACCAAGCCTTTGAAAATGGAACGCTTTCATGATTCTATGCAAAGAGTTTTTGATTTTTTTGAAACGAAAGAAAAATGTAAATGTTTTGATGCCATTCTCGGTGGCAACTGCATCAGAATAAAAGAAAACGGAAATATCTCCCACATCAGAATAACGGATATTTTATACCTGGAGGCCCTGAAGGATTATACCCGTATCATCACCTACGAAAAAAAACACTGTGTTCTGGATTCGTTAGGAAGCCTTCTTCACAAAAACGTCTTTTCATCATTTGTAAGAATACACAGAAGCTATGCCATCCCACGGTACCTCATCCGTGGAAAAAACTACCACGAAGTAGAACTAACCTGCAATATAAAACTCCCTATCGGCAGAACCTACAAAGACAATCTCTCTTTCTTTGACCAGTAAAATATCTGAATACCAACATTTTTACTCAAAAACGGCGTTGGTCGATTTTTTCTGCCGTTGGTCTATTTTCCCCATATCCGGTTTTGATATGTGGTAATTTAGTAATCCCAAATTTCATTAAAAAAACGGGATAACCTATTAATAACCACAAAATCAATTCATATGAAAAGAACATCTATTCAAGGCTTCTTTCTCATTCTGTTTACTCTTTCCGTCAGCCTTTTAAATGCACAGTCAGCCGTTCTTGCCACAGGAACAGATGCATCAGGAGGCGGAGGCTCAGTTTCTTACAGTATCGGACAGACCGCTTATCTTTACAAAGGCTCCAGTGCCCAGATCATAGAGGGTGTACAGCAAGCCTACGAAATCACAACGCTCTCTGTTTATGAAAATACAGTACAACAGGAAGGTATTCTACTTTACCCCAATCCTTTCAGGGATTACCTGTACATTGATTTCACTTCAGAAAACTACAAAAATGCAGAATATCAGCTATTTGATGCTCAGGGCAAACTGATCAGAAAAGACGTTATTCTACAGATCAAATCTGAACTTAATCTTTCTTCTCTTCCTTCCGCCATGTATATCATCCGGATCAATCAGAGCGGAAAACATTTGAAAACATTTAAAATCATCAAAAAATAATTACCATGAAAAAAATATTACTTTCACTGGGGATCATGCTGGGCTTATTTATGGGCCTTGCACAGGCTCCGGAAAAAATGAGCTATCAGGCCGTCATGAGAAACGGCTCCGGCCAGCTTTTAACTAATCAGAATGTTGCCGTAAAAGTAAGTGTACTGGAGGGATCTCCTGCCGGAACACTGGTTTATTCGGAAAGACTTACCGGAAATACCAATATTAATGGTCTTATCAGCCTTGAAATAGGGACAGGAACTGTTCTTTCAGGAGTTTTTTCAACCATCAACTGGCCTTCAGGAAATTATTATCTTAAAACAGAAACAGATCCTGCAGGAGGAACCAATTATACCATCACAGGAACCAGCCAGCTGTTAAGTGTTCCTTACGCTATGTATGCAAAATCTGCTGGAGGTGGAGGTGGTAGCTTTGCAATTCCCTATGCTGCTACAGTAAATAATGCCGCAACACTGTTTTCATTAACCAATGACGGAGACGGAACCTCTCTTGAAGGTGTTAACAATACTACGACCTCAAGTATTTCTGCTGTAAGGGGAATTGTCAACAGTACAGCTCCCGGCGGCTTTTCTTCTGCTGTCCGCGGTATCAATAATGGTACAGGAGGATTAGGAATTGGTACCTGGGGAAGCCAGAACGGAAGCGGTTGGGGAGTTTATGGGGTTACTCCCAACGGATTAGGGGTTTATGGGAATTCAAGCGCTAACGGAACAGGAGTATATGCCAACAGCAATACAGGAACAGGGCTTACTGCCACCAGTAATAGTGGAATTCCTGCAAGCCTAGCTATTTTCAATAATGCTAACGCCAATAATGTTCTTAATGCTTCCAGTGTAGGAAACGGAACGATAATAAACGTAACCACAACAGGAAACGGAGCCGGAGTTAAAAGTTCAACAGCCAGTGGTTTCAGTATGCATGGAATGACCAGTGCCCAGACTTCAGCTGGGGTTGTGGGAGACAACAATGGCGCCGGAGAAGCTGTAGTGGGAAGAACAACCAGTGATATTGCAGGAGCTGTTGTAGGCCGTAACGATGGAGGCGGATATGGAGTACGTGGATTTGTTGCTACGAATACAGCAGGAACTGCGATCGGGGTTTACGGACAGGTAGGACTGAATAATAGTACCGGACGTGCCGGAAAATTTGAAAACTTTAACCAAACCAACCCACAAAATACTTTCGAAGTGATCACCAACGGCAATGGTAACATTCCGGATAATACTCTTGGTAATGCGTCTTCATTCCTTGTAGACAATACCAATAGTGTTGCAGCAGCGGTAAGAGGCGAAGTAAAAACCATATTCGGAAACTTTGGAGCTGCCGGAGTTTTTGGTGTTTCTTCAGGTACAGGAGGGTTTGCCGGATTATTTCATGCTTCCAATCCTGCCGGAAACGGAGCTTCGCTGGTCTCTATTAACGACGGAAACGGAAATGCTATTACTGCCAACGCCAGTAAAGACGGTAATGGTGTAGAAACTAATATTGACGGAGCCGGAAATGCTCTGTACGCCTGGGTTCCTTCTTTTGCTACGGGAAGAGCAGGAAGATTCAATATTTTCAATGAAGACAACAACAGTGATGTAATTACCGTGACCACCATAGGTAACGGAATCGCCGGAAATTTCAAAGTAGACCGTACTACAGGGACTTCAGCGGCTGTAAAGGGTGAAGTAAATTCAATTTTTGCCAATTTTGGTACCGCTGGTGTGTACGGGCTGTCTTCCGGTACCGGAGGATACGGCGGATTATTCTACTCCAGCAATGCAACAGGAAATGGTCCTGCTTTATTAGCCTTAACGGAAGGAAACGGAAATGGAATGACTGCCAATGCCGGAGGAAACGGTGATGGTATTGAGGCATCATGCGACGGAACCGGCAATGCTGTTTCAGGCTTTGTTCCTAATTTTGGAACCGGTAAAGCAGGAAGGTTCGCCAATTACAATACCAGCAATGGCCAGCCAGTAGTTCATGTAACAACTACAGGTACAGGTTCCGGAATTCTTATTAATCATACGGGTGCTTCAGGAAATCTTGCAGTCTTCCAAAGTGCCAATGCGAATGTTGCCCGAATTAATAAAGCCGGACGGGGATTCTTTAACGGAGGAACTCAAACCAATGGAGCGGACGTTGCAGAAGCCTTTGATGTAGAAGGTTCTGTTTCTGAATATGAAATGGGAGATATTCTGGTAATCTCAACGAATACTGACCGTACAGTTGAAAAGTCTTCAGAGCCATATTCTGATCTTGTGGCCGGAGTGTATGCTACCAAACCGGGAGTACTTCTCGCAGAAGAACATATTGACTCTGACCTTTCCGGTAAAGTTCCAATGGGAGTAATCGGAGTAATCCCCACCAAAGTATGTCTGGAAGGTGGTGCCATAAAAAGAGGAGACTTATTGGTAACCTCATCAAAACCCGGTACTGCGATGAAAGCTGATCCTGAAAAAGTCAGAATAGGGCAGGTCATCGGTAAAGCACTTCAGGATTACAGCCAGAATGAGCCCGGAAAAATTCAGGTATTAGTTAACATCAAATAATAAATTGTCATGAAATCAATATATATTACTCTATTTCTTCTGATAGGAGCTGGGATTTATGCTCAGGAAAACAAACAAGTTTCCCAAACAGAAGATCAAACCCTTGCTTTAAAACAGATTAAAGAATTTGAATCTAAAATGATGAAAGAAGCACAGCTAAATGCTGAGAAGAAAACACCTCAGACAGCTCTTGTCTCTGAACAGGGACTGGAGGTAAAAAAACAGGAGCAAAAGCCTAAAGCTACATCCGGCAATTCAGGAACAATGCTTCCCAATACAGCCAGTCTTGATGAAATTAAAAGATCAATTCCCAACAGACAGGCCTCCAGAAGCACCGCAGTAAAAACACAAAATGCCCGGAACCAGACTGGGCTATCCAATACTGCAACTTTAGCGGAGATTAAAAAGACTATTCCCAAAAACTGATAACCTTCCAGGTTTAAAAAAGTCCGCGTGCTGCGGACTTTTTTCTATTTTCATAATATTTTTTATTTTTAGTGTAGTTTCCCGTATTACTTAATCCCAATCTGCTGCAACAAACTTCATTGAATTCCCGTTCTCATCAGATAAAGTAAGAAAATGTCCTTCCACGGAGTATTTCGTCATTTTGTCAAATTTCTGGATGAAGGCGCTTTCCAGATCCATATTCTGGCAGGCTTTCATTGTGCTTCCCACACCGGAAATTTTTACCTTCCCCCCGTTTTTAAATTCGGAAGTAAAGAACATATTGTTGCATCCCATATAGGCCCCTCCGTGAATTTTTCCGCCTTTCATTTCTGCTGTAAGATTTACTTCTGCTTTATTTTTCATCAATTCTTCTTTTGAAAATTTGTCAAACGAAATCAGCATCCACTGCCTCTGAAGACCCGGATTTTTTTCAGGTATTGATGAACAATTGATAACAACTCCCAGGAGTAAAACTGCAAAAAGTGCCAATAGTATCTTTTTCATGCGGATTATCATTCCATTTTCATACCAATCCGGGACAGAATATCGTAAAAATTAGTAAATTAGCGACACAAAAATTATATTATAAAATGAAAAGACTATTTCTACTGTTCACTTTCTTGCTGGGCTTTGCTCAGATGAGGGCGGATGAGGGGATGTGGCTGTTAATGCTCATCAAAAGACTTAACGGGGTCGACATGCAAAAGGAAGGCTTGCATCTGACACCTGATGAAATCTATTCTGTAAACAATTCCAGTTTAAAAGATGCAATTGTAAGCTTTGGAGGTTTCTGTACTGGTGAAATTGTTTCTGATAAAGGACTTATTTTCACCAACCACCATTGCGGTTATGGTGCTGTAGCAGCAGCTTCTACTCCTGAAAAAGACTATCTTAAGAATGGTTTCTGGGCAATGAAGCAGAAAGATGAATTCAATGCAAAAGATCTTTATGTAAGATTTTTAGTAAGAATGGATGATGCTACCCAAAGAATCACTTCCAAGCTGAACAACAATATGACTGGAGCTGAGAGAAAAGCAATTATTGATGCTGAAACGAAAGCGATCCAGACAGAAAACTCTGAAAATGGGAAATACACTGTTGTGGTAAGAGATTTCTTCAACGGAAATGAATTTTATTATTTCGTATATCAGGATTACAAAGATATCAGATTGGTAGGTGCTCCACCTTCATCATTAGGTAAATTCGGAGGTGATACAGACAACTGGGAGTGGCCAAGACATACTGCGGACTTCACTGTTTTCAGAGTATATGCTGATGCTGCCGGAAATCCAGCAGAATATTCTCCAAGCAATACCCCATTGAAGCCTAAACACTTCCTTCCGGTTTCTCTTAAAGGAATCAAACCGGGAGACTTCTCTATGATCATGGGATATCCGGGAAGAACCAACCGTTACCTGACTTCTTATGGAATCCAGCAGATGGTAAACAAAGATTATCCGGCCTGGGTAGAAGCTTCTAAAATGGCAATGGATGTCATGAAGAAGTATATGGATAAAGATAAAGCAACTCAGCTTAATTATGCTTCTCAATATGCTTCTGTAGCCAACTACTGGAAAAACAGACAGGGAACTATTGATGCGGTAGAAAAGAATGGAACAATTTCTGACAAACAGAAAATCGAAAGTACATACAGAACATGGTCTATGATGGCTGGAAATGATATGTATGACGGTGTTTTAGAAAATATTTCAGCTTATTACAAGCAGGTTTCTGACAGAAATGTTGAGAGAAACTATGCATCACAATTCACAAGAAATGCAAAGTATATGAGCCTAGCTCTTCAGCTTGGTTCTGTTCTTAAAACATACGCTGCCCAGGATATGCAGGGAAGAATTGCAATGAAGGCTAAAACTGAAGCAGCCATCAAAGCAGCTTATGAAAACTTCAATCCGGCTCTGGAAGGAGAAATGCTAGTGGCAATGACTACACTTTACCAGGCAAGAGTAACAAACAAAGACATCGCTTCTGCTACAATCTTAGGATTAGATGCTAAGAATCTTTCTAATATAGCTTACTCTTCAATTTTTGCCAACAAGACATCTGCAACGAATTTCTTATTGAACCCGGATGCATTGAAGCTTGATGCTGATCCGCTTTGGAAAATGTCAAAAGGAATTGTAGCAGATCAAAAAGCAGTTGCAGAAAGCTATGTAAATGTAGATGATAATTTTGCTAAAAACAATCGTCTTTTCTTAGCTGGTCTGATGAAAGCTATGCCTGAGAAAAAATTCTATCCGGATGCTAACTCTACCATGAGATTAACTTACGGAACAGTAGATAAATTACCTATCAGAGAAGACAGAAATTACTTCGGAGTTACTGATAACTATTATACGGATATGGCCGGTCTTGTAGGAAAATACAAGAAAAATGATGAAGAATTTGATCTGCCTCAAAGAGTGATTGATCTTTATAACCTTAAAGATTTCGGGCAGTATGCTGATGCTGCAGGATATATGCCTGTAAACTTCCTTTCTAACAATGACATTACTGGAGGTAACTCTGGTTCTCCGGTAATTGACGGAGATGGAAACCTTATCGGTATTGCATTCGACGGAAATAGTGAAGCATTAAGCGGTGATATCGTATTTGAACCGGAATGGCAGAAAACGATCAATGTTGACGTACGTTTCGTTCTTTGGACGATTGACAAGTATGCTGGTGCAAGAAGGCTGATTGACGAATTAAAGCTTGTAAGAGGAGAAAATACACCTCCTGATACCAAGACTAAAAATTCAGGAACAACTCAAATGCCTAAGAAAGAAAAGAAGAAAAAATAATCTTATCTGATCTATAATGAAACCGTGGAAATTATTTCCACGGTTTTTTATTTTTGATTTAAATAAATGATCATGAAAACTAAAGCAATAGAGTTTAAGGCATTGATTCAGAAAAATGGAGAACTAAACGCTGCATTTGTAGAATTTCCTTTTTCTGTGGAAGAACTTTTCGGTAAAAAGGGACAGATAAAGATCAAAGCCCTATTTGATGGTGTAGTGGAATACCATGGAATTCTGGCCAAAATGAAATCTGACAGCCATATTATTGGAGTCACCCAGGAGATCAGAAAACAGCTTGGAAAAACGTTTGGAGATGAAGTAATGGTTTCTATCATGGAGGATAAAGAAGAAAGAACTGTAGACATCGCAGAAGATATTGATGCGGTTTTCAATGAAAATCCTGATGCAAAAGAGCTGTTTGAAAAGATGAGTTACACGCATAAAAAAGAATATATCCGTTGGATTGAAGAGGCTAAGAAGCCCGAGACCCGAGACAGCAGGAAAGTGAAGATGATCCAGATGATCTTAAACGGGAAGAAAGGAAAATAAAACTGCCCAAAGCATAGAGCTAAGGGCAGCCTAAAAAAGGAAATATTTTTTAGCTGGCTGTTAATACAGGTTTTGTGGGCTCTGTAGGTTCTGTGGGTTTAGTAGGCCCTGTACTTACGCCACAATCATTAACACATGCTATAACGGATGAGTACTCACCTTTGTAAGTCCCATTGCAATAGCAGGCAAAACCACCTTGTACAGATTTCATGTTCTCTCTTGTTAATTTTTTTAGATTTTTCATATTGAATTAATTTTTTTATGGTCCCTACTCTATCAGCTTTTCGGGCAACGCTTTAATTCCCTAAATATAGAAATAAATCTAAAACAAACAACATTTTTAACCTGAATTTTAATTAGTTACGACAAACAAAAAACAATATATCACAAAACCAACACACCCAAAATTGTCATTATCTGCCATCACTAAACAAGATTTCCGGAATTATCCATTCCAAAATTCTCTGTCTAAACTTCTGTATTGTATAGCCTCCGAAATATGTCCGGAAAGTATATTTCTCTCTCCTTCAAGGTCTGCAATGGTTCTGGCAACTTTAAGAATGCGGTCATATGCTCTTGCGGAAAGGTTAAGTTTTTCCATGGCTAATTTGATGAGGGTAAGCGAAGTATCATCCAGACTACAGAAAGCTTCAATTTCTTTAGGTCCCATCTGAGCATTATAACTGATATTCAAATTTTTATATCTTTCATTTTGAGTAAATCTTGCTTTCAGTACCCGTTCTCTGATCACTTCACTTTTTTCTCCTTTTCTCTTTTCTGAAAGCTGCTCGAATTCAACTTTCTGTACTTCAATATGAATATCAATTCTATCCAAAAGCGGTCCTGAAAGCTTGTTCATATAACGCTGCATTTCGAGAGCTGATGAGGTATTATTAGGATCATCAGGAAAAAAACCACTGGGGCTTGGATTCATGGAAGCCACCAGCATAAAACTTGCAGGATAGTTGACGGTAAACCGGGCCCTGGATATGGTTACTTCACGGTCTTCGAGGGGCTGGCGCATCACTTCCAGGACAGTCCTTTTAAACTCCGGCATTTCATCCAGAAAAAGAACTCCGTTGTGGGCAAGAGAAATTTCTCCGGGTTGGGGATAGCTTCCTCCGCCTACCAAAGCAACATCAGTTATTTTATCAAATGTGGGGGTATTTATAAAATTAATTAACTTGCTGTAATACAAAATAATACACCAAAAGCATTAAAATAATTTTAACATTTTTTGTCGTTCCAAAATCGCTCACTAAAATTGCTAAATGAAGACAAAGAAAAACAAAGAAATGTTAAAAAATGAGGAGCAATTTTATTTCAAAAATAAAGGTTGGAAAAGTAATCAACAATTATTATCTGTTAAACATAAAATAAGAAGCTATGCAGGATAATTTGAGAATTTATTTTAAAGACAAAATGCATTTTGAAAGTTTAATTAAGAAAAATAGAAAATTCAATTGTACTATTGACAGTGAGGATCTAAAAAATGATAATCCAGAAGCCTTATACTATCCAATTAAAGGAAAAATTGGATCATTGGTGTATGTCATAAACCCCCAAAGTGCTTATATTGAAAATTCTATACATAAGTATCATAATTTAATTATGACAGGAAAAGAATATAATTATAACGATTTTTCTTATTGTGATATGGTACAAACCTTAGATGAATTATTAAATGAATTTCCTGAATATGATTTCTTAGATACTAAAATTACATCATTGGAATTTGGGTTCAATCTTGCAGTAGATATAAACGTAAAGGATCTGATTGAAAAAAATGTTTTATTATATAATTTTAAACCCCATTATGTTTTTGAAGATAACAAAAATTTTGTACTTAAAAAGTTTAAATCAGGAAATCACATCTTTAAAATTTATGATAAAGGCAGACAAAATAAGCTTGATTATGAACTATTAAGAGTCGAATTGAAGTATAACACGAAAGAGCTAAAGAAATTAGGAATAATCAACTTTCTTGATTTATACGACCCTCATAAAAACTTGGGTCTATTTAATGATTTTATGAAAAAGTTTGAAGATCTTATTATTATTGATGATCGATTTACTGAGGGACTTTCTAAGGAAGAAATTGCAAATCTCGGCAACAAACTGGAATATTCTTATTGGAAAAGAAAAGATTTTTCAGAATCTACAAAAAGTAGACATAAAAAGAAATTGTTGAAGTTTATTGAGGATAAAAAAATGGATAAAAAATTCATATATATAAAAGATTTGATTATTCAGAAATTTAACCAGCTATTTGAAGATTGTAATAAATCTTACCCTCTTCCTATTAATTATTAAAAATGAAGGGTTTTACTATAGTGATATGGATAGTAAAACCCTTCATTTATGATATTAAATCTTAAACATATTTTGATTTATTCAATTTAGACAGTTGGTAAATTAAGTTTCTCAAAAAGGACTTTATTTCTGTTCTTAGAATCTCTTATCAATTTATCAAAACTGATTATTTCCACATATAAATAATAATTCCTATTGTAATTAAAATAACCATCATTATCAGGTAAAACAGTGAAATTTTGATCCTCAGCAAATTTTCTCATATTAGGGGTTAAGTCACAAACTATATATGCATATATTGGAGTTTTATCCTTAATATCAAAAGGTCTCCCGTCCTTATCCAATACTTTATTATTAATAATTTCCCTAACGTAAGTATTTATCTGGTTTATTGGATTTTCACTATCTGTATAATCATTTCTCATTGGTCTTTTAAACTCCACAATTATTATCGATGAATAAGGTTTTTCATCATCTGTTAGCAAGTGAGCTTTGTTGAAAATCAATAAGTCTGTTTCCTTTGTAGATTTTGATTCTGTTCGTTCGTTTGACTTAAAAGTTTTATCAGATGCCAAATAATCATGAAAGGATAATTTATCATCAATCACCCATAAATTGTGTTCATCAAGGGAAATTTCATCTGAAGTTTTACGAAGTGGAAATATTAGATTATGTATAACTTCTTCAGTAGAATATTTATTTTCCTTTTTTCTTAAATTTAATTCAAGCAGATCTAAAATATGTTTCCTATGTAGAATATATTCTGAAAGCTTAGCGTTTCCAACATCCAGAATTTTTTCATATAAACCATCGTTCATTTTATCCTCTTTGTTTTCAATACCCTGCAATTCAACTTTTGTTTCATTTAAAACCTCTAATTCAAGTTTTTGTTGAATCTTAAATAATTCTACTTCAAGTTTTGAATCATCATTTGAATTAGATATTTTGAGAATATCATTAGGCTTATATTTCAATAAATGTCTATATCTTGGATGAGAAGTAACAAAGGTTCTAACCCTATTAAATTTTTTCTCCGAAAACTCAACCAAATGCTCTTTGAAATGTTCCCTAATGATTTCTGCAACACCATCTTTTAAATCTTGAAATGTAACAGCTTCTTCAAACATACTTTCTTCATTATCAAAAATAACTCCTGTTCTTTCTTCATTCACCCTTCCATTCTCGTCAAAATAATCTCCCGAGACATATATGCTGATTGAAAATTTTTGTCCAATTTCATCAACAAAATAATCGGGTATTTCAGGAATTGTATCAGAAATTGGGTAATTTATAACTTCTCTTTTGTGCGCAAGTAAGTGTACTTTATTATCTGTTCTTGTGTTATATAACTTTACTATATCAAGATCAAATTTGTTTGTATTAATAGTAAATGGTTTTCCTTCAACAGCTTTATTAATATACATTGAGAAATAATCATTTACGACAATCGGTTTATTTACATCTTTTAAAACAATTGTAGGACAATTAGAATCTAAAAAAAATGAAAAACAATGCTCTATAATTTTAAATGCAATATCTTCGGAATTATTGTTACACCATCTTCTGTAATTTTCTTTTAAGTTTTTTAAAATTACAATTGTTGACCAAAAATCTTCTTTACTTTCAATTTCAATTAAAGACTCCTTTTCAATTCCTTTTTTAGTTGGTACAAAATTAAATGTTCTTTTTTTAAATACTTCTCCTTCTTTAAATTGGCTTTCAATTATTGCCTTTTCAAAGGCTCTTAGCCAAGTTATACGTCCTATTCCTTTCCCTCCTCTTTTTTCAAATTTATATGATGAATGAGCAAAATTGAAAGAATCATAATTTTCTTCATTAAATCCGATGCCATTATCCTTTATATGGAAATCAATAATAGGGGGTAATTTTTGTAAATCATCATAAGGGAACTCTTCTTGGTTTAATCTTATTAAATCAATTTCAATTAATCCTTTTTCACTTAATTTTGCATCTTCAATTGCATGTATTGAATTAACTATTGCCTCATATAAAGGCAGGAGGACATTATTATGAGCAAGTTTTTTCTCTCTTACTTTTCCAGCAATATCAATTTGCATAATATTAGTTTTTTATTAAATCAGGTGTTTCAAAGATACTAAATTGATGTTCTGAAATAAAACATATTTTCTCTATAAATATCTGACAGTTATTAGTTGTGTAATCTTGTATCTTTATATTTTAATCATTCAGTTTTCAAAGATACCAACCAATCCAAATACATTGTATCAAAAAGCTTTTTAGCCATAGAATGACGAAAATAACAATTTGTATAGTTTTTTCACAATATATTTTAGCATCACGTCAAAACTTGACGTTTTTTATTTTAAAAGTTGAGTCTTTAATAATTCCTCTAAAGGACTTTGAGGTTTGCTCGTAATGACAGTTTTTAAATTTTTTTCAGATAATTCGGCAAACTCAACAGTTTTCAATATGGAGAATGCAACATCTTTTAATCCTAACTTTCGTAGTGCTATCCGAATTTCCTTATCAGTAGGAAACAGATTGTCGTATTGTTTTAAATGGATTTTGTGATTTTTCATATTGGATTTTAATTCTTTTTAGTGTTTATATTTTCCATTTTTAATAGAAGGCTTTGTAAACTCAAATCACTTGAATTGCTCTCCTTTGTATAGTCTTTATTAAGTTGATAAAAAATATTGTGAATAACCTTTTCTGTAAGGCTTTCTTCAATCGAATAACCTTTTGCAAATTTTTCTTTCATATTCAAAGTTTTTATGAAATAGTGATTAATCATATTTTCATAAATAAACTTCAAATCATCACTGTTTTTGTATTTTATTGCTTTTATGTCTTCTTTTAAATAGTTGGAGATTGTATGGTTGAGATCTGAAATTAATTTATTCACATACTTGTCTATGATATGACTTAAATCACTATATATAGGCTGTTGATGATAAGTTTTTCTAATAGTTTGAAATGTTTCACTGATAATAGCCTGTATTTTGATTTTAGAAATTTTGGCAGTCATTGAAATTTCATTGACTGAGGTATTCCAATACTTCTCATAATCCAGAATGAGTTCAAGGCTAGATTTATAGTTTTTCTTACCCATAAATATGTCCTTCAGATCCGCTACAAGACACTTTTCGACCATTTGGCTGATAGTCTCTTTTAATTGTAACTCTGCACTATTTTCCATTATTTTGCCACATTAAAAGGATTTTCCCCTGCACCCATAAAAACTGTCCCCATACGTTTGTATTTCATTGGCTTTCCTTCAACGCAAACGGAATACATTCCATTTCCTTTCTGTTCTGAAATTCTTAAAAAGATTACATCTTTCTCGTTACAGTCATTTTCAACTGCAATATGTTTTCTTAAATCTTCAATAGTAGCATCACCTCGTTTTAACCAAGACTGGATTTTTTTGTCTTGTTTTGGCTCCTGATAATTGGAGGGTAGATCACATTCTTTGACAGTTTGTTTTGGATTTTCTGTTTGTTGTGCAAAAGTTATTGTTGAAACAATAATTACTAATGCTGATAAAAACTTTTTCATGATAGTATTATTATTGTTTAGTTAAATAAAATGCACCTACTGTTGAAGCATAAGGATAATTTACCCATTCAATTGTGGTAGAATTGATCTTTTTGAACTTGTATTCTGCATTTGCAGAACCTGATTTAATCGTAAATTCATATACAGTTTCGGAAATATTTTCTGGAACACTGGAAGAGGCTCCTAAACTTGCACCTTGCTGTAATATTGATTTATAACTTGTTTCGATACTCCCTGCAATAGTATAAAAATCATCATTAGTAAACTTGTAGAGTGCCGTACCGTATTTCTGCCATTTCCCCTGAATCCACGTTGGAGGATGGAAATACTGTGTTGCTACTGGATTGGTTGTTGTTTGTGTGTTTTCATCATCGTGATTTGAACAACCAATAAATGATAATGCTGTAAAAACTGTGAATAATAGTTTTTTCATAAGTGAATATTTTACTCACTCAGTCCCAAAAGTGAAAGGTTATAAATGAAGAAAGCATGGGATCAACCATACTTGCTTATAGAGGTTCTGACAAAACCCAACGATACAAATAGGTATAACCCATGCCATATAGCACGAGTCATCAACTATTTATTTTGTATCGTTTTTTGAAACTGTCAGATTTCTATAAACAAAATAAAAGCTATGCTTCTTTTTTCGATAAAATTTGAATTACAAAGATATAAATTTTTGTAATCTGTGTTTCATAAGCAAAAATTGTTCCTTTAAATGTTATTTACTAGGTATAGTGTATTTATTCTATACTTGCTAACCATCCATCTTGAGCAGCAAGAAAAATTAACTCTTGCATATCTCTGAAACTTGGTATTCTTGCTTGTCCTCTTGCAGCTTGGAGTGTATCATCATCTCTTCTCCATATGAATCTATATCCTTTTTCTGTTGAACCATTATCATAAATATACTCACACCACTGAAAACAAAGTCTCCAATTTCCAGGAGATCCATTTGTAACTTCTCTAATAATTTTTACATTAGCCATTTTTGTTCTTTTTAAATAAATAGTATATTTTATTTTTATCAAGTTCTATATGGTTCGTTGAAATAAAACTTTGAAACTTTTCTTTAGTATTAATTTCATAATCGTGAATTTTTGAATAAAAAAATGTGTCAGATAACTTTCCTAAAAGAATATATTGAAAGTCATTAAAATAGGTTTTTAACAAGATTTCTTCTAATTTCCCATCTGTCTTCACATAACTTTCAATTCCAGAAATTATTTTCTGATCGTTTTCGACTTCTAAAATTACATATTCAACATTTTCAGTATTAAAATAAATATTTTTCATTCTATATTCTTAAATTTATTTCGAAGTAAAATGCCCAGAGTTTCCATTTAGCATCAAGACACTCAAAATATTTGTACTTATAACATTTACAAAGTGATTTTCTTCATCATCTGGAATGAATTGCATATTTTTTAGATAGCCTAACTGTCCTTCTCTACCTTTATAGCCAACAATATAAATTTTTGTAGTGGAAATATTAAATAGCTCTAAATCAACTAGAGGCTCAGAGCTTACCATAACCTTGAAAACAGCTTCTGAATATTCTTTACTTCCTAAATTTTCAATTGTGTCAATTTCTTCATCATTGAGCGAAGTAATTATTCCTTTAATAATATATTCGTTTAAATGTAATTCAAATGTTTTATTAGTTTCTTCCATATTTATTAATTTACCAGCAATTTACAAATTAGAATCTACTTCTAATAATTGAATTGGGTCATTTGAATAAACAATTATCAAAAAATTTTTACCCTTTTTTTATTGGGGTGAAAAAACACATTGGTGAATCTCCTCCTACAAATTCCCCCCTCTAAATATCTCTCAAAAAATCATATGTTACTTTATAGTAGACTTTGTAACAATTTAATACCAGTAAAATTATTTTGATTGTACAGACTCAACCCACTTTCCCCCTAACCATGCCATTAAATTAAAAAAATTTTATATCCCCCCACCAACTGTCAAATCTTTTCTCAAAAGTAGATTTTGTTTTATTTGGTTTTTCTGGATCTGTTTTTATTTTCCACTTACTCTTTTTTAATGATGATATTCTTTTAGACTGTTGGTTTTATAGTTTGATTTTATGACAGTTTTTGTTTGTGGCGGTTTATGCTTGAAAATATTTCTAAAACTTTTATTTTAAAGTTAAAACCTCTGTTAATTGGCATGAATATTGAGTTTATAAATGTATCAAATTTAGATTATACTCTAAATAAAATACGATTTTTACTTAGCAAAATAAGTTAATAAGAGCTTAGTTATGTGTCAAATATACCCACATTAAATTTATCACACTTTATAGTTATTTCAAAATGAAAGCAAGATATATAAGAGTTTCCACTGCTAACCAAAAGACGGAAAGACAATTACAGAAAAGTTACCCTGATGAAAAGCTATACATTGATATTATTAGTGGGGCAATTCCATTTAAGGAAAGAGAAAAAGGAAAAGAACTAATAAGAGATATTGAGAAAGGAAATATAGATTATATTAATGTTCATTCCATTGATAGGTTGGGCAGAAATTTATTTGACATTTTAGCCACTTTAGAGCTTCTTAATGACAAGAAAATTACTTTAAAGGTGGACAACCTCGGAATTGAAAGTTTAGTCAATAAAAAGCCTAATTCTGCCTTTAAGTTAATTATATCTGTAATGGCTAATATTGCAGAAATGGAAAGGGAAACATTGCTTGAAAGACAAAGGGAAGGTATAAAAATTGCTGTTGCTAAAGGTGTTTATAAAGGTAGGCTTAAAGGTTCTGTTGAGACCAATGAGCAAGTTTTAGAAAAATATAAGGAAATTGTTAAATTTTTAAATAAAGGTCAATCCCTCAGAAATACAGCTAAACTATGTAATGTTAGTTTGGGGACTGTTCAGAAGGTGAAAAAAGTGCTTGGTTCTTAAGCCATATATTTACCCAACTAGCAAGAGGTTTATTTTTATATAGTTTATATTCTTCACAAAAAAATGCATAAGAGTCTTTCTCCCTAGCAACTGATAATGTGCTTAATCCTGAATCTTTACATAGTAATTCGGGATTTTTGGAATAAAATTCAATTATTTTTCCAGAAGTCCAATTTTGAATGTTTCCATAGGGATATATAGAGTTACTAATAATTTGTAAATTTTCTCCATTTTGGATATATGGAGGTAAAACAAATTTCTCCTCAGACGGAATAAAGATAATTTTTTCCAGAATTGAACTCTCAATAAAATCTATCATATTTTCCGCTTTACTGTTAAAATACTTGGAAAATAAAAGTTCATTATCTGTAATGGAATAAAGTAAATCTTTTTTTCTAAAGAATAAATAATGTTCTTCTTCTGACTTAATTTTAAATCTTATAATTAAAGAATATACATCTTGATTTTTTTCAGAAGAAATAACTTTTATATTCTGGATGTATTTATTAACTATTTCCTTTTGCTCTAAAAATGAAAGTGAATCTGTAAATTGTTCAAATTCTTCTTCATAATTGTTTATCAACTCATCGCTATTAACTACATTACTTAGTTGTAATTCGTAATCTTTCAATAAAATATCAGCCCCTCTTATTTCCGAATCAATGCTATTTTTTTGCTTTTTTATTTCTTCTTCACTTAGTAACCCTTTTGACACAGCAATAATTAAATTATCTTTCTGCTGTTGCAAATTTGATAATTGTTTTCTTACAGCAAAAATATTTTCTGAAATTGATTCTTTATTATCTCTTTTCATTGAAATATCCTTCTGTAAAAGGTTTAACAAATCGGAACCTTTAAAAAATCTTGACCAAACTATTCCTTCAATCTTATCAATGTTGATACTCCTATTACCGCAACTTTCTCCTTTATATCTTTTTGATGAGCATTGATAAGCATGGTCTTTTTTGTTCTCTCTACTTCTTCCAACCATATTCCTTCCACACTTTCCACAACGGATTAATCCTTTTAGTAAATATCTGTAATTGACCTTTTTACCAGTATTATTAGAGTTGTTAATAAGATTTTCATTCACTTTATCCCATAATTCCTCTGAAATTACAATTGGAGATTCAAAAATTTCATCTTTCCATTTTCTTTGCCCTTTATATATGGTATTTTTTAAAATGCTTCTTATGGTATTTCCTCTCCATTTTGCATCAATTTTTTTTATTTCTTTAATCTCACCTGTATATTTATTTTTTGTTGTATATACGCCTTTTCCAATTTTATTATATGATGTTGGAATATTTGTATCATTTAAAACATTTGCAATTGTATCTGTACCTTTCCCCTCCAATGATAAACTGAATATTTTGTGAATAATTTCTTTCTCCTGTTCATCAATAACCAAAAACCCTTCAGAATCTTTTTTATACCCGTAAGGGGGGATTGCATGTACTTTACCCGCCTCTATATTTCTCTTTAATACACTTTTGATTTTTCTACTTCCTATCTTAATGTAGAAATTATTCATTAATGAAATAATATGTGATTGTAAATAGTTTTCATCACTATTAAAATCAAATTCTCCAGTACCATTATAGAAAAGTCTAACTTTCTTATTTTGAAATAAATTGTAAAGCTTTGCCCAAATATCATTATTTCTTTCTAATCTTGATTGGTCGAAAGAAAAAACATGTGTTATTTTATTATCAAATATATCTTCAACTAAGTTTGCTAATCCTGGTCGATTATCAATGTCGAGACTTCCTGAATATCCTTCATCAATATATATATTGTAACTAATCCCTAATTTATTCGCTAAAGATTTTCCCAATTCAACTTGGTCATTAATTGATCTATCTTTACCTTCTTCTTTCTCTTTTGATATTCTTGCGTAAATACCTAACATACAATAATCTTTTATATATTTACAGATATGATGCTTTTAATTGATTAAAATACTTACTTAACAAATATTTTGATAGTTTTCAAACTATATAATCTTAATTTTCAACAATAGCGTTTAATTTTGAAGAAAATCTGTCAAAATAGGCATCGTCTACGTTTTCATTATTTGCGTTTTTCAAGAGAATTAACATATCTTCTATTGTTTTTTTAATTGTATTTGGCTGCATTTTGCTCTTCTCAGAATTTAATACTAACCAAGTTATATAGAAATCTTGATAGGATCTCCTAAAAGACTTAGTTTTTTTAACATTAAAAAAATCATTTATTTCATCTTTTTGTAATTCAGAATTAAATAACTCACCAAATTTCTCTATCAGTCTTTTTGTTTTGTCTATACTATCCATAAACATCTGCTTTTCCATACTGTTTTCATCTAATTTCGTCAAGAAATCTGTTATCGATGATTTATTTTTTATCCTACAGGTAATACGGTCTATTCGTAAAAATAGACCTAACACCTTGTCATAAGATTCGTTTTTATCTAATTGATAGATCAGATAAGACAAAATGGTAATTAACTCTTCATTTTCCATTCTATCAGTTTTACCTTCAGTTCTTTCTTTACTATAAAACCAAGAAATATTTTCCTCTGTGACTTTTTTTATTTTGTTAATTACCTCATTATCTACAGTGGAATTCCACATTTCAAAAGAATTATTATTTATAGGATATGGTTTTTGATTTAAACGAATGAATAAATCCGTTGCCGAGAACTGTTCATTTAAGCTCTCTTCAATTATAATTTCATCAATAATGAAATCCAAAATCTTATCTTTTTCCAAATTTGATAATGCAGAATAATTCATCCCATTTTTATCAAGAATTTTTAACCCCTTCAATTTAAAATTATTATTTATTGAATAAGTTAAATCCCCATTCTCATTAACATAAGTCCTTCCTAGAAATGCTATAATAGATAATAATCTTTGTTGCCCATCTATTACCTCTTTTACATTATCTTTTCTTTTATATATAAATATCGGTGGTAAATTAATGCCTAGTAAAATACTTTCGATAATCGAAGAAGCTTTAAATACAGATATTTTTTCTTGTCTTTGGTAAGATGGTCTTATTAAATATTTATATGAATTTACATCAGATAAAATTTCTTCTATAGGCTTTGAAACTGGGGATGGCTTATTTATCCTTAAATTAGCTAAATTCTTTAATACATCTTGTGCATCACTGTCAGTCTGAAGTAAATCTTTTAATTCATCTTTAAAATCTGACTTGCGTAAATATACTTCAAAATCAAATTTATATTTTTTATTAAAAAATTTCGAAATGTTGCCAAATCTATCAATTATATTCTTATAAAAATATGCACTATCTTCTGCATATATTATTTGATGCTCCTTTAAATACTTCAATAAATCTTGTTGTATCTCAGATATATTAATGAAAATATTTTCCTGTTCTAAAATCCGAATACCCCATAATAATGTTTCATTAATAAATCTATTGTTATGATCAAATCCATTAGTGAGAAAGAAATTATTAATTGCAAACAATTTATTAAGTTGCTTTTTATATACCAAAAATTCTGAATCCAGATCTTCAATTGTATTTACAAATGTCTCATAAAGTATTGACATTATTTCACTCCTTCTAGTTCCCCTAGCGTATTGGGATATTGGAAATTTTGAAAGAATAAATGATCTTCGCAAAAAATCTATCATTTTCTCTATAATATCAGCAGTAGCGTAGTCATTTGCGAAAAAACATTTTTTGATATTTGAATAAAATTGTTGGTCTTTTTTAATTTCTTTTTCAAATAATTTTGAAAGATAGTCCGTGTCATATTTTGCAGCATCAACTTCAACTGAAGTTAGAGAAGTAATACCTGTATTATATCTCCTAAAAATCTCCTTCTTAATCTTGTCTTCCAACTTCTCATCAATTCCTACAATTACTTCAAATTCAAAAATTCTTATATTAGAATTCCAAAATATTTCTTTAACAGCATCATTCAATTTATTATAGTTTTGTTTTGCAAGTGCAGGTAACGACAAAAGTCCCTTCTCTGTTAGAGAAAAATCATTCTCAATAAATCTTTTTAAAGTCTCATATCTTTGCCTACCATCAATTACTTCAATATTAGTTCCCGATTTAAATAAAATTAATGGAGGAATCTCTGTTCCTAAAATTACACTTTCAATAAAGAATGTCTGTTTTACATTATCCCAGACATAATTACGTTGATAATAAGGCTTATAATCAATTCTACGCAGATTGCGTTCACTTAGTAATGTTTTTATGGATATGGTTCTAGGAGTAATCTTTAGACTTCCTTTAAATATATCTATGAAATTTTTTTCAGTTAAGTTACTCATATTATAAATTTTCTAATTTTTCAATAGCAAACAAAAATTCTATAGTTTCATCATCCTCCTTAAAAGAAGCATTTAATTCAGTCTCTGTTGGAGATTGATATTTTGAAAAAAATAGGATTGTATATAAATGTCGACTAATAATTTTCTTTAATAGCTCCCTAGTAAGTTCAGTATTACTATTGAAATCGTCTAATTTAAATGTTACAGAAAATAAGAAGTTATCTGTAATTATTAATTTTAACTCAACATCCAAATTAAATAGTTTAACTAGACTTGATTTATTTACATCTGTTGTAGTTTCAATATTCCCAAAATCTTTTAAACCATCAACTATAAAACTTTCATTAAATTTTAGAAATTGTTCTAGCTTATACTTTTTTATACCACTTAAACCGCATTCAAATTCAAACTTATCCAATATATTTAAGTGTTTTAATAGCTCATATTTAATTACATAAGATCTTACCTTAACTCCAAGATTTGTTTGGTAGTTGTAATTTAGTATTAGCAATTCATCATCTGATAACTGAGATCTTATAAGCTTGAAATATTCAACTTTTTTATAATCATCAATATTGGAGGACTCTACCAATACCATTAATCTATACAAAGTTTTAAAATAAGGTGATAATTTATCTCTATTCTCATTATAAATTTCTAAATATTTTTCACAAATATTTTCAATGGACTTCCCCACACTTCGATCATCTAATATAACATCCTTTAGCTTATCAGTAAGTGTACCAAAAAAATTCTTTGTTTCAATATTAAGAGAATTTTTATAATTGTTAAAAACAGATAGATAAGAAAAAAAGCTTGTATCAAATTGTTGAACTTTGGCAATACCAGACTGCTCCTTCAATTCTCGATTCTGTAATCTATAGAGATTTGTTTGTTCCATAATTAACTTGGTCTGCTCTTCATAAACTTTCCTTGTTTCCACAAGCTCTTCTTTCTGATCTTTAAATTCAAGAACCTGCTGATTCAAAGCATCAGTCTGTAGACCTAGATTCATCTGGTTTATATTAATATCCCTTCTTTGTTCCTTTAATGCCACATAAAAAAGTATTACACCAGCAAGCGAAAATAAACTACCAATAAACCCACCAATAAAATCACCAAATTGTCCCATAATGGCTTCATCAAAGTACCATTCAAAATACCAACTGCCAAAAATCAAGTACAAAAATATTGTTATAGCAATTACAATTAAGCCAAATATGCTTATTCTTTTTCCTGTTTTTTCTGAAAAAAAACCTTCTTTTTCAGTGTTAGAATCGTTGTTTATTAAATCGCTCATATATCTGAATAAAATAATGATTATTAAGATTTTTAAGATAACTGTAGAATTATACTTCTTGCAAAATATTTTATCAATTGTAAATTAATAGACTTTTACTTTACGTGTAATAACAACCTATCTATTAGTTATTATAGTAGATTTTGATAAAATTATGCAATCAAACGCAACGGCAATTTCGAATAATATTAGAAATATCATAGTTATTAATTTTAAAGTTATCAGATTATTAGTTTTAATTTTTTAGCTAAAAAGACGTAATATAAAGCTTTTTCATTTTCTGCAAGATAAAACTTAAAAATTAATTATACCCGATACAAATAGAATAATTTCATTAATGGTTACATTATATACAATAACATCTGAAATGGTATGATGCGGCGATCTGAAAGGCCTTACTGTCATTAAAGATGTTTCTGCTCCCATTTTTCCGGCTACTGAATGGATCTTGGTGGTTTCCAGAGCTTCCTTCAATGTCAGTGGAGGCAGAATACTCGGAACCCTTTTAGCCAGCATCGTTTTTCCGCTTCCCGGAGGTCCGATAAGAATAATATTATGCCCTCCGGCTGCGGCTACTTCCATTGCTCTTTTGGCCGTTTCCTGCCCTTTCACTTCAGAAAAATCAAAGGGAAAATGGGCAATTTTCTCCTGAAACTCCTTTTCTACGTCTAATTTTATCTTCCTGAGCGGCTGTCCTTCGTTGAAAAAATCAATAACTTCTTTTATATTTTCGGCTCCGTATACTTCAAGACCTTCTACAATGGCTGCCTCACAGGTATTCTGCATCGGTAGGATAATTCCTTTAAACCCTTCTTCTTTTGCCTGAGCAGCAATGGGAAGCACTCCTTTAATGGGCTGCAGACTTCCGTCAAGGGAAAGTTCACCCATAATGATATAGTCATGAATATTTTCTGCCTGAAGCTGATCTGAAGCCGCCAGGATCCCAATCGCAATACTAAGATCATAAGAAGATCCTTCTTTACGAAGATCCGCCGGTGCCATATTGATGGTAATTTTCTTTCCCGGAATTTTATAGCCTACATTTTTCAGGGCCGCAGAGATCCTGTAACTACTTTCTTTTATTGCATTGTCCGGAAGTCCCACTAAATGGTATCCTACTCCGGTATCAACATTTACTTCAATGGTAATCGTTTGCGCAGCAACTCCGTGAATGGCACTGCCATAAATTTTGATCAGCATGGTGTGTTTTTGAAGTAAAAATAATGAATATGTTATTTTGAAAATCAGGAGTTTGGGTGGATAGTTTTCTATCAGAAAATGGATGATGGGGAAATATTTTAATAAAAACGTACTGGTTTTTCAAGGTGTGACATAAGCGGAGTTACTTCTTTCTGAGCCGTCACTATACAACAAAACAGGAAAGTTCATCATCTACACAGATCTATCCCTAAAACATTAAGAAAAAACTTCAGCAATTTTGCCGAAGTTTGAGTTATAAAGTTAGTTATTAAGATAATTTCTAATTATCGGTCGCAAAAGAAAAAACCTTAGTCAGGGTTTGTTAAGGAGGTGGAAAAAGATTTTGAGCAACTGCTACAACACCACTTAAGATCCCCACTAGCAAGCATTTGTGCATCTGACATACTAAGGCCACATTGTGATATTTTCCAATCTGTTGTATGCCAACAACAACTACCTCCCCCCAGTATGTTTTTTAATTGTGATCTTGTAAGTACTTCATGTGTACCTGATTTAAATGTTTTAAATTTTTTCATGATTAATAAATTTTATTTGGTTATGTAAATTGTTTTTACTTTTTAAATGAAGCCTCTCTCCGTCTATTCCTGGAATAGTTTTACGTTAAGTCATTTCAGGACGTAAGAATGCGCAATTTAATTATGTTTAAAAATCCTGATTAAAAATTCAGAAGATCATTAGGGCTTAATCAACTGTTTGTGAAATAAATATAATACATTTTTTCCGTTTATCATAATAAAAATATAAAAAGACAGTATAGTCTATCTGAAAGCATAAAATTTCGCCCGAATTTATTTTGATAAAATTGATACTTTGAAAATCATAGGGTTAAGCGGATAATATTCTATGATACAAAGAATAGACGGAAAGATTTTAATACAATGACACAAGTGAGACATTTGAGATTGTGGAGCTAAATTATCGTCGTCTGGAATTATTGCTCTTAAGTTTCATTTTAAGACTCATGTTTTCAACTATGTCTTTAATTAACGAAAATACTTCCAACGCCAACGTTTATTCATTGAGTGGTATATTTATGTCTGATATGAAGTAATTTTGATATAAAGATTCATATTTTTTTTATGGGAGTCAGTGAACAGTCTGCCATAGATTTTGATCAGTATGCTGTATTTTAAATGCGCACAATATGATTATCAAAAATAATCTTATTTTTAACTTTTAAACTGAATAACCATGAAAAAACTATTTTTTGCATTTTGCATCATCATCTTAGGCAGTACTCAGATGGCAATGGCACAATCAAAAGCAAAGTCAACTGACACTAAAGCTTCAATGTTGAAAACAATGCATAACAATCTTGCTAAAGAGACCATGAAAGACGGTACCTCTAAAGAAAAGTCTGAAAAATTTGCGGATTGCTTTACAAAAGATTTAGGTGAAAAATTAAGTCTTGAAGAGCTTAAAGTGTTTTATAAGCTGAATAGCCTAAAATCCGGACAAACACCTCCAAAAGAACTGATAAAGCAGGCTGAAAAAATGGGTATAAAAGAAAAAATGGAAACTGTGGGAGTAGATTGCGGATCTATCTTTCAATAGCATTTAATTCAATAGCCCGTACAAGGCTCTAATAAATCCAAATAAAAGACACTACAGACGGTACGTTAATTCGTACCGTCTGTGTTTATATCTATCTGATGCATTGTTCATATCTTTGGGTATATATAAGCCTAAAGTATCTGTTGCTAAAATAAATTACCGTTTTCGTGCAGGGTTTATAGATTTTGTAAAACATTATCAGCCAGTTCTTCCATCATTTTTTGTTGTTATTTGCTAGTATAAGTAAACTCAATTTCATTATCTTTAAAAATGAAATACTACTGCCATGGATAATACCTCCAATTTTTCCAACCCAGGAAAACGTAATGTTGCATTACGTTTCCTGCATTTGTATTCTATTGCTTATGTGTACATTTTTATGCTTAGCTCGCAATTTTCACCTTTGGCTGAGGTATATAAAAAAGGAGTACTGTGGTTGTGTAAAAATATTTTTCAGCAGCAGAAGGTAGAATATATACAAATGACCGGCAGCGGCGATACCACATTAGATTATTGGGTAGTACTTATCAATATTGGTTTAGCGGCAGTGGTTGCACTCGTTGTACTTCTTGCTGATAAAAGACAGCGCACCTTTAAAGACCTTCATTGGTTTACGGTGGTAGTAGTACGCTATTATGTAGCCATGATTATGCTTTCATATGGATTTGCAAAGCTGCATGACGGGCAGTTCCCTGCAAACACCGTTGGGAGACTGGAAAAAAAGGTTGGCGATATGTCGCCCATGGGTGTGGTATGGACTATGATGGGTGCTTCCAAAGGATACACCTTTGTTTCCGGACTGCTGGAAAGTATTGGCGGACTTTTGCTTCTTTTCAGACGTACCAAGACTTTTGGTGCCCTTTTTTCCATGACCGTGATGATCAATGTGGCTCTGCTGAACTTTTTTTACGATGTCCCTGTAAAAATATTTTCCAGCCATATTGTTTTATTTTGCCTGTTTATTGTAAGTGGTGATGCCATTGCGCTGTATCGTTTTTTTGTTCTCCATCAGCCATCACAGTTGCGTTTCCAAAAACGAACCGCCGACAAAAGGTGGAAGCGTATTACCCTTATCTGTCTGAAGTGTTTTGTATTTGTTTTTTTTATATTCAGTTTTTCATCCATGTTTTTCTATACCCCTCCTGCTGTACCTATGGAAGGGGCCTATATTGTTAAAAAATTTACGGTAAACAATCGGGAAGTACCGCCCTGCAGCACTGATTCTCTCGGATGGAAAAAACTATTAATCAGCTATGCCGGCCGGGCAAGTATAATTCGTAACAACGATAGTACTAAGGCTTTTCAGGGGATTATAGATACGGGCAAAAAAACACTTACACTCCGTAAAACGGAACAGGACAATATATATGCATCTCTGCATTACAATACTCAGAAAGACATTGTTGTTTTCACAGGAAATATAGGCCGCGACATGGTAAGAATAGAGACAAAAACAAAGAAAAAGGAAGATTACCCGCTTAACAAGCGTGGTTTTCACTGGGTTAATGAATATCCGTTTAACAGATAGTCCGTCAATATAAAGATGTACTCTTCGGAAGTGTATATTTCGCAGAGCATATCCTTTTGTTTTAATCGATTATTGATGGGATATTTCTGCTTTTAATTTGTGTGAAATATTTTGATATTATTCCTTCATAAGAAATCCAAATCCATTGGTATAAGACATTCTATTAAGTCCAATTATTAAAAATTTCAAATTTTCCTGAGTTAAAAGATTCATCCCGACTCTACCCTCTTTCTATAAAATAAATTCAAGACAAAATATTATACGTCAAGTTTTGGCGCTATGCTGTAATACCTTTGATTCAATCACTTAAGAGATTACACCTTATCAAAAGCGCGCAAAAAAAACTATTTATTAATCTTAAAAATTTATTTTCATGGACAAATCATCATGTACTATAAAACCTCCTTTTGTAAAGCTGGAGGATAATGGAGAGGCATCAATCTTAAATTATAACCTGCCTCAGCAAACCACTTACAATTCTGTAAGTTACGTCGGACTTAATATCCGTAAGGAATTATTTAAAAAAGAACAGTATACGCAAACACAATCTACTTACTGGACAGCAATTGATGAGATAAAACAGCTCAATACACAGGGAATCAAAGAGGCTATCAAAACGGATAATAACCTTATTCAGAACTTTGCTGTTCTTGATAAAAACATTAAGCTTCAGGCAACGGAATTATCAGCCATTACCAAAACAACTTTACTGAACAAGTTGCAACAGGCAAAAACTATTTCACCGGAGCTTATCCAGCTGCAGGCTGTAAAAAATGACGGAACAAGAATTGCAGAAGTGAAAAGTATACTTCCCACTGTCAACATTAAGGATATAGTAAAAGCAGAATTCATTGATGATGATTTAATTGCACAAAAACTATCCAAAGGGTTGATGCCTATAGCTGTTGAACGTTTTTCAAAAAAACCGGAAGTCTTGTATATTCCGAGACCCAAGGAGGCCACTCCCACTTTGAGTATGGTTCTGCATCTTAAAATGGCTTCTTATCTTGGAGATTACGGAGCGGGACAAACCGTTAAAACATTCTCATTGCTTCCGGGAGAAAAAACAACCATCACCGTCCGTTCCTATCAGCACGATGAAACCAAAAAAGAACAGTCGCAGAACGTACTGGACAGCTACAGCGAATCAAGTGCAGACGATCTTCAGAATACTGTAGAAAAAGAAACCCAGTTTACAACAGGATCTTCCAAAGAAGAAACCACTTCTAAAACCGGAGGATGGAATGCCGGTGGTAGCATTGGTCTTAACCTTGGATTCTTATCCATCGGTGGTGGCGGTGGCGGACAGGGAAGCAATACCGAAGGATCTACTTTCAATTCCAGCGTACAGACGCAGGTGAGCAATCTTGTAGGATCTGTAAGCCATCACGTATCCAAGGCTGACAGCATGCGTCAGATTGAAGTGAATTCTGAAAGCAGCAGCGTTCGTATTAATGAAAACGAAGAGACTATTGTCCGCGAACTTGAAAACATCAATAAAAGCCGTGTGCTGAACTTCGTTTTCCGCCAGTTATTACAGGAATATTTCAGTATCACCTATCTGTACGATGTTTCATTTGTTTATTATAACGGTTTCCCTGAAAGCAAAAGAACGGTAAAATTGGCTCAGCTTCCGGAACTGCTTAATGAAATATTAGTGGATGACTCTGCGGTAAATGAAGTTAAAAACCAAGTATATAGCTATCTATGCAGCATTTACGATTTCCAAGGTACCCCATCGAGCTTTATTGAAAAAGTTGAAGAAAAGCTTGGAAACTGCATCAATCCTGAAATTCCGGCAAAAACAACGTATTATGTACGTAAGCGTAAAGGCTTAAAGCAGGTTTATAAAGACAAATCGGTAGATGGGATTATACTGGATGTTACCCACAGGGTAATGCGTACTCCTTCCCTTGTTGTAGACGCGTTATTAGGCCAGGGAGAAGCACTGGATTGCTACAACCAGAACTTACAGGGTTCTGCTGTAGAAGCCGCTGAATTAAACAATGAGGCTTTAGGATTACAGAATTCAGGAATGAAATCTTCCATAGAGCAATCTGATAAGCGTTTGGAGATAGAAACCCAAAAATGGGAGCAGGAACAAGAACGAATCAGCCAGGCAATGAAAATCATTAGTCAGATTAACGACGCTGCTGAACAGGCAAAACTGTACAAAAAGATATTCTCAGAATGCTGCGATGTACCCCAAAGCGGAGGATGTGGCTGTAGCCCTACTGCAGAAAAAGTATAAATAATCACCTTACCCGTTATGGTGAAACGCCATAACGGGTTTTCAAAAAAATCACATTACTATGGCAAATAATTTTAAAAATCCCTGGGAAAGTAATACATGGGGACAAGGCAGCGAAGCATTTACCCGATGGCTGCCTGAAGATGCCGCCTATTTTACAGGGGTTAATCCCAATACGGGTGAAAGTGCAAATGATCTTGATTTCTTTTCTCCTGAATCTCAAAGCGGAAGCATTAAAACGATCTGGGATTATGATAAGATTAAAAAGAATTATCAAAAAGACGGACAATTGATATTAAAAAAGGAATATAATGCCGGAACATCAGGTCCTATGAAAGACCGATGGAAAAGCTTATTTGGAGAAAACACCTGTGCTATTAAACTCTCGTGGGCACTCAACAATGCAGGATATTATATTCCTGAGCATACTACCTCAAATAAAAGAAGTACCTGGACAGGCAATATCAACCCCAAACATCAGTATATTCTTTCTGCTGATGAAATGGGAACTTACCTGAAACAGAAATTGGGTACACCGACTCTTAAATCAGACGGACCTATTAAATCGGACGATGAATTAGACACCTTCATTGCAGAAACAAAAAAATGGAAAAGTTATGGAGGTATTATTTATCTGGATTCTCATAATTACGAAGAATACGGTGCAACAGGACATGTAGATCTGGTGTATGAAGATTCAGGCGGTGACGCCCGTATATATGGCATGGATGAAGAACTGGATAACTATATAGACTGGCGTAACGGAGATTGGTTTAACAGTGACTCTCAGCTAGAAGTCTATATATGGCTTCTGAAAGGGGAAAAACGTTAACTTTTTTTTCCGGCTTCAAATTCAGTTATTATATTTTTCTGATAAAATCAAGAGGCTATCTCACTTTTGAGATAGTCTCTTTTCTATTTCATGCAGGAGGTTTTCAAAGAAATAAGATTACCCTTTTGGGGTATTGCGCCAAGCCAGCAAAAATGTAAAATTTGTGATACTAAATACCTCTGTCATGAAAACTAAAATTTTATTTATGCTGCTCCTATGCGTGTACTGCATAATTCATTCCCAAGAAAATACCATTTATTATGATTTTGAAAGATCCGGTTATTTTGTGAAAAATACTAAATCCGAGCTGAAAGAATTAACTCCTCATGAGCTTAAGAATAATACAGAATATCAGCTGAAAATGATCAATATTAATCCGTTTTACTATAAAATATCACTGCAGATAAAGCAGCAGGATAAAATCAAAGAAATTTTTGATTTTCTGCGAAAAGCAATGTCCGGAGATATTTCTCCCGATCTTAAAATTATGAATGTAGTAGAAGGAGAAAGAGATGCAGCCTTTAAAAAACTTTATAATGAGGCAATATTAATAGATGCACTATTGAAAAACTCCTATTTTTCAAAAGATATAAAGACTAAAATCGAAAAATTTAAAAAAGAAAATACTCTGTTAGCGGCTTATCAAAGTTCTGACAACCCCTCATCATATACCTTTACAGACGTTCAAAAGCTCAATTCCCTTATGAACGATGTTTCCTATTTTGTCCATGAGAAGCATTCAACAATGGATTTGGGAAAATTTACAACCGCCGGTACCGATTATACTTTTGAACTGACCTTCACCCCTCCTGAAGATAATTCAATTAAACAGTCTGAAAAAAAAGATGTAACAACTTTCACTTCAAAAAGTAAATTTAAGGCTTACTTCAGTTCCGGGCTATTTCTTGCTGCTCCTGTCAACAGTAAGTATTATGTATCTGATAAAAACGCAAATAATGCCTATACCATCAGGGAAGAAGACCGGGGTAAAATGTCTTTAGGGGCCATGACTTTAGCTCACTTCTTGTATGGTTTCAGGAATTCAACAACCAAAATAGGCTTTAATGTCGGAGCAGGAATTGATCTGGATACACAGCTCAGGTTTCTGCTCGGAGGAACCTTTATGACTAATAACATTACGTTTAATGCCGGTTATAACTGGGCTTTTAAAGAAGTTTTATCTGACAAATTACAGCAGGATAAAGAATATACGGAGCAGCCTGAGATCGCTTATAAAAAAGTTCTGAAAGGCGGATTCTGGCTTGGAATCAGCTACAGAATATTTTAATCAGACTGATATAATTCCCTGTATAAAAAATAAGCCGGTATAGGATTACCGGCTTATTAAGCATAAAAAAACTAACTCAGGATGATCATGTTGATCTTTTATTTTTTGATGAACTTGTTTTTGTAAACATTTCCTTTTGTATCGGTCGAAAGAACGAAGTAATTTCCGGGAACCAATCTGCTTACATCAATTGCTTCATTATACTGATGTCCGTTTTTCTTCAGGACCACTTTTCCGGATACATCAATGATAGAAACTTCGCTGTACGTTTTATCTGATTCTTTTCCGATGTACAGGAACTGAGCTGTTGGATTCGGATAAATTTTCAGATTGTTGTCTTTAGCTTTTGTTTCTCCTGTTCCCAGGTTACTGCAAAATTCAAAATTTCCGAAATTCAGTTTGATGAATGATGCTGTTCCTAAAAACTCACACTGATCCGGACAATATTCTGTACAGGCATAAAAACCGTATTCCCCGGACTCTGTCGCAGTATAGGAATCTCCTGTTTCGCCTTCAATAACACACTCATCTCCCACAGAAGGCGGTGCAATACTTGGAATACATTTGTACCAGGTATGGGTTCCGTATACCACAGGAAACGCATTGCTGAACTGTACGGATGCTCCTGCACAAATGTTGAATTCCCCGTCTCCTATCTGTTCAAAAGTTCCGGGAGTGAATGTGCTGATCATGGAAGGAAGTCCATAAACAAATCCGTCTGCCATTACCGCAGGGCTTTCTGCTGAACAGTCTCCCTGGGTTACCGCTACTTTAAAATAATAAAGCTGGTCATCATTCCCGTTAATGGTGAGGGTTTGTGAAGTTTCTCCCGGAATGGGTTCCCAAGGATTGTTATTAGGCGTCTGCCAGGTCCATGCCTGCTTATACCATTGATAGGTGCCGAATGCCTGTGTAGAAAGGACTTCGTTTTCCGTATTGCAGAACAAAATTTTGTCCGGAAACTTTACGCCAAGCCTCGGGCTGGTGATGGTAGGATTACACTGGGCTTTTATACTCATGGCACTGATGAATAGAAAAGCCAAAAACATTAATTTTGCTTTCATATATATAAATCGTTAAGGGTTAATCAAGTAAACAGGTCAGTCCAGCAGCAGCCTGACCCCGAATTTTACATTGAAGTGTAAGGGTTTTTCTTTATAGATCGTGTTAAGTCCACTATTATCTTTAAAATGATAACCGATTCCCGGTTCTGCATATATTCCGAATTTATCAATCACCTTCAGCTGAAGTCCGGCCGCCGTATTGACTGAAAACTGTATTGGTTTTGAATCCAGGCGTTCTTCTGAGGTTTCCTTTACCTCATCGTTGACAATATATTTTGTTTTGAGACTTCCTGCCACAGGTTTTTCCGCAATCATTCCTCCCGTAACATATCCTGTAAACCTCCCTTTTTTCACCACATTATAATTGATCTGAACAGGGATGCCGATATAATGAACGGTCTGCTCCCCTTTGATATAGTTGGAGCTGGTTCCGGAATGAAGTTCAGACGAAAGCTTGGTATAGTTCACTCCTGTTCCAACGCCCCATCTTTTTCCAAGATTATAGTAGAGCGAAAGGCCAAAAGTAACAGGGATTTTATGTCTTATTCTTGCTTCTACTTCTTTGCTCTGATTGGCCAGTAAAATTTCGGTTAACGGGTCGTCTTCGGTACTTGTAGCACTCCACACTTCATCAACAATCATTGGATTTCCACTCATAGAAGCATATCCCGAAAACTGCTGTACGGAAGAATTTGAAGAAGCATTTCCCGTCAACATACTCAGCATCCATGACCTCTTAGAATGTTGTTTTCCTTGATTGGATTTATCATTTCTGACATATTTCTCCTGTAAAGATGTTTCATCCGCAACAGATACCTCATCAATTTTTTCTTTTTCTTCTTTTGGAGTAAGAACATAATTCTGGCCGGGAATCTCTTTATTTTGCAGTGATCTTAAGTCAAAAACATTCCTTTTCTCTTCTGAAATTTCTTTGTTGATATTACTTTCAAAAGTATTCTTCTGTACTTTTTCATCTATATTTTTCCCTGTGACCATGCCTTTTGAAACACTAAATTTTTCCGGATCTGCGGTTTTGATACCTGGTGCAGTATCCGGGACCTCTGAATGGCCTGATTCCCTTCCGAAATTCGCGATCTGATCTTTCTTTCCAGAGTTGGCCGTACTCCTACTCTCCGTTGTCTCTGCATTCATTTCCAGCAACAGCTTTCCGGTAAAAAATAACAGAACAACAGCTGCTGCAATTCCCGCAATACGATATAGCCAGGCTTTATGGCTTCCGACAGACATATTTTTATTTTCGACTCCATTTTCTGAACCTGAATTAAGGCTCACAGGAATTATATTCTCATTTTTTTCTGAAAACAATTCATCCCTGATATCTTCCCACAGCCCATCCGGAACATCCTCTTCATGGTCTTCCATCTTGCTGCGCAGATCATTGAGCCACCGGTTATTCATATTGTGCTTTTTTGGACATTTTAAATTCTTTAATTTTCTGGACCAGTAGTCCTTTTGCCCTGTGAAACTGTGAAGCTGAAGAGTTTTCTGCTATTCCCAGCAGCTCCGCAATTTCTTTATGGCTTTTTTTCTCAAATACATACAGATTAAAAACAGTTCTGTATCCATCCGGAAGTGCTTTTATCATTTCCATGACCTCTGTCTGTGGAACTTCTTCAAGATCAGGCTCTTCTTCTTCCGGAGTGTCAGGAAAATCGGAAGTCCAGGCTGTGGTCTGAAAACCGGAATTCTGCCTGATATGTTTTAGTGATTCATTCACTGCAATTCTCATCATCCATGCCTTTAACGATCCTTCTCCCCGATATTCAAACGTGTCTATTGACCGGAACATTTTAATGAAACTATTCTGCAAAATATCTCTTACATCATCTTTTTCAGCAATATAGCGGGAGCAGACCCCGGACAGGCTTCCGGAATAAATTCCGAAAAGTTCTTTCCAGGCAGCTTCTTCTTTTATCAGAAGGCGGTTAATCAAAATCTGCTCCTTGTTTTCTTTCATGTATGGCTACAGCGTCCGGCTTTTTAAATGGTAGGGCAAAAATAGACTGGATCTTTTAAACGGTATCTATCTATTTGTTATTTCTATCAATTCTTCAGATGATAAGGGAAATTATAATAAATGATTTCATAGGGATCTAAATCTGTTCCGTCTACTGTGATTCTTTCGGCAGTCAGGCCAAATCTCAACGATCTGTCCAGTCCTGCAAAATACCCTTTTTGCTTAGCAGCTAATGTGATCACGGCATTTTTACTAACTCCGTCAACAGGAATCCGAAATGCCAGTTTTTCAGGAGTAAAAGTCAGTTCTATTACATTTTTATCAGCATACAATACAGAAGTGTAATTCAGATTATATTTCACTTTTCCAATGGCAGCCAGTGCCGCGTCTGCTTTTACAGGGTCTTTTATCACTGATTTTACAATTTCTTTTACCGGAAATTCCGCAAATGTTATGGTATCTTTTTTTGTTCTAAATTCTATTGCCTTTTCTGTTCTGGAGATTCCCTGAACAGTAATCAGCCTTCCTCTGTAATTCCCCTTAAGATCTTCCAGTTTTACGGGGGGAGCCTCAATATCATTATCATCAAGACATGAGGCAAACAGAGTAAAAATTACTCCTACGGCTAAAATGGCCGCAAAAAATTTAAGTACTATCAGATTCTTCATTACATTATTTTTTACTGTATTAAACATTCATTGATTTTGAGTACTCATTAGTAAAACCCGGTTTTTGGAAAATCTTGCATGAAATTTTATAAAAAAGGCCAAACAACACGACAATCACCTGATTTACAGATCATAAATTTTCAATAATATCTGAAAGCCTGTTTAAATTTCTAAATTTGATTTTTTGTATAACATTCACATCTTTATTTAAATCACATTCTTTGAGTATTTTTTGATTAAAAAGATAATATACTGGCGATGTGTTTTTTCCACGCAAAGCTTTCATTTTATAAACTACTGACTTTAAGGGAGCAAAGGCTGTAATCAACTCGGTTGATTCGTTGAAGCGTATGGATAAACATTCCGCTTCATCAGCGATGAAGTCGCATCACTTTGATGACTCAAAATAAGGTGGAATTATTCATCAACTTTGCGTTAGTCTTTTTGAAGACTTGAAGAAATGTAAAATTTAAACCGTCTCTTACAGTCTCCATTATTTTATTTTGAAATACAAGATTTTGAGCTTTCTAATCACCTCTGTTTATCGAATCTTTTCCCATTGAAACTCTCATATACTCTTCCTTCTACCTAATTTCAGGGAGAATAAAAATCCTGATTTTTCTGTATTGTTCGGACAGCTTATCCAGCACTACATTTGCAGGATCAACATTCAAAAGTAGTATTATGAAAATGCAAAAGACAAAACGAATTATTTTCAGTCTTCTTACTGTAATAGCTATAGGAAGCATATCTGTAGCATGTGGTAAAGATGATGACGACCCTTCCAATGCGAAGGCCAATATGAAAATGACCATTACAATAAACGGAGCAGATTCTAACGACCAGGTGGATTTCGGAATAGCGGCAGGAAACCATGATGCCAGCCAGTACGGCTCCCCGGTATGGAAAATAAACGGTGTCACACAGGGAAATGAAGATGATATTATCCTGGGAATAAATGATTTTACAGGTTCCACTCAAACCTATGTTCTTGAAACCGTGAAACCTTTTAATTTTGGAAATTTAAGTGCCCATGTTACCAATCATGACGGAGGCCCTATTGCTGTGAGCTACAAAACTGAGGTAGGAGGAAGCGTAGAAACCAATGTAACCACAACGGTAGTTGCCGGACAAACCCATAATAAGAATTATACGTATGTAGCCAAGTAGGCTTTGTTTCGGAGAGAATTAAATCGATATCAGATATTTTTTTTGCTAATCAGACCGGTAGTTTAAAACTGCCGGTCTTTTTTTAATTCATCTTTCTTGAAATTTTCTCTAATCTAAAACCAAAAAAAGAAAAACCAGCATGGGAATCATGCTGGTTGATTTAAAAGTTTTGAATATTTTCTGAAGCAGTAAAAATTACTGTAGTTCTTCTGGGACTTTGTATAATCCGTTTTTAGTTATAATCTTCAATAGCTTATTTGTCTTTCTATCGACTGTTATAGCAGCTCCAGTTCCAAGAACCGGGGGATTAAAGTTAAAATGAACCGAATACTGAAACTCAATGTCAGGATTCATTTCCAAGATCATAGGATTTATATCTCTATATACTCCAATACTGTTATAATCAGCAAGTAAATCTAATGCTTTTAAAGCTTTAGTTGCTTTTTCTATTATTTCTTTATCTGTCATAGTCCGTAATTTTTAAATCTTATAATAAATTCTGGAATCATTTCCACTCCCAAATTAACTGCTGGTAGAATAATCTTCTCTTGATAGTACAATTTAATATGTTTTAATTCACTCAAGGATAAATTTAGTATTTCTGCATTTTCTAGCAATCTTTCAGCAACATATTTCTCACGCAATATATTATTCACAAGTGCTTCTTTTAAAGTGCCAAAATCTTTTTTAGTGAAAGCTTTTTTTCCAATTTTACAAAATTCTTCCAAATGATAATATTCATGGGCAATTACATAATTAGAAGAACCTTCTTTATACCATATTACAGGTGGTATTTCATGAGCATCAAAATATGCTGCAATATTATTCTTTTCTATATATCTATATGCTGGAGTGTTTTTTGTCGCTAATCTAAACCTCCCCTTTTCCTTAAATGCTAAGATTTTAATTTTTTTATCACAATCTAACAACTCTTCTTTTGTTGCTGGTTTAGAACCTAATTCATCTACATCTTCTAAATTATACTTTCCTCCTCTTCTTTTTCTCTCAAACTTATTCTGAGCTCTCTTTTGCTTCTCCTTCACTCTTCTCTCCGCAGGCGTCAGAGCATGATCCGCTACTTCATCTCCCAATCCAAAGACCTCATCTAAAACTTTCTCTAATTTAGAAAAAATTTCCTTTGTTCCTTTTTTAAATTCGCGAAGCATCATTTTAATGAACTCCAGGATTCTTGTCATGAAATTTCCGGCATGGGTAACGGCTTTGGAAATCTTTTCAAGAGGATTTAATATAAAGCTTTCTACCGTTTTAGCCAGCTTAGCAACCGCAGCTGTTCCGCCGGTAAGAAGCGTTTCAACAACGATGTCTACGATAATCCCAATGATATATCCATAATAGTAAGAAGCTTTTTCAAAAGTCAGCTAAGGGACTTTTTCCTCAATCCATGCTACCAGACGAATAATGGTTCTTATCTGAAAGGTCAGGCATTGTTTAAAAAAGTCCAGATAATCAAAGTTCATAATCCCCTCCATAAGGTCTTCCGTTAGCTCAAGGAACATTTCACCATATTCAACTTTCCGGTCATTCACTCTATCCATAGCAGCAACTGCCTTGAAAATAAAGCCAATGATTGAAAAAATTCCTGCGATAATATCAATCAGACTGTTGTAAATCCCACACAGAAAAGCATTAGTCATCTGATGACCTCTATAGATAATATGCTGCATTCCGGTAAGGGGATCGATAAGAAAACTTTCAATTTTATCTATCTGGTTGAAAAAGAAGTTGATGGATTTTTTAATTCTCTTAAAAATAAAAGCAGGAAAGAAATTTTCTGCATTAGCCAGGAGATTACTAAAATCTGTTTTAACATCATTTATTTTTTCAAACAGGGTTTTTACAATTTGGGCATTTATTTTCTTCTGTCCTTCCAGATTTTCATACGGATTCTTTTGACCTTCATGTTCATAGAATTTTTTAAGTTCCTTATAAAGTGCATCTGGAATAAAAACAGGATCGTATTCACCTTCTTTAGGATAGGGATTCCAGCCATTTTCAGTAATCCTGAGTTTTGCAATATTATCTGCGATACCTTCTATAAAAAAATCAGCAGCTCCTTCTAACATTTCCTGTTTAAAGAAACTAAATATCTTACCGATGCTGGCATCTTTTAATCCCAGAAACCAGCTAATGAAACTTACTTTATTTCTATAAATTTCATTTTTGATCAGCTCTTCAAGTGCTTTTGGAGAAACAGTAACCTGATGTTTTCTTGTAAAACTAAGAATATCGTCAAAGGAATTATTTTTAGTTTTCGTAAGCTCCGCACCTGCCACAGCCCGCATTACCGTGCTGTAATTATATTGATCATTAATTTCCAGGAAAAGAATCAGCTGATTACTATCCGGCAGCGCCTCCATATAACGCTGAAGAAGAAAAGCTCCGTCTTTACTGGCAAAAAGAATCACATCAATTCCTTCAATGGTCTTTCTGTACATACTTTGATAAATAACGACCTCTTCTATATTTCCTCCAAATATGGGATCATCTGTATAGATCTGAAAACCCTTACCACTCAGAGCGGCTTTTCCATCATAATAGGTATTAGCAATTTGTTTTGCTGTAAGCTGTTTCTGTTCGGAAGGTGATTTCAAAACAGGGAAAGAAGGGCTGTCTGTTTTAAAAAAAGAATGTTCGGAGCTGCCCAATAAAGGATTGTTTAATATTTCTAAGCTCATCACGGTATTTTTAATTCGTTCTCCGGGAAAACCATCGTCAGTTTATTTCCTGAATAATACGTTTTGATCCTTTCTTCATCCAGAACAAGAAGATCCACGTAATAATCTTTATCTACCAGAATCTGAGCGTTCTTCAGTTTGTATTTGGTCTGTACCATAACGTCCCAGTCTTTTCCTTCCAGATCCTTCCATTGTTCAAAAGGAATCCGGCCCCTGCTTCCGAAAAGGAATATCTTTTCTACCGCAGTAATCTCACTAATCTTATCTTTTAAGGTCGTGAGGATATAAGGCAGCACTTTATCGTGCTGCCAGATAGCCTCGTGTTTTACACGGCTCATGGGTTAAATTTTAAGGGATTAAACTAGGAATTTGGAAAGAGGAGCTTTATCTGTAAAATCATTCATTGTAAGCTCAATTCTATCTTTATCTAAAACTCTTTCACGGTATTGTTCAGGAGATAAAATTTTAAGGTAATCCTGCCCATCAGTTACAAACTTTAACAAACCATATTCATCATTATCATCTGGTTTTCTGAATGTAAATGTTTTTATCTTATTAACATCTATTTTAAATGTTAATCCATTATTTCCAGTAGGAACAGCTTTTAACCCATCAATTGCGGATAATTCAAATGCTAAACTTTTGTAGAAGACCGTTGAAAGTTCCGTTGCACTCCAGGCAGCATCTCTTTCAATTGTAATAGTATTTCCCATACACTCATATATTCTGGGGAAAACGGAATTATCATCCATCGAATAAATATTAGAATATTTATCCATACGATCAAACGTAATCTCAATCCATTTTTCACCTATACCTCCGCCCAGCAAGCTGTTATCTTTTTCAAAATTGAATTTATCTTCTGTAATCACTTCTGACGGTACTTCAAAATCATCCGGATTTTCTGTACTGAAAGGCAGCGCATGTTTCACTTTCAATCCGATACTTTCTGCCTGAAGGATGTTTAGAGACGTTGGAAGCCTTGTCATCCAGGCTTTTCCTTGTTTCATTCCTTTGGGTTCCTTCATTTCATCTGCAATAGACAGGTATAATTCATCACCAATGACAGGAATTTCGCCTCCGTTCCAGATCTTTCCGGTGGCCAGATAGAATTGTACTGCGTCCTCAAATCCCGGACGTACCGTAACAACAACTCTCGCCATACCACTCTGCATAAAGGCTCTGAACAACGGATCGGTGTCTTCAGCCTGATAAAGATCCATCCAGTTTTCTCTGTTGCCCCAATAATAGGGATACAGGTTATAGGAAAGATTTTCCCACTCAAAAGCCTGTTCCATAAACTTCACAAAAGCGGTGTATTTATCAAGATTGCTGTTTAAAACCGTTTCATAGTCTCTGAAGGAAGAACCGCTGGTCTGCCCTTCTAATCCGTAGCCATGAGTAGAACCGGAAGTTCTGTCTGACAGATATGAAATACAGTTTTTACGCAGAATGGTATTTTCAATCTGACGGTAGAACATCGGGTTTGAACCTTTGATTTCTACAGCCTTATTCTTTTCTTCTCCAAGTTTATTATTATACCCCACCAAAGCATCTTCATAGGCGTCTATAATCGCTTTAAAAACTTTCTGATACCATGCATTTTTGGCTTCGGTTGTTAACTCCAGATCAACCACACAATTCACTGTTCCTGAAAAAGCCTCGTAGAAAGTAGTAGAAATAGGAATGGACTTTGAATAAGGCATTGTAAGAACTTGTCTAGGGTGCATTTCAAGCTGGGACCACCTTCCGTGAATATAGAACGTCTGATCTCCTACCAGAATACACATCGCCGTTGCGCTGCTATCACCTGCCGCACTGTATCCTGCTGCACATTTTACAGCCACATAATTATCCGGAATCTGGATTTCATCTTTAAAGGATGCATTCTGGATGGCACTGTTTTCATTGACAAACTGCCCGCTCATTGATTTTCCAACGCTGTAAGATTCAATTGGCTTTTCTGGAATTTCAACATTATATTTCGCTGTCCAGTACTTGAGAACGTTATCATTCGCCAGATCTCCAAAATGAGCAAGCTTCATTACAGAAGAGGTTCTTGGGTCTTCCGGCTTTACCAAAGTTACCTGATCCGGTTTTTTCTGAGAAGCCATTCCCAACAAATGAAGTTTTGCAGGCTCCGGAACCATAAATTCAAACATCATACGTTTACCGTAGTTGTAGATCTGGTTTTTCATCAGTTTATCTACCCAACGGTACACTCCTACTACATTTTTATCCCCTTTACGGTTATCAAATCCGTGGGAATTGTTTTCTTCAAACTCATCAATGATCTTTTCAATCCGTTCTTCATGAACTTTGGTCACGATTCTGTCCATTGCTCTGGCAGTAATATCCTGAGCCTGACTCACCGCCTGTCTTGTACTTTCATCTTTGGAACGGTGATTGGCATAATTAGCTCCTGCATTCAGAGAGAATAATCCATTAGGGCTTCTATAACTTGCATTAGCAAAGCCGGCAAAATCATTGGATTCCTGCATAATTTTTGATACTTCAGACTGCATTTCGAAGCGGTTAGCCGTAGTGGTATCTGAAAGCTGCTCTCTTTCAGTATCTGAAGAGGAGGTGGTTGTATTTTCGCTTCTTCTTAATCTTCGGGTAGATTTTTCACGGTATTCTCTTGCCATGATATTCTCAATATGAGCTACTTCTCCTTCCACATAAGCATGGGTACTCTGTTCTACTTTCAGATAATCAGCAATCCCTATTTGTTTAAATCCAAATCCTGAAGGGATGAAGTTCTGTTCACCCTCAATGACAACCGGAGGATTTTCTGTTTCTTCAACCAGCAGTTCAAATTGGGAAGAAATACATGATCTTGTGCTAATTCCATTGGTTCTGAACTGAGCCATTCTTCCGTTGGTAAAATAGACTTTAATATCAAAAGAGGAATCCTGTAAAGCAGCATATTCAACACCTTCCTTTAAAAGGTTGTTTAAGAAAATAGTATTTCCTGTTCTTGATTTTACAAACCAGAATCCATCGTTGTCTGCATTCAAATTACCATTGCTTTCAATCAGGGCATATGATACTCCGGAAACATCCCAGGAAGCATCCGGAACATTTAAAGAAAGATCAAGTGCATACCTCTTATATAAAACCCGTGGACAAATCTGGTAAGTAAACGGTACAGAAACAGTTCTTGTTAAAGGAACAATAACCCCTCCAATACTGGTATAAACTTCTGTATTGCTTTCTGTATTTTCTGCAATAATCGTATTACACTTTTCCTCCGTTTCTTTGATCAGAGCATTGATTTCTGAAAAAGTGTTTCTTCCATCCAGTAATTCATTAAGATTCGGAGTTCCAGGAGCTGCAGCACGGTTACTGATTTGATCCTGCGGAAAATCAAACCCAAGAATATCCAATAGCGCCTCCATATTATCAGGCTTAAGCTCCAATTCTAAATTTCCGGCTTCTATTTCCGGGCGGAACTGGAAATCAAATTTTGGAAGGACTGGTTCTGGAACTTTTGGGATCTGCTGGCATGGATCTGCCGGATCATATTTTTCGCCGGGAGCTCTTGTAGGACAGTATTTATCTCTCATTTCAGCTACTTCAAGATTATAGCGCTCAATAATAGGAGCAATTTCTCTTTGATACCCTTCCTGGTAAACTTCATATTCTGTCTGATATTCCCTCCTATATCTTCTTTCTATTGCAGAAAGGTTCTTCTTTAGTCCTGCATATTTTTCAAGTTTTGCTTTTGTTACAGAAACCAGCTGCTGCTTTCTCATTTCCTCTGTAGGAATTGTTTCTTTTGCTTCTCTTGCTCCGGCTTTTGAGAACGTTTCAGACGCCGGAAGAGGTTTGTCATCCAGCATTAATTCTTTAGGAAGAACTACTTTGGCATTTACTAATATCTTTGTTGTTTCCTCATTAACGGCCGGCAGAACATGCATGGCAAGTAAGGCCTGCATCAGCGTTTCTTTAATATAAAAGTCTTTTTGTGTCACGACCTGGTAAATTAGGTTATTCCAGATATCGGCAGGCTCAGGAGTAGGTTGTATTTGCCCGGCAAAATAGGTATTTCTTACAGCAAGAATTTCTTGGGCAGTGTGGGTATCTTTGTTTTTTACAATCCATGCTCCAAATTCACAAACTGCTTTGTAATTTCTTTTAAAATTTGATAAATTATGTAAACTGGCAGGATCGCTGCTAATACATTTTGGACTACTGGCAAAAGCAGCAGCGCATTCAATTAATTTCCTTTGTTTTGAGCCTACTGCATTTACTACAGGAATATAAAATGTATTATCATTTTTATAGGTCTCAGGAATCAGAATAAATCTTTTATTCTGTTCTTTTTCATCAGAAAGCTGGGGGCTTCTTAAGCTTACAAATCTAAACAGGGTTTGAGATGGAATGTTTTCTGCCGGAGTTTCGGCAGCATTGTTTTCAATGTTGTTCATTTTTTGTGATTTTGATTGTTTTTTATTGAATAAATGAATAAGAAAAGTCTTTTTTTCAATAATGACTTTTGATGTAAGCCTTATTTTTTAAGGTGGTATCAGGCGGGATGTCCACCCCTATTTTTTAAGTCTATTTTCATGTTCTGTGTTTTATTGATGCAAATATCAGAGCCGGAAGCGACAGAACTCGACGTATTAAAAACAGGTTTTATATTTTTTTGAAAAACAATCCCCACTAGTAATATTAAGCTTATACAGTTGAGATTTCCTATATTTATTCCATGGCTGTACACATACAATCTTATCATCAATCTGATTTTCCCACAGACCTTACGACAGAAAATTATAGTGTCATTTTACTGAACGGGTCTGGCGTTTTTTCTGTAGATCACATTAATTATTTTTATGAAGACTGTACAGTCCTGTTTCTTTCTCCTTTTCAGAAGTTAAATCTGGTACCACATTCCGGGCAGGAGATTTTTTGTCTTTTCTTCCATGGTGATTATTATTGTATAGAATATCATAAAGAAGAAGTTGCCTGTAATGGGCTTCTTTTTAACAATATCTATTTAAACCCGGCCATACAGCTCACTAAGGAAAATTATGCCTTGATTCTGGAAATTTTTAATCATGTTCAACTTGAAAATTCGGAAGATCATCCGTTTTCAGCATCAATTATTAAAACTTATATTCAGCTGATCCTTGCCATTTGCAGCAAACAGAAAATCAATATAGTGCAGAATGAGATTTACCATAAAACACCCGCTAATAAACACGCCGGAGAATTCCGAAAGCTGCTGGATCTTCATTTTAAGGAGGAAAAGGAACTTGCGTTTTACAGTAATCTACTGTATATCACTGGCGGAACATTAAGCAAAACCATTAAGAAAGAATTTGGTAAAACTCCCAGCCAGCTTATTAATGAAAGAGTCATTCTGGAAGCCAAAAAACTACTTCATCTTACCTATCGATCTGTGAAAGAAATTGCTGCTGAGCTAGGTTTTAATGATGAATTTTATTTCAGCAGGTATTTTAAGAAATCCGTTGGCTGTTCTCCTAAAAAATACAGAGAAAAGGTAGGAATCTCTGTAGTGGCAAAAATGTCCATGTAATATCCTGATATCTCTATTTTTAAGAGGCTTGTGCCTCAATACCTTTGTAGAAAAGCAAATTATGCAGCACAACAGATTACTTAACCGTCTTACGGCATTGGACTCTTACTTCCTTAATTTTCTGAGGGTTTCCATATTCATCGTTATGGCATGGATTGGAGGATTAAAAGCATTTCAGTATGAAGCAGAGGGAATCGTCCCTTTTGTCGCGAATAGTCCTGTTATGAATTTCTTTTATAAAAATGCAGCCAATAAAGTGCTTAATAAGGAAAATAAAATGGTTCCGGAATATACTATTTATAAGAATCCGGAAGGAAAAGTTGTTCAGAGAAATATAGACTGGCACCAAGAAAACGGAACTTATATTTTTTCTTACGGACTTGGCAGTGTGATTGTCATCATAGGGATTCTGGTTGTTCTGGGAGTATGGTTTCCCAAAATTGGAGCGGCTGGCGGAGCATTAACATTCCTGATGTCTTTAGTTACTTTGTCTTTTCTGATTACTACCCCGGAAGTATATGTTCCTGATCTCGGTGGTGATTTTCCCACACCTCAGCATGGATTTCCTTATTTATCAGGAGCCGGACGTCTTGTTCTGAAGGACATTATCATGATGGCTGCCGGGCTGGTCTTGCTTTCAGACAGCTTAAAAAAGATATTCGCCAAAGGCGGAATTTCCATTCCGGATAAAAATGATTAATAAATTCTCTGTGCCCCCCTGTGCTAATTTATTGGCGGTGGCTCCTTCGGAGCCACCGCCAATAAATTTTATTCAAAAATTCATTAATATACAAGATCCTTAGCTGCAATTTTCTTTCCAGAGTTTTCTTCTCCTAAAAATATCCTCCTCCATTTCGCTACAGAATTACGGCTAAGGCTGAAGTGTCTTGCCAATTCACTGTTATTCATGTTATTTTCTTTTTGATACTTCAGGATCTGCAGTATGGTCTGTTTATCGTATGAACGATGTTTCTGATTGCTGATGAGTGTATCCTGCATTACATCTTTCGTAAAAATTAGCTTGTTCAGCTTAATAACATCCATTACTGAAAGATCTTTTTTGGTAAGGATAAATCTGCACTTTTCTTCTTTATCAGGGTATTTTCTGGTGATAATATCACTATAGATTTTCTGGTAGTTTGGTTTTATATACTTTTCCATATACTTTCTTAATGTTTTTGTGTTGTAGCTTTCCGTTTCGGAAAATCAGGAATAGAACCGTTTTCATTCCCCACCATGTCCTCTTTATTTCATAATACCAGATATCATCCGGATAAAAATTGAATCCGTGTCCAAGTTCATTGATGACTTCTTTTTTTGAGAGCCCCAAAAGAAAATCTTTTTCGTACAGTTGCTTGTCTGGTTTCATAAAATCTGGAATTTTTGATTGGCTTATTTTACAGATCTATTCTGAAATGACAGTCATAAATGATTCCCTTACAGGTAGAAATATGTAGACGTCTTTTTAAAATACCAAAGCAATAACGCTCTAATTCAAAAGCATATCTTGAGCTGTACATTCTTACTGTTTTCTGCCCTACAAGTTCTTCTGCTTCTTCAATTGTTTTCCCGATCAGGATCATTTCAGTTAGTATCATTTTATACTTGTATATTAAGTTAACTGGCTGCTTTACTACTGTATTTATCCATCCATTTATACAATGTGGTCTTGGGTATTCTATATTCTTCTATCACCTGATATCTTGTTTTTTCTCCTGTAAGGATCAATTCCATAATAAAATCAATGATCTCCTTTGTATAAATATTCTTTCTGAATTGGGGAAGATCTGATTTCTTCTTGTCTGTCTGTCTGCTCAGATTGGCATTGGCCGGGGGAGAATATAATATAAGATGCTGTGAATACACTCTAAAAAAATCGTATTCCAATAACTTACTCCATTTTAGCATCAGATCAGAGGGCATATCCGGCTGCTGATACATGATTTTCAAATCATCTTCCGTACATTTAAAAAATCTGCATATTCTGAATGTATCAATCTCACATTCTGCCACTCTCTTTTTTACCAGTTTTCCAACATGGATATTTTTAAAATCAGTATTCATTTTTATTCGTCTTTTTTATACTTTCCAGTGAATCTGTAAGGTCTTTTATTTGTTGATTATTAAAACCCGCTATTTGAAGTTTCATTTTGAATCCTTTTCTTTTTTCCGTATCCAGCACAATAACCAGGCTGGAAACCATCTGTCTTTCTTCAAGCACGAAATCTTTGAGGTATTGTCTTGGAAATTCGGCGAAAGGCGACATCTTTTTTCGTTGGTAAAAAGGATGAAATCTTTTAATCGTTATGCATTCTCCTGAGAATTCATATTCAATGCATTTAGCCTTTAGGAATAGTCTCAGCAGGAGAGCTCCCGTAGCGAGAAGAACAAATTTGACAGCTGTATTCCAAGGTGCGCAGGCCAGGACTAAAAAAATAACAAGGATCATGACTGTTAAAACCTTCATGATCATCTGCATTGTATGAAAATTATTAATTTTTGTCATTTTTTTTTAACTTATAAAAGCAGCAGAAGAGGACTATTTCTACCCCTCATTCTGCAGCTCAAAACTAAACTGATGATTTTCTTATTTCCAGTAGCTCCAATTCGTTCCATCATATACAGCCAGCATATCAGAAGCCGTATCATATACCATCGTTCCTGCTACTGAGCTTTTCATAGTCAGATGCGGATTGGTCACTACAGGTAAAACCATTGCCTTTGTTGTAGATTCCAGCACCAGAGTTCCTGGCTTACTTGTTGTTGTTGCTCCGATAATCACTCCGGCTGTTGCTGCTGCATCTGTGCCTGTATTAAATAAAGCATGAAGAATACCTTGTCCCTGATCCGTAAGCGAAGTCCAGCCTCCGGTATTGTTATTGTTTTTTTCCTCCCACACTTCCACTGCTTTATCGGCCGTATTAAAAACAAAAGTCCCTCCTACCGCTCCTGAAGCTGAAGCAACTGATGGTAGTATAATCCCTTTATTTCCCGGACCAAATTCTACCAGAGCACTCGGGTTCGCTACATTATCTTTACCAAATGCTACCTGAGCCTTTATATTATTGAATAAAGCTGCAGAAAAGAGAGCTATTGATGTAATTATTATATTTCTCATTTTTAATTTCATTTTTTTATCCGTTAAAAAGCTGCCAGGATATTTGTTTCCAGCTATCCCGGCAATCTTTAAAAACTTAATCACCTATTGTTATTCGTTACAGCCTCTTTTAATACAGTTCCATCCGGTACGGGAAATATCTACTCCCGGGGTGGTACCTCTGTAAAGCTGAACACATTTTAAATCTGTATTATAAATAACCATTCCTTCCACCGGAACCAGAGCATTTCTCTGAGCGGTGGTCATATGAGTAACCACAAGACCTTTTCCGGCACTATCCAGAACAAGCTGCCCGTTCGGAACATTTTTAGGCCAGTTCGCAGCAGTAATCGATGGTTTGGTAAGAATTCCGATCTGTGCATAGCTGTCCGGCGTACCTGTTGCTCCAGGTTTGATACAATGGCAAGGCACGATTTTCTTTCCTGATCCGTAACCGGTCATATAAGTAGGACCTACCACCACCTGTGTTGCTGTAACGATATTGGCTGATGCTACGTTCCAGGTTATTATATTAAAGGTTGCTCCATTATATAATTCCAAAGGAAATAACGGACCTCCTGATGTCTTACTACCGAATAATGTTACCGCTCCTGTAGCACTGATATTTACTCTTACTGAAGGGGCTGAAGATGTTCCTATGATCTGCCAGATTTCAGGTATTCCACCCGATCCGTAAACAGATCCGTCTGCGAAACGGATATTCGGAACAGCTGTAGAAAACTGAATTTCCTGCGTAGCAAGCTGAGTTCCGTTGATGTTAAGGTTAAAAGAATTATCAAGCGTATAAATATCGAAGACAAAACCAAAATCGGTGGCTGGCTGAGAGAAAGTTACCGGATCTCCGTCTTCTGTACTGAAAGCATTCCCCTGAACATCTTCCGTACATATTGGCGTTGGAGAAAACATTACATTGGCATTATTCAATAAATTGTTACAATTACCTCCTAACCCGTTATTCGCACATTCATATTCTGCATTGGTAGGTGGAACTGCAGGGTTAGGGTTGGTTGCATCCGGGTCGGTTACGTCATTCGGACGAAGTATTCCTGCTTTTACTGTTAAATTTCCCGGTGTTGCAGAAGCAGTAACCGTTACAGTGAATTTATAGGTAATTTCACATCCGTTAGGCAAATTAAGTGCAGACGAATAAGTACGTGTCGCAGGATTGTAAGTTATTGCTGTCGATTCACTTCCGCATCCGTTGGCTGTGAAAACAAGAGACTGCGGATCCAGACCCGGCGGAAGAGTAAAAGTAAACGGAGCTTCCGTAACACCGCTTGGACCGTCATTTTTCACTTTTACAGTGTAGGTAAGCTGTTCTCCTACTGAAACCGCAGATTTATCCGGTACTACCTGGGTTACTTTTAAGTCTGCAATTTTCACTTCCACAGTGGTAGCAATTGTCGCTGCATTTCCTTTGATAAAAGTCCATGTATCAATTGACCTTACATCTCCGAACAGCCCGGAGGTTCCTGATCCTCCTACTCCCCAGATATGTCCGTTAGTTACACTGCTGATTCCTGCACTGTTTACCGGAGGCAGGTGGGTATTGTTTTTAGGGTTAGAAGATGTACCGGTGCTTCCATTTGGAATATCAGTATCATTCCAGTAAACAAGATCTGATGCTACATTACTCAGATTGGTATGATCCAGAAGCTGGATAATTGTTCCATTCCTGTTATACTCCATATCAATGAACGGGAAGTGTACTTCCGCTCCCTGAAGCTGTACCGTTACTTCTGCTGGTACTGAACCTATTGGCAGTGAATTTCCGGAACCATCCTTTCCATCCCAGAAAATAGAATTAACTCCTGCTACAGACGGTCCCGTAAGGGTACGCGTAACAAAAGCAGCCGGATTTGCTGTGCTTTGGATCACAATTTTATACTGCCCGGGAGCCCCTGCGTTAAATTTAATATATCCTCCTTTCCCACTTACCTGTGCTGGTGTTCCATCAACTCCTACCAGCTGAACTCCTGTCACATCTGGTACAATTACTGTGCTTTTAAGCCAGGTAGAACCTCCCGGAACAGCTCCTGATGATGTTGTTGGCAAATCTGCCGCAGGAAGGCTGTAGAACAGTTTATGGGTAATGTGTTTAGAAGTATCGGCTAAATTGGGATTATGTGCTTTTCCTGTTAAAAAAGCGGTTGTGGACTGGTCAAGACTTTTATAAACAGGATTTTGTGTAGTGGGATCTATAAACCCATTGTTATTCGCATAAAAAGTAAAATAAAGTCCATTATTCCCGTTATTATTTACTCTATAAGTGTATCCGTCTTTTGTTAGTACATATACCAATCCATAAAATCCATCAGTAGCTGCAGAAGAGGTTCCGTTGGAAAGATTCAGGATATTGGCATACACACGTCCTTGCACAAATCCTGTATTGCCTGTATTAATAACGGATACGTCCCATGCTGCAATTCCGGCATTGGTACTGCTTTGCGTCCAGTTACTATCTGCACTTACTGTTGTGGAAGGATCTGATGTTGCCCGTCCCACGAACTCAACACGGTAAATACCGGCTTCTGTTACAGGATGATAGATGGGTGTATATCTGCCTCCCCCTGTCTGCCCAGACAGCTGTGGTCCTGCAATTTCTGCACTTCTGCTGGAAATCTGTCCACTGGAAGTATTGTTAACAACCTGTGTTCCATCTGGTGCAAAAAGCCTTATTCTTCCTGTTCCTCCATTCTGTGCACTTGAAGCCAGAGTAATGATTTCTCCTGGTATGGCATATACATAATGCGTTCCTTCATTGGCGAAAGGCCAGCTATCTGTGGTAGTGGTGCTTGATCTCAAAAATGCACGGAGCCCGGTAGCACCTGACGGGTACAAATTCCTGGAGCCGTCTGCCAAAAGCCATCCGCTGCACAACAGACATACAAAAGTTATTACAGCTCTAAACTGTAGATGATACTTCATATTATTTTTCATTAATTCATTCATTTATTGTTCGTTCATTTTCAGATTCAGGCATGAACTTACCTGTGCTCCTGTAAAAGAAGCATGAGAATTTTAGTTAATACGTTAAAAATCAAATAATAAAAGGAGGTGGCCTTATGGCATGGGATTCAGAAAAATGGTGTTCTAAAAACAGCTCATCCAAACTTCCGGAGACGATACTGGTTCCGTATAAATAATTCTGAACATAAAGAACATCCACAGATCTATGAAGTGATGATTTTATTTGAGTTTCTCCTGTTGAAGCAATAAAAAAGAGGTCTTTCCTGCCCGGAACGGACAGGTCACTTCCGGAAGAAGAGTTTTTGGAATATAGAATAGCCGCTGCTTTGATCTGCTCTGTTTTGATCTGCTCTCTTTTATCTGAAGATTTTACAGTTTTCGGTTTCTTATTCTGTCTGATTTTTATTTTCCTGTTTTCTTTAGAAATCAGGACTTGTTTTATTTTTATATTGGAATCTCCAATAAAAATAGTTGTACCCTTGGTTACGTATATTACGTTCTGTCCTAAGCCTTCTATTCGCTCATTATAAGATAGTGCATGGAATTTTGAAGAAACACTGATTAAAATAAGAATACACAGCGTAATCCACTTCCTTAAAGAAAGTATACCCGGCAGCACATCTATTTGCGTTTTTTTATTCATTATTCCTGTGTCAGGATATTATAAACTGCAGACATAAATAATACAGTTTATGAGATTTGATCGGTACAGTGACCACACCCCCCTCCTCTGACAGGCACAAAGATAATGCGCTAAAAACCGCTTTAAAAGGCATTCTATTACCATTTTCCTCAAAATGATAAAGTTCCCGGATGATTATTTCACCTTCTCTTCTTCAAGATGTTTTATAAATAGAGAAGGAGACATTGAAGTTACTTTTTTGAAAATAGTAGCAAATTTATTCTGGGAAGAAAAACCGGCTTCCTCTGCCAGAACTGCAATTTTATATTTCCTGTACTTTGGATTGATTTTCAATTTCTTTATCACATAATAAACTCTGAGCTCATTGATATAGTTATTGAAATCTTTCTTCTTATGGGTATTGATAATAAATGAAAGGTATTTTGTGTTGGTCTCAAAAAGTGAGGCCAGATAAGGAAGTGAAATATTATTATTGGTAAATATATCAGACCTTTCAAATTCGTATAGCTTAATCAGTATTTTTCTTTCTGTGGCAGTGGTCATTGTAACTGAATATTCCTGTTCTGTTCTTCTTTCGTTTTCTTCAATATCTTTTGAAAAAGATTCGGCTTCCTCAACCGGCTCTTTCTCAGATATTCTTTCTTTATTCACTTGTTTAAGGATTTCATTGAACCGCTGTAAGTTTTTTTTGTGTTTTATTCTTGTATAGAGCATAAATCCAACGATAATCAAGATGAGTAGCACAGCTCCAATAAAGATGATAACATCTTTTCTGAAACTGCCTTCCGATATTTCATTGTTCTGTTCATACAGCCGGGTGTAGGATTCGTTAATAAAAGCATTACTTTTTTCAGTGATTTTCTTGTTCACCGAATCCTTTTTTATGGCAACTTTTGTTAAGTTTCTGACATCATTTGTTTTCAGATAATATTGCTGGGCAGTATTGTATACCGCATTTTTCAGCTGAAGAAATCCTGATGTCCCGGAAATTTTTTCGGCCAGATCCAGATATTTTTTGGCATTTTTCAAATCGCCCTTCTCAATACATACCTGAGCAAGGCCATTGTAAATTAAACCGGTGATATGGCTTTCCGGAAGTTCTTTACTAAGCCCCATCGCTTTTTGATAATGGGTCAGGGCTTCATCCTGATTTTTCAGATAATAATAGTTAAGCCCCAGAAGCTGTTCATTGTTTGCAGAAAAGAAATCTGTTTTCTGACCGGATTCATTGAAATATTTTTGGGCTTTAAGAATATACTGATTCGATTTATGAAACTGCTCACGTTCCTGCTCATAATAGGCTAGCTCCTGCATAGCCATTCCTCTGGTCATATTGGCGACTTTCTTATTCTCTATCCTGTCGCAGAGATTAAAGGTTTTCAGGGAATATTTTTTAGACTGGCTATAAAGCTTCAAAAGACGATACTGGGTTGCTAAAAAGCCGGAAACCTTAGCCCTCCAAAGGTAGTCTTCAGAATCCTCGAGTAGTACTTCAGTTTTATGAGCATAACCGATAGATTTTTTGAGATCTCCTGACTGCTGATATAATGAAGCCAAAAGCATCAGGCTTTTTACCTGAAAGTATGGAGATGCAGATACAGTATACAATGAATCAGCCGTTTTCACAGCCTGACTAAAGTTTTTTTGAGAGGTTTCAAGATACGTTTTCGTATAAATTGTATTATACTTTAGGGTATCCTGAGCATTTACGGCTATATACAGCAGTAAAACAAAAGGTAGAAATAATTTATTCATCCAAGTGTACTAATATTCGGAAAATGACAGCTAAAACATAAATCCTACTTATTCCAAAAGCTTAATGACTCCGGAATAAAACATTAATCATTTTTCGGAAATGAAAAATTTAAAAATAAAAGAATTGGAAGGGCAGAAACGCCCGGGTTTGAATACATACCTGCTCATTAAACAGGTACAGTAGCTGATGTATCTTGTTTCATAATTTTTTTCTGGTTATAGGGTTGTGTTTATATTTTTTATTTCCACTTCTTACAATTGGAGTTATTCAGACATCCGTTCAGAAGTTTTTTTCGTTGTCTCCTCTATTTAAAGGATTCAGCTGTGTTTTATCTTTTATTCTGATAAGCTCTTTTGTGATATCACAAAATTATATTTTCATATTTCCGGCATCCTTATCTAAAGCCGCATAAAAATGATAAAAAAGCGAACATCCTTATAACAGATCCCCGCTTTGTAAAAAAGCAAAGAGTAAACTCTGATCTGAGTCTCTTTGCTATTTTTTTTCATTTCATTGTTTTTTAGAATCGCAGCTCTTTATAAACTTGCAGTGCAAAAGTAGACTTCTATCTCCTACTAATAAACTGTATCATTTACCAAATTAAGGAACAAACAATAAAAAAAATCAATACAAATGGATGATTAGCAACAAATTATAAATATTGTTAAATTCACGATAATAATAAAAACAAACCCTGATAAAAAGCAAAACAGACCTTCAGAAGTTGATACTCTCTTTAAACCGGCCCTAGATTTTCTCTAAACTGGCTCGGAGTAAGTCCGGTGTTTGATTTAAAAAATTTCGTAAAATTGGTTACTTCATTAAATCCTAAACTATAGGCAACCTCACTTATATTATATTCTTTACACGCCAGGTTTCTTTTAATTTCCAGAACCATTCTTTCAGCCATCCATTTTTTAGGAGTGCTTTTTTCTATCTCAACAAATGCTTTTTCGAGAGTTCTTATACTTACATTAAGGTGGTCTGTAATATCCTGTATTGTATATTGTCTGCTTAACTTCTGGCTGACAAAAGATTTAAACTTAGAAACCAGAAGCTTATATGGATGGGTATCCAGAATATGGTCCTGCGGCTTATACAACTGATCTGCAATAAGCAGAATATTAAACAGATAATTGTTCAAAATACAGGTTTGCAGCTCACTGTAAGGTCTTGAAAGCTCTTCACTGATAAAATTAAAAAGAGACAACAATTCTTCAAAGCGGCTTTCTACACACACATACGGCATTTTCAAAGGATCGTTGAACAGATTTGTCAATCCAAAAAACTGGGTCTGAATATTATTTCTGCAGAGAAAATCTTCTGTAAAAATCAGCACCCTGCCCTTATAGGAAACAGGATCATGAAACTGAGCAATCTGATTTTGAGATAGAAACAGCATATGTTTTTCTTTAACATCAATGCAATTAAAGTCAACAGAATGTTTTCCCTGCCCTTCACAATAAAAATTAACGGCATAAAATGATATTTTATGAGGCTTTAAAAGTTGTTCAGGCCTGAGCACAAGCAGTTCCGAAATCTCTTTCGTATTGATAGACTTCTGGTTATTTTCTGCGTGTAAAAACGGTTCTATTGAAAATTCTTTCATCTCTGTGATTATGTTATGTTTAGAAATTTCTACACATAAACCGCTATAAATATAATATTTTTTCTAAAATAAAGTGTATTTAATAAATATTATAAATCATAATGCTTTATGAAAGCAGTCAATTTTTAATAATTTAAAACATCTGCTGGATATAATTATAACAAAAAAACCATATTTATAAAAAATATGGTTTAATAAACACAATTGATGAAAAAAAATATTTCTATAAACTTATTCGCAGACTGCGGTAAGAGGCAAGAAATAAAAATTAGAAACATAGAGTGGACTGTGAATTTCTATGAAATCTAAAAATTGGGTCAAAGATAATTCTTTATCCTTCCAATAGATTGATAGAAACCCGCAATAGAATGGTAAAAACACGAACGAACAGAACAGACTGTTCTGTTTTCTCAAACAGCAAGCCTCAATTTCATTTATTTTTATATATCTATTTATAATAAAACCATTATAAATTTCATCCTTATCATTATTTTCTGTTATCCACTTACCAATAAGCCATTTCACTCTAACTTTCTTCATCTGAAATCAGGTTATTTTAATACATTTGTTATAAAACATATTGTTTATGAATTTTGAGCAGATCCATTTACATCTTGATGCTTACAAAGAACATGACCAGATTCTGGATGCCGCCAAATATCTGATCCACTCTTTTAATCTGGAACATGAGAACTTTGCCGGATTTGGATTCAGGCAAGAGCTTTCACCAACCTCAATGCTTCTTACGGCAGAGGGAGTACTGGGGGGGCCGCAAACCGTTATGATTCCGCGGAATTTATTTGATTTTGACCTGGGCCTTGTCCTCAATATGATCGCCCATGAAATGCTGCATGTTCGCCAGAAAGCACCCGGACAAGTAATAGAAGACAAAAATGAAAGAGAGTTTCAGGCGTACTATGAAATGCTTTTTCATACCGTTTTTCCTCAAATTCCGGATGTTTCAGACTTTCATAAGAAATTTTTCGGTGGAAAAGCCCTGGAATATTATAAAAGAATGGGTGAAAGCTCAGAACTACAGCAAAAATATGCAGAACAAAAAACAGAAGTTGAACATTTAATTAATACACTACCATGACCACAAAACCAGATATTACCTGGGCCGATTTTGAAAAAATAGACATCCGTTGCGGAACCATACTTTCAGTTAACGATTTTGAAAAAGCGAGGAATCCATCTTATCAGCTGGAAATAGACTTTGGGGATTTGGGAATCAGAAAATCATCAGCACAAATTACATCACTTTATCAAAAAGAAGAATTAATAGGCAAACAGATTTTAGCCGTTGTTAATTTCCCTAAAAAACAAATTGCCAACTTTTTTAGTGAATGCCTTGTTTTGGGATTGTATGGGGAAGACAAAAAAGATGTTACCCTTCTAAGCCCTTCTCTGCCTACAAAAAACGGAATGCAGGTGGGATAATCAATAAAAAACACCTATGATACAGAATATACCATTAGAAAGAATTTTATTTCTTGATATCGAAACGGTTCCTCAGGCAGGATCCTGGAATGAATTATCTGAAACCGAGCAGCATCTCTGGGACAAAAAAACCAAATTTCAGAGAAAAGACGATATTTCAGCTGCTGAATTTTATGAAAGAGCCGGTATTATGGCCGAATTCGGGAAGATCATCTGCATTACCATAGGAATGCTTGAAAAAAATGAAACCCTGAAAATAAAAAGTTTCTCCGGACATGATGAAAAGAAAATGTTGCAGGAATTCGGGGAAATCTTCAACAGCCCAAGGCTTCGTGACGTGATCCTTTGTGCCCATAACGGAAAGGAATTTGATTTCCCCTGGATTGCAAGACGGTTTCTGATCAACGGTATGCAGCCTCCTGTCCCCTTCCAAATGTTTGGGAAAAAGCCATGGGAAATTCCGCATATTGATACCATGGAACTTTGGAAATTTGGGGATTATAAAAGTTTTGTGTCTCTGGAATTACTGGCTCATGTCTTTGGTATTCCCACTCCTAAAGACGATATAGACGGTTCAATGGTTTCATCAATTTACTACATAGAAAAAGACTTGCAGCGAATAGTGGACTATTGTGAAAAAGATGTCTTAACTTTGGCAAATATTTTCCGGCGCATGCGTCAGGAAGATTTGTTGAAAAGGAATATCAATCTAGATTAAAAAATGAAATTTACTGACGATCAAATTGCTGACATTGGTGAGGAAATCATCAAAGTACTGAAATCCGTATATGACCCTGAAATTCCGGTGGATATTTACGAATTAGGACTGGTGTATGATGTACAGATCTCTGATGACGCTGACGTAAAAATTATAATGACCCTTACCACTCCAAACTGCCCCGTTGCTGAAACTCTGCCACAGGAAGTAAAGGATAAGGTTGCAGAAGTAGAACACGTGAAAAGCGTTGATCTGGAGCTTACTTTCGAGCCCAGCTGGAACAAAGATATGATGAGCGAAGAAGCCAAGTTTGAATTGGGAATGCTTTAAATCTAAGGCAGAGGTTTAACTGTCTTTTACAGACCACTCAAATTCTCTCCCAACCTTCGACTTTCATTAAAATAATAAAACCTCAGAAATAAATCTGAGGTTTTTTGTTTTTCTAAATATCTTTTGCAATTTCTTTCCCTTCTCTACGGCTCCATTCGCTCCAGGAACCTACATAAAGATCAGGAATATTGAATCCTGCATAGTTCAGTGCTAAAATGGTATGACATGCAGTAACCCCTGATCCACAGTGAATAATCAGATGCTCGGGTTTACCTTGTAATAATTGTGAATATTTTTCTTTTAAGACTTCTGGCTTCAGGAAACTCCCAGTTTCATCAAGGTTTTCCGAAAAAGGAATATTGATAGCTCCCGGAATATGCCCTGCCACCAGATCAATAGGCTCTGACTCTCCTCTGTAACGGTATGCATCCCGTACATCAATAACGACAGATGAATTATTTCTCAGCCCATTTTCAACATCTTCAAGGCTTACAACAGGCAAAATCCAATGATCTTTTTCAGTTAATAGAGCTTTGTCAAAAGTTTCCTCTCCTGAAGAAAATTCAATTCCGTTTTGTTCTGCAGCCTGCATTCCTCCGTCAAGAACCTGTACATTTTCAAATCCGAATGCTTTTAACATCCACCACGCCCTCGCAGCAGCATTAGCCCCGTTTTTATCATCATAAATAACAATACGGGAGTCTTCGGATATTCCAAGATCAACAAGAGTCTCTGCAAACCTTTCAACAGCCGGAAGCGGATGTCTTCCACCAAACGCAGCATCTTCACCTATTTCAGCAAGATCGTTATCCAGGTCTATAAAACGGGCTCCTTCAATATGTTTTTCAAGATAGTTCTGACGCATATCTTTTCCAGCTCTGGCATCAAGAATGATGAGGTTTTCTGCTGAAATATTTTTTAATTCGGATGATGAGATTATTGGAGACATCTTGTTTATTTTGGTGTTAATTCTAATTAAAGTAAAGCGGGCTAAAGCCCGCTTCTATTAATATTTTATAAACCTTACAGATCAAACGGATACGTATGCTTGCTAAATCTGTTAAAGTTTTTATCTAAAAATGAAAAATATCCTTTGCTTTATTGTATGAGCTTTCGAAATTCAGCAGATTCAGATTATGATCTACTTTTTCAACACTCATAAAATTGATCACCTGTTCTGTAGGCATATTGCCCACAAGATCATCTTTTGCCATCGGACACCCTCCTATTCCTTTGATTGCACTGTCGAATCTTCGGCAGCCTTTATCGTAAGCCGCTTTTAATTTGGAGTAAGAATCTTCATATCGGTTATGGAAATGTCCTCCAAAATTAATTTCCGGATATTGGGAAGGAATTTTCTCAAATAAAAGAGCTATCGTTTCCGGAGTTGCAACTCCTGTTGTATCAGACAGTAAAACATCTTTAACTCCTATTTCTGAAAATCTTTTCGCCCAGAAATCTACGTCTTCCCACTTCCACATTTCGCCGTACGGATTTCCAAAAGCCATGGAAAAGTAGATATTCAGCTGCTTTCCTTCATTTTTAGTCAGCTCCAGCATTTTAATGATTTCCTCAAAAGCTTCTTCCTGACTTTTATTGGTATTTCTGTGCTGAAACGTTTCCGAAATAGAAAACGGAAAACCTAAAATATCCACAGAAGGATGTTTTAAAGCTTTTTCTGCCCCTCTGTAATTTCCGATAATAGCAGAAACTTTGGTATTGGATAATGATTTATCAATATTTTCAGCAACCTCATAAGAATCAGCCATCTGAGGAATTGCTTTTGGAGACACAAAGCTCAGACAGTCCAATACATCAAAACCAACTTCCATCAAAGAGTTGATATAATCTATTTTTTTGTTGGTAGGGATAAATTCTCCCCATCCCTGCATGGCATCTCTAGGACATTCGGTAAGAAACATTGTACTTTTTGATTTTCTCAAATATAATAAAACTAAATAATTTGATATACACGGCATACAAATCTAAGATTATTTTGATTTTCAACAGCTTACTTCCAATTTATAATTTCAATACTTTATATTTCTTTACAAATAAATTATCCCGGGTATAATATTTCCGGTTATTTCCAGATAAAGAGTACATCAGATCTATTCAACATTAGTATTTAAAAAAGAAATTTTAATAAAAATTTAGTTTTTAAATATTTTAATTATTCTTTATGATTTTGTGATCACTAGAGATCAAATTTTGTGAAAAAATTAAAAATATAAAACAAATGATCTTACTCGCCTAAATTCCATTTTGAAATAACTATACTTTTATATATTTTATTAAAAAAACAGTCTATTATCAGATAAAAATGATATAAATTTGTTAAAAAAAACACACATTAGACGAGATATGAACAATTATGACGATAAAGAGCAGAAAAAAATCATTCTAGGGTATAAACTGATGAAAAAGTTGAAGCCTGTTGCAGAGGTGCTGAGCTTGGTTTTGTTACTGCTGGTGTTATTTTTATTATTAAAAACCTTTATAAAGGGTTCATAAAGAGAGCTTAATAAACTAATTTTCCGGAAAATATCCGAACGCAACATTAGACCGTATTCTTCAATATAGTCTATCTGAATTTATATACAGGCATTCGTGCAAATTATGAACAAATTACATTGTATATTTGTTCAAATTTATGATATCTGATGAGTACAATAGAATTTAGCCCATTGTGGAAAGAGAAATTACTGAACCGTTTTCTCAGCTATGTAAAAATATATTCAACCAGTGATGCTGAAAGTGAAACAACACCTTCAACAGCAAGACAGTGGGATATTGCAAAATATATTACTGAAGAACTGAGAACAATTGGTTTAGAAAATGTCTCAATAGATGACAACGGCTATATCATGGGCTATGTGCCTTCTAACCTTGAAAATGATGACAGACCTACAATCGGGTTTATTTCACATTATGATACCTCGCCTGATTTCAGCGGGGAAAATGTAAACCCTCAGGTTTGGAAAAATTATGACGGAAACGATCTTCTTTTAAACCAGGCTACAGGATTTACCCTGTCTTCTTCAAAATTTGAAAGTTTAAAAAAATATATTGGCCAGACCCTCATTACAACAGACGGAAATACTCTTCTGGGAGCAGATGATAAAGCAGGATGTGCAGAAATTGTAACTGCAGCAGAGTATCTGATCGCCCACCCGGAGATCAAGCACGGAAGAATTGCCGTAGGATTTACGCCTGATGAAGAGATCGGAAGAGGAGCACACAAGTTTGATGTTGCCAAATTCGGTGCGGAATGGGCTTACACGATGGATGGCGGAGAAGTAGGTGAACTGGAGTATGAAAACTTTAATGCAGCAGGTGCTGTAGTAAAAATCCATGGTCTCAGTGTTCACCCGGGATATGCTTATGGAAAAATGGTGAATGCTGCCCTTTTAGCCGCTGAATTTGCCCAAATGCTTCCTGCCGGAGAAACCCCAGCTACCACTAAAGGTTTTGATGGGTTCTATCATTTAATGGACATCAATGCTGATATTTCTGAAGCTAAACTTCAATATATCATCCGTGACCATGATGCTGATAAATTTGAAGGCAGAAAGAAATTCATGGAGGAAAAAATCGCTGAATTCAACCAGAAACATGGTGAAGGAACTGCTGAAGTGGAAATTAAGGAACAATACAGAAACATGAAACAGCAGTTTGAAGGCAAAATGCATATTGTAGATCTTGCAGCCAAAGCGATGAAAGACGCTGGTATTGAGCCTAAAATTAAAGCGATCAGAGGAGGTACTGACGGTGCTCAATTATCATACATGGGTCTTCCATGTCCGAATATTTTTGCAGGAGGAATTAATTTCCATGGTCCTTATGAATATGTTGCTCTGGAAAGTATGGAAAAAGCAACGGAAGTCATCATTAACATTGTAAAAGCTTAGTTTTGATGAAAAGATTCTCAGTGTTCTTATTCATGTTAATCTTTGCTGTCAGCCATGCACAGGTTTCTGCCTTCCTGAAAGCAGACTCTCGGTATGACAGGAAGGTAAAGGCTCTGTACAAAAAATACCCCAAGCCTAATGATGAAAGAACCAAGCAGGAATGGCTTCTTACGGAAGAGAAAATTTCCGCCTATGAAAACGCTTTAGAGAAGATTTCTGAGGAAGAAAAGAAGAAAATAACGGACGCTCCACCTCCTTTTGCACAAAAGGTAACTAAGGAAGCCGAATATGAAACAGGAAAAGCCGCTTTTCAAAAACTCTTAAATGAGGCTGTAGATTTATCTTTTCTGAATTATCCGGCTGGCTCTTATAAAGCAACCTTAAGATTTGCTGTAGATGCTAAAGGAAACGTCTTCCAACCTAAAGTAAAAGGGAATAATGAAGATGTGAATACTTTTGTTGAAGCCGCTTTTTACAAAATCAAAGATAAAGGAAAATGGAAACCTGCTGAAGAAAACGGAAAACCGGTAATGTCAGCCGTTGTCCTTCCTTTAAATCTAAACCTTAAACAATAAAATATACAACCCGCTGAATGTACAGCGGGTTTATTTTTTTCTATATTTACCTGATCACCAATCATTAACAAAAACTTTTTTATTATGAAAACAATGAAAAAACTTTTAAGAAAGGACCTTATTCTGATTCTTGGAAACGGCGGAGGAGGCTGTCATATGAACGGAGATTCTGCCTATTGCTGGTCTGACTGTGAGTGCACTTTTGGAAAGGCCTGTGAAATGGCTGATGACGGAAATCCCGGAACCTGTGTATCTGTTGGCGGCGGAAATCCCGGTGGAGGTGGCGGAGGTTGTGAGCCTATACAAATCTGTGAAGAGCAGCCTTATTAAAAAAATCAACCGGAAGAATATTCATCCGGTTTTTTTATGCTCTATTTATGGCAAACTTTCCTTTTAGTCTCTTCCGGTCGTTAAATAAAAGCTTTTTTACCTGTAAGGGAACGCCAGCCGAACCATACGGCAATCAGGGCAATTCCTGCCCGCATCACCACCATGGGGATAATAGAATCCGATTCTAAAAATCCTGCTAATCCAGACAGCAGGAAAGTAACCATCAGCTGCATAAATCCCATCACAGCAGCAGCCGTTCCCCTACCTTCTTTAAAAGGAGACAGCGCATGGGCAGAAGTAATGGGAAACAGAATTCCTATAGCCAGCAATGACAGATACAGCATCCCGATTTCTAAAGCAACCGAAAGATCTCCAGCTGCAATAAGGATATGAAGACAGCAAACAGACAATAATACAACAGTAGCCATAAACAAAAGCTTAGTGTCTTTTATCCTTTTAACCAGCTTTGGAGTAAGGTATGCTGCCGTAATTAAAGCCAAAGAATTAAACCCGAATATCAAGCTGAATACTCCACTGGAGAAACCGTGAAGTTTCATAAATAAAAAAGGGGCATTGGAGATATAAATGATCAGGGAAGCAAAGGCAATACTCCCGATCATGGTATTATTGATAAAATCCTTATTGGAAAGAATGAATTTCAACTGCTCTTTTAAACTCTTTTCATTTTCTATCTGATCCTGGATTTCTATTTTGGAATTGGTTTCAGGAATATATCTGATCACCATAAACAAAGTAATCATTCCCAATATACCCAAGAAAGCAAACGAACTGTTCCAACCCCAGAATTTAAGAAATACACTTCCCAGCAACGGAGCAACAATCGGAGCAATTCCGCTGATCTGAGACTGCTGTGAAAAAATAGCGACCGACTTTTGTTTGTCATACAGATCGATCACAATAGCCCTGCCGATCACAATACCGGCACTTCCTCCAAAAGCCTGCAGAAAACGCATCACCCATAAAACATAAATATTAGCCGTGAAAAATATAGCAGCTGTTCCGGCAATGAAAAGCAGAAGTCCGCAGTACAGCATGGGTTTCCTTCCTGTTTTATCAGACAAAGGGCCCCAAAGCAATTGCCCAAAGGCAAATCCGGCAAAAAATACGGAAATTGAAATCTGAATATGCCCGATATCTGTTTTAAAAATTTGGGCCATACTTGGGAAAGCTGGCAGATAAAGGTCTATACTAAGGGATTCCAACGTGTTGAGCAGTGCCAGAATAAACACTACCAGATTCAAATTCTTCATAAAAAGCAATAAGCCTTCACAGGCGGTTTTCTGTCTGCAAAATTGATTGAAAAACCAAGACCTTTCAATAAAAGAACTGAAGGAAGACCAGCACAAACTGAAGATTTACCATTACACCCACACCTTTATTCTACCTTTTAAGCTAAAATAAAAGGAACATTCTGAAGATCAATGATCCCCTTGTTTAAATCCCTCAGGATTCTGCCCTGTCTGTTTTTTAAAAAACCGGGAAAAGTAAGAAGCATCACTGAACCCCAGTTTAAAAGCAATTTCTTTAACCGTCAAAGCCCCAAAGCTAAGTTCTCTTTTAGCCTCAAGCAAAAGCCGCTGATTAACCATTTTCTTTACGGTTGTACCTCTTGAAAGACGGACAATATCATTAAGATGATGAGGACTTATCTTTATTTCATCTGCATAAAAACGGGTATCTTTATGAACAATATAATGTTCTTCTATCAGGCTGATCAACTCCTGAATACGCTGCTTTTCCTTAGCTAACGGATTCTGTACATTCATCTGCTCCGTAATGATAATACAAAATGCTTTCAGATAGGTTTTCAGCAGATCAATTCGTGAAGCACCATCATATTCCTGTTTTATGAGTGAAATGATGCTGCTACAGGCTTTTTCACTTTGATTATCTAAAGAAAAAGGAACCGTTCCTCCGGTAAGTACAGGCTCAATAGCACATGCTTCTTTAAATATTTCCCTCGACACCGCAAGCACATACCCCTTTTCACCGCGCAGTTTCATATTAAATACCTGCCCCGGAGCAATAATGCAGACCTGACCATGGCGAAGAATATGTCTTTCAAAATCCAGTTCAAGAAAGCTGTTTTCCTTAATTTCACCGAACCAGATGATCTCAAAGAAATTATGACGGTGAACATCATTAAAATTCTCCGGATGTCCTGTTTCCAGAGTACTGAACTGAAATTCTTCGGAAGTCAGATGATGGACAGGGATTTCTTTTTCTGGTAAATTCATAGATACAGCTGTTCATAAACAAAAACCACAGCAAAAAAGTGCTGCGGTTTTCTACAATATTCAAATTAAATATAATTTTATTGATTTTGCTGGCTGCCTAAAAAAGCATCCCAGCCCTGGGCCGTAAGAGCAACTAACTGATTAGATCCTCTTGCTACCATAAAGTTTCCGTCTTCTTTTTCCACCGCATGACCAATAATAGTAAAATCAGGATGATTTTTAATTTTATCAAAATCATTTGGAGAGATAGTGAATAGCAGCTCATAATCTTCACCTCCGCTTAATGCTGTCATTACCGGGTTTAAATTCATTTCATCAGCTGTAGAGATGGTAAGACTGTCCAGAGGAATCTTCTCTTCATACAGTCTGAATCCTACTTTAGACTGATCGGAAAGGTGAAGGATTTCAGAAGCCAGACCGTCCGAAATGTCAATCATAGAAGTTGGTTTAATACCCAGTTCTTCCAGAATTTGTTTAACATCTGTTCTTGCCTCTGGTTTCAACTGTCTTTCCAGGATATAGTCATACCCTTCCATTTCCGGCTGCATATCAGGATTGGCCAGATAAACGGCATGCTCTCTTTCAAGAATCTGAAGTCCCATATACGCTCCGCCTAAATCACCTGTAACCACAAGAAGATCATTTGGTTTTGCTCCGCTTCTTTTGACAATATTTTCTTCATTTTCAATTCCAACTGCAGTAATGCTCATCACCAGCCCTGAATTAGAACTTGTAGTATCACCTCCAATCAGATCAACCTTGTATCTTGCACAGGCTGCCTGAATTCCGGCATAGATCTCTTCCAGTGCTTCTACCGGAAAACGGCTTGAAACAGCAAGGGAAACCAGAATCTGTGTAGGAACGGCATTCATTGCGGCAATATCGCTGAGGTTTACCACCACCGCTTTATATCCTAAATGCTTTAAAGGTACATAACCCAGGTTAAAATGTACGCCTTCTGCCAGAACATCGGTCGTAAGGATTACTCTTTTATTTTCAGGATTAATAACTGCGGCATCATCTCCCACACCAAGCTCCGAAGATTCATTGGTAAGCGGAAAATGCTCTGTCAAATGCTTAATAAGACCAAATTCTCCCAGCTTTGAGATGGGTGTTAATTCCTCTGATTTATCTTCAAACATATTTTCTTGTATTAATGTTCAGTGTAAAAAGTATTAATAATTGCAAATCAATTCGGAACTATTAAACTCGGAACTTGAACGTTGAATTATTTAGTAAATTCTGCCGGATCAATATTATGCGGATGGAAAGGAAACTTTTTGAAATCTTCTTTGCTCAGCACTACGGTTTCCGGGGTTTTATATTTATTCATTGCTTCCACCACATCATCCGGCGGTGTCGTCATTTTTCTCAGCATCATATCAATCCATACGCCTGTAGCCTCAGCGGTTGCACAGTGTGCCCCATCCGGAGTATAGAATTTGTGAACAAAACGGTAGATGGCTGAATCATCAGAACATCCGTCAATTTCTACGCTTACAATGACCGTCTGATCAGCATAAATTTCTTTGAAAAATGAATACCTTTCGTGCAGGATCACCGGTCCGATTCCCCATCTGCTTAACTGGGTAACCCCCATTTTTTCTTTGGTCATAAAAGCCATTCTGGCCTGGGCACAGTACTGAACGTATGATGAATTAGCCAGGTGCTTGTTTGCATCAAGATCACTCCAGCGTACTTCGAATGTATGGTAGAAAATCATGTAAAAGTCGTTTTTAGTATGATTAAATTATAATCTTCAAAAATACTCAAATAAGATGGTTTATAAAAATTGTACTTTTGGAAAAATAATCTTCAGCATAAGATTACCTATACATGAAAAAGATCATCATTATCGGAGGCGGTGCAGCAGGGTTTTTCTGTGCATCGAATCTTGACGAAAAGAAATATCACATTACGATTCTAGAGCAGAATTCAGACGTTCTGCAAAAGGTAAAGATCTCCGGAGGCGGGAGATGTAACGTTACGCATGCCTGTTTTGATCCCAGAGAACTGGTTCAGTTCTATCCGAGAGGGAATAAAGAATTATTAAGCGTTTTTACTAAATTTCAACCCGGAGATACCATGGAATGGTTTGATCAGCGCAATGTTCCGCTGAAAATTGAAAATGACAACAGAACTTTTCCTGAAAGCAATTCTTCCCAGACGATCATCAATACTTTCCTGAATGAAATCCAGAAGAAAAATATTGAAGTAAAAACAAAATGCACGGTAAAAGAAATTGAAAAACAGGATGAAAAGTATCTCATAAAGACCAATTCCGGAGATTTTGAAGCAGATTATGTAGTTTACACTACCGGAAGTTCACCAAAATCATTGAAAATTGTTGAAAACCTGGGGCACAAGATCGTTCCCCTCGTTCCTTCCCTTTTTACTTTCAATATTAAAGATGAACTTTTAAAAGATCTTCCGGGAACCAGTTTTGAAAATGCCGGCATCTCAATTCCTCAACTGAAAACAGATGAAAGCGGACCATTGCTGATTACGCACTGGGGACTTTCCGGGCCTGCAGTTCTGAAGATTTCTGCATGGGAAGCCATTAGTCTTGCAAAATTGAAGTATAACTTTGAAATTGAGGTCAATTTTGTCTCCATAGCCATAGATGATGCAGAAGAAATTTTCCAGGACTTTAAACAAAATAACCCTAAAAAGTCTATCGGACAATCTAAAATCTTTGATATTACCAACAGATTCTGGCAAAAAATCCTGGATATTTCAAAAATAGACCTCAACAAACAGGTGGCTAATATTTCAGGAAAGGAAATGCAGAAAATACTGGAAAATCTTTGTAAAAAGAAATTTCCGGTGACCGGAAAATCTACTTTTAAAGATGAATTTGTAACCGCCGGAGGCGTTGATTTAAAGGAAATTAACTTTAAAAACATGGCTTCAAAATTGCTCCCGAATTTTTATATTGCAGGTGAGGTCCTGAATATCGATGCGGTAACCGGAGGATTTAATTTTCAGGCCTGCTGGAGTGAGGGGTGGCTGATTGCACAGGATTTAAATGCCTTATAACGATGAAAAAACTATCATTATTACTATTTTTGATCGGATTTAATTTTGTCTTTGCACAGATACAGACAACAGAAACTCCTCCTCCTCAGGGTTCTCTCGGGAAGGGCCAGAAAAGCTATCAATCAGCTGAATACCCCGGAGGAATAAGTAAGCTACGGGTAGACATTAGTGAAAAGATCAATTTAAAGCGATTAAAAGGGCTAAAAGGGCGTTTTTATTCGCAAGCAAAATTTTCGGTTAATACTGAGGGCGAAATAGAAAATATAGTAGTAACCGGGGAGAATATTGATTTCAATAACGAAGTAGAAAGAGCCATAAAATCACTGAAAGCCAAATGGAAACCGGCAGAAAGTAACGGAATGCTTGTCTCTGCCCAATATACAGTTCCTTTACACTTGACTACTGAATAAAGAAATGGACAGTGTCGTAAAGGCTTTAAAAACAAAATGGAAACCAGCAACTAAAAATGGGCAGCCGGTTAAATCAACATATAAAATTCCTATGACTTTAAATCATTTATAAGCTTAACGGATTAAAATGCTATTGGTCAAAAAAAATATTTCTATATGCTTTAAAATCCTTTTACTCATTGGATTTGGATATTTCTTTTGGCTGATGCTGAAGATCACACTGGAATATATTCCTTTGGATCCTAATGTGAGTTTCTTAATGATCAAGCAGACTGAAGTTCACGAAAGACCAGAGTATCTTCCTTTTTTCTATACTCATGTTTATACCAGTATTTTTGTGCTGCTTTCCGGGTTTCTTGCTATTCTCAGGAAGAATTTCGGGGTAAAGAATTTTCATCGTACTGCCGGAAAAGTCTATATTTTTCTGATTCTGATCTGTGCTGCCCCTTCCGGAATTTATATGGGAATTTTTGCGAATGGCGGTATTTTATCAAAGATCTCATTTGTTGTTTTAGGTGCACTGTGGTGGTTTACGACTTATAAAGCTTATCAGCTGGCAAGGCAGAAACGGTTCGCGGAACACAAGCATTGGATGTGGCGGAGTTTTACTCTTACTTTATCAGCCGTCACCCTACGAATATGGAAAGTTATTATCGTATATTTATTCCACCCGAATCCTATGGATGTTTACCAGATCATTGCATGGCTCGGCTGGATCCCTAATATCCTTTTAATTGAATACTTAATCTCAAAAAAACATATATGAAAATCTTACATTACACTCTTGTCTCTTTGCTGGCCGTTTCTTTGGTAAGCTGCAAAAAAGATGGCAAAACTGATGGGAAAACAAAGGATTCCCTGACGGCAAAAAGAGACTCTGCCGTTATTCCCGAAGTTCACAAAGAATACTACGGAATCTACACCGGAGAATTTGCCGGAATGGAAAAAATGACTGATGACGATGGATCTGAATTCGACGGAACTGTTTACAAAAGAATCTCTCTGAAAATCAATAGGATTACAGAAGACAGTGTATACGGACAAAGCATCGTTAATGGAAACCAGCGCCCGATACGAGGTATTTTCAATGAAACCTCAAAGTCTTTCGTTCTGGATGAGCCCGGAAACGATAAAACAGACGGCAGATTTGAAGTAAAACTGGCTGGCGACAGCATGACTGGTAAATGGAATGCTTTCAATAAAAAAGCAGTAAAAGCCCCTTTAAAAACAATCAAATTAGCGAAGAAAGAATTTGTTTACAACCCGAATTTCATGCTTGATCCGGACTCCAATCTTGTAGACTGGAGCAACCCTAAAGATTTTGTAGAAAAATATACAGACAGTGACGGCAAAGCGGAAAGCTATACCATATCCAAAAACAGAGTAGCATCTGAGGCCGTCTTTACCCTGAATGCTTCCAAGCAGAAACTAGCTGAAAAAGATATCAAAAACCTGCGCAAACTGGATCTTGAGATCATTAAAAATTCTGTGTTTGCCAGACATGGTTACTCTTTCAAAAAAGAAACCTACAGAAACTTTTTTGAGCAGACTGACTGGTATATTCCTGTTTCCGGCAATGTAGATAAAGACCTTTCCCCTATGGAAAAAGAGAATGTAGCCCTTCTCAATCGATTTATCAAATATGCTGAAGACAAATATGACAGTTTTGGAAGATAATTTTAACGGCATGAAAAAATACCTGATATTTATGATAATGTTCTGGGCCATTTCAACTTTTGCCCAGATTACTCCGCCGCCTATTGACCCGTCTCCTAAACCGCAGGATACGTTAGCCAATTTTAAAAATCCGGAGTTCCCTGGCGGGCACAGAGCTTTTGTGCAGCAGTTTTTGAAAAACTTCCGCACCTCTATTCCTGCCAAGGAGAATATAAAAACCGCCAAGGTAATTGCTACATTTATAGTAGAGCCAGACGGCAGCATGAGCCAGTTTGCGATAGAATCATCTGAAAACGAGCTTGTAAAAAATGAATTCTTAAGAGCGCTGAAAATGGTAACCACCAAATGGGTTCCCGCAGAAAAAGACGGGGTGAAAGTGAAGGCAAAGATGAGACAACCTCTTGTTTTTGTTCTTGAATAGACAAAAAGGAAGCTGGAAAAGGGAGGATGGAAGTTAAAACCAGTCCTGATGCTTCATACATTCCTGATCTGGAGAACTTCCGCCTTTTTTAGTACAATCTATATTGAACTAATCTCATCTGTTTTTTGAGGCTTATATTTTACAAATAGGTACAGAACCAAGCCTCCTGCTGCATAGCACAGAATATCAATCCATGAAAATGAATTACCTATTATAATATACATCAGGCTTCCAGGACGGAAGCCTAGTTTTTCCGCGATCTTAAAATACTGGGCAAATTCTACCAGACAGGAAAAGATAAGGATTCCGAAAATCAGTTTTTCATTATTTACCCTGATAAAACTTTTTACCAGTGTATACAGAAGTATTACCACAATAACATCTCCAAGATAGACTCTTACAAAGAATATACCTGCCAGTTTTGTCGCGATGAGAATTTCTATCAGGAAGAGAAATAGGGTCAGAAGAAAGTATTTCAGATTGAATTTAAAGTTCATGGTTAGATTTTTGGGGTCATTAAAATTTTTAGCCATAAAAAATCGGTACTCTTAAGAATACCGATCTATAGCAAACCGTAAGGCAAATATATTTATTTCTTTACTTTTATGGTGCACCCGATAGCGACTGTTTTCTGCATTTTTACAGTTCCCTCTTTCAGCAGTGTAGTCACAGCATCCTGTACATAGTATTCTGAAACATCATTCGGGTTATCATAGTTATTGTCAATAGCCCCTATATATTTCACAATATTTTTCCCTTCTTCTTTCTTCAGCACAAAAACATGCGGGGTCTTGGTGGCTCCATACTGTGGATAGATTTTCTGTCCTTCATCCACCAGATAAGGAAAGGTGAATCCTTTCTGCTTGGCCCGGACAATCATTTCTTTATAGCCATCTTCCGGCTGTACATTGGGATCGTTAGGATTGATCGCAATTACCGGATATCCCTGATTTTTAAACTTTTCATCAAGTTCAATGATCCGGTCTTCATATTTTTTAGCATACGGACAATGATTACAGGTGAAAATGACAATAAATCCTTTAGCACTTTTAAAATCGCTTAGAGAAACCATTTTCCCGTCAACATTTTTCAGTTTAAAATCAGTGGCTTCGTCCCCTATTTCATAGCCTTTCACAGCAGAAGGAGCATTAGTTTCCACAGGGCTATTATCGTTATGATTGACCGCGGTGAAGCTTAGCAGCCCCAATCCGGTGATACATGCTGTTAGTAGAATTTTTAAATTTTTCATATTCTATTTTTATTGCAAATTGTCGTTAATTGTTTTTTCCAGCTCTTCCCTGCTCATTTCTCCATCATTGAAATATACTTTTTCCCCGTTTTTATAGAATAGGGTAACCGGAATATTTCCGTCCCAGTTTTTTTCAAACCTGGGAATCCATGTATTCATTCTTTTAATGTCATCCAGAAGAATCACCTCAGCAGTCAGGTTTTTATTTTTTATGAATTTCATTACCCTTTCTTTGTCAGCCAGCCTGTCAAGGGAAATCAGAATCATTTTAAATTTCGGATTCCCTGAGTTTTTGTTATTGATTTCCATAAAATGAGGAAGCTCTTTAACACAAGGAGCACAGGTGGTAGACCAGAAATTAACGACCAGCAGTTGATCATTTTCCTGCTGAATACGCTTTTCCAGTTCTTCATATTTCATTACTTTCAGGTCAGATTGCTGGGCTTTAAATACCGTGAAACTGAGAAAGATAAATAATAGTGTTATCCAATTCTTCATATTCAAAAATAACAAATTAATTCATTGGCCTGAAGTAAATCTTTACAATAGCCCGTTTTTTTACTTTATTACTATTCAGAAGACTGTATTTATTTCTTACACAATAATATTTTAATCACTCCGTTTTGAATTATACACAACCCAATCTAAATAATATGAAAAAATCAAGCATTCAAAAAAGAAAACTCACTAAAAGCGAGCTGAAAGAGATTAACGGAGGAGCCGGAGCATGCGCAGAAGGTTTATGCAAACTCAGAGGTGTAAGTCATTTTCTGATTATCGGGCCGAAAGGTAAAGACGGATACTGCTGTTAGTCTTATTCTCTGAAATAAAAAATGATTGGATTAACCTCCAATCATTTTTTTTATCGAATTCAGTTTCATTAAAGCTTCAATAGGTGTCAGCGTGTTGATATCTATTTTGGTAAGCTCTTCTCTGATATTTTCCAGGACCGGGTCATCCAGCTGGAAGAAAGAAAGCTGCATATTCTCTTCCGTTACCCGTTTGATGCTTTCCGAGGTATTTCCACCTTGAGTACGGCTCGCTTCAAGCGTTTTCAGGATCTCATTAGCCCTGTTGACTACTTTCGCAGGCATTCCGGCCAGTTTTGCCACATGAATACCAAAGCTGTGTTCACTTCCGCCCGGAATCAGTTTTCTTAAAAAGATGATATTCCCTTTATTTTCCTGGATAGAAACGTGGAAATTTTTAACACGGTCAAAATTTACCGTCATCTCGTTCAGTTCATGATAGTGTGTCGCGAACAGAGTCTTGGCCTGGCTTGGATGCTGGTGAAGATATTCTGCAATAGCCCATGCGATAGAAACCCCGTCATAGGTAGAGGTTCCTCTTCCTATCTCATCCAGAAGAATAAGGCTTCTTTCGGAAATATTGTTCAGGATATTGGCTGCTTCATTCATTTCTACCATGAATGTAGATTCTCCGGCAGAAATATTATCAGTGGCTCCTACTCTTGTAAAAATCTTGTCCAGCATTCCGATCTCTGCATGTTTGGCAGGCACAAAGCTCCCGATCTGCGCCAGAAGACATACAATTGCGGTCTGACGGAGGATCGCTGATTTACCAGCCATGTTCGGGCCTGTAACCATAATGATCTGCTGAGAATCTTTATCTAAAAAGATATCGTTCGGAATATATTTTTCCCCTAAAGGAAGGGCATTTTCAATAATCGGGTGCCTTGCTTCTTTAAGGTCTATTGCAAAACCGTCATTCAGAACAGGCTTGGTATAGCTCTCAGAAACAGCAAGCTCAGAAAGACCTGCAGCCACATCAAGCTGGGCAATAATATTGGAGTTCCCTTGGATCTGATCAATATAGATCATCGTTTCTGAACATACATTTCTGTACAGCTCATTCTCAAGAACTCCTATTTTTTCTTCAGCTCCCAGAATCTGGTTTTCATATTCTTTCAGCTCCTCGGTAATGTATCGCTCCGCATTCACAAGGGTTTGTTTTCTTACCCATTCACCCGGAACTTTATCTTTGTGCGTATTTCTTACTTCTATAAAATAGCCGAAAACATTATTAAAATCAATTTTCAGACTGGAAATTCCCGTTCTTTCGATCTCTCGTTGGCACATTTCATCCAGAAAGCCTCTTCCTTTACTTTGAAGACCTCTCAGACGGTCCAGTTCTTCTGAAACGCCCTCCTTAATGATATTTCCTTTTGAAATATTAACGGGAAGTTCTTCGTTGAGGCGGCTTTGCAAAAGTTTAATCAGTTCTTCCAGATCAAACAGCGGCTCCAGCCATGCCAGTACATCAGCATGAGGGTGAAGCAGTCCTTTTATTGTATGAATATTAATAAGGCTCTGACGCAGATATCCCAGTTCTTTTGGAGATATTTTCTCTGCAGCCAGTTTTCCCATCAGACGGTCAAGATCTGAAATGGATTTCAACAGCTGGCTGATCTCGTATTTAAGGCTGTCATTTTCGTTTAAAAAGTCGATCAGAGAAAGCCTTCTCATAATCTCTTCCACCGATTTTAAGGGAAGAATAATTCTTCTTCTCAACAATCTTCCTCCCATTGGAGTAGACGTTTTATCAATGATATCCAGAAGAGACTTCCCCTGAGGGTTGCTTGGATAAACAATTTCCAGATTTCTCAGGGTAAAACTGTCCATCATCAGGTAATCTTCCTGTGGAATGGTTTGCAATTTCGTAATATGGGCGAGCAGATTATGATGGGTATCTTCTACCAGATAAGCAAAAATAGCTCCTGCAGCTGTAATGGCCAGCGGAAGATTTTCTACCCCGAATCCCTTTAAAGAATTGGTCTTAAAATGAGAAGTTAGTTTTTCATAGGCAAAATTATACTGGAAAGCCCAGTCTTCAAGCTTAAAAGCACTTTTATTTTTCAGCTGTTCCGGCATCTGCATACTTCTCTGATAAATGATCTCACTTGGATCAAAAGTATTAACGATATGCAGAAGCTTGTCTAAATTTCCTTCGCTTACCAGAAATTCTCCGGTAGAAACATCTACCAAAGCGATTCCGTATTTTTCCTTTTCTTTATGCAGGGCAAGAAGAAAATTATTCTTTTTTGAATTCAGTACCTGATCATTAAAAGTAACCCCCGGTGTTACCAATTCTGTAACGCCTCTTTTTACAATTCCTTTCACCATTTTAGGGTCTTCCAGCTGATCACAGATGGCCACCCTCATTCCTGCTCTTACCAATTTGGGAAGATATGAGTCTACTGAATGGTGTGGAAATCCGGCCAATTCTATACTTCCATCTCCGTTTGCTCTTTTGGTAAGAACAATGCCCAGGATTTGGGATGTTTTCACGGCATCCTGCCCGAAAGTTTCATAAAAGTCCCCTACTCTGAACAGCAGAAGTGCATCAGGGTATTTTGCCTTGATGGTATTATACTGCGTCATTAGCGGGGTTTCCTTCTTCGTTTTTGCCATAATAAAAAATGAGGTCCAAATTTAAAAAAATAAATTCACGCTTTGTAATTTGTTCAGAAATTAATCGCCATCCGGAGATATTGTTTGATACTAATGTTCTTCAAAACAAAATATTTATCGTATTTTTCAGTAAAATAAACCATAATGATCTATCCGGTATTAGAAACTGAAAGACTTATCTTAAGGCAGCTTACTCCTGATGATGCAGAAGATCTGTTTGAATACTTTTCTCTTGATGAAGTAATGGAATATTATGACCTGGCTCCTTTTAAAACCATAGAAGACGCTCAGAATATCATCACTCATTTCAATGGTGAATTCGAGAAGGGAAAGGGATTCCGCTGGGCATTGGAGCTTAAATCTGAAAAGAGAGTCATCGGAACCTGCGGATATCACAACTGGCACAAAGAACATTATAAAGCTGAGATTGGATATGAGCTGAATCCAAAATTCTGGCGAAACTCATATATGAAAGAAGCTGTTCTTCCTATTTTAACCTTTGGGTTTGAAACCCTACAGCTTCACCGGGTAGATGCCTTCATCGATCCTGCCAATATTGCCTCTGAAAAACTTTTAAAATCTCTTAACTTTAAAGAAGAAGGTTTTCTCCGCGATTTCTTCTTTGAGAAAGGAAAGTTTGTGGATGCCAAAATTTTCGGATTGATTAATGAGTAAGGAAGAGGGAAGTTTTTGAAACCAGAAAAACAAAAGTACTTTTTCTTCAAATTTTCCCTATCTGATATTTAAAATCTATTGCTGCTCAAAAATAATGTTGAGAACAAATCAGAGCTTCCATCCTCCCTTTTCCTTCTTCCTGTCTAAAAAACTATTTCCCTGTTTTTAAATGTTTCTCCAACGCCTCTGAGCTTTTCTCATAGGCCCATTTCTGCTTATAGTTCACCCACTTTTCCTTAAACAGTTTACGCAGAATCTTATCTGTGTAACGCATGATAAAAACGTGGTACAGCATATTGGCAAAAACTTTCGGCTTGTTGGGAAGTGCTCTTAGTGAAAGGGAAAAACCCGGTTCAAGATAACGGTTGAAGTGCCAGAATGCTCCCGGAATAAAAAGGGCATCTCCGTGCTCCATAAAAATTTCATAGCCTTTGGCGTATTTCAATGCAGGGAATTTCTCGTAATCCGGATTTTCGTAATCCAGATCATAAATGGTATGAACAGATAATGGGACTTTATACAGGAAAGGAGACTGCTTTTGATCAAACAGCAGAATTCTCTTTTTTCCTTCAAAATGAATATGCATAAAATCACCCAGATCTACATCATAATGCATCAGAACGTGAGCTTCACTGCCTCCGAAAAACAATGTGGGAAGCCTTTTAAAAAACTTCATCCCCAGATCCGGATAAGTAAAGTTTTTCAGCAGTTCCGGCAGGCGGTCTGTGATAATGTAGAAAAAAATACGAAGGTCGGAGGGTTTGCTTTTAATAGTATCAATATACTCCTTCATTTTCATATGTGTTACCGGAGCGTCTGAACTTTTAGAGGCATCAGCCGGTCTATTATCATATAAAGGAACTTCCTGATCACCTGCTTTTTCACGGATATAGGCAAGATTCCATTTATCGAAAGCATCCCAGCGGCTTGCAAAATTTTTAATCAGAAGCGGCTTCTGCTTCCTGAAATAGTTGTTCTGAAAGTCTTCTTTGCTGATATCGTTTACAACATCTACATTTTCGAGGATCATTTTATTTTTCTGTTATTTAATGTGAAATAAAAATAGTGTTTTTTTAAAATCTGCAGAAACTTAAAGCTAATATTCGTTATCATTTTCCATCAATGACTTTCTCTTATCCTTGAAAACTATAGAATTTATGGGAGCTGAAAGATTATTTACCGAGACATTAAAAAAAATTTATGCCAAAGACACAAAATATTTTTAAAACAGGATGTCTCGTACGGAAAACAGATAAAATGAAAAAAAATTATATTTGTAATACCAAGTAAATTTATGAGAGTCTACAACACCAAACATTTCCTGAAAATCCTTTTCAGCTTACATAAAAGTGACACTTTAAAAATTCTGTTTCCTAGTATGGTTCTTGTAGGGTTATATTCCTGGGGAATTCAGTATTTAGAAGTTGAATATTTCCATTTGACGTCCAAATCCGCTGTCAGCAATGTAGGAATGATTCATTCTTTACTGGGATTTGTGTTGTCTCTTTTACTCGTTTTCAGAACTAACACGGCTTACGACCGATGGTGGGAAGGGAGAAAACTTTGGGGAAAATTAGTGAACGACACCAGAAACTTTGCCATAAAGATCAATACCATTCTTGGGGATAACCGCCAGGATGCAGAACAGATTTCACGATATTTAAAATATTTTCCTCACTTTTTAGCCAAGCACCTTTCCAAAGAATCTACGAGACTGGCTTTGGATGAAGATTATTCTGAAATTGAAAAATCACTTAAAAATCACGGGCCAAGTGAAATTATCATCCTTTTAAGCCATAAGCTGAACCAGTTGAAAAAAGAAGGTAAAATTTCAGAAATTGAAATGCTTTATCTGGACACCCAATTATCCGGCTTTCTGGAAGTATGCGGAGGATGTGAGAGAATTAAAAACACTCCGATTCCTTACTCTTATTCTTCTTTCATTAAGAAGTTCATTATCCTGTATGTATTTGCGCTTCCTATTGCTTATGTAATTACCATCGGGCTTTTCATGATCCCTCTTACCGTTTTTGTATATTACGTGCTGATGAGCCTTGAACTTATTGCAGAAGAGATTGAAGATCCTTTTAATAATGATGAAAATGATATTCCAATGGAAACATTAGCTCAGAATATCGAAAAAAATGTTCATCAGATCATGAGCAAAAAATAAGGAATCAGCCTTAAAGGTTGATTTCTTTGAGTTCTCCGTCCTGTTTTATTTCTACAAATTTACTCTCCCTGTTGGCGGCTGAGTAGCCATAGAAAAAAGTCTGATAAATTGGTGAAGAATACATATACCCTCCCATTCCGTTATAGGTATCTGTTCTTCCCGTCTGTTCCTGATAGCTGGCTGTTGCTGTGAAATTAACGATGGTTTCAAGATAATATTTCCCGGGTTTCAGTTTTTCAAATTTAAAACGTCCGTGATCATCCGTTAAGGCTTCAATTTTATATTTGAAGGCTTCTTCAGACATGTAAACCGTAGTTTTTTTGTTTTCATACTTCTTCCTCATGTTATAGAACTCTTCAAAATAAGGTGTTACAGGAAAAAGCATCACAACGGTTCCTTTGGGAGCATAATGTTTTGTTCCGAATACGGGTTTGATTCCCCAGTTATTTTTTTGTTTAGTGGAAGCAACCCCTTCTATGGTGGAATTTCCGAAGCTGAGCATATCCCGGGCTATCTTTTTATCAAAAAAAACCTGCGGAAAATAGGTATTTTGTGCCTTCATAAAAATAAAACCCAATACCAACAACAGTAAAACGGATATTTTTTTCATACTAATATTTTAAATCAAATATAACTATTTTGCTATTTTTGAAATAAAAAAATCTATGAAATACATTTTTCTGCTATTGATCTCTACTTCAACGTGGGTTATAGCACAAAAACCCTGTGGATTTAAAGACGGTTTACAGGATGGTTCCTGCAAAGATTTTTATGAAAACGGACAGGTAAAGCAGGTCGTGGAATGGAAAAAAGGTAAAATAGACGGAGACGCTGTATATTACTATGAGAACGGAAAAGTAAAGGCGAAAGGTGAAAACAAGAAAGGCTATAAGTCTAAAGAATGGACTTATTATGACCAAAACGGCGTTCTTGCCTCCAAAGAATATTTCAGAAATGGTGAAAAAAACATCTATGACGATAATTCTACAGCTACTTTCTACTCTCCGAACGGAAAAATAAATGAAGTCTCCAATTATAAATTCGGGAAACTGGATGGCGAGAGCAAGCTCTATCATGAAGACGGAAAATCTGTAAAACAGATTGGGTTCTATGAAAAAGGTCTGGCCCAGGGGAAATGGAAGGTTTATTATCCTTCGGGAAAGCTCCAGCGGGAAACGGAACTGGTCAACGACAAACGCCATGGAAACAGAATTCATTACCGTGAAGACGGAAGCATTGAAAAAACAGAAGTCTATAAAGACGGACAATTAATCTCTACAAAATAAAACATTGGTACAAAAATTAAAACTGGAAGAACTTAACAGAATTGATGTGGAAACGTTTAAAAAAGTTAAGAAAATTCCACTCGTTATTATCTTAGACAACATCAGAAGTATGCACAATGTAGGTGCGGCTTTCAGAACAGCGGATGCATTTCTTATTGAAAAAATTATTCTCTGTGGTATTACCCCTCAGCCTCCTCACCGTGAGATTCACAAAGCAGCACTGGGAGCTACAGAAAGTGTAGATTGGGGCCATGAAAGTGACATCAACACAGCGATCAGCGACTATAAAGCCCAGGGATATGAGATTATTGGCATTGAACAGACCTCCGACAGCAGAATGATTACTGATTTCAGCATCGACCCATCAAAGAAATATGCCCTGATCTTAGGGAATGAAGTGGAAGGAATCAGCGATGAAGCACTTCCGAATATTGATACTTTCCTTGAAATTCCTCAGCTGGGAACCAAACATTCTCTTAATGTAAGCGTATGCGGCGGAATCGTGATGTGGGAATTTGCAAAAGCCCTAAAATAAAAAAACTGCATATGTCCTTAGTAGACAGTGCAGTTTGAAATAAATCTAATAAAAAGTAAAAATGAAAGGCGACAAAGGTACCTTTTTTTTCTTTACAAACAAATTTTAATTTCATTTTTTTTATTTTTCCAGAAAAAAAGTTTTGTTTTCAGAAATTATTTCATTTAATTTTTTATAAATTAGCACAATGTTTATCAAGGACTATATCTCAAAGGACTTTCCGTGTTTTAGCCTGACTGACTCAATTGAATCAGCAAGAGATACATTAGAAGATTTTGGATATTCTCATGTTTTCATCAAAAAATCCCATCACTTCTACGGAGCTATCGCCAAAGATTTCCTGTATGAAGCCAATGGAGTTCTGAAAGATCTTGAACACCAGCTTGAACGATTTACGATTCTGGAGGATAGTAATCTGATGGACAGCATCCGTTTGTTCCATACCTTCAACGCTAATGTTATTCCGGTGATCAACAAAAATGAAAAATACCAGGGCTACATTACCAGTGAAGATATTTTTCAGGACCTGTCCCGTTATCCCCTGTTTTCTGAAAGCGGTGCTATCCTTACGATAGAAACCCCTGCAAGAAAGTATTCGATGACGGAAATCGCCAATATTGTAGAAAGCAATAATTCGAAATTTTACGGTGGATTTATCAGTTTTATATCGGATGAAGTCATTCATGTGACCATCAAGATCAGCCATGAAAATTTATCCTCGATAGACTCCACTTTTGACCGGTACGATTATAGAATCGTTGAAAAATTTTATTCTGATGAAAAATCAGATCTGTTTAAAAACCGGTTCGGATTTTTCCAAAAATTTATAGAAATCTAACATGAAGGCTGCCATATACTCCCAGAAAAAAGACCTCGATACTTTTTTATATTTAAGCAAGTTCATTTCTGAGCTTGAAAACAGAGGTGTAAAATCTGTTCTGTACGATGAAATGGCTGAGGCCCTTCAGTTTTCGAAGATATTTGAAACCTTCAACAATAAGCAGGATCTTCTGGATAAGAAAGTAGACCTGTTTTTTACTTTCGGAGGCGACGGAACCATTGTGAACTCGCTTACTTTCATTGAAGATCTTGAAATTCCGATTGTGGGAGTAAATACCGGGAGATTAGGATTTCTGGCAAGCTTTACCAAAGAAGAAGCATTCAAAGAGCTGGATGCCATTTTAAAAGGAGATGTTAAAACAAGCCGGCGTGCGGTTATTCAGGTTGTTTCACCAACATCTGATGATTTTTTCCCATATGCTCTGAATGACGTTACCGTTTCGAGAAAAGAAACCACCTCTATGATTACTGTAGACTCTTATATTAATGATGAGTTTCTGAATGTTTTCTGGGGTGACGGGGTTATTGTTTCTACTCCTACAGGTTCTACCGCTTATTCTTTAAGCTGTGGCGGCCCGATCATTTCCCCGAATAACGAGAATTTCGTCATCACTCCTATTGCCCCTCACAATCTGAATGTGAGACCTTTAGTTGTGAATGACAGGGTGGAGATCAAATTTAAAGTAGAAAGCAGAGTTCCTCAATATTCCCTTTCTTTGGATTCCAGGCTGATTCATATTGAAACTGATAAAGAAATTATCATCAAAAAGGCGGATTTCCAGATCCTTCTGGTACAGCCTAACCATTTAAGCTTCTACGAAACGATCCGTCAGAAACTGCTTTGGGGCAGGGACAAAAGAAATTAGTAATTCCTCAAAAATGATTACCTTTACAGGAATTTAAAAACGCCTAATAATAAAAATAAAAAGTAAAACATGAGCAGAATTTTTCCGGCAGGAGTTGCCACAGGTCAGTTAGTTACCGACATTTTTCAGTACGCTAAAGAAAACAAATTTGCACTGCCTGCAGTAAACGTAATTGGTTCTAGCAACGTAAACGCTACGATGGAAACTGCAGCAAAATTAAATTCACCTGTTATTATCCAGTTTTCAAACGGAGGCGCTGCCTTCAACGCAGGGAAAGGATTAAGCAATGACGGACAGAAAGCTGCTATCTTAGGAGCAATTGCCGGAGCAAAGCATATTCACACTTTAGCAGAAGCTTACGGAGCAACTGTAATTTTACATACAGACCACTGTGCCAAGAAATTATTACCTTGGATTGACGGACTAATGGATGCTAATGAAGAATTCTTCAAACAAACCGGAAAATCTCTTTATTCATCCCACATGCTTGATCTTTCTGAAGAATCTTTAGAAGAGAACTTAGACATTTCAGTTCAATATTTTGAAAGAATGGCTAAACTTCAGATGACTCTTGAAGTAGAGATCGGAGTAACAGGAGGTGAAGAAGACGGTGTTGACAATTCAGACGTAGACAATTCAAAACTATACACACAGCCGGAAGATATCGCTTATACTTACGAAAAACTAAAAGCGATTTCTGATAACTTTACCATCGCTGCTGCTTTTGGTAACGTACACGGAGTTTACAAGCCAGGAAATGTGGTTCTTACACCAAAAATCCTTGACAACTCTCAGAAATATGTTCAGGAGAAATTCGGAACAGCAGACAAGCCGATCAATTTCGTATTCCACGGAGGTTCTGGTTCTACATTAGAAGAAATCAGAGAAGCGATCGACTACGGAGTGATCAAAATGAACATTGATACTGACCTTCAGTTTGCTTATACAGAAGGGGTTAGAGATTATATGGTAAACAACATCGATTACCTGAGATCACAAATCGGAAACCCTGAAGGAGAAGAAAAACCTAACAAGAAATTCTACGACCCGAGAGTATGGGTTAGAAAAGGTGAGGAAACTTTCTCTACAAGACTGGTAAAAGCGTTTGAAGATTTAAATAACGTAAATACTTTAAAATAAGAACTGTACATTTGTATTAATGTAAAAACATCCATCAGGACACGTTTACATTAATACATTTTACATTTATACATTAATACTAATATAAAATGGCATTCGACTGGTTTAAAAGAAAAGCAAAAAACATTACCACCTCTACTGATGAAAAAAAGGATGTTCCTAAAGGCCTATGGCACCAGACTCCATCAGGAAAAATAGTGGAACATGATGAACTGAAGAGAAACAATTACGTTTCTCCTGAAGACGGATTTCATGTAAGAATAGGAAGTGCAGAATTTTTTGAGATCCTTTTTGACGAAGGTAAGTTCACAGAACTGGATGCCAATGTTGAAAGTATTGATATCCTGAACTTCAAAGATACAAAGCCTTATAAAGACCGTTTAAAGGAAGTAAAAGCCAAAACAAAGCTTACTGACTCTATCCGAAATGCAGTAGGAACCGTAAAAGGAACCGAAATGGTGGTTTCATGTATGGATTTCGCTTTCATTGGAGGATCTTTAGGTTCTGTAATGGGTGAAAAGATCAGAAGGGCGGTAGATTATTGTATCGCTAACAAACTTCCGTATATGATCATTTGTCAGTCCGGAGGAGCGAGAATGCAGGAAGCAACGTATTCCCTGATGCAGCTTGCTAAAGTTCAGGCTAAATTGGCCCAGCTTTCAGAAGCCGGACTTTTATACATCGCTTATCTGTGTGACCCTACTTTTGGAGGGATTACCGCTTCTTTCGCCATGACGGCTGACATTATTATGGCTGAGCCGGGTGCACTGATCGGTTTTGCAGGTCCTAGAGTAATCCGTGAAACCATCGGAAGAGACCTTCCGGAAGGCTTCCAGACCTCTGAATTCCTGCAGGAAAAAGGATTTGTAGACTTCATTGTTAAAAGAACAGAAATTCAGGATACTGTAGCAAAAACAGTTAATTTATTAGCCGTAAAAGCATAGTATCTGTAACAAAAACAATACAATCTCTCTCTAATTGGGGAGAGATTTTTATTTATGAGGACTTTTAAGATATTTTTTAATACCATCCGAAGTATGAGCTTTAAAAAGATTATGCGTCTTTTATCGCTTATCCTTCCTCATCCTCTTTTTGCTTTACTAAGCTTTCATGCAACGGTAAAGGCTTTTGCCATCGCGCAGAAAAAATTTCCCGAAACCGCCTCTAATAACGGAATTGGAAACTCTTTCAGACACGCACTATGGTGTTGTTTCATCATGATGTACTGCTGTAAGGTTTCTTCTCCTGAAAAAGCACTGGATTTCTGTAAAAGAATGACCGATATGCATGAAGAACTCTTTCCCAATAAGCCTTTAGAAACCAAAATGGATCTTCATAACAACAAAATCGGTATGGATTATTTTATGGAACTCCTTCCGGGAATTCACCGTCAGTTTTTTGAAAAAAGTTTTTTTATAGATGGCCTAGTTAAAAAAATGGATGAGGCCAAAGTCCTGAAGAACCTTGATGATGATTTTGAAGGACATCTTGTCTACCTGGAAGAGTAAATTACTTTATTTTCACGCATAGAATACGCAAAAAAATCTATAAAACTCTAACGGGTATCACATTAAAACAGATGATTTTCAAAAACTTAAAAGCATTCCTCAACAGAATCCTATTAACTTTATAGAAACATGACTCTTTAAATCTTCTGGGGTCTTTTGCGGTTTAAAGTATTTTTAATAAGTTTAATCAATTAAATCAATCAGATGGTTCTCAGCAGAATTTGGTCGGCTTTTATTATTATTGCCATTGCCATTGCCAGTATAAAATACATTTCATCCAGTCACTACAAGACCATTTTCAACGATATGGTGGTGGGAAAAGGTGGTGATACGGTTCAGATTGCCGCTCAGCCAATGAACAGCCTCTCTCCTATTGTTAAGGACAGCCTGATGAAAAAAAATGATTTTGCAGACAGCAGAATTCATTATAAAACAGATTCTTTAAAACAAAATGTAAAAGTTTACCGCGTTCAGGAAGCAGATGGTGTGATCGGAACCTCCGAAACAGCCGTAAAGATCTGTATTGGATTGATTGGAATTATGACATTATTCATGGGGTTCATGAGTATTGCTGAAAAAGCTGGCGGAATTAACCTTTTAAGCCGTTTTATTCAGCCTTTTTTCTCCAAATTATTCCCCGACATTCCTAAAAACCATCCGGCTTTCGGGCATATGCTGATGAATTTCAGTGCCAACCTTCTCGGTCTGGACAACGCTGCAACTCCTTTCGGCCTTAAAGCGATGGAAAGTCTTCAGACTTTAAACCCGAATAAAGATACCGCCAGTAATTCACAGATCATGTTTCTGTGTCTCCATGCGGGCGGAATGACGCTGATTCCGGTTTCCATTATTGCGATCAGAGCATCAATGGGATCCAAAACCCCGACAGATATTTTCCTTCCGTGTATGATCGCTACTTTTGCCGCAACAATGGCTGCGATGATTATTGTATCCTTGTATCAGAAGATCAACCTTCTTCGTCCGATAGTGATTGCTTATGTAGGTGGAATTTCTGCTATAATCGGGCTTCTCGTGCTCTATCTGGTTCGTTTAAGCAAAGATGAACTGGATGATTTCAGTAAAGTACTCAGCAACGGTCTTATTTTGTTTATTTTCCTTGCGATCGTATTAGGAGCTGTTTATAAAAAGATCAATGTTTTTGATGCGTTTATTGAAGGAGCCAAAGAAGGTTTCACCACCTGTGTGAAGATCATCCCTTATCTGGTAGGAATGCTGATCGCGATTTCATTACTCAGAACTTCCGGTGTTTTTGATGTAATCATCGACGGAATGAAATGGGTAGCGAATACCGCCGGTTTCGATCCAAGATTCGTAGACGGACTTCCTACAGCTCTGATCAAACCTTTATCCGGTTCGGGAGCCAGAGGAATGATGGTAGATACTATGGCCACTTTTGGGGCAGACAGCTTCCAGGGTAAACTGGCAGCCGTGCTTCAGGGAAGCTCAGATACGACGTTTTATGTGATTGCCGTATATTTTGGAGCCGTAGCTGTAAAGAACACGAGATACACCGTAATTGCTATGCTTCTGGCCGATTTGGTTGGAGTTATTACATCGATTGCATTGGCTTATCTGTTTTTTGCTTGATGAGTTATTAAAAACAGGAACAATATAAACTTTTAGGAGGAAAAATAAATAACTTTATAAAATACGTTCAATTAAACTGGCGAACATAACCAGTAACAAATAAAAACATCATGATTACAGATAAAGAATTCACATTAAGACTGATCCGCCAGTTAACTCAGGCATTGGAAAAACTGATTTTGGATAAACCGGAAGAAAGCCTGATGCAGAAAGAGCTTGATTTCGATACGCTGATGAGAGATATTTTCAAAATGAGTTTTACTGAGGTTTCTTCGATGACTAAAGAAGAAATGATCGCTCTTGTCAACGAAAGACAGGAAAGAGATCGCAAAGACTACTACGAAATGCTGGGAAACCTTTTCTATTTTAAAGGAAAACAAGATCAGAACAATGATTTTCTGGATAAGGCCCAAACGTTTTATGAGCTCTATCTTCAGACCAGCGGCATTTTTGCCCTTCCGGTCATCAACAGAATTAATGAAATAAAAAAAGCACTTGAATAAAGTGCTTTTGTATTTTTAGAATGTAATTTTATACGTTCCGGTGGAAGATGTGCTTGCTTTTTCAGCTTTCACATATTTTTTAACCCACGCTACAGAAGTGGAAGAAACACAAGGATCTGAAACTCCTCCTGCTCTTCTCGCAGACACTACATTTCCGGCTTTATCTACAGTGTAGGCAATGGTAATGGAACCGCTGGCTGTACAACTGTGTGAAGGCTGTGCACCTCCTCTTCCCATTGTTCCGGGAATGTAGCCCGTCAGTTTTCGGTCTATTCCTACTTTGCTGTCTCCATTTCCGTCTCCTCCTAAAGGATCTCCTGCATTACCTATTCCTTCTCCTGTTCCCTGACTTCCGGCTTTCGTTCCTCTTCCTCTGATCAGGTTTCCAATAGCTGCATTTCCTTTGCCATCTCCGGTTCCTGTTTTAGAATTGGCTGTTGCAGCCCCTGCTTTTTTAGTAGCCTTTGAAGAACTTGAGCTGGCAGAAGCTTTATTATCAGCCTTCTTAGATTCTTCTTTTTTAGGAACTGCTACTTTGGAATTGTTTCCGGTGATGATCTTCTCCTTAACCTCTGTCTTTTTCGGTTCAGGTGCAGGCTCTGGTTTCACAACTGTTTTTGTCTCAGGAACAGGCGTTTCTACAGGCTCCGGAGTTACGTCTTCTGTTGCAGCAGCCAGGCTTCCCGGTTGATCGGCAGGTTCTTCAATTCCGTTACCGTTTCTGTTATCCCCAAAGTTGACAAGCATAGTGGTAACCACTTCCGGTTGCTGCTCCAGATCGGGTTTCAGTTTATATAAAAAAACAAAAAGAAGGACAGCAGCCCATATCAGAACAGAAAGCAATGCGCTTTTTATCCGATCGCGGTTTTCTTCGTTTTTGTTTACAGTATAACTTCTCATTTTACAATATATTCCGCCGGTATTCCGGCTTTATTATTTGTCTTTAACGGTTGCAATAGCTACATTAAATTTATGCTTTTCAGCAATTTCCATTGCAAATACAAAATCTTTGTGAAGCGTATTTTCATCAGCTCTTATCGTGAAGGATTTATTGGTCTGACCTGTTAATTTACTAACAATGATCTGCTCCAGCTGGTCTTTTGTTACCGGATTATCGTCTACATAATAAGATCCGTCCGGTTTTATGCTCACGGTAAGAGGATTGGGAATATTATCCTCAACAGCTCCCGCTTTGGGCAGCTTTACATCAATAGCACTCTGATTGGCTGCTGATGACGTGATCATAAAGAATATCAGCATCAGCAAGATCACATCGGTCATCGCTGCCAAGCTGAATTCGGGGTTAGCTTTATTTCTTCTCTGAATTTTCATACAACAGAATTATAAAGGTTTGTTGATAAGGTCTAAAAATTCACCTGACATATTCTGAGCCTTCAATACAAATTTATCAATTCTTGTCAAAAGGATATTGTAGAAAAAGTTAGCAGGAATTGCTACAGCCAAACCTACCGCCGTCTGCCCTAATGCAGTATAAATACCTTCAGATAGTGTTTTTGGTGAGAAAGAACCGGTTGCATGAGAAAGATTGAAGAAAGCAATAATCATCCCGATTACTGTTCCTAAAAGCCCCAGCATTGGTGCAATACTCGGCACAACAGCCAGAAGGTTAAGATTCTTTTCCATATTGGCCACTTCTACCTGCGCCTGAGATTCCATAGCGCTTACAATATCAGAAACCGGACGTCCCAATCTCGAAATTCCTTTTTCCAGGATTCTTCCTTCAGGGGAGTTCTGTCTTTTACAGTAATCAGCTGCAGATTCTATCTTTCCTTCTTTGATAAAATCTTCAATATTATCCATAAAATTGGAATCTGTTTTTGAGGTTAGCCTTTTAATAAAGAAGAAACGTTCAAAAAACAGGTATAGAGAAAATACACCCAGAGCCAAAACGGTTACCATCACTATTTTAGCGAAAGCTCCTCCGTGGAACATGATCTTCCAAAATGAAAATTCTAAATCGTCTGTTGCAACTGCAGGTGCAGTAATTTGTGCAAATAAAATCTGAGTAAGTTCCGTTAACAGCATTAATGTGAATTTTTATAAAAGTTTTAACGACAAATGTAGTGGAATATTATGAATTGCTTTCTTAAAAAATGCTTAAAAACAACTTAAATTTGTTATAATACATCAACAGCAAATTTCTTTCCAAAAGAGTTTTTGAAAAGAAATCTGGTATAAAATAAGGATAACTGAAGTGCTTAGTCTTCGTCTACTTCAATGTCGTCCTGCTTAAATTCGCATTTTAATCGGAATGGGATCGGCTGATCAGATCCGGTATAGAAATCATCAATGGTTCCCTTCCAGATGACCTGAAGTTCTCCTTCTTCGTTTTTCTCGAAAAGAAGCTCGTTATCATAAATAAAGGCTTCTTCATCGTCGAAAAGATCTACCTCAGTGTAGGTGTCTTCTTCGGAATCATTGATCATAATGGTCTTTCCTTCTATTTCTGCTGATTCAATCGGAAAATCGAAAACCTCAAGTGAAAGCTGTGGAAAGTTGTACTGCAGTGAATCATCGTCTACATGATCCAGTCCGTCATCCGTGATCACTTCAACCTCTAGAAAGTGCTGCTGGTTGCTGTATACCGCTTTACAATAAGTATTTCTGATATTGTATTTTAGGGTCTCGTCCGGATGGTAAATTTTTAAAATCCCTTTCATTATTTCTTAAAAAAGAGCTGTAATAATATGATTGTTAAACGTTTTAGACAAAGATAAAAAATTGATCTTAAGTTGAAAATATTTTGAAAATTATTTTTTTAAATCATTCATCAATTATTCTGTATATTGCAATAATACTTACTTTTGTTTCCTAAAGATTTTGAAAATGAAAAACATTTTATCAAAAAGCATTTTAGGATTGGGACTGATGATAGGACTTGCTTCGTGCAAAAAATCAGATTCACCCCTGACAAAAGTGACCCCGACCAATCTGGACTCTATTGCAGCCAATTATTATGAACAGGCTCTTAAATTATATCCTCTGGAGGCTACCTCTCAGGGAGATCTGCGATATAATGACCAGCTTCCGATCAACATCGACAAAGATTTTATCTCTGGTGAGATCGCTTTTTATAATTCAGTGCAAAAGCAGCTGGAAAGTGTAGATTATAAAGGTCTTTCGGATGAAGATAAAGTGGTATATGATGTGCTGGATTATACTTTAAAAGATAAAACCGAAGCTTATGCTTATCATCCTGAATATATTCCTTTTACACAGTTTGGCGGACTGCCTCTAACTTTTCCTCTCTATGGAAGCGGTGAAGGAAGCCAGCCATTTAAAACAGAAAAGGATTACAGCGACTGGATGAAAAGAATGGAAAAATTCCCTGAGTGGATGAATACTGCCACGGAAAATTTCCGTGAAGGGATCAGCAATAAGATTGTGCTTCCTAAAAAACTGGTGGTAAAAATGATTCCTCAAATGAAAGCTGAGGAGATCACCACTTCCGATATGGAAAAAAATATTTTCTACGGACCGATCAGAAAGTTCCCGAAAAACTTTACCAAAGAGCAGAAAGATAAGTTCAGTGCACAGTATAAAGAAATCATCACCAAAAAGATCATTCCTGCCTATACCAAAATGGGAACTTTCCTGGAGAAAGAATATCTTCCGAAAGCGAGGGATACCGATGGCTATAACAGTCTTCCTAACGGAAATGAGATTTACAGGTATTATGCAAAAAGCTGGACTACCACCAAGAAAAGTCCTGAAGAAATCAACAAAATCGGGCTACAGCAGGTGGCTATGCTCCGTGCTGAAATGGAAAAGGTAAAACAACAGTTAGGATTTACAGGATCTCTGGAAGAATTCATCAATTTTGTAAAAACAGATCCAAAAGCAATGCCTTATAAAACGTCTAAGGAAGTTCTGGACGGATTCAACGGTATTTTGACGAAGATTACGCCGAAGCTGAAAACCATGTTCAGTGTCACACCAAAAACGAAATTTGAAATCAGACAGACCGAGAAATTCAGAGAAGCCAGTGCCAGTGCAGAATATATCCAGGGAACTCCGGATGGAAAAAGACCGGGAATATTTTATATGCCGCTTCCTGATCCTTCAAAATTCAATGTAACTTCAGGAATGGAATCCCTTTTCCTTCATGAAGCTATTCCGGGGCACCATTATCAGGTTTCTCTGCAGCAGGAAAACACAAAGCTTCCCAAATTCATGAGATTTGGTTGGTTTGGAGCTTACGGTGAAGGCTGGGCTCATTATTGTGAAACTCTGGGACCTGAATTCGGTCTATACACCGATCCTTACCAGAAAATGGGCTATTTAAGTGATCAGATGCTGAGAGCGGTAAGACTGGTTGTAGATACAGGAATCCATACGGGAACGATGACGAGAGAAGAAGCCATCAAATATTTCCTAAGCAATATCTCTTATGACGAAGCCAGCGCAACCGCTGAAGTGGAAAGATATATGGCAATGCCGGGACAGGCTCTGGGCTACAAAATCGGCTCACTAAAGATCCGTGAACTGAGAGATAAGTATCAGAAAGAGCTGGGTACAAAATTCAGTCTGGCAAGCTTCCATGATGAAGTATTAAGCCAGGGATGCCTTCCGCTGGATGTATTAGACAGAAAAATGAAGCTCTGGGCTAAGAAACAGAAATAAAAAATAATAAGAAAATGGGACATTGATGATGATCCCATTTTTTTATGTTTTGTTTAAATGAATGCTCAAATTTTATAATTTTAACAGCAAGTATTTAAAGGAAAGAAATCTGGTTTGATTTTCTTCAATAATTAAAACTCACAATACACTAAAACATGATCGTAGAAAGCCTACAATCTCTTTATAACAGGGATTTAAATAAATTAAAAGCAGAAATCGAAGCGTATCAGCAGGAAGCTGTGATCTGGAAAACGGATCAAAACATCTCTAATTCTGCGGGAAACCTATGTCTCCATCTCATTGGAAACCTCAATCATTTTATAGGTGCACACCTTGGTAACACTGGCTACATCAGAAACCGGGATATTGAATTTTCATTAAAAGACATTCCCAAAACAGAGCTTACTGAAAAAGTTGAGGCAACATTAACCATGATCAATACTGTTCTCAGCCAATTAACTCCGGAAGATCTTGAAAAAGAATACCCTCTTGTTGTTTTTGAAGATAAAATGACTACAGGATATTTTCTGATCCACCTGATTACCCATCTGGATTATCATCTGGGACAGATTAATTATCACAGAAGATTACTTGATAGATAAAATATGAAAAAAGCGTTTACTCCTGTCATTAATACCTCCAGCTTTGAAGAAGTAATTTTGAAGAAACAAGGAAACGAAGGAAACAATACCCTGGTCATCAACACCATTGATGAAAAAATTAAGAATTCGGATATTTATACCAGCTTCATTGCTCTTTGTCGGGAATTCAACATTGAAGTTGAAAGTTTTATACAGGATGATTTCTGCCATGTTGTTCTTTCAACAAACGGCTGGGGATCTCTTTCTATGGAATATGAAGACCCACTTACAGATATCAGTACAGATCTGGCTACTGCTCTCTACAAAGAACTGTTTACACAGATCCTAAATCAGGATTTTGTACAAAAAAGCCTACCAAAGAAATAAATTTTATTGCTCAAACATCATCTTCGTGATAAAATCTTTTTCTCCTTTTCCTCTCGCAGGAGAATATTCTCTGCCATAGAAAATAATCTGAAGATGCAGCTTATTCCATACTTCTTCCGGGAATAGTTTCTTGGCATCTTTTTCCGTTTCCACCACATTCTTTCCTGAGGTAAGCTTCCATTGGGTCATAAGACGATGAATGTGTGTATCTACCGGGAAAGCGGGAAAACCAAATCCCTGGCTCATGACAACAGATGCGGTTTTATGTCCTACGCCCGGAAGCGCTTCTAATTCTTCATAAGTCTGCGGAACGATACCGTTATGCCTTTCCAGTAAAAGTTCTGCCATTCTCTTCAGGTTTTTGGCTTTTGTATTGGATAATCCTATTTCTTTGATCAGTTCCTTAATTTCGAATTCTTCCAGTCTGGCCATTCTTTGCGGTGTTCCGGCTACGGCGAAAAGATCAGGAGTAACCTGGTTAACTTTTTTATCTGTTGTCTGGGCAGAAAGAGCCACGGCAACCATTAATGTATACGGATCTGTATGATCCAGCGGAATAGGTGTTGTAGGATATAATTTTTCTAATTCCTGCTGAACGAGTTCGGCTCTTTGCTTTTTTGTCATGTAACCCTTAAATTTGAACAAAAATAAATCATTATGTTGAAAGTTGGAGACAAATTACCTGAATTTGAAGGGGTAAATCAGGATGAAAAAACAATATCCTCAGCAAAATTAATCGGAAAAAAGCTGGTTGTTTTCTTTTATCCGCAGGCTAATACTCCGACCTGTACCGTGGAAGCCTGTAACCTGAGTGATAATTATACCAAGCTTAAAAAAGCAGGATTTCAATTGTTGGGAGTAAGTGGAGACACTGTAAAAAAACAGAAAAATTTTCACAGCAAGTTTGCTTTTCCATATGACCTCATTGCAGATGAAAGCCATGACATTATTGAAAAATTTGGCGTTTGGCAGGAGAAAAAAACATTTGGAAAAACCTATATGGGAATTGTAAGAACCACTTTTATTTTTGATGAAAATGGAATTTGCACAAGGGTTATTGAAAAGGTGACTTCAAAAACAGCTGCTGAGCAAATTTTAGAATAACACTCTTTCAATTTACAGTAAAAAATTAACAAACAGAACTTTAGAATAATAATTTTTCCATTTAAAATTTCTTCGGATTTATAAAAATCATTCTTTTTTTATCAAAATTTGATTAGATTTATTTCATTATACATAACTATTGTATTTTTAATAAAAACGATTTAAACCTATGAAAAAATTATTATTCTCTAGCCTTATGCTTATAGGGCTTTATGCTAATGCACAGATTAATGTGACTGCCAGCGCAGGAACACCCACTGCAACTTACCCAACGCTTAAAGATGCATTTGATGCTATAAACACGGGAACACACCAGGGAAGTATTAACTTAAGTGTAACGGCTAACACTACAGAAACCACAACGGCTGTTCTGAATGCTGTTACCACCTATTCTTCTCTTACTATCAAACCAACCTCTGCTGCTACGATCAGCGGAGCTGTTGCTTCAAATCCGCTTATCCGTATTTTAGGGTCCAATGTTACCATTGACGGCTCTTCTACTGCAGGAGGAACAACCAGAGATCTTACTTTCAGCAACACTTCAACAACAAGTCCTACAGTGCTTATTATTGGCTCTGCCTCTGCTGCTTCGCCACTAACTAATGTTGTTGTTAAAAATTCGGTTTTATTAAATACAGGTAACTCTTCCACCAATTTTTTCATTGCAGGCGGAGCATCAACAGCAGCCGGATATTTTAATAATATTACCGTTCAAAATAACGATATCAAAAACGGATACAATGGTGTATTCATTAGTGCAGATGCAACAACAGCCGGCAACGGGAACAATCTGTTGGTTACAGGTAATACCATTAACACTAATATTTCCCAAATTGGAATTCAGGTATCCGGGATTGGAGGAACTTCTACAATCAGCAACAACACAATTGCTCTCGTCCGCCCAAGTGCGGGAACCTCTGCTACCCCAGGAGCTTCTATAGGAATTAACATTGCTACAGGAACTAACAATGCTTCAGTATTTGGAAATACCATAAGCGCTAAAAATACCTCAACCTCGACCACAGGTGTTAATTATGCTACAGGAATTGCAATCACCCCCGGAGCCACCAATACTGCCACTGTTGTCCGTAATAATACAATTACTGAAATCAGCGGGATTCTGGCTTATGTAAACAGTGCCGGAGTATACCTTGGAGGAGCGACACCTAATGTCACTATTTACTCTAATAAAATATCCGGTCTTAAAAATACAGGGACAGCAGGAAATCCTATGCAGGGAATTCTTCTGGGGTCTTCATCCACAGCAGCCAATGCCCTGGTATATAACAATGTAATTTCAGACGTCCAGGCAACAGGAGCCGGGCAGGTTTCAGGAATTTATGCGTTTTCCGGAGCCGGATATAAAGTATACAACAACACTGTTAATCTTAATACTTCTAATTCCGAAACAGGAACCTCAAGCGCATTGTACGTTTTAGGAGGTGCTACCAATGTTTCAGCGGCTAATGCCCTGGATGTAAGAAATAATATTTTTGCCAATAATAAAACCAGCGGATCCAGATTTGCTATCTATTCTACGGCAGCCAATACGGTTTTTGGAAATATTAATTATAATGATTATTATACCACCGGAACTGCGCTGGGGTTCATAGGTTCTAACAGAACCACTCTTACAGATATTCAAACCGGATTTGGAGGCAACGTTAATTCACTGAATGTATCGCCCGTTTTTGTAAGCGCTACAGATCTTCATCTGAATTCCAGTTCTAATTCAGGATTAAACAATACCGGCACTTCCCTTCCTGAAGTAACAACCGATTTCGATGGAACTGCAAGGGGAGCCTCTCCTGATATGGGAGCCTACGAGTTTACTTTTGTTCCTCTTGCGGTATCAGAAGTAAATACAGATCAGGTAAAAGTATCAGTTTATCCGAATCCTTTTGTTGATGTTCTGAAAATTTCAGATGTGAAAGGAATTAAATCTATTCAGATTAATGATATTTCCGGAAGAAGTTTAAAAAATCTGGCTCCGGCTTCCGAGCTTGACGTAAGAGACCTAAAAACAGGATTATACATCATATCATTCCAATATGAAAACGGATCTGTAAAAGCATTTAAAATAATAAAAAAATAACGATTAATAATAAACTGCGGCGGCCAAAGGCCGCCGCAGTTATTTTATAAATGATAAAATCTTATTCCGTTTCGTAATACATGAGTTCCTCATCATCCTCAGGAAGAGTTACATATCCTTTGAGCTGAAGTCCTAGTTTTTCAATCAGTTTCTGGGAAGAAAAATTATCTTTCGAAGTAATTGCAGAAATTTTCTTCAATCCGAAATCATCCATTCCTATAGATTTTACTTTTGCTGCAGCTTCATAGGCATAGCCTTTCCCTTCAAATTCTTCCAATAGCGAAAATCCTATATCTACAACATCCAGTCCTTCTCTTTCGAAGATTCCTACCCCTCCTATTTTATTTCCTTCTTTGGTCATCATCAGATAATTTCCATAGCCCAATCTTTCGAACTGGGGAAGAAATCTATTCGTAATATAATTCTCTGCATCAGCCAGGGTCTTAATATGGCGGTCTCCGATATATTGAATAAACTTAGGCCTGTTATAAAGTTCAAAGATGAAATCACGGTCTTCTACACCCATCGGGCGAAGAATCAGCCGTTCCGTTTCGTAGGTATTATTTGTTTTTGGTTGTTTTTTTAGAGTCATCTTTCGGTTCTTCTTTTTTCTGGATTTTCAAAAGCCTTGGGTTATTCGGACATCTTTTATTGTAAAGTTCAATATAAGTTCCGTTATCTTTTATACTGGAAATAACACCTGTGGACTTATTAACAGTCAGGGTGTAATGGGTCTTTTGGTAAGGACATTCTTTGGACGTCAGCTTTCCAAGATCAAGATAATAATTTGAAGAATCTTCATAGTAATTTCCGGCAATATCTGTGAATTCTTCGTCTACCATATAGTCTCCTGCAGTAAGCAAAATAGCTGCTTCTTCGGCATTATCAATTTTTCCCACAAATTTTCGAAGCCCTTCCAGGTCTGTTATATAATTCATTTTTCCTCCCGTAGAATAGGCAATATAATAAAAGCTGGTTTCGCTTGGGAATAGATTAAATCCCGAAAATTGCGGCGTATATTCTATCTTCCCTCCGGATTTTTTTATTTCCTGGTTTTTTCCATAGCTGTTGTAAACCAACACCCATGAATCCACCTTATCATTCGGAGTAACATGCTGTAAAATATTGGAAATACTTGAAAATTTTATTTTTTTTTCCTGGGCGTATCCAAGAATTCCCAAAAACAAAAAAATAAAAGCGATGATTCGTGTTGTAGTTTTTATCATAATCTCAAAATCAACAGAAAGTATACCAACTTATCTATTTTACATGAACTTATCTCCTTTCTTGAAGCTTTTTAAATCAAGAACATAGTCTTTGATCAGCTGATCATTATCTCTGGGACAAATCAGCAGCGCCTTATCCGTATCTACCACTATATAATTTTCAAGCCCGTCAATGATGACCGCTTTATTATTATTTTTCAGACGGATGATATTTCCTTTTGAATTATAAGCCAGTAAATGTTTTAGCTTTACAGCATTTCCATCCTTATCTTTCTCTGTATTTTCGTACACGGAAGTCCAGGTTCCCAGATCACTCCATCCCAGATCAGAAGGGATAACATATACATTCTTAGCCTTTTCTAATATTCCGTTATCGATAGAGATCTTCTGAACTTTCGGGTAAATGATCTCAATACAGTTATTTTCCTTCTCAGAATTATATTCACAGGCCATAAAATGCTGCATCATTTCAGGAAGATACATTTCAAAAGCATGATGAATGCTTTTTACATTCCAGATGAATATTCCGGCATTCCACAGAAAATCTCCGCTTTCCAGGAAACTTTGGGCAATTTCCAGAATGGGTTTTTCGGTAAACGTTTTTACTTTAAAATATTCCGATCCTTTCTTTTCTACAAACTGAATATATCCGTACCCGGTATCAGGTCTTGTAGGAGTAATTCCTAATGTTACAAGATAATCATTCTTTGCTGCCAGGTCGAAAGCCAGCTCAACTTTTTCTAAAAATATATCTTCCTTCAGAATCAGATGATCTGCCGGCAGTACAATCATGGTAGCATCGGGGTTTATTTCAGCAATCTTATTGGCCATGTACAGATTACATGCCGCTGTATTTTTCATCAGAGGTTCTCCCACAATATTTTCTTCAGGAATTTCCGGAAGCTGCTGATGAGAAAGCGCCACGTATTCTTTATTCGTAATCACGAATATATGTTCTTTAGGGATGAGCCTGCTGATTCTGTCGTACGTCTGCTGAATCATAGTGCGTCCTGTCCCTAAAATATCCTGAAACTGTTTTGGAAATTTCTGTGTACTCATTGGCCAGAATCGGCTTCCGATTCCTCCCGCCATAATAACACAGTATCTATCTGATTTTAACATTCTTGCCTACATTTTTCAACCCTAGCCAAAGGCTTGAAAGAATACTTCCTTCCAGTAGCCAGATTCTTACAAAGATAGTTTTTTTTAATCAGACCTTCTAATAAATACTTTTCGTTGCGGTACATAAAAAAATCGCCCTTTTGAAGCTCTTCGATGAAATAAAGCCTATCATCCTGTTTTTCAGTATGAAAATATCTTACAAGATCAGGACTCGCCATAAAATTGGCTTTTGGAGATTTTGAAAATTTTACAATAATTGGTTTCAATTCTTCATCATATACCTCAAGGCTTTCCAGAAGCATATTTCTGAACACTTCTTTCCACTCGCTTCCATGAGGAGAGATTCTTCTTCCGTATTTTTCAAAGGCAATCAAATGAGCCAGTTCATGAGTAAGCACGAAGAAAAAAAGCGGTGGTGTAAGCGTAGAGTTTACGGTTATTTCATGGGAGTTGTCCGGCAATTTTCTGTAATCGCCTAATTTGGAATTCCTGTTGCGTGTTACTTTTATATGAATATAATAATCTGCAAACCAGATTTTTAAGTATTTAAGTGTATTTTGGGGTAAGTATTTTTCTAACGATTGGATTGGCATTTTATAAACTTAATGGAATTCCCGCATAGAAACTCAACATTTTAAGGCTGAAAAGATAGTTGTATTTTGCCTGTGCAACTGATCCCTGTGCGTTTGCATAATTATTTCTGGCAACATTTACGTCGTAAATAGTTGTTCTTCCTGCAGCATAGCTTTTATCGGCAAATTCTAAAGCCAGCTTTGTGCTCTTCTCTGCTTCCACAGCAGATAAATAAGTTTCATAATTGGCATCAGCATCAAACTGGGCCTTCTGAACATTCTGCCTTACTGTCTGTTTCTGCTGATCCAGTGTATTTTTAGCAATGCTTTCATTGATCCTGGACTGCTCTACCTGTAATTTTGTTATTCCTTTATTAAAAATAGGAACATTCAGTGATAATCCAACATTTTGTCCGAACTGATCACTGTATTGCTTGAAAAATCCAGGTTGAACAACACCTTCCTGACCTTTTGATATTTGATAATTATAGAAAGTGCTAAGTCCGGCACTGGCTGTCAGTGTAGGCCAGAAAGCCGTTTTACTAACTTCTGTCTGAGCCTCGGCAGATCTTATCCTACTTTCTGCGGCTTTAATCTGTGGCTGTATTTCATAAGCCGTAGTAAGAACCTCATCTGCTGTTATCAGCTGTGAATCCAACGTTTCAGGAACATTTACGTTTTCCACATCAAAATCTTTATAGTCAGGTAGCTGCAAAAGCTGGGCAATAGCAAATAATGCTCTTCCGACATCAATTTCAGCTTTCTTAACGTTCTGTTTTTCTCTGGCCAATGCAGCTTCGGCTTCTGCTAAAACAGTTTGGGCAGTGGTTCCGACTTCGGTGGTTATTTTGGCTCTGTCATATTGCTTTTGAGCATTTTCTAATGCGCTTTGAGAAATCTTAACAATCTCCCTGTTCAAAAGAGCTGTCAGATATTGTTGAGCAATCTGAAGAGATATATCATTTTTAATCGTCTCAATATCATATTGGCTGGCCTCTACATCAAACTGGGCTTTTCTGACGCTTTTTTCCAGTCTTCCGTTATTATAGACCAATATATCCGCCCCAATTCCCACACTGTTATTGAATCTGTCGTTTCTGAAACTTCCGGCACCTAACGATGCCTGCCCGAAACTTACTCCGTTCGACATATTAGCTGATAAAGTAGGCAGATATCCATTTTTTGCGATTTTAAGGCTGGCATCCTGTGATTGTTTGTTATACTGATTTTGGATAACCTGAAGATTATGCTCTACAGCATAGTCTACACATTCTTTTAAGGACCATTTCTTCTGAGCACTCAGCCCCAGACAGCTTAATCCAAAAACGATAATCCAAACTTTTTTCATATTAAGAATTTTCCATATTAGACGTACCAAATATAAAAAAGTTACAGTTTAAAAAAATTATTGTTTCATGTTATTAAAACTTTTGAGAATTTTGCATCATGACATATGAACAATACCAGGAAGCGGTAGACTGGCTTTTTGTACAGGCTCCCAATTATCAGATTGACGGCCAAAAGGCATACAAGCCCGGTCTGGACAATATCAGCAGGCTCTGTGCCTTCTTCGGAAACCCTCAGGATAAAATACAATGCATCCACATTGGAGGAACCAACGGAAAAGGATCTTCAAGCAACATGCTCGCCTCTGTGCTTCAGGAAGCCGGATATAAGGTGGGATTATACAATTCTCCTCATCTTATTGACTTCACAGAACGCATTAAAGTGAACGGAACCAACTGTGATAAAGAATTTGTTTATGAATTTATCCAAAAGCTTAAAAAGCTCCCGGAAGATATCCGTCCCTCATTTTTTGAGTTTACCACCATCATGGCTTTTGAATATTTTTATCAGAAACAGGTAGATTTTGCCATTATTGAAGTAGGATTGGGAGGAAGACTGGATTCTACGAACATTATAAAACCATTGGTTTCTGCCATTACCAACGTTCAGCTGGATCATCAGGATATTCTCGGAAACACTATCGAAAAAATTGCAGCAGAAAAGGCTGGTATTATCAAAAGCAGTATTCCTGTAATTTCTGGTGACGAAAATGAAACAGTAAAGAATATACTTCAAAATAAAGCCATTGAGGAAAAAGCTCCATTTATTGATGCTACCCCTATACAAACTGATCTCAAATCTGATCTTCAGGGAAACTATCAGCAAAAAAACATCCGTGTTGTACTTGCTCTCGTCTCAGAATTGAAGAAACTAAACATCCCTATTTCCGATGAAAGTATTGAATGGGGTCTGTTAAATGTTCATAGAAATACAGGATTTATTGGCCGATGGTATGAGTTTTCCAAAAATCCGCTTACTATTTGCGATACGGGACACAATCAGGCTGGATTAGAGTATGTTTTTTCACAGCTCAATACTATTAACAAGCATAAGCATGTCATTTTGGGGTTTGTAAATGATAAAAAAATAGATGAAGTGATGACTCTTCTTCCGGAAAATTCTGAGTTTTATTTTGCCAAACCGTCCATCAACAGGGGAAGACATCCCAAAGATTATGAAAATCTGCTTCAGGAGGCGAAAATTTTTTATAAAATTTTTGATTCTGTACAGGACGCGTATCTCGCTGCAAAAGAACGATGTACAAAGGAAGAAATGATTTTTATCGGCGGAAGCAACTTTGTTGTTGGAGAATTTTTAGAAAAAAATTTGCAATTATCCGAATAAGTCGTATATTTGCACCACTCTAATCGAGGAAACAAAGATAAGAGGGTTCTTAGCTCAGTTGGTTCAGAGCATCTGGTTTACACCCAGAGGGTCGGGGGTTCGAATCCCTCAGGACCCACAGAAAAGGAAACGAAACCTTTCAAAAAAATTCGGGTTCTTAGCTCAGTTGGTTCAGAGCATCTGGTTTACACCCAGAGGGTCGGGGGTTCGAATCCCTCAGGACCCACAAAAATCTCTCTTTTACAAGGGAGATTTTTTTTGTTTTTCTAATACGTGAGAATTTTTGAGTTAGTTTTTTAACCCACATCATTAATTTGAAATGGGTTATCTATTTTAAAATCATAATAAAACTGAAAATATACTTTATCTTTAACCAATCTGTATTGAAAATCACCAAAATCCCATATTCTTCCACACCAATGATTATTTTCATCAATCTCAGATTCATTAAAGTACCCTCTATCATTACTGTCTGTTCCTAAATAATCTACTATAATTTTAACCATTTCTTCAACCTCCTTGTAAAACACCACTAGACAATTAGTTAGTAATTCTTTACTAAACATAAAACTAAACAAATCTTTATCTTCATCAGAATTAAATAGATTTATTCTATTAAAGTAACCAAAATAGTTAAAAGTGGAGAAATGAACTTGGTTCACATCATCAGGATTATTCTTATCTGAAATATCATAAAAGTTACCTGTTTTTACAACTTGATTAAACTTCTTCCAACTAGTCATAAAATCAGACTTTTCAAGATTTTCATTATAGATTACACAACAAAATATAACACGTCAAGTTTTGGCGTGAGTGAATATTAGCTTTGCTTTTAGAAACATCAAATAAAATATTAATTACTAAAACACAGCTTATGGAAGAATTTGATGATGAATTTGGTGATTTATCTCAATTCAAAATACTCTCTTTTGAAGAAGTAAATCAAGGATTTACAGGAAACAATGCTTTTGCAAATACAATTATCAACAAAGATGATTCTCCTGATTACAGAAGCCCATTTCATGACTACAGAAATACTCCTTTAGGGTATTCTTATCTTACAGATAATCCTGTATCTGTATTTCCTTCAACTGGTGTAAACGAAAATGGAAAGAAAGGATATGAATACAGAGCAGAAGTGCTGCCTTGTGAGAATGGTTCTCAAGTATTAGGAAGCTATAATGCTAACAAAAGAGAGCCTCAAAGTCTTTTCCTCTTTTATGAGAAGCCTGATTCTAAGAAATCCAACTTTGCAGGAGGCTTTTATATTGCTAAGATGGGAGATTATTTTGTAACTCTATTTAAGAGATTTCCTGAACCATTACCTTCTTCTATTGGTGGAAAATTTTTCAAGGATATTACCTCTATGGAAGATGAGGCTGCATACTTAGCACAGTTAGCATATGCTTATGAGGGAGACAGGATTAATGCCACTCTTGTTCGTGATGCATTGATGAGAGAATATCAATACTACACTGGGGAGAGGAGATTTGAAGAAATCATAGGTAATATTACCTCCATCCCTGCTGATGCTTTTGGGTGGTGTGCAGAACAATTAGAAAGTTTAAAGCCTACAGAGAAAAACTACAATCCAGAAGCTAAGAACTATTCCCCTCTTGTACCTATTATAATTGGTGGAGCTGTAACTCCTATACCTATCAATATGAATAAGGCATCAGAATTCTTTGAAAATCTTGGAAATAATCCTTTTGTTCAGGGAGCAGAAGTTGCTTTTACTCAGGTTTGGGAGCTAGTGAAACAGGCAGCGAGTAAGGTTAAAGATGCTTCTATAGAACATCTTCCTGATGCTTTTAAAGGACTTGTAGAGAAGATTAGTAGTGTCATTAATACTATTAAAAACTTCCTTTCTGAGGTTAAGGATGAATTGGTAGAACTAGCCAAGATAAGTGTAGAAGTTTTGAAACTTGCTAATGCTTTTTACTGTGGTATCAACAGTGGTCTTGTTGGTCTTTTACAGTGTATTTTATATATCCTACAGGCTCTTTTCCAACCAACAATGGCTTTATCTTATGAACAGTATAAAGAGAGAAGAGATTTACTAGAGAAGGCAGAAGATGTATTAGATTGGATTCTTGCAAATGCTCCTGTATTTTTTAAAGGTGTAAAAGACCTGTTCAGTTCAAGTGGAGGAATCTCCAAGTCTGATTTTGAAAGGATGTTTAGCATGCTAAAAAAATATTGGGACAATACCTCTCGTTATACAGTTGCATATTATTCAGGAGTTATCGCTTTTGAGTTCATCATTAATATTTTACTTCTGATTTTCACCGAAGGTGCGGGTAACATCATAAAAGGAACTACTTACGTACAAAAAGCAGCAAGTTTGTTAAAAGTAATTACAAGGGAAGCAATGTCTGCTGTAACATTAGGAATTACAGATTTATTAACATTTCTTGCGCGATTTGTTGTTAGCTTTGGAAAAGCATGTGCAAAAGGATTCAAATCTTTTATAAAATGGATGGAGGAACTATTTTCTGGATTGAAAAAAGGTAAGAGCCTTGATGAAATTTTTGAAAATAGTCATATTGAAGGAATTGGTCGGTATGGAGGTAAAATTTTATCTGAGGTGGAAATAGAAGATTGGGCTAAAATTTTAAAAAAGAAATTCGGAACTAAGCTTGAAAGAGTTGAAAGCTTTGATAATCCTACTGTGTTAGCTGCTTTTGATCCTAATACTAATACTGTAAAATATGTTGATGATGTAACTGAATATTTTATAATCCATGAATCTTTTCATGCAGAAGAAATGTATAAAATTGGATTTAAAGTATATACTAAAAACGCACATGTCAGCAAAACGCCTTGGACTATTGAAAATAGAATACACGAATATATGAGAGAAAAATATGTTTATGAAAGATTGGTACAGTATTCAAAAAAACATAAATTCACTCCAGAAGAGTTAAGCACACCTCCTTTGGGGCATGCTTTCCAGTATTATGACACATTAAAGTTCAAATTACAAATTTTATTAAAAGAAAATAACATACCTTTTCCAAATTAAAAAATATTAAAAATGAAAGAACAAGCACTTATAGAAAAAGTTGAAAACTACCTTTTAGATTCTAGTACAGAATTCGTTAAAAATAGCATTGAATATGTGGGGATTAGAGAAAATCATGTAATTTCTAATGAAAAACCTAAAGATTATTATTTTCTAAGCTATGACGCAGTCGCTGACAAAAACAATCAATATAGTACAAAATCATATTTTGTACTGATAGATAAAATATCTAAGAAGATTTCTTATATATTAGGACCACAATCATTGGAAAAAATTGAAGATAACGAGTAAAAAGTATTTCGATACTGAGAGTATGTCTGTAAATTAAGTAAATGATTAGGCATATTCGTGAAATATAGAGAAGTAAAGATTTTCTAAGCATAAAAAGATAAAGAGCCGGGCAATTTTTAAGAAAACTGCTTGGCTTTTATTTTCTGAGTATTGATTTTTCAAAATTGAGATGCCATTCCCTAGAGTATGAACATAATTCTCACGATACTAATTTTTATATGTATCAGGGTGTTTTCAGGGTGTAAATAATTCTTTGCAGCCTGTCCTAGTGCTTAGGGGTTTTTCAAGTTTATTGAGGAACTATTACAGGGAGCTAAGAATGGAGCTAAAGCTGAGGACTTAGCCATGACAGCAGAAGAAATTGAAGAAGTTGTATTGAGAGGTAGGAAAGTTCAAAGCATTTACAATATTCTTGCTAGCACCAGAATTGGCTTTAAGAAACTGGGTATTGAAATTTTGTCTAAAGCGGATGGTTATCTTTTCAAGTGGAAAGAAAAACCTATATTCAAAGGAGATTTTAAAGAGGTAAATGCTTTCTGGAATAAGATTCTGAAACCTAGAATAGGAACAGGTACAGGAGGAATTTTAAAATATCTTGAAGTTCTTTCCAGAAGCATGATTGCTCAGGAGCATAGTATGTCTTGCGCTGCTGCATGTATCAGACAATTAGCTAAAGATCATGGAATAGAAATGACAGAAGCAGCAATAAGAAAACTAGCAGGTACTACGGAAGAATTTGGAACAATAGATTTAGGAATGGTTTTAGCTTTAGAGGATGTTTTCAAAGGTAAGAATATTGAAGCTCTTTCTTATTTTAAAAATACAGAGGAAGTAATGCCTGATATTTTAAAAAACATTTCTAAAGAAGGAAGCTGGCTAGCATCTATTCATCCATTAAATGGTCAAAAGCACGCTGTTATTGTAGATAAAATTATTGATAGTAAAGTTTACATTAGAGATCCATGGCCTATTGAAGGAATAGGTAAAGGAAATGGTGTAGAAGTTATTGTAAATCTAGATGATTTTGTCTATTCTTGGGTAAAAGCAGGGGCAAATAAATATAAAGTGAAATAAATTAATTATGGACTATAAAGAGATTTCAGAAAAACTAGAAGAATTAGGTTATGCCACTCAGTATCATAATCTTATTAATTCATTAACAGTTGGCATTCCAGAAAATGGAAATTTTAAGCTGGATTCAATATTTAGAATAGAGAAAAATGGTGATAAAATGAATGTTAATTATTTCACTGGGCAAATTCCTGTGAGAAAGAATTTAAAGCCATTGAAGACCTTCTTAAGTTTGTTAGACAAGTTTTTCCAATGCAAGAATAACTAATTTAATATTCTTAAACTGAACCATTCTTGAATTACAGTAAAGAATGGTTTTCTTTTTCATACATTATACATTCTCCCCCACTCAACACCCCCACTTATTCCTAACTCTCTGGAAAAAACTTTATAAAAAATAAATTTCAGAGAGTTTATTCTTACGTGATTGCCCCAAGAGAACACCCCACCTATGTTTGAATGGGGAAATACCCCTTATCTTTAATCCCCCAAAACGGATCCAAGTCTCTTCAGTTTTGAAGAGATTTTCTATCCCTTCATCTTCTTAAAAAGCAACCCAAGCTTATAAACATCAAGATATCTGAGACTGACATTTCCTTTTAAAAGAATTTTCTTTACCATCTTCAATCCTTTATTTCCTAAAAAGATTCTGATAAAAAAAGCAAACGGGGTTTTATAAAGCTGATAATACAATCTGACCAGTTTAACCTCTGCCAATTTGGACCTTAGACTGTCATCCTTGAGCATTTTAGCCAGGCTTTCTACAGATTCATCTACTTTTCCAAGATATACACTATTGCTTTCCAGATCATTATTGAGTATGGCATTATCAATATGGCTGATCTTTACTTTTTCAGATTTTAATTCCATAGCAAAAAGAAGATCTTCATACCCGTATTTTTGAAAATCAGGATTGAAATTCACTTTTTTAAAGATTTCTCTTTTAATGACAAAATTATTCGTCTGAAAGCTTAAATAAGGTTTATTCCGGCGCAGCCCAACCGGCAGATTTTCCCTTTCTACCGCAAACTTCCATCTCAGATAATGTTCAGGGTCTGAAGCCGTTTTTGGAGCATTTCTTCCGCCATAGACAACAGCAGTATCCGGATTTCCTTGTATAAAGCTTATATAATTCTTTAAGAAGTTTTTATCTGTAATCTTGCCGTCGCAGTCCAGAAACAATAGATACTCCCCTGCTGTATATTGATAAAAAAGATTCCGGATTCGTGATCTTCCTATATTTTCTTCAAGGAAAATAAAATTTTCCACCTCATTTTGAAGATTTTGATTAATTTCCCGGTAATGAATATCAGAAGCATCGTCAATCAGGATAATTTCGGCATCAATGTCATTTATTCTGATCTCATTATTCAAATCAGAAACAAGTTGGTGAACATCAAAATTATATACAGGAATACATACTGAAAGCATCATTACAGCTGGATTTTTTCAACAATCTTCTGAACATCAAGTTCTTCAAGACATGCCCAGTCTCCGCGGTAACATTCTTTATCACCAAAAACAGAACAAGGCCTGCAGGTAAGATCTTTAACCTGCACCACATCTTCTTCACGCTGCCCAAAGCCCAGAAATCCTGCATAAGGATGTGTTGCACCCCATACAGAAACACATCGGGTTCCCATTAAGCTGGCCAAATGCATGTTAGCAGAATCCATAGAAATCATCAGCTCCAGTTCTGAAATCTTATTCAGTTCTTCTTTAAGGCTTAATTTTCCTGAAAGGCTTTTAGTATTTGGAATTTCCCTTTCCCACTTTTCAAGGGTTTCTGTTTCTCTTTTCCCTCCGCCAAAAAAGTATATGGTGTGTTTTTGAGCCAATATTTTTGCCAGTTCATATGATTTTTCCAAAGGAAGCATTTTTCCTTTATGTTGGGCAAAAGGAGCAAAACCTATTCCCGATTTCGGACCTGGCGCTGGCCTCAGCTGATTGGAAAGCTGTACAGTAAAGCCCATATTACGGAAAACATCGGCATAACGCTCAACTGTCCTTTTCAATTGTACTTTATTCAGATTCCAGACATCGGTAAGCTCTTCTTTTTCTTCTTTTCCCTTATCTATTTTAAAAACTTTGAGCCCTCGCCTTCTGTAAATCCTGTCAAGGATCTTCGTTCTGATGACATCGTGAAGGTTAGCGATGAAATCAGGATTGAATTCTTTGATTAACTCATGGGCAAGCTTTCTTAAACCCAAAAGACCTTTATAATCATCCAGATTAATTCCTTTGAAAGTCACATTTGGAATTCCTGTAAATAAGCTTTCAAAATTCTTTCTGGAAACCATAATGATCTCCACATCGGGGTTCTGTTCCAGAAATTCTCTGAAAACAGGAGCTGTCATGGCAACATCGCCAAAAGCCGAAAAACGATATGCTAAAATTCTGGTCACGACTAAGACTTTAGCTGATACGCTACTGCATAAAATTTGATCTGTTTCGTCATGGCCATCAGCCCATTCGCTCTGGAAGGTGAAAGAAACTCCTGCAATCCGATCTCAGAAATAAATTCAAAATCAGAATCCAGAATTTCCTGTGTAGAATGACCACTGTAAATGCTTACCAAAAGAGAAACAATACCTTTTGGCAGAATTCCGTCAGAATCTGCATTGAAAAAAAGCTTTCCATCTTTGAATTCAGCATCAATCCATACCTTACTTTGGCATCCTTTAATCAGATTTTCTTCAGTTTTTTTGTCTTCCGGTAGCCCCTTCAATTCTTTTCCAAGATCTATGATATACTCATATTTTTGCTCCCAATCTTCAAGAAACTCAAATTCTCCGATAATTTCCTGCTGTTTTTCTCTAATGGTCATTTTTCACAAATTTCTTAATGCAAAGATACTAAATTTAGAAATTTTAAGTTTTTCTTAAGCTTTTATTTGAAATATTATGCTGATTAAAATCTGCAGACTCCCTAAGACCGGGATGCTTTTTCAAATACCTGCAGCAGTTTTACTTCCTCATTTTCCCAGCACAGAGCATCTGAAGCCTTTTCAAGCTCTTTCTGATAAGATATCCGTCCTTTATTTAAAACAATCTTTATTGCTGTGGCAATATTTTCAGGCTGGTGATCCTTAATAATCTCACCTACATCAAACAGGTTTCTAATATTTTTCATTTCAGGAAAACTGGTCAAAATTACAGGAACCCGGCTTTGAATATAATCCATCACCTTATTAGGCAGTGAATACAGATAGCTGTCTCCCCCATTCTCTTCAATACTCATTCCTACATCTGCCGTTATCGTAATCTTTCTCAAATCATCCGGGTTCAGCTTTCCTAAAAACTGAACTTTATTCTGAAGCTTTTCCCTGATGACAAGCTGTTCATATTCTTTTTTCTGAGGTCCGTCACCCGCAATCTTTAAAACAACCCCTTCCAGATGATGCATGGCCAGAATGGCTTTATCAATTCCGCGAAAAGGATTGATCACTCCCTGATACAAAAATATTTTAAGAGAGTTTTCCGGGATTTTTTCTGTGAAGTCTATTTTTCTCGGAGCATTCTGGATGACAACAGGGTTTACTCCGTATCTATTTTGAAACCACCTGGCATAGCTTTCGCTTGCCGTTATCATCATATCAAGCTTCGGAATGATGCTTTTCTCCAGGTACCTCCATAATTTTTGTGACATTTTGCCCTGAATGGCAGGCATTTCTGAAAAAATTTCATGACTGTCAAATATCAGGGGAATATTCAGCTTTTTAGAAAGAAGATAATTCGGCAGCAATGCATCCACATCGTTGGCATGAAGAATCGTATTGTGATCTGCTTTCTTTTTTAATTCACGGTACAATTTCCAGTTGAATTCAAAATAAGCCGTTTTTAAGCTGCTGGAAACTAAATGTATTCTGGAAAACGGGTAAGGACGTTCCATTTTTTCAGCCCCGTTCCAGTCATTTCCTATCAGTTCGAGCTGATATCCGTTCCCATATAAAGTTCTGCAAACCTTTTCTATACGCTGGTCTGTATATAAATTACTGAATGCAGAAGTGATTATTTTTTTCTTCATTATTTTTTATTTCCGATCATCAGATGGTAGATCTGTATAAAGCAGATCAATCCGTTCGGAATAATAACCGGCCAAAGCCATCCGTTATAGATACCATAAATAACAAAGCAGATACAGCCGATCATATTGACCACCCTAATTTTTCTTACATCTTTCAGAATGAAACTCAGTACGATAAAAACTGAAGCAGAATAACCGATATAGGTTGTGATATTGGAATCCATGGGGAAATTTTAAGGATCACAAACTTAATCATTTTCAATAAGATAATAAAATTTTTTCTGCCATAAAGTCATTAATTGTTTTTTGGTAAAATATTTGTAATTTAGATAATGAATAAATGGCACCGCAGCCTTTATTCTAATGAGATATATTATGGATTATAAGTTTTCACAAGGTTTGAGCCAGGTGTTCAAACAAAGCAAGAGCGAAGCTAAAAGGCTGAAAAGTGAATTTCTTAATACAGAACACCTACTTTTAGGTATTATAAAGACGGAAAACTCTGCAAAAGAAATCCTTCAAAACCTTAATGCGGATTTAACACAAATCAGAAGAAAAATTGAAACTCTAAATACAGCAAGTTTAAATCCTATTTCTGAGGAGGTTACCAATATTTCTTTCACTAAGATGGCAGATCATGCCATTAAACGTGCAGAGCTGGAATGCAGACAATATAAAAGCAATGAAATTAATACCGTTCATCTGCTCTTAGGCATTCTTTATAAATATGAGGACCCTACCTCCAACATTTTAGGAGCTTACGACATTGATTATGAAGGAGTTTCAAGAGAATATCAGACGATGCTTAAAAATTCCGGGCAGGCACCACAAATGAGTGCTTATGACGATGATGATGAAAGAGAGGAATTTGAGCAGATGAGAAAGCCTACAGGAAACTTAGGTTCAGCTAAAAGTAAAACGCCTACACTGGATAACTTTGGCCGTGACTTAACTTCTTTGGCAAGAGACGGAAAATTAGACCCTGTAATCGGACGTGAAAAGGAAATTGAGCGTGTTTCTCAAATCTTATCCCGTAGAAAGAAAAACAATCCGCTTCTTATCGGGGAGCCGGGAGTTGGTAAATCTGCAATTGCAGAAGGGTTGGCTTTAAGAATTCAACAGAAAAAAGTATCAAGAGTTCTTTACGGAAAACGTGTGATTACTTTAGACCTGGCCAGTTTGGTGGCAGGAACAAAATATCGTGGTCAGTTTGAAGAAAGAATGAAGGCTATCATGACGGAACTGGAAAAGAACCGTGATGTGATCCTGTTTATTGATGAGCTTCACACCATTGTAGGAGCAGGAAGTTCCACAGGAAGTTTAGATGCTTCGAATATGTTCAAACCTGCTTTGGCAAGGGGTGAAATTCAATGCATCGGAGCGACTACTCTGGATGAATACCGTCAGTATATAGAGAAAGATGGTGCTTTGGAAAGAAGATTCCAGAAAGTAATGGTGGAGCCTACTTCTATTGATGAAACGATTCAGATCCTGAACCAGATTAAAGATAAGTATGAAGAGCATCACAATGTAATTTATACTCCTGAAGCCATTGCAGCGTGTGTTAATCTTACGTCAAGATATATTACGGACCGTTTCTTACCGGACAAAGCGATTGACGCGATGGATGAAGCCGGTTCCAGAGTATATATTAAAAATATGAAAGTTCCGACTGAAATCATTGATTTTGAGAAAAAGATCGAAGATATCAAAGAACTGAAGCAAAAAGCAGTAAAAGCTCAGGATTATCTTGAAGCAAGAAAACTGAAAGATGAAGAAGAACGTCTTCAGATGGAACTGAATGCTGCCCAGGATAAGTGGGACAAAGATGTAAAAGAGAAAAAAGAAACCGTAACAGAAGAAAATGTAGCGGAAGTGGTTTCTATGATGAGTGGAGTTCCCGTAACGAAAGTGGGCAAAAATGAGCTTGATAAACTCGCTCAGATGGATGAAAAGCTTAACGGAAAAGTGATCGGACAGGAAGATGCTGTGAAGAAAGTGGTTAAGGCCATTCAAAGAAACAGAGCTGGTCTGAAAGATCCTAACCGCCCTATCGGAACATTTATTTTCCTTGGTACAACCGGGGTTGGTAAAACCGAGCTGGCTAAAGTAATGGCAAGAGAATTATTCGAATCTGATGAATCTCTGATCCGAATTGACATGAGTGAATACATGGAAAAATTCGCGGTTTCAAGATTAGTAGGAGCGCCTCCGGGATACGTAGGATATGAAGAAGGAGGTCAGCTAACAGAAGCTGTAAGAAGAAAACCTTATGCTGTGGTTCTTTTGGATGAGATTGAGAAAGCTCACCCTGATGTATTCAATATTCTTTTACAGATTCTGGATGAAGGCCACGTGACTGACAGCTTAGGAAGAAAGATTGATTTCAGAAACACCATCATTATCCTTACTTCCAATATCGGAACAAGAGATCTTAAAGATTTCGGAGATGGTGTAGGATTTGGTACTTCGGCTAAAAAGACTACTTCAGATTCAAGAGCGAGAAGCACAATTGAAAATGCCCTTAAAAAAGCATTTGCTCCGGAATTCCTGAACAGAATTGATGATATTGTGATCTTCAACTCTCTTGTACAGGATGATATCAAGAAAATTATTGATATTGAGCTGAACAAGCTTTACGGAAGACTGGAAAAACTAGGTTACAAAGTAGAACTTACTGATGAAGCTAAAGATTTCATCTCTGAAAAAGGATGGGATAAAGATTTTGGTGCAAGACCACTGAAACGTGCCATCCAGAAATACATTGAAGACCTATTGGCTGAAATGCTTGTCAACAAACAGCTTAATGAAGGAGAAACAGTAATTCTTGATCTGAATGAAGCGAAAGACGGATTGACCGGAAAGGCCTCAAAGCCTAAAAAAACGGCTGAAAAATCTTCTCAATCTTAAAAGTAGATAATTTAATCATAATGAAAAGCATCGGATTTTTCCGATGCTTTTTTGTTTTATTTTTTCGCTTAAATACCAATTCATGAATATTATTCGTTTTTGTTTTCCTATTTTTGTGAATAACTAACTAAAAACCACGAAATATCAAATAAATTATGAAATCAAAACATCTGTTTCTCATATTATTCCCTTCTCTTTTATACTCACAAAACTTTCCTTATCAAAGGGATTGGGCTACTTATTTTGGGGGGTTCAATACTGAAATTTCATCTATTTATGAAGACCCTGGCACTCATTCTATTACAGCAGATGGGATTTCGGGCCATGATGCAAATAATCCTGTGCAGCCTACCCTTTATTACAACCAGTTTGTTACTCCCGGAGGTCATCTTTTTACTCCTTCAGCAACACCGCCTTATACCAATGAATTTTACGCAAAGCTCTCTTCATCCGGAAATATGCTTCTTTCAGAATATCCCTTCACTGGAAAATATGTCCGCTTCAGAGACCAATCAGGAAATATCTATTATATTGAGAGAGCAGAATCAAACTCACCACCACTGCCTTCCGGAGTCTGGCTTCCCGAATCGGTAACAGATGGTGATACCATTCTTTCAAAATATGATGAAAACAACCAGCTTTTGTGGAAAACCTATATCCCCGGCGGAAGCTCATATACTCTGACAGACGATGAACAGGGAAATATATATATTACTGGTACAACGATCTGGCAGAACCTTGGAGATCCCGGAACATTTCAGCCTGCCTTCACCATTGTACCTGATATAAACGGCACATCACTAGCCAATTCTTATCTCGTAAAGCTTAATCCCCAAGGACAGAAAATATGGGCAACTTACACGCCTTCCAAAATCATTTACTGCCTCAATGCTTATGGCAATGATCTTTATATTGCAGGAAGCGATGATCTTGATGAAACGAGTTCTGTTCTTGCAACTCCAGGAGCTTTTCAATCAGAAAAATCAAAGCAGTTTTTTTCTAAAATTGACGGAAATACCGGAAAAAGGATCTGGGGGACTTATTATGGAATTCCTCAGACAGCATCCGGTCAGATTATTGGTATAAAAGCAACTTCTACCGGTATTTATATGGCAGGTATTACCGTAAATCTCAGCACCTATTATGCTACTTCGGGAGCTTATAAACAGCAGTCTACAGGCTGGCTTGATCTTTTCCTGACTAAATTCGATTCAAACGGAAAACGGGCATGGAGCACTTACCTGGGAGGAGACGACCTTGATTTTGTATCTTCCTACAACTTTCTTGATGTAAAAGATGACAAAATACTCATCGCAGGAACTTCGCAGGGAAGTCAGAACATAGCATCACCCGGAACTTTTGTTCCTACCAAGCCTAATCCGACAAGAGATGATGCTTTCTTTTCTATGTTTACCACTTCAGGATCACATCTTTTCACTTCTTATTATGGAGGATTTAATAATATGGAAAATGACGGATATCAATATCTTACAGATATTGGCTGTAAATTCTCAAAAAACACAAATGCATTCTACCTTTTTGGTAACACCGAAAACCCAAATGGATTCAGTTCAGCTAACGGACACCAGCAAAATATTATTTATCCGCCTACTGAAACCCGCGGAAAAGCAGGTTTTCTGGCTAAGTTCAGCTCAACGGTCCTTTCTACTGCTGAAGCCAACTCATCGAAGGATCTGATTCTTTACAACAACCCCAATAACGGAAATTTCAGTTTAAAAGGATCTGTTTTAGAAAAAGAATCCTATCTGATCAACATTTCCGATATGTCCGGAAGACTTGTCTATTCTGCCGCAACTTCAAAAAACAGGGAAGAACATTTCAGGCTTGCCGGTAAACTGGACAACGGCAGCTATCTCTTATCTGTCAGTAAAACAGATAAAACCCCCGTAAAAACCTTTAAACTGATCATTAAGAAATAGCAACAGGCACCGGAAAAACTCCCGGTGTTTTTTTGTTCTATAGCTCTTACAATAGGTTGAAGATTACATCCCTATTACAAAACCAATATTGGGAATCAGGCCGCTTGAAAATACGCTGGAATTTTCTTTCCATAAAACATTGTACATCAATCCGATCTGCATGAAAGAATTCCCTCCTATTCTCTGCATATAACCGCCTCCTAAGTACAAAGCCGTTTCTTCTTCATTGAATTTATAGTCGTAGTATTTATCTTTGTAATTGATAAAATAGTGCTGAAGATTGGCTCCTACATAGAATGATCTTGCAAAATAGTAATTGGCAAACGGCCCTACCCCGAACATTGTTGACCTGTAAAAGTCCGAAGTCTGCCAGGAAACACTTCCCATAACTCCCGCTTCCAGATCATTGGTAAGCCGGTATCCTACTCTGGGTGAAGCCTGCAAATAAAAAGCGCTGTTACTTCCGAAGCCCAGGCCAATTCCGCCCCCAAAGGTCCATTTATTGTTTTCCTGAGCCGGGGTACCTACTGAAATCTGTGAAAACGCAGGTACTGAGAGCATCAGCATCAGAGGAATAATAAACTTTTTCATATACTATTGTTTTTGTCAATGTTTAAAATTATGTTTTTTTTACGAATATTTTTAATTGTATTTTTGCCGGATCAAACTAAGGACTCCCGTTAAGAGTTCCGTAAAATTGAAATAGAATGAAAATAGTAGTAGGCCTCTCCGGAGGTGTAGATTCCAGTGTTACAGCATATTTGTTACAACAGCAAGGGCATGAAGTCGTGGCTTTGTTCATGAGGAACTGGAATGATGCGTCGGTAACTTTAGAGGATGAATGTCCCTGGATTGAAGACAGTAATGATGCGCTTATGGTAGCTCAGAAATTGGGAATTCCTTTCCAGGTTATTGATATGAGTGAACTCTACAAAGAGCGTATTGTAGATTATATGTTTGCTGAATATGAGAAAGGGAGAACCCCAAATCCTGATGTTTTATGCAACCGTGAGGTAAAATTTGATGTTTTTATGAAAACAGCAATGTCTCTTGGTGCTGATAAGGTCGCGACCGGACATTATGCCAGAGTCAACTCAACGTTTGACGAAAACGGGAAGGAAATTTTTCATCTTTTAGCCGGAAAAGACAACAATAAAGATCAATCGTATTTCCTATGTCAGCTGAGCCAGGATCAGCTTTCTAAGGCATTGTTTCCTATCGGGGAACTTACAAAACCACAGGTTAGGGAAATTGCAAAGGAAATCGGACTTGTAACCGCTGATAAAAAAGATTCTCAGGGCTTGTGTTTCATTGGAAAGGTAAGTCTGCCCCAGTTTCTACAGCAGCAATTGGTTCCAAAAGAAGGGGAAATTGTTGAAATTTTCAAAGATTCACCACTTTTTGCTGGTGAAACTCCTGAATTTTCCTCAAAACAGGAAGAGCTTGAATTTTTATCCCAGAAAATCCATTATAAAAAATCTGACGGAAAAGTAATCGGAAAGCATCAGGGTGCCCAGTTTTTTACGATCGGACAAAGTAAAGGCCTAGGTATAGGCGGGCATAAGGAAAGCTGTTTTATCGTCTCCAGAGATATGGAAAACAATATTCTTTTTGTAGGTGAAGGTCACAGCTTCCCGGGATTGTACAGAAAGGCATTAAAAATTGATAATTCTGAACTGCATTGGGTACGGGAAGACATGAAACTTCAGAACGGAGAATCTATGGAGGTAATGGCCAGATTCAGATACAGGCAGCCGTTGCAGAAAGCTGTTCTTTATCAGTTTGATGATGCTTTTTATATTGAATTTGATGAGCCGCAGTCGGCCATTGCAGAAGGACAGTTTGCTTCCTGGTATATTGGGGAAGAGCTGATTGGAAGCGGAGTTATTTCATAAAAAGAAAAATTTTTGATTTTTTTTGTAACGTATTCTATATTGTCATACTTACTCAGTAAATAACAATAAAAAATATCATTATGAAAACGACTTCAAACCATCAGTATGCTGCAGCCAATAGTGTTTTGCTATTCCTTGTATCTCTTTTATTAGGATACAATATTTACCAGGAAATTTACCACCCTGAAAAATCAGAGCTTTTTCTGTGTGCAGTGCTGGTAGCCATTACTGCCGCCATGATCAGGAGATACGGTCTTAAAACGGATCATGAAAATCAGAAGAAATCTTAAATCATATAACCCGAAGCAATCTGTTTCGGGTTACTTTTTTATTTTATTCTGAATAATCAGACCTTAGTCTTATGATTGACATGATACGACATAACAACCATTATGACAATAAATTCCAGGATCAGGATCATTACCAGAAAGCCAACCGGTTTTCCCAGGCTGATTCCTCTGACCAGTTTGATGATTCCGAGAATCAATATAAAAAAGATAAAATACAGTGAAGTTTTCAAAGTTGTTTCTCCCGATCGTTTTAAGAAAAAAGTGACGAGATAGGTTCCCAGTATCAGGATCAGGTAAAACTTCAGGAAGTCCGGACCTTTTGCCATTACCGGATTGAGGGTCTGATTTTCCGTATAAAGCCATATCAGGCCAGTAATTACCGGAACTAAATGAATGAATATATTTTTCATAGCTTATCATTTTTTTAACCACCACATCCGCCGCACCCCCCACAACCCCCGCCGCATCCTCCACCTCCACCGCAGCTGCTTCCTCCACAACTACCTCCGGCACTTCCATCATCTTTCCCTTTAGGATTTTCTCCATCGCTGCCAGAGAATAATGAAATGACAGATCCGAAAATAGTAACTCCCAATAGGGAAAAGAAGATCATTCCTAAAGTGCTCAGAATTTCTCCTAGGCAGGATGACAGTAAGAATGGGATCATAAACAACGGAAGAATCCTGAGTTTCCTTAACCAGTTTTTCCTGCTCTTTTCGGGTGTTTTTTCCTGCCAGATGTCTTCAGGAGCTTCTTTCTGAAAGATGGTTTTGTATTGGCTGAGGGTATCCAGAAACCAGTCCTGGTGTTTGCATTTTTCCTGTTGCCCGCCTTTTGAAGGATGATGATGAAGCTTTCTTCTGAGGATTTCAGGGCAAAATTCTTCCCAGTAATTTTGGGTGTAAATCAGATGCATATGCCATACTTTGTCTACAATCTTACTGGGTGAGGCGCCGTGAGGCAGAATACAGCACAAATAAATGAATTTCTTATACTCCTCTATTGCTTTTTTGGTGAAGTCCAGAGTCCAGTTTTCTTCTTTAGCCAGCTTTTTAGAAAAAGGGAAATCGGCATCGGAAGCATCTAATGAAAATCCCTGTAATCTGTTCCAGAGAGATTCGTCTTTTAATTGCATTGTTGTTTCCATTGTCTTTACTTTTATTTTTCTATTCAAATATCTTTTGATTTTGAAATATAAAAGTCTTTCAATAGTCTTTTTTAGTTCTGTAAAAATCTTAAATTAGTCTTATAAAATAAATTCATGAAAAAAGAAGATATCTTACATCTGGAAAAGCTAATGAATTTTTTAAGTCGTCATTTCTTAAAGAAAAATCATTGGGAGGATGTCACCAAGACCGAATGGGCCTATATCAGTGAGGAACTGAATGAACTGATCTCCGCCAGTCAAACAGAGAAGGGAATCAAAAAAGCACCGGATCTTCTTGGTCTGAATTATCTGTATGAGCACCTGATCATTAATAAACTAAAAAAGTACAGACACAATGAAAATGCAGATTTAAGCAGGCCGAACCTAGCTAAACTGAGCAGTATTGTCAAGGTTTTAGGATATTCAAATTATATTGACTTCATCAATTCCAATACGGAGGCTTTTAATTTTAATAACCTTAAAATCGATCTTAATAATGTCAGTCAGAATACAGCCCTTTTAGACCGTCTTATGGGCTGTTGGTATTCTTATAACAGGAATCTTCCGGAAAACCCTTTACAGGCAAAAGAAGAGCGCATCTGGCGTTCTGCAATGGAAATCTACAAATCTGAAACTACCGGAGAATACTTTATTGAAAGAAGCGGGGGCGACCATCACAAATATTTCGGAAAAGTTACCGCCTATTCAGACTATGTATTCATCATCATGAACAGCAATACCTTCATCCGTCAGCGGCATTTTATCTCAAGGATAAAAGATATCAAGGAAAAGCTCAAAAATCCAGACTATAAGCTCCATGAGTTGCATTTTATAAGTACATGTATCAGTTTTAATCAAGAGCCTATTGCTCTTTTTGAAATATTTCAGAAAGCTGACAGAAAGACTTTTATTTCAGACTCCGTCAGTTTTCCGATTGACAGTGATGAGATTCCCCAATCTATTATAAAACAACTTGAAGATACAGAATCTAACAGGATAGATTACAGATAACTATGTGTTCGTTTTTTAGCTTACCAACCAGTCTTTAAAATCTTTCACCCGGTCACGGCTGACCGTGATTTCTTCCTGCGGCTGAAACTCAAGTTCTACTTTATAATAAGGCGAGGTGTGAATATTTTTAATATGATCTGAATTGATGATAAACTGTCTGTTTGTCCGGAAAAATTTCTTTTCATCAAGGACATCCTCAAGCTCATCCAATGTAAAATCTGAAGGGTAAGTACGTTCTTTTGTCTGAAGATATACGATCTTATTTTCACTGAAAAAACAGCTTATTTCGTCGGTCTGTACGATCTTCAGATTATAACCTATCTTCACCAGAACTCTGGAAAGGGTAGACTTTTCTTTTCTGATAAGCTGTTTAATATCCTCTGAACCCGTTGTATTATCTGATGGAATAAATGATTTAAACTTTTCTACTGCTGTTGTAAGATCTTCATCCAGAATGGGTTTTAAAAGATAATCTATACTGTTCAATTTGAATGCTTTCAGAGTGTATTGGTCAAAAGCTGTGGTATAGATGATAAAACCTTTGGTAGGTACTTTTTCAAAGATATCGAAGGACAGTCCGTCACCCAGTACAATATCTGAAAAGATCAGCTGCGGATGTTCATTTTCTGAAAACCAGGCCACTCCGTCTTCTACCGATTCAATTTTAGCAACTACCTCAATTTCAGGAAAATTACTCAGCATACGTTCTAATTTCCTTGAAGCAGGTTTCTCGTCTTCGATAATGACAGTTTTGATCATAGATATTGAGTTTGGGGTTAAAATCCGGAATAAAATTAGAAAAAAGTAGAGAGAATCTAAAAATCAATTGATTTTTTATTGTTTTTAAAATGTTTTTCCACGATTCCTCTTTCCCATTGATCATCAAAAATAAATAAGTCAACGGCTTTTACAGTCAGGACTATTCCCCAAATGGTAAGCAGCAGAGAGCCTCCTGTTACTGAAAAATCAAGGGTTCCATACTTCATATATTTTCTAAGAAGAAGCACTCCGGCTACGATTGTAAACCATAAAAGGTTTTTATAAAATTTCTTTAGTTTTTCTACTCTTGTGTAGGCATTATTATAGTTCATGGCAGTACGTTTTTTTAGATTAAAATTGAGTTTATAATGTTTTGGTATTTCTTTTTTCTTCTTCCATTAATTGTCTGATCTTCTTTTCCTCCCAGTCTTTTCCAATTCCGAAAACGTTGACTGCATGAGCGGCGATTCCGATTCCCCATCCCAGTGCCGGCCAGAAAAACCATAAGTGATTAGGAGCAGTTAAAAGATTCAGAGCCAATAAAAAAGGAATAACCAGGCAGTATGAGGTAAGATTTCCGTAGAATCCTTTCAGTTCTTTTACTCTTTTAGATGCTTTTTCATAAGCAAGTGTCTCATTAGTGAATGATGTTGTTTCCATAATTTTCTGTTTTAAAGATTGATTTGTTATTTTGTTGAATCAAAGGTAAGGCGGAAAACCAGCCTGATTCAACTTTATATAACTGAACGGTAAATTATGGTGACTGAATGGTAAATGTAAGATACCAAAGACGAGATGGAAGTAGCTTTTAGTTATAAATATTCAAGGTCAAATTAAAATACAAAAAAAGAGATTGAAAACAGGGTATCATTTATTATTGATGATTTTCATAACTTCCCTCTTCCAGCTCCCTGTTACAAACCTGTTTAAATCTGAAATTATAATCCCGAACTAAAGTGATTTTTAATAGATAAACGGAATCAGTTTCTTTGTTTTTTTCCTGTACTCAATATATTCGTTCCCAAACTGTTCGATAAGAGCCTGTTCCTCAATTTTAATTCTGTAGGCAAAAGCAACGAACGGAGGAACAAAAGCCAGTATCAATGACAGCCAGTTGTCCAGATACAGCCCAAGACCTAACGATGTCAGCAGAGAAAAAGCATAAGAAGGATGTCTGAGGTATTTGTAAAATCCTTCTTTTTTGATTTTATGGTCCTGTTTTATCGTAACATCTACCGTAAAATACTTTCCTAATGACCTGATGATCACAAACCGTAAAATAATTCCGATAAGAATAAATGATTCTCCCAGATATAGAATCCAGTTTTTGCCGGTAATGGAAAAATTGGTGAGATTAGACACTGCTATTGAAACAGCAATAGAAAAAGGAATGGCCAGCCACAAAACATTAAGACTGGACTTATCTTTATCCTTCTGGTCATCTTTTGTAGATTTAAGGATTCTCTTGTAAAGAAATTCACTGAGAAACCATGCGGCCATTGAAACGTAAAATATAATTTGTAACGAATTCATATAGATCTATTTTTTGAGAAGGTAAAGCACGAAAAGGTAAAAGGACTAAAAAGCGATTTTTTTTTCCTTTTAGCCCTTATGTATTTCTATTTTTTCATTAATTCTTTGATCTTCTTTTCCTCCCATTTGCGCCCCAGCATAAATCCGGGAAAGAAAACGGTAAGGCCATAAAGTAAGATCAAAATCCCCCAGACAATGGGAACAACAAAATACTGTATTCTCCATATACTTTCACCTGGATTAAGATCTGTATAGTTTACGAACAGAATGAAGAGGTTTACAGCCAGATAAACAAATACAGACATATAAAAACCTTTCAACTTTTTTACTCTTTTCTCTGCTTCTTTATAGCGGATGCTGCTGGTATCTAAATGTTCCATAATCATTATAGATTTATTGTTGGTTTTGTTTTTCTAAAATTTCCCTGATTTTCCTGTCTTCCCAGTTCTTTCCTATCGCAAATACGCTCATTCCGTGGGCGGCAAGCCCTATTCCCCACCCCAGCATCGGAAAGTAGAACCAGATGTGTTTCGGATTGGTTAAAAGATTTAGAAGAATCAGGAACGGAATGACAATACAGTAAGAAATAAGATTGGCATAAAACCCTTTTATTTCTTTTACCCGTTTTTGGGCTCTTTCATAAGCTTTATCTTTATCTTCCGGCTGAATACTGACTACATTAGGCTTAGTAACCAATACCGGAAGTTTTACTTTAAAATAATCCCCGGATTTTTCTATAAATACATTTCTTTTGGTAAGCAGTGAATATCGCTGAACGATATTGGCAAGTCCAATTCCCGAACTCTCTTTGATCTGTTCTCTTACCTGGAGGTTATTTTCTATACACAAGGTGTCATGATCAGAAAATATTTTAATAGCCAGAGGTCTTGAAGAAGTGGCAAAATTATGTTTGATACAGTTTTCCAGCAAAAGCTGTAGTGAAAGCGGTACTACATACTTCCGGTAATCCTCTTTGTTGACTTCAAAAGTGAAGTCTACACTGTCTTCAAATCTGGTTTTTAAAAGTTCACAATAGGTTTTCGCAAATTCTATCTCGTCTTCCACCGTTACCAGCTCTTTATCTTTTTGCTCAAGTACATAACGGTATATCTTTGACATTGAGGAGGTAAACTTCTGAGCCTGCTGTGGGTTTTCATCAATTAAAGAACTCAAAACATTCAATGAATTGAAAAGGAAATGGGGATCAAGCTGGTTCTTTAAACTTTCAAATTGTGCGTTGGCCGACTTGGCAATCAATTTCTGCTCCACCACCTCTTTTTTGGAGGTTTTCTTCAGCTCATCTGCAAAGCCTTTCGCATGTAGAAAAGCAGAGATCAGAAGAGCGATATTGATCATGAACCAGTTCGTCAACCCATATTTATTAGAGAAAAAAACTTCTGGAGTTGCGGCCTTTTGAATCACGACAAAGTTCATGTAATTGCAAAAGTAAACCAGGATAAAATTACTTACTATAATAGAAATAATACTTAAAACAGCTCTGGTTCTGGTTGCTTCAGACCAAGGGAATCTTCTGTCCAGAAAATCACTGATCACCCCGTTTCCAATGCCAATCACAAAAGAATACATCCCTGAGATGAGCAGTGTGATGAAAAAGTTGTAAAAGGTCTTTTCAGAATTAAAAAACAGAAAGAAGAACAAGGCTGTCCCCAGCGATACCCAGAATAATATGATTAGATCTTTACGTTTCATGTTGGTTTTTTATTACTCCAAAATTAGTCCCTATTAAAGATATTAAAAATTATTTCTCACTGAAGGGTAGATTTCCCTTCCTGAATGGTATAAAAAAACCTTCATAGAATGAAGGTTAATTTTATTTGAGACAGGAATAAAGAATCTTTTATTAAAGATAATTTTTCATCCTTTTTTTATTTTACCGGCTGGCTGATAAAATATTCGGCTTCTGCTTTTCCCCAGTTCGGATCTAATGCTGATTTTGGAGTATATGCATTAAACTTTGCCAATGCTTCTTTAAACATCGTTACCCCTTTAGCTTTGCTTCCTCCGTATTGTTTTGGAGTAAAATATACATCTTCTGCTTTAATCAGGGCAATTCTAGGGTTTTCCGGATCCAGCTTTTCTGCGGCTTTCATTTCAGCTTCAGCAATAGCACCAGCTGTTTTATATCGCTGCTGTGGATTAACCATCATTCTTAATGAATAAGCCATTTTTCTAAGAAGGTGGGTTTCTGCATTATCTCCTCTTAATACCCCCGTAGCTCCAGCCAGATACTTTTCTGCTTCTAAGGCTGCATTATCAAGTTCCTTCAGTTTACCGTCTCTCATCAAAACTCTACCTTTTTGAATGTAAGCAAATGCAGCATAATATCCTGGAAGCCATTCTTTGGTTTCTTTGGCATTAATTCTTATAAAGTCATTGGCTAAAGCCTGAAAATCTTCGGCAGTTCTGCATGTTTCTATTTTGGCAATTTTTTCTGTCATTACTTTTTCATAATCGGTCTGAGCAAAAGCTGTTAAACTCATAAAAGCAAAAGCAAAACTTAATAGATATTTTTTCATTACATCAATTTTTAAGATTAATTATATTTTTATCAAAGATATGTATTTCGCAGAAAACATTGTATTATTACAATTTAATTCCCATTATTTTTATAAATTATTATTAATAGCATCCTGTGTTTTATCAACTCCGAAGCTGATAAATGCCCCTACAAAAACAAAGGTATTCACTGGCGGAACGACGGCCGAACTTCTTGCCCCGTCCACAGAAAAATTATATCCATAGACATTTTTCGCTCCCAAAACATTGGAAATACTCAATACAAAGACTGTGAAAGCTTTAGCGTCTTTTTTTCCGATGCTGGGAATATAATTAAAGCTCACGTTAAGTGCATTATAATCTTTCAGACGCCCTTCATTCCTTGTATAGTTAACAGCTCTTCCATCTTCAAAAGAAGAAACAATATCATAATAAGGCCGTCCTTTGGCATAGGTATAAGACAGATTTGCTCCCAGTTTCCACTCCGGTATGAATCTTTTTACCACAGCTGAAAATGTATGTTCTGCAGCAAATCCTGGTTTTAAACTGACCGGATAATTAAGGAAGTCTCTTTTGGAATCCAGAAACGAATAGGTAATCCAGTAATCAATGTTTTTAAATGTTTTATTGTTATCTCTCCAAAATAGCTCTATTCCTTTAGCATAGCCGTATCCATCATTATTTAAAGCCGATTGGGTCTGCTGATTCTGTGAATTTCCCTGTGTGATATTGAATGTTTTTATCAGCTGGTCATATTTTTTATAAAAGGCTTCAAGGCGCAGGGTTCTTCCTTCCGTTCCTCTCTGAAGCTGGAAGACATAATGCTGTGATTTCTGAAAACCCAGATCTGCAGGACCGTTGATATATTTGCTTTCCGGGTTCTGATAAAAGAGTCCGTAAGCTAAAGAGGTCGTCCAGCGGTCTGCAAGGCGATAGGCCAGCGCAAAACGGGGTGCTATATTATTTTTGTTCAGAAAAGAGGAATGCTCTGCTCTTACTCCGATTTTAGCGGATAATGCATTGCTGAATCCAAGATCTGTTTCTGCAAAAACAGAAGAGATAAGGTCTTTGTAATTCTTTCGGATGGCTTCAAAATTCAGTTTTTCATCCGTATTATTCAATTCAAACCCGGCTCTAACAGCGCTGATCCTGTTGATTTTCCGGTCAGCAACTGCTTTAAAATTAATGTAGTTGCCATCTGTCAGAAGTGTGGTCCGTCCCGATTCAACTTCATTTGTTTCTGTAGAAAAGTTAAGATCCGAACTGTTGAAAGAATAAGAAGTTCCTACATTCAGAAGGTATTTCCCGAATTTTTGTCTGAATGACAGATTATGATAGGTATTCTGTCCTTTCAATCTCACCAGTGAAAAATCATATCCGGGTTCCAGACTTTCTGATTTTACTCCCATTTTGTTGGAGGTATACATTCCGTAGTATTTTAAAATTCCTCCTGATTTTGTTTTAATTCTGAAATTAAAATTCCCGTCTAATCCTTTTGGAGCATCGATAAAATCTGTATTGAAGTTGAATACTTTCTGCATCAGGCTCAGAAGAGAATAACTGAAAGAAGCGCCATAAGAATGCTGCTGATCCTTCCCTAATTTTTGAAATCCTGCACTAACAAATATCGGTGAAATCCCGAAATCATATGAACTCTGATCCGGAAGATCAACACTTTCCAGCATCAAAACCCCTGAAAGCGCCTGTCCGTATAATGCAGAATATCCGCCGCTTGAAAATACATTTCCTTTGAACAGTGATGTATTGAACTGATCCCTTCCTGCAATTCCGGGTATGGAATTGGAAAAATAATTATTGATAAGGCTTCCATCCATAAAAATCCTGGATTCTGATGCCGTTCCTCCTCTGATGAAAAGTCCGCCTGTTTCTCCGACTTTCTGAACTCCCGGAAGATAATTTAATGCAGAAGAGATTTGTCCGTCCGCTCCCGCTATGGTATAGATATCTATAGGAGTAAGAAGTGCTGTTGCCCTTTTTTTATCACTGGCTTCGATAGAGCCCGCGGAAACAACTATAGCATCAATCTCACTGATCTGCTCTTTAAGTTCTGCATTGAAAGAGACATTCTGATTGTCAATAACAATAGCTTTTTCAGTCTCCTCATACTTTGGATGAGTAAACGTTAGTATGTGACTCCCTTTTTCTGAGGTTTCAAAAGAGAAATTACCCTCAGCATCGGTTGTTGTTCCATCGTATGTGTTTTTTAAGGTGACATTTACCTCACCTACTCCTTTATTTCTAAAGGTTACTTTTCCTGAAATTTTCACCTGGGAATATCCCGTTATAAAAGTGAGCAGAGCTATCAGAAACAGTATTTTATGTCCTTGTATTTTCATGGAATGTTGTTTTCTGAATCAAAAATAAGATGAAAAATACCTTCCTGTAAAAAATTTATTACTGAAAGGTATTCTTTTATTACTGAATGGTAATTAATGAACAGGAATGCAGAAATCCACGATCATTTTTCCTTCAGGATGTTCTTTAAAGTTAGAATGATAGATCTCAAACGGAAATGTTTTCCGCATTGAATAATGATGTTCATTCATCCATAAAAATAGGGAAACCCAGCATTGTTCAAAATCATTGAGAGTAACCTCCCCGCTTCCTACAATGAACTTTCCGGCCTCAATGGTTTCAGAAAAAATCTGTCCTTCCTGTTCTTTCAGCTTTTCTTCTAAAAGCATACATGCGTGAATCCTGACTTTTTCCGGTGGTGTTACTTTGAAGCTGTCATGATACACAGAGATCATTTTGATATTTTCTCCGGGAAATAGCCGTTTCTTTACAGCCCAGTCAAGCAACACATTATACGATGGCTCTACATTACTCAGCCCGAGGCTCATTACCGCAGCCAGATTCATTTCCGGCAGCTCTTTAACTTCAATTTTTAAATTCATTTTTGTCCAGTTTAATAGGTTTTCGACATTGCAAATGTATGGGCTGAAAACCGTATCAATTTGTCCATTCTTGCTTGGAACGTGTACAATCTTGTGAAAAGATGCAGGAGCAGATTTACGGAATTCTGAAGGAGACATCCTGTAATATTTTTTAAACGTTTTATTAAAAACCGAATGATTGGCAAAACCCAGTTCAAGGTAGATCTCCTTAATATCGAGGTGTTTGTGTACAGCCAGATAAAATGCGCTTTTTTCAGTTTTTTTCCTGAGAATATACTGTTGAAGTGTTTCACCTGTAATAAGCTTAAATATTCTATGGAAATGAAACGGCGAATAGGCGGCTACTTCCGCTATTTTTTCCAACGAAAGGTCTGTGTCAAGGTTATTTTCTATATACCAGATCGTTTTGATAATCCTCTTTTTATAATCTTCCAATTCAAAAAATACTAATTTGTAAAGGTATCAGAATAAAGAAAATTTAAGTTGTCTTTTATTGCGTTTTTTTAATTTCATATCCATCATTTTACTCTTCGTAGAAAGTAAAAAGAAAAAATTTAATTCTGCTATAAAATGCAATGTGCCTTTTTTTATTGGAGACAATTGTAAAAAACGATTGAAATCATAAAGCGCTTTGGAAAATCTTTTATACATTTATCATTAAAATCACTATAAATCATTTAAAAAATGAGAGGACAAACATTAGCATTATTAGCGGGATGTGCGTTTCTGGCAGCTTCTTGCTGTACAACGAAAACGTACTCAGTAAACGCTAAGAGCGGAACACAAACAGGCGGTACTGCCAAATTTACCCAGAAAGGAGATGAAGTTGTGATGAAACTTGAGGTAACGAATCTTACTCCGGGAATTCATGCTGTACATATCCACGAAAAAGGCGACTGTTCTGCCGCTGACGGAACTTCTACAGGAGGCCACTGGAATCCTGCCAAAGATGACCACGGAAAATGGGGAGCCGAGCATTTTCATATGGGAGATATAGGTAACCTGACTGCTGACCAGAGCGGAAAAGCCGTTTTAACCTTTAAGACCAATAAATGGTGCCTTGGCTGTACAGATGAGTCTAAAAACATCATCGGAAAAGGACTGATTGTACATGCAGCAGCTGATGACTTCCATACCCAGCCTACCGGAAATGCCGGCGGAAGAGTGGGATGTGTAGAAATTAAGTAATCTGTTATTCAATAAAAAAAGACCGCCGATCGATGATCGGCGGTCTTTTTTTATGTTATGATTTCATTCCCATATCGGAAACGATATTCATTGCTTCCTGCAGGTATGGATCTTTTTTAAGGTTTTTGATCCACATTTCAGATTTTTTCTTGAATGCTTCGTCTTTTTTCTCCCTTTCAATTTCATTTGGATACATCATGAATTTCAATCCGTTTTCAAATTTTGTTAAAGCTTTGAATTTCTCGATCTGAGATTTTCTCTGTTTCATCAGGTCATTGAATTTATTGATATTCAGTGTAATGCTTTCTTCTTTATCCAATTTTTCTCTCCATTGGGCTGATTCCAGCAATAATTGATAGTTGCTGTTTTTAGCCATTCTGTCAGCGCTTGCTTTTTCAAGAGCCTGGATATTGAAATAGTTCAGTTTCTGGTATTTGGTGGTAGGAATTTTATCCCATGCCAGCGCAAAATCATCATAACGCTCTCCTACTTCCGCGTAGGTAAAGAAGTCTTTCATCTGGATATCGGAAACAATTCCTTTTCTCTGGGTAGATTCTCCGGATATTCTGTAGAACTTCTGAATCGTCAGTTTTAAAGATCCGAAATCATCTTCTGTATTTAAGAATCTATTCAGGTCTACAAAGGTCTGCACAGTACCTTTTCCGAAAGACTGCGGAGAACCGATAATCATCGCTCTTCCATAATCCTGCATTACTCCGGCAAGGATCTCAGAAGCTGAAGCAGAAAGTTCGTTCTGCATGATGACAAGCGGCCCTGTCCAGATTGGTGTTTCATTTTTATTCTTTAAAGTCTGAATTTTTCCGTTTCCGTCTTTCACCTGAACATAAGGTCCGGCTTCCATAAACAGTCCCATAATATCCCCTACTTCTGTAAGAGAACCTCCTCCGTTGTTTCTAAGATCCAGAACAATTCCTTCAATATTCTGCCCTTTCAGCTTGATGATCTCATTTTTAATATCATCGGAGGCATTTCTTCCTTTAGAATCTTCAAAATCAGCATTGAAGCTTGGAAGATTGATAAATCCGTACTTTTTTCCGTTCGGAGAGTTCACAACAATACTTCTCGCAAAAGTATCTTCAATGGCTACTTCTTCACGAATCATTGTTACATCCTTGATGGTTCCGTCTTTCTTCTGAACCGTTAATGTCACAGGAGTTCCTTTTTCTCCTCTGATTAGTCTTACGGCTTCATCAGAAAGCATTCCTACAACGTTTACGGCATCATCTTTCGGCTTTGATTTTACTTTCAGGATCTTATCTCCTTCTGAAAGCTGTTTGGACTTCCATGCCGGAGCTCCGATTGTCAACGCTCCAAGATAAAGATTTCCTTTTTTCTCCTGGATAATGGCACCGATACCGATTACTTTTCCTGTAAACTGGGTATCAAAATCTTCTTTATCTTTTGGAGAATAATAATTGGTATGTGGATCGAAAACTTCAGTATAAGCGTTCATATACACCGTAAACCAATCCATTTTCTTTCTCTTTTTGAATCGGGTAAAGGTATCTTTTACCAGGTCTTTCACCTCATCTGTTGCTTTTTTGATCTTCTGATCCTGGGTAAGCACCTGAAGCTTAATGGTATCTTTCAATTTGAATTTCTGAACGGAATCTTTCTTCTCTTTCTGAGCTTCTTCCTTGCTGTTCATTGATTCAACTTCCTGAAGAATATTATACTTGATGTATTTTTTCCATTCATTATACTGTTCCTGCTTGGTAGTAGGGACTTTTTTTAATTTAGGCTCCAGGGTAAGTGCATCATCTTCCTGAAGATTAATTGGTTTGCTGAAGATGTCCTGAGTAATCTTATCTATCTCATCAACCCTTTGATATAGCCTGTCGATGGTAAGCTTATAGAAGGTAAGATCTCCCTGGTTAATATAATCATCAAGCTTTGTTTCGTGCTTGCTGAATTCGTCCATATCCGACTGCAGGAAATATCTTTTTGCAGGGTCTACCAGTTCGAAATAATGCTTATAAACGTCCTTCGAATAGGCATCATTAATAGGCTTTGGGCTGTAATGCAAATAAGAAAGTGTATTTTTTACGCTCACCATAATCGTCTGCATCTTTTCGTCATCATTCTTTGGCGAGTTGAAACAAAACATTAGACTTGTTAATGGAATCAGGAGTAAAAATTTATTCAGTTTGAAATTTTTCCACATAAACTGTCTTTATTTATTAATTTTTTTTTTAAAAATAAGTATTATAATTAGTAGCAGTAATTTTGGTCCTGTTACAAACGATCAAATTTAATACCTTATTTACAAATATCGAATAGTTTTCCCTTTTTTTATTAAAAGAAGAAAATAAATAATGAAACACCTTTTAATCATCTCCTGTTATTAGGAGCTTTGGTTGGAAATAAGGGAAACTCTCTTATTTCTTTCCGAATGTTTTTATAAAGGAAACCTCAATAAAAAGATACCACAAAAATGAATTTAATGACGTAAAGGCATAAAATATGCTGGTATTTAATTACATAACTTTAAAATGTAATATCATGAGAAGTTTATTATGGTTAATTGCGGTCATCTGTATCGTTGTTTGGCTTTTAGGAATGTTAGGAATAGTACCGGGCATCAGCACAGGCTATTTGATACACATTCTACTGGTTATAGCAATTATTGTTATCCTTTACAATATTATTACCGGCAGAAAGCCTCTTGAGTAATTTAAATTTTGTAAAACCACTTAATTAAATCAATTAGCAGGCTTCAGCAGATACTGTTTTCAGATTTTGCTAAAGCCTGTTTTTTTTAGAGTCTCCGGATTACAATTCTTATCAGCCGGAATTAATTATTCTTTTAATTCCTAATGATCTTCCTACAGTCATTATCAAGACATACCGTATATGTTCCTGATACTAATGAACTGAGATCAAGGATACTTCTATCTTTATTTTTTTCCACTGCAATTATTGAAGAAATATCTCTTCCTGAACGATCATAAACTTTCAGGTTTTTATAAGATTTTTTTATGGAGATAATTGTGACTTTTCCTTTTGTTGGATTCGGATATATGGAAAAAGCAGCATCCTTATTTCCAATCTCCTGAGTTCCCAGAAAAACTTCAGGAATCAAAGTGGTCTGAATCGTAATTCCGTTGATGGTATTAAAGGTAACTTCAGTATTATTTCCTGTAATAGAAATGTTTATATTATTGTTTGGAGATTCCAGCTGCCATTTACCAGCCAGAGTAAGCTTTACAGGGTCAACTTGTGGTATTTGATAAAAACGGGATGCCGTTCCGGATATCTGATTAAAAGTATAATTCTCATTATCACTCAAAAGTCCCAGTGGACTCGTAAGGCTTACCTTTAGTTTATTTCCGCTATTTAGCGTTTGAGTCATTATTATCGATGGTTTATTTACAGAAATCACTTTATCATTTTGGAATACGGATGACGCATCAAAAACAGCATAACCATAGATGTTGTCTTCCACAGATTTCATCACATGGGCTTTATTATCCTGCTGAAAAACCTCAAAATAATTGGAAAAATTATTCGCCATATTCTGCGCACCGGCTGCTCCACCCTGCATAATGATCCCGTAACGGTATTTACCTGAAGAAGGGGCTGTACCATGGTCTATATAGGCCGTAGTATAATCCCCTTGGGTATCCGCAGTATTAGCCTGATTACGGGACTGTTGGGTACTCCTTTTAATTACTACCGAACCTGTATAACCGTCTGAAGGAATTGCAAATCCGTTGCCTACAGCATCCGTAGCCCATACATTTCCTGTACTTTGTGAAAAATTCACATTAAGCCCGGTTTGAACAGTTCCGTTTATATTTGTAGGGGTAGCGGCAGTAGGCAGGCCTGTCTGAAATAGGGTTGTATGAATAGGGTATGTTCCTCCCGCATCTTTGATCTCAGAGCCCAGACACAGCATTTTGTCTTTAAAGAAGAAAACCGTTTTAAGTGCAGAAGCTCCTGTAACGGAATTGGCATCCTTATAATCCATGGCGAATATTCCATTATTATCCAGCGAAGCATGAGCAAGGAATTTTTTTCCACTAAATAATCTATGAGTTCCCGTAGGAAAAGCACTTAATGGTATATTGGCAACCGTTGTTCCGGGAAGATGGCTCCAATCCCATCCGTTATCTGTAACAGCACCATTTGTCCCTGCTACTCCTAAACCATTAGAAAGTCTTGTTTTAAAAGTCCCCGCAGAAAGAATTTCCATTGCTCCGGCGGAAATATATCTTCCGAAAATATTTTCTGTAGCACTGTTTTCGTAATGCCAAATATGATTACTGGTTCCTTTTACAGCAACATGATAACCATTGTATTTGTGAACGCTAAGCCCTCCGTAAGGGAAGCTGAACTGTCCTTCTGTAATTGAGTTACTTGGCAACAATGAAACATTATTTTTAATGTTGATAACAATCTGTCCCATAGACATTGTATTTCCCGTTCCCGATGTAACCGCAGGATTAAATCCACCTCCGGGCATGTTATAAATCTGTTTAAAAAACTGACCTGCTTCCAGGTTTTCAACAGGATCTGCAGCATACAACAAAGCAAAAGCGGATCTGATAGTAAGAAGAGGTGTTGTGGTATTGGGAAAACGGCCAGTCCAGCCCCTGTGAATCTCAAAATCGGCACTGTATTTCTGATAAGCCATCAGTGCATTTTTGAGATTGTTTCTTGAAGTGGCATTTAACTCGTACGCTGTATTTTTAAGAATGTAATTCAATACAGCGGCAACACTAAGTCCATTTGCCCCATATGAATTAGGGTAGGCACCTAAATGATGAAAGGCAGTAAAGTCCGGTTTAATCATATCTGCCCATCCGCTTGCAATAGACAATGAGTTATTCATAAAACGATACAGGAAATTCATTTTCTCCAGTTTTTGCGGAGCAGTATCATCCAACGCCAAGATATAACATAGGCGGACGTGCATCATTGAACGTATCACATCAGTATTGCATCCAGAATACGTAAAATGATAGTTGGGGTTGGAGGGATCTATAAAGGAAGTAAACCCCTCCAAAATTCCCATATGATGTGAAAACTCACCAGCCTGAACCAACTCATCTTTCATAAGGAGTACACATTCTCCTAAAGGAGAACTTCTCAATCCAAAGCTCGAATTCCCCATTGCTATCCGCTCCATAGCAGGTTCCACAGAAAGTTTAAAATTGGTTGTACTGTTTATCCCTTTGTCTTTGATGTATTTAAATACTTTAAGAATTAATTCTTTAAGCTGCGGGCTATGGTATTTAGGATTGGAGGGTTGACCATTCACAATGGGTCCTTTCAGATGGTAAGCCATTACGAGGTAAAAAAGATTGCTGTTTACCAGGCTTATTAATGCACTTTCATCAGAAGAGTTTACCATATTCCAAGCTGCTCCTGGTGAATCAAAGTTATAATTGTTATTAATGGTAGATTCCACACTGTTGGCCTGCTGAATATATTTATTATACAGTGCCTTCACATTATTGTCCGAGTAAGTTGTTATCGAAGCATCCGTAAGCCAGTTGATATACTTTGTCTTGACGTTGTTTATTTCGCTAAGCTGCGCTTTCAGGAAGCCGGAACTTAAAACAATCAAAAATAATAGAACTCTGGGAAACATAATATATATTTTTCTGTTAACTAAAATTTGTATTAAGTCTTCATTTTCTGCCACTTCATCCAATTCTTTGATTATGAAATAAAAGACTATGTAAAAATACATCTTTTCCATCTACATCAATAAATTATTCACTATTCAAAATATATTTTAATGATTTTTTTATCATTTACATCATTTATTAATATGAAATAATTAAAAATGTTTATATTTTATTATAATTTTTACAAAACACGATAAAATATTATTTTAAAAAATCGATCATCTGAAAAGATTACTACAAAAACAATCTGTTTTATAAAATGTCTGTCCTTTATCTTATATTCAGGACATCAATTCTATTCAATTTTGGTAAGAACACCGTTTATTTTTGAAAACTTTTATCTACTTTTGAGGTAAATTAATTTTCTTATTCTCAGAATAAAAGAAAGTTAAATTGCACTATTTGTTAAAATCAATTTTTTTATGGAAAGACCACTTATTCTGGTTACTAATGATGATGGAATTACCGCACCAGGAATCAGAAATCTTATAAATTTTATGAACGAAATAGGGGAAGTTATTGTTGTTGCACCTAACTCTCCTCAAAGTGGAAAAGGCCACGCTATTACAATCAATTCTACGTTAAGCTACGAAGAAGTAACCCTTGACGGGCCGCAGACTGATTATTCATGCAGCGGAACGCCTGTAGATTGTGTAAAAATGGCTCTTGACAAGATCTTGAAAAGAAGACCGGATATTGTCGTTTCAGGAATCAACCACGGGGCTAATTCTTCAATCAATGTGATTTATTCAGGAACCATGTCTGCGGCTGTAGAAGCCGGAGTGGAAGGAATTCCTGCTATTGGATTTTCTTTGCTGGATTTCAGCTGGGAAGCTGATTTTACTCAAGCTAAGGAGTTTATTCAGAATATTGTAAAAAGAACACTGGAAAACCCCATGCCGAAAGGTATTGTATTGAACGTTAACATCCCGAAACTTCCTGCAGAAGAAATCAAAGGAATTAAAGTTTGTAAACAGGCTAACGCCAAATGGGAAGAAAGCTTTGACGAAAGGGTAAACCCACACGGAAAAAAATACTACTGGCTTACTGGTTATTTCAACAATATGGATGAATCTGAAGATGCTGATGAAACAGCATTAGCCAACGGATATATCTCCATTGTTCCGGTGAAGTTCGATCTTACGGCTTATGAGTATATGAAAACATTGGAAGAGGTAATGAATTTCAATTGATTTATATAGCCGGAATATGACAATATCCGGTAAACAATACATTTAAGGGGCGTGAAAGAATAATTTCCGCCCCTTTTCTATTAAAATAAAACTTTATCTTCCCTTCTGAGTTCTTCCAGATATTCTTTCTTTTCATCTCTGTAGAAAAGATTCATCGTCTCAAAAGGAATCAGCTTCAGGTTTTTATCTACAATATGAACGCATGATTTTTTTACCGCTCTTACATCAAAATCATGGGCATCCATAAAATTCATGATGATGATTCTGAATAGATTATCATAATCCAGATCCGGAGCACATACCTCAGGAAGACAGCACAGTAACTGGTTCACCTTAGGTTTTACTTTATCTACAGAAATCCCTGTACTGAAGATATCCAGCAGCTGCATATGAAGTCCCTGATCCTGTTCGTAGACAATGGTATTTCTGGATTCATTGTTCAGGAGATCTGCAGGATTGATATATCTTGTCAAAGGAATGATTTCTCCCTGTAGCTTAAGAATATATCCCATTGCCAAAGCATCCGGATTACAAGGAACCGGAATAATATCATCCCCGTTAAGAAGCGGAAACTGGTTGAGAATTTCCTGTCTTACTTCCGTCAGGGTAATCTTCTCATGAGCAGAATCTTCCCTGTTTCTTCCTGCAATTTCTACAGGCTGGAAAGTAATTCCTCTTACACATTTCTGCTTTAGGGCAAATTCAATGATCTTCCCTATTTCATCAATATTTTTACCTTTCTGGAGCACAATCACCAGGGTGGTGGAAAGGTTAAGCTCATTCAGCTTTTCCAGTGCCTTCATTCTGACTGAGCTAAGGTCTTTACCTCTGAAATCTTCAAGCACTTCCGGCTTAAAAGAATCAAACTGGAGATAGACTTCAAATTCAGGAGCATAAGATGCCAGTTTTTCAGCAAATCCGGGATCATTGGCAATTCTTATTCCGTTGGTATTCAACATCAGATGTTTGATCGGCTTTGATTTGGCAATATCCATAATCTTAAAAAACTCTGGATGAATCGTGGGTTCTCCCCCACTGATCTGGACCACGTCCGGCTCGCCTTCATTTTTCACGATGGTATCAAACATGGCCTCAATTTCTTCCAGACTTCTGTGGCTTCCGTAATGAGGAGAAGACATAGCATAGCACGTAGGACAGGTTAGATTACACCGATCCGTCACTTCCACAATAGAAAGACAGCTGTGCTGCTCGTGATCTACACACAACCCGCAGTCGTAAGGACATCCATATTCCACATCCGTTCCAAAATGCACGGGCATTTCTGATGCTTTGTTGTAATTTCTTATGTTTTTATAATATTGCACATCTGAAGCAATTTTTGTTTTGAAAAACCCATGGTCCGGGCATCTTTTCGTCATGAAAACGGCTTCATCCTCTATAATGATCTTGGCTCCTACCCTTTTAAGGCAATCAGGGCAAAGGCTGATGGTATAATCGTAATAGGTATAATTTCTTACTGGCATAATTTAATTTTAAAATACTCATCCACAAATATATCCACTGATAAGACCACAAATCAGAAGACAGATCAGCATGGTCTGTATAAACTGTTTTTTACTGAATTTTCTCTCATCCTTAGATTCATAGATCATCTTTACGATAACCGTTATGACCAGCGAAATCAAAAGTGCTCCCAGAATGATCAAACCGATGATCATAATCACCAGACCCAACAGGCCTCCTGCTTCCAGAATTGTTAAATTTTTCATTTTGAATATTTTAAATAGAGAGATTGGGTATTTTTAATGGTATAAATGTAGTAAATAATTACACAAATACATACCAGCTGTATCGTTCCAAGTTTTCCGATGATCTCAGCTCTCGGTTTAATAAAATCCAGGAAAAACCGGAATGTAAAATAGCTGAGCATAAATAACTGAAAAACAAATCCTGAAGCGAATTTATTCCGGGTCTGAATATATTTTAAGACAATCCAGAGTATCATTAAAAAAGCAATTTCATAAAGGGCAACAGGATGCCTGAGATATTGATCGCCCAGATGCATTCCAAAAACAGAACTGGTAGGAATTCCATAGGTTTCTTCATAAATTCCGGTCAGGAAGCAGCCTATTCTTCCGATAATGATGGCCAGCATCAGCGGAAAAACAATCAGATCTCCCGTACTTTCTTTATGATGTACTATTTTCTTAGCCAGCTCTACCCCTATCAATCCGAAAGCAAGACCTCCTACGATCGTATTATTAGACCAGAATTTTGTAAAGCTGAAGTTTTCAAAAATAATGTACGGATTTTCCAGATTTCCGATGAGTTTGGAACCGATTAATGCTCCTGCTGTGGCTCCTATCAATACGGCAGCAGAGGTATTGAAAGAAAGCTTCTCACTGGATTTTCTTTTAAGATAAAAATAATACCGCATCCCAAGGAACATTCCTACCGCTTCAAAAAGCGGATGTGCAAGAACCGTACGGCCGAAGATTTCAAAAGTTACAGGAAAATCCATAGGTTCAAAAATAAACCATTTCATATTATTCACTACCTTTATTCTGATAAATAATTACCAGATGCGTATAGAATATGAAATAAAACTGGGGTTCAAGGATGTCATGTTCCGTCCCAAACGTTCAACTTTAAAATCCCGTTCGGAAGTTGATCTGGAAAGGGAATTCACCTTCAGACACACTCAAAAAAAATGGAGCGGTGTTCCGCTGATTGCCGCCAATATGGATACAGTTGGTACTTTTGAAATGGCGTTGGAACTTGCTAAAGATAAAATCATCACAGCAGTGCACAAACATTATACGCCTGAAGAATGGAGTGCATTTCTTAACAGCCAGCCTGATAGCATTCATCAGTATATCGCTTTAAGTACAGGAACCGGAAAGGCTGATGAAGAGAAACTCAGAACGATCATCGAAAAGCACCCGAAAATTGAGTTTCTCTGCATTGATGTAGCGAATGGCTATTCTGAGCATTTTGTGGAGTTTGTGAAGCGCGCAAGAGCTAATTTTCCGGATAAGATTATTATGGCAGGTAATGTAGTAACCGGAGAAATGGTGGAAGAGCTTCTTCTGGCCGGAGCGGATATCATCAAAGTAGGAATTGGCCCCGGTTCGGTTTGCACCACCCGTGTAAAAACAGGGGTAGGCTATCCACAACTTTCTGCAATCATTGAGTGCTCTGATGCTGCCCACGGACTGGGAGGTCATATTATTGCCGACGGAGGCTGCAAGGTTCCGGGAGATGTAGCCAAAGCTTTCGGAGGCGGTGCTGATTTTGTGATGCTTGGCGGAATGTTTGCCGGACATGATGAAAGCGGCGGGGAGATCATTGAAGAAAACGGAAAAAAATACCGCCTGTTTTACGGAATGAGTTCCAAAACAGCAATGGATAAACATTCTGGTGGTGTTGCTGAATACCGTGCATCAGAAGGAAAAACAGTAAAAGCTGCTTACAAAGGACCGGTTTCAGAAACCGTAAAGGATATTCTCGGTGGTGTGCGTTCTACGTGTACGTATGTAGGAGCATCAAAACTTAAAGAGCTTTCTAAAAGAACTACTTTTATCAGGGTACAGGAGCAGGAAAACCAAGTCTTTAAAGATTAAATAAACAAAAGCCAGATCGTAAAGATCTGGCTTTTTTATCGTTTTTTGTTATCTATTAAGTTAACATCCCTCCGTCTACCTGCAATGTCTGTCCTGTAATGTAAGAAGCCATATCACTTCCTAAGAAAACACATGCATTGGCAACATCCTCGGTTTGTCCAAGTCTTTTTGCCGGGATCTGATCTTTCCATCCCTGGATTACTTTTTCATCCAGAACGGCAGTCATTTCAGTTTCAATGAATCCTGGAGCGACAGCGTTGCATCTGATGTTTCTTGAGCCTAATTCTACTGCAATAGACTTTGTAAATCCAATAACCCCAGCTTTAGAAGCTGCGTAGTTCGATTGTCCTGCGTTTCCGCTTATTCCAACAACCGAAGTCATATTGATGATAGATCCTGATTTAGCCTTCATCATCGGTTTAATCACCGCTTTAGTAAGGTTGAACACAGAATCCAGATTTACTCTCATGATTACGTCCCAGTCTTCTTTAGACATTCTCAGCAGAAGATTATCTTTTGTAATCCCTGCATTGTTGATTAAAATATCAATTTTTCCGAACTCCTCCATTACATCATCAATCAGTTTTTGAGCAGCATCATAATCTGATGCATCGGACTGGTATCCTTTAATCTGGGTTACAGAACTTAAAGCTGCTTCTAATTCTTTAGCTTTGTCTACAGAGCCGGCATAAGTAAAAGCTACTTTTGCACCCTGGTTAGCGTACATTTCAGCGATTGCTTTTCCGATTCCTCTTGTAGCTCCTGTAATTAGCGCTACTTTTCCTTCTAATAGTTTCATATCTCTTGACAATTATATTCTTACAATTATTCCGTTTCTGGAAAACGGCAATATAGTATATTTAATTTTATATGGATTAAACAGTGCGCAAAGATATTATAAATTGTTATTCAATGCATTCCAAATCATCAAATTACTTATTTTTTTTCGCTGTTTTTTATCATATTACTAAAGACTGCTGCCGATGTTCTTAAATCTGGTGAAATAAATAACGTCTGTTTTCCTGTCTTTATCAAGCTTCAGAACTTCTTTCTGCCAAACGTATTTATCGTATACAATTTCTTTCAGAGGTTCATTCTGAAAGTTAATTACTCCATATTTGCCGTCTTTTTTTACGATAATTTCATTTTCAGAATTTTCAAATACCACAATATCATCATAGGTGAAAGGAACAATTTCTTTGCCGTTTTCGTTGAGGATGCCATATAAATTACTGCTATTTTTACAAACTGCCGGTTTTGAATACAGGTTCAGGATATTATAAAAATCGGGTTCCTGTTCTTTAATGAAAACAATATCTTTCAGCACAGTTAAAGACCTGTTTGAAACTGAAAATGTGTAATAAACACTATCTTTTTTAATGATCAGAAAATCTGGATAAAAAGCAATGACCTGGGTATTTGCATCCAGAATGTTCTGCAGATCCTTATTCAGAAGCTTTTCTTCTTTTTCTTTTTTAAGATAAATAAAATCTTTTCCTGAAATCTTAAAACTTTTTACAAAATCGTATTCCGGCGCGACTACTGTTTCTCCCGACAGATTGACAACTCCTGTTTTTTTTGCAGAATTGCTGTAAAAGCTGAAAAGATCTTTGGATAAAGGAACCAGATCTTTAAAATTGTTAGGATATAACTTCTTTTCCTTCTTGTTAAAAACAGTTGTTTTCCCTTTTTTCTTCAGATAAATATAGTTTTGGCCACTGAAATATTCTGGTACAGCACCATCAAAGATTTCTTTTGCAAGGATATTTTCTTCGGTGTCTATGATACCATATTTTCCGGTTGACTGTTTTTTTGTAATAAGATAAGGATAGGAATGGATATTAACTATTTGCTTAGAAAACTGATGAAGGGTCTGTCCTTCTGTTCCAATGATTTCACTCTGTCCGTTTTCATTGATGATCAGTGCTCTTTCACCTTCAAAATCATAGTCTTTTTTAAAGCCTCTGCTGCTCATTTGCTTTCCCCGGAAATCATATAGAAACCATTGATTCTCCTTCAAAACGAAAAACCGTTTCTTTCCTGCAAGCCTTATCCTGTCCGAATAAGGAATGATCTGTTTTCCGTTATAATCGTAAACGGCATCTTTACCTTGCTTTGAGGATATGATCCATTCATTGCTGAGCCATGGCATATTGAAACTCTGGTTATCAGATGGGATCATCCTGTTTCCTTTTTCATCGATAACCGCTGATTCAACTACACGGGCGGATTCTTCGGAAGTGAGGATAAACCTGTTTTTTACAATATGTGAAACCCTTTCTTTAGGAGAAGTTTCAAACGTAATATTACCTAAGGAATCGACGATACTTTGAGACCTGGTTTTAAAATCATAAGCCGTCCCATAGCCTCCGGAATAGGAAGTCACTTCTTTTCCTGTCTTTTTTGATAAAAGGATTTTAGTGTACTGAGTGGTCTGTGCCATACATAACGATGTAAAGCATACAAAAACTAATTTTTTCAATGAAATTAAATGGAATTATTGACAATAAGAACGATCTCCCCTTTTAAAGTTTTACTTTTGGAAAATTCAATTAATTCATTGATCGTTCCGCGTTTAGTCTCTTCGAATTTTTTAGAGATTTCCCGGCTCAGGCTTGCTTTGGTTTCTTCACCGAAGAATTCTTTGATCTGCTCCAATGTGGTATTGATCTTATGCGGGCTTTCGTACAGGACAATGGTTTTTTTCTCTTCGGCCAGCTGTTTCAGCTTGGTCTGTCTTCCTTTTTTTTGCGGAAGAAATCCTGCAAACAGAAACTCATTATTTGGAAGACCTGAAACAACTAATGCCGGGATCAGTGCTGTAGCTCCGGGAAGGCAGATCATTTCAATATCATTATCTGCTCCCGCTTTTGCAAGAAGATAACCGGGATCTGAAATTCCGGGAGTTCCCGCATCCGTAATAATAGCGATATTCTGCCCGTTTTTAAGATCAGTAATCACTTTTTCAGTGGCCTGATGCTCATTATGCAGATGATAAGATTTCAAAGGTTTAGAGATCTCGAAATGCTTCAAAAGTATTCCGGATGTTCTGGTGTCTTCACACAAAATATAATCAACTTCCTTAAGGACATTTACAGCCCTGAAGGTCATGTCTTCAAGATTTCCTACGGGGGTAGGAACAAAATATAGGATTCCGCTCAAAATTTAAAATTATAAGAATTTATTTTCTACCAATATCCAGAGCCTTTGGGCGTATTCATCCACCTTGCTCCATTTTCTTTCATAATACAGGTCGCTCAGGTATTCTTTAGCCTCTTCCAGATTTTTGAAGTGATTTAGCTGGGCCACCGTATCATTAAGGTCAGTCTGGCTTCCTCCGAAGAGCATTTTCGAAAAAGCAATCCGGTCATTTAAATCAAGTTTAAATTCAGGTTTTGTTTTTTCTGCTTCCATCAAGTGGGTCGGAATATTGGTTTTCAGGATACTTCCCAAGTCCTCTCTTTCTGAAAGAACCGGTGGTTTTTCCTTAGGTATATCTCTTTCTAAAGGATCATCATCAAAAAGAGATTGTACCGCCTTCAGCCCTTTTATATTGGCCAGACGGATCTTCTTTTCTTCATGATAGGCATCCAGATCTTCAAAGCTTTCATCGGAGGCATGCCTTTCGGTATCGTTTTCCTGAGCATGTTTGTCTATTTCTACAATTTTCCTTCTGTCATGAACTTCGCCAGCTTCAGTTTCTGTACTTTTTTCTTCTGCAGGAAGATCATTTTTTATTTCGCTGAGAATATTCTCTACATTAGAAACATCACTTCCCATTTCTCCCTGCTCCATTATCATATCAGAATTCATGAATTCTTCTGTTTCTTCAATCAATATTTCATCATCCAGCGTTTCTGTATCAAAAATACTTGGAATGATCTCTATTCGCTCCGGAGTATCTCTGACGGCAGTTTTAGTGATTTTCTCTTCTTCATTTTCAGATTCATCAATTTCATTTAACTGATTATTGAAAACTGCTTCCTCTTCTGTTGTTTTATCGGTAAAAAGATCTTCGCTGATATCTTCTTCATCATCAGGTTCTGCATCCGCAAGAATTCTTTCTTCATCTACGAAACTGAAAATAATCTCTTTTTTCTCAGAGGTTTCATTCTCATCAATTTCGTTCAGCTGTCTACTGAAAATGGCTTCTTCATCCGTTATTCCATTTTCGGAATTTTCCTGGGTAGAATCTGTATTTTCTTCTACAAAACTGATGATATTTTCATGAAATTCATTTTCAGCAATCCCTTCAATCTGGCTATTAAAAACACCTTCTTCATCAGCTGACTCGCTGGCAAAATTTTCATTTTCAAACTCATCTATTTCATTCAGTTCATTATTGAAAATAGCTTCTTCCTCTGTAACCTCATTACCGGAATCCTGCGTTTCCTGTTCACCGGAAGCAAAAGAATGGTAGTGATTTTCTGAGGTTTGGCCGGAATGATCCGGTATGAAATAATCAATATTTTTTTCCAGAAGCCGTAGAAAAGAAATCCTGTTGGCAAGCTCATCTACAAGATCCTGCTTGGAAAGTAATTCGTCTACGTTATTTATTTTGTCCAAAATATCAATGATATTCTTGGATTCAAAAAAAATTTTTTCCTTTAAATCTTGGATGTTCTGCATATTAAGAATCTTGTTAAAATTGCTTACTTTTGATCTTAAAAATATACGGCTAATTTAACAAATGTTTTTAGAAAATACAATTAATCATTCCAAACAAAGTGGTTGGATGGAAGTTATCTGCGGCTCTATGTTTTCCGGAAAAACCGAAGAGTTGATCCGAAGACTGAGGAGAGCAGAGATGGCGGGACAGAATGTAGAGATTTTTAAACCCAAACTGGATACACGGTATTCTGATGAGGATGTTGTTTCCCATAATCACAATAAAATCCGCAGTACAGCAGTAGAAAATCCCAATGAAATTCTCCTTCTGGCTTCCAACTGTGATGTAGTAGGTATTGATGAAGCCCAGTTTTTTGATGAAAGCATTGTAGATATTGCCAACGAACTTGCCAACAGCGGGATAAGAGTAGTGGTTGCAGGACTGGATATGGATTTTCTGGGGCGCCCATTCGGGCCGATGCCTAATTTGATGGCTACCGCCGAATATGTTACAAAAGTGCATGCTATTTGCAAGAGAACAGGCAACCTGGCCAATTATTCCATGAGAACCTCACAGGGCAATGACCTTGTGGAACTGGGAGAAACAGAGAGCTATGAAGCCGTAAGCCGCAGGGTTTTTATTGATGAAGTGCTTTTGAAGAGAAAGTAACTTTAAAGGGATCTACAGATTCATTAAATAGAATAATAATAAATGGAAAACGGAAAAGTAAAACTGTAATGTTGCAAAGTAAAACAGATAGATTTTAAACTTTTGCAATTTTGCCTTTTTGCAGTTCCAACTAAAATATAAAGCAGAAGGGGTATCAATGAACTATACAGTACAACAAATTGCAGCCATTACCAATTCGCAAACGATTGGTGATAAGGATCTGGAAGTAAAAAACATAGCTTTTGACAGCAGAATCATCTATTCAACAAAGAATACCGCATTTATTGCAGTAAATACGCATAAAAACTCGGGAGAAAAATTTATTGAAGCTGCTATTGACAGGGGAATTGATATCATTATCTCAGAACATCATTATCCGCAGTTTGAAAATGTAACATGGATCATTGTTGAAAATGCCGTGGATTTTCTTCAGAAATTAGCTAAATATCATTTTGAAAATGCAGCACTGAAATCTATAGGAATTACCGGAAGCAATGGAAAAACCATTTTAAAAGAATGGCTTTATCAGTGCTTGTGGAATGAATTTCCAACTGTGAAAAGCCCGAAGAGCTTTAACTCTCAGATTGGCCTTCCTCTATCGTTGCTGCAAATCAACAGTTCTCATCAACTGGGAATTTTTGAAGCAGGGATTTCCCACCCGCATGAAATGGAGAAACTGGAGAATATCTTCCATCCTCAAATCGGACTGCTTACTCACATCGGAACGGCTCACGCAGCCAATTTTAATTCTGAAGAAGAACTGATTGATGAAAAGATCATCCTTTTCAGACATTCTGAAGTTATTATTTATAACGGAGACAATTCTTTGGTAGACAAAAAGATAAAAGAATTATATTCAAGCAGAAAATTAATTTCCTACGGTCTTAAAGAAAACAATCAGGTTTCCATCAAAAATTATCCTTCAAAAGATGAAAAAATCATTGTGAAATATTTTGATGAAGAGATCTCCTTCCCTGTTCACCAACGAGACGAAGCTACCTTAACAAATGCTCTTGCCCTTGTTACAGTTCTGAAAGAACTTCATATCGACAATCAGAAAATCATAGAAAAGATCAATACTTTAAAAGCCGTAGAAATGCGTCTTGAAGCAATTGAGGGAATTAAAAACAATATTGTCATCAATGATTCTTTTAACCTTGATCTGGATTCTCTGAAAACAGCTCTTCAGTTTCTGAAGGAATATAATAAATCTAAAAAATCATTGGTTCTGACAGATATTGTCGGGGTTAATTCCAATTCTAAAGAACTCTACGAAGAAGTTTCCGAACTCGTGAATGAACAGCAGTTTGATTCTGTATTCCTGATCGGAGACAAAATATCAAAATTCAAAGAATTGTTTAAATCTAAAACGTATACTTTCATCAGCACTCAGGAATTAATTGACAGTAAGCATCTTACTGAAATTGAAAACCAGATCATCCTGCTGAAAGGAGCCAGAAAATTTGAAATTGAGAAGCTTAAAGATATTCTTGAACTCAGAAAACATGATACGGTCCTGGAAATCAATCTGAATGCTATTCTTCATAATATCAACTATCATAAATCCCTGCTGAAGCCGGGAACCAAAATGATGGCTATGGTAAAAGCCAACGCTTACGGATTGGGAAGCTATGAAATTTCAGAATTTTTACAGCATCATCATATTGATTATTTAGGGGTAGCATTTGCTGACGAAGGCGTTGAACTTCGCAAAAAAGGGATTACCACCCCTATTATTGTGATGAATCCTGAGCAACACAGCTATGATGCCATCATTGAATATAATCTGGAACCTGAAATTTACAGTTTCAGAGTTTTGGAACTGTTTTACGATACCGTACAAAAATCAGGATACGACAAAAAATATCCAATTCATATTAAACTGGAAACCGGAATGCACAGACTTGGTTTCAAAGATTTTGAACTGGATCAGTTAGGTGAAGCTTTAAGTAATAAAAACCTGAAGGTTCAGAGTATCTTCAGCCATCTTTCTTCTTCAGACATGCCCGAAGAAAAAGAATTTACATTAAAGCAGCTGGAAGTTTTCGACAAAAATTCTGCTTATTTAATTGAAAAACTAGGGTATGCCCCCCTTCGCCACATCCTGAATTCTTCTGGAATAACAAGTTATACCAACCATCAGTATGATATGGTGAGGATCGGAATAGGAATGCTTGGAGAATCACCAAGTAGTGAAATACAAAAACAATTACAGTCTGTTGTCAGCTTTAAAACCGTTATTTCTCAGATTTCAACTGTAGAAAACGGAGAATCAGTTGGTTACAGCAGAAAATACAAACCAGATCATGCTGCAAAGATCGCAACAATTCCTGTAGGATATGCAGATGGAATTCCCCGAATGATAGGAAATCAGGTAGGAAGCCTGGGTGTAAACAAAGCACTGGCTCCTATTGTTGGAAATATCTGTATGGATATGATGATGATAAACGTAGATCATATCCCGAATGTAAAAGAAGGCGATAAAGTTACTATCTTTAATGCGCAGCCCAGCTTAAAAGAATTTGCAGGCTACTGCAAAACGATAACCTATGAAGTACTAACATCCATTTCACCCCGGGTGAAACGGATTTATATAAAAGATTAGTTATGAGAAAACTCCTGTTTCTATTTTTCATATTCCCTTTACTAATGATCCAGTCCCAGGTAAAAAAGGATCTGGTCATTCCGAAAAATCCCAGAATAGGTCTTTCGCTTGCGGGCGGAGGAGCCAAAGGTTTTTCACATGTCGGAGTACTGAAAGTATTAGATTCCCTAGGAGTAAAAGTGGATTATATTGCCGGAACCAGTATGGGAGCCATTGTAGGTGGTTTGTATGCTTCAGGTTATTCGGGAAAGGAAATAGAAAAAATTGTCATGGACACAGACTTCTATTCTTTAATTATGGATCCGAAATCCAGACAGGAATCTTCTTTTTTCAACAAATCAGTAGACAAGTATCTTTTATCCATTCCATTAAAGAACGGAAAAATGTCACTGCCTTCTTCCATCAGCACTGGGCAGAGGAATGTTTATCTTCTTAAAGAATTATTCAAGAATGTTTCCAATATCGACGACTTTTCGAAGCTTCCCATTCCTTTTATGTGTGTAGCCACCAATCTGGAAAGCGGCAATATGCAGATCTTTGAAAAAGGAGATCTCGTACAGTCTATTATGGCGAGTTCTGCTTTTCCTTCTCTGATGGACCCTGTAAAAATTAGCGACAGTATTTATATTGATGGTGCTATGACGGTTAATTATCCCTCAAAGCCTTTAAAGGACAAAGGAATCGATATCGTCATCGGGGTGGACCTTAACCAGGATCTTTCAAAAAGAGAGGATTTAAGCAATATTATTTCAATTCTGAACCAGGTAATTGATTTCGGAATTAAAAGAGATACGAAAAGACAATATAAATATACAGACATCAATATCAAACCTAATCTGAAAGGAATGTCCGCAACCAGCTATGATGACAAGAAAAAAATTCTTGACAGCGGGTATGCGGAAGGGATGAAATATACCTCAATACTGGACCAGCTTCCGAAACGGCAGTTTGACCGTCTCAGACAACGCATCAATCCAATCTACTCCAATGTGTATAAGATTGACAGTATCGCTTTAGATGGAGGACGTATTTACGGTAAAAACTATGTTTTGGGAAAAATGGGTCTTCGCCTCCCCTCTCTGCAAACTTATGGAAGTATAAATAAAAAAATAGACAGACTGGTTGCCACCAATAATTACAAGTTTATCAACTACGATATCATTTCTGAAAATGATGCAAGCTATCTCAAGCTCTACGTAACAGAAGATGAAGCCCGTCATTTTTTAAAGGTAGGTCTTCATTATGATGAAATATTCAAGACCGGACTTCTTTTAAATTACTCCGCAAAGAGGCTTTTAACCAAAAACTCTAATCTTTCACTGGATGTAGTTGTAGGAGATAAACCAAGATATTATCTTAATTACTTTATTGATAATGGATATATTCCCGGTTTCGGAATTTATTCTTCCGGAATGACGATTGATTTAAAGAACTTAGATAATAATGTAGTGGATAAATGGGAATGGTTCCGAAATGAAGCCTTTATACAGTCTGTCTGGAAGGATAAATTTGCGATCGGAGGCGGAATCAGCCATGACTATTTCGGAGCAGAAATAAACGGCTTAAATAAGCGGTATATGCGTTTTCTGAATCCATATGTATTTTTAAAGAGTGATACTCAAAATGATAAAGATTTTCCTTCCAGAGGTATTTATATTAATACAGAAGGAAAAGTAATTGATCTCCTCAAATCTGAAGTAGAAAAAAGAGTGATCCAGATAAAGGCAGATATCAGACTGAATATTCCTCTGTCTAAGCAGTTCTCTTACCGCCTGAATTTATACGGTGGAATTACCCTTGGTGATGATCTTCCGGAATTTTACCAGTACAGACTGGGTGGAATTTTTGAACAGAATCTGGTTAATTTTAAAAGCTTCGGAGGCTTCTACTTTGCCCAACTGAATGCTAACAATGTGATATTGGTTTCAAACGATGTTCAGTTTAAATTCAATAAAAACTATTTTCTAAGCGGAAATTTCAGCTTTGCCAATCTTTCCAACGATATAAGTTTTGAAGATGCAGCCAAGGTAAATTTCAGCTCACTTGGGCTAACAGCCGGATATAAATCTCCTTTCGGGCAGATTAAAATAAACTTTAGCCATTCATTAAAAAATAATCAAAAAGGCATATTCAGTGTTATATTAGGACACTGGTTTTAATACAATGATACAATTCTTTTACGAAAACTTACCGGAATCTGTAGCTACAGATTACCAGCAATGGCTGGAAGATATTATTCTTTCAGAAGAAAAAAAACTAGGTGAAATCAGTTACATTTTCTGTGATGATGAATACCTTCTTAAGATTAATCAAGATTATTTACAGCATGATTATTATACCGATATCATCACTTTTGATTATGTAAAAGGCAAAACAATAAGCGGTGAGATTTTTGTATCTTTGCAGCGCGTTTCGGATAATGCTTCTACTCTATCCAGAGATTATGAAGAAGAAGTAAGAAGGGTCTTAGCTCATGGAATTTTACACCTTGCAGGATACAAAGACAAGACTGAAGAAGAGGAAAAAGAGATGCGTAGAAAAGAAGATTTCTATTTGAACAAATACTATAATTTAAAGGGTTAGAAATTGAAGAATCACTTAAAGCCCGATTCCTAACTCATTCAATTATAAGCACAATAAGAAATCATCTACAGTGCATTTTCCGAAAATGTTTCACGTGAAACATTCGCGAAATATTAAAATTAAAAGGCTTAAAACAAGCATAACAAAATGATTTCAGAAACATATGATGTAATCGTAGTAGGTGCCGGACATGCAGGTTGTGAAGCAGCAGCAGCGGCAGCCAATTTAGGTTCAAAGACCCTACTTGTTACCATGAATATGCAGACCATCGGACAGATGAGTTGCAACCCGGCAATGGGTGGAATTGCGAAAGGACAGATCGTCCGTGAAATTGATGCGATGGGAGGATACTCCGGAATCGTAGCAGATAAATCTGCCATACAATTTAAAATGCTGAACCTCTCAAAAGGTCCCGCAATGTGGTCACCAAGAACTCAAAATGACAGAATGCTTTTTGCTGAAGAATGGAGACTCGCTTTAGAAAATACACCCAATCTTGATTTCTTTCAGGATATGGTAAAACAGCTTATTGTTGAAAATAATAAAGTAACCGGAGTTGTTACTTCTTTGGGAATTGAGATTAAAGCAAAATCTGTAGTTCTAACTAATGGAACTTTCCTTAACGGATTAATTCACGTTGGAGATAAACAATTAGGCGGAGGAAGAATGGGTGAACCAAGAGCATTCGGAATCACAGAACAATTGGTATCTTTAGGATTTGAAGCAGGAAGAATGAAAACTGGTACTCCACCGAGAGTAGACGGAAGAAGTTTGGATTATTCAAAAATGGAAGAACAGAAAGGAGATCAAAATCCGCAAAAGTTCAGCTATCTTGATACTCCGAAATTAACAAAACAACTAAGCTGCCATATCGTATATACTAATGAAACAGTACACGATATTTTAAGAGAAGGTTTTGACAGGAGTCCAATGTTCAATGGAACCATTCAAAGTTTAGGGCCAAGATACTGTCCAAGTATTGAAGATAAAATCAACCGTTTCGCAGAAAGAAACAGACACCAGCTTTTCGTAGAACCCGAAGGATGGAAGACCGTAGAAATTTACGTAAACGGATTCAGCTCTTCTCTTCCGGAAGATGTACAGATCAAAGCAATGAAACATATACCGGGATTTGAAAATGTAAAAGTTTTCCGTCCGGGTTACGCCATTGAATATGACTACTTCCCTCCTACCCAGCTAAAGCATACGTTAGAAACAAAACTGATCGACAATTTATATTTTGCAGGACAGATCAACGGAACAACAGGATATGAGGAAGCAGCCGGACAAGGTTTAATCGCCGGCATCAATGCCCACAATAAAGTACACGAAAAAGGAGAATTCATTCTTAACAGAGATGAAGCTTATATCGGCGTTCTTATTGACGACCTTATTACAAAGGGAACTGAGGAACCTTACAGAATGTTTACTTCACGTGCCGAATACAGACTTCTTTTAAGACAGGACAATGCAGATATCAGATTAACGGAGAAAGCATACCATTTAGGCCTTGCCAAAGAAGACAGATTAAGAAAAGTAGAAACAAAACTATCTGAAAGTCAAAAACTTGAAGAGTTTCTACGCGAAACTTCTTTAAAACCAGGAATAATCAACCCTATTCTGCAATCTATAGAAAGCAGTCCTGTAGATCAGGCATACAGAGCTGCACAGATCCTCACCAGACCTAATATGACTTTAGAAAAGCTGGATGAAATTGAAGCCATCAAAGAATTCTCATCTCAATACAATGACGAAGTAAGAGAGCAGGCTGAAATTAATATCAAGTACAAAGGGTATATAGAAAAGGAAAAGGAAAATGTTGCCAAACTTAACCGTCTTGAAAATATTAAAATCCCTGAAGATTTTGATTATACCAAGCTTTCAAGCCTTTCTGCAGAGGCAAAACAGAAAATGACCAACGTAAAACCGAAAACAATAGCACAAGCAGGAAGAATCAGCGGTGTTTCCCCTGCTGATATCAACGTTTTGCTGGTCTATTTAGGACGTTAACTATAAAATGTTTCACGTGAAACATTTTTAAAAATAAAGCAAAAATTAAGGTATTTATGAGCTTAGCTAAAACTTATAGATATCTTAATTTTTAATATAAAAAGATAGAGTTTAATGAAAATAAAAGATCATTTTCTTTCACAGGAAATTTTTGAGATTAAGGAAACAGATACAAAAGGTGTTTTTAAAACCACCCCTATCCCATCCAATATTTCCAGATATTATGAAAGCGAAGATTATATTTCCCATCATCAGGATTCAGGAAGCTTAAAAGAAAAGGTATATAAATTTCTTCAGTCTTTCAATTTAAACTACAAAAGAAATATCCTTGCAGAGAGAATACATAAAGGTGCCAAAGTTCTGGATTACGGATGTGGTGCCGGAGAATTTGTAAAGTATATTGAAGACGATTTTGAGACCTACGGTTATGAGCCAGATTCAGATGCAAGAAAAGCAGCCACGGCAAAAATAACAAAAACAACGATTATTGATGATATTCAAAAAATAGGAGATCAAAGCCTGGATGCAATTACATTATGGCATGTATTTGAACACATCGAAAATCAGGATGAGATGCTCAGAATTTTCCATGGGAAATTAAAAGACAAAGGACTTCTTATTATTGCTGTTCCCAATCCTACTTCCTATGACGCCTTACACTATAAAGAATATTGGGCAGCTTATGATGTACCCAGACATATTTATCATTTCTCAAAAAATGGAATGGAAAATTTAATTTCTAAAAATCCGGATTGGAAAATGAGGAAGATCAAACCTTTGATACTGGACTCATATTACATCTCTATGTTAAGCGAAAAATATAAAAAATCACCTCTATTTTGGTTTAAAGCGACTATTTACGGAACAATTTCGAACGTAAAGGCACTTTTTTCGAACGAATATTCCAGTTTGATATACATTATCGAAAAAAGATAGAAAATCGATTTTAAAGGCGTTTATGAAGGTCGTTTTTCAGCATATTAACGTTAAATTTACAAGACTCAGGAAAAAATTTCCTGAGTTTTATTTTTTAAAGGCAGGACAGAAGCTTATGGTTTCTTCGTTATTTAAAATCAAATTAATTTTCTTCCGCACTACCCTATTTAATTTTTACAAAAAGAGACTCAAACTCATAATATGAAAAAATGAAATTAACTGTTCATTAATTAAATTATTAAAAAAAGTAGCATCAGGGAAAATCAAAGAAAATTAAAGCTAAAAAAGTAAAAATAAGGCTTATTAAAAGTAAATTCTTTCAAAAACACAGCATTTGAAGCTTATTTTCTTAATTAACATATAAAACCATGGAAAATTACAGAAAATCGATTTAAACCATGATTCTGAAAGTCATTTTTCCATGCTTTTTCAACTGAAAGCCAAAAATGAATATGAAAAGACTCCTAATGGCAAACTTCATCCTGAAAATAAAAAACAGAGAGAAACTAAAAAATACATATTTTCTCTTTTTATTTAATTTCAATAAAATAGGTTTGGTAAAAAATGACCAGGCTTCCCCCTACTCAATACATAATCATACTTCTGAAAACACAATTCAAAAATTAATGCAGTTCTTAAATCACAGAAATCTGTAACCGAAACAGGAGAAAAATAAATTTTTTTAGTCCTCAGATTTCGAAAAAATAAAATTACGTTCAAAAAAACGAGCAATATATATTTTCATGAGCATTGAGAAATATTTTGTTGAAATTTAAGAACAAACATTAAGTTGGAAGAAAAAAGCAATTAAAATAATAATGGAATAATTTCTGAAAAAAAGAACTTCACAGGATTAATACATATTCCAAATTTAAAACTAACTAAGGGAATCTAAATAAAATTATTTCATACAAATAAAAAAATAGTTTAAATATTAATAATCAAATAATTACAACCATATCACTAATATATGAAATAAATAAAAATCAATATAATATAGATAACTTTAAAACATCAAGCAATGATACCTCAATACTGTGTAAAATAAAATAATTAGTTCCGAGAATAAATTTCAATTTAAACCTTCCTATTAACCTCAGTTTGAAATAAGAAATTCTAACTTAAATAAAGAGTTATAACCTATGATTAATATATGAATTTAATAAAAAATAGGAGTTATTTGAATTTTTAAAAGTGCTCCATAGGAGTACTCTGTTCATAGAAATTAATACATAATCTAAGGTGAGCTCCTACGGAGCGAAAGGATAATAAACCTGATCAATATCTAATTCTCATAGAGTTTTAATACGTACAAAATCCAGAAACAATTTTTCAATGATCTTAAAAAAAACTAACTTCCAGCTCCAGTCCATTATCTTAGTTTCCATAACCCGAAATCAGGTTAAATATATTTTTCAAAAAAAAAGCAAAATACGATCAATAAACACAAAAATAAATCAATCACAATCTATCAAATTATGGTCAAAATATCGAAAAAAAAATGCTAATTTTCAAAGGCGAATAAGAACAAATTATAAATCATACGGAATCAAAGTATTACCCAAGGTATAACCTGAGGTTATATTTAAAACACATTTAAAATCCGATGAATAAAGCATTTTATGAGTAAATTTATATGTAAAAAAACCTGCTAATATAATTAGCAGGTTTCAAAAATATCTATGATCTTTCTATTAATTGTTGATCGCAGCTACACCAGGTAACTCCAATCCTTCAAGACTTTCAAGCATTGCTCCACCACCGGTAGAAACATAACTTACTTTATCTCCGTAACCGAATTGCTTAACAAAAGCAACACTGTCACCACCTCCTACTAATGAGAAAGCTCCCAAACTAGTTGCTTCAGCAATGCTATCTCCAAGAGCAATGGTTCCACCAGCGAAATTAGACATTTCAAAAACTCCGATAGGACCATTCCAAAGAATAGTTCTTGAGTTCAGCAGTACATCATTGAACTGATCTCTTGATTTATGACCAGCATCAAGCCCCATCCATCCTTCAGGGATTGCATAAATATCAGCTTCTTTTCTATCCGCTTCATTATTAAAGCTCTCAGCAATGATAGCATCAGATGGCAGATATACTTTTACATTATGTTCTTTAGCTTTACCTAGAATTTCAAGAGCCAAAGGAAGTTTATCCTCTTCTACTAAAGAATTTCCGACTTTCCCTCCCAATGCTTTAATAAAAGTGAAAGCCATACCACCTCCTACGATCAAATTATCGATGGCAGGAAGTATATTTTCTATAATGGTAATTTTAGTTGAAACTTTAGACCCTCCTAGAATAGCAGTTACGGGTCTCTCGCCACCCTTCAGAACTTTATCTATTGCCTGAAGTTCTTTAGCCATCAGTAAACCGAAAAATTTAGTTGATGAAAAATATTTTGCAATTACAGCAGTAGAAGCATGAGCACGGTGGGCGGTACCGAATGCATCATTCACATAAGCATCTCCTAATTTAGAAAGCTCTTCTGCGAAGGCTTCATCTCCTTTTTCTTCTTCATTATGAAAACGCAGATTCTCCAACAATAAGATTTCACCCGGCTGAAGCTCAGAAGCAGCCTTTTCAGCCTTCTCCCCTACGCATTCTTCAACAAACTTCACTTCCTGTCCAAGAACATTCGAAACCTCGTCTTTTATATGTTTCAGAGAAAATTCATCCTTCACTTCTCCTTTGGGTCTCCCTAGGTGGGTCATCAGGATGACAGAACCTCCGTCCTTAAGAATTTTTTCTACTGTGGGCTTCACCGCAACGATTCTAGTATTATCCGTTACATTAAGCTGATCATCCTGTGGAACATTAAAATCCACACGAACCAAAGCTTTCTTGTCTTTAAAATTGAAATCATTGATTGTTTTCATAAGTAACATTGAATTTTTCGTTTCACAAATGTAAGGTTTTAAACTTTTTCAACAGATTCATTGAAACAAAAGTTTTCAAAAACTTTCCCGAAGTCTCAACATTCATTAATCAACAATTTTTTCTCTTTAAAAAAAAAGAATAATGTCTTTGTTGTTGAGTATTGTTAGTTTCGGGGATAAGTTTTAAACTAAAAATTGATAACATTTAATTTTGATACAATTCATATTTAACTCACAATGTAAAATATTGTAAACCTGTCTTTTCACATACTTATGCACAGTTGTTGATAACTTTGATAGAAAACCATTATTAGTAATTTTTTTATGGAAAAACTTAAGATTACCTGTGAAAAAGATTTTGAAAATTGTGGTTAAAGTTTCCAGATTAATTTTCCATTACGAAATAATTTAATGTTAAAAAATATAAACTTGATAAAAGTTTTCCACAGTTATTCACACGGCTTTTCACAATTAACTCCCGGTTTACTAACATCAATTGTTATTATTCTTACCTTTGTCATGAAATAAAATCTATACAAGACTTAATAAAGGTATTATGAAAAGAAAAATAGCGATTGCTGCAGACCATGCAGGCTATGAATACAAGGAGGTTGTTAAAAACTATCTTTCAGAACGATTTGAAATTCAGGACTTTGGAACGTTTTCCACAAACAGTGTGGATTATCCGGACTTTGTACACCCTGCCGCAACTTCTGTGGAAAACGGGGAAAATGAACTCGGAATTTTAATCTGCGGAAGCGGAAATGGAGTACAGATCACAGCAAACAAACATCAGAAGATTCGATGTGCCTTATGCTGGATGCCGGAGATTGCATCACTGGCAAGACAACATAATGATGCCAATATGATCTCAATGCCGGCAAGGTTTATTTCTAAGGAACTGGCTATTGAAATTGCTGAAAAGTTTCTCACTACAGATTTTGAAGGTGGAAGACACCAGAACAGAGTTGATAAAATCGCAGTTTGCTAAAAATATAAAGGCCTGTAAATCATATTACAGGCCTTATTTATTTTTTATTTTATATCTTTGCACTGCCTTACAGAGTTTACCATTCTGTATTTCCTATAAAATTAAAGACAATTTAATCATAGGTTTCCCCACACTTTCCCCATATTTGTATTGAATTTATAAAACGAAATTTATAGTTTTAAAATAGATTGGAAACAAAACTAAAACTTGAACTTGAAATAAAAATTACCCTTGCATAGACTAATTTTATGAGAATTTATCTGACCTTTCCTTTTCTGTTTTTATTTATTGGGGTATCTGGGCAGCTGGATAGAAGAGACAGACTGGAATGCAGTATAAAAAAATTCAGAACCTATTGTATGGAAAATCCCCGAAAAAATATTTCGGAGATATCATTTTCAAAAGGTTTAAAATTTTTTGGAAGATATGAAGATTTCAAAGATGAGTTTTCAGAGTATCTGATTAGAATGAAGAAGAAAGATATTACATGCTTTTACAAAGACAGTATAAGATATGATGAATATGGGCAATCGAAAATATGGTCTTACAGTGAGAAAGACAGACTGCCGTTTTATTATTCTTACTCCAGAAAATTTTCATATAAAGGAACTGTTGAGAATATAAAGTTTCCGGATTACTATAAATATAATCCTGCTTCCAAAAAGAACTACCTTATTTTCTACAGTAAAGAGCAGGAGAATAATAAAAATTATGAAGTATTTTTTAATTTGTTTAACAATAATGATCAATTAATTTATACTTTTCACCAACGGGAAAATGAGTTTAATGAATTTACATTTCATGAGACTGAAGACGATCCGTTTTATAAAAAGAGCGTGTATAAAAACGGGAAACTCTTCTCAGAGATTCGTATTGCCAAACATTATGAAACTGGATTCAAAAAAGATATTAAGCAGTATAATCTGACGCAGTCTTATATAATTAATGAAAAAGGAATTCCGATTTTAATGCAGTCAAAATTTGTCGAAGAAAACGCAGACTGTAACTGCAACAAAGGATTTATTACGAAAATAAGATACAAACCTGAGGAAGCTTGCAACCGTGGAATAATTCTGGACTAAAAATTGATAGAATAAAATTTTAAAAACTAATACCCAATGAAAATAAAAGCATCTGTACTATTACTTTTAGTTATAAGTTTTCTTCATGCTCAGGAAATAGAAAACCAGGAGGCTTTTAAAAAATGCAGAAAAGAATTCAGCAAAAAAATATGTCTTTCTGATACGGATGGAGATGGGACTCTATTTTATCTGGACAAGTGTCCCGAAGAAGCCGGTCCGGAAGAAAATAATGGCTGTCTTTGGCCGGATGCAGATGGTGATGGTACACCGGATAGAGATGATCTATGTCCTACAGTAGCAGGACCTCAGGAAAACAATGGCTGTCCGTGGCTGGATACAGATGGTGATGGTATTCTGGATAAGGATGATGCGTGCCCAACTGTAAAGGGAACCGTTGAGCTCCAAGGTTGCGCTCCTTATGTTCCTCATTATTATACACAGGAGGAACTTAAAAAAGTTGAAGAGGATTTTACTGCCAGTATAAAGGGATATAATTTTCATGCGCTTGCAGACCTGCTTTTTAAAAAGATTGATAAAAAATCAGTTAAACATAAAATAGTGTATGTGGGTGTTATTAATGTTTTTACAGCAGGATGTGGAATGGACAGAACAGACTATTCTGCAGCTAATCTGGTAAATAGCCTGAAATTCAAATCTTTTTGGGATGAAAGAAACTTTAAGAAATTTGTCAGTCTTTTTCCGGAAAAAACCATTATTCCGATTCCAAGATCTGCAGTGGCTGGTTACTATGGTGAATATTTAGAACAATTGAACTTTAAAGGAGTTCCCCAATCTAAACTGGATTACAGGATTGTTTATAATGCAAAGGGCAATTTTGTGAAAACAGTAAATACGAAAGAATTGATAATCCCTGAGAGTAATTTCATTACTTTGTATATCAATACGGAAGAAAAGAAAAACAAAGCTGAAGTACAGCTGGGAGATCTTATCTGTTATTTTGAATTCAAAAACGGCTCGGTTATTGAAATTTCAAAAGCGGATTATGAGAACTCATAACAATTAAATTAACATTAAAATGTCAAAAAAAAGAAAATATATAAGTCAGAAAAATGACCATAAATTAATGGATATCGGGAGACAAATCCTCCGTTTTATGAATGCTAATTCGTCTAAAGTTTATAATTATAAGCAGATTGCAGACGGAATAGATCATAAGAATCCAAGACAGAGAGAGCAGGTAATTCAGGCTCTTCACAAACTTCAGGCATCTGAAAAGATCAAAGAAGTAGACAAAGGAAAATATATTGTGAACCTGGAAATTGCAGGAACACTAACTGGAATTATCGATTTTAATCAATCCGGGAATGCGTATGTAAACGTTGAAGGTCTGGAAGATGATATCTTTATTCATTCTAAAAATGTAAAAGATGCGTTACAGGGTGATAAGGTTCTGATTATAACCTATCATTTTAAAGGGAAAAAACTGGAAGGCTCAGTACTGGAAGTTCTGGAAAGAACAAGAACTGAATTTGTAGGGACTTTCCAGGTGGTTACCCATAAAGATTTTGGATTTGTTGTATGTGATAAAAAAACAATCAATACCGATATTTTTATTCCAAAAACAAAATTCGGAGGTGCTGAAAACGGGGATAAGGTCATCGTGAAAATGACAGAATGGAGACCGGGTGATAAAAACCCTCAAGGAGAAATTATCCAGGTATTAGGCGCACCGGGTGAGCACGAAACAGAAATTCACTCTATTCTTGCAGAATACGGACTGCCTTATGATTTCCCTGAAGAAGTGGAATTGGATGCAGATAAGATTGACAGAAGGATTACCGATGAAGAAGCTGCAAAACGCTGGGATATGAGGGATATCTGTACTTTTACTATTGACCCTAAAGATGCAAAAGACTTTGATGATGCCCTATCCATCAGAAAACTGGAAAATGGCAACTGGGAGATAGGGGTTCATATTGCAGATGTTTCTCATTATGTAGTGCCGGGAACGATTCTGGATGATGAAGCTTATAAAAGAGCAACTTCCGTGTATCTGGTAGACCGTGTGGTTCCGATGCTTCCGGAAGTTTTGAGTAATGATGTATGTTCACTCCGTCCGAATGAAGATAAATACACCTTTTCCGCAGTTTTTCAGCTGAATGACAAAGCTGAGATCCAGAAACAATGGTTTGGAAGAACAGTAATCCATTCAGACAGAAGATTTACTTATGAAGAAGCTCAGGAACGTATAGAAACGGGCCAGGGAGATTTAGCTGAGGAAATCAATACGCTGGATAAATTAGCGAAGATCATGCGTGAAGAAAGGATCAGAAAAGGAGCCATTACTTTTGACAGAAGTGAAGTGCGGTTCAATCTGGATGAAAATAATGAACCAATTGGGGTTTACTTTAAAATCAGTAAAGATTCCAATCACCTGATCGAAGAATTCATGCTTTTAGCCAATAAAAAAGTCTCTGAATTTGTTTCATTAACGGGTAAAGGAAGTTTATCCAATAATACTTTCATTTACAGGGTTCACGACGATCCGGATCCTGCAAAACTGGAAGCACTGAGAGATTTTGTATCTACTTTCGGCTATAAAATGAATCTGGATAATACCAAAAAAGTGGCAGAATCTCTGAACAAGCTTTTACATGATGTGAAAGGAAAAGGAGAAGAAAATATGATTGAAACGCTCGCTATGAGAAGTATGAGTAAAGCGGTATATTCTACAGAACCTATCGGTCACTATGGTCTTGGTTTTGAGTATTACAGTCACTTCACCTCTCCTATCCGACGTTATCCCGACCTTCTCGCCCATCGTCTTTTACAGCATTATCTTGACGGAGGGAAATCTCCAAGCAAGACAGAGCTGGAAGAAAAAGCAAAACACTGCAGTGCGATGGAAAGACTTGCTGCAGATGCAGAAAGAGATTCCATTAAATTCATGCAGGTGAAATTCATGGAAAAACATCTTGGTGAAACTTTCAAAGGAGTGATTTCAGGAGTTGCAGAATTTGGCTTCTGGGTTGAAATCCCTGAAAACGGAGCCGAAGGGCTTATCAAATTGAGAGACCTGGTAGACGATTCTTATTCCTATGATGCGAAATCACATGCGGTATACGGTAACAGGACCGGTAAGAAATATCAGCTGGGTGATGAAGTTCAGATTAAAGTAGTGAAAGCCAATCTGATCCAGAAACAACTGGATTTTAAGGTTGTTGATTAACGAAACTTTAAATAAAAATAAAAATGAGGTTGTTCCGGACAGGAGCAGCCTTTTTTATATCAAAAAGTATCCCTTATCAATCTTTTTTCTTCTTAATTATCACAAATATTGTTCTTAAGAATGTAAAAACTTCCCCCTTCCATCACCCTGCTTCCATTCCTTCTTGAAAATATAACGGGCTCTAAAACTTAGTTGATATATCACAACTTTATTGAATAATTAAATCATAAAGTATAACTTTGTATAAAACGGAATGAAAATTATTTTTCATTTTAAATATTATTGAATGTTTGAACTCGTACTTTCTGCTATTGTATTAGGATTCATGCTGAGTCTGGTTTTTATAGGACCCATTTTTTTCCTTCTCATTGAAACCAGCTTTTCCAGAGGACCGAAGCATGCTTTGGCCTTAGATCTGGGTGTGATTACAGCTGATCTTTTATGTATCGTTGCTGCTTATTATGCCAGTGCAGATATTGTAACATTAATTGATAAACATCCTGGTTTTTACAGAATTACCTCTATCCTTATTTTTGTATACGGAATCGTCATGATGGTTACCAAAACCAAAATGCATATGCCAGGCGAGGAAAAAATCATCAGTCAGAATTATTTTAAGACCTTTTTTAATGGGTTTTTCTTTAATTTATTGAACGTAGGAGTCATTCTTTTCTGGCTGGTAACAGTAATTTCTGTAAGAAACCAGTATCCTGATACCAGCAGTTTCATTCTGTATATAAGTATCGTGATCGGTACATATCTGTGCATTGATCTGGCTAAAATATTCCTTGCAAAACAATTTCATGATAAATTAACCCAGAAGCTGGCCAACCAGATCAGAAGAATTGTTGGAGTCATTCTGATCGTTTTCAGTTTCTTTATCTTCCTGCAGAGCTTTAAAAAATTCAATCAGTTTGACAGGCAGCTGGAAGAAGCAGAGAAAAAAGAAGTTAAATACCAAAAGACCAAATGAAAAAAATTATCTTTCCGGAACCCCTGAAAAAAGGGGCTAAAATAGCTGTTATTTCCCCTGCCGGAGCTGTAGAGGTTTCCCAACTGGAAAAGGGAATAGAAATGATCAGAAAAAAAGGCTTTGAACCTGTATTGGGTGAGCATCTGTATACCAAGTTTTCAAACGGATACAACTACGCCGGAACAGAAAAGGAAAGAATAAAAGATATCAACTGGGCTTTAAACGATAAGGAAATCAGTGCCATCTGGGCCTCAAGAGGAGGTTACGGATGCCAGCATCTGGTTCAGCATCTGGATCTGAAAAATTTCACCAAAAATCCTAAATGGTATATTGGCTATTCAGATAATACGGTGATCCAGAGTTACCTGTTGAAAAAAGGATTTGCTTCCATTCACGGGCAGACGATCAAAACATCAAGTTTTGGGGTAACAGAGGAAAGCTATGATCTGATTTTTGATGTATTAAAAGGGAAAAAGCTTAAATATGCCTTAAAATCTTATGAATTGAATAAACCGGGGAATATGGAAGGAGAATTGATAGGAGGTAATTTAGCCCTTATTTATGCCCTTCTGGGAACCCCTTATTCTTTCGATTTTAAAGATAAAATCCTGTTTATTGAAGATATCGGTGAAAACTTTTATGCACTGGACAGGATGATCATGAGCCTGGAGCTTGCCGGAGTTTTCAAAAAGATAAAAGGCTTGATAGTAGGAGGAATGACCAATATGGGCGATGAAAAGGATAATAAGGATTACGAAGAAAGCTTTGACGGATTTGCCTATACCCTAATTTCAGAAAGAATTTCAAAATATAAATTTCCGGTTGTTTTCGGTTTTCCGAACGGACACATAAAGGATAACAGACCCCTTTTAATTGGAGGAAATGCCAAAGTAAAAGTGGCTGATAAAGTTAAGATTGAGTTTTAAAAAATGGATGATTTCCTTCTTAAATATAGCTATTCACCAGGTTTTATGGGAGAATTTATATCTAAGAATCTGTCTGTTTCCGAAACTTTTGAGACTAAGCTGGAGTTTTTCTGGTACTTCGATCCCGGCTATTTTCCCGATAATGATGAAGAAAGAAGGCAGCAGAGACGCTTTTCCAGAATAAAAGATAAATTACCCCGGGAATTACAGGAACAGTTGGAAATGATAATGAGATCCGGGCTGAAAGTAATTTTACCTGAAAAGAATACAACAGATAAAATCATTTACTCCCCTTCAGGCTTATCACATGAAAGTTATGAAGTGCGGGTAAATAATGAGAAAAAATATATCAAAATTCCTTATGATGTTTCTACGATTATGATTGAAGATGAAGGAAAAGATCTTTTTCTGGATTTTCATATCCGACTTATGGCATGGATAGATCAGGAATTTGAGCTAGCATCAGAAGGAAAAGCGGTAAGGTTTAATAAATAAGAAATGATTTGTTCTCCAAATGAAGTCTGAAGAAAGTAAAATTACCCCAAACAGGATAAAAGGTTTTCTATATATCATTTTTTTAATTACCATAGGAATCTATTTTATCTTTTTTCACAGAAGCCTGAAGCTTGAACGGAAAGAGAAATGCCCGTGTGATGATAGCTACACTTTATACCAATACCGTGACAGAGGAACGGTTTGGAACAGAGGTAAATTTGATCATACAGATTATAAAACCTATAAACTTGAAAATAAATTGGGTTTTACAGTAGATCAACTGGTTCATATTAATCCGGAAAACTGGAATGATACAATGTATTCCGTTCCCCAAAAATCAGAATTTCAGATTTTCACCCGGCAATTTTCATGGGATTGTAAAAATAAGAGCGTGAAAGTGGCAAAAAATCATACACTATCTTTTAAATAATTAAATAATGGCTGATCATAACGAGTTCGGGAAAAAAGCAGAAGATCTGGCTGTAGATTATCTTTTAAAAAACGGGTATAAAATTCTGGTCAGAAATTTTCGTTTTCAAAAGGCTGAAATCGATATTATTGCAGAAAAAGAGGATCTTATTGTCATTGTCGAAGTAAAAGCAAGATCCACAGATGCTTTTATGCTGCCTCAGGAAGCGGTTACCAAGACTAAAATCAAATCTATTGTATCTGCAGCCAATCATTATCTGGAAGAATTCAATAAACACAATGAAGTAAGGTTTGACATCATCTCCGTACTTCCCGATGAAAATAAAAACTTAATTGTAGAACATATAGCCGATGCTTTTCAGGCGTTGGATGCGAATTAATTGAATAATCTAACAATCTAGCAATGGAACAATGTATGAATTGCGGATATAATTATTGGTAAACTGCTCCATTGCTACAGTAAAAAAATATGAAAACAATACTCATCACCGGAGCTACATCCGGAATAGGAAAATCCACAGCGGAACTCTTCGCAAAACAGGGAAACAGAATCATTATCTGCGGAAGAAGAACGGAAGTTCTTGAAGAAGTAAAAATTGAATTATCCGCATTTGCCGAAATATTTAGTTTAAAGTTTGATGTAAGGAATCTTACAGAGGTTGAAGCTGCTATAAATTCACTTCCTGAAGAATGGAAAAATATTGATGTACTGGTCAATAATGCAGGAAATGCCCATGGCCTTGATCCTCTTTCTGCCGGAAAGACAGAGGATTGGGATTCTATGATCGATGGAAATGTAAAAGGTCTTTTATATGTTTCAAAGATGATTATTCCTTCTATGAAAGAAAGAAATACAGGTCATATTGTAAATATTAGTTCAGTAGCGGCAAGACAGACCTACATCAACGGTGTAGTCTATTGTGCGACGAAAAAAGCAGTCGATGTGATCTCCGAAGGAATGCGTCTTGAACTGACAGAATTTGGGGTTAAAGTAACCAACATCCAGCCCGGTGCCGTGGAAACTGATTTCTCTATGGTAAGGTTTAAAGGAAACCAGGAAAAATCGGCGGCGGTATACGCAGGCTATGACGCTTTGAAAGCAGAAGATATTGCTGATGCCATTGCTTATTGTGTGAATGCTCCCAAACATGTTACGGTTTCTGATATGACGATTTATCCAAGCGCTCAGGCAGAACCGAGAACGATTTACAGGAAATAGTATCAAAATAAAGATTTAAATTTGCATAAAAATAGTTTAGCATTCTGACTATCGGATGATTGCTATACTGTTAAACAGGTACATTATCTTATGAAAATACTATATCTCGAAACCTCTTCTAAAAACTGTTCCGTAGCCATATCAGACAATGAAAAGCTGCTGTGCCTGTGTGAAGAGGTGTCCGAAAACTATAAACAATCAGAAAGCCTTCATGCGTTTGTAGAGTGGGCTCTGGAAGGAGCAGGAATTTCTATGAACGACATTAAAGCCGTTTCTTTAGGAAAGGGTCCCGGATCTTATACCGGATTAAGAATCGGAGCAGCTTCTGCAAAAGGCTTCTGCTACGGACTAAAAGTTCCGCTGATGGCAGTGAATTCCTTGGAAAGCATGATAGAGCCTTTTTTAGGCAGTAACTATGAATTTATAGTACCATTGATCGATGCAAGAAGAATGGAGGTTTATACGGCCGTTTATGAAGGTGTGACAGGAAAAGAAATCTCAGGAACCGAAGCTAAGATTCTTGATGAAAATTCTTTTGAAGAATTCCGGAATAAAAAAGTGATTTTTGTAGGAGATGGTGCTAAAAAAGCGCAGGAAATTCTGAATCTGCCTGATGCTGAATTCAGAGATGATATCTACCCTTCTGCACAATACCTGATCAAGAAAACTTTAGAAAAGCTTGATCAAAAAGATCTGGAAGATATTGCTTACTTCGAACCCTTCTATCTAAAAGATTTTCATGGAGTAAAGAAAAAGAAAAGCGAAGAATAAATCTTCGCTTTTTTTTATTTTTTAGGTTTTACCGGAAGGTTTTCTGTTGGTTGTATTTCCTTCAATTTAGACGAAGGCGTAAACCCTTTATTTTTCATGGGTTTAGGCTGAGAATCACTAGACTGAGGCATTCCGCTGTTTATACTCCCCGGAGGACTCTGTGGCATGTTCCCATTATTCTGAATCTGATCAGGCTGTGCAGGTACTCCCATTGGCTGTTGAGGAACTGCATTTCCTTTATTATCGGTAGCCTGGAAACTTAGTTCGCTTTTCAGGTAATTCAGCATTTCCTTGGCTTTAATCCCTTCAGGGGTTTTGGAATAATTCAGGGCTACCTGTTCCAGTTGGAGAATCATTACTTCCTTTCCGCTGGTTTTTCCCGCATTGAAAGCATTGAGCAGGTAAAACTTGGGAACCAGGGCATCCTTAGGGAACTTCTGAATGGTCTGATCAATCACATCCCTGCTCTCCGTAAATTTCTCGGATTCATAAAGTGCATAGGCTCTTTTATATTCATTTTCAACATCTTCAGAAGATTTTACGAATGAACCGTTTTTCGGATTTCTGGCAAATTCCGCATAAGAAGTATAAGGATAATCCGTTAAAAGAATTTGTTTTGCCCTTTCAGAAGCCTGCGGATTCTTTTCATAGTTCATGGCAAAGATCTCATACAACGCCTGAAGCATTACCTTTTCTTCCGGCTTTACATCTACAAGATCATACAGCGTTTTTGTAGCCAGTGGTGTGTTGGTAAAATAATTCTGGTACATAATACCCAATCCTAATGATGCAGTATCTCTGTCTTTCTTCAGCTGATCCAGCTTACCCTGATCTGTAGGGATCTGCTCAATATAATAGGCTGGTTCAAAACGCCTCGGATTGGGTGCAGCTGCTACGCCCAGCGCTTCATTTTTCATATCCTCAATAGAAGCCATTTTTTTAGAATAACGCCAGTTATCAGCAAGAGCACGGTCTCCCCAGATCTGTTTAAATGAAGAGGTTCCTTTACTTACCGTTCCTGTATTACTGAAATAAAATCCTTTCGTTGTAACTCCAAAATCTTCAAAAGCATTGGAACTATTGGCAAAAATAGAATTGGCACTGTAATCTCCGGAATCAAAACCCTTATTCCTTTCCGCAAGTCTTCTTTCCTGTTCTTCTTTTTCTTCTTTAGCCTTCAGCTTTGCAATGTATTTGCCGAAAAAGTCTGTTTTTTGAGCCTCACTCATCTTCGCTAAAGATAGAATACTGTCATTTTTTTTGATCAGATAGTAATTCTTGGAGATCTTTTTAATATAAGCAGACTGATCCTTTAAAAGGATTTTAGACGGCTCATAAGTCATGGCAACCAAAGCAGAATCATAATAGATTCCTGCCCCGATATAATCATTTTTATCAAGGTAGCTCTTCCCTATTTCGTAATAGGTAAGTCCGCGTACCTGTGGATCAGAAACCTTTTCATGCAGTGATCTCTTGAAAAACTGCTGGGCTTCCTCTTTTTTTCCTGCTTTATTAGCCATTAAGCCTAGAGCATAGTAAAATTCATTTTTCCTTGAACCGTAAGTTCCTTTTTTACTGATGCCTTCAAGATAACTTTTAGCACCATTATAGTCTCCTTTTCCGTTAAAGGTCTTGGCAATAGCAATCTGGGATTTTACCTCAAATTCAAAATCATTGGCATATTTGTAGGCTGCGGTATAACTTTCTCTGGCTTTTTCATTCTGGTTCAGGTTTTCAAGAACCTGCCCTCTCAGATAAGCAATTCTGCTTTTCAATTTTCGGTCAGAATTCAGTTCGAAAGCATTATCAAGTTCTTTTGCAGCTTCTTCTTTTTTCCCCGCATCCAGAAGAGATTCAGAATAATAAATGCTCAGTAGTTTGGCATAGCTTTTACTGATATCCTCCCCTTTCAGCTTGGCAAAAGTTTCATGAGCTTTATGATAATCTTTGATTTTTGCATAAGCGGCACCCTGATAAATTCTCGCTAAAGGAAGTCTTTTATCCTCCTTCATGTGTGTAAAAACATAATTTAAAGCGTCCAGTGCCTCCAAAGGTTTATTCTGGTAAATTCTGGATTGTACAAGAATCATGTAAGCATCAAAAATCTGCTTATTTTTCTCCTCTCCGTTTCTGATAACAGAATATTTATTGATGGCTTTCAATGCTTTGGCTTCAGCAATTTCTAAAGTGGTAGCTCCCTTCTGAGGAGTATCAGAGGAACCGGGCATTCCGGTATTCCCCGGCATTCCCGGAGGCATTCCGGAAGGAGGTCCTCCTCTGCTGTCCATGGGTGCAGGCGTGTTTACCTGTGCCATTTTCATTGAGTTTTCTGCAAAGGCGGTACTCTGTCCCAGATCACTTCCCAAAGGCTGATCTTCATAGGTAAGGATAGGAATATAGGGAGCATAGAAATTATCCTTATGTCCCTTGTCTCGGCTCGTAAACTCACTGTTCAATGCATCTTTTGCATTAAAAAGGGTGTTATAGTATGTGGAAAACCCTTTTAGAAGCTTTGAACGCTGTTCCGGCTTTTTTGTTCTGGTAGCACAGGAAGCAACGATGCACATCACTAAAAGGAATAAAATATTCTTTTTCATTATTCAATTATAACTCGCTAATGCGTTTTTTATTATCAGCAGTTTGATGATTTTGTAAAAATAATAAAATTTTATAATGAATAATATTTATATTTCTTTCAAAATTTTGTAAACCAAATGGGTAGGAAGTCCCATAATGGTATAAAAGCTTCCGGTGATCTTTTTAATCTTGGCCATTCCCAGCCATTCCTGGATACCATAGCTTCCTGCTTTATCAAATGGTTTGTATTTCTGAATATAATACTCTATCTCGTCATCTGTTAATTCATCCAGTTCCACATCAGCTACATCAGTTTCTGTAACCGTTTTATCAGCTTTTTTAAGCGTAATTCCTGTAAAAACCTGATGTGTTTTTCCGGAAAGGCTTCTGAGCATTTTTCGGGCATCATTCTCATCCTTAGGCTTTCCGAGGATCTGTCCGTCAATGGCCACTACCGTATCTGCAGTCAGCAGAATTTCATCCTCAGCCTGGCCTTCAAATGCATCAGCCTTTAATTCTGATAAATAAGCGGCGGCCTCTTCCACTCTGATGATGTCCGGAAGAATTTCTTCACAGTCTATTTTTACGACCTCAAAATCAAAACCTAAACCGGAAAGAAGTTCCTTCCGCCTTGGAGATTGGGATGCTAAAAGTATTTTCATAAGCCGTTTTTATACAGATTGGGTATTATCATCGTGCCAGTTACCCTGAACTTTCATCACCTGCTCGATTACGTCACGTACTGCCCCGCTTCCGCCTTTTTTGGAAGAAATATAATCAGAGATTCCTTTTACTTCAGGAACTGCATTTTCCGGACAGGCTGCAATGGCAGAATTTTCCATGATATGGATATCAGGAAGATCATCGCCCATCGTAAGGATTTCTTCATTTTTGAGGTTGTGTTTTGTTTTAAAGTCTTCAAAATCAGTCATTTTGTTGTGTGATTTTGGATAGTAATCTTCTATGCCTAGATAATTGATCCTATGTTTTACCATTTCATCATTTCCACCAGTGATTACCCCTATTAAATAATTGTTTTTTAAGGCTTTAACTACAGCGTATCCGTCTAAGACATTCATTACCCTGCACATATTTCCTCCGGGAAGAAGATAGACACTTCCATCTGTAAAAACTCCGTCTACATCAAATACAAAGGCTTTAATATCTTTTAATTTCTCTTTATAACTCATACATTTTTTGAATTGAGTGATTCATTATTTTATAAATTTCAAGACTTTCGTCTTTTAACAGCTTTTCATGCAGATCCAGAACTCTAAGGTCATTTCTTACAGCAGGCCCGGTCTGAGCATCTTTAGGTTCAATTTCATGAATTTTCTGAACCGTTTCATCAATAAGCGGAAGGAAATAATCAAAGGGAATTTCCTGTGAATCAGATATTTCTTTGGCTCTTGTGAACAGATGATTCACAAAATTACAGGCAAAAACAGCAGTAAGGTGAATGTATTTTCTCTTTTCATGATTGCTCTCCATCACATTTTCAGAAATCTGAGATGCTAATTCAAACAAAATCTTTTTATCACTTTCATTTTCAGCTTCAATGAAAAAAGGAATTTTTTCGTATTCAAGCTCTTTTGATTTTGAAAAAGTCTGTAAGGGATAAAAGCTTGATTTTCTGTACTCCCCTGCCAGTATTTCTTTGGGAAGAGAACCCGAAGTATGGGCTACAAGAGCATCTTTTTTCGTGATAATTTTAGAAACACTTTCCACAGAATTATCGCTGATACAGATGATATACAGATCAGCATCTTCCAAATCTTTCGTGGAATAAGGAATATTGAGCTCTTCTGAAATTTTCTTCAGTTCCTCTTCATTTCTTCCAAAGATCTGAGCTATTGGAATACCTTTTAGGGTAAAAGCTTTGGCCATATGATAGGCCACATTTCCTGAACCTATGATTACTTTTTGCATCTAACAAAGATAATATTTTACGGTGAGTTCAGAAAAGAAAGGACAAACCGGCAGTCAGGAAATTTTTGATATTTCCTTATAAAGTAAGTGGAGTAAAGGTTTTGGTGTAACCCGCTCATATTATTTGTAATATTTGGACTAAAAATTGAATAAGTAATTTAACTTTCAGTTATTTTTGTAATCCAAAACAGTGAAAGCATCTTATGAAGATCAAGGACGCGGAAATTATTTCGTTGATGCAAAACCCACGGACCCAGGATAAAGGTGTCCGTGCCTTGATGGATGCTTATCAGAGCAGGTTGTACTGGCACATCAGAAGAATTATTGTGGATGGCGATCTTGCTCAGGATACATTGCAGGAGACTTTTATTAAAGCCTACCAGAATTTTCACCAGTTCAAAAATGACAGCCAGCTGTATACCTGGCTTTACAGGATTGCTACCAACGAAGCATTACAGCAGGTCAATAAGATGAAGAAAATGCAGAAAACTGATGAAAATGCAGAGTATCATATGCAGAATCTGGTTGCTGACAATACAGAAGGTGATGCAGAAGAAATACAGATCCTGCTTCAGAATGCTATACAAAGTCTGCCAGAAAAGCAGAAACTGGTATTTATGATGCGGTATTATGATGATCTTCCTTACGAAGAAATATCTAAAATTGTAGATATGTCTGTAGGGACCCTTAAAACAAATTATCATTATGCCAAACAAAAGATAGAAGATTATATTAAAGAAAATTACGAAAGATAATTTTTGAACAACAAAAGATGAAAGAGTTCGACATAGAAAAACTAGAACGCAAGAACATTTACAAAGTTCCGGATGAATTATTTGAAAATATCCAGAACAGGGTAATGAGTGAAGTGAAAACAGAGAAAAAAGCACCTGTTTTCAAACTGAACTGGATGTATGCGGCAGCGGCTTCCGTAGCTTTGATATTTGGAGTTACCTATGTTTTTAATTCTGATAGTGATTCTGCGCTTCAGCCTAAAGCAGCTTATGCAGCAGAAAAACAAGGTTCTGCAACTGAAGGAGAACTTGCTTATGAAACATTGAAATCAGATTTAACTTCTGTTGAAAATACTAATCAAACAGCTGGAAATCAAATGAATAATAACGGTTCTTCTCTTAGGGATAATGGTGATGTAAAAGAAACTGCACAGCCGGTGAAAGCTGTATCAAAGAAAGAAGAAACTCAAATGAATGAGTATCTGGATTCATTCTCCAATTCTGAAATAGCAGAGTTGGCAAGCAATTCAACCCAGGACGTTTATTTGGATCTATATAATTAATAAGAAAAATGAAAAAGATATTATTTGCGCTTTTTATTATTTATGGTTTTGGTCTGAATGCCCAGAGTGCAGATTATGACTGGAAAAAAATGGACCCTAAACAAAGAAAAGAAGTAATCAATAATCTTTCTCCGGAAGAAAGAAAAGCACTTCTTACCAAGTTCAGGAACAATATGGTCATGGATAATCTGAATATTGATGCGGATGATAAGGCTGAATTTACACAGCTTTACAATGAATATCTGGAAAATCAGAAACAGATCAAAAGCCAGTTTGATCCTAACTTTAATCCCGAAACTTTATCGGATGATGAAGCAAAAGCCAAACTTCAGCAGAGTTTTGAGGTAGGGCAGAAGTTGTTGGATAACAGAAAGAAGTATGCAGATAAAATGCAGCAGGTGATTCCTTGTCAGAAAGTACTGAAGCTCTTTCAGTCCGAAGGAATGATGAGAGATAAAATGAATGAAAGAAAGCCTCACAACCATGGGAATGTGAAGCCTAAACAAAACCCATAATAGTTTATTTTTTTAATGTTGGACGGCTCTTACAAGACGATTTGTGAGAGCCGTTTAATTTTCACAGCATCTGTATTTTGGGCAAAAAATTAAATAATTTAATACAATGAATATAAGAGAGATAAAATGTCTTGCTTTTTTTTATCTTTGCAAATTACAACGTTCTTAAATGAAAAACATACGAAATTTTTGCATAATCGCTCATATTGACCACGGTAAAAGTACTTTGGCTGACCGTCTTTTGGAGTATACCAACACCGTTACCCAAAGAGAACTGCAGTCTCAGACCCTGGATGATATGGACCTGGAGAAAGAACGCGGGATTACCATCAAGTCCCACGCGATCCAGATGGATTATGAATATAAAGGAGAGAAATATATTTTAAACCTGATTGATACCCCGGGACACGTAGATTTCTCATATGAAGTTTCCCGTTCAATTGCTGCGTGTGAAGGAGCCCTTCTTATTGTAGATGCGGCACAGAGTATTCAGGCTCAGACGATCAGTAACCTTTATCTTGCATTGGAAAATGATCTGACTATTATCCCGATTCTTAATAAAATTGACCTTCCTTCTGCCAACCCTGAAGAAGTAACCGACGAGATCATGAATCTTATCGGATGCGAATATGAAGACGTATTAAGGGTTTCAGGAAAAACAGGAGAAGGAGTTCATAGCCTTCTGGAGCAGATTGTTGAAAGAATTCCTGCACCGGTAGGAAATCCTGACGGACCGCTTCAGGCTTTGATTTTCGACTCGGTATACAACCCGTTCAGAGGGATTGAAGCCTATTTTAAAGTAGTGAACGGAAGTATCTCTAAAAATGAAAAGATCAAATTCTTTGCAACTGGAAAAGAATATGGAGCAGATGAAGTAGGTACTTTAAAACTAAAACAGGTTCCAAAGAAAACCATTCAGTGTGGAGATGTAGGGTATTTGGTTTCAGGGATAAAAGATGCCCGTGAAGTAAAAGTAGGAGACACCATCACTTCTTTCGAGAAGCCGGCAGACGGGCCTATCGATGGTTTTGAAGAAGTAAAGCCAATGGTATTTGCTGGTATCTATCCAATTGATTCTGAAGATTTTGAAGAATTGAGATTCTCTCTTGAAAAATTAAGACTTAATGATGCTTCTTTGGTTTTCGAACCAGAAAGTTCGGCAGCTCTTGGTTTCGGATTCCGTTGCGGATTCTTAGGAATGCTTCACATGGAAATCGTTCAGGAACGTCTTGACAGAGAGTTCAATATGAACGTGATTACTACGGTACCTAACGTTTCTTATTTCGGATATACTAAAAAAGAACCTGAAGTTCCGATCTTGATCAATAACCCATCTGAAATGATGGATCCTTCCACGATGGATAGAGTAGAAGAACCTTTCATCAAGGCGTCTATCATTACAAAGTCTGACTTCGTTGGTTCAGTAATGACTCTGTGTATTGAAAAGAGAGGAGAGATTGTTAATCAAAGTTATTTAACATCAGAAAGAGTTGAGCTGATTTTCAATATGCCATTAGCAGAAGTAGTTTTCGATTTCTATGACAGATTGAAATCCATCTCTAAAGGATATGCATCTTTTGATTATCACCCAATCGGATTCAGAGCTTCCAAGCTTGTAAAAATGGATATCCTGATCAATGGTGACATGGTAGATGCACTTTCATCATTGATTCATGACAGTAATGCATACTATATCGGTAAAAGGATGTGTGAAAAGCTTCGTGAACTGATCCCGAGACAACAGTTTGATATTGCTGTTCAGGCAGCTCTTGGAACAAAAGTTATTGCGAGAGAAACCATCAAGGCTTTAAGAAAAGACGTTACCGCAAAATGTTACGGAGGAGATATTTCCAGAAAACGTAAACTTTTGGAAAAACAGAAAGAAGGTAAGAAGAAAATGAAGCAGATCGGAAGAGTAGAAGTACCGCAGTCTGCATTCATGGCAGTTTTGAAACTAAATGACTAATCATAAAAAAGACCGGTATTTGTGCCGGTCTTTTATTTTCAATAATTTCTCTGCTTTTCAATCATATTAGACTGAATTATCAGGGCACCGAGACCGAGAATAATTTCGGCAATACCCAATATTCTTATAAGATTGATTCCGCATACAATACATTCCGGTTCAGGGAAAGGTCTTTTCCCTACAACAATGATTAATACTCCGCCTATAATAATAATGACTACTATTAAGGCTGTTAATAAAGTTTTCATGATGGTATAAATTATTTCTGGTTATTTCCGTTTTTATCTATACCAAAGTTGGCTATAACATTTTATAAATCAACAAGTAAAATCACTGTTTCCCGGAAGGTGTTTTTCCTGTATTTTATTTTTTGCGGACAAATTTTATCTCCATTGTTTTCATTTCCTTTCCGGTTTTCCAGTCTGGGCCGTACATTTCCAGCATGTGGTTGTTATCATCCGTAAAGGTGTAGACCTCTCTTACATCACAGTCTTTTTCAGGACGGCTGGGGTCTGTCATTTTTCCTTTAAACTCAATGGATTTTTTAGCAGGATTCCAATCTCCCTCGGCATGCATCATTCCTGTCCCCATATTATCAATCCAAGTGCTTATGAACTTTTTCTTGGCATTATCATAACCCATAATACTCATCCCTTCAAAGGGCATTCCCATAAAATTACCCTTGTAAGTGCTGTGCTGGTAACGTCCGTCAAAAATCATTTTGTTCGTGCATTCAGACTGGCTGGTCATAGGTTGGGCACCTTCTTCCATCCATGTGGTGGTGGTACCGGTCCAGTTTCCGTCAAATTTGGCGAGCATTTTATGCATTTCACCTGGGGTGGCAAATTCCATCCAGGCTTTAGTCGCAGCAGCAGAATCTACAGGCTTCCATGCTGTTGAAGCAGAATCTTTTTTATCAGATTCTTTATCTGTGGTTGTTTTGCCTTTTTCACAGGCGATACATAAAAATGCAACTGATAAGGCGAATAGTAAATTTCTCATAATCAATTAATTTTAAGTGGTTTATATTGATAACATAAAGGTAAGCCTTTTTATTATGCAGTAAATTATTTTTCTCATGTTATTATTAATCGTACCTTTGTGTAATCGTAACGCAAATTAGCCTATATGGAGTCTCCAAAAAAATTACAGGATATAAAAGTAGCTGTAGATGCAGTAATTTTCGGATATTTCGATAAGAAAGATCTTCAGATCCTTTTAATAAAAAGAAATATTGAACCTTTCAAAGGAGGCTGGGCGCTTCCTGGAGGGCTTGTTTTGGATGATGAAGACGTAGATACTGCAGTAAAGCGAGAATTATATGAAGAGGCGGGCATAAAGCCCGATTTTTTGGAACAACTCTATACTTTTGGCAAGGTAGGCCGTGATCCGAGGAACAGGGTAGTTTCTGTGGCTTATCTGGGCCTTGTAAACCCTTCCTATCACGAGCTGTTTGCCGATTCTGATGCTGAAGATGCCCAATGGTTCAGTGTAAATAAACTTCCGTCTCTGGCATTCGACCATAAAACTATAATTGATACCGCATTGCAAAGACTGCGTACCAAAATCCGTTACCAACCGATAGGTTTCAACCTTCTCAATGAAGAATTTCCTTTTTCAGACCTTGAAAACCTTTATAAAACCATCATTGGGCAGGAAATCGACCGCCGTAATTTCCGTAAAAAGATGATGAGCTACGGACTTCTCAACGAAACCAACAACGTTAAAAAAGAAGGCAGCGGAAGACCAGGCAAACTCTTCACCTTCAATCAGGAAAAATATGAGGAACTCGAAAAAGAAGGTTTCTATTTTGAAATCAAATAAATTCTTCATTTCAATTTGCACCTAATCCTATTCAATTTTGAGAACTTTAACCAGAAATAAATAGTAGTTTTCTATTCAATATAAATGGTTAGTTCATAGCCTGTTAATTTATTTTTAGTGGTATTGTCTGGGGTTTAACATGGTGTATATGAAATACAGCCTTCTAATCAATAAAGATCTCTTTATTCAATAGAGGCGGATTTTTCCCGCCTTGAAATTTCAAGATCATATAGTCCGGTACATCTCCATTCCAATTAAAACGATCCCACGGAAATTCCTCCAATATTTTTTATGAATAAAATTTATCCATTGATAATCAGTTGGTTAAATTATTTAGTGTAAAATAAACACAAATAAATTTGGTGTGTAAAATAATTATCCTTTAAATTTGTGTATAAATAACGCAATCATGAATTACACTCTACAGCATATTATTGAAAAATTTCAGAAAAATGAAGCGATACAATTTTTATTCTTCTGGGGACACACAGTAAAAGAGGAACTTACCAAATCATGCTTCAGTCAGTGGTTTCCTGCATCATTTGAAGAAAACGGAATAGAATACCCTACAGCTGAACATTATATGATGGCTGGAAAGGCAAGATTATTTGATGATGAGAAAATACTTGAAAGAATCCTGCAGGCTAAAACTCCGAATGAAGTAAAATCTTTAGGCAGAAAAGTAAAAAACTTTGATCCACAGCTTTGGGATGAGCATAAATATGAAATTGTAAAGAGGGGAAACCTTCTGAAATTTTCACAAAATTCTAAATTACAAGGATTCCTGATATCAACGGAAGATAAAATTCTCGTAGAAGCCAGCCCGTATGATAACATTTGGGGAATCGGAATGCTAGAATCAGATTCAAGAGCGCAGAATCCATCTTTGTGGAACGGAGAAAATCTTTTAGGTTTCGCTTTAATGGAAGTAAGAGATGAATTAAGAAGGTAAAAACACGATCATCAACACAAAATATTAATTATGGAAAAAATAGAATTACATCCGCAGATCTTTTTGATTGAAAGCTTTCTCACCGATACAGAGTGTGATGAATACATTGCCGTTTCAGAGGAAAAAGTCTTTGAAGAAGCCAAAATCACCATGCACGGAAAGCAGCTGATGAGTAAAGGAATAAGAAATAATGACAGGCTGATGATCTTCGACCGTGATCTGGCGGAAAAGCTTTTTACAAGAGCTTATGATTTTCTTCCTGAATTTCATGAAAATTATAAAATTCATGATTTTAATGAAATGTTCAGGGTTTATAAATACACTCCGGGACAGCGTTTTAAAATGCATCATGACGGAAGCTATATCCGCAACGAAAATGAGAAAAGTTTCTATACATTCATGATCTACCTGAATGATGATTTCGAAGGAGGTGAAACAGAATTTGAACGCTTATTTACAGTAGCACCGAAAAAAGGATCAGCATTAGTTTTTTATCATCCGTTAAGACATGAAGGAAAAACCCTGATCAGTGGAACAAAATACGTATTGAGAACCGACGTAATGTACACCAACGTGTAAATAATTCTGCTCAAAAGCAGTGTAAAACTATGTCATTTTCAATTAGCGTTAAAATAACACAAATAATTTAAATGCAGCCAACATGGAAGACGAATTGAAATCAAGGTTCATTGAATCACTACAGAGAAACAATGACCAGATCAGAAAAGACCGTGCACACACGATCGGGGAAGATTCAGAATTAATTTACAGAAGGACGGTAGAAGATATTGAGCTCAGGATAAAGAGGATGGAGCGTGAACAGGAGGGCCTTATCGATATCAGCCCTCTGGATAGGAACAGCTTAACCTTTGCGGATTTTCATCCCGAAGAATTTGTTCAGAAAGACATGGAATTATCATTAATCATTAGAAACTTAAATATTCAGCTGGAAGTAACCAAAAAAAGATTTGAATATTTATTCGGAAAAACAATTTAATTATGGGAGGTACAAAATATGATCTGGACGCTCGCTTTGCAAAAGCCAGAAAAGAAGGATACGGATCAAAATCAGCCGGTGAAATTTTCACTCAGAATGCCAAAAGAATGGCGCACGAATCTATGAATCCAAAAGGAATTTCTTTCAGGGAATCCCGGGATTCTGAAGCCAATCCGAATTCAGTTCCGATTATTTTAGGACTGGATGTAACGGGAAGCATGGGACATATTCCCCACGAATTGATCAAAGAAGGTCTTCCTAAGTTAATGGGAGGAATTATGCAGGGAGGAGTTCCAGATCCCGCTCTTTTATTTTTGGGAATCGGGGACCATGAATGCGACGGTTATCCGCTGCAGGTAGGGCAGTTTGAATCAGGTGATGATGAACTGGATATGTGGCTTACCCGCACCTATATTGAATCCGGCGGCGGAGGTAACGGGGGAGAAAGTTATCTTCTGGCGTGGTATTTTGCCGCTTTTCATACCAGAACAGATGCCTTTGAGAAAAGAAATCAGAAAGGATTACTGTTTACAATAGGAGACGAGCCTTGCCTTAAAGTTCTTCCCGCTTCTGCCATAAGAGAAATTATGGGAACCGGTCAGCATACCTATACCCATACAGAGCTGCTGAAAGAAGCTCAAAAAAGGTATGAAGTATATCACATCAGTGTTCTGCATTCAGGCCAGGCATTAGCTGCGGATAAAGGCTGGAAGGAGTTGCTGGGTAAAAACTGTTTATCTATAACGGATCACACAGAAATTCCGGATCTTATCAAAGGAGTGGTATGTGATAAATTTAAAAACAGTACCTCCGGAACCGGAATTGTAAGCGGGCTGGATAGTATTCAAATGTTTTAAGCAATGAAAAAGGCACAAATAGTAATAGGACTGGGTTTTGGTGACGAAGGAAAAGGAATCACCACAGATTTTCTGGCAAGCCGGAACCCAGATTCTGTTGTCATCAGGTTTTCAGGAGGACAGCAAGCAGCACATACCGTAATGATTGGCAATGAAAAGCATGTGCATTCCAGCTTCGCAAGCGGAGCGCTCCGAGGATTGCCGTCTTATTTTTCCGAACACTGTACCATTCATCCTGTGTTTATGCTGAATGAAAGGGAAGAATTGAAAATGAAAAACGGGAATACCGAACTTCATATTCATCCCCTGGCAAAAGTAACAACACCTTTTGATGTGTGGCAGAACAGAACCAATACGAGAAACCTTGAACACGGAACCTGCGGAAAAGGAATCGGGGCTACGATGAAAAGGCATGAAAGTCCCTATAAATTATTTGCAGCCGATCTTATTGCTTCACGTGAAATGCTGATTGAAAAGCTGAAAGGAATTGCTTATTTCTATGGGTTTATGGATCAGGACCAGATTCAGGAAGAGCTTAATATTTTTCTGGATGCAGTAGATCAGATCGATTGGGAAATCAGGGATTACAGCTATCTGGAATCTTTTGATAACCTTATTTTTGAAGGAAGTCAGGGAATTCTTCTGGATATGGATCACGGCGTATTTCCTAATGTGACCTACGCTCATACCACTTCGAAAAATGCTTATGAGATCTGCAGAAGACTGAACATTGAAGACATAGAAATGTATTATGTGACCAGAAATTATTCCACACGACATGGAAGCGGCTGGATGAGTAATGAAAAACGTATGGATTTAAAGAACAATCAGGAGGAAACTTGTGTTTTCAATGAATATCAGAAAGAGCTCCGTTACGGTAATCTGGATTATGATCTTCTGAACTACGCATTGCTGCTGGATGGAGCTTATATTTCCGGAGCCCGCAAGAATCTTGTGGTTACCTGCCTGGATCAGACAGATTCAGCATTTAAACACGAAAACCTGAAAACAGAATTTGAAGCGGTGTACGGATCATACTCTCCGTATTCAAAAGATTTTAAACAATTGAAATAAATAAAAACACAACTCATGATGAAAAAAATATATGCATTTGGAAACGGAAACCTGTCATGGGAGAAATTTCATGAATTTTATGTCAGTCCGTTAAAAGAAGCCAACCTTGCTGAATGTGAATTCATCATAGGCGATTATTCAGGAGCAGACACCTTAATGATGGAATACCTGAAAAATAAAACCGAAAAAGTAACCATCCTTCATATCGGGATAAAACCAAGATATAAGATCAATACTTTTAAAACCAAAGCTGCCGGCTGGACTTTTTCCGGAGGCTTTCAGTCTGATGCTGAACGGGATGCTTACGGTGTGTCACAGTGCACCCATTTTCTCGGGGTAGATTTTAATTCAGACGCAAAGAGAAAAAGCGGTACCTTGAAAAATATTGAAAAATGCCTGAATTCAGGTAAAATAAAAATAGAATAACCATGAAAATGCACTATATACAAGGTGACGCCACAGCTCCGGAATCTGAAGGAAACAAAATAATTGCCCATATCTGCAACGATATTGGTGGCTGGGGAAAAGGTTTTGTAACAGCCATTTCCAGAAAATGGAAAGAGCCGGAAAGCAAATACAGACAATGGTTTAAAAGCGGAGGAAATTTTTATCTTGGTGAAATCCAATTGGTAAAAGTTGAAGATGAAATCTGGATAGCCAATATGATTGGGCAGCATAAAATCATCACCAACTCCGGCGGAATTCCACCCATTCGATATGATGCTGTCGAAAAATGTCTGGAAAAACTGGCAGAAGAAGCCTTACAGATCAATGCCACAATCCACATGCCGAGAATAGGATGCGGACTGGCAGGAGGAAAATGGGAAAAAATAGAACCCATTATTGAAAAAACACTATTAAAAAATAATCTCGAAGTATACGTTTACGACTTCGGATAAAAAATAAAAGCAATGAAAACAACAACACTTTACAGACCTGTAGGAGAAAAAGAAATGATTCTGATCATGGAGAGCGGATATAAAAAATTCCCTCCAAGATTGGACTGGCAGCCAATATTTTACCCGGTGCTGGATGAAAGCTATGCCTCCGAAATTGCTGAAAAGTGGAATACCAGAGATGAAGCCGGAAATTTTCTGGGCTTTGTAACAAGTTTTGAAGTGCTTAAAGAAATAGCAGATCAATATCCCGCTCAAAATGTAGGAGCCAGAAACCATAATGAGCTATGGGTTCCTTCTGAAGAACTTGAAACATTCAATGAAGCCATCGCAGGAAAAATTAAAGTGCTCAGAGTATTTATGGGAAAAGACTTTAAAAAACCGGCAAACGATGAGGTGGAGAATTTATTATTCAATATAAAAAAACTAACGATGACCAATAAAGGAATGGCAAAAGATACTTTGGAGATCCTTGCCAGAAAATATTATATAAACGAAAACAACGAAAAAATAAACATAGAAAACGAGCTGGAAATCAGCAAAAATGAAACGATTCTGTACTCTTCGGAAATACTTGAGGGATTTACAAAAGTCCGGCTGCCGGAATTTATTTTTGAAACAAAGTTTGAAACTTGGAACTGCAGCTCACTGAAAGCTATTTTACAATTAGCCGAAGAAGAAAATCCAGAGAAGCTGATGTGCCTTAATTTCGCTTCAGCAAAAAATCCGGGTGGCGGATTCATCAACGGAGCAGAAGCACAGGAAGAAAGCTTGGCAAGAACTTCAGGATTATATGAAAGCCTGCTTCAGGCTCCTTACTATTATGAGGCTCATCGGGCAATGGAATCCTGTTTCTATACAGATATGATGATTTACAGTCCTAAAGTTCCCGTTTTCAGAAAAGATAAAGGAGAACTGCTCGAAAAACCTGTTATATGTAATTTCATTACTTCTCCGGCAGTAAATGCAGGCGTTGTCAGGAAACAGGAACCGGAAAGGCAGGATGAAATAGCAGATGCAATGGATGTGAGAATAGATAAAATGCTTGCACTTGCTTTTCATAGAGAAAATGAAGTATTGATCTTAGGTGCCTGGGGATGCGGAGTTTTTAAAAATGATCCCAAAGAAATTGCAGGGTTGTTTAAAAAACACCTTCAGGGAAAATATAAAAATAAATTTAAAAGAGTGGTCTTTGCTGTGATGACCAAGAAAAAAGAAGAAATGCTGAGACCTTTTGAAGAAATATCATGAAACTGACAAGAGGAGAATTGTTTAGTCAGCTTCCAGATAGAAGAATTTGGGTTGAATATGCTGAAAGGAAAATATAATTATCCTGGATAAAGACTACAAAACCGTTGAAAACAGAAAGAAATGAATTTTAAACTTAAAAAATATAAAGAACAATTACAGGATTGGCCTAAGGAAAGGCATCATATCATGGCACAGTACGATGATGAAAAAATTATAGTCTATCAGTCCTATCGTAAAGAAATAGGAGAATTTGCCGTGAGAAACCAATATTTTGGAGGGGCTTTCAGTCTGGAAAGGATGACCTGGATAAAACCCAATTTCCTTTGGATGATGTACCGTAACGGCTGGGGAACCAAAGAAGGTCAGGAATACGTTCTGGCTATTCATCTAAAGAAAGAAGCTTTCAAAAAGTACTTTGAAAATGCGGTATATTCTTCCTATGATGAAAAACTGGGAGTGTCCAGAGAAGAATGGCAGAATCAGGTGAAAGAATCTTCTGTGAGATTACAATGGGATCCGGATCATGATCCTTTCGGACAGAAGCAGGAAAGAAGAGCCATACAGATTGGTCTTAGGAATGAATTTACCCGTTCCTTTGCCCGGGAAGACATTCTTTTCATTGAAAATATTTCAGATTTTGTGAAAGAACAGCATGCATTTGTTGTAAACGGAGATCTGGACAGCCTGATGATTCCTGAAGAAAAACCATTGCTGTTTGATGATGAACATTTAAATAAAAAACTAAGATTAATAACGCCATGAAAACAGACAGGCTCCTCCTCGCTTCAAAATCCCTGACAGGAGTTTCCATCGGTGATGCCTTTGGAGAAAGCTTTTTTGGTGAAGAAAGCCTGATGAAAAGCTATATCCATCAAAGAATTCTCCCTGAAACGGCTCTGGATTTTACTGATGACACCATTATGGCAGTGGCCATTTTTAAATCGCTGGAAAAATTTGGAAAGATTGATCAGGATTTTCTTGCAGAAGAATTTACCAGGAACTACTATCTGGATATTAATAGAGGATATGGGCCTTCCATGCATCAGTATTTCAGGACTGTGAAAAGCGGAGAATATTGGAAAGATGTTTCCCAGGCTAAATTTGAAGGGCAGGGTTCCATGGGAAATGGCGGTGCAATGAGAGCATCCGTAATCGGGGCCTATTTTTATGATAATATAGAACAGCTTAAAAAAAATGCAGAACTTTCCTGTGAAGTAACCCATGCGAATAAAGAAGCTATAGAAGGAACAAAAGCTGTTGCTCTGGCTGCTGCCTTTACCGTTCAGGAAAAACTGGGATTGGCAAAATTTGGACAGCAGGAATTTATCCGGAATATCCAAAATGAGCTGGATGATTCTGATATGAAAAGTAAGCTGAACAAAGTCCTTTATCTGGATGGAAATCCAGGCATCGAAATGTTGGTGCAAACATTAGGAAACGGAGTAAAAATGACCGCTCAGGATACCGTTCCTCTTGTCATCTGGATGTTGTCAAGATACCGGAACAATTTTAAAGAATGCCTGTGGAATACCGTTGCTGCTTTAGGAGACAGAGATACCACCTGTGCTATAGCCGGAGGAGTAAGCATTTTGTGCTGTGAAGAAAATATGGGTCCTGATTGGATAGATGAGGTAGAAAACTGGAAAAAAAGCAGATTTTATGAACATTGAACTGATAAAAGGAGATATTACAAAGATCTATACAGATGCTATCGTTAATGCTGCCAATTCCTCACTGCTTGGTGGTGGCGGAGTAGATGGAGCTATTCATCGGGCAGGCGGAAAACAGATCCTTGAAGAATGTATCGAAATCAGAAACAGGCAAGGAAAATGTAATACGGGAGAAGCAGTAGTTACCTCTGCTGGAAACCTTCCTGCTGATTATGTCATTCACACGGTAGGTCCGGTCTGGAACGGAGACGAAGAAAGGTGCTCAAAACTTCTGGCTGGCTGCTATCAAAATGTATTAAACCTGGCAGAAAGTCTCAACGTAAAAAGTATTGCCTTTCCCAATATCAGTACAGGAATCTATAAATTTCCAAAAGAAATGGCGGGAATAATTGCTGTGAATGAAGTAAGAAAATTCAAATCAGAAAGTATAGAAAAAGTTATTTTTGTCTGTTTTGATGATGAAAATGAAGAAATTTACAGGAAGCTTTTAATCTAGCTTCCGCATATTCAACAAAAATTCGTGCATCAGTGGCAAATAAAATGCTAAGTGAACGAAATAAAACTTATAAACCAATGAAAAAACTAACCATATTAAGCGGCGCAGGAATCAGTGCCGAAAGCGGAATAAAAACATTCAGAGACGGAGACGGGCTCTGGGAAAATCATAATATAACCGATGTGGCAAGCCCTGAAGGGTGGAGAAAAGACCCTGCGCTCGTACTGGAGTTCTATAACCAGAGAAGACGCCAGCTGCATCAAGTACAGCCCAATGAAGCTCATTATCTGCTGGCTGAGCTGGAGAATCATTTTAAAGTTCAGATCATTACCCAAAATATTGATGACCTGCACGAAAGAGCAGGATCTACAGATATTCTTCATCTCCATGGAGAGCTGTTCAAATCCTGTTCATGCAATAATAAAGATCTGATCTATGAGCAGAAGGAGGATATCAATATCGGGGATAAAGCAGAAGACGGAGGTCAATTAAGGCCATTCATCGTATGGTTCGGAGAAGATGTTCCTATGTTCCAGCCTGCCCGGGAAATTGTAAAAGAATCGGATATTTTATTGGTAATTGGTACCTCTTTGCAGGTATATCCGGCAGCCGGACTGATCCACGATATCAAAGATGACTGTCTCCTGATTGTTATCAATCCTAATGAAACCGGATTCGGGTACGGAAAGAGAGCTGTGGTAATGAAAGAAACCGCAACTCAGGGAATGAAACTGCTGTTTGATAAGCTGGTTAATCTTGCATAATGGAAAATATGGTAAAAGCAGGAATTCTGGGGCTTTGCATTGGAGATGCACTGGGAGTTCCTGTGGAATTTAAAAAGAGAGAGGATTTAAAGAAATTTCCTGTGTCTGAATATCTGGAGTATATGTCATGGAATCAGCCTAAAGGTACGTGGAGTGATGATAGTTCCTTAACGTTATGTCTTGCGGATGAATTAACCAAAGGCTATGATCTTGAGAAAATTGGACAGAGTTTTGTCCGCTGGAATAAATACGGCCACTGGACTGCCCATGGAAAGCTTTTCGATATAGGAGGAACAACAAGGCATTCAATCGCAAGACTGATTAAAGGTGAAAGTGCCAGGTTTTCCGGAAATATTTTTGAAGAAGACAACGGAAACGGCTCCCTGATGAGAATCCTTCCTTTAGCATTTTATCTTAAGGATGAAGAAAATATTGAAAAACTATATCAGACTGTAAAAGAAGTATCAGCCATTACCCACGGTCATTTTCGGTCGGTTTTCGCTTGTTTTATTTACATTGTTTTTGCGATTCAGCTGATAAAAGGAAGAACCAAAGAAGAAGCATATGGTTATACACAGGAATTAGCCTTGAAATACGCAGATTTACAGGGTTTTAACTCTGTTTATATTGAGCTTTTTAGCAGAATTTTAAAGAACAATATTTCAAGCTATCCCGAAGACGAAATCAAAAGCAGCGGTTACGTTTTGCATAGTCTGGAAGCCTCATTATGGTGTTTCCTGAATTCGGAAAGCTATTCCGAAGCCGTTCTGAAAGCCGTGAATCTGGGTGAAGATACAGACACCACAGGAGCAATTACAGGAGGAATAGCAGGTATTTATTATGGCTTTGGAAATATTCTGCAGGATTGGATCGCAGAGTTGGTAAGGAAAGATGATATTGCAGAACTTTGCGAAAAATTGGAGAATAAATATTTCCCAATAGTATAATGATTAAGAACATAAGTTATGAACGAAATAGAAAAGAAAAGAATAAGTAAGTTTTTGAGCCTTATTCTGAGGCATCACCCGGAAACCATTCAGCTGAAACTGGATGAAAACGGATGGGCAGATGTAGAAGAACTGAGAACAAAATCAGCGAAGAGAAGTGTTTTCTTTACCGTTGAAGAATTGGATGAGGTAGTAGAAACGAACAATAAAAAACGTTTTGCTTTCAATGAAGATAAAACGAAAATAAGAGCCAGCCAGGGTCATTCCATTGATATTGATCTGGGCGTTGAACCACAAACCCCGCCTGCATATCTATACCACGGAACAGCAGAAACCAATATCGCCTCAATCCTGGAAAAAGGAATTGAAAAAAGAAGCCGCCAGCATGTACATTTAAGCATTGATAAAGAGACCGCAACAAAAGTTGGGATGAGACACGGAAAACCTGTTATTTTAACCATTAGAACAGGGAAAATGGCTGAAGACGGAGTTTTGTTTTACCTCTCTGCAAACGGAGTCTGGCTGACAGATTTTGTTGAGGCTAAATACATCTCAAAGTAAAAGCCAGAGTTTTAAACCGAATAGAGAGAAATGAGCAGAACATTAGCAATAGGAGATATTCACGGAGGGTTGAGAGCCTTAATACAGGTTCTGGAAAGGGCAGAGGTTTCAAAGTCGGACCGCCTGGTTTTTCTTGGAGATTATGTAGACGGGTGGAGCGAATCTTCTGAAGTAATCACTTTTTTAAAGAAGCTCTCAGAAGAGCAGGAGTGTATCTTTATCAAAGGAAATCATGATGCCTGGTGTGAAGACTGGATTGCTTTTGGAAATGAACCGGATGTATGGCTTTTCAATGGAGGAAAAAGCACCGTAGAAAGCTATAAAAACTATTCTTTGGAAGAGCTGGAGGTTCATCTTGAATTTTTTCAGAGCATGAAAAATTTTCATATCGATGAAAAGAACCGCTTGTTTATTCATGCCGGATATTCCTCCATGCACGGTCCTGAAAAAGAAGTCTATTCCAGCAACTATCATTGGGACAGAACCCTTTGGGAAACAGCTGTTTCAATGGATACCAAACTGGAAAAGAGTTCTGAATTGTATCCTAAAAGGCTGCTTTTGTACCATGAAATCTTTATTGGCCACACCCCGACTTTATATATCGGAAGCAAAGAACCTGTCAATAAAGCCAACGTTTGGAACCTTGATACAGGCGCAGCTTTTACAGGAGCCCTTACTATACTGGATATTGATACTAAAGAATTCTGGCAGAGCGATTCCCTACCATCTTTATACCCGGATGAAAAAGGAAGGAATAACGATTAATGTACACCCTAAAAAAACAATGAAAATTTTATTTTAAAATACAGAAATGACAATGCCTCAACCTCATGGACTTCAAAATCCATGAGGTTTTCTTTTTCCAATAATTTTAATCAGAAAATTGATTTTTCTTTAATTGTAGTTCCTTAATTTTGAAGTCCAAATATTGCTTATGAAACTGCACTATATTCTGTTGATCCTAAGTTGTTCCTTTCTATCTGCACAGAAAAACTTTCAGACCCCTTTTGAAAAAGGAAATGGAAATCAGACTCTTACCTATTCGGAAATGAATGAGTATTATCAGGATCTGGCGAAAAATTTTAATACCATCCAATACCTTAAAAAAGGCGAAGATGACAATGGAAAGCCTATTTATGTTGTTCTGTACAACCCTTTTCCTGAAAAAGACCTTGAAAAGCTGAGAAAAGATAAAGCCATTCTTTTCATCAACAACGGAATACATCCCGGTGAGCCGGACGGAATAGATGCCACCATGATGCTGATGCGGGATCTGGCAGTAAAGAAAATAAAAACACCTCAGAACTTTGTTGTTGCAGCGATTTCAGCCTATAACATTAGTGGTATGCTGAACAGAAGTTCTCATTCAAGAGCCAACCAGAATGGGCCGGAACAGTATGGTTTCAGGGGAAACGCAAGAAATTATGACCTGAACCGGGATTTCATCAAAGCAGATTCCAAAAATGCCAGAAGCTTTCAGGAGATCTATCAATGGCTGAAACCGGATGTGTTTATCGATAATCATGTAAGTAACGGGGCAGATTATCAGTATACTTTCACCTATATTTCTACTTTCAAAGAACGTCTTGGAAATGTTTTGGGAGATTATTTTTATAAAAATTATCAGGCAGCCAATCTTGAAGAGATGAAGAAACTTGGCTACGAAAGTACCCCATATGTAAATATTCACGGTGATGTTCCGGATATCGGTTTTGCTTCATTTGAAGATTCACCTAGATATTCTACGGGCTATACTTCTTTATTCAACTCATTAGGAACTGTTCCAGAGACCCACATGCTCAAACCGTATGATAAAAGAGTGGATGCTACCTACAAATACATGCTGGTAAACCTTCATAACCTGGATAAAGACTATAAAAAGATAAAACAGCTCCGGATTGATAATGTAAAGCAATATCAAGCCGGACAGCAATACGGAATCCGCTGGAAGATAGATTCAACCCGATTTTCTACCATGGATTTTAAAGGCTATGAAGGAAGTTATAAACCCAGTGAGATTTCTGGCAAACCACGACTGTATTATGACCGAAACAAACCTTTTACAAAGAAAATAAAACTGTTTACCGAGGCTGTTCCTACAGGATACATTACCATTCCGAAATATTATGTGATTCCGCAGTCTCAGTACAGGGTTCTTGAAGAGTTCAGGAGAAATCGGATCGTCATGAAACCCGTTCAGAAAGACAGTATGATTACAGTTGAATCATATAAAATCAAGGATTTCAAAACAGTAAAGAATCCTTATGAAGGACATTATCTGCACTTTGATACTACGGTAGAATCGGCTAAAAAAGAGCATTCTTTTTCGGCTGGAGATTATATTGTTCCGACCGATCAGCCTGGAGTAAAATACATCATTGAAACCCTTGAACCTGAAGCATTAGACTCTTTTTTCAACTGGAATTTATTTGATGGAATTCTGGCACAGAAAGAATATTATTCAGCCTATATTTTTGAAGATACCGCAGCTGAATTACTGAAGAAAGATAAAAAGCTTAAAGAAGCTTTCGAGGCTCAGAAAGCATCAGATAAAAAATTTGCGGAAGACGGAGAGGCGCAGCTTGATTGGGTCTACAGACACTCACCTTATTTTGAAGAAAAAACATTCAGGCAATATCCTGTTTACAGAATTTTGTAGAGAATCTATTAAGTAATAATTTGAATAAATAAGTTGATATTTTTCGTATAAAATAATTTTTTGATTTATTTTTTTAATGATTTGTTTTAAAATTATTAAATTAGTATAAAATCAATACTTATGAAACAAATTTATCAATTTCTATTGATCATGGGTTTTTTGCCCGTATGCCTTTCAGCGCAGCAGTACTCACAAAGTTTCGATTCGGATACGATGCCGTCAGATTGGACAGTCATTAACGGAGGAGATCCTGAGAAAGAATGGAAAGCCTGGGCCCCGGGCAGTCTCTCTCTTGTTGATTCGCATTCCGGGTCTCATTTCTTAGGACTGCAGTATGGCTCCACAGCACACGATGATTATGCGATAAGCCCTGCCATAACAGTTACGGCGGGAGTATCGGATAAGCTGTCCTTTTGGAGCAGAAACAAAGGATCCAGTTTGGCAGAACAATTTGATGTAAAAATATCAACTACTACGCCTACTGCCGATGCCTTTACGAATACAATGGCTGCCGCAGTGAAGCCGCCGACAGCCTGGACGAAATACAGCTACGATCTTACGCCATATATAGGGCAGACCATTTATATTGCCTTCTATTCTTCAACAAATAATATCTGGTTTATCGGGATCGATGATTTTGAAATCTCTTCAAACAGTCTCGGAACTTCTGAAGCCGCTTTAAGTAAAGCTTCCATTTACCCGAATCCTGTAACGGATATTTTAAACATTAAAAATAAAAACAAAATGTCTGAAATAACTGTTTATGATCTTACAGGAAAAATGCATAAACAAGAAATGGTAAATTCAGATCAGGCAGCTGTAAATGTAAGCGATCTGACAGCAGGAAATTATCTCATAAAAATTAAAGAAGGACAAACTGAAAAAACATATAAAATCATTAAAAAATAACTTTAACTGAATAACAGAAAAAGACGCCTCAATTTGAGGCGTCTTTTTATTTATCTCGGCAGGCCTCTTTTCAGGGCCAGTTCAGCTCTTATAATAGCTTTCTTTTCTTTCCAGTCCATATACTTCTTTTTGAAGTTCTTTTTCATAATATCATCAAACTTACGCTGTACGGTAAGATTCCATAATGAATGAGCTTTTACAGCCCATGATTTGTCCCAGGCTCTCAGGGAGATTGAAAAACTTCCGTCCAGATACTTCATCCAGTGCCACCATCCAGTGGGCATGAAAAGAGTATCACCATGTTCAAGGAAGCATTCAATTCCTTCTATACCGTCAAGGGCCGGGAATTTTTCAAAGTCAGGATTGTCAATATCATAATCTTCCAGTGCATAGGTAGCATAAGGAAGCTGATATAGTCTCTCTTTCCACTTGTATTCGAATAATTTTACATGCTTTCTTCCATTAAAATGAGTATGGAAAATATGGGCCATATCAATATCATAATGAAGGAAGGTTACAGAGCCTCTCCCTCCGAAAAACATAGACGGATATTTATCCAGAAATCCACCCATAAGGTCTTTAGGTGAAATATAATCCTGTAATAAATTTTTCGCGTGTTTTATTGGATCAAAGAAAAAAATCCTCAAATCAGTAGGTTCTCTCTGAATAAGATCTATATAATCACCGAATTTCATCTCGGCAGTAGGGGTATTAATCGGAGCTGCCGGATCAGCCTTTGAACTATCATATAAAGGAACTATTACATCTCCTACCGTCTCCTTCACATAGTCCATTGTCCATTTCTGATAAGCAGGCCATTTTCTTGCCATATTTTTGATGACAACGGGCCTCCTGGGCTTAAGATATTTTTCGTAGAAATCTTCTTTTGAAATATCATCTACAACATCTATAGGCTTTAAAATAATTCCCATTCTATAAATTTTATGTTACAAAATTATTAAATAAATATATATGAATCAGTGTTTAAGTTTTTTTTAATCTATGATTCAAATCATTTTTAACTATTTAGACTAAATAAAAATATATTAAACTGTCCTTTCTTATCATGTTCTGCATTTTTTCCTTTTAATAAGACAATATTCTCCATAAAAGGTTACAGACGGATGAAATAAATAGAAAAACCTAATTTACAAAATTAGGTCCGGATTTTAAAGATTTAATATGCCATAATAGTTATGATTAAAAAATTGAATGTTGAAAATTTTTTTCAGATGAAAAACTATAAATATTGCAAAAAAATAGTACCCTGAAATTTTTTTATAGCTAAAAATTAACTTATTCTTTTAAATGTATTTATTTTATTAATCTGCCTAATAAATACATCATAATTTGCTGGTTTTGTTATACATATAATGTTTTGTTTTTCATGTATTTGTGATATAACACAAATGGGAAAGTCAGCAGAACACTTCAGAACTGCTTGCCTGAAGTGTATTTCTCCTTTTTGTTTTTATGATGCATCATCCGGTTGGCAATCCTATTCTAGAAAAGGTTTCCGTAACTGGGAAAAATTATTTTTTAATTCATTAAAACAAAACTTATGACAAAAAGAATTTTATTTTCCGTCATGCTCGGGATATCCGTGATGGCGTTAGCTGCGGTAAAAGCCGTATGGACTTCTACCTGTGGGTGAAACACTACACAACGTTTCCAGATAGCTATATCTATAATGATATAGCAGAATGGATTGCAACTGCAAATGAACTTGAGTGTGGAACAAAAGTGAAAGTTATAATTAATCCTACGGAATTATCCTTATTATCGAAAGTATTATTTGAAATTTCTAACCTTCTTTCACTATCAAAAAGGTCCTGAATTTTGACATTAAAAATTTCAGTCAGCTTCGGATATACTGCGATTTGATATCCGTAGTTTCGTTCTCCCAATTCGTGCATGTATTCCTGTCTAATCCAAGCATATCTGCAATTTCCTGCTGAGAAAATTTTGTTTTGCTTCTTAATCTTTTGAGATGGGTACCTCTTAATGAGGTTTTTGTGAAAATTTATGTATTTAGTCCTATAAAGAATAAAAAACAGTTTAAAATTTATTCCTTCCAATTAGAAGTGTGCTTAAAAAAATAAATTATTAATAAAAAATTATCACTAGTTTTATAGTGTTAATGAGCGATTTAACTTTTCCTCATAAAATACATCTTTAAAAAAAGTGTAACAAAAAACGCAAGTAGCAAACTAATTAGTCAAATAATAAACTATGAAAAGAAAGATTTCTTTATTTCTGATGCTTTTCTTTACAGTGCTTGCCATGGCACAGAAAACAGTTTCAGGAAAGATTACTGATGAGGATGGAACGGCTATTCCCAGTGCCAGTGTTACCGTAGAGGAACCTGGTAAAGATGCTATTCTGGCATACGGGATTACCAACTCTAAAGGAGAATACAAGGTAACATTCACTTCTTCAGAATCCAATGTAGACCTTAAGGTAAAGGCATTCAACCAGAAATCACTGATTAAGCAGATCAGCAACAGCGATCAGACCCAGAACTTCAAAATGCAATCTGAAGCTACAGAAATAAAGGAAGTACAGCTGAAAACCAGGATGATCACCGCAAGAGGGGATACCATTTCATATGATCTTAAAGCTTTCGGTAGCCAAAATGACAGGACGCTTGCCGATGTAATGAAGAAAATTCCGGGGATTGAAGTCAATAAAGACGGAACCATTCTTTATCAGGGGAATGCGATTAATAAATTCTATGTTAACGGAAAGGACCTTATGGAAGGTGGTTACGGAACCATCAACAATTCCCTGCCAAAAGATGCCGTACAGAAAGTAGAAGTACTTGAAAATCACCAGCCAGTAAAAATCCTTCAGGATAAAGTACCTTCCGATCAGGCAGCCATCAACATCAAGCTGAAAAACTCCGTAACCATGACAGGAAGAGGAGAGGTAGGTTCCGGTTTCGGAGACCCGTGGCTTTGGAATGTAAAGCTTACCCCAATGTTTTTCGGACAGAAAAGCCAGTGGGTAGTCAATTATAAAACCAACAACATGGGGGAGCAGGTTGAAAATGAAGGAAATATTCTTGCATTTGGAAGCTCCTGGGAAGGACGAAGAATTAATGCATCCCAGAATGACTGGCTGAACGTGGAGAATGCCAGCACCCCGAATCTTCCGGTAAAAAGATACCTGATGAACAGTGTACACTATCTTTCGGCCAATTATCTGACCAACATCGATAAAAAGAAAGAATGGGAGCTGAAAGCCAACGCCAATTATACCAATAACGCCGTAGAAAGAGAAGATATTACAGAAGAAGTATTCAGTCCGAGGGACAACAGACCGATGTCAACGGTAGTTACCAGCACCAGAAATAATTTCTATACAGATAAGCTGAAAGGAGAATTAATCTTTACAAAAAACGCGAAGAAGGGGTTCTTTAAAAATACAACCAGCTTCAGCCAGTTCTGGAATGGCGATCGTGCCGTAGCAACCAGAGTGGGAAGGCTTGGAAACCAGGCGGTAGAATCTCCTACCTCTTCATTTCAGAACTCTTTAAGCACCATTATACCATGGAAAGAAAAAATGGTTAATTTTAAATCCTACATCAGTTATCAGGATGACAGACAGACATTAGAGGTTTCTCCGGCTAATTACCTTCAGGTATTATATAGAAATCCTGTTGTAGACTCTATCAAACCTATCATTTTTGCTCCGGGTACATCAGTATTGCAGAGTATGAGGCTTAAAACATTAGAAACTTCCCATTCTGCCAATATCAGCTTTAGTAAAAAAGGATGGACGTTCACTCCACAGGTAGCCCTTGATTTCTCGTCCAAAAAACTGAATACAGACTTTATGGGAACAGCAATTCCTAATCCAACAATTCCGGGAGATATTGCGCCAACCTTTGATGGTCCGGAATATGAAAACAACCTGAGATTCACAGAATTTAATCCTTCAGGATCACTAGGTATTAACTATAAATCTGAATCATGGCTTTTATTTGCCAATCTTCCTGTGAATTTCAATACCATTAAAGCAGAAGATGATCTTCGTAATGTTCATAAATCCCTGAATAAAACGACCTTTACTCCGAATGCTTTTGTACAATATTCATTTGCTTCTTTTTTCAAAGCAAGTGTAAGCGGTAATATCAGTAACAACTTTGGTGATGTTAAAACAGCTTATGCGGGATATACTCTTTTAAGTCCGGGAGGATTTAATGTAATGGATCCGAATAATCCAATTCCACAAACCACTTCAAAAAGTGCAAGCTCAAGAATTGAATACAGAAACCCGCTGAATAATTTATTTTTTAATATCAGCTATGCTTTGGGTGACAGCAAAAGAAACCTTCTTGCATCTCCATTCCTGGATACTAATACAGGTTTCACCTTAACAAGGTATAAAGAGCAGGAAAATCATGCAAAAACCAACAGGTTCGGTGCCGAGATAGGAAAATATTTCCCGAAATTCAAAACCAATATGTCGGTAAGCTATAGCAATACTTTGTCAAAAGCAGATGCATTCCTTGACGACACACAGTATCTGAGTAAAAACAATACACAGGCATACGGATTTAAATTTAACAATACCTATTTCAACTGGATGAGTATAGATTATAACCTTAGCTTTTCCAGAAATAAGCAGGATAACGTAGGATTAAACGCCCAGGGAGGAAGATTAGGTATAAACGAAGGCTTTAACCATAATCTTGGCGCTTATTTCTATCCGATAGAAAACCATACCATAGGGTTCAATTGGGATCAGGTGAATACAGGGGACGGTGAGAAAAAATACAACAATGCCTTTTACGACCTTTCTTATCAGTTCTCATGGTCTAAAAAGAAAATAGATTTCGAACTGAAATGGATGAATATTGCCAACAGAAGAGTATTTGAAACATATAATATCAACCAGGTTACAAACAGTGTATCATACACCAGGGTACAACTTCGTCCGAGCCAGGTGATGCTCAGCGTAAAATTCAACTTTAAATAAATTAAAAAGAGACTGTTCAAAAGACGGTCTCTTTTCTGTTATATCAGTAATCAATATTGTTTCTAAAAACTCGGATGATCTGCAGATGGGCCATAACTTCCCGGCAACGGAATGTCATTCAGCCTGTAGTAAACGCCCAGCTGTGCCCGGTGATGAGTAATCTGGTTCAGGGCATGCCGGATAGAATTGTATTTCGTCCATTTTGCCAGCTCCTGACCATTGTTTTTCAATGCCCACGTATCATTAAGATCGTCTTCTTTGGCATTTTCAAGAGCCTCTTTTCCGGATTTAAAGTTATCATCAAGGGTGTTGAGGAGATCTTCCCTGCCGGAGAGATGTTTCGGTTGAAAGGCTCCACTGGCAAAATCCAGTTCGGACGTTTTTAGCATGGTATTCGGCCATTCAAAAATTTCTGCAAGATGGGTGGCCAGCGACATCATTTTCATGCTTTTCTCATGCGGAGCATAGTCGTTTTTTCCGTCGGGATAAGCGTCAATAAATTTTCTGGTGGTGCGGTACTCGGCTTCAAGCTCGTCTCTTAGTTGTGATAAAGTATCCATAATATTTTGTTTTTAAGCCCATTAAAGGTAAAACTTTTATTGCCTAAAATGTTTTAATGAAATCATAATTTTAATGAAGACAGGAAGTTAGGGGCTGGAAGAGGGAAGTTACCGGAGTCCGAAGTACAAGAAATGCCCTTTTAAAAGTATTTTATAGGAATCAGATTTTGGTAAAATTAGGAAGCGCATGAGGTTGAAAAATAAAGTTGATAAACAGGACTGCTGCTGAGCCCAGACATAATAAAACTTTCCTCTCGCTCTTTAAGCTTTCCTCCAAATCTCAACGTACTTCTAATTTTGGCCCTAATTTTAAAGCAAAGGCATAAAACAAAAATATGTATTTAATGTTATTGATAATGAGATTGTTAAAATAAATTGAAATAAAAAAATATAAAAAAACTGTAACATATTTCAACATTTAATCACTAATTGATAAACGCCACAACAATGAAAAAGCTATTTTCTGTATTCTTAATTGCTCTTTTTGCTTTTGCAGGAGCTCAGGAATCTAAAGAAACGGCCAACAGGTTCTTTTATGAACTGACTTTTAAGCCTAAAAAAGATTCTGCAAAGCTGGATAAGGTGATTACCGTACTGGATATTACAGATAAAAACAGATCTGTTTATCAGGACTACACCATCATAGCACAGGATTCTATTATGAAGGTAGAGTTTGAAGCCATGCAGAAGGCCGGAATGATGAAAGACATTTCAAAGTCAATCAAGACACCAAAAATTTCAGCAAGGGTATATAAATTTTATCCGGGAATGAAAATTCAGTACACAGATAAAATAGCCAATGGGTTTATTCCTAGCAATATAGGGTATAATGAAGATCTGAAGTTTAACTGGAAGATTCTTAACGATAAGCAAAAAATAGGAGAATATAATGCCCAGAAAGCAACCACCGAATTTGGAGGAAGAAAATGGACAGCATGGTTCAGTACAGACATTCCTTTTCAGGACGGACCTTACAAGTTCTGGGGACTTCCGGGGCTTATTGTAAAGATAGAAGATGATCAGAAAAATTATTCATGGGTACTGCAGGGAAATAAAAAAGTAAAAGATTATACAGAGTTTTCATATATCGAAACTTTTGCCCAGGCTACAGGAGGAAAAGTAAGAGAGTTAACAAGAGAGAAATTTGAGAAGACATTTAACGATTTCAAAAAAGATCCTTTTGCAACAGTACGCCCAATGATGACACAGGAAATGCTTTCCAAAACAATTCCCGGTATGGACGGAACACTTGGAGACATGATGAAAAAACAGGAAAAACAATACAAAGACTTTTACAATGCCAATGATAACCCTATCGAGCCGCCATACACAAAGTTAAGTGTAGGGAATGTTGAAAAGGTAGAAAAGTAGGCTTCAGAATAAGCATTCATATCAACTAAATTATATTTTGAATCAACCCAGGTACAGCAATGTATTTGGGTTGATTTCTTTCATGCCGGATCGTTATTTAGATTAAATTTAAATAACGTATATTTGCATTTACTAAAATTTCAGGCTTTGAAAGAGAAGGATTTACATAAATTAAGCGGATTCCCCAAAAATAAAAAAGGGAAGATATTGGGTTATGATAATGATCACCTAAAAATGCCCAACAAGATCATTGAAATGGGACTTCTACCGGAAACCGTTTTCAGGATATTGTATCAGGCTCCGTTTAATGGTCCCATGTATGTGGAATTTGGAGAAGAAAAAAGCCGTATCGCCCTTCGTGAAGAAGAAGGAGAGTATATCATTGTTGAAGAATTGAATTAATGCAGGCAAACAAGAAAAAACAGGTACTTTTAGTAGGAAACCCCAATGTAGGAAAGTCTACGGTTTTCAATGCACTCTGTAACAAAAAGCAAAAAACCGGAAATTATGCAGGAGTCACCGTTGCTAGTCATTCCGGGAATTACACCTATAAGAACGAAGAGGTTGAGGTAGTGGATCTGCCGGGCTCGTACAGTATTTATCCAAGTTCCGAAGACGAAGCTATTTTTTCCAAATTTTTGATAGATGAGCAGGAAAATTATGCCGGCGTCATTTACATCCTTGAAGCATTAAGCCTAAAAAGAGGATTGCTTTTATTCCAGCAGATTCAGGACTTGGGTGTTCCTATAATCCTTGTGGTCAATCAGATTGATCAGGCAGAAAGAAGAGGAATTACCATTGATATTCAGAAATTTTCAGAGGCTTTAGGATGTAAAATCATTCAGACCAATGCTAAAGAACAGCTGGGAATAGAGGAAATCAAAGAAGCGGTTTTGACAAACGATTTTGCCAAAACAGCAAAAACCTCTTTTGAAACTCCGGCCGAACATAAAGATTTTATTCAGAAAATTGCAGCTCACAAAGGGTTTGACAATGAATATAAAGCCTGGATAAGCCTGTCCTCAGGATCCGATCTGGGAAAGATAGAATCTGTAAAGGATCTGATGAACGAGTCGGAAGCTAAAAGTATGGTTCCTAAAAGACTACAGGTTCAGGAAACCGTAAGAAGATACCAGATTGTTGATAAGATTCTTGCAAATGTAATTTCTAAAAAACCGCAATTCAAAGAGCTGCTGACAGAAAAACTAGATAAAATACTGGTTCATAAATTTTGGGGCTATGTCGTTTTCCTTGGAATTCTTTTGGTTATTTTCCAGAGTGTATTCTTCCTGGCTGAATATCCAATGACCTGGATTGAGGATTTATTCTCATGGCTTTCCGCCTTCACGGGAGAACACCTTCCGGAAGGACCCATCAATTCACTTGTCTCCAGCGGAATTATTCCTGGAATTGGCGGAATTGTTGTTTTTGCCCCGCAGATCGGGATTTTATTATATTTTCTCTACCTGTTGGAAGATTCAGGATATATGGCCAGAGTGGTATTCCTTATGGACCGCCTTTTGCGCCCCTTCGGACTAAACGGGAAGAGTATTGTACCATTGGTTTCGGGAACAGCCTGCGCCATTCCAGCCGTTATTTCTACCAGAAATATTGAAAATGTAAAAGAAAGACTGCTTACTATTCTGGTAACTCCTTTTATGACGTGTTCTGCGAGACTTCCGGTATATAGTATCATCATCGGGCTGATTATCTCAGATAATTCTTTTCTGGGAATCAAATATAAAGCCCTTGTACTGATGGGAATGTACCTTTTAGGCTTCCTTGTGGCATTATTTTCTGCAGCAATTCTTAACCGGTTTATTAAAAATAAAGGTAAAACCTATCTTGTAATGGATCTTCCCGCCTATAAAAAACCACTTTTCGGATATGATCTTAAAATGGTCCTGGGAAAAGTATGGGACTTCATTACAGGAGCAGGAAAGATCATTTTCATTGTTAGTATCATTATCTGGTTCCTGAGTTATTTCGGTCCGAAACAAAAGCCTGATGAGATGGTTGCAGCAAACGTTGAGCTGGATCACTCCTACCTGGCAAGAATGGGGAAAAGCATTGAGCCTCTTATTGAGCCTCTGGGCTACGACTGGAAAATGGGCGTAGGAATTCTGACAAGCTTTGTAGCAAGAGAAGTATTCGTAGGAACGATGTCTACATTGTACAGTCTGGAAGAAGACGCTCCTGAAGTGAAAGTGATTGATAAAATGAGAAGAGACGTAAAACCAAACGGTGAGAAAGTTTTCAGCTTTGCCACAGGCGTTTCTGTACTCTTATTTTATGCATTTGCAATGCAGTGTGTTTCTACACTTGCAGCGGTCTACAGAGAAACCAAAAGCTGGAAATGGACTGGCTTTCAGGTGGCGATGATGACAGGTTTGGCATATTTTGTATCAATGATAGTATATCAGATTTTAAAATAATGGACACTTCATTAATCTTTCAGTACATCCTTGTGGCATTAATCGTTGCATTTGCCTGTTACTCTTTATTTAAGGTACTCAGAAAAAACTTTGCACCGAAAAAATTCAGCTCCAAAAGAACAAACTGCGACAAAGACTGCGGTTGTTCTTAATATGCTTTTAAATTCAAATTGAAAAAAATGTAGTAATTTTCGGTCTTTAAACTAAAACCGTTTCAATTTTGAACTTAAAAGCAGTAACTGCACTTCTGTTTTCTTTCGCAGTAACATGGGCTAATGCCCAGACCGATACTACCACTATTAAATCTTATGCGGATCAGGTGATGGTTCGCGTGAACTTTGATACCAATATTGAGAAGTATGTCTTTACGGAAGGACCGGAGGAGCAGGCAAAAGAAACCTCTCTTTCAATCAATAACAAAACCAGAGCTTCTCTATCTCTGGATTACAGGATCATAAGTGCCACCCTTTCATTTGCGCCCAACTTTCTTCCCGGAAACAGCGATGATGATGTGAAAGGAAGAAGTTCCTATACCGATATCAGGTTCAGATTCTTCCCGAAAAAATTCATTCAGACCGTTTACTATAAAAATGTAAAAGGATTCTATATAGACAATATGAAAGACCTGTATCCTGGATGGCAGGAAGGAAGAGATCCGTATCTTAAATTCCCTGATCTGAGAGTGCAGAGCTTCGGAGGATCTACAGCCTATGTTCTCAAGAACGATTTTTCCCTAAAAAGTACCTATACGCAAGGGGAATGGCAGAGTGTAAGCCGGGGAAGCTGGGTACCGATTGTTGATTACGACCTGTCCATTTTCAGAGATGTGATAGATGGGCAGAAATCTAAAGAATACCAATATAACATTGGGGCGAGCATGGGCTACTTTTATAACTGGATAATCAGTAAAAAAGTAAACGTTTCCCCACACGTTTCATTCGGTCTTGGCGGGATGTTTTCCAACAGCCGCAGCTATGAGAGAGACGGAACCTTTACAAAGGAAAATACCCAATATATGACCGTTAGATTTTCAACAGGATTACATATTGGCTATAATACGGACCGATTTTTGTTTGGGGGTAAATTCAATATCAATGCACAGGCTTATGAAGAAAAAGAAAACCAGACTGTACAGAGTAATTCCATGTATGGACTTTTATACATTGGTTACCGTTTTGCACCGCCAAGAGCCGTAAAAAACACTTATGATGCCGTGCAGAAAAAGATCCCGGTTTTATAAGTTAAAAGTCTTTTTAAGTATCTTTGTTCAGGAACAATAAACACAATAACAACTAAAAAAATAATCAAGCAGAATGTCATTAATAAAATCTATTTCAGGAATCAGAGGAACGATTGGCGGAAAAGTGAATGATAACCTGACTCCTTTGGATGTCGTAAAATTCGCTTCTGCATTCGGAACATGGCTTCAGAATAATAAAAATAAAAAAGATTTAACCCTTATCATCGGGAGAGATGCCAGAATTTCAGGGCAGATGGTCTCTTCTCTGGTTACCGCTACATTACAGGGATTAGGAATCAATGTGGTGGATCTTGGTCTTTCCACAACCCCTACCGTAGAAATAATGGTTCCGGAACTGAAAGCAGACGGAGGAATTATTCTTACTGCTTCCCACAATCCGAAACAATGGAATGCCCTTAAGCTTTTAAACGATAAAGGAGAATTCATCAGTGGTGAAAACGGAGCAGAAGTTCTTGCTTTGGCAGAAAATGAAGATTTCAACTATGCAGAAGTAGATGATCTTGGGAAATACGAAACCAGAGACGACGCTTTTGATATTCATATCCAGCAGATCCTTGACCTTCCAATGGTAGATGCAGAAGCCATTAAAGCGAAAAACTTTAAAGTGGTTCTGGATGCCGTAAACTCTACGGGAGGAATTGCCATTCCGATGTTGCTGAATAAATTAGGCTGCGAAACCATTAAATTATACTGTGAGCCAACAGGGCATTTCCCGCACAATCCTGAACCTTTGAAAGAGCATTTGGGAGATATCTGTGATTTGGTTAAAAAAGAAAATGCAGACCTTGGAATTGTAGTAGATCCGGACGTAGACCGATTAGCGCTGATTGATGAAAAAGGAGAAATGTTCGGAGAAGAATATACACTGGTAGCCGTTGCAGATTATCTGTTGAAACATAAAAAAGGAGCCGCAATCTCCAATCTTTCTTCAAGCCGTGCACTGAGAGATATTGCACAAAACCACGATTCAGAATACTTTGCAAGTGCTGTAGGAGAAGTGAATGTAGTGACTTTAATGAAAGAGCAAAACGCAGTAATAGGCGGCGAAGGAAACGGGGGCATTATTTACCCAGACCTTCATTACGGGAGAGATTCTTTGGTAGGAGTAGCCTTATTCTTAACCCATCTGGCAAAAGAAAACAAAACTGTTTCAGAACTAAGAGCCGGGTATCCAAGCTATTTCATGGGTAAAAAGAAGATCGAACTTACTCCGGAAATCAATGTAGATGAGATCCTTTCCAAAATGGAAAAGGAATATGAAAATGAAGAAGTTTCTACAGTAGACGGGGTAAAAATAGACTTTGAAAACAACTGGGTTCACCTTAGAAAATCAAATACAGAGCCTATTATCAGGATTTATACAGAAGCAAAATCCCAGGAAGAAGCAGATCAGCTGGGAGATGCTATCATTGCAAAAATTAAAAGTTTAATCTAAATATAAAGAAGAACGGAACAGAAACAGTTTCGTTCTTTTTTCTTGATATTCATATGTTTGAGCATATTCAGGACCGTTTTCCTTTTCCCAAAGAAAAATGGCGGAAATTTCACCGTTGTTTCCAACGTATGGAAGTTCCGGCCAAAACCCTGCTTCTACAGGAAGGAGAAATATCAGAATATGCCTACTATATAGAAAAAGGAGTGGTAAGAGCCTGGTATAATAATGACGGAAAAGATGTTACCTTCCAGTTTTTCATGGAAAATACCATGTTTTCTTCTCTGGAAAGCTTTAGGAAAGGGCTTCCGAGTATGGTTTCTTTTGAGACGATAGAGCCCTGTATTTTGTGGAAGATCAGTAAATCTGATGCAGAGGCTGTCCTGGAAGAAGTATATGAAGACAAAGAACTCAGGAATATGTTCATGGATTCCCTGTTTGAAAGGGTATTCGATTATATGAAACACTTTTTCTCCTTCATTAAAGATACCCCGAAACAGAGGTACATCAGTCTGGCCAAAGAACGCCCCGAAATCATCCGGAGAATTCCCCAGCATTATATTGCATCCTACTTAGGGATTACCACAGTACACCTGAGCAGGATAAAAAGTGCGATTCTGAAAGAAAAGTAGTGGGGAAGAAAGCCGGGATGATGGAAGTTATGATTTTTCCTAAAATACTATTCTATCCTATAATTATTGATTTGAAAAATCATTAGTTATACCAGGATGGTAATAAACTTCCCTCTTCAAATCTCCATCTTCCCTCCTGAAACTGATAACAAATGTTATTGCACTCTGATATTCGCTAAACCTAATTTTGTACAAAAATTAAACCTAATGAAAGCAGCAGTTGTATTTGAAAAAGAAAGTATTCCTCAATATGCCGATTTTCCGGATCCGGAAATAACAGAGAAAGGGATTCCGGTAATGGTAAAAGCGGCACCTATTAAAAACCTTGACCGTGCCATAGCCGGAGGAAATCATTATTCTGTAAGCAGTGAAGCCCACCAGCCAAGAATTATAGGAACAGATGGCGCCGGATACCTGGAAAATGGGCAGAAAGTATATTTTTTCAGCAAGAAAGGAACCGTAGCAGAAAAAGCGATGGCAGATCGTAATCTTATCGTTCAGATTCCTGAAAGATTAGATTTTGTTACAGCATCCGCACTTCCTAATGCCGTGATGGGCTCAGCAATGGGGTTGAAATTTAAAGCCGGAATGAAGCCGGGAGATACCGTTTTAATCAACGGAGCAACCGGAGTAACCGGGAAAATTGCTCTTCAGATTGCAAAACTGTACGGTGCCGGGAAAATTATTGTGACCGGAAGAAACCAAGAATCATTACAATCTCTGCTCAGTCTGGGTGCAGATGAAACGGTTTCTTTAAAAATACAGGACGAAGATTTCAAAAAAAGAATACAGGAAATTCACAGCGAAACTCCGGTTGATATTGTTTTAGATTACATCTGGGGGCATTCTGTGGAAATGATCCTTGCAGCCATGAAAGGAAACGGAACCTTCTCCCATACAACAAAACTGGTTTCTGTAGGCGGCATGAGCGGTGATACCCTTCAGTTATCTTCACAGATTCTGAGAGGAACAGATATTCAGATCTCCGGATCAGGGCTGGGAAGCTGGACTCCTGAGGAATCAAAACTTTTGTTCTCAGAAATTATCCCGGAAATGTTTCAGGCAGCAGCAGACGGAAAAATTAAAATAGATACTGAAACCGCAGAGATAAAAGACATAGAAACGGTCTGGAATAAAGAAATTCCGGGTGGAAAAAGGCTGGTTATTATCATTTAAAGAAAAGAAGCTGGAAGAGAGAGGCTGGAAGATATTGCTCTGCTTTAAACAAATAATAGTTTTATTGAACATTAGTTTAAAGGATTTCCTGTAATCCCTCATACCTTCATAACTTCCCTCTTCCGGCTCCCATCTTCCCATCTTATCCATAATTTCCTTTTTTTATCCACAATCTTTTCATATTGTTTTCTTTTTTTGCTATCTTTAAAATAGAAATTTACGAAACAGGTAATTCAAAAAAAAGTTGCAACTTTGCATAAACATTTGAAATTCAGTTTCAGAAGTTTTTTATTATTAATTAAAACAAGGTTTGCCGAGGTCTGCAAGCAAATTCAGACATCAGGCCGACAGAGAAGACACTATTGGAAGAGTATTTTGGAAATGAACTGGTAAAAAAGTTCGAGGAAATGATGGAAAATAATGATGAATTCTACTTCGATACTGAGGAGTTGGAAGATATTATTGTTTATTACCTGGAGCTGGGAGATTTTAACTACGCAGACAATGCTGTTAACTATGGCCTTAAGCTTCATCCCAATTCATTAGATATCAAGATCAAAAGACTTGAAATTCTTCTGGAATGGGAAGACTATAATACGGCAAAAGATCTTATTGACGAGCTGAAAGGCTCATCAATGGAAAACACAGACTTCATGGTCTGTTATGCCAAGTATTATTCGAACCTGGGAAATCCCAGAAAATCCATTGAAATCTGTAAAAAAGCTTTAGAACTGAAAGAAGAAGAAAACTTCCTTCATAACTTTATTGCAGATGAATATGTGAACTTAGGAGATCCCTTTAACGCTCTTAAGCATTACAGAAAAGCACTGAAAGAAGATCCTACGGATGAATATTCGCTGGAAAACTGTATGATCTGCTTCAGCGACCTGAATAAGAGCGAGGAGGCTATTGCCTTTCTTAATGAATATTTAGATGAATTTTCCTATTCTGAAATCGCATGGTTTGAATATGGACAGTTCTATTTTAACCGTAAGAATTATGATGAAGCTATAAAAGGATATGATTATCTGCTGGCCATCAATTCAAATTCTGTAGGAGTATATGCTAATAAAGCAGCCTGTTATGAGGCTTTGGGACAATATGACAAAGCTGTGGAGGTCTATGAGGAAATGCTTGAGTTGGAATACACCAAGGCTTTCACCTTCTACAAAATAGGATTGTGCTATAAAGCGCAGAAACAGCCTATATTAGCGCTTAACGCATTTCAGAAATCGTTGAGGGAAGATCCCCAGTTCTATCTTGCCATGATGGAGCAGTCTTACCTTTACGAGGAAATGGGCGGAATGTCAGAGGCCCTTCACTTTGCTAAGGAAGCCACCATGCTGAATGAAAACAATCTTGACTATCAGAAAAGACTGGCTTTCCTGTTCATCGATTCAGGAAAATTTGAAGAAAGTCTTTATTGTCTTAAAAAGCTGGTAGACGCAGAACCATCGAGGTTTTATAACTGGTATGCCTATTCAGAAGTACTGATGCTTTTAGGGGAATATGAAGAAGCGGTAACCCTTTTGAACAGAGCTGTAAAGGCACATGACAGAGCAGAATTATATTATCAGCTAAGTAACTGTTACCTAAATCTTAGAGATCAGGAAAAAGGAGCTGAATCTCTTCAGAAAGCCTTAAGTCTTGATTCATCTCTTGTACAGGATATGCAGAAAAAATATCCTTTCATCAAAGATGAGGTGAAGAAAGCAAGAACAAAGCTGAAAAAGAAAAATTCATAAGAAGAAATTAATGAATAATCAAGCCTGGAGGAATACCTTCAGGCTTTTTATTTTGAGTGAAAGAATATATGAATTAGGCGTAGACTTAGCAAAGTAATACGAAGACTTTGTATTTCAAAACTAAGCGAAGCGGCTTTGTTTACCATTGCGATTAATAAAAAATTATCTTCTCAACTTTTAAAACAGATTTATAAGATATAGCCGAAAAGGTAACTTCAGGCTTCCTTATTTCTTAGGTTTTGCCCTTAAAAAGATCAGTCCTGCAATGATGATCCCAGCTCCTATAAATTGCATTAAAGATAACCTGTCACCGTCCAGAAAACCCCAGGCGATGGCTACAATAGGCATCAACAGGGTTACGGTTGAAGCAAAAAGAGGAGTAGATACTTTCAGCAGTCTGTAATTCATCATCATGGCCAGGCCGGTTCCGAAGACGGACAATAGGCTTACAAACATCAGTCCCAGCATATTGTCTTCAGTAAAGCTGAACGTAGAAAAGAAACCTGTAAATGTTAAAGCAATCACAGAAGGAAAAAATAAAACAAACGAAAATACAAAAGCTGATAAAACGGTAGAGGAAACCTCCATCAGTTTAGATTTTACCGTAGTTGTACTCATGGCATAGCACAAAGTGGCCAATAACAGAAGGAGTATCGGAATAAGCTTAAATTTCCCATCCTCGCCGTCTCCCCCGCCAAAAGCGAGTAAACAGACGCCTGTAAAGCTGATTAGTGTTCCAATAATCTGCTGTTTGGTGGTTTCAAACTTCCAGACCAAGGCTCCTACAATGATGACGAAGATTGGCATCATGGAATTGATGATCCCGGCAATGCTGCTGCTTACCTCCGTTTCTGCGATCGGAAAAAGGAACATCGGGATAAAATTTCCGGTAAATGCAGCTAGAATAAGCCATTTCAGATGTTTTTTAGGGAAAAGTTTATATTTTGAAATGGCAATCGGCATCAGAATAATTCCCGCAATAAGTACTCTGAGCGCTCCTACCTGATACGGACTGAAATGTTCCAGAGACTTTTTAATTAAAATAAACGATGATCCCCAGATAATGCTTAAGACTATCAGAAGGACCCATTTTTCTTTATCCGCGTTCATTGTTTTCGTGTAAAATTTTTAAAAATTCTTTTTTAGGAATCATTACAGCACCTAAACTTTCCAGATGTTCGGTATGCGACTGGCAGTCAATAAGATCAAGGGTTTCTTTATGGCTTTCTACAAAGTGAATGAAGCCTGCTTTTGAGGCATTGCTTACCTTGGCAAACATACTTTCTCCGCAGAATACATTCCCAATCTGAAGCCCGTAAAACCCGCCAACCAGCTCATGATCCTGCCATACTTCGATGCTCTTGGCAAGGCCGTATTCATGCAGTTTAATAAACGATTCCATCATCTCATCCGAAAGCCAGGTTCCGGTCTGTCCTTTTCTGCTGGCTTGCTGGCAGTTTCTGATAACCTCTCTGAAATTCTGGTTTTCTGAAAAGGTAAAAACATTCCGGTTCAGTATTTTCCGCATCGATTTTGATACTTTTATGTCATGAGGAAACAGCACAAATCTGGGATCAGGGCACCACCACAGTATTTCCTCTTCGGGATTATACCAGGGAAAAATACCCAGCTGGTAGGCAAACCATATACGCTCTATAGACAGATCACCGCCAATAGCAATTAATCCTTCATGACCATCGTAAACTTCGGGGTCGGGAAAAGAGATTTCGTTTTCGTCTAGTCGGAACATTGTTGAAAAAAAATCCCACTTGAGAAAGCAGGATTTATATTTGATCTTTATTTTTTAATTAAAATGGCAAATCGTCATCATCGTCACCAGCGAAAGGGTTTTCGTTGGAAACCGGAGATGCAGATTGAGACGGAGCCGCCTGAGTAGGTTCTGAAGCATTATCAAATACTTTTTCTACTCTCCATCCTGTAATAGAGTTGAAGTATTTTGTTTCACCCTGTGGAGAAACCCATTCTCTTCCTCTGATGTTGATTCCTACTTTTACGTTCTCACCTTCTTTAAGGTTATCTAATAAACTGATCTTATCTGATAAAAATTCTATGTTTATCGGCTGTGGATACTGTTCTTGGGTTAAAATAACCATTTCTCTCTTTTGGAAACCGCTCGCAAAAGTCTGAGCATCAAAAAGTTTCTTTACCGTTCCTTGTAATTCCATATTGTAATTATTAACGTTGTAAAAGTAAGAAAATGAAATGTAATATCAGGTCTCACAGAAAAAAAATGTAAAAATTTTAATTTTTTTTCCTGAAAAGTTTGGAGGTAAAGGAAAATGCCCTATATTTGCACTCACAAAAACGAGACAAGCTCTTTAAATTTAAATATAAAATAGCAACATGCGGATGTGGTGTAATTGGTAGCCACGCCAGACTTAGGATCTGGTGCCGTGAGGCGTGGGGGTTCGAGTCCCTTCATCCGCACTATGCGAAAATAGCTCAGCTGGTAGAGCACAACCTTGCCAAGGTTGGGGTCGCGGGTTCGAATCCCGTTTTTCGCTCCACACCATGCCCTGGTGGTGGAACTGGTAGACACGCAGGACTTAAAATCCTGTGCCTCTTTTGGCGTGCGGGTTCAAGTCCCGCCCGGGGTACTAAAACCCTCTGTAACTTCGGTTAACAGAGGGTTTTTTATGTTTAAAAGTTACCTGAAATACGACTGGGTTTAAAATATTTCACTGAATATTATCCCTTTCCATATTTTATACAAAAATTTACAGACTGCATAAAAATCAACTTTTCTCTCATACTTTTGGAACTTAAGAGGTCCTTTTAAGGAAATTTATATCTGTTATTTCCTTCAACTCAATAGATTGGGCTATACTCTTCGAATTCAAATCGTTTTATACACTTATTTCATGATAATATCAACTCTTTTTAATCGAGTTCATATAATACATCTACTTTCTTAAATAATTTTTAATACGTCAAGTTGTGTCGTTTTCAGCATGGATATTTGCAATAAGAAAACACAGAAAATGAAATTAAAGATTATTCTGGATATTTTATTTCCCTTAAAAGGAGCTTTAAAATCAACCTTTTACTTAATTCATTTGAGAATGTTTTCATACTTACCTTTTACTAACCTTAAAACTTGTAAACAATGAGTGATGAAAATTATTATAATGATTTTGATGATTTTGACGAAGAAAGTAAAGAAATACTGAAGTCTTCATATCATAATTTAATTTCCCCGAAAGGCTTTCTTGGCAAAACAGTACAGCCAGATAAATCATTGCAAAAGGACAACGCTATAACGCTTGCTCTGCCTCAGATTTCGGAAGCTGCAGATTGGCAAACGGACGAATATATTAACCTGGAGCTTCTCGTTTCAAAAATTAAATATGCAAATAATGGAATGAGGGACTATATTCTGGAATACAATCCGAAAGATTACAAAACTGCTACTCGAAATACAAGTATTTCTCTTTCAGGAGGCAATTTCATAAGATTGAAAGCTTATCTCAATTCAAAAACAGGAAATGTACCGGCAAAATGGGATCAGGCTCAAATTACTCAGGAAATAGAGGCCGGCAAAGAAAAGATGTATTACAGGATCAGTTTTTTATATGAAGGAATACCCGAGAAAAGTATCATTCTGGAAACCTGTTCATATCAGGAATTTAGGGATCTGAATATCATATTAGGCTATGGTGATATTGATAATTATAAGAACGATTACGAATACTTCCTGAAAAATTTTGCAGATGCTCTCAAAAAACATGAAAATCCTGAAGCGCTGAGATTCATTTATGAAAATATCCCCGAAACGATTTTATCTAACCTTTTTGTGCATATTGACCACATCACCTTTTTCAATCATCTTGAAATACTTTCAAAAGCTGATGATTCAGATATTTTCAGGGATAGCAGCTCTGCAATGATACAGATTTTTAAAGCCATTGGAGACCCAATTCCTGTTCTTAAGTACTTTCGGGAAAATCCGGATAAGCTGAACAGGATTTATTACAATTTAGACGGCAGCACAGAGCATGATGGCAGAATGCAAAGCAACCGGATGATACTGGCCAATATCATGATGTTATTTTCACTGTTTGCCAACAATGATAAGCGAAAAAAAGAAGCTCAAACCTTTACCATTGGCAAAGGGTATAAAATCAACAGTGATATTCTGGAAATGGGAATTTTCCAGGGGAGTAATGACCGGTATAGAGATACGTTTTTCTTACAGCAGCAGAAGGAGGTACAGAAAAGAGTAGAAATAGTTAGTAAAGAGGGCGATCCCAACGCAACCGAAACCGTTACACAAGACCTGGATGAAGGGGCACAATTTCACCCTCTGGATATGGTATACCTCATAGATATTAGTGGAGGGACTGAAGAAACTTACCTGGTTCCGGCCATATACCTGAAGACACTGGCAGATGAAAAGGAATGGGCAGTTGTACATCAGAATATCCGTATTGCGGCCAATCTTGTTGCCATTGTGCTCGGTGTTGCAACATTGGCAACAACGGGAAATCCATACTTTATTTTATTAGCTGCCGCCGATATGTCTCTGGCAGGGGCAGACCTTACAATACAGGCATTTAAAGAAGAAATTGCCAAAATAGGTAAAGACCCTGACAACCCTGAAGCAAAATCTGAAGGAGAAATTTTTTTAGAAAACTGGGAAAAGGTTTATTTGGCAGGAGGTTTTGCATTAGCCGGTTTAACTATTGTTGGCGGATTTTATATTGGAGCAGCAAAATTGCTTGCAAAAATTGGAGACGGAAGTGCCAGGAATTATCTTAAAACTCTGGTTTTGAAAGCAGCATTGGAAACCAATATCTCCAATTTCACAAAAGATACGATAAAAGTAGCAGAGCCTAAAGAAATTTTCCTGAGTTCACAGTACAGGGCAGTGGGAGAAGAAATGGCCGAAAACGGAGTGTTTTTCTTATCCGGAAAAAAGGAGGGAAAATTTGCAGAAAGCTATGCTGCTGTATATAAAGGTGAAGTTATAGACGAGTTTACCAAAGCCGAAATGCACAATTTCTACAGAAAATGGAGTAAATTGCATGGGGGAGAATTAGTAGAAGAGCTAGAACATCTGGGTGGGCATGTCCCGCCAGGCAATTCTATTGTAGAAACAACAATTGAAGCAGAAATAAAGGCTTTTGAAAAAGGGGCAGAACAATTCTCAAAAACAATTGCAAAGCCATTTGATCACATAGAAGAAGCAATGCCTTATTTTAATCATAAATCAGTTGGTGATGCTGTAAAACAAGTAAGTAGAACAAATTGTGGTAATACAGCTGAAGTTTTAGTTGAGTTTCTAAAAACAGGAAAACTACGAACAGCTAAACCATCAGGATACCAAAACTTTGAAGAAGTGTCTCCAAAGTTTGGAGGAGGAAGCTTTCAACCATTAGAGGCAGCGACTATAAATGGTGTTTTTCAAAGTTCATTTGAGAGATTGAAGGCATTACTAAATAATAATGATATAGCGGTTATTTATGGAGTTAAGAAAGTGAATAGTATAACAAAAAGTACAGAGGGGCATTATTTTGTAGGAATAAAAAAAGACAAAAAACTTTATCTATTTGATGGCCAAACAGGAGAGCATATCGTATTTGAACCAACAAGAGAATTTCAAAACTTTCTTCAAAGTAAATATAATAGAAATTATACCCCAGCAGAAGGAGGTGGATTTAAATATTTAAAAGTAAAATAATAACTCATTAAAAAATTAATTTTATGCTAACAGAGAAAGAAATGCTATCAATAGCAGAACGTTATTTAAAAAGACGCGGAGAATTTGGAGGGAGTGAAATTGAAGTAGTTATAGATGATATTATTAAAAAATCTTATGGTAATATTTACCATTATAATTCTAAAGAATACCTTTTGACAGGAAACTTTAATAAGTCATTGGTAGGCAATGCTCCTTTCTTAGTTGAAAAAGAAACAGGCAGGGTGGTTGGTTTTGGTACATCAGGCAGTTTAGAAGATTATTTGGAAGCCTATGAAAATGGTACTTTCACTTCAGCTTTAGATACTTATTGGTACCCAGATGAAGATCGGTTTGATTATAAATAATTTTCAGGTGAAATCATGGTTTATTTTCCAGTAACTTCTCCAGCCTCAGAAAATCCCCGCAGCTTCCAAAGTTTCTCACACTTTTTTGTGTTCCTCTTATGATGGCAAAACGACATTGGTAACATAGTTTAACAACCCCAACTACTTGATGATCTTTCAGGAAAACCAGAATATCCCTGAAAGTCGGAATACAAAAACCTCCGCCGATATGATCACTGCATTCTTTTTCACTGAAAATATCGTTTAATTCAGGATGCAGGGCTTTATCTACAGTCTTTATGCTAAAACCATGATCCGTTAATGTTTTTGAGATAGTATCGTCTGCTTTCTCAGGGTAATTTCCTCTGATGATCTCCCGGAGTAAAGCGTCTTTTTTCTGATTTTTAAACTCCATTTTAGAAATCTCATCGGTGCTTATTTTTATGGAATAATGATCAATCTGATCAAAATCGAAAAAACGGGAATTCTGGTTGTCAGCATGAGAAGATTGTGAGAAAAGAAGATATGGAATAAGGAATAAAGTGAAGGTTAAGAATTTCATATGGAGGAGTTGTTGTACTGTTTTCATTCGGTTTTCAGGCAAAATATCATTTTTTCACCCTCGAATACCTATTCACTATTTTCATCTCAGGGCCACCCTGTTTTATGGTCAGAATATCAGTGTCTTTATCAAAATCAATGGTATATTGGTGTTTTTGATTTCCTTTCTCATCGGGAATAATTTTCCCGTCAATTAATTTATATTTTAAATTTATTTCAGTCAGCATTCCGGCAGACCGGTAAGACTGAATGGTATTTTTACTAATCTGTAACTCAACTGTTTTAAATTGGTTGTATAATTTCTGGCCTTCAGCTTTAATTTTATTCCTTTTTTCTTCAGTATCTGCAAGATTTTTCATGTTTTTTTCAAAATAACTGAGCGTATACTTCTCAGAGTTTTCAATGTACAGAGTATCTGAATCCATAGTATACAGATTCATTTTCCATGTGCCCTCAATTCCGTTGCCAGCTTCTTTTTTCGACATAAAAAGAATGCTTATCAGCATGAACAGGGAAGCCATAATGATTTTCATTGTTGGGTTATTTAGAGTTGATATTTTGTTTTCTTTGTTGTAATAAAATGTACCATAAAGCTATTGTGGGTAGGCTTATAAAGAAAGTCATCAGTACCGCAGCGTTATAAAATCCAGATACCTCATTACCCATTTTACTGCCCCAATAACTTACGTTCATAGCGATGCAGGCAATGATCATGGCTAAAAGTAATAAGGTGCTGATGATGGTCAGTATAACAATTAGAATTCTGGAGAACTTTTTCATGGTCTGTGAATATTATGATGATTTAAGCTTTTTTGTGATCAGCCTTTCGTAATATTTTGCTTTTTCCTGCTTACCCCAACGAGTGTAAATATCAACTAAAGTTTTGAGTTCTTCAATTGAAATTTCATGGTCATCTTTTTTGAGGATTTCAGAAAGGGTATTATTTTCAATTTTCAACAAACGGACTTGCTTTCTGCAAGGTAAGCAATTCACCGGCATTGATTCCATTCTGAATTTTAATGTTTCATACCAGAGTTTTTTTTCTTCTTTAGTAAACTTAAAGTCTGTTCCGCAGGTTCTGCAGGTGAAGTCTGTATCATAGTAAGCTAAATAAGAATCCAGCTCGTTACTTTGGAATATGGGAAATGCAACAATGGCTTTTTTACGGCTTAAACAGTCGTCACAGGCCCATTTATAACTACTGTCAATCAACATTTCGTAAGCATCAGTAGCGGGCATTTTATAGTGTTTGACGATGATCTTTCCAAGAATCGACAGACAGACTGTAATTTCTGTTCTGTGCTTCTCTATGGAGCAGCACGGGCATTTCGCGTATTTTTCTTTTTGTTTTCTCATTTGAAAGCATTCATTCAGATTGTTTTTTCATTTTCAATAAATAACTGGTCGCCATAATCAATGGTGTGAAAAATTGTTGTTCCGTTTTCCAGATGGAGGGTCAGTTGGTCATATTCGTTCTGGGTGAGGTTAACTATTTTCTGTTCTTTAAATGCCAGGTTTTCCGGAAAATACGTCATAAACAACAGTGTTTTTCCAAGATCAGGAGATCCTTTTATGGCTTTTCAAATAGATATTCTTAGAAAGTTGGAGCAGGGACAGCAAATGGGGTTTCATGGCAGCTTTAGTTTTGTAAGATGAAATTTTTTGCTATACTTCAGCTAACGGAAATTTTTGTTTCACATTCAGACTAAATACAGGCTCTTTTTCAATAAAACTAATCTACAAAAATTTATGAAATCCTAACACATATGGTATCAAATACTTGGTATTTTTTATGGAATACTCAGGATTTTTGTTTTGTAAATTTAATTTAAAATCCTATATTTGCCAACAGATAAATCCTGCGGATGTGGTGTAATTGGTAGCCACGCCAGACTTAGGATCTGGTGCCGTGAGGCGTGGGGGTTCGAGTCCCTTCATCCGCACTAAGCCAATAGTGCTTTAAAACTCTCTGTCGATCACGGCAGAGAGTTTTTGTTTTTTAATGATTTAAATAGTTGTAGATAACGGATCTGTCTCAAAAAATGAGATGACTTTTGGTAAGTCTTAAGCTCCTGTTTTTTTTCTTTATTTTCTGCCAATAGTTTTTTCTAATAACTCCAGCCTTTCCAGGATATCCATGAAAATATTTTTTTCCGAAGTAGAAAAAGAGCCTACCACTTTATAGAGGTCTGAATGATCTTCCGAAGCATATTGTAAGTGTCCATCTATAAGGGTAAAAAGAGTGCCGGGCTGGTTGTTTTTATACTCTGCTTTATTCAGAAATAAGATGTCTCCGTAATGGTAAGGTGAAAGCAGGGGGCTCTGAGGAGTGAATTCATACACCAGATCAACAGATGCTAATATTTTTTGCAATATAATGGCGTTGGCTGAGCTATTTTCCGGCTCCTTTGCCTCTTCGACATTATTTTTTATAGCCAGTTCCGGAAAAAACATGAGCTGGTCAATGTCAGAAACACTGGCTAACTGGTTTACCTGTAGGGTTTCAGTCAGTAATTTGTCAAGATTCAGATTAAAATGGCTGGCCACTTTCAGAATTGTTTCAATTTTGGGCTCGGCACGTCCTTCTTCATAGGAGCTGATTACCCCTCTGTTTAAATCAAACAGATCGGCAAAAGCCTTTTGGCTCAATCCTTTAACCTGTCTTATTTTCTTGATATTGGTTCCGAAAAAGCTCATTTTGTCTAATCTTTTTTGCAAATATAGACAAATATCAAACAAATGAATGCTAAAAATATTTGCATTTTGAAAATTTTATTTTATATTTGTGTAAGAATTTTAAACAACTAAAACCAGCCGTCATGAAAAATCAAATATTTAGAACAGTCAAAGAGTGGTTGTTAGATTATGAGTTTAATATCATGCTGGAAGATGAAGCTCAGAGAATTTTAATCATCGAAAAGGAATCCAACGGAATCAAGAATATGATCCTTATTATATCTGATTCGATCCTGATCATGGAGCAGTTTCTTTTCGAAATAAAAAATCCCACAGAAAAAATATACAGAAGCCTGCTTCAGAAAAACAGGGATATTGTACACGGAGCGTTTGTTCTGGACCAAACGGGAAAACGGGTCATTTTCAGAGATACTCTTCCTACAGATAATATGGCGCAAAACGAAGTAATGGCCTCCATCAATTCACTGGGAATTCTCGTAGGGGAATTTGCCAACGAAATGCTTGAAATGAGTAAGTAATTCACAAAAGATATTGTCATGAACATTTTTAAAAGACTATTAACAATAGGAAAAGCAGAGATCCATTCGGTGATCGAAAGCTTTGAAGATCCCATCAACCTAACCGAACAGGGGATCCGGGAAATGAAAGAAGAGCTGGGTAAAAGCATCGAAGCGCTGGCTCAGCTGAAAGCACTGGCTATCCGTAAAAAAAATGCGGCAGAAACAGAAGAACAGGTAGCAGAAGATTATTACAACAAAGCGGTGATGATCATTCAGAAGGCAGAAAAAGGAGAAGCAGATCCGTCTGAAGCTGACCGTCTGGCCAAAGAAGCCCTGAAAAGACAGACTTCCTCTAAAGAAAATGCAGCCTCATTGCAGAAAGAACATGAAAAGCTTCAGGCTGATTGTGAGAAAATGCAGACGAACATCACTCATCTGAAGTCCAGTATTGCCAAATGGGAAAATGAATTAATTACCCTGAAAGCAAGGGTTCAGGTAAGTGAAGCCACCAGAGACATCAATCAGAAAATGACCCAGATGGATACCAGCAGCGCCGTAACCATGCTGGAGAAACTTAAAGAAAGAGTGGTGCAGCAGGAAGCTGTTGCAGAGGCCTATGCCGATATTTCAAAAACAGGAAAAAGTATTGATGAAGAAATAGATGCCATGGTCAGTACTAAAGACACCGAAGCCGAAGAAGCTTTGAACAGGTTAAAAGAAACACTTAAAAAAGGCTAAATATGACCTTTCAGGAATTTTTAAACACAGCATTTTCCCCGGTAAACACCGTATTAAGCGTTTTGCTGATCCTGTCGGTGATATACTGGATATTTACCATACTCACCGGACTGGATATTGATGTGGGAATACACCATGACCTGGATACAGGTACCGATTCTCCGGACGGTCATGTTCATATTGCTGATCACGATGCCTCCGCATGGATGCAGTTCCTGAAATTTCTTAATCTGGATATTGTTCCGATGACTTATTTCCTTACCCTGTCACTTCTGATCGCGTGGTTAGGTTCTTTCTATCTGAACTATTTCATAACAATGCCTACGTGGCTGGGAATTTTAGCCCTATTTCCATTGCTCATTGCAGGAATGCTGTTAACAAAGCTGATCTTAAAACCACTAAACCCGTTTTTCAAAGAGATCAACCATAAAGGAGAGGTAGCCCATGATTTTCTGGGAAGAGAAGGAAGGCTGAAATCCAGCATACAGGATGAAAAAATCGGAATGATGGAAGTCTTTATCGGCAGTGATCCAATGACCCTGATGGTAAAAAGTGAAAACGGAGTAAAGCTGGAATACGGAACGCACGTCATGATTGTAGACGAAGACTATGATAAAAGAATTTACTACGTACGGAAATCAATGAGATATTAAAAAATTGAAGATATGCTTTCTATTTTTATGATTATATTCAGCTATATCCTGGATATCCTGATTCAATATTTTTAGAAAAAAACAAAAAACACATTCACCTATAAATAAACATTAATAAACTATGAATTTACCTTTTATTGCTGGAATTATTGTTGCTGTAGTGGCTTCAGTCGGGTTGGTTTTCTGGATCTTATCCATGTATAAGAAGACCGTTCAGGGAATCGTTATTTTGAGAACAGGATATGGCGGAACGAAAGTATTTTTTAATGCAGGTATTGTAATCCCTATCATTCACCGTATGGAATCTATGGATATTTCCGTAAAAAAGCTGGAAATCGCAAGAGAAGGAAAAGCCGGGCTGATTTGTAAAGATAACATGAGAGCCGATATTCAGGTAGCTTTCTTTATCCGTGTCAACAAATCAGTAGATGATATTGTCAATGTTGCCCAAACCATCGGATGTCAGAGAGCTTCTGATGCAGGTACCTTAAGAGAACTGTTTGAAGCAAAATTCTCAGAAGCCCTTAAAACGGTAGGAAAGAAATTTGATTTTACTGAATTATACGAAGCAAGAAGCGAATTTCGCCAGGAAATCCTTCACATTATCGGAACAGATCTGAACGGATATGTCCTTGACGACTGTGCGATTGACTATCTTGAACAGACTTCAATTGACAAACTTGATAAAGATAATATTTTAGATTCTGAGGGGATCAAAAAAATAACTGAACTTACAGCAAACCAGAATATTAAAGCGAACCAGGTGCGCAGAGATCAGGAAAAAACAATCACAAAACAAAATGTTGAAGCCCGTGAGGCCATCCTGGAACTGGAAAAACAGCTGGCGGAAAAAGAAGAATCTCAAAAAAGAGAAGTAGCCAACATCAAGGCTCGTGAAAATGCAGAAATTTTAAAAGTAGAAGAAGAAGAACGTCTGAGATATGAAACGGTTCGAATTGCTACAGAAGAAAAACTGCAGATTGCAGAAGAAAATAAGCTTCGTCAGGTGGTTATTGCTGCTAAAAATAAAGAGCGTGCCGATCTTGTAGAAACAGAAAGAGTGATGAAAGACAAAGCTCTTGAAGCTACAGAAAGAGAAAGGATCGTTTCCCTGGCACAGATTGAAAAAGACAAAGCCATCGAACTCGAAAAGAAAAGCATTCAGGATGCGATCCGTGAGCGTCTGACCATGGAAAAAACAGTGGTGGAAGAACAGCAGGGCATTAAAGACCTTGAAGCATTCAAAACTGCAGAAAGAAACAAGCAGGTAGAAATTACAGTAGCCACTCAGGAGGCAGAGAAAAAACTGATCGAGGAAACCAGAGCGGCGGAATCCAGAAGGCTGGCAGCAGAAAAAGATGCTCAGAAATATGTGATTGAAGCCCAGGCCAAAAGAGATGCTGCAGAAAAAGAAGCAGAAGCACGTAAAATCATTGCTGATGCCAAAGCGAAAGAAGAAGCAACAGTAGGCCTATCTGAAGCTCAGGTATTGCATGCTAAAGCTGATGCTGCAGAAAGACAGGGTATTGTAGAAGCAGTAGTAATCGAGAAAAAAGCAGAAGCTGTTAAAAAAGAAGGAATTGCTCAGGCAGAAGTAATCAAAGAAAAAGCCTTAGCAGAAGCGGCTGGAATCAATGAGAAAGCAGAAGCCATGAAGAAACTGAACGATGCCGGAAAAGATCACGAAGAATTCCGTCTGAAACTGAATAAAGAAAAAGAAGTAGAACTGGCTCAGATTGCTGTTCAGAAAGATATTGCAGACGCACAGTCGCTGGTATTGGCAGAAGCCTTCAAATCGGCTAAGATTGATATTGTAGGAGGAGATAACACCTTCTTTGATAATGTGATCCGCCAGGTTTCAGCAGGAAAAGGATTGGATAAATTCGTAAATCATAGTGAAAATGCCCAGATTCTCAGAGATAACCTTCTGGGGGATGGTGAAAATATCATTGGCAGAGTGATGGGAATGGTAGACAAATACAAGATCTCAACAGATGATATTAAAAATATGAGCATCGCTTCCCTGATTTTTAAACTGAACGGAGTGGCAGATCAGCAGGAGAGAGGCATTCTGGAAAGAGCTCTGGACATGGCAAAACATCTTGGTGTGGAAAATAAACCGGTAAACAATAACTCTATTTAATACATCATCAAAAAACTCACAATGTATTCTTCAATGAGAGTTTTTTACTTTGCTAAATATAGTTAACGTATTGATAATCAAATTAAAAATACATTATCTGTTTATGAAGCAGACCTTATAGGTTTTCAAAGCCTATAAGGTTTAGATGAAGATAAAAGCAAAGCATTATAAGTTCCACAAAAAGATCTATCGTATTACGATTACGGTAGCCATGACAACCTAATCCAACACTATGTCAGAAAAACTTAATTCCGGAACATACGAAATTATTCAGAACCGTCTGAATGAGCAGAAGAATGATCTGATCCAAAGACTTCAAAAGCTTAATGAAAGCCGTAAAAGTATCTTCGGAGGAATAGATTTTTCTCTTATTGCCAACGAAAGGATTTCTACAGATCACAACTGTATCGCCAAAGATATATTTTCTCTAGGGGATCAGCTCATCTTCGGATCCAATGCGCACCTGGGACTGCAGACGGAAATTAATATTTCAGATGTTTTTTCAATATACACAATCAATAAAAACCGCTTTGAACCTCAGGATTATACCCTGATTAATGATGAGGTTTTTATTGACGAATTCAAAAACCTTTACAAATATTACAGAAATACCTTCTTTGCAAGGTTCGCTTTTACAGAGAATTATCTCTATATGGTTTTCCAGCTTTCAGAGAGTACTTCAGATATCAAGGCTTTCAAATGGTTGATCAAAGATAATCAGCTTACTTATGTAGATTCAAGAAGTGCTTCGGAAACATCATATCCGCAGCAGCACGGCTTCGTATGGACAAAAGCCACAAGAGATATGCAGCGGTCCGGAAAACATCCGCATATTTCTTTGGCAGATAAAGTCTTTGTAGAAAGCATTGGCGGAGACATTACCATCAAGGTAGAAGACAATACAGACACCGGAAAAGGAATCTATTCCGAGGACGTCATCCATAAAGACCAGAATCTCGATGATGCCGAGATCCACTTCTGCGACCTGGATAACCTTGTTTTGTTTAAAATAAAACCTTACCAGGAAACAGAACGCTATTTCATTTATAATCACAAGGAAAAGACCGTTTCGAGGGCAGATGCACTGAAATATTCAGGGTTGCTGCTTCCTGAAAATCAAGGGGTATTATTTTCCAATGGATATGCTTTACAGACCGGAGGGCTGAAAGTAATCTCACAGGATCAGAACAGGCTGTATTACCTGAAAACAGTAACAGAACCCAATGGAGAGAATTTCCTGTATGTGTTCTATGATGATAAAACCAATAATTATCAGCTGATCTCTTACAACATTATCACCCAGACCATAGAAACACCCATCCGGTGTAGCGGCTTCTCCCTTCTGAATGATGGGAAGCTTATTTATCTAAGGGAAAGTATTGAAACCACCAAACATCATCTTGCACAGATCTGGCAGACTCCTTTCTCCAAAGAGCTGCAGCCGAATGCTGAAAAAGCAGACAGCCTGATTTACAAAATCGGAAACAAAGATATTGTAAGGGTAATGGCAGAAAGCCAGGAGCTGATCACCCTTCTGAATAAAAAAGACTCTTACAGCGGACTATATGATGATATTGTCAAACTTTCCACCTTTATTCTGGATACCTATTACTTTTTAGGTGAGAATGAAGTTCAGAACCTGAACCAGCCGCTTAAAGAGATCCGGAAAATTGCCCATTCAGCCATCAATGAGTACGAAAAAGTTGTAGAACAGAGAAAAAATACGGCGGAAGCTTTAGAGAAAATAAAACTTTCCTGCCAGAAAATACTTGATGATACCAAAAGACTTCATTATTCCCAGCTTACAGAATACATTGATGCTCTTTCCCAGATCAGAACGTTAAGAGGTGAAGTAACCGGAGCGAGAGAACTGAAATATGCAGATACAGCGCTTCTGGATTCATTGGAAAAATCATTGGCTGACCGGTATACTGAACTGTCCAATGCCTGTGTAGATTTTCTGCTTCAGGAAGGTGCGTTATTGCCATATGAGGAAAAAGCTCAGCAGATTTCAGAAGAAATCACGGGGCTTCAGAAGGCTGTGGATGCTAAAGTCATTGAAGAGAATATCAATACGCTTTCCGGGCAGCTTGAACTTCTGGTAGACATTGTGAACAACCTTAAAATAGAAGACACCTCACAGTCTACCCAGATCATTGAAAATATTTCCCAGATCTTTGCCCGTCTCAATCAGGAAAGACTGGAACTCGGAAAAAGAAAGCGGGAGATTTCCGGAAAAGAGCTGGCTTCAGATTTTCAGGCGCAGATTACCTTATTTGACCAATCGGTTATTAATTTTCTGGAACTTTCTCAAACCCCTGAAAAATGTGATGAATACCTGACCAAACTTTCCATTCAGCTGGAAGAAATGGGAACAAAATTCGTTGATTTTGACGAATTCATCCAGAAAATCGAAGAGAAAAGGGAAGAGGTTTACGGACACTTCCAGAACAAAAGGGTGCAGCTTACCGAAGCCAGAAATAAAAGAACTCAGAATCTTTTTGAGGCCGCTCAGAGAATCCTGAAATCGGTACAGACCAAAGCCGAATCTTTTGATTCTGAAAATGAAATCAATGGATATTATGCTTCAGACCTGATGGTTGAAAAAGCACGGGATCTTGCGAGGCAGCTGGCTGAGCTGGAAGATTCTGCTAAATCTGAAGAGATCCAGACCCTTTTAAAAACATCCCAGCAGGAAGCCGTAAGAAAGCTGAAGGATAAAAAAGAAATCTATGCGGACGGAGAAAGCATTATTGCGCTCGGCGACTACAAATTTGCAGTGAACCAACAGAAGCTGGATCTTACCCTTGTTCTCAGAAATGCACAATATTATTATCACCTTACAGGAACAAGCTTCTATGAGCCGCTTCTCTTTGATGGCACAGAAGATTTCAGAGAAGTCTGGAATCAGGAATTCGTTTCAGAAAATGCTCAGGTTAAAAGATTTGAATACCTGGCCTGGAATGTATTTTCAACCCATAAAAAAATAGCAGCAGATCCGGAAAATGAAGCGGCAGTACAACAGTTCACTGCAGCACATTTCGGAGAAGGTCTCGTAAAGGGAGTTCACGATAAAGATGCACAGGTGATTGTCTCAAAATTGCAGCAAATGCATAATGAACTTGGCCTGATGAGGTTTTCTGCCGGAGAAAGAGCTCTGGCCCAGTTATTCTGGCTCTTTTTAAAAGAAGAAAGAAAAGAATATTATACCAGACAGTTTGAAGCCGCGGAAATAATTTCCCGTTCATTTGCCAACACTCAGGGATTTGAGTATCTGCTGAAAGAACTATCAGAAGAGATCAGAACCTTTGCTTCAGAGACCAAATTTCTGGATAACACAGATTTTTCGAATGCGGCGTTATATCTGAAACAGGAAAACCGTGAGAGCTTCCTTATCACAGAACAGGCAGGAGCATTGTATGAACTGTTTTTAAAAGAATTAAAAGAAAAAGGTAAAGACCTTGAATTCATAGAACAGATCAAAGCAATGTATATATACCCTTCAGCCTGTTATTACACAGCAGAAAGCGCCCTGAAAGCCTTTGATCCTAATGCGGATGAAAATGTAATCTGTGAAACTGCGGCATTCCTGATCACCCAGAAGTTTGATCCGAAAAATATCAGACATGTTTCTTATGAAACAACCATAAAGGATCTTAAGTCTCTTGAAAAAGATACGGAATATCCTCTTAATTATTTTGAATTTGCATCCCGTTTAGGCCATTTCAATACCGTTACCGTTCCTAAATACAGAAAGTTGCAGGATCTGAAATACAATTGGGTGGGTGAAAAGAAAAAAGCACTGAAGCTGGATACTTTTAAACCTCAGGTGCTCAGCTCTTTTGTAAGAAATAAGCTGATCAATGATGTTTATTTTCCGCTGATCGGGGCCAATCTGGCAAAACAGCTGGGAACAGCAGGTTCAGATAAAAGAACCGACCGTATGGGAATGCTCCTTCTGGTATCGCCTCCGGGCTATGGAAAGACAACTCTTATGGAATATATGGCGGAAAGAATGGGACTGGTTTTTATGAAGATCAACGGACCATCTCTTGGCTATGACATTCTTTCCACTGATCCTTCGGAAGCTAAAAATGCAGGAGCCAGACAGGAGCTTGAAAAGCTGAATCTTGCTCTTGAAATGGGAGATAATGTCATGCTGTATTTAGATGATATTCAGCACTGTAACCCGGAATTCCTGCAAAAATTCATCTCCCTTGCCGATGGGCAGAGAAAAATAGAAGGAATCTACAACGGTGAAAGCAAAACCTATGACCTCCGGTCCAAGAGATTCTGCCTTGTGATGGCCGGAAACCCATATACGGAAAATGGCGAGAAGTTTAAAATTCCGGATATGCTGGCCAACCGTTCGGATACGTATAACCTCGGAGAAATTTCAGGTGCCAGAACAGATCTCTTTGATTTGAGCTTAATTGAGAACTCCCTGATGTCTAATGAATATCTCACCAGGCTTACCCAACCGGGAATTGATAACCTTTACGAACTGTATGAATGTGTGATAACAAATAATCCTGCAGATAACCTTAAAGGAAACTTCAGTTCCAACGAGATCGCAGATTTCAGAGCGGTGCTGGAAAATACCATTATGGTTAGAAACATGATCCTGAAAGTCAACAGGGAATATATTGCATCTGCAGCCATGTCTGATGATTACAGAAATGAACCGCCGTTCAAACTGCAGGGATCGTATCGTAATATGAATAAGCTGATTGCTCAGATCCAGCCGATCTTAAAAAAGAATGAAGTCATTCAGATTGTTCTTGATCATTATCAGAATGAATCCCAGACTTTAACTACCGGTGCAGAAGCCAATATGCTTAAACTTAAAGAACTGATCGATGTGATTTCAGAAGAGGAAAATGAACGCTGGAACGAGATTAAAAAGACATTTGTAAAGAATAAAACCTTAAAAGGACTGGGAGAAAATGACAGGATGTCCCAGATTGTTGCTTTGCTGGCTCAATTCGGAGACGGATTGGAAGGCATCAAAGAAGCTTTGAGAAAAACAGAACAATAACCATGAGATTTTAAATATCACCAGACAGGCTGTTCCAATGAGGAGCAGTCTGTTTTTAATAAATGATCATCTGTAAAATCTACGGTTGTTGTCCGGTTCAGACGAATTATATTCAGTCTGTACCCTTAATATTGTATACTTCTGTATCTGTATCCAATGTTGAATACTCCATAATTTTGTTTAGCTAAAGAATAAAATACGATGGAAACAACAGTTCAATATCAAGAGCAGATTCAATATGCTGAGGTGTATATTTCAGATATGCCTGTGCTGAAGAATATATTTTTACAGAGGCAGCCTGCCCAAGCTGTCCATACAGATTTTGGGGTTCCTTTTCTTTTGGCGAAAAAGCGGAGGCAAATCATCATGTTTGCGAGCCTTGTGATCCATGAAAAGGGAGGAATTACTTTTAAAATTTATCATAAAAAAGAAGCCACAGAACCAGACAAACAAAATTTTTATCTCAAGGCAGAAAGTTATTTTAAGCAAAACACAACTTCTAATTTCCGGAATCCGGAACAGCTGAAAAGCAGCATCAAAAGCATGATCAGCTGGCTGGATTTTTAACAAAGCCTGGAGAAAGTTGTACATTTACTTAAAACCTGAATTCAATGTCTAAAGATGTTCTGTATCTTAAAATAGCCAATTCCGTCACCGAGCAGATCAAAAGTGAAACCCTACAGTATGGGGACAGGCTGCCTTCTTTGAGGAGTGCCCAGAAACTTTATAATGTTAGCTTAAATACGATAAAGCAGGCTTATATGGAGCTGGAAAGCCGCTCTCTGGTAGAGTCGCGTCCTAAATACGGATATTATGTAAGCCAGACTTCCCAACGGAAACTGGCATTGCCTTCAGTAGGCAAAATAAAGGTTTCAGAAGGAGAAAATACTCCGGAAGATCTTATCGGTAAAGTATTCGGAACCATTGCAGGAACAGATGTAACCCAGTTTGCATTGGGAATTCCGGGCAAGAGTCTTCTTCCTGTTGCAAAGATGAAGAAATGCATGATTGATGTGATGAAGAGAAAACACGACAGCGGGACGAATTATGAGCCGGTACAGGGAAGTGAACGTCTCCGTCGTGAAATTGCCAAATGGTCCATCGTGATGGAAGGGAAAATAACGGAAGATGATCTGGTAATCACTTCCGGAGCTATGAATGGCGTTTATAACTGTCTGATGGCCGTTACCCAACCGGGTGATTCTGTTGCCGTAGAAAGTCCGGTGTATTTCGGAATCCTTCAGGCGATTCAGCTGCTGGGACTGAAAGCCGTGGAAATTCCCACCCATCCTATTACCGGAGTAGATCTGGATGCGTTGAAAAAAGTGCTTCCTGACCTTTCAGCATGCTGTTTCGTAGTGAATTACAACAATCCGTTAGGTTTCCAGATGCCGGATGAGAACAAAAAAGAACTGGTGAGTATGCTTACTGAACATAATGTTCCCTTGGTTGAAGATGATGTGTATGGAAATATCTATTTCGGAGCAGGGAGACCAAAACCCTGCAAATTTTATGATGAAGCCGGAATCGTAATGTGGGTAGGCTCAGTTTCCAAGACACTGGCGCCGGGCTATAGAGTGGGTTGGGTAGCCCCGGGAAAATTTAAAGAAAAGATCATCCGTCAGAAATTGGTTCAGACGGTATCAGGGCCTTCTTTATTTTCGGATGTTATTGCTGATTTCCTTGAACATGGCCGCTATGACCATCATCTGAGGATGTTCAGAAAAAAGCTGTATGCGAATTATCTTCAGATTCAGAAATCGGTGACCCAGTATTTCCCGGATAACACCAAAATATCTGAGCCGAAAGGAGGTTTTATGCTGTGGCTGGAACTGGATAAAAAGATCTGTACGGAAGATCTGTACGATGTGGCGCTTAGCCAGAAGATCAACTTTGCTCCCGGAAGAATGTTTTCACAATACAACCAGTATCAGAACTGCATGCGTCTGAATTATGCTTTGGAATGGACCGATCGTGTTGAAAGCGACCTGGAGAAACTGGGTAAAATGATTAAAAAAAGAATTTAATAAAATAACTTCAGTTCGGGATAAGAATATCTTGTAGATGCAGTTTTGAAGCTGGATGAGGGAAGAGGGAAGTTGTGAAAGTCATTAAGAGCAAATATTGATCTGTTTTTATTTAATTTTCTGGAGGCTTTCAATACCTATAACTAAAATTAACTTCCAGCCTCCTTCTTCCATCTTTCTGCCTTTTACATTTAAACTCCTTAACCCGAACCCACATTAAAATATATAGTGATGAGTGATATAAATAATGAAGTAACAATTGTCAATTTTGAGCCTCAGTATAAAGAGACTTTTAAAACATTGAATGAAGAATGGATCAAAACGTTCTTTATCATGGAACCCGGCGATTATAAGCTGCTGGATCATCCTGAAGAACAGATTCTGAATAAAGGCGGTCATGTTGTTTTTGCTTTGCTCAACGGCGAAGTGGTAGGAACCTGTGCCCTGGTAAAAACCAATAATGAACCCCTTACGTTTGAACTTTCAAAGATGGCGGTAAGCCCTAAAGCTCAGGGAAAGAAAATCGGGTATCTGCTGGGACATACTTTAATAGAAAAAGCAAAAGAGCTAAAAGCGGAAAGGGTTTTTCTGGAGACCAATTCAGTTTTGGTTCCTGCGATAAAACTCTACGAAAAATTAGGTTTTCAGCATATGCCGGTTACCAGTCCCGCATATGACCGGGCGGATGTACAGATGGAGCTACATCTGTAGTTTCTGGAATAAAAAAAGATATTAGAACGCAGATAGAAATATCTTTGTTCTAATATCTAAAAAATTAAATCTGATTACTTTACTGTTTTATTTTTTGATGAAGGATTTTGTAAGAGATTCTTTACTTCCGCTGATCCTGATAAAGTACATTCCCGCAGAAAGCCCTTCTATTCCAAGCTTTTCGTGATACTTTCCTTTGGGGGATTTTAATTGTTTTGAAGCAACAGAAACTCCTCTGGCATCCAAAATATCTGCCCGGATTTCTTTATCGTCAGAAGTATAAACAATGCTTATGCTTTCTGATGCCGGATTGGGATAAACGTTAAGATCGCTTTTTATGTCATCATAGGATTCTTTTACCGCTAAACTTTCGTTTGAACAGGCCGGTATACGGTTTATACCATCAATTCCCCATGAAGGCTGAACCGGAATACAAAGCCAGTTGAGTACAGTAGGAAGGTGATCCGTTTCTCTTGTGGTAGAGCCATAGTTGTAGATTTTAAAGGCGGAAGTAATCCCTGTGTTATACGTAGGAGAACCGGTAATGGTCATATGATTGGCATTTGGACCAGAATCGGCTAAAGTATTTCCTGAAGTTTCAGCACATTTCCAGTTAGCTAATAATTGAGCATAGAAAGGGTGGGCAGGTGTAATATCCTGATTGGCCCAGTTGGCAATGACCTCGTTGGGAAGAGCCGATTTCCAGATTCTGACATCTTTATAGGAGGCTGCAAGTTTAGGGTCATAGGTATTGGTGCCATCCTGATTTAGCGTTAACGGGAGTCCTGAGTCTATATTTCCGATGGTATTCATTTTGGCAAAAGTTACGGGAACGCCGTCTTCATACAGGGTGACAAGGCCGTCACGGTCAAAACTTACCGCAATATGTTTCCACTTTCCGGTTTCTGCTTTACCGCCAACGAGGTCAATCCGGTTGGTTCCGTCTCCGATGTTCATCTTAAAGGTCTGCCCGGAATATCCCGAGATAACCACTCCCTTGTTCTTTCCGTTTGCCCAGTTTTTATTACTGATCATCACCGGATCACTTGAATAGGCGGCATTGGGCTTCACCCAAAATTCAATGGTAAAATCCTGGCTGGTTCCGAAGTTAAAAGGCGTCTGGCTGCCAGGTTTCGCATAAGTTCCGGCCGGAAAGCTAAGTTGGTTAAACGTTTTATTAGATTCCAGAACAGTCTTACTGATCTGCTGTGGGGTGAATCCCGGATTGGAATAGATGGTGAAAATATTTCTTTCCGAAAGATTTCCACCACCATGAGAACTATCAACAGCTCCATGATCTGTGGTTAACACAACAAGCCAGTCTTCATTATGATATGAAGCCCTGTTTTTCATTGCAGATATGATCTCTCCAATATAAGAATCTGTAGTCTGGATAGAAGAAACATACTGAGGAACACTGGATGAGAAACCGTAAGAATGTCCGGCATGATCTACATCATCAAAATCAACGAATAAAATATCAGGATTATCATTCTGTAAAGCATTAACCGCTGCATTTTTTACCGCCAGATCTGTTCCGAAATTGGTTTTTACATCTGCGTTCTGAACAATCTTATCATTGATGGGAGTCCAGTGTGCCAGGGAGATTGTTCTTAAATTGGGATTATGGCTTTCGGCTCTGGTGAGAAAATCAGGGTAATTGGCAAAATTGGGACTGGTAAAATTATTGTCCTGTACATTATGCTTCGTATGCCATACTCCTGTAAGCATCGTGCTCCAGCCGTTTCCGCTCCAGGTTGTGGCGGCACATAAACCATCCAGAGAATAAATGGACTGGCTGATGAGGTTTTGGATGTTTGGAATGCCGGAAGACATCATGACATCGGCACGACAGCCATCTATTCCAATAAAAAGGACTTTTTTGGTTTGTGCACCTAATAAACAGCTCATTATAACTGCCATTGAAAATAGTTTTGTTTTCATAGGAAAAAATATTTTTTGAAAGAGAAATGTTTACAAATAGTAATTTATTTTTAATAATTGTAAAATTAGTTTACTATTTGTAAATATATATAAACAAAAAGTTAATTAATTGATAATTAAAAATTTACTTTAAATCACGATTTGAATGGAAAATAGAGATATTAAAAAACACAACGGCACATCCTGTTAATAAAACTTCTGTGCGGCTGTGTTTAAATTAAATTGAGGCTGAATAAAATAAGTACTGTTGAAAGAAAAGTTTAAAGAATGCTTTCAGCCTCAGATATGGTATTAAAGATATAATCAGGTTCTGCCTTTTCAAGCTCTTTTCTGTTCTGTGCACCGGAAAGAACAGCAATGGTCAATCCGCAGCCAGCATTTTTACCTTCCTCAATATCAATGACGGAATCTCCTGCCTTTAAGACGCTGCCAGGCTCAGCGATATTGAATTTCCTCATAGCCAGATTGATCATTTCAGGGCTTGGTCTGCTTTCCGAAACATCATCCGCTGTAATCAGAGCATCAAAATGAATATTTTCTTTCCATTGTAATTTGCTTAGAAGCTGCTGGGCAATTTCAGAAGTATACCCTGTATTAAGCACAACTTTCTTATTCAGGGATTTCATTTTTAATAAGAAATTTTCGGTTCCGTTGATAGGCTTTACATCAAGGTTGTGGTAAGCCTGTTTTAATTTTTCAGAGAAAATTTTAAAAATAATAACGGCATCTTCTTCATTTCCGTTAATTTCTCTCAGCAGGTTGGTAATGGCTTCCAGTTTTTCCATTCCGGCACAGCTTACAAGAACCTTATCTAAACTAACGGTGTAGCCATGCTCATTAACGGCTTCTGTAAGCGTTTTGTAGACTACATTATCTTCATTAATTGTTGTTCCGGCCATATCCAGAACCAGTAATTCTATATTTTTCATTGAAATTTATGCGTAAATTTTTTCTATGTTAAACTTTGAGAAGCCACCGCTTCCCGTCATTCCCTTTCCTCCGATTCCTGTTACAATATGAATATTCGGAGAAGGGCTATGTTCGAAAATATCTTTCGTTTTACACTGTGAATAGACCCCAAACCATCTTCTCTGAATCTCGTAAGTAGGAAGATCTATGATTTTTCTGGCCTCATGGATCATGAATTCATCAATTTCCATATTAAGATCAAAACCAAGGTCGTCTGCATTTTTAGCATCTGCGTATTCATGAGAGTCTCCAAGAATGACTGAGCCGTCCAGTGCCTGCTTGAAAAGCATATGAACTCCGTATTTTTTCTCAAATGAATTGGGGTCTTCTAACGATTTGATTTTCTGGAAAGAAGGACATTCACTAAATGACTCATACCGTCTGATGGAAAGCCCGGTCAGAATATTTCCCTGAAGAGAATAAATTCCCTGAGGTTTGGTCTGAAGCATCTGAAGTTTACTTACTTCCAGATCGCTCTCATTGAATACATTAGGATATAATGTTTTAAACTCATGTCCGCCACAAATAATAATTTTGGAAGCCAGATATTTTTCTCCGTCAGCTGTAATAGCGACACATTTCTGATCGTCTTCATACGTTTCAACAACAGTCGTATTATAAATGATCTGTAATCCCATTTTGTCCCGAAGCAGCTGATGAAGTTTTACAATCATATCAGCAGAATCTACAGACAGTTCTTGTGGGAAAAAGAGACCTCCTTTACAGTAATCCGAGCGCAGTCCATCATACTTTTTGATGCACTCATTCCTGGATAGCAGAACAGAGTTATAATCATTATTCCGATTGATCTCATAGAGTTCCTCAATAAGCTGAACTTCTTCATCATTGGATGCAATATATACTGAGCCATTTTTTCTGATGGTAAGATCTGCCTGCTGATGCAGTTCATTATAAAGGGCAAGGCTTTCCCTTCCGAAATTCTGCCATTTAAGGTCCATTCCGGATGGAACTACCTGTCCGAAATTTCTTACAGTAGCCCCCTGAGGTATTGAGTTTCTTTCCAGTAAAGCTACCTTAAGATTTTTCTTCAGAGCATGATAAGCATGGAATGTTCCTAAAATTCCGCCTCCCACAACGATTAAATCAAATTTTGCTGTCATTTTGGTATAATTTATTAAATTTTCGAAGTATCGAAATTGATGAATGGGTTAGAGTTTGATTTCGGCTTATGCTTTTTTCTGAACGCCAGAAAAGCAATCACCGAAAGAATGAATACGGCGGCTGTAATAATATAATTCAGCCCGATATAAAAATTGAGCCATGAGGTACGGGAAGAACCGAAATTCTTATAAAGCAGCACCAGAACGCTTCCGAGGTACCCGAATGAATCTACGGTATAGATCAGAAAACCAACATTTCCTTTCATTTCAAAAGCCGCAATCATCCGGTCAAAATAAATTCCGTTAAAAGGAATATAGCAGATATACATCCCGAATCCTGAGACCGTCATCCATAAAAAAGGAGACAGCAGGTTCTGTTGGAATAGGTATGTTGAAAACCCCACGGTAAGAATTCCGGCCAAAAGGATATAGTGATAATAAGCAAATGCTTTCTTATTGTTTTTTACCCTTACCATCAGGCTTAAGATCAGCAGTACCATTACTGCGATCGGGATTTCTGTTAATGTGAAAACAGAACTGTCGAATTTGAAATGCATTCCGTCCCAGATTTCACGGTTGAAATTATCCCTGAAGTCCCGCAAAACCGTTAAGCATACATACAGAAAGATGATACAGGTAATAGGAATGAAAAATCTTCGGATCAGTTTCTTTCTCTCAGCGCCGTTAAGGGGCTGCCTTTTATTCTTAAGTAGTATATCCTCTTCAGAAGGCTGCGGAATTTTTTCAAGAAGCAACCCGGAAATAATCAGGGGAATAATAAAAACAAGTCCGGCAGAAAAAGGCATCCAGAATTCTGAAATATGGAACGTATCCATTAAAAACTTCCCGACCGATTTCGTAAATCCGGAAGACACCACAAAACTGGAACATAAAAATAACCCGATGATTTCTGTAGCTTTACGCCCCTCGATATAGGAAAAAACAATTCCCCAGATCATTCCCAATGGGATCCCGTTGAAAAACATAAAGATGATATTATAAGGAGCAGGAACAACAGCAAATCCAAGAAGGGCAAGCCCGGCAGCGGTAATAAATCCGAAGAGATAAACGATCCTTTTTTCCGGTTTCAGTTCAGAAATAAATTTGATGCCAATGAATTTTGAAATAAAATATCCTACTGCCTGGGCAATGATGATCAGGATCTTATAGTCAACCCCAAAATAAGAAAGGCTTTCAAAAGAGGCGGCAGTAAACGGTTTCCTGAAACCATACATGCAGAAGTAGACTCCGAAAGCAGCGAAGGCCGCTTTCAGAATTACCATTGTTTTTTGATGGGAGGTTTTGATCATTACTGTGGTTTAAAAATTCAGTTTAATACCAAGGTTACATCTCACTCCATAATATTCTACCTGCTCAGGACGGTCTTCATTTTTTCCGAAATGATAGATCAGAGGCTTATTCAGAATGTTGTTGACGTCAGCATACAGGGAAAGATATTTGGTAAGCTGATAAGATCCACCGAAATCCAGACTGCTGTATTTTCCATAATAAGAGTCATTAAGATCCTCTTCTGCATATTCTACAGCATATTTTCCTTTGTAATTATAAGCCAGCCTTGCATTGAATCCCTTTTTCTCAAAGAAGAGCTGTACATTATAGAGTTCTTTAGCCTGATAGGGAAGTTTTACTTTTCTTCCGCTGGGTTTTTCCATTTCAGAAGTCATGAAAGTGGCATTGACCTGGGTTCCGAAATACTGAAGGAATCCGGGAAGGAAATCAAACCTTTTATTGATGCCCAATTCAATACCACCCAGCCATGCTGCACTTCCGTTATTCGGAGCAGAAAACTGTACCCCGGTCATTCCATTATAGTTTCCGATAAAAGAATCCTGGAAAATAGGGTCGGTAATGGATTTGTAGAAAATACTACCGCTCAGGATTCCGACATTTGAGAAATAATATTCTCCCATCAGGTCAAAATTCAATGAATACGTTGGATTAAGATTGGGATTTCCGCCTTTGAATTCGTTATCAGCTTCAATATAAGTTCCTCCCGGTGTTAAATCTCCGAAATTCGGTCTTGAAAAAGTTCTTGTTGCTGCAAAACGAAGATTGGTTTTATCATTTAAGGAATATTTCAGGTGGAGCATAGGAAGAACAGCCAGATAATTTTTGGTATGTTCTACAGGAGTCAACACATTATCAATTACATTATAACCTTTTACGCGGGTATTGGTATTGGATAACCTGATTCCTCCTAAAACCGTAATTTTATCATTGATTTTGTACGTTCCCATTCCATAGGCATCGGCATGCTTTTCAAAAACATCAAAGTTTCTTCCTAATGCTTTATTATATTCCAGGGCTTCAGAATCTGCCGTGTTGATTTTCAGGTTTCCCTGGTTGTCATACCAGAACTGATTCATTCCTCCGGCAGAAAGTACAGGCCCAAAGGTGTTTCCGAAATGTACGTTCATATCACTGAGGTATTTAGGGGCGTTGGGCTGGGTGGTGATGTATTGGGCGTAATCTGAAAGAAAAGGTGCTGTTCCATTGCTCCAGGTATAGAAAATATCAGAGAACTTTGCATTACGTTCCTTATCTCTGTACTTGAAACCGTATTTTAAAGTAAGTTTATCCGAAGTATTGATTTCATGATTGAATCCTGCAACGATCTTATCTTTTTCCTGTACAAAAACCTTATAGAATTCAAGATCAGTGAATTTCATTTGTGAAGCGTCCATTTTGAAATTCGGATCACTGTAAAAACCAAATAAAGCATCCGGGTTTTTGTAATCTAATTTTCCTCCATCTGCTTTCCAGTAAGCTCTCGGGCCGTTTCCGCGGTCTGACATATAATCCGCATTAATGCCTACTCCGGACTGTGTATATTTAATCACATAATAAGAATTGTTTTGCTTATCCGGGATATTTCCGTATTTGAACTGATTATCATAATAAGATAAATCCCAGTCAATTTTCCCTTTGTTTAAATTGTGAATTCCGCCTACAGAAACAGAAGTAAGCTGGGTGATCAGGAGATTATGAATATTCTGAAGCTCTACTCTGGCGGTATTGTTCGCTGCACTGAATTTATCAAATCTGACTCTGTGCTTATAGTGCATTTCATTATCAGATAAAGTTCCGTACATTCCTTTCACGTAGAAGGTCGTTTTGGGAGACAGCACATATTCAAAAGCGGCATTGATCCCAGTTGTTTTCCGGACTCCGTTATAATCACGCAGCTCCATTCTGAAAACACCTTCATCACCACTTCTCCGAGCTTCAAAATTATCGGTAGACCAGTTTCTGATGAAGTGGGCAAAATTAAATAAATACCCAAACTTTTTATCCTTTGTTCTTCCGCCGTATAAAAGGCCGAGATTATAAACTCCCTTATCTGCTTTGGCATTATATCCGCTTCCGATCGTTGCCCTGAATTCCGTTTTCATGGGAGGGGTTTTGGTAATAAAGTTTACTCCTCCTCCTATTCCGTCTGCTTCCAGATCGGGAGTGAAAGATTTGTTAACGTGTACGTAAGAGATGAGTTCTGTAGGGAAAAAATCGAAGGCTGTAGCCCTTGAAGTAGTCTCTTCCTCAGCGGTTGGAAGCCTGTTTCCATTGATCGTTGTAGAAGCCCAGAAGGGAGGGAGTCCTCTTAATGAAACAAATCTTCCTTCTCCCTGGTCCCTTTCTATAGACACTCCCTGTACACGCTGTACAGTTTCTGCGGCATTCCTGTCCGGAAGCTTTCCGATTCCGTCGGAGGCAATAACATTGGTAATGTTGATGGCATTTTTCTGAAGATTTAAAGCTCTTGCTTCGGTATTCTTTAAAGTTCCCGTTACTACCACTTCATCAATATTTTTTCGGGGTTGGGAAAGCTTTATCATTCCAAGATCTGCCGTCTCATCAGGCTTTATACTAATCTCTATATCTGCGGTTTCATAGCCGATATAGCTGATCTGTAAGGTGTATTGACCTTCTTTGATGTCATTGATGGTAAACTTTCCGTCAACATCGGTGGTTATATTTTTAGATGAACCTTTTATTTTAACGGAGGCACCTGGTAAAGGCTGGCTGTCATCCAGAACTGTTCCTATAATTAACTGTTTCTGTGCTGAAACAAAAATGATAAAACAGACAAAAACAAGGGTAAGTAATTTCTCTAAATTTGTTTTCATTTTTACATATATTAAATTTTTCATGCAAATCACGCTAATAATTTTAATATATATAAATATTTTATGTTAAGTATTGTTTAATAAATTCAGGCCGTTTGTTACTTCTATTTTACCTGAAAAAGTATTGTAAAAGTGAGATAAGAATTAGAAATTTATTTTAAATACCTTTATATTAAGATGTTTTGGACTTGTTGATAGATTGGTTGAAAGACTTTCGTTTTTAGAAGAAATTCATTTTTTTGTTAATATAAAGTTCATTTTGAATAAAATCAGGATTTCAAAAGTTTACAAATAGTAAACTTTTTGTAAAAATGATTGGCTGGATTTCTAAAGAAAGTGAATATAAAAATGTAATTCTGCCTGAAGAAGTTAACAGAATTTATGTAGGATCAATATCAAACGCTGAGAGAAAGTTTACTTTTATTAAGCAGTATAGAAGTAGAGAACAAGCATTACACAGCTTTCATTACTGATGCTTACCGGAACATGCGGGAATTTACCGTTGAAATATAAAGAATCTCCTTCTTTTAAAATAATTTCTTCATTATCAATGATATATTTTACCTCTCCTTTCAGAATATATTTGAATTCCCAGGCATCGGTAATCACTTTTTCCCTTTTGGAATGAGGTTCAAGAGTTAGTAGCACAGCTTCAAAACCTAAAGAATGAAGGCTTTTACTGAAAATGTGCATATATCTGAAGCCTTCAGCTTCAACTTCTTTTTCTATGACCTGCTGGCTTTCTTTGGGAACATAAATGAATTTAGCATGAGATCTTTTCTCTACACCTTCAAAGAAATAGCTGGCATCAATTTCCAGAGATTGAATCAGGTCAAGTAAAACAGGAAGAGAGGGAATTGTTCTTCCGTTTTCAATCCGGGAAACAAGGCCGTTGCTCACATTGGCTTTAAAGGCCAGTTCATTGATGGTTAAATTATTCTTTTTTCTAATATCCTTTAATCGCTTACCGATACCTATTAAAAAGTCATTCATACTATTATCATTTAACCTGAATTATTTTTTTCACCATAAGATGGAAGACAAAGGTAATATTATTCTGTATAGATTGTGTGGAGGAGATGATCAATTCACTCAAAATTATTATTCAATCGGAGGTTGCTTTAAAACCGGAATCTTAACTTTCTTGTTGTTTGGCTCCCGGTCTCCAGAAAAAATTTTCCTATTTTTGTGGAATTCCTTATTTCAATGAAAAAGATTATTCTCATCGAGGACGAAACCAGTGTAGTATCTTTTATAAAAAAGGGACTTCAGGAAAACGGATACGAAGTTTCTGTTGCTTTTGACGGGCGTACAGGTGTACAGCTGGTACAGGCTAATGATTTTGATCTGGTTATCCTGGATATTATGCTTCCGGAAATGAATGGTCTGGATGTATGCAAAGAAATAAGAAAAACCAATCAGAGTGTTCCTATTTTATTCTTAACGGCATTGGGAACCTCAGAAAATATCGTTCTGGGTCTGGAAAGCGGAGGAGATGATTATCTGGTGAAACCTTTCAAATTCATAGAGCTGGTAGCGCGTGTAAAATCTCTTTTAAGACGAAGTCATAATCATGTGCCGCAGGAAGTAGCAGAACCGGAACCTGATAATGAGTATGTATTTCAGTTTTCTGATCTTGTCGTTAATGATTATACTAAAAAAGTAACCCGTGCAGGAGAAGATATTTCACTGACTTCTACAGAGTATAAGCTGCTGCTGTATTTTCTGAACAATCCTGAAAAAGTGATTTCCAGAGCAGAAATTCTGGATGCCGTCTGGGGTGTTAATTATGAACTGGGAACCAATGTTGTGGATGTTTACGTGAATTATTTAAGAAAAAAACTGGATAGTCACGAGGATAATAAGCTGATCCATACGGTAATAGGAATGGGATATGTTTTGAAAAAGCCTTAATGAATGTTTAATAAAGTTGTCACAAATCAGACCAAAACGATGGTGCTTCTGATGTTGGTTTTTACGGCCATCATCTTGCTGTTCAGCGGTTTGGTTTACTTTTCAATCGTCAACTTTTCACATCAGAGGTTTTATGAGTTGCTGAAGATTCGTACGGCTACTATTGTACAGATCGAAAAAAGTAAAGACCACCTTGATCTTCCGGAAAACTATATTCTCAACAGCCTGAATGACGAAGAACTTCCCATGGAAAGGGATTATGTTTTTGCTGTTCCTTCGGATTCCAATTTCACAAAGATCTCTAAGGAGGTACATATCCCGGATTCTTTTTTCAAAAACATCGTAAAAAAAGGAGAAGCCAATTATAACGATGAAGAGTTTTACTACATAGGCCAGACTTTCAGGTATGATGATAAAGATTACATTGCCATTGCTTCAGCTAAAAACCACTATGTTATTTATTACCTCGGGTTTTTAAAAAGAACACTGATTACCTGTATTGTACTGTCCCTGTTTTTCAGTATGATCTTCTCTTTTTATCTGTCTAAAACCTTATTTAAGCCGATCCTGAAAATTACAGGAAAAGTAAAGGAGATCAGTTCTGAAAATCTTCACCTGAGATTGGAGGCACAGCCTGATAATAAGGAGCTGAATGAGCTGGTGGATACCTTTAACGGAATGCTCAACCGCATTGAAACCTCCTTTGAAACCCAGAATCACCTGATCGGAAATGTTTCCCATGAACTAAGAACACCGCTTACCTCAATTATGGGCGAAGCAGATGTTGCGCTCTCCATCAGCAGAACAGCAGAAGAATACAAAGAAACCCTTGAAATCATTCTGGATGAAGCTGAAAAGCTGGACAGAAAGATCAAAGCACTATTAATGATTGCACAAACCGGTTTTGACGGTAAGATCCAGAAAATGGATAAGGTAAGAATTGATCAGCTGCTATGGGATGTTATCGAAACACTAAGGAAAATAGACTCAAGAAATAATATCTATCTGGATATCAGTATGCTTCCTGATAATCCTAAAAAACTGAAAGTGCAGGGCAACGAACAGCTTTTACACCTCGCGGTAGCCAATATCATCAGTAACGGCTGTAAATATTCCAATTTCCAGCAGGTGAAAGTATCGCTTGGAGCTACAGATACCGATGTATACATTATCGTAAAAGACAACGGGATCGGAATTCCTGAAGAGGAAATGAATAAGATTTACGATCCGTTTTTCAGAGCTTCCAATACCAAAAACTATGAAGGTTATGGAATCGGGCTTCCTCTGGCCAGAAATATCGTAAGAATGCATCAGGGAGAACTGATCGTAAGTTCTCACGAAAACCACGGAACCACCGTACAGATGCGCTTCCCGAATTTTTACAGCATGTATCCGGAAGGGTAAATTTCAAAGTGCCTCTTTGATTTCTTTAAAGCGTATTTATAATTTTAGATGTAGAAACAGCTCCTTTATTTCTTATTGGTGCATAAATCTTAGTAGTTGATTTTCAATAATAATACCGTCTCCTTTTCCGCCATGTTAACTCCCGTTAACAATTTTCTAATCTCATTTTAATCTCTTTAATCACATTTTAATTCCATTCCAAAGATCTTCTAATCTGGCCGTTCTAGTTTTGTATCATCAAAAAAGATCAACACAAAACAAAATCATAAAGAACATGGCTAAAACAATTTTAATTGCAACAGATTACTCTCTTGAGTCTTTAAACATATTGAAAAAAGTACTGAAAGAGAAAGATTCACAGGAAGATCAGAATCAGTATAAAATACTTCTTGTTTCAGGATATGACCAGGGAGATTCTATCAGGGATCTTTTATTCAATACCAAGAGTACCATATTCAGTAAGATAAGACCGGAAGAATTTTGTGACGCCTACGGTATCATCAGGAATAAATACCCGCATTTAGTCGATAAGATCGTCTGTGATATTTTCACTGGAAGCTTTCAGAGAACATTCAACCAATATGTGAAAGCAGAGAATATTGAGGAGGCTTACTATTCTCCATCTATTAAAAGTAAAGGAAAAGGAAAATTCGACCTTATTCCTTATATCAAAAAATGTAAAGAACTGCAGTCTCAGGAAGTTAAAGTAGAAGTTCCTGAAAGGCTTCCGGAAAGAGGAAGACTGGCTGAGATCTTTGTTGAAGCCTAAAAAATAAACCCACGATTTAAAAAAAGAAAAAATGTTAAGAAATTATAGTAACAGCAGAACGTTGGGAGACAACATCAGATTGGGAACGCTGACTGCATTCACTGCAGGTACTATAAATATAGCTTCTCTATTGATTTTCCTCTCATTTACGTCTAACGTAACGGGACATTACGCCATTTTAGCGGCAGAGATCAGTAAAGCCAACTGGACGCAGGTAGCAGTAGTAGGAGGGTGGATCTTCTTATTCTTCTTTGGAAGTTTCCTGTCCAACTTCATCGTCATCAACTTTAATAAAAAAAGTAAATATTTTGCTCATGCAATGCCAATCGTACTAGAGATTATATGTCTTTTGTTCGTAGGAGTATACGGCCAGCTGTATTATCAGAAAACACTGGAAGAAACAGAATATCTGGTCGCACTGATGCTTTTTGCCACGGGACTTCAAAATGGTCTCACAGCAAGTATTTCCAATTTCTCGGTAAAAACAACCCATCTTACGGGAACCACTACCGACCTTGGAATTTTACTCTCCATGTTTACCCAGAAAAAATACCGTAAAAACGGAGAACTGATCGGAAGGGCAAAACTGTTGATGAGTATTATGGCGGCCTATGTTTTAGGAGCGGTATTCTCAGGACTGACCTATTATTACCTCGAGTTTAGAGTGTTTTATGTCATCAGTGTCTGTCTTCTGATCGTCATCGGATATGATGCTTACAAAATTCATGTAAGACACTTCAATACGAGATACCGATACAGCAGAATTTATAAAAAACCGAACATTTTGGCCTATCTGTATGACAAAATTCACGGAATTCCTAACAGAAAGGAAAAAAGAAAGCTTGTCTTTGAAGACTAAATTATAAAGTAAATATCAGTATTATTTTTTGTGTAAACTAGCTGTGAATCAGTCCTCTGTTTGTTATGAGCAATCAGAGGACTGTTCTTTTTTAATGAAGACAGACTGTCAAAGGTTTTCTGCCAGCGGCATTTCCGGCAGGATTGTTGATTTGTTGATAATTTAAATAGTAATTCACGGCTTTAATCTTTTAATTCCCGATTTCATTGACTATTTTTGTAAGTTGATTACACGTTTTATGTCAGATATTATTCAGCTTTTACCGGATCATGTAGCGAACCAAATTGCGGCAGGGGAAGTGGTGCAGAGACCTGCATCCATAGTGAAAGAACTTTTGGAAAATGCTATTGATGCTGGAGCAACTAAAATAGAGTTGATCGTAAGAGATGCCGGCAAGAACCTGATCCAGGTAGTTGATGACGGAAAAGGAATGTCTGAGACAGATGCCAGAATGGCGTTTGAAAGACATGCTACCTCCAAAATCAAAGGAACAGAGGATATCTTTAAGATCGCTACCAAAGGTTTCAGAGGGGAAGCTCTGGCTTCTATTGCTGCGGTATCTCAGGTTGAACTGAAAACCAAACAGAATGATGCCAAAATCGGAACCAATATCTACATTGAAGGAGGTGTTTTCCAGTTTCAGGACCCGGTGCAGACCGCAGACGGCTCCAACTTTATGGTGAAAAACCTGTTTTATAACGTTCCGGCAAGAAGAAAATTCCTTAAAAATAATAATGTTGAATTCCGTCATGTGATTGATGAGTTCCAGCGTGTAGCATTGGCTCATGAAAACCTGGAATTTTCTCTTTTTCATGATGATGAAGCCGTTTTCAGACTGAGAAAAGGAAGCCAGATGCAGCGTATCGTTGATGTGTTCGGAAGAAAACTTCAGCCACAGCTTGTCCCTATTAAAGAAGATATTGTTTGGTGCCAGCTTCACGGATTTGTTGCAAAACCGGAGGGTGCTAAAAAAAACCGGGGCGAACAGTTTCTTTTCGTTAACGGAAGGTATTTCAAAAGCCCATACTTTAACAAAGCGGTTCAGGAAGCTTTTGAAGGATTGCTGTTACCAGGCTACGTTCCTTCTTTTTTCCTTTATTTGGAACTGGATCCGGGGAAAATAGATGTGAATATTCATCCGCAGAAAACAGAAGTGAAATTTGAGGATGAACACCTTATTTTTGCTTTACTGCGTTCAACCATTAAAAGATCTTTGGGAATTTATAACGTTTCTCCAAGTCTTGATTTCGACAGAGATCCGGAGCTGGATGAAATGATGAACAAACCTATCCCAAGCAAAGGCAATGGTGGAGGCGGGGGAATGATCAAGATGCCTGAAATTATTGTTGATAAAGATTATAATCCGTTTCTGGAAGAAAGAAATGTACAGCCGGAAGAAATTCAGAATCTTACGGAAATGTATCATCAGAATATCACTGCAGAACCTTCTAAGATCAATTTGTTTGAAGATGAAGATTTTGATGAAGACCTGATGAGGCTTCCGAACGGGTATTGGCTGTTCAATAAAGGAGATGTGACGCTGATGCTGGATCTGGGAAGAATGCACAGACTGCTGGTTTCGGAAAATAACAAATCCACCAGAAAATCAAATACAAACAGTCATGCGCTGCTGTTTTCTCTGGAGTATCATATGAATGAAATAGAGAAGACAAAATATAATGCTTTCAAAAAATATCTTCCGGAACTGGGGTTCGAAATGAAAATTGCCCATGAAAGTGTACTCAGAATAGATTCACTTCCGGAAGGGCTGAAAGAAACACAGGCGATGAAGTTCCTCGAAAACCTGTTTGAGATCCTGGAATATAAAACAGAAGAAGAGTTCATGCATTATTATCATAACCAATGGAGCAAAATGCAGTCGAAATCAAGATTCGATTTTATTTATAAAAAAGATGCGGAACAGGTGATTAAAGACTTTACAGCATTAGGTTTCCCGGAATTTTTACCGGATGGGAAAAGATGCTTCTACGAAGTTCCGTTTAATGATTTTAAAAACAAATTTTAAAGATGTTTAACAATATACCGCCCATTACAAGAAATATTATCATAATCAATATCATCGTATTTATTGGTTCCTATTTTCTGGGAAGTAAGGCCATAGAATACCTTGCCGGATTTTATCCTTTTTCTCCGTTCTTCCATTCATGGCAGATCATTACCCATATGTTTATGCATGGAAGTATTATGCATATTCTGTTTAATATGCTGACCCTGTATAGTTTTGGGCCTATTCTGGAACAGACCTTGGGAGAAAGAAGATATCTCATCCTTTATTTCGTAAGTGGATTAGGAGCTTTTTTCCTCTTTAACGGATGGAATTTTATTGAAGCACAGCAATATACCCGTGAACTACAACAACTGGGGTTTAATGTAAATGCATATTTGTCGGGCGCAAGCGTTGAATTTTCAGGAAATGCAGAATCTGTCCTGAGACAAAAAGAACTGCTGGAAAACTTCAGAGGTATTGTAGCAACTCCAATGGTAGGAGCTTCTGGTGCAATTTTCGGAGTGGTGGCTGCCTTTGCAACCCTTTATCCGGATTCAAAGATTATGATGATGTTTATTCCGGTTCCTATAAAAGTAAAATATCTGATGCCTATTGTTATTATAGTTTCTGTATACCTTGGAGTTTCCGGAAATGGAGGAGGAATTGCTCATCTGGCTCACGTGGGAGGAGCATTGGTGGGATGGATTCTGGCACGAAACTGGAAGAAGCATCTGTACCGATTCAATTAAAGACCTGCTGTGAAAGTTTTCCGCCTCATCGTACTTATCCTGCATTTGGGCATTTTGTTCATGTTGTTGGGAACCTTAATGAATGCTTATATTCCGCCTAAGATATTTCCGTGGTTCAATCTGCTTTCGTTAGGATTTCCCGTTCTTATTGCGGCTTATATCATCTGTACCCTGTTCTGGCTTTTCAGCTGGAAAAAAAGAACTTTTGCGTTTATGCTGGTTGGGTTGATTTTTATCAGCCCCGTTAAAAGATGGATCAATTATTCCCCTGATAAGAAAAGCAGTTCAGATGATATCAAAGTGGTTACCTTTAATATAAAAGCTGGAGTTCTTGGAGCTCAGGAAATAGAGCAGTACCTGAACAGAATGGATGCAGATGTAATTGTGCTTCAGGAAGATGGAGGACGTGAGTTTACAATAAAAGGGATGTCAAAAGTTAAAATTACACATAATAACGGAGTTCTTGCTTTTTATTCCAGACACAGGATAGTAGATACTAAAAGTCTGATTGAAGGAAACTATGACCTGAATAATGCTTATGCCAGCCAGGCTGATATTGAAATCAGAGGAAAGGTATATCGTTTTGTTAACGCTTATCTGGAACCGTATAAATTTGATAAGTCGATGGTGAAGATGGATGGTGATAAAGAACAGGATGAGAGAAGGCTGCGGGATATTGTAAAAAAGCTTATTCCGGTTTTTAAAAAGCATCAGGATCAGGTGAGTGAAATCAGGACGGGAATTGATCAGTCTCCGTATCCGGTATTTCTGGCGGGAGACTTTAATTCAGTGCCGAATTCCTACGAATATTATCATCTATCTGAAGGGTTGGAAGATGCTTTTATGAAAGCAGGAAAAGGGAGTGCTACGAGCTTCCATGATTACAAATTTCCAATCAGGATTGATTATATCTTTACCTCAAAATCCATACAGCCTATTTCCTATAAAGTAGACCGTACTGTAAAGTTTTCAGATCATTATCCTGTGGTCGCAACTTTTTCATTAAAGAACTAATAATCATAAAATTAGTTAAAATTTATCGGCTTGGTAGGGTTTTTGATTAAAAAAATCCGTACCTAGATCGTTATTTCATGAAGCCGAACCAGATATTGCTATTTCTACATATTGCCGTTGCCGTTTTATTGCTGTGCACATTAGGGAATGCATGGATTCCACCTAATCTTTTGGGAAATCTTAATCTGCTTTCTTTGGGCTTCCCTTACCTGATTATTACTTATATTTTGATGACGCTGATCTGGGTATTTCAAAGAAAAAAAATAGCCATTGTATTTGCTTTGGGAATTTTGGTTTTCTATAATCCAATAAGAAGATGGGTGAATTTTACTCCCAAAACAGCCAATGTAAGAACAATCAGAGATATTAAAGTGCTTACATTCAATGTGAAATACGGTGATTTTGGCTGGGATAAAGTAAAAAAATATATCAAGGATCAGAATGCCGATATTATTCTGGTTCAGGAAAAAGACACGAACAGAGCTATAAGAAAAGATCTTGTAAAATATCCTACCGTAATTCTTAAAACAAAACATAAGATTGTTAGACAGGAAGAATTGATTCAGGATAATTCAAGAGGGAATTCATTTTATGCAGATGTTGATATCAATGGAAAAATCATAAGAGTGGTAAACGTTTATCTGGAACCTTTCAGACTTCATAAATCTATGTTTCAGTTTGATGGTTTTGGAAAACAGAAAGATAAAATTTCAACCCTGCTTTCTCATATGACGCCAACGTTTAAAGCCCATGAAGAACAAATCAGAAAAATCAGAAAGGTTATTGATTTCTCTCCTTATCCGGTAATTCTGGCGGGTGATTTCAATTCTGTACCGAATTCTTATGAATATTATAGTCTGGGAAAAGATCTTCAGGATGCTTTTCTCACCGTAGGAAACGGAATATCTACCAGTTTTCATGATTATAAGGTTCCTCTTAGAATTGACTATATCTTCACCTCAAAATCCATTATTCCTTTAAGCTATAAAGTGGATCAGTCTGTAAAATTATCGGATCATTATCCGGTAATTGCTGAATTTCTGCTAAATTAGTTCCATGAAAAATTTATCTGCTGTACTTTTTATTATATTGCTGTTTATGGCTGCCTGTTCAAAGAAAGAAACTCGCGGTTTTGAAGGAGAACAGGAAGTAAAGATGAATTATGATACAACAGCTGTTGATTCTTTTTCAAATGGAGCAACATCAATAGATATTGTCCGTAAGATCAGGATGTCTTCACAGAAATATCAGGATTCTTTAGTACAGGCTAAAAAACTTCAGGATGAAGAGACAAAACTGAAAGCAGAGCTGGAAAAAGAAAATAAAAAGAAACAGGAAGAAGAGAAGAAAAAGGCCGATGCTGAGAAAAAGCAGAAAGAAACAGCTTCTCCCGCAGCTGAGAACAAAACACAATAGAATATCATTTAACTTTAAAAAATATATAATATGAAAAAACAAGTTTTAGCCGCAATCGTAATGATTTCACTGGCTGTAGTATCGTGTACAAAATCAACAACTAAAACAGAGCAGGTTGAAAATCCGGACGGATCTGTAACTACTACTTCTACAACCGTAACGGAGGGCCCTGGTGTGGATACCTCTAAGATTAATAAAGCCAAAGAAGATGTAAAAACAAAGGTAGATGAAGCCGGAAATAAAATAGACAATGCTGCTCAGAAAGCTAAAGATAAAATTGATGAAACTGCAGATAAAACAAAGCAGGATCTTGATAAAGTAGGAAAAGATATTAAAAGCGGAGTTCAGGAAGCCGGAAAAGACGCTAAAGAGGCCGCAGCAAAAGGTGCATCAAAAGTAGAGGAAGCTGCTAAGAAAGTAAAAGAAGACTTAAAGAAATAAATTAATATAATTTCTATTTAAAACACACAAAAGCCCAATTTTGGGCTTTTGTGCGTTTTATTTTAATAGAATAGAAACAAATTTAAAGGTCAGGGTTTTCAAAATACTCTCTTGGTGTCTTGCCATATTTTTCTTTAAAAGCAGTAGCGAAAAATTCGGGAGTTCCAAATCCAAGATATTTAGCAATTTCTTTTATTTTTTTTTCTTTGAAATCAGTATCGCTCTTTAAAATGCTTTCAAGATGGGCGAAGCGAAGATCACTAATATAATTGTTGAAATTTTTTCCTGTTTTTATTTTAATAACACGGCTCAGGTATTTATCATTCGTATTAAATTTTTCAGCAAGAGTATTTAATCTTAAGTCTGAAGCCAGATATTTATTGGATTTTTCAAAATCAGCTAAGCTTTTAAGGAGCTGTTTAACAGTGTGTTTGTTGATAGGTAAATAAGCTTCATAATCAATTTCCAAGGGATTGTTTTTTTGTTGATTTTGTAAGCTGTAAACAATGGGAATTTCCTCTTCAGGAGCTATTTCTGATGGATTGTTTTCTTCTTTTTCGTAAATTATAGTCGTTTTTAGAGAAGGTATTTCTTCTTTATCCTTATCACCTATTCCGGACGATTCCGTATTATCCAACTCTTCTGCAACATCAGCTTGAATGGCTTGCTGCAGGCTTTTATTCTTTTTGTTCTGATACATGAAAAAACCTGTAGCAGCGATAATTCCTAAGATTCCTACGCTGATAAAGCTCCAGCGTTCTTTTTTCCGGTCGGAGAGCAGGTTTTCTTTTTCTTCTACAAGCCTTTTTTCATCATAATCCGTCTTTAATTTCTGAGCAATATTATTTTGTTCTTCTTTAAATTTTTTCTCGTATTGCAAAAGCTCGTCTACTGAAATGAGCTGCTTTTCTCTGTTTCCTTTCTTCTTATAATAATCTATAAAAAACTCAAATGATGGACGAAATTCTAAAGATATTTTCCCTGTTTTTTTATAATCATCAATGATTTCCTGAAAAAAAGGTAGAGCTCTCTCATCATCTTCTAATTTCCAATAGCACATTCCCAGATAAAACTTTTCATAGAAATGGTTATCAGAATCATTGTATAAACTTAAAGATTTTTCTAATTTTTGAATAGCAGAAGAATATTTTCTTTGCGAATACTCATTAAACGCATCGGATGAGATGAAATCTGCCAAATAAAAAGCAACATCCTGATTGTTTTCAATAAATGAATAACCTTCTTTTAATAGAATAGTATTCTGGCCAAAATTATTGATTGCAGAGTTTATTCTTATTAAAGTATTTAAGGTGTAAATATAGGAAGATCTAATATCAGCGGTGTTTTTCTTTTCCTTTTTCCATTTGTAATATTCATATATTTCATTGGCTATCTTCTGTGCCTCAATATTATCCCCGATTTTATTTTTAAGCCGGGCAATGGTAAACAGCCCTTCATAAGCGAACTCTTTAGAAGTATCATTTTTAAGATAATCATCGGCTATTATCGCCATTTCCAATGCTTTTTTATAGTCGTAATTTTTAAAATTTGCATTGGCGGCACTGGCATAGGCCATACCGATATACCGATTGTCTTTAGTTTTGACCGACTCTATAATTAAACTATCTCCATATTTTGCTTTTTCACTATCAGGAGCATACGTTGTGGCAAATCCATAGCCTGTTATTACTTCTTCAACCTGGTTATTTTTCTTTGCGAGCTCTATATATTTTTGAGTGAGATAAAATGCTTGTTTTCTATCTTTCGAAATGACTGATATTTTGTTTCGGAGACTTTCAAAATCTATTTTTTTTGAAGAGTTATCTTCTTGTTGTCTAAAAGATGCCCCCAATAAGAATATAAGAATATTGAATAAAAGTAAATTAAAATACTTTTTTTCTCTTTTTTTTAATGTTTTCATTTCAAAATAAGGAAATATTTTGTTTACCTGCATTTCTTTTAAAATGTATTGATTATCAATGGTCTATTTTTTTGTTTTTTCTGTCTTCAAAATTATTTTTTCCTATTTGCGAAGCTTTTTGTGGTTTTAAACAAAGATATTTTAATTTTTTGCATACTGCGTAAAAAGGAAAATTTGTTTTTAGAAAACTTGTGATTATATATTTGGAACAACAGAAAGGAATACCATTTTAACCTCAGTTCGGGATAAGAATTTTTGATTTAGAGCTTGTAATCCGGGAGATGGAAGATGGGGGTTCTGAAGGTCATCAATAATAGGTTGCCATCTTTTTTAGCTAATTTGATTTTTACAGACATTTTCGTTATCTATAACTAAAAGTGACTTCCAGCCTCCTTCTTCTATCTTCCAACCTTTTATAAGTTTTAAATAAAACATAATTATATAACATTAAAAAAAATAAACTTTAACGACTATGAAAAACAAATTAATGCTTACAACTACCAGAATTTCAGGTTTGGTCATGCTTGCTTTTATGACAGTATACAGTTTTCTTACTGCTTATAAAAACATAGACCTTCCCAATGGCTGGAAATTTTACTGCAGTGCTTTAGGTTTTATACTGTTTAGCTCCCTTTTAGTACTTACCCTGTTCAAAACGAATAAAAATCAATAACCATGAAAAAAGAAAATATTTCAATGATTGTGTTTGTAGCTCTGTTTATTATTGCTCTGATACGTTTTTTGGATTCGTCCGTCTATACCATGCTCTCTGCGGATAATGCAGGTTTAATACAGGAATATATTAAAAAATCTTTCTCATGGGGAATTTTTTTCGGAGGAAGCATTGCTGCAGGAATTGTTATCGTAACAAAATTATTAAAGAAATCTAAATAGTGATGAATTTGAAAAAACTGATGCTAATAATTGTATTCTTCTCTATCAATTCAGGATTGAACTGTTTCCTCAATTCTGATTATAAAATTACTGGGAAGAGTGGTTTTGTATTAGTGCTAAGCAGTATTTTATTTGCTGTTTTTATGTCTTTTTTTATGAAGAAATCGGATTCATAACTTAAGACAGGCTAATTTATAAAAAACTACCGCAAATTCATTTGCGGTAGTTTTTTATTTATTCATTTCCAGTAAAGGATCGATATATTCCCGGTCATTGCTTAATCTTGGCACTTTATTCTGCCCGCCAAGTTTTCCTTTGGATTCCAGCCAGTGATAGAACAGATTATCTTTAGCAATATGTACAATCGGCCTTTTCAGGGTTATGTTGTTATATCTTTTGGCTTCATAATCAGAATTGATGGTCTTAAGATGCTGGTCAAAGGCATCAATAAAACGATCGAGGTCGTCAGGGTGCCGGTTGAATTCAAAGATCCATTCGTGGGCACCTCCTTCATCTCCTTTCATGAAAACCGGAGCTCCTGTAAAGTCTGCAATAGAGGCTCCTGTGGATTCGCAGGCTTTGGAAAGAGCAGATTCTACATTGGTAATCATGAGCTCTTCCCCGAAAGCATTGATATAATGTTTGGTTCTTCCTGTGATCTTTATTCTGAACGGGCTGATGGAGGTAAAAACAACGGTATCGCCGATAAGGTATCTCCAAAGTCCGCCATTTGTGGTAATAACCATTGCATAGTTTTTCCCGATTTCTACGTCTTCAAGACTAACAACCTTCGGATTTGAAAAATGAAACTGATCCATAGGAATAAATTCATAGAAAATTCCGTAGTCCAGCATCAACAGCATTTCATCACTATCCGAGCGGTCCTGGATTCCGAAGAAGCCTTCAGAAGCATTATAAATTTCGTAGTAATTGATGTTTTTTCCGATGATCTGTTTGTATTGCTCCCTGTAGGGCTTAAAACTGATTCCGCCGTGAAAAAACACCTCTAAATTAGGCCACAGCTTAGAAATGCTTTCCGCATCTGTTTCCTTTAAAACTCTTTGCAGAAGAACCATCATCCAGCTCGGAACCCCAAGGATACTTCCTACATCTTCATTTTTTACTTCTGAAGTAATGGCTTTAAGCTTACTTTCCCATTCAGACATCAGGGAAACTTTTTTGCTGGGTATGGTGGTAATTTCCACCCAAAACGGAAGATTATCAATCAAAATAGCAGACAGATCCCCGAATTTAGTGTTGAAATCTGCATATAGTTCAGAACTTCCCCCAAGGCGTAAATTTTTGTTGGTGAAAAGCTGGTTTTCGGGATGGTTATTGGCATAGATGGAAACCATATCTTTCCCGGCTTTCATATGACAGTATTCAAGGCTCTCTGCTGAAATGGGAATGAATTTGCTTTTGGCATTCGTTGTCCCGGAGGATTTGGCAAAATGCTTGATATATCCGGGCCAGCTTACGTCTTTGCAGCCCTGTCTTGCCTTTTCTATATACGGTTCAAAATCTTCATAAGTTACAATCGGAACCTTGTTTTTAAAGTCCTGATAACTTGAAATCGAATTGAAACCGTGTATTCTTCCGTACTCTGTATCTTCCGCATGGAAGAGCTGAGAGAAAAGTATACCTTTCTGGGTTTCAATAGGATGGTTCATGAAATTCTGTATCTGATCTATCCTTTGGCGGATAAACCAGTTGACTACCGTATTGAAGAGTGCCTTTGTTGCCATTTCAACAAATATAATGATATTTGGATTTTCAGAAAATTTTTATAGCATGAAATAAAAAAACCGCTACAAAATTTGTAACGGTTTATTATTTAGATTATTGTTTCTTAGCAATACTCATCATAAGCAGCCTGAAGATTGGCAGCGATAGCCCCGGCAGGATTACCTTCAATATGATGTCTTTCCAGCATATGAACCAATTCTCCGTCTTTGAAAAGCGCTACACATGGAGAGCTTGGAGGGAACGGAGCAAGGTGTTTTCTTGCTTCTACTACTGCTTCAGTATCATATCCTGCAAAAACAGTCGTTAAATGATCAGGTTTTTTATCTCCTGTCAAAGAATATACTACACCTGGTCTTGCAGCTCCGGCAGCACATCCGCAAACAGAATTGATCACTAATAGGGTGGTTCCTGACTGCTTTAATGCTCCCTCTACCTGAGCAGGAGTTGTTAGATCTTCGAAACCTTTATCTGTAAGTTCAGCCTTCATAGGCATTACTAAATCTGTTGGATACATATATTTTGTTTTTTATCCCTACAAAGTTAAGCAATTCTTTACGTTTGTTCAATACATAAAAACTATCAATGGTTTAGGCATAGAAAATTAATTAAATATTAATAATTCAATAATATTTGAAAAAATATAAAATAAAATAACAAATAATGAAAAATAATTGTTAAATTTGAAATGATTCTGAAAAACAAAGGACCATGAAAAAAACAATTACGGCTTTCCCTCAGGCAAACAAATTATTCAATACAGCCTAAGAGGCAGTTGAATGAGCTCTTTTTCAGTTTTAGATATTATTAAACTGAAATTAATAATCTTGAATATCCCAAAAATGAAGCCCGAAATTAAACAATTTCGGGCTTCTTTAATCAAATCGATATGCAAAGGTTGGATATCCTTATAAATAGGTTGGTGTTTTTCAACGGCCAACTAAGAAAGGAGTTTTTTAGCCATCTCGGAAATACTTTTTCCGTCAGACTTTCCGGCTAATGCTTTTGAAGCTGCTCCCATTACCTTTCCCAGGTCCTTAATAGACTCGGCTCCGGTTTCTGAAATAATATTTTTAATCTCTGTTTCCAGTTCTTCTAAGGAAAGCTGTTTTGGCAGAAACTGCTCAATCACTTTCATCTGTGCTTCTTCTACTTCAGCAAGGTCATTTCTTCCCTGTGCAGCAAACTGTTCAAAAGAGTCTTTACGTTGTTTGATCATTCTCTGCAGAATTGCAATTTCCTGCTCTGCAGAAACTTCAGCACCTCTTGCTTCTGTTTGCAGAAGTAAGATCTGAGATTTTACAGCACGCAAAGAATCCAGAGCAACTCTGTCTTTTGCTCTCATGGCTGTTTTTATAGCTTCACTTATGGTATTTTCTAAACTCATGTTTTATGCTTTTGGCTTCTGGCAGTTAGCTGCTCGCTTTGACGTGACTTTTAAAGCCATTTGCTAGTAGCTATCTGCCATCAGCATTAATCTACGTCTTTATTTAAAAATCTGTTTTCTCTCACCTGCATAGATCCGTTGTTATCAGACAGATAGGTATTGATGTTCTGGTCTGAGGCATTGACTCCGTCGATAGAGATATTTTTTCTTTTGAAAGCAGGAATAGATTCAAATTCGCTGGAGCTGTCAAAACTCTGATATCTTGAATTGAACTCTTTCAGCTTGTTTCTTCTTTCCAATACTCTTTCCTGATCTACTGCTTTATTGACAAACGTGAATTCAGACTCTTCCGTTTTCGGAGTTTCAAGTTCTGTTGTATGCTCAACTGCAGGTTTGATTTCAACTTTTGGTTCTTCCTGTTTTGTCTGGAAGAACGTTTCAGTCTGTTGAACCGGTGTTTCAGTCAAAGTACTTACAGGTGCATTGAATTCTGCCTTAGGCTGCCCGAAATCAGTCTTTGGTTCATTGGATGAAGGCTGGTTTACAAAGAAGCTGAATTCTACAGGCTTTTCTTCTGAAAAAGAGGTATTGAAAGTGCTTCCTGATTGAGGCTCATCTTTTTTATTTTCAAAGTCAAATGAGAAAGACTGGATTTCTAAATCGTTTGGATCTTCACCCTCTTCATCATCAATAGAAAACAGGTTGTAGGCGTCCTGGCTGCTTTCTTCCTCATTTTTCCAGGCCTGTTCAGGAGTATTCAGGGTATCTTCTTTGTCTGTAAATCTAATTTCTGTTTTAATTTCCTCTTCCTCAATGATCATTTTTTTTTCAATAGATGTAGAACCAAACTGTGGAGTGTTATGGTCTTCGTCATCTAATCTGAAAAGATTTTTTCTGCCAAAATCGTGTGTTGCCTCAGGAGCAGATTCTCTTTCTTCTCTTGTTTTGAATGGTGAAGATTTTGGAGCATCAAAATTGTCATTAAGACTGATTCTGATTTTTTCTGTAGGTCCTGCAAATTTTTTGTTCTCATTGGAAAATCCTGTAGCGATAACAAGAACACTTACAGCATCTCCCAGTTCCTCATCTGCACCAACTCCGAAGATGATATCAGCGGTATTTCCTGCTTCTTTCTGAATATGATCCATGATGATACCTATTTCATCCATGGTAACTTCTTCTGCGCCACTTCTGATCAGTAACAGTACATTTTTGGCTCCTGTAATCTTATTGTCATTTAATAACGGGGAGTCAAGAGCTTTTCTTACGGCTTCTTCAGCTTTATTCTCTCCGGAAGCTGTTCCTGTAGACATCAGAGCTGTACCGGAATTCTGAAGCACTGATTTAGCATCTCTAAAGTCAATGTTTACATCAAAATATCCCGTAATAACTTCTGCCATTCCTTTGGCTGCATTGGCTAAAACTTCGTCTGCCTTGGAGAATCCCTGTTTGAATCCAAGATTTCCAAACTGCTGTCTTAGCTTATCGTTGTTGATGACAATTAATGAGTCAACGTTATTTTTTAGTTTATCAAGGCCGTTTTCAGCCTGATCTAATCTTCTTTTTCCTTCAAAGCTGAAAGGAACGGTAACAATACCTACCGTTAAAATTCCCATGTCTTTGGCTACTTTAGCAATAACAGGAGCGGCTCCTGTACCTGTACCACCACCCATTCCGGCAGTGATGAACACCATTTTCGTGTTCTGGCCCATAGCAGCTTTAATATCTTCAATGCTTTCAATAGCTGATTTTTCTCCAACTTCAGGATCAGCGCCGGCACCAAGGCCTTCAGTGATGGTAGTTCCCAACTGTACTTTGTTGGCAACAGGGTTATTATCTAAAGTCTGGGCATCTGTATTGCAGATCACGAAATCTACTCCGTGAATTCCTTTCTCGTACATGTGTTTCAGAGCATTGTTTCCGCCGCCACCTACACCGATCACTTTTATAATGGATGAATTTCCTTTTGGCAAATCAAATGAAAATCCTTGTGTACCTATATTTTCCATAACTATATTTTTAATAATTGATAACTGATAACGATGGCTGATAAATGTTTTATTTAGTTTAAGATAATAAATCTCCTGCTATTTCTGATAATATTTATCACATCTTTTATCATTTATATTTATTCTACTTCTTCAAAGAATTTTTTTACTTTTTCCATGAGTGACTGTCCAAAGGTCAGTTTCGCTCTTTTGTTTTCCTGCTGTTCGGTTAAAACGGGGTTTTCCTCAACGGGAACAGCCTGCTGAACCTGTTGTTGTACCGTTTCTGCCTGTATGCTGTCGGTAACTTCTGTTTTCTGTTCTTCCAAAACAGGTTCTGTAATATCAGCATTTTGCTTCTTGTCCCTGATCTTTAAACTTTCCATAAGCAAGCCGATAGAGGTAGCAAATTCCGGACCTTTCAGGTACTGGTTTTTATCGTTGGCAATATATTCATTGGCAAAACCGATTCTGCTGTCGAAACCTGTTGTGTAATTGGCCAGCTGACGAAGATGCTTCAGGTTTGAACCGCCTCCTGTAAGGACAATTCCTGCAATAAGCTTCTTTTTCTGTTCAAATGCACCGTACGCCTTCAATTCTGTATTTACCATTTCAAGGATCTCTTCTACTCTGGCATTGATGATTTGTGCTAAAGTTTTTAGAGAAATCTCTTTGTCTGGTCTGCCGTGAAGTCCGGGAATGGTAACAAATGTACTGTCTTTTTCCAATTCGGGAACTGCTGAACCGAATTTTACTTTCAGCTGTTCTGCATGTTTTTCGATAATGGAACAGCCTTCTTTGATATCTTCCGTAATAATGCCTCCTCCGTAAGGAATTACGCATGTGTGGCGGATGATATTATCTTTAAAAATAGCTATATCTGTAGTACCACCACCAATATCTACGATAGCAACACCGGCTTCTTTTTCTTCTTTGGTAAGTACTGCTTCTGAAGAGGCTAGAGGTTCCAGGGTAAGGGCTTCCATTTCCAGGCCTGCTTCTCTTACACATCTTGCGATATTTCGGATGCTGCCCATCTGTCCCACTACAACGTGGAAGTTAGCTTCTAAACGCTTTCCGTGCATTCCTACAGGTTCCTGAATTTCGCCTTCGGAATCTACTTTATACTCTTGAGGAAGTACGTGGATGATTTCTTCACCGGGAAGCATAACCAGTTTTTTTACCTGATCTTTCAGTGCTTCAATGTCATCATCTGTAATAAATTTATCCGGATGTTCACGCATAATATAATCGGAATGCTGCAGTGAACGGATGTGTTTTCCTGCGATACCGACTGTGACTTTACGGATGGGAACACCTGCGCTGGACTGTGCCTCAGAAACGGCAGCCTTGATTGAATTAATGGTCTGTGAGATATTGTTCACAATACCTTTATGAACTCCAAGACTTTTGGCCTTCCCTACACCGAGAACTTCTATTTTCCCGTGTGCATTCCTCCTTCCGACAATCGCGACAATCTTTGTTGTCCCGATGTCCAGACCTACTGAATACTCTTGATTTTCCATTTGTTTATATCGATTTGATTTTTTTCTACTTTTTTCCCGATTGGATCTTATCCAATTTTGTGCTAAAATGTCTTTCTGAGACTAGATTTTATTCTATTTTGACCTTTGCTTTGGGCTTTGCCGCTGCTGGCTTTTTCTCTGCTTTCTTCGTTTCCTTTGGTTTGGCCGTTGTTTTTGGCTTTATATTTTCTTTTGGCTTTGCTGAGGATGAAGCCGGTTTCTTTTTTTCAGCGGGTTTGGGTGCTAAATCAGGTTTCTTCGCTGATGTAGGGATTGGGGCTTTTGCAAGCTCCTTATTTCCTGCCTTCAGAATACTGTCATTTTCTTTAAAATAAGGATTTAAAGTGGTTACAATCTGGTTTTGGTATTTCACGGAGACCATATTGTATTTCTGAGGATCCTGATAGACCAGGTATTTTTCTACAAACGCTTTAAAACCTTTTACTTTAAATTCAATATTATCAAGATCACCTATTTCTACTTTATAATTTCCTTCACTGGTCAGGAGATTATAATCGTCCTTGTATTTGGAGATTCCGATAAAGAATTTTTTGCTGAAATTATCTTTGTCTATTTTTTCTACCAATTCAGCCAGCTTCTGATATTCCTCGGGTTTTACATTTCCCGTTACGAGCATGCAAGGATGAGAATAGGTCTTTGAAATAGGAAACTCTGTTCCTTTCTGGTCTACATAAAAATCTCTTCCGTCCTTGTTAAGTCTGAAAACAGGAACTCTTTGTTTAATATCCAAGTTCAGTTTACCATTTAGATTTAAATATACATTAGCACTGTCTACGGCAGGAAGGGAGTTAATCTTCTTTTCCAGTGCGGGAATATTGAGATCTCCAACTTTTCCTGAAGGGTTTTCTTTTTTGACAATGGCTCTTATATCTTTTTCATCGATAAAGTAAACCGGTGTTTTTTCATTCATTTTTACAGAAATCTTTTGGTCCGTAATCTTCTGACCACTGAATCTCTTTAATGAGAAACTCAGCAGTAATCCTAAGATGATCACAGTGACCGCAATTTTTAATATTCTGTATTTTTTTTTCATTTTTTTCTATAAGCGCTATTGCCGCAAGTTTTTTTATTCAGTTTGGATTAAACTTATATTTTTGAAATCCATTCACAAACAGGGTCGTACAGGGTGTCTATATTTCCTGCGCCAACGGTTAGAAGAATGTCAAAATCTTTTTCTTTTATCTTTTCAAAAGCATCGGATAATGCTGATACTTCTTTTTTATCTAAGGTTACTTTTTCCAAAAGCCAGTCTGAGGTAATTCCTTCAAAATTTTCCTGAAGTTCTCTTGCAGGATAGATGTCCAGAAGGATCAGCTCATCAGAATTGCTGAGGCTTTCCGCAAATCCGTCAGCAAAGTCTCTTGTTCTGCTGAACAGATGCGGTTGAAATACCACCAATAATTTTTTATCCGGATAAAAAGTTCTTACTGAACTCATTACGGCATTGATCTCTGTTGGATGATGGGCGTAATCATCGATGTAGATTTTACCGTTTGGATAAATATGTTTGGTATATCTTCTCTTAATGCCTTTAAAATTGGCAATTGCCTTTTTCAGGGTCTCAAAATCTACGCCTAAATTGTGCAGGATAGCCAATGCCGCCGTGGCGTTTTCCACGTTGTGGATACCCGGGATTTCCCAAACGAAATCTTTTATGGTTTCAGTCGGGGTATGGAAATCAAAATAGATTTTATCGTGATCCATACGCAGATTATCTGAATAGTAATCTGCTTTTTCATTAACGGCATAGGTCTGATGCGCTCTGCCTATTTCTAGTCCTTTTCTCACAAACAGCTGTCTGTCTTCCGGAACCAGTGCTGCAAACTGTCTGAATCCTTCCTCAATATGGCTTTTGTCGCCATAAATATCAAGATGGTCTGCATCGGTAGAGGTAATAACCGCCCAGTCCGGAGAAAGATTCAGGAAGCTTCTGTCATATTCATCCGCTTCTACTACTGAATATTGTGTTCCATTGTACAGAAAGTTAGACTTAAAGTTCTCAGAAATTCCTCCTAAAAAGCATGAGAAAGGAAGATCTGCTTCTTTACACAAATGGGAAACCAGAGTAGAGGTGGTGGTTTTTCCATGGGTTCCGGCTACCGCAATACATTCTGTATTTTCTGTGATCAGTCCTAATACTTTGGCACGTTTTAAAACTTCAAACTGGTTTTGATTGAAATAATCAAGGATTCCCAGTGTTTTAATAGCCGGAGTATAGATCACCAGAGTGTCTTCTTTGTGAAGGGAAGTAATTCTTTCGTCAAGAATATCCTCAAAAGCAATATCAATTCCTTCTTTCATCAGCTGTTGAGTCAGTTTGGTATCGGTTTTATCATATCCCAATACTTTTTTGCCTGATGCGTTGAAGTAACGCGCCAGAGCACTCATCCCGATCCCGCCGATTCCGACGAAGTAAAATTTCTGATATGTTTCTAAAATATTCATTTCTTTTTGTATTACTCTATGATGTAGAATGTATTGTTATTACTATTTTCTACAACTTTTTCATTATTTCGTCTACAATCTGTTTTGCGGCATCAGGCTTGGCAAAATATTCCAGATTGTCAGACATTTCTTTTCTTAAATTTTCGCTTTCGCAAATCTCTGATAAGGTGTTCCAGAATTTCTCCTGCATTTCAGAGTCTTTTACCATTCTGGCTGCATTTTTTTCAACCAGATTCATGGCATTTTTGGTCTGGTGGTCTTCTGCCGCAAACGGGAAAGGGACCAACAGAACCGGTTTTTTTGCTACGGCCAGTTCTGAGATGGCAATGGCTCCGGCTCTCGAAACAATAATATCTGCTGCGGAATAGGCCAGTTCCATGTCTTTAATGAATTCACGTATCTGGATATTTCGGGTATCAACATCTTTTGTCTCTTCAATAATATTTTGATAATCGAGTTTTCCTGTTTGCCAGATCAGCTGATAGTCTTTGTTTATGATGTCATTTAAATGCGATTTCCAGGCATTATTTAATGTTCTGGAGCCCAAAGATCCGCCTACGGAAAGGATGGTCAGCTTATCTTTGCTTATTCCCATTTTTTCTTTGGCAAGAGCGGTTTCCGTCATTCCGGTAACGATATTCTCACGAATCGGGTTACCCAGGAATTTTATTTTTTCTGCTGGGAAGCCTTCTACTTTCGGATAGGCTGTAAATACGGCCTTTGCTTTCTTGCTCAGAATCTTATTGGTTACTCCTGCGTGGGCATTCTGTTCCTGAATAAAGATTGGGATTCCCATTTTGCTTGCTTCATATAAGGCCGGACCGCTGGCAAAACCACCTGTTCCGACAGCAAAATCCGGAGCAAAACTTTTAATGATTTTTTTGGATCTGGACAGGCTTTTCAGAATTTTGAAAGGCAGGCCCAGATTGGATAAAAGGTTCCCTCTGTCTATTCCGGCGATATCAATTCCTTCAATTTTATAGCCGGCCTGAGGAACTTTTTCCATTTCCATTTTTCCGTTGGCTCCGATGAACAAAAATTCTGTATCAGGAAATCTTTTTCTGATTTCGTCTGCAATGGCGATTGCCGGGAAGATGTGTCCTCCTGTTCCGCCGCCGGATAATACTACTTTTAATTTTTTGTTCATTTTAATGGGGCCGTGCCCGGTTTTATTTTAATTCAATATTCAAATTTCAATATAATAGGATTTTATCCTATTCTTTGTTAAATCGTCCCTTTGGGACTTTTGTTTTATGCGATATCGTTAATTTCTGCTATGCTTTGTTTTTTGCCCATTCCTTCTTCATCGTAGATCTGTATTCTTGAGCTTATATTTAAAATAATTCCCAGCTGAAGGTAGGTTACCAGCATTGAGGTTCCTCCGTAGCTGATAAGTGGCAGCGGCTGTCCGGTTACTGGAATCAGGTTGACGGCAACGGCTATATTTACTGAGAGCTGTATGAAGATCATTACCCCGAGACTGAGCACCAGCAGCGACCCAAAAAAGGCGGGCATTTTACTGGCTATCATGACAATCCGGATCATCATAATCAAATAGAGGCTTATCAGAAAGGCGGCACCTATCAATCCGTATTCTTCTACGATAACGGCGAAGATAAAGTCGGAGGCAGACTGGGGAAGCATTTGTTTCAGTGCGCTTTTTCCTGGCCCCATTCCGGTAATTCCACCATGAACGATGGCTGCTTTAGCCTGCATTACCTGATAGTTTTTTGCTTTTACGCTTTCGTCATCTACGTCAGCTGTTTTGGCCTTGCTGGAGGTAAATGTTTCGATACGGCTCATCCAGGTATGTACACGGTTTCCTCCGATCATGTTGGTATTCAGTGCAATCAGCAGGAAGAAGACAATGGCTACAAATGATGCGGAGATAAATCCGGCAATGTATTTCCAGTGAAGCTGTCCTATGATGAGAACCACTACGGAAACCATTAGAATCATCAAAGCGGTTGAACCGTTATCCTTGGCTACCAGTACAAATACAAGAAGAATTGGCCCGAAAATGTACATGATATTTTCTATCGGGAGTCTTTCTCTGGTTATTTTCTTTGTTAAATATCTGCACAGGTAAATAATCAGCATTAAAAAGGCGAATGATGACGGTTGGAATGAAATTGGAGTTCCGGGAATTTTAAGCCATCTGGAAGCACTGGCTCCGTCGATGGTTTGGCCCGTAAACATGGTAACGATCAATAGAACAATCATCAGGCCCAGCAGGATGCTGCTGAGTTTTCCGATGTATTCATATTTTACGGTTCCTACCAGTCTCATGATTCCAAGACCTAAGACTACAAAGAACATATGCTTGATAACGTGACCGGTGGTGGTCCCGTTATTGACAATGTATTCGAGATTTGAACTTGCAGAATATACAGGGAAGATAGAGAAAATGGAAATCACAAGAATGACCATCCAAAGTACTTTATCGCCCTTTAGAAATTCAAATCTGCTTTCTGTGTTCTGTTCGTCCATATTTAATGCTATTGGCTTCTGGCTAATGGCCATTGGCTTTTAATACCTGTTCTTTAAATTGTTTTCCTCTGTCTTCATAGCTTTTGAAAAGATCAAAACTTGCGCAACATGGGGAAAGTAAAACGGTATCTCCGTTCTTTGCCAGAGATTTTGATATTCTTACGGCTTCTTCCATGCTTGAAGTATCGTAGATGAATTCTTTTTTGTTTTTAAAGAAGTCTATGATCTTCTGGTTGTCTATTCCAAGGCAGACAATGGCTTTTACCTTTCTTTTCACCAGATCCTCAATTTCTGAGTAGTCGTTTCCTTTATCCAGTCCTCCTACAATCCATACGGTAGGCGTTTTCATACTTTCTAAAGCGTAATAGGTGGCGTTTACGTTGGTTGCCTTACTGTCGTTGATGTATTTTACTCCTTCAATTTCAGTTACAAACTCGAGCCTGTGTTCTACTGCCTGGAAAGTCATCAGGGAATTTCTGATGCTGTCGTTGTTGATTTCCAGTATTTTACCTGCAATAGATGCGGCTAAACTGTTGGCAACATTGTGGTTTCCGAGAAGTGAAAGTTCATCAATTTTCATGGTGAACTCATCTTTCATCTTAACTTCAATTTTATCTTCATTGATAAAACCTCCTTCTGCCAGTTTTTCCTTGGTTGAAAAAGGGATCATTTTGGCTCTGATCTCCAGTTTTTCAAGAATATTTTTGCTCATTTCATCATCTTTATTGTAGATGAAGAAATTGTCATTTTCCTGATTTTCAGCGATTCGGAATTTAGCCAATGCATATTCCTCATAGTTGTAGTTGTACTGATCCAGGTGATCCTGAGACAGGTTCAATAGAAGGGAAATATAAGGTCTGAAGTTCTGAATATCATCTAATTGGAAAGAGCTTACTTCCAGGACATAATATTCATGGTTTTCATCAGCAACCTGTCTGGCAAAGCTGTAGCCAATGTTTCCGCCTAAGCCTACATTCAATCCGTCATTTTTCAGGATATAATAGATCAGGGAAGTTGTGGTGGTTTTTCCGTTACTTCCGGTGATGGCGATAATTTTAGCATTGGTGAATTCTGACGCAAATTCTATTTCAGAGGAAAGTCTGATTCCTTTCTCATGAATTTTATGGATGATTTCTGCCTTTTTGGGAATTCCCGGGCTTTTTACAATCCAGTCTGCGTTTAAAATTCTTTCTTCGTTGTGATTTCCTTCTTCAAATTCAATTTCATTTTCAGTCAGAAACTGTTTGTAGTGATCCTTAATAGCTCCCTTGTCTGAAAGAAAAACTTCCAGACCTTGTTTTTTAGCCAAATAAGCAGCACCACATCCGCTTTCTCCTCCTCCTAAAACAACTATTTTCATAATTAATTTTTTTGTAAAATGTAAATTGTAAAACGTACAATGTAAGGGTGTCTTTTACATTAATACTTTCTACTTTTTACAAAAATTATCTCATTTTCAGTGTGATCAGACATATGATAGCCAGTATTACTCCAATAATAATCATACGGTTCACGATTTTACTTTCGTGGAAACCTTCTTTCTGATAGTGGTGGTGTAATGGTGACATTCTGAACAGCCTATTGTTTTGGGCATATTCCAACCCATATTTTTTCTTTCTGTATTTGAAAACGATTACCTGAAGCATCACGGATAGGTTTTCGATTAAGAAAATTCCGCATAAAACAGGAATCAGTAATTCTTTTCTCAGGATAATGGCCAGAACGGCAATTACGCCTCCCAGCATTAAACTTCCGGTATCTCCCATAAAAACCTGTGCAGGATAGGTATTGTACCAGAAAAAGCCAATTACGGCACCTACCATGGCTACTGCAAAAATGGTGGTTTCTCCCATATTCGGAAGGAACATGATGTTGAGATAATCTGCGAAGATAATGTTCCCGGAAAGGTAGGCGAACAATGCAAGGGTGAGCAGTATGACTACACTGGTTCCTGCGGCAAGACCGTCTATACCGTCTGTAATGTTGGCTCCGTTGGATACGGCGGTTACAATGAAGATAACAATAGGAATAAAGACAATCCATGCCCACTCATGGGCATCTTTATCATTCATCCAGAACAGAATTCCGCTGTAATCGAATTCATTATTTTTAGCAAAAGGAACGGTAGAGACTGTAATTTTTTCTGTAGGCATAAAGTTTTGTTCTACATTGTTCCGGTTCACTACTTTTGCATCGGCATATTTTCTTTTAACGGTAATGTCCGGATGGAAATACATGGTGATTCCGACAATCAGTCCCAGTCCCACCTGTCCGACTACTTTAAATTTACCGCTCAGACCGTCTTTATTTTTTTTGATTTTCTTTAAATAATCATCCAGAAAACCGATTGCACCCATCCATAACATAGAAACCAGCAGGAGAACAATGTAGACGTTGGTGATCCTTGTAAATAGCAGGACCGGAATGATGGTTGCCAGAATGATGATTAGTCCTCCCATGGTAGGGGTTCCTTCTTTCTGCTTTTGCCCGTCTAATCCAAGATCGCGTACCAGTTCACCCATTTGTTTCGTTCTCAGGTAGTTGATTACTCTTTTTCCGTAAACCAGAGCAATGACCAGAGAAAAAAGCACGGCGATCCCTGCACGGAAGGAAATGTATTTCAACATTCCTAATCCGGGGATATGGATTCCATGGCTGGTTAAGTATTCGTATAGATAGTATAGCATGTTGTCAAGTTTTAATTAATGATCGTTTTAAATTCTATTTACTCATTAATTTCCAAAGTTCATTAATCGTTTCTTTATCGTCAAAATGATGTTTTACACCATTGATTTCCTGATAGGTTTCGTGTCCTTTTCCGGCTACGAGAACAATATCTTTCGGTTCTGCAAATTTTATGGCCATTTTGATGGCTTCTTTTCTGTCTGGAATTGAAGTGTATTTGCTGAAGTTCTGAGGTTCAACGCCTGCTTCAATTTCTTTGATGATCTGCGCGGGATCTTCTGTTCTCGGATTGTCTGAAGTGATAATCGCCAGTGTTGATTTTTTGGTGGCAATATTTCCCATTTCAGGTCTTTTCGAGTGGTCTCTGTCACCTCCGCATCCAAAAACAGTGATCAGTCTTTCATTTTTGGTTCTGATATCGTTGATGCTGTCCAGAATGTTTTCTAAGGCATCTGGTGTGTGGGCATAATCTACAATGAAGAAAATTCCGCCATCTGATCTGAATGTTTCAAATCTTCCGGAAACTCTTTTTAGTTTACTTACAGCCTGAAGAACTTCATCCTGCTCAAAACCCAGTTCTTCTGCGATTCCGAAAACCAAAAGAAGGTTATAGACATTGAATTTTCCGGTCAGCGTTGTCCAGAATTCTTTTCCGTTGAAATTTAAAAGCATTCCGTTAAAATCAACTTCAAGAAGCTTTCCATGGTAATCTGCCATCGTTTTCAAAGCATAAGATTTTTTCTTTGCTTTGGTGTTCTGAAGCATCACATTTCCGTTTTTGTCATCAACATTGGTAATGGCAACGGCTGTACCTTCCAGTTCGTCGAAAAATCTTTTTTTGGTTTTAAGATATTCGCCAAAGGTTTTATGATAATCTAAATGATCGTGGGTAAGATTGGTAAATCCTGCCACTTTGAAGTGCAATCCTTCGATTCTGTTTTGTGCAATCCCGTGGGAACTTACTTCCATAAAAGCAAATTCACATCCTTTTTCCACTGCTTCAGCCAGAATTTTATTGATGGTGATCACATCCGGAGTGGTATGGGTGGCGGGAATGATTTCTTCTCCTATTCTGATCTCAACTGTTGAAAGTAAGGCAGAATCATAGCCCATATTTTTGAAAACATCAAAAAGCAGGGTAGAGACAGATGTTTTTCCGTTGGTTCCTGTAACTCCTACCAGTTTTAATTTTCTGGAAGGGTTTCCATAGAAATTAGAAGCGAGATGTCCTAAAGCTTTGGATGAATCTTTTACCTGTATATAGGTTATATTTTCTGCCAATACTTCCGGAAGTTCTTCGCAGACAATTGTTGCGGCTCCTTTTTCAATTGCTGAGGAAATGAAAGAGTGGCCATCAGAAACAGTTCCTTTTATTGCAATATAAAGGGAGTTTTCTGTAGCTTTTCTACTATCAAACACCAATTCGGTAACTTCACGGCTGCTGTTGCCATGAATTGCTGTTACCGGGATTCTGTTTACTAATTCTGTTATTATCATTTTTATTAATAGGATTGCATCCTATTCCTTGTTAAATCGTCCCTTCGGGACTTTGTTTTTCTATTAATTCTGCAGCGATAAATAAATTCTCTGGTTCTTGCTGATCGTAGTACCTTCCAGTGGGAATTGCTCTTTGATCCTTCCAACTCCTTTGTAATCGACACGGTATCCTAAGTTTTCCAGTTGTGGAATTACATTTTTACCAATAAGTCCTACTACGTTAGGCATTTGTTTATCATTAACTGCTACTTTGACGTTAGGTTCAACCATTTTGCTTAGGTCTACCCTTTTGTCTACCAGCATTTCTTTTTCAATATTCTGTGGTGTTTTCAGGAATGTTTTTCCTGCGATTTCCTTAAATACGGGTGCAGAAACGGCTCCTCCATAAAATCCTTTTGCTGTATTGGGTTCGCTGACCATTACATAGCAGGTGTACTTCGGACTATCCGCGGGATAGAAACCAGCGAATGAAGCACGGTATTTCATTGGACCAGGAAGCCAATATTCAAATCTTGCCGTTCCTGTTTTTCCGGCCATTTTAAGGTTCGGGGTGAAGATGCTTCGTCCGGTTCCTTTTTCTACGGCTTTGGTCAGAGCGCTGGTCATCATTTTAATTGCTTTTTCGGAAGCCATTTTGTTGACCATTACTTCCGGCTTGGCGCTGTACATTACTTTTCCGTCTTTCATGATCTTGTCAATGAAAAGTGGCTTCACCATTTTACCACCATTAGCAACCCCATTATAGAAAGTTGTTAACTGTAGTAGATTGATATTTGAGGAGTACCCGAAAGAAATGGAGGCCAGGGTAGCAGCGTTCCATCTCGAGTGCTGCGGGGTCAGGATTTTAGGCTTTGTGATTCCCGGCAGTTCGATATCCATTTTATCGAATAATTTCCAGCGTTTCAGATGATCCAGAAATATCTGTGGTTTTTCTGCATAGTATTTTGTGATCAGTTTTGCGGTACCCACATTACTGGATTTTGCAAGAACATCACTGATGTCGTAGGTTCCTCCACCGTGGCCGTCTGAAATTCTTTGTTTGGCATAAACCCATACTCCGTTTCCTACGTTTACTGTGGTGTTTTCATCAATAAAGCCGTCATCCATTGCGGCAAGCAGAGAGATGGTTTTAAAGGTGGAACCGGGTTCGATGTTATCTTTTAAGGCGTAGTTGTAAGAGTCTTCATATTCGCCTGATTCTGTTCTTTTTAGGTTGACAAGCGCGCGTACTTTTCCGGTTTCTACCTCCATCACGATCACGGTTCCGTGCTTTGCTTCGTAATTGATAAGCTGTTTTTCTAACGCGGAGTGTGCAATATCCTGAATTCTAAGGTCCAGGGTTGTATATACGTCTTCTCCGTCTACAGGCTCCTTAACTTTCCAGTAATCAATTGGTTTCCATTGAGAGGAATTGATTCTCTGCTCCAGTCTTTTTCCGTCGGTTCCGGTCAGGTATTTGGAGAAAGCACCTTCCAGTCCGGATTTTAATTCACCGTTATCCATCCCGATGGTTCCGGCTCCGATTTCTGAAGTGGCTAATTCCCTTTTGTAGTTTCTGTCAACGATAAATCCTCCTTTATTTTTTCCTTTTTTGAAGATCGGAAAGTTTCGGATTCTGTCGTACTGGTCGAAATCTAGCCCTTTTACTAAGGTATAGTATTGGTTTTTTTTCTTTTTCTGCTCATCAAATTTCTGTCTGAATTCTCCTCTGGATTTTCCAAACATTTTGCTCAAAGAATCAGTAAGTGCCCCAATATTGTTGGTGTAGACACTGTCTTTCATAGTTTTAAAATCAAGATAGATGTCATAACGCATTACGGTGGTAGCCAGAATAGAACCGTCTGAGGCGAAAAGGTTTCCGCGGGCAGCTTTCAGGGTTGCTTCGCGATAATTTTTATTAATGTAATCGTCTTTAATTTCCTGAACGTTAGTGTTTTGCAGGATTACAATCCTTGTAAGAAACATTACGAATACGCACAGAGCTGCCACTGCGAAGAGATAGCCCCACCTTAACGTTTTTTTACGTTTGTTGTCGTATTCATTTTGTTTTTGCATCTGTACTGTCTAGTTTAATTAGCAGTTTGTGAGGATGATTTTCAAGGGTCATTAAAGAATCCCTTGCTACTTCTTTCCCCAGCTCCGATTCCATTTTTACTTTGATCAGCTTACTCTGGGCGTAAGCGTTTCTTGATTTATATTCTTCTGTTTCTTCTTTTAAAGCATTAACAATTTTAATTTTTTTGTTGACGAGATGGTTGCTATAAATCATGGCCATCATCAGGATGAACAACAACAGAAAATACTTGTAATGTATTTTGATTTCATCACGGTTCAGAAAATTTCCTTTTATAATGTCTATAAAAGTGAGTCTTTTCTGGGGGCGATTTGTTGTTCTTTTTGCCAATTTATTTGTTTGTCAATTTGCTTTGCAGTGAATTCACTTCGTGGTCAATTGTCAATTTTGTGATGTGAAAAAATCACTATTGACTTTCCACAATTCACTTTTATATTTTAATTCCTGTTCTCATTTTAGCACTTCGGGCTCTGGAATTTTCTTCGATTTCCTCACTGTCTGGGATAACCGCTTTACTTTTCAGAAGCTCAAATGCTTTTTTATAATTTCCGTAGATGTCTCTTTCCGGTTCACCTTCAAACATTCCGTTCTTTAAGAATCTTTTTACCAGACGGTCTTCTAATGAATGGTAAGAAATAACGACCAGTCTTCCTTCCGGTTTCAGAACGTTGTAGGCCTGAACGAGCATTTCTTTTAAAACCTCCAGCTCCTGATTTACTTCAATTCTTATGGCCTGGAAAAGCTGGGCATAGAATTTATTAACCTTATGGGGCGGAATGTAGCTGAATAGCTTTTTCAGGTCTTCCGTGGTATTGATGATCTTCGTTTTTCTGTGATGAACGATTTCTCTCGCCAGCTTTCTTGCTTCTCTCAGTTCTCCGTAGTGGTAGAAAATGTCAGCAAGCTCTTCTTCTCCGTATTCATTAATCACCCGTTTAGCATCAAGATTCTGCATCACGTTCATTCTCATGTCCAGAGGGGCATCACTTCTTGTTGAAAATCCTCTTTCTGCCTCATCAAACTGATGGGATGAAACGCCTAAGTCTGCCAGGATTCCGTCTACCTGAGGAACTCCATACATCAGCAGGGAGTTTTCCAGAAATCTGAAATTCTGGTTTACCAGTGTAAATCTGGGATCATCAATTGCATTTTTAAGAGCATCAAGATCCTGATCAAAACTGAACAATCTTCCTTTGTCCGAAAGCCTGTTCAGGATTTCCCTGGAGTGGCCTCCGCCTCCAAAAGTGCAGTCCACGTATATTCCGTCCGGATTCGTCACCAAATCATCAACACTCTGCTTTAATAAAACGGGGTTATGGTACATGCTTAACTTGTGTTTTTTATCACGCTACAACTGCGTGGTTCTTATTCTTCATCGAAAGAGCCCATCACATCTTCAGCAAGGCTGGCAAAATCGGCTTCGTTGGTTGCGATCACCTTTTCATAGGCTTCTTTATCCCAAATTTCGAAAAGCTCTCCTGCGCTGGTAATTACAGTATCTTTCTGAAGGTTTGCAAAGGTTACCAGGTCTTTAGAGATCTGAAGCCTTCCTGCATTATCCAGTTCTACTGTTTTTACGCCTGCCGTAAACATTCGTATGAAATCAGCATTCTTTTTAATGAATCTGTTTAATTTATTTATTTTGCCCATCAGTTTGTCCCATGCATTCATTGGGTAAACTTCCAGGCAGGGTTGGAACACAGATCTCTTGACTACAAACGCCTTATCGTCGAAGTTTTCCATCTGTTTGATTAAAGATGAAGGAACTTTTAAGCGGCCTTTGTCGTCAATTTTACACTCATATGTCCCAATGAAATTTTTCATTTGGGACAAATTTATATAAAAGTTTCCAAAATTTCCCACTTTTTCCCACTTTTTGACTTAATGTTAATAAGTTTTATTAAAGATTTAGTTTTTAAGGGATAAGTAGCTGGTATCCGGATTGTTGTGAAAAGTCTTATTTAGGCCATACTAAAGTGGTTTTGAAAAAAATGAAGAAAAAGGGGGAGATTATATTATTTTTATTTTAAATTAGGGTAATCAAAATATTTTTGAGGTTTAATTTGTATTTTTGCAAGGCTTTATTAAGGCATTATATGATATTTAGTACAAAAAAAGAAAAGAAATATACTTTTGTAGAGGCGGGAGAAGGACATCCATTGGTGCTGTTGCACGGTTTAATGGGTGGTTTGAGTAATTTCGATAAAATGGTAGATTTTTTTTCGGAAAGAGGTTTCAAGGTATATGTGCCTCAGCTGCCGATCTATGATCTGCCGGTACTCAATACGAATCTTACCACGCTTGCAAAATATATTATCAAGTTTATTGAGAGCCATATTTCAGGACCTGTTACTATTGTAGGAAACTCAATGGGAGGTCATGTTGGGCTTATTTTAACCCTGGCAAGACCGGATCTGGTAAAGAATCTTGTTCTTACCGGAAGTTCAGGTCTGTACGAAAGAACTTTCGGAGATAGTTTTCCCCGAAAGAATGACCGTTCCTATATCAGAAAGAAAACGGAAGAGGTTTTTTACGACCCGGCGATTGCAACAGAAGATCTTGTAGATGAAGTATTTTCTGTAGTGAACGACAGAATGAAAGGAATCAAAACGGTGATGCTGGCAAGAAGTGCCATCAAGCACAACATGCTGAATGATCTTCCGAAGATTAAAACCCCGACTTGTCTGATCTGGGGAAAACAGGATAATGTAACACCACCGGAAGTAGCAGAGGATATGCATAAGTTTATCCCGAATTCAGATCTGTTCTGGCTTGATCACTGTGGACATGCTGCCATGATGGAAAAACCGGATGAGTTCAACGAAACTCTGTACAGCTGGTTAAAAGATAAAGTGTAAATATATACAACATATAAATGACCATTAAGAGCTTTTCTTAATGGTTTATTTTTCTAAAAATATTCGAGAAATGGTTATTAAAACAGCAAATTTTGTAAAGAGCAGCGGAAAATGGCAGGACTGTCCTGAGCCTACACTTCCTGAATATGCTTTTATCGGAAGGTCTAATGTAGGAAAATCGTCCCTGATCAATGCGATGATGAATCATAAAGATCTGGCCAAAACTTCACAGACTCCGGGAAAAACACAGCTGATCAATCATTTTTTAGTAAATGAAAACTGGTATCTTACCGATTTACCGGGGTATGGTTATGCCAAAGTTTCCAAGTCTATAAGAAAGGATTTTGAAAAGCTGATCACCAATTATATTTTAAACAGGAGGAATCTGGTGAATCTTTTTGTTTTGGTAGATTCCCGGCATACTCCGCAAAAAATTGATCTGGAGTTTATTCAGTGGTGTGGAGAAAGCGGAGTTCCTTTTTCCATTGTTTTCACAAAAGTTGATAAGCTGAAACCCAATGTTGCCATTCAGAATGTAGAAAATTACAAGAATGAACTGCATAAGACCTGGGAAGATCTGCCGGAATTATATATTACTTCGGCTGAAAAGAAGGAAGGCTGCGGTGAAATTCTGGATTTCATTGAAAAGACAAACGACTTTTTAACGCTTAATCATGTCACTTTTGATGAGTAATATAGTCTGGAAGATCAAAACGTTTGATGAGTTTACCGTACCGGAGCTGTATGCTATTTTGAAAGCACGTATTGATGTATTTGTCATAGAGCAGAACTGCCCTTATCCTGATCTGGATAATTATGATCAGAAAGCTATTCATATATGGGCAGAGGAACATGGAGATATTCTTGCTTACTGCCGTATTTTTGATAAGGGTATCAAATATGATGAGACTTCTATAGGAAGAGTTCTTACTACTGAAATAGCAAGAGGAAAGAATTTAGGAAAGCAGTTGATACAATATGCTGTGGAGACGATAGAAAACCGTTTTCATACAACAGCAGTAAGAATTTCTGCACAGGATTATTTACTGAGGTTTTACTCCGGATTCGGATTTGAAGATACCGGAAAAAAATATCTGGAAGACGATATTCCGCATACGGAAATGGTCAGAAAATAATAAAAGCGAAGAGAGATCTTCGCTTTTTTGATATATGATGAGTGTTTTTAGTTTTTTTGATTGAAAGCAGGGTGATAAAAGCTTAGTTACACCCTGAGCAATAGGAACGGTCTACATATTGTTTACTGTTTCCAGTGTAATAATAGCAGCCGCCTCTTTTGCCTACATAAAGTTGATTTCCATTATAAGTACAGCCTCTGCCTGAAGAGTAAGAGGTAAAACTTCTGGTATTGCTGCTTTTTTTGCTTTTTGAAGTTTTTTTCTTGGGTTTCCTGTTAGAGAGTTCAGAATTAGCCTTTTGTGGTGCTGCTGTGAAGCTGGCAGGAAGTAGCAATCCTAAGCCCAAAAGGGAGGTGAAGAGTAGTTTTTTCATAGTAGAATTGTTTAAAATTATTAAGGATTGTTTTATGAGGATTAATAATTCTCTAATGTTTTATGGAGTTTCTCTCTGAAATCATATATTTCATCAAGGGTATTTAATAACATTTTTTCTCCGGCATCTTTACCATTGTGGAACGTTTCTATATATTTATTGGTAGTGTTGAAGTGGAGTCTGCAAAGAGGTTTTCTATTATTATCATCCAATAAGATCCCAAAGTAGGATAAGGTGTCTCTGTACGCTATACGGTTTGAAGAAATTTTTTCTCTCATAATAGCCTTTACAATTTGGAAACCTTCCAATTCTTCTTCTGTTGTAACGATTTTAGAGTCATTATTTTCATCAATAGACAGAGCCGTTTTTACTTCATCATCTTGTTTTTCAATCTGTTCATTAATGCTTAGTGCAGATTTAAGTCTGAAGCTAATAGATTCATTGATGGATGTTGTCAGGGCTTTTTTGGTATACTCCTTAAAGGAAATCATTCTGTTGGCGGTAATAGACTTTCCAAAGAATCTGCTTACCAAAAGTTTTACAATTTCATCAGATGGGGTTTCTATTTCTTTTTCAAATTCTTTTCGTATTGCCTTAATATATTTTAAAGCTTCAGCAGAATCGAGAATGTTTTCCAGATTATAATCTTTTTTAGTGAAATTTTCCAGTATTTTTATAGAGCTGTCTTTCAAATCCTCAATATTGATGCTGAAAAAAGGCTTTTCATCCATAATATTAGGTTTTTCCAGATCGGTATAAAAATTATAGATAATCCCATTGGTAAGAACGCCAAGTCTTGTTTTGGAAACATGAAAATATCTGTGAAGCTGTGAATTATGAGCATCCACATTTTCTTTCCAGTGTTTGCATTCAATGATGATGACTGGTTCATCATTGTTTTTAATCACATAGTCCACTTTTTCTCCTTTTTTAGTTCCTATGTCACAAACGTGTTCAGGAACGACTTCAGTAGGGTTAAATATATCGTAGCCTAAAATCTGTATAAAAGGCATTACAAAAGCATTTTTAGTGGCTTCTTCAGTTGAAATCTGATCCTTTAATCCGCCTACTTTTTGTTGTAATTGCTCAAGCTTAAGTTTAAGATCCATGATGATGTTTTATTTATTTTCAAAAGTAATATCCTTTAAAACTCAATCCTTACGGGAATCCGTAAAAACAAAAAGCCTCTCAAAAAATGAAAGGCTGTATGATGAGTATTTGAAATATTAAATAACCCCCAGATCTTTACAAAACGCAATAAGCTGTTCGTTACTGGTTACCTGCAGGTCTTCTTTTAAGCTGTTCAGCTTTTTTTCTACGCTGCTCAGGCCGTTGGGAGTAATTCCTTTTGCTTTAAGGTGATCTGGAATATTCTTTTGAAGAATTCCTTTGGCAAGGAGAGAGACGATGTTGATATCATAGGCTGTAAATTCGTAGCTGTTGAGTTTTTTAACTTCCTGTTTCAGGTCGAAAGACAGATAGTTTTCGTTGATAAAAACAGAAGCAATGGATTTTTTTAATTCTTTTGAGTCATTTCTTGCTTTACGGACGTAGCCATTGATGTGGTATTGGGTAAAAAGGGAGTCTATAACTCCGGATCTATGTTCTGCAGAAAAAACAATCACTTTAATGGAGGGTTGCAATTCCCGGATCTTTTGGATAAGTTCAGTTCCGTTTTTTATGTTTTGCTCACGGTGGTCTTCTTCAAAGAAAAGATCGGTGATGAGCAAATCATACGGATCATTTTCCCGGATGGATTTTTGGATTTTAGCTAATGCATCATCGCAATAATAAACATAATCTGCATTGGTAATATGAAGGTCTTCTAGTGTTTTCTGTACAGAGATACTGCTGCTTTCGTGGTCTTCGGCTATTAAGATTTTTTCGAACATTTTTTTACTTTTTTAAGAAACAGGAAATGAAATATTGATCTTCAGTCCTTTTTCGGTTTTGGTGTCAAAAATAATAGCTCCATGTATTGCTGCCATACGGGAAACCGTATTAGTAAGGCCGTTTTTATGAATGATATCGCCAGGAATTCCAATTCCGTTATCTGTATAGTGTATTTCAACTTGATTTTCGAATCTTTCAAATTTAAAAACGACACGTGATGCCCGGCTGTGTTTTTTCATATTCACGAGCAGTTCGCGGATGACCTGATAGATTTCTTCAAAATGCGATTGGGGTAGGCCAGTCCATATTTCATCTTCATTGCCTACAGTGTAGGTTTCTGTATCATCGTTTTTGAACGAAGCGATAAGTTTGGATATTTTTTCTTTACAATCTTTTGGGCTGCCCATCTGATCCAGTTTATCATAGGAAATGTCTCTTGATTTTTCGTAAACAAATTCAAGTTCATCAAGGGCCTTTTCTTTATCGAAGCTTTCCTGGTTTTCTATTTTGGTCATTACCTGATAGATGCCATTCGCTACAACATCATGAACTTTTTTGGACATTTTGAGCTCTGTGTTTTTGACCTCTAGTTCTTTTTCCTGTTTTAGCCGTATTTGGCGTTTACGATACCATACTATAATGATGATAATGGATATAGCTAGAGCTACAGAAGCAAATTGTTGTTGCAACAATAAAGTCTCGCCTTGTGCATTGTCAAGCTTTAGTTTTTGATTCTCCTCACTTTTCTTTTGACTGTCATATTTAATATAAGCAAACTGAGATTTGTAATTATTTTTATTTTTCTGAATACTATCCGAGAGAGTTTTATATTCAATAAATGCTTTTTTAAGATTTGAGGGATTATCAGTGTATAAAATTTTTTCAAGAGCTTCTAATTTGTCCTCCGGGTTATGACTAATTTTTGCCAGAGATAACATCTTCTTTGCATAATACAAAGATTTTTCTGGATTTTTGACTTTATTAATTTCAACTAAATGAATGTAGTTGGAATGAAGTCCCCAATTATCATTTTCCGCAATTCTTAGTTGTAAAATTTTTTCCAAACTGTCTTCTGCGGGATAACTATTGTCAAATAACCAATTGATATACTCTTTATTATCTCTTACAATGAGAGTGAAATTTTTGTTAGAAATAGAATCCAGAATTATACTGTTTAGAATCTTTATTGAATTTTTATAATTGTGAATTTTAGAAAGAGAGACTGCTTTATTATTAAGAATCTTAGCTTTTGTTTGATAATCTATGTTTTCATTTAAAGCTTTATCACTCCATTCAATAGATGATTTATATTCTTTCTGTAACAATTTTATATTAGCCATTGTACCATACACCGAGAAAAAGCTTTCATCTCCTTCTTTCATATAGGTTAAAGCTTCAACCAAGGTTTCTTCTGCTCCAGAATAATCTCCTTGTATATGTTGAATATTAGCTTGACATATTAATGATTTGGAAATGTTTGGTGAATCATGAGATAATTTATAATATGAAATTGCTTTCTGAAAGTTGGCATAAGATTGAACATCATCTTTTTGAAACAAACTTATTCCTTTATCGTAAAATTGATCTCCGATAGCCGTATTCTTTGTTACCATGTTATCATTTTTACAAGATAACATAAGTATAAAAAGGAAGCAATATTGTAAAGCTTTTATCATAGCCCTAAAATATAAAAAACCACTCAAATTTAGAGTGGTCTTTTGGTCTTTTACTTTTTAGGAGGTAAAATTGGTATTGTTTCTCCGCTGGTATCTCCTGGATTTACACCTGTTCCTCCTCCCGTATCGCTTTGCACTGTTACCGGATTCTGGCCGTTATTATCTGTTACTGTATGGGCATTATTATTTGAGAATGCTAAAGCGATTAGCATTAGAATGAACTGTATCATCTTCTTAAAAATTTAAAAATTTGGGACTTCTGTAGTTGCCCGCGAAACCGATCACAGGTAGAGCTACATGTTTAAAAAAAATTGAAGCGCTTCTAAATTTTTGGGAAGTGAACCTTCAAAAACGGAGGAGAAAACATCTGCTTCCCAACCCGGAGTTTTGCCTCCGTTTTATCTGGTCATTTGAAATCAGTTTCGTATTTTTGTTTTTGTAATGTTTTGTTTGTCACTGATTTCTATGGCAAATTTGGAGAAAATGCTCATACGGGACTAAGACAAAAGACGGACACCAATAGACAGAGAATGGACAGGCGCCGTGTTACGGAAATCCGTAATGTGGTATGAAGAAAAATTACCTATTTTGTAACGGCTGTAAAAAACTAAATATGTCCAAGGTAAAACTATTAATTCATGAGGTTTTTAGACTAGGAAAAGAGGGCTCAGGAAGGGATACGAAAAATGGGATAGCTTTGTATTTAAGTCTATATTTAAGTGATACATTGAATTTTGATATTGCAGATAGAACCTTAGTCAGGTATTATGATGCCTATATTGCAGAGACGGGTGTGGAAGTCAAAATTGAACCTTATAAACTTGATAAGCTTAGCCAATATGCAGGCTATAGAGATTTTTCAGAGTTTTCCAGAACTTTTATTAGAACAGATGAAGCTGCTAATTCCACAACGGTGAGAATAAGTGTGGATAAGGATGAAGAAGCAATTTCAGAGAATCTATCCAAGATCAATATCAATATTACGAATGAGCAGCATTTTAAGATGCCGGATTTTATGAAGAAAAACGGTATGGGTATTATGGAAATTGCTTTGCTCATCTGTCTGGTTACCGGAAATGTACTTTTTTCCAATAATAAGAAAGTCAATAAAGATTATTCGGGTGCCCTTGGGTTTATGTCAATGGGAGGGTCTGTAGACAAGAAATATATGTATTGGGACGGAGAAAGATATATAGGGACTGACAGCAGTTATATCAGGCCCGGATTGACAATAGTTGCCATGAACAGGCAAAAGTTTCTTTTTTTTAAGAAGATTATGAGAAAAGATACTTTGACAGATCTAAATGCCACAGGAAAAACGTGGTATTCGAAATACAATAATGAAGTTGAATTTTTTACGGATGACGGCGTGGATCCGGATACTGGACGGGAATTAAGACGGTCAACATCCTGGATTATCTTCAAATATGCAGGCAAGCAAAAAGATACAATAGTGGCAGAGGAATAAAAAAGAGAGACAAACTTTATTTTATCTCTCTTTTACTATTTTTTATTCTATATTCAGCATTCCCAGTTCTCCATAATGTTTTTTGAACTTCTGGATCTTCGGTCCTACCACTGCACTGCAGTAAGGCTGTGTTGGGTTTTCATGATAATATCCCTGGTGATATTGTTCTGCCGGCCAGAATTTTTCAAACTTTGTAAGTTCTGTAACATAAGTTCCGGTCCATCTTCCCGAAGCTTCAGATACTTTTAAAGCCTCTTCTGCCTTCGCTTTTTCAGCATCATCTTTATAGTAAATAACCGAACGGTATTGGGTACCAATGTCATTGCCCTGTCTGTTCAGCTGCGTAGGATCGTGAAGGAAGAAAAATACATCCATAAGCTGCTCATAAGAAATAACAGCAGGATCATAAGTAATCTGTACAACTTCTGCATGTCCCGTTTCACCGGTACAGACTTCTTCATAGGTGGGATTATCTTTGTGGCCTCCCGAATATCCGGAAACAGCAGACTGTACTCCTTTCAGCATATTAAAACAGCTTTCCACACACCAGAAGCAGCCGCCTCCGAAAGTGATCTGCTCAAATTGATTATTCTCCATTGTAATTGATTATTTTTATTCGTTGTTTTTGAAGGATTGTAACCCCGAAAAACCAATCAAAAATAAGAAAAACTTTGATGGTTTTAAATACAAATAATGTGAATGTTTGCATCGATAAAAACTATAAATTAATGAAATGTTTTATGCCACGGAGGCACGAATTTTTTATTTATTATGTTTTGCAGATTATATAAGTTTGGGCTAAGGCCAGTGGATTGTTTTTCTATTATTTAGGCGGATTAAAGTCCTCCTCTATTTTTCTCTTGCTGATCATGATTGAGCAGATTTTTTGTTGGCTAAACGCTAAAGGACGCAAGGTTTTTAACCATTATGCTGTTTTTAAGGCGCAAAAAAAATCAAAGATTTTTAGCAATTTTTTATGATCTGTTTTCATCATTGAAAGAGCCGAAGGCTGGTCTATCGCTTCATCGGATCAACGAAGTTGATTCTACACTTTGCTCCCTTAAAATCAATATTGCCTATACATGAACTTTGCGTGAAAAAAAGCAAGCTATCATATCAATAAGAATTAAATTTCCCATAGATTCCACAAATCCCACTAATGTGGTTAAAAAATTCATTGTCACAGATACCGAATCATTTTACTCGTTAATGGTTGATAAGAAGATCTTTGTATATGTGTATGAACAAAAAAAGCAGCCATTAATGACTGCTTAATATATATATAAAATTTACTCTGTTATTTTTCCCATACAAGGGCACTTGCTCCTAAGATGGCTGCATCGGCTTCATCCAGTTCACTGAAAACCAGTTTTACTTTATTTCTGAAGATCGGCAGAAGGTTTCTTTCCATGTAGAGTTTGGCCGGTTTCAGGATAAAATCCCCAGCTTTGATTACGCCTCCGAAAAGAAGAATCGCTTCTGGTGAAGAAAACATCACAAAGTTGGCTAAAGCTTCACCCAGTTTCTGTCCGGTATATCTGAAAACCTCAATAGCGATCGGGTCTCCTTTCAAAGCACATTCATGTACTGTTTTGGAGTTGATCTCGTCTTCAGGATACTGATTCAGCATGGATTCCGGGAATTCGGCTCTCATTTTCTTTGCTGTAATGGCAATTCCGGTGGCAGAAGCATAGGCTTCTAGGCTTCCTTCAGATCCAGTACTCCAGTGTTTTCTTCCTCCAGGTTTTACAATGGTATGTCCCAGCTCTCCGGCAAAACCGTCATGTCCGTAAATCAGGCTTCCGTTGGAAATAATTCCGCTTCCAACACCTGTTCCCAGGGTGATCATAATGAAATCTTTCATTCCGCGGGCGGCTCCGAAAAGCATTTCTCCAAGAGCGGCTGCATTGGCATCATTGGTTACCTTGCACGGAAGATTGAATTTAGCCGTCATCAGATCCGTGAAATGAATAACACCTTTCCATGGCAGATTAGGGGCCTGTTCAATGGTTCCTTTATAATAGTTGGCATTAGGAGCACCTACTCCGATTCCGTCAAAGTTTTTTTCTGTGCCGTGTTTTTCGATTAAAGGGCGTACCTGTTCATGCAGAGCATCAATGAAATCTTCTACCTTATCGTATGCGTCGGTTCTCAGACTTCCTTTTTCCAGTACTTCGCCGCGGTGGTTTACTACTCCGAACTTGGTATTCGTTCCTCCGATGTCAATTCCCAGGGCAACTTGTTTTGATAAATCTATTAATGACATTTCTATTTGTAATTCTAAAGGGTTAAAATTATAAAAAAGATTGTATTAATAGATTATTAACAAAACATTTATTTAAAAAAGTTTCAGGCAGTTCTGGCGGGTTTCTTTTTTCTTCTTCCCCACCAGATCATGAATCCTGTAACAGGAAGAGAGGCGCATATTAAACTGACAATGAATGCGATGATCTTAGTAGGTAATCCCAGAATGGCACCGACATGGATGTCATAATTGGCATTGACCACTTTTTCACCGAAATTTTTATCCTTAGGATCATGAGTGTGAAGAAGTTCTCCTGAGTTTTCATCAAAGATCAGGCTGCTGCTCTTATGATAAGAGTAGGAAAGATGCTTTACATACACCTCGAAATTCGGGTGCTCATGATCGTCCATATGTTCGTGCCCAAGGTCGATGGCAAGACCGTAAGAGTCGGGATATTTCTGTTTTACGGTATTGATAATCTTATCTAGTGTTCCTTCTGTTCTCAGCTCAATGGGTGCTTTGGTTTTGATGTGGGAAAAGTCCGGATATTTTGTTTCTCCTCCAGAAAATAGTACATAAATCATGGCCTGAACCACAAAGAAAGCATAGAATAATCCGGTGATGGAGAAAATTAAGGCAAAGATTGAGGCATAAAATCCAAGGATATTGTGAAGGTCGTAGTTCTTTCTTTTCCAGCTTTTAACATTTTTCCATTTGAAGGAGAGACGCTGTTTCCTTGCGGCTTTATTTTTCGGCCACCAGAGCACGATTCCTGTAATCAGCATGATCACAAATATAATAACAGGAATTCCTACAACGTAGGCTCCCCAATCCTGTTTCAGAAGGAAACTCCAGTGGATCATCTTTACAATGTTGAAGAATCCATTCTTTTCATCATAAACCCTCAACACTTTTCCGGTATAGGGGTTGACATACGCCTGCTTATAGATCGGGTATTCGTCAAAATAATTCCAGGCTTTCGTATTATGTTCGTACCAGAAGAACATGTATGACATTTTCTTGTCAATAGGAACATTAACCCAGTGGATAGGGTATTTTTCCTTGACCTGGTCAGCAACGGCCTTTTCCATCACTTTGATCGGAAGAACCTGCTTTTGTTCAACATTCTGTTCGTTATGGTAGATAACATCTTTACGGGTAAAGTTTTCCACCTCGTCTTTAAAGACATATAATGCTCCGGTAATGGAAATTATAAAGATCAGGAACCCAATTCCCAAACCAAACCAAAGATGCAGTTTGGCCGACCATGTTTTAAAGAATCCCGGTTTCTTTTTATTATGATGATGTTTTTTCTTCATATGGGTTGTAAAAGCAAAACAAAGATAAGTTTTACTTTTTATTTAGATTAATTAAAATTTATATTCCAGCATTAAGGTTCCTCTGGTTCCCGGTGCGTTCACAAATTCACTATCTCTGGCAGACCACCAGGCAATAGCAGGCTGGTAATTGATATTGAATATATTTTCAACACCAAGAGAGACCTTCCAGTTTTTGTTGATCTCATAGCTTGATTTGAAATTGAAGACAGTATATTCAGGAACGTAACCTTCTCCGTAAGCGAATAATCCGGTTTTGGTATTAGGCTGGAATCTGTCCTGTTGGAAAGCGTGAAGCATATCAATTCCAAGGGATAGGGCCGGGATGGGTTTTGCCTGGATATAGGCAAGGACTTTCGGAGCAGAAATCCTGCTGTTGTTGATCTTCGCAGAATAATCACCATCGTCTTTTAATGAAGTAATTCCTTCCATCCAGCTGTAGCTTCCACCGAAATTGATCCATTTAGCAGGGGTAATATGTAAGAATCCTTCCACACCGTAAACAATTTCAGGGGATCTCTGAATGGTTAAAGCTCTGTCCGGGCTCTGCACAAATGAAGCTCCTAGTTTTGAAGTACTCACATAAGAAGTGATCTCATAGTTGATCCATTTTGAAATTTGTCCCGTAGCTCCAAATTCATAGTTATTAACGATGATCGGTTTTGTTTCAAGATTCTGGATGGTTCCCTGGGTTGAGGTTCTTAATATCCTTCCCAGTTCATTGATGGAATAGGACTGTGAGAAGCTTCCGAACAGATTCAGGAAAGGTTCAATGTTATAGCGTACCCCAAGATTGGCTACTAGGGCATTGTATTTCAGATTTCCGCCTGTCACGAAAATACTTTGCGTAAAAGTCCCGTCGCTTTTAAGCGTAGAAAGCGTGTTGAAATCACCGACTTTAACTTTCATATTTTCGTATCGGAGGCCTCCTTTTAGGGTAAGTTTCTTTAAAAGATCTACTTTTATCAAAAGGAAAGGGGCAAGATTGGTCATGCTCATGTCTGGGGTCCAGTAGCGGCCGTCTTCAAGCTTCTGTACCGTCTGGTCATTCAGGATATCCATTCCGTACATGATTTCGGCCTGTGAATTCTGAGCATTCCATAATTTGGTGTCAAAATTAATTCTGGCTCCGTATTTTTTGGAAATCACATTAGACTGCCCGCCGCCGAAGAAAGTGTCGCTATAGCCATATACAGTCTTGAAATCCTGCATATACGCATTAAAGTTCAGTGAAGTGCTTCCCCAGAAGATATTCTGGTTGTCATAATTGATTCTGAAATTATGATTTTTTGGTGTTCCCTGAGGTGTAGTTTCAAGGCTTTTTCCCACACCGTCTCCGATGGTTGGAGAAATGCCATACTTTCCGGTCTTTAATCCTAAGTTAAGATCTGATTTTGATGCGTAACCAATGTAGGAAGCTTCAATTCTCTGATCAGCATTGATGTTATATCCCAATTTCAGCATACCATTGTAATTGTTCATTTTGGCAGTGCTGTAAGTCGGGGTAAGATAGATGCCGTCTGCATCTTTCATATAACCTGTTCTTTCGTAGGCTAAAGAAAATACATAATCAAACTTATTGATCTTCCCGGATAAAAGCTGGCTGGCTCTTACCCCAAGGGTACCACCGCCTTCGTAAGGCTGGCCCGTAAAGCCGATCTGTGACAGTCCGGAGATTTTCTTATCAGACTTGCTTCTTCTGGTGATATAGTTGATGATCCCTCCATCTGCTCCGTTTCCGTAAATGGAAGATGCTCCTTTGATTACTTCAATTCTTTCAATAACAGAAGGATCGATGCTTCTTAAATCTCTGGCTCCGTTTCTGAGCGGAGTAGACTGTGGAATTCCATCAATAAGAACAAGAACCTGGCGCCCTCTTAAAGTCTGCCCGGTATTGGACGTTTGTCCGGAATTGGTTCCTAAACTGGGAACGGTATACTGAAGAATGCTTGTAATATCTGAATTGACCGTCAGCTGAGACTGAATCTGTTTTTCAGCAACAACGGTTACAGAGCTTGGTATTTCTTTGATGTTTTCTTTTTTCCGGGAAGCGGTCATGATAACTTCTTCCACATCATTTGTCCGGGTGCTGTCTTTAACTTGTGCAAAAACCGTAACAGACCCTAAACACGCAGCTGATAAAAGCGCTTTTTTCATTATATTTTCTTTCCTTGTTTCTTTTGTTTTCCCCACCATACCAGAAATCCTGTTACAGGAAGTGAGGTACAGATGAGCCCGGTGATGAACCAGATGATTTTCCCGAACAGCCCGAAATAAGATCCTGTGTGGATGTCATAATTGGCGTTCGCGTATTTTTCAGCATTGCTTAACTGCTGATGAGGTTTATTGGCCAGAAGTTTTCCTGAGTATTTGTCGAAGACCAGGGTGTTTCTTTCGCTGAACCTTCCTTCCTCTCCGTAAATCGTTATCGGAATATTCTTCAGATCTTTTCCTTTCTTGTTTTTTCCGCTCAGAGGAATTCTGAAGCTGGCAGATCCTGCATATAATTTTCTCGTTTGTTGTGCCGTAAGATCATATACTGAACTGTTTTTAGCCATCAGCGAATCAGGAGACTTGATTTCTTTGTCTTTGGGAAGGTCTGCCGCTCCGGATAACGTAAAATGAATGGTATTTTTCACATACGGATAAGCGAAATAGATTCCTGTAACACTCATTAACAGGGCAATAAATGAAGCGTAAAATCCTAATACATTATGAAGATCATAGTTTCTGCGTTTCCAGGTCTTTACATTCTCCCAGCTGAACCAGAAGCGTCCTTTTCTCGCTTTTTTATTTTTCGGCCACCATAAAACAATCCCGGTGATCAGCATGATGATAAAGAGAACGGTAGGGATACCTACCACATATTTCCCCCATTCGGAGTTGAGCAGGAGGCTCCAGTGGATGTATTTCAGGATGTTGAAGAAGTTATATTTTTCATCATATACTGCCAAAATTTTCCCGTTGTACTGGTCTACGTACACTAATTTGTTGATCTTTACTTCTTCAAAATAATTCCACCCTTTTTTATTTTTCTCATAGTACAGAAAGCGGTAGGACTTATTTTTATCCAAAGGAATTTCCACAGAATTCAACGGAAATTTTTCATTAAGCTCTGTGCTGACTTTTTCCTTCAGAACATGAATAGAAATGGGTTCGGCTGACGTTTCTTTTACATAAATAGCCTCCTTTCGCAGACTGTTTTGTATTTCGTCTTTAAACACATAGAGAGTTCCCGTCAGTGAAACAATGAAAACAATGATTCCAACGGACAAACCAAACCACAGATGCAGTTTGGCAGACCATTTTTTTGCAGGTGAAGTTTTCTTCTTATGATGATGTTTTTTCTTCATACCAAAAAAGTTAACCCGATGAAGGGCTAACTTTTCATTATTTAAAATTTATATCCTATTGATAGTCTCCAGTTGCGCGGGGCATTGTAGATCCATACGTATTTATCGTCACTTGTATCATTCGGTGTATTGTATCCCGGATCATAGTAACCACTGAACAGCTTTCTGTTCAAAGCATTGTTAAGCATCAGATTGATATCAAACTTCTTAGCCCTGTAGGTGATTCCGAAATTGGTATCAAAGTAATCAGGCAATGACTGGTTTCCGGAATTTGTGCCATACCAGGAAACTCTTCCTCCCTGATACTGATAACCGGCAGATATACCGAATCCCTTTAATAAGCTGTCGCTAAAGTGATAAGAAACCCAGGTATTTTGTACGTTTTTAGCATTCCCCGGGGAAGCCGCTCCAAGAATTTCCGGATTAGTGTCTTTAATGGTTTTGGCGTCAGTGTAAGCATAATTGATAATAATGTTCAGACCTTTTACAATTTCTCCTTTCAGATCAGCTTCAAAACCTCTGGCTCTTTGTTCTCCATTAGCATAATAGAAGGTTTTTGAAGGGGTACTGTTTACAAAATCTTTGGTTAAAATATTTTGCCTTCTTATCTCATATACCGCAAATGTTGAATTCCATTTTCCTCCGAACCAGTCTTTTTTCAAACCAAATTCAATGTTCTGGCCCTTTAACGGAGCCGATATTGAACCTGTAAAAGTATTGGCGGACTGAGGGGAGAATGTTTTGTCAAATACTCCGTATGCGGAAAAATCTTCTGTGATGGAATAGCTTGCACCTACTCTCGGTGTAAATTCTCCGGCTTTATCAGGAGTAACCTCACCCAGATTGGGATATCCTGCATAAGTTGTTCCGCTGGTATATCTTCCTGCCAGAGTAAGACGAAGCTTATTATTGAACATTTCAATCTGATCCTGTGCATAATATGAAGTATATTTTACTCCTTCATCATCATAGAATGCGGCATTTCTGTTCAGGAAATAAGCATCTTGTGAAGGAAGGGCAGCAGGATCTACACCATACATGATATTGTGAATATTTATAGAGCCTCCGCTTCCCATTGAAGAGAAATCAGCCTGGTATTTTCTGTCTCCATAGTCAAATCCGGCAATGATTTTATGTACAATATTTCCTGTATTCAGGCTTCCTCTTAAATAAGTCTGGAAAATATGATTTTTTCCGATAGCTTGCCAGTTGCTCAGGTCTCTTGAAAAGATATTAGGGTCAGAAGGTGTTCTGAAATCTCCCCACCATGAACCTCCATCATAGTTCATGTCCATATAAGCATACTGTGTGCTCCATACCCAGTCTTTATAAAGCTTTTGATCCAGGCTTAAGAATAAGCTTTGATCTCTTACTTTAGTTTCTTTAAAATTAGGATCATTAAAGTTAGTGTGGACCCCTAGTGTGGCATAGCCTTCTTTCGACATGATATAGGCACCCGGCTGGTTAAATTTTAAATGCTGAAAATTATATTGTGCAGTAAAAGTCGTTGTTTTTGTAGGCCTGAAAGTTATAGAAGGAGCAATGATGATTTTGCTTGTTTTGTCATTTTCTACCCATGATTTGTTGGAGCTTCCCATTAAGTTTAAGCGGTAATCCAATACCCCGTTTTTAATAAGAACGCCATCTAGGTCAGCTTCGCCTCGGAAAAGATTGTAACTTCCTGTTGTGAATCTTACACTGTTTGCAAATTTTCCCGTAGGTTTTTTGGTAACTACATTATAAAATCCGGCAGGGTCTCCCATAGATCCCATGAATCCGGCAGGCCCTTTCACAAATTCTATTCTGTCTATAATGGATGCATCAGGGTTAATAGGCCCCCATGTGGAAGAAACGTTCATTCCGTTCATATAAGTGGCGATACTTGCTCCTCTCATGAAAACGTTTGAATAGACATTATCCCAGTGTTCTACTTTTCTTGCGCCGCTCACGTTTCGCACAATTCCTTCAGACATGTTGAGGGTAATCTGATCGGATAAAACCTGTGAACTGACTGACTGTACATTTTGCGGAAGCTCTATAATAGGAGTCTGAAGTCTTAATGATCCGGAAACTTCATTAAGCTTATATTTCTGATAATACCTTCCGTTGACTACAACTTCTTCAATAGCATTGGATTTGATGGTATCTTTTTTCTGAGCGAAAGCCAGCATAGAACTTAGCATAGAAGCACAGATCAGTATATTTTTCATGAAAGTCAAATTTTCTGCAAATATATTGTTTTTAATTATTCTAAATAAATAACTTAATTGATATTTATCATAATTTTATTATACGCTAAATAATAAAACCCCGCTTCATGCAGTTATGAAGCGGGGTTTTAACTTATTTTATTAATTATTTCCTAAGCAGGAATTTCTCCTTTATATAAGAAAGAAATAATTTCTTTGTTCATTTTGTCTACCATTTCACTGAATAGGTGGAATGATTCCTGTTTGTAAATCACAAGCGGATCTTTCTGCTCATAAACGGCACCTTGAGAAGATCTTCTAAGATCATCCATTTCACGAAGGTGAAGCTTCCAGTTTTCATCGATGATAGAAAGGGTAATATTCTTTTCAAAATCGTTGATAAGGCTTTCACACTGCGTATCATAAGCTTCTTTCAGGTCGGCTACGATGGTCATTGTCTTATGTCCGTCTGAGAAAGGAACCTGGATCATTTTAAACATAGACCCTTGGTTTTGATATACATTCTCAATGATAGGGAATGATTTTTCTTTCAGAAGATTAAGCTTCATCTGATAATCTTCCTGAGCCGCTTTAAATAAAATATTGGTCAGGTCCTGAAGGTTTTTCGTTTTGAAATCATTTTCAGAAACCGGAGATTCCATGGTAAAGGTTTTGATGATATCATATTCGAAATCTTTAAAGCTTCCGGTAGATTTTCCTTTAGCTGCAATAGAATTGGCAACATCAAAAATCATGTTGGTGATATCATACTTCAGGTGATCTCCGAACAGAGCGTTCTTTCTTCTCTTGTAGATCACGTCACGCTGTTTGTTCATTACGTCATCATATTCAAGAAGTCTCTTTCTGATCCCGAAGTTGTTTTCTTCCACTTTTTTCTGAGCTCTTTCAATAGACTTGCTGATCATAGAGTGCTGGATAACTTCACCTTCTTTATGACCCATTCTGTCCATCATTTTAGCAATTCTTTCAGAACCGAATAAACGCATCAGATTATCCTCAAGAGATACATAGAACTGAGAACTTCCAGGATCTCCCTGACGTCCTGCTCTACCTCTAAGCTGTCTGTCAACACGTCTTGAATCGTGTCTTTCTGTACCAATAATGGCCAAACCACCAGCTTCTTTTACTTCTTTTGAAAGCTTAATGTCGGTACCACGACCCGCCATGTTGGTTGCAATGGTTACAACTCCCGGCTGTCCTGCTCCGGCAACGATTTCTGCTTCTTTTTTGTGAAGCTTCGCGTTCAATACCTGGTGCTGAATTTTTCTTAATTGAAGGGCCTTAGAAAGCAACTGTGAAATTTCAACAGAAGTTGTTCCTACAAGAACAGGTCTTCCGGCAGCGGTTAGCTTTTCAACTTCTTCAATTACAGCGTTATATTTTTCACGGTTAGTTTTGTAAACTAAATCCTGTCTGTCATGTCTTAAAATAGGACGGTTGGTAGGAATTACCACTACATCAAGTTTGTAGATCTCCCAAAGTTCGCCAGCTTCTGTTTCAGCAGTACCCGTCATCCCCGCAAGTTTGTTGTACATACGGAAATAGTTCTGAAGGGTAATCGTGGCAAAAGTCTGGGTTGCCGCTTCGATTTTTACATTTTCTTTAGCTTCAATTGCCTGGTGAAGACCGTCTGAATAACGTCTTCCTTCCATGATACGTCCTGTCTGCTCGTCTACAATTTTCACCTCGCCATCAATCACTACATACTCATCATCTTTTTCAAATAACGTATAGGCTTTCAATAGCTGGCTCATGGTGTGTACGCGCTCAGATTTTTCAGCAAAATCAGAGAACAATCTTTCTTTAGCTTCAAATTCCTCTTCTTTGGTAAGGTTTTTAGCTTCTACTTCAGCAATCTCAGTTCCGATGTCCGGAAGAACGAAGAAGTTAGGATCAGAGTTCCCCTGAGACATGTATTCTACACCTTTGTCTGTAAGGTCTACCTGATTGTTCTTCTCCTCGATTACGAAGTAAAGATCTTTATCTACAATCGGCATATCACGGTTGTTGTCCTGCATATACTGAGCTTCAGTCTTTTGAAGCAATGCTCTGTTTCCGCTTTCCGATAAGAATTTGATTAACTGTCTGTTCTTAGGAAGACCTCTGTAAGCCTGAAGAAGTTTAAATCCTCCTTCTTTGTTGTTTCCTGCTGCAATTAATTTTTTAGCTTCATTGAAAATGGTAGAAACTGTTTTCTTCTGAACATCAACAATTCTGTCAATAGAAGGTTTAAGAACATCAAACTCCTGTCTGTCTCCCTGAGGAACCGGACCGGAAATAATTAAAGGTGTTCTTGCATCATCTACCAATACAGAATCCACCTCATCTACGATAGCGAAGTTCAGTTCTCTCTGTACCAGTTCTGAAGGTGAAGTTACCATGTTATCTCTCAGATAATCAAAACCGAATTCGTTATTTGTTCCGTAGGTAATATCTGAGTTATATGCTTTTCTTCTTCCGTCCGAGTTCGGCTGGTGGTTATCGATACAATCGATAGACATTCCGTGGAACTGATAAAGAGGCCCCATCCATGCGGAGTCCCTTTTGGCAAGGTAGTCATTCACGGTTACAACGTGAACTCCTCTTTCGGGAAGTGAATTTAAGTAAATAGGTAATGTTCCTACCAGGGTTTTACCCTCACCGGTTGCCATTTCGGCAATTTTACCACTGTGAAGAATAACCCCTCCGATAAACTGAACATCATAATGGACCATATCCCAGACTACAGGAGTCCCGGCAGCGTCCCATGAGTTTTTCCAGATCGCAGTATCCCCCTGAATCTCTACGAAATCTTTACCCGCAGCAGCCAGCTGTCTGTCCCAGTCTGTTGCTGTAATACGGATTTCTCCGTTCTGTGCCCATCTTCTTGCAGTTTCTTTTACCAGGGCAAAAGCTTCCGGAAGGATCTCACCAAGAACTTTCTCTTCAATTTCGTATGATTCTTTCTTCAGAGATTCAATCTTTGAGAAAAGAGCTTCTTTTTCATCTACGTTAGTTGAATTTTTTACCTGCTCTCTTATCTGTTCTATCTGAGCTGTTATTTTGCTGGTTGCAGATTTTATGTTCTCTTTAAATTCAGCAGTTTTTTGTCTCAGTCCATCATCAGTTAGCTGTTGGATGGCTGGTTCTACAGCTTTGATTTTTGTTACAACTTTTTTTACTTCTTTTAGGTCCTGCGCTTTTTTGTCTCCCAAAAACCCTTTAAGAACTTTGTTTAAAAAACTCATAAATTTTTTGCTTTATGCTTAAAACATGATGCTTTAAGCGTTTTACTGACACGCTTATCGTGTGAATTTTATATCTGAAAAAGGGCAAAAAAGCTCTAAGCATTGTGCTTAAAGCTTATTGCTTTAATTAATATTCGTCTTCGTTCCAAAGGAAATCCTCATCTGTAGGATAGTCACTCCAAACTTCTTCTATTGATTCATAGATTTCTCCTTCGTCCTCAATAGCCTGAAGGTTTTCCACTACTTCCATAGGTGCACCAGTTCTGATTGCATAGTCAATAAGTTCTGCTTTTGTCATTGGCCAAGGTGCGTCACTTAGATATGAGGCTAATTCTAATGTCCAGTACATAATTTTCTGATTTTTTTGCAAAAGTATAAAAATAGCTTATATTATACGCTTTTTTATTACTTGATTTTCAATTCTTTTTAATTAATTTTTGTTCATTGTCCGTCATAGAAAGCATTGCAGCTATGTCAGCAACGTACCTGATGTCATTTTCTCAAAAACCATTCCACAAATTTTTTTATGCCATTTTGGAAGTCGGTGTCTGGTTTGTAGCCTATTAATGTCCGGGCTTTTGCTATATCTGCATTGGTTTTTTTGACATCTCCCGGCTGCATTGGCAGATTTTTTCTGATGGCAGACATTCCAAGTGTATTTTCTATTATGGATACCATTTCAGATAGAGTAATAACCTGGCTCTCTCCCAGATTAAGGACTTCATAGACATTGGAGTGGTCTTCTAAATAAAGGACGGATTTGGTGATTCCATCGATAATATCATCAATATAAGTATAGTCTCTGGCTGTATTTCCGTCGCCATAGAAAGGAATTTCATGTCCTTCAGAAATTAGTTTTGTAAACTTATGAATCGCGAGATCCGGTCTCTGTCTCGGGCCATATACCGTGAAAAATCTCAATTGAATCATGTCGATACCATAAAGCTGATGGTATACATGTCCTAAAATTTCCCCGCATTTCTTGGTTGCAGCATAAGGAGAAATAGGGTTATCCACATTATCCATTTCTTCAAAAGGGATTTTTTCGTTATTTCCATAAACGCTTGATGAAGAGGCGCATATGAATTTTTTAATATTAAATTCCTTGCAGAGTTCCCACAGGTTCATGGTTCCTCTGACGTTGACTTCTTCGTATTCCAGTGGGCGTTCAATAGAGGGGCGTACCCCGGCGAGAGCGGCCAGATGAATAATCATATCAATAGAGTGGTTTTTGAGGATGTTTTCAAGTCCTTTTTTGTCTCTAATATCTTGATAGTAAAGAGTGTATTTGTTGGATTGTGTAAGCTGGGCCAGCTGCCGGATATCCGACTCTTTGTCAGTAAATGTAAAATCCGAATTTTGACCAATAGATTCTAAAGTATTTTTAATTTTGATCTGATAACTGTAGAAATCATCAAAATTGTCAACGTTTATGACAGAATGTCCATTTCTTAATAATTTTTCTGTTAAATGTGATCCGATGAATCCGCTTCCTCCTGTTATTAGATAAACCATTTGTGATTTTTTTTCCGTACAAAAATATAAATTTACTTTTTGAAAATATAATCATTAAATTTACTTAAAAAAGTAATATAAATACGATGCAGTTTCAAGGGCAAATTTTAAAAATGACAAGTTTCGACGCACAGCCGATTCAATATTATCTTAATCTTTCAGGGGATCTTATTCATATGAATGAGCTGTTTGGAAAAGAACTGCATATCAGACATACTGGATTTCAGTGTGTAAACTGCGGTGAAAATAAACCAATTTACAGGATGGGTTTTTGTAAAAGCTGTTTTTTTGAAAGTCCTTATGCCAGTGACACGATTATCCGGCCGGAACTATCTACAGCACATTTAGGAGTTGCTGAGCGTGATCTGGAAGTTGAAAAAGAAATCCAGTTGCAGCCTCATACTGTTTATCTTGCCTATACTGGGGATGTAAAGGTGGGGGTAACAAGAAATACCCAGATTCCGACGAGATGGATTGATCAGGGAGCTACTTTTGCCCTGCCGATTGCCAGAACTGAAAACCGCTACGAAGCAGGAATGATAGAGGTTGCTTTGAAAGAACATCTGCCTGATAAGACTAACTGGAAGAAAATGCTTCAAGATGATTTTGAAGGTGAGATTGATCTTGCTGATTTTCAACAAAAAATAAAAGAATATTTCCCGGAAGACTTCCAGAAATTCTACAGTGAAGGTGAAAATTTATGGAAATTTGACTACCCTTATGAAAAGCCTGCAAAAGTAAGTTCTTTCACATTGGATAAAAAACCGGAATTCACAGGAAAACTAGTTGGAATTAAAGGGCAATATCTGGGTTTTGAAGGAGGAGATTTTATCAATGTAAGAGGGCATGAGGGATATGTAATTGAATTGGTAATAAAATAGAAAATTATAAAAAAAGACTGCTTCAAAATGAAACAGTCTTTTTTATTTATTGTTATTTACTTTTTTTGAAATACTCTACGCCGCATTCGAGGAATTTTTTAAAATCTTCTTTCGGCATGTATCCTGAAACCGGAGTGTTGATTACCTTTCCGTCGGGCGTTATTAAAACATAGTGAGGCTGGGAATTATTATTGAAGTTGACCTGCTGGAATAAGCTCCATCGGTCCCCAATAGTTTTTACCTTTTTGATCTGTCCGTCCCCAAGGTCAATCTTTGTTTTCTGGTCTTCCGGAAGCTCTTCCTTATCATCAACATATAAAGAAGCCAGGACAACATCATTTTGAAGCGTTGGCAGAATATCCGGCTCACTCCATACAAATTCTTCCATTTTACGGCAGTTTTCACATCCATATCCGGTAAAATCAATCAGGATAGGCTTGTTCTCTTTCTTCGCAATTTCAATGGCTTTAAAGAAATCATTTTCAGGATGCATTCCTAAGATGCCGTCTTTTTCGTCATGGAAATAACTTACATTCAGAGGAGGGAGGATTCCGCTTAACAGCTGAAGTTTCGGGCGGTCAGAAGGAATTAATCCCTGAATGAGATAAATCACAAAACCCATTCCCCAAGCCCCCAAAATCTTTCTGGTAATGGAGATTTTAGGTTTTTTATCATCATGCGGGAATCTGATCAGCCCGAACAGATATAAAGCGAGGCCTAATGCAATGATAATCCAGATTGCAATGAAAAGTTCTCTTTTTAAGAAGAATGTTTTGGAAACCAGGTCAGCTTTGGATAAGAATTTTAAAGCCAGTGCCAATTCTACAAAACCTAAGACCACTTTCACGGTATTCATCCATCCTCCGGATTTCGAAAGACTTTGTAAAGCCTGAGGGAATAAAGCCAGTAGCCCAAAAACAATCGCCCATGCCAGTCCGAACCCTGCCAGAGCAAAAGTAAGCAGCATCGGAACGTTGGTAGAGCCTGTTACAGCGCTTCCCAATAAACTTCCCAGAATAGGGCCCGTACATGAGAATGAAACAATCACAAGCGTTAAAGCCATAAAGAAAATACCGATAATTCCTCCTGCTTCCTCAGCCTTTGAAGATTTGTTGGCAATAGAGCTTGGAAGCGTAATATCGTAGTATCCGAAGAAACTACCTGCAAAGAAGATAAATATGATGAAGAACGCAATATTCAGCCATACACTGGTAGAAATTTCGTTGAAAATATTTCCGGCAATTCCATCAATTAAGTGAAACGGAAGACTTAGCAAAACGAAGATTAAAAGGATGAAAAATCCATAGATCAATGCATCTCTTTTCCCCTTTGCCTTGTTCTTGCTTCCTTTAGTAAAGAATGAAACCGTTAGTGGAATCATTGGGAATACACAAGGGGTCAGTAAGGCAATTAATCCTCCGATGAACCCTAAGAACAGATAGGTCCAGTAATTTTCATCCACCTTTGTTGAGGCTGTTCCGCAGTCCGTTAGTGGTTTCTGGAAATCAAGGGTTTCAATTTTCAGCTGTTTTGGATCCAGTTTAGAAGCCTCTGTAATCGTTACTTCTCCTTTTGCAGGATCTGTAGCAACTGTTTCTGTTACTTTTGCGGAATCTTTGGCTGGTTCAGCCGTTTCGTCAGTCGCTGCTGCTTCCTCAACACCTTTTGGAGTAACTTTTTGGTTGAATTCTAAAGTATTGGGAGCCAGACACACCCTGTCATCACAGGTCTGATAGGTAATTTCAGAAGTAACGTCTGCGGGTTTTGTAGGATCTTTTAATTTGAATTTCTGTTTGAAGCCTGCTGTATTGGAGTAATATACAATAGTTCCTCCGAAAGCCTCAGAAAATTCCTCGTGCTTTTTACCGACTTCGGTGAATTTACCAATCAGTTCAATATTTTTCCCTGAAACCTTATATTCAGTAGGAATCCCGGTATCTTCAGGAAGATCTTTGGAATAAATATGCCATCCGCTTTCCATGGTGGCATTCAAAACAGCTTCATACTGATTGTTCCCTAAGTCATTGACGGTGAACTTAAATTTTACAGGATTTTTAATCTGTGCATTGATTCCTGCCGCTAAAAATAGGAGGACTGCTAAAAACCAGTTTCTAAATTTCATTTTACTTTTCATTAAAAATTTTGAGAATGCTGAACTGTATTGATTTTAATATGGTATCTTTTTAAATAAAAAATAGAAGAGGAAAGACTAATAGCTGGTACTTATTCCTAATGAAAAGCCTGCGCTTTCAGGCACGAATCTGCAAACTCCGCCTACACACAATAATCCTCCACGCTGTCTTCCGTATGATGCCTGAATTCTCGTGCTGTTTTTCCTGAAAACAAGTCCTCCTGTATAGTAATGCATTTGTTTTTCCTTGTCCGGATTGCCGTAATTATACAGATCATTGATGAAGAATGACCAGTTTTTGTTGAAATTGTACTCCAGAAGTCCTGCTGCCCAATTTCCATGATAGCCTTCAGCCCATTGATGCTGAAGTTCCAGCTTTACAGAACTTTTAGAAAATCTGTAAATATTATCCAGAACAACCGTTTGTGCTTTTACTTCTCCTGAAGTTTCTTCGGTTCTGTACGTATTATAAAACTGATTAATGAGCACCAAAGCAATTTTCCAGTTATCTTTCAGTCTTGTTCTTATATCAAGACTCTGATCTGAGTAGTATTTTTCTCCTAATGCAAGAAAGTCTGTTTTGTAATCTCTTATATTATTGATGTAGGCCCGGTAAGTTCCTTTCAGTCCGTACCAGTTGGAAATGTTAAGTGACAGATCGGTCCCGTATTTCCCTCCCAGGGGTGTTCCTTTTTTTATTTTATAAAAAATATCAAATTGAGACCCTATTTCACCTGATTTTTTTTGAGGAAGAAATGCCAGCCGGGGTTGTGCCTGATAGACATAAATATTGGCAAGACTGTAGTCGTACTGCTTGGTGAGCGCGGGAACATAGTTCAGAACTGAATTATGGTAAATATTTCCTATCTGGTCTCTTTGAGAATAGAAATTAAAGTTTTCCAGTCTTCTTAAGCTTGCAATAATACCAAACCGGTCAGTTGCATAGGATAGATTGAGAAGATAGGCATTTCCTGAAAATATATTGTTGGGATCCAGTGTAGATACCTGTTTTATATTATCCTTGGTTTTGTATAGATATTCAAATTCCAGGGCAAATTTAGAATACTCCATTTTAAGCCGGGATGAGTAGATATTTACATTTTTAGGATATAGGGAATTTTCTTTATTGTCTTCATATTTGTTTACATAGCTAAAGCCTATGCTGGATCTGAAATCCTTCACTTTCATAAGGGAATCCAATCTCATTTCCGCATCCAGTCCTCCAACAACGCCGTCAGAAAGGTTAAATCCGAATCGTTGTTTTCCTAATAAAGCTTTTAGGGTTACAATCTGGTCCGGATCTGTGTATTTTATTTTTCCACCCAGTAAAGAGTTAGAGATCCCTAGCTGCTTATCTTCCCATACCCGCAATGCTAAACCGCTTCCAAATTGTTCATAAAAGTGACCTAAAGTAATATCTATTCCTGCTTTTTCATTGTTATAATTCACAAAATAAGTTCCAAGGTTGGTTTTGGTTAAAGCAGGCGAATAGTTAAGAAGGGCTTTGGGTTCGTAAGATTCAAGCTGAGCGCCAACGGTGAAATTTTTCAATTTATAATTGACGTTCAGGTAATTGTTTGATCTGAACCTTTGGTCAGCTTCGTTTTCTGAAAGCTTTATTTTATTATCGTCTATGTAATATTGTGAATTGGATTCCAGGTTTACTGATAATTGGCAAAAAGACTTAATGCTAAAGAACAGTAATACTATACTTATTGATTTGTGCCGCATAGAAATTAATGTATAGAGTTACATTCTTTAATCTTTTTTATCAGTTCATCCTCATCCCCGGCAGAATAACCCACGTGTGAGTAAACAATTTTTCCTTTGTGTACGAGAATTACATGAGGGATGCTGTTGATATTTAGAGCACGCTTAAGAGTTTGATTGGGATCAAGAAGTATGGTATACGGCCAACCTTTACTTTTTACAACGGTTTTTACTTTTGACGTAGTACGTGAATCGTCTGTTGAGACTGCATAGATAGTAAACTTGCTTTCTTTTTGCCAGTCTTCATATTTTTCATTGATAGTGGTAAGCTCTTCCATACAGGGTAGGCACCACGTGGCCCAAAAACTCATCACCACAGGTGTTGAAGAGTCAATTTTTGAAACATTAAGTTTTTCACCATTTAAGGTCGTAATAGATACATTAGGGACTTCCTGAGCAAGACATAAACCTAAACAGAAGATTAAGAATCCCGATAAAATCATTTTCAACATAGTATTCTTTATTTTTTGATGACAAATATATAATTTTATTGTCAATATTAAAATAAATCCATAATTTCGATGCGAAATATTTATTAAAATACGTGATTTCATTGAAATATTTTAAATAAAATATGTAAAAAATAAACTTTCTATTAAAATAAGCTTTATAAAATTTTGAAAATGCTCTTTTTTAACTAAATACTTAATAAGATTATGAAAAAAAAGTTATTGTTTCCTTTTTGTGTGATATTTTCACTCTTCTTAATCCTTTCCTGTAGCGGATCTCAGAGCGATGAGGGCGATGCTACAGCTACCTATCTGATTATTTCTTCTGAAGGAGGTAATGAAAAATTATTAGGAAAAACTTTTACATTTAAAGTAAAAGATAATCTCAATCATGATATTACTGCGGAAACCGAGATCTATGTTAATGATAAGCTCATTAACGGTAATCTTTATACTCCCGGAGAAAAAGGGACTTATACTGTTTCTGCAAAATATAAAGCATTTCCGGTAAATCCGATTTCTGTAACGGCAATTGTTAATGAAGGTATAAACTTCAAACATCGGATTCTGTACGAGGACTTTACAGGAACGTGGTGTGGGAACTGTACCCGTGCTGGTGCAAGGGCTAAAAATCTCACACTGCAAACTGATGACGGATTTGTTTTTCTTGGCGTACATGGGCCAAGCGGACAAGATCCCTGGTCTAATGCTATAAGTACAGAACTTGAACTTTTTAAAAATGTTACCGGAGCAGATCTGGGCTGGCCTACAATGTTTATCAATAGAAATACAATGTGGGAGGATATGGAAAATTATACAGATATGTCGTTGCCATTATCTCAATTAAAGGCTTCCAGCAAAATAGGGATAAAAATAGGCTCTGCTATATCCGGTAATACACTGAATATTGATACCAGGGTTTCATTTGCACAAAATTTTACAGGACTTAAGATTGCAGCGTTTATCGTAGAAGATGAACTTGTGGGTAAACAAAAGAATTATATCCCAGCCTTAGGTCCTCCTACTATCTATGATTATGTACATCACAATGTTTTACGGAATAAGCTGACTTCTTCTGTGGCGGGAGAAAATATTCCTGATGAACAAACAGTGGTGTCTGGTGAGTACGCAAGATCATTCCAATTCTCTATTTCCTCAGATTATAACCGTAACCATCTTAAAATCATTGTTGCAGTATTAGATGGAGCCGGAGCAGTGCTCAATGTAAGAGAAGAAAAAATTGGAGCAACAAATAATTACGAATTTTTATAAACCTAATGAATTAAAAATATTAACAACTAAAAAACTACTGAATGAAAAAGATTCTATTTATGGCGTGTATTCTCATGTTTGGAATACATCAATCACAGACTTATTACAGTCAGAATTTTAATACAGGATTAAACGGATGGACAAGTACTGATCTGGACGGAGACGGAAAGCAATGGGCGACTATAAATGCTTCAAACGGATTCCCAAGCTTGGGAGCAGGGTCGTTGATTTCGTATTCTTATCAAAATAATGTGGCACTTACTCCCAATAATTTGATTACATCGCCGTTGATCGATTTGAGCACTGTTACTGCTTCTAATGTTTATTTAACGTATGCTCAGGTAACTCATGCCGGTTATCCTGAAGATAAATATTCAATATATGTTACAGCTTCTAATGCAGCTGGGACTATTACTGCTTCCACACCTGTTTATACTGAAACAGTAGCTGTTGGAGGTCTTCAGTACAGATCTATTAATCTGAGTTCTTTTATTGGGCAGCAGGTATATCTTTCCTTTAGGCATTATGATTGTACCGATCAATATTATCTCCTGATAGATGAGGTTCAGATAAAAACTATTCCGAATAATGATTTTACTCTTAAAAATGTTTCTTTAAATCGTTACGGACTTATAAATACTGATTATTCTATTAAAGCAACTGTTAAGAATAATGGAGCACAGAGTATTAATAACGTTACTCTTAACTGGAATGATGGAATAGCGGATCATATTTCTACCATACCATTAGCATCCCCTCTGGGTTTTGAACAAGAAGTGACAATTACCCATCCTGTTGCTGTAAATTTTGCTTCAGTAACAGAAAAAAACCTCAATATTTCAATCAGTCAGGTGAACGGAACTTCGGATTCTTCGCCTGCAGATAACACACTAGCAACGAAGTTTACCACTGTAAGCCAAAACTCACCTAAAAAAGTAGTTATTGAAGAAGGTACAGGGACATGGTGCGGATATTGTCCAAGAGGAGCGGTTGCCATGGAGAATGCGACAAACAGTTTTCCTAATGATTTTATAGGGATTGCTGTACACAATGGAGATCCAATGCAAGTGGATGAGTATGATACCAATGCGAACTTTAGTGGATTTCCAGGGATGAATGTGGACCGAAGTTTACTGAATGAGGGGGTATCAGTAAGTTTTGCATCGTTTATTAATGAAAGAAAAACCTTAATAATTCCGGCAGCATTAAATGCAACTACTGCTTTGGCTGGACAAGCCCTTACGCTGAATGCTTCAGCAGTATTCAGATCAAACTTTACAAATGCCAACTTTAGGTTTGCAGCAGTATTAATAGAAAACGATGTGAAAGGAACTGCAGCTGGATATAATCAGGTTAACTATTATGCAGGGTCTACAACTCCTATGGGAGGATATGAAAATAAACCTAATCCGGTACCTGCCGCAGATATGGTTTATAATCATGTGGGTAGAATGTTATTAGGAGGATATGCAGGGCAGGCAGGTTCGATACCCGCTACTATTACTGACGGACAAACAGTGAACTATACATTTACAGCTAATATCCCGACCGCCTATAATATTAGCAAAATGAAAGCCATATTGCTTCTGATAGATGCAACAACCGGAGAAATAGTTAATGCTGCAGGACCTTTTGCCATCACTGGTACGCTTGGTGTTCATGATGAGAAAACAGATGCTGATGATCTTGTTATATACCCTAATCCATCAAGAGATTTTATCAAAATACAGACGAAAGGAAAAGTAGATTTGAAAATCTTTGATGCCAGCGGAAGGGTTGTTTTAGAAAAATCAGGAGTAGAACCGGATACTTCAATTTCTGTACAGGATTGGGTGAAAGGTGCGTATATCGTTTCTGTTAAAGAAAAAGGTTCAGAACCAATCACTAAAAAATTAATTATTAAATAACAATTTCAAAAATTCGGGGAGGTCTTACGTGGATCTTCCCGGTTTAATAAAGATTATGAAAAAAATTAATATTACAATATTGTTATGCTTACTCTTTTCTTTCCAGAGTAAAGCTCAGATTGCTTTAGCCAAAGAAGATGGAACTCCAATTGCTAATGGACAAATCATTACTTATAATACAGTGAATGAAATGCCGGCAAATCTTCATTATAAGATCAAAAATACCTCAGGATTTCCAATCAATATTCGTATAAAAATTACAGATATAGTGAATGCTACAGGAAGCAGTTTTCAGTTTTGTTATCTAAGCACCTGCCTGCCTTTCGTCACGAAAAATGCTGTTTATCCTGCTAATTCAAAACCTGCAATTAGCATAGGAGCGAACTCAGAAGTGTCCAATGGATATACAATGTGGAATTCAGATACCGGATCAGGGACATTTCCTATTGACTATGTCATAAAATATTATATGGTTGATGATTTTAATAATGAATTGGGAACTCCTGTAACATTTACTTATAGATATAACCCTAATGCGGTGTTAAATGTAAGTGATGTAAAAAAGGATCAAAATTCTTTTGCCAATATTTACTCAACTCTGATCATGGATAACATTAAGATTATATCTAAAGAAAATGGATTCTACTCCATATACAATATGGAAGGAAGAACTATATCAGAGGGAGGCATTAAGAAAGGTGAAAATCTAATAGACTCTTCAGTATTGCTTTCGGGAGCATATATCGTTACTTTGAAAAATGATAAAGGAGAAATTATTTCAAAAAAAGTGATTAAAAAATAATTGATTCAGTTTTAGTATATCTATAAAAGCAGCTCATTCGTGGGTTGCTTTTGTTTTATTAATTTTACTAGAGTTCAGGTTAAGGAAGCTAAGATTAAAGGATTGAAGATGGAGGTTACTTCTAGTTTTTTCTAATGAAAGCCACTGTAAAATCAAATTATTTTAAAAGAGATGAAAACAGATCAAAACATACTATTGATGACCTCTATAGCCTCCCTCTTCCGGCTCTCAGCTTCAAAACTATGTAAATAAGGAACTTCCATCCTGGACTGAGGTTAATTTTAATTGATGTTAAACTATTTTATGGATTTAAATTACAGGAAAATTAAATTCCTTATATTTAAGGTAGTTAAAACTAAATCACAATATGAAAAAATGGGTTAAAAGACTTCTTTGGGGCTTCGGAGTCCTGCTGGTTATTCTTCTGGTAGCCAACTTCGGTCTCAATATGTGGCTTAAAACTCAGCTTCCTGATTATATTAAAAAGAATACCAATTATAAAGTTTCTTATAAGACACTGGATATAGACCTGGGAACAGGAAATATTCTGGCATCAGGAATTACCGTCAACAATAAAAACCCGCAGAATACTGACGTTATAGGGCTGCAGGGAACAATTGATACTTTAAAGATCAGCCGCTTCGGAATTTATGATGCTCTGTTCAATAAAAAGATAAGCTCATCAGACCTTCTGCTAGCCAATCCCAATCTGAATATCAGTTTAGCTAAACCTGTCAACAAGAAAACTGGTAAGAAAAGAAACCCTGTTTCATTCGAAAACATCAGGATCAATAACGGAACGATCAATATTTTTAAGCATACCAGACAAAAGTTTTTATCGGTACAGAAATTGGATCTGTTTGTTGAAAATCTTCAGATGACAGAAGAGTCGGTAGAAGATAGATTACCCGTTGTCTTTGATCGTTATAATATCAGTGGAGAACGTTTTTTCTTTCGCCCGGATAATGTGTATGCCATCACCATCAGTACGATCAGCACAACAGACGGGCAGATGTCAGTTGGGAATTTCAGACTGATTCCGCTATTGCCTTTTGACCAGTTTAAAAAGTATTATCCTCAGAAAACCAGACTATTCGAATTTTCTATTTCTAAAATGGATTTCAAAGATGTGGTGCTGAGGAAAAATAAAATATCCCTGAGCAATGCTGATTTTCAAAATCCCGTTCTTGTCGTTCATAATACCGGAGTTCAGCCGAAAAAATCAGAAAAAAAGCTCGATTTCGAAGTTAACCTGGATGGTGTAAAGCTTAATAATGCTTCCGTACAAATCAATAAACCTGATGGGAACAGATTATTATATGCTCAAAGTCTTAATTTAAATATCAATCAGCTGAAATTTGACAAGGTCACAGCATCAGAAGTGATTCCGGTAGGCTATAAAGATTTTCTGTTTTCAGGAAAAAATATACAATACTCCAATCATCAGGATTTTACAGTCGGAAGTATTGCATTAAATCCCAAAGGAGGAGAGCTCAGAAATATTCTGCTGAAACCGGGAACTGCGGCGACCGGGAAAACAACAATGGATATGAAAACCAATCTTGTGGCATTTAATATTGATAAATTTGAGTTTGTCAACAGGAAGTTAAATCTGGATCTTAAGAGTGTGCTCATTGAAAATGTCAACGGTACTGTTAAAGCCGGAGAAAATAAGCCAGAGAAAAAAACAGGGCCTGGGATGATTGGGTCTGTGAAAATTCAGAAAATATCTTTTAAAAACTCCAGTATTGTTTATGATAAAGGGAAACAACCGCTGGCATTTCATGATTTGAATGCAACTGTCAATGCTGTTGAAATTACACCAAAGCCTAATAACCAAGGACTGGATCTTAAGGTGAAGGACTATTTCTTGACCACCCGAAATTTCACTTACAGAACAGAATTTTATAACTTAAGCGTCGGGCTTCTTAAGCTGAATAAAAATAAAGTCCAGATCAATAATTTTGCCATGAAGCCTCTCGTTTCGAGAACTCAGTTTATCAGAATGATTCCAGTGGAGCGGGATCTGTATGATCTGAAAGCATCCCAGATCACCGCAGATGGAAACTGGGATTTATTTTCGAATCAAAAATCAATCAATGCATCTAATGTGACGATTCAGACTGCAGATGCCAATATCTTCAGAAGTAAGATTCCAAAAGACGATCCTAAAGTAAAACCTTTGTATTCAAAGCTATTGAGGTCTGTTAAAATTCCGGTTTTGGTTCATAATCTGGATCTGAAAAACTCGGTGTTGGTGTATGAAGAAGATACTCCTGAAAGTGCTGGACCAGGAAAGCTGACATTCAGCAATTTTAATATGAATGTTAAAAACCTGAATTCAGCAAAAACAAAAGGAAAGCCGACCCGTGTTGATATTAAGATCAATTGTTCATTTATGAATCTGGCTCCTCTTTCTGTGAACTGGAATTTTGATGTGGCAGATCAGAATGATGCGTTTGCGATCTCAGGAAAAACGTCCAATCTTCCGGCCAGTGGAATTAATCCGTTTATCAGGCCTTACCTTCATGTGACCGCAACTTCAGGGACGATCCAGGAAATGCTCTTCAGCTTTAAAGGGAACCCTGCCGGGCTGCATGGTACATTCAACCTGAAACATCAAGATCTGAAAATAGCTGTTTTAAATAAGCATAATCACGAGAAAAAGGGAGTTTTAACTGCGGTGGCGAATCTCTTCCTGAAATCCAATTCCGGTAAATTTCCAGAGGCTGTTGATGTGGAAGGGGTAGAGCGTGATCCTACAAAGTCATTCTTTAATCTTTTCTGGAAAGGAGTTGAACAGGGCCTGAAGAAAACCCTGATTGGGAAGAATGTTGATAAAACGGAAAAGACTGTAAAAAATGCGGTTTCTTCTGTAAAGGAAATGAAAGAATCGGTAAAGGAAATTAAGCAGGAGATCCAAAAAGGAAAAAAGGAAACACCTAAACCTCAGGAGGAAAAAAAGGAGAAGAAAGGATTTTTACGAAATGTGTTCAAGAAAAAAGAAAATCCCGAAGCGGAATAGCCTCGGGACAAGATCTTAAACGTAATGGTCAAAAATAGATCTAGAAATTGTATTCTTCACTTTCCTGAACCGGAATATCTCTTAGAAATTCATCAAACTTTTCACCGGGATAATTGCTGTCAGCGCCATAAGAGTCGATAATCATGCCGCGGTTTCCGGCATAGTCCCTTACTACATATAAAACAGCACTGTCGTCAGGGTTGCTGTCGCCTTCAAAACGGTATGTTTTTAAAATGGTCAGATCAGAAGGTTTGTATATAGTGTCAGAATTTTCAAACTTCATTTCACAGTTTTCGTTCATTCTGAATTCCCTGTGTATTCCTCTTTCTGACAATGTTTTCATAACCTGGCTTAAAGTGGTCATTCTGTCAAAGTTCTCTGAATTTTCCATAATAATATTTTTTAAGGGTAGTGCAATAATTAAACCATTATTTTGCTAAATTTAATAAAAAAACAGATTACATTTTTGATGATGATAAAGTCTAATGTTAACAAAATTTATAATTTGAAAAAAAAGAATAGGTACACTTTTTGCAATAGGTAAATCAATAAATCGGACAAAATATGAAAAAAGAAGTTGGAGTTCTACTGGCAGGAGGAGTTGGACTTTTGGCAGTATTAAGTTTTATAGGAATTAAAAAAATATTGACTAAAAAAGATAAAAAATATAGTGATACCTATTCGGATTATCACAGACATTTTGATGAAAAGAACCAGGAGGATGAATACCATGGGGTAGAATTTTACGCAGTGAAGTAGTAAAAGAATATATTTAATTTATGTTTAAATCCAGCACTTTTGAAAGGTCTGGATTTTTTTGTGGATAACTTTAGTGTTAAAACTCATTATTTTATAAAAAAACCATTCTAATTTTACACCATCATGCAGAACGGAAATTTCATAAAAGGACAAGGCGCTCAGCGAAACTTAATCAACCGTTTCGACAGGTATACTTTTGAGCCCGAGGATGAAGATTTCGAAACAATGAAGACAACTTTCACAGAAGTTTTTCCAAAAACAATCGTCAATCAGGTAAAAAGTGAAGACCTTCCGATGGAATATTCTATGAATCCTTATCAGGGATGTGAGCATGGCTGTTCTTATTGTTTTGCAAGACCAACCCATGAATATTGGGGATACAGTGCCGGAATTGATTTTGAAAGAAAAATCATGGTAAAGAAAAATGCTCCGGAACTCCTTGAAAAATTTTTTCAGAAAAGAGGATATAAGCCTGCACCAATTTTGCTTTCCGGAAATACAGATTGTTACCAGCCTGCGGAACGGCAATTTGAGATCACAAGAAAATTACTCAAGGTGTGTCTTGATTACCGTCACCCTGTTAATGTGCTGACAAAAAATGCATTAGTGTTAAGAGATCTGGATATTCTACAGCCTTTGGCAGAACAAAATCTTGTTTCTGTCTCATTGAGTATTCCCACCATCAATGAAGAGCTCAGACGAAAGATGGAGCCTAGAACCAGCTCATCCCAGAATAAACTGAAAGCAGTTGAAATTCTTTCTGAACACCATATTCCTGTGCATGTTATGGTAGCACCCATTATTCCGGGTCTGAACAGTGATGAGCCATTAGGAATTCTGAAAGCTATTTCGGAGGCAGGAGCTAAAAGTTTCGGCTATACCCTGGTAAGGCTGAATGATACTGTTGAACCTGTTTTTGTGCAGTGGATCGAAAAAACTTTCCCGGACCGGGCGCAAAAAGTGCTGAACCTGATCCGTTCTATGCGTGGTGGAAAATTAGGAGAGAAAAAACTTTTTGACAGGCAGAAAGGGGAGGGTAATATTGCGGAAATGATTCATAACACGTTTAAGATCGGAAGGAAAAAATTCTTTGATGGAGGAGCGTTTCCTAAACTTTCTACAGCAGGTTTTACAGGAGCTAAAGATCAGCAGCTGAGGTTGTTTGACTGATGTTTTATTCTTCTGTTGCCTGAGAGGTTTTACAGTATAATAAAATAACCACCTGTTTCACAGAAAAGGTGGCTGTTATAATTTTCAATATTTCAGAGTCTTACATTGTAGGATCTCCTTCAGGACATTTAAAATCATCACTGCAGGTTGCACAAACAATCATGCCATTGCAGTAATACATGCAGAAGTCTGGCTCAGGACGTGTGATTCCAGCACCAGAAATGCCTTTTAACTGCCCTTTGTTTAGTTTTTTTAGATTTTTCATATTGTTTTAATTTGAAAGTTAAGAGTATGGTAAATATAATTAAAAATGTTTTTCATTTGCTAAATAAAAAGCTTTTTAATTAATCAATGTTTGAAAAATCATAGTAATAAAGCTTTACGCTGTCATTTATTACCTTTTTAGATGAATAACTGAGTGTAAGTGGTTGATTTTTAGGCAGAAATTGCTTCTCTTGTACTGTTGAAGAATTCTCTGAAACGTTTTCCGGGTGAAAATTGTTGGAAAAAAAAGAACTTGACCGCAGATGGAGTCTGCTAAGAGGAACCTTGTAGAAAGGAAGTATAAAAGTCAATAACTGACCAGCGGTTATGAAAACCGACTAACGATCAGCTATTGACTTTTTGTATTATTTATTTTTTGATCAGACCTAATTCTATCAGTCTTTCATGCAGAAATTCTCCTGCTGTTGTGTCCTCGTATAACTTTGGATTATTTTCATCCACACAGTTTTCAAGGGCATTTAAAGACATAGCACTGATTGGGTGCATGAAGAAGGGAATAGAGAATCTTGAAGTTCCCCATAATTCTCTAGGTGGGTTTACCACTCTGTGAATTGTTGATTTCAGTTTGTTGTTGGTATGTCTTGAAAGCATATCACCAACATTGATCATCAATTCATCCGGTTCTGCGATGGCGTCAATCCATTCCCCGTTGTGGTTCTGAACCTGAAGTCCTTTACCCTGAGCACCCATTAGGAGTGTGATAAGGTTGATGTCTCCGTGTGCTGCTGCTCTTACAGCATCATCCGGTTCTTCTGTGATTGGCGGATAATGGATAGGTCTTAAAATAGAATTTCCTTCAGCGATCTTATCGTCAAAGTAAAACTCATCCAGACCAAGGTGAAGTGCCAATGCTCTCAGTACGTACTGGCCTGTTTTTTCAAGCATCTGGTAAGCTTCTTTACCTACCTCGTTGAATCTTGGAAGTTCTTCAACGATTACGTTGTCAGGATACTCAGCTTTGTATTTTGAATCATCAGACACATACTGTCCAAAGTGCCAAAACTCTTTTAAGTCTCCTTTTTTGAAACCTTTTGCAGTTTCTTTACCGAATCCTACATACCCTCTCTGGCCACCAATTCCCGGAATTTCATACTTCTGTTTTGTTTCCGTTGGTTGGTCAAAAAAGTTTTTTACCTCTCCATATAAATCATCTACTAGTTTGTCATCAAGAAAATGGCCTTTTAAGGCTACAAAACCAATTTCTTCATAAGCTTTTCCGATTTCATTTACAAATTTCTGTTTGCGTTCCGGGTTGTCCGAAAGGAAATCACGCAGGTCTACACTAGGTATTTTATCCATTTTTAGAAATTTACGAATAGCAAAATTACATTTTTTTTAATTCAAATGATTTTAAAATCATTATTTATCATTTAAATTTGCTGTATGAAAAAATATTCTTCTAAGAGAAGTATTCAGATACTTGCCCATCTTCTTCAGCAGTACGGAATTTCGGACGTTGTGATCTCTCCTGGATCAAGAAATGCTCCTTTGGCGATTCATTTTTCAGAGATTGATGCTTTCAACTGTTACAGCATTGTAGATGAAAGAAGTGCGGCTTTTGTTGGAATGGGTATGGCAAAAAGTGAGAAGAAACCGGTGGCAATTACCTGTACCAGTGGTTCTGCTGTGGCTAATTATTATCCGGCTGTTACCGAAGCTTTTTATCAGAATATTCCGCTTTTAATCCTGAGTGCTGACAGACCGACTGATTTTGTTGATATCTTTGACGGGCAGACGATCAGACAGAGGGATATTTTTCATCAGCATTCTTACGGTGATTTCCAGCTTTTGGAAGACAGCAAAGACGGGGCAGAAGATGTTAATTTTGATCTCATTAAAAAAGCAATTGAGCTTTGTTTTGAAAAGCAGGGTCCCGTACATATCAATATTCCTTTAGAAGAACCTTTATATGAACTGGTTTCTGAGCTTCCGGCTTTTCCTACAGTGGAAAAAACCATCAAGCATAAAGACTATGAGATTCCATCCAATCTTGTTGCAGACTGGCATACCTCCCAAAGGATCATGCTTCTGGTCGGGACGAGGGATTATAGCCCTGAGCTTGAAAATCAGCTTACACAGTTGGTTAAAAATCATTCGGTAGTGGTTTTAAGCGAAGCGAATTCCAATCTTTATCATGAAAAGTTTTTCAGACATATAGACCGCTATATCTTTAATTTCACGGAAGAAGATTATAAAACGTATGCTCCGGATCTTCTGATTACGGTAGGACAGAATGTAGTTTCTAAAAAAGTAAAACAGTTTTTAAGAAAAGCCCGCCCGAAACAGCACTGGCATCTGGATGAAGTATGGCAGCCGGATACCTATTTCTCCCTAACGGAGAAAATTGAAGTAAAACCGGAAGTTTTCTTTTCAAAGCTTCTAAATTTCATCAATCTTGAACCGAGACCTTATTTCAACCTATGGGATGTTTTAAGGGATAAAAAAGATACCAGACATCAGCAGTTTCTGAATAAGGTTGATTTCTCTGATTTTTATTTCTTTAATAAAGCATCACAGACCATCCCGGAAAATTATAATGTCCATTTCAGCAACTCTTCGGCAATCCGTTACGCTCAGCTGTTCGATTTTGGAAAGAGAAAAATATACTGCAACAGAGGAACAAGCGGTATTGATGGATGTACGTCTACAGCAATGGGATTTGCCATTAAAAATGCTAATCCAACCCTTTTAATTACAGGCGATCTTAGCTTTTTCTATGACATCAATGGGTTGTGGAATCAATACATTCCACCGTTTGTGAGAATTATTATTTTCAATAACGGGGAAGGAAATATCTTTAAGATCATTCCGGGACCGGGCAATGCCAATCCCAATACTTTAGATGAGTTTATTGCCACAAAGCACCGGAAGCATGCAGAACATCTGGCGAAGCATTTCGGTTTCTCCTATATTAAAGTAGAGGATGAACCTACACTCGACAGGGTTCTTGAGAATTTCTTCAAGCCTGATACGCAACCGAAAATCCTCGAAGTAAATACCTATGGAAAGAACAGTGCAGATGTTCAGAAAGCGTATTTCGAGTTTATGAAAGGAAATTAAAGGTCCAGATATTCTTCATTTCCAGGCAGGTTGGTAATTCTGCTTATCGGATAAATAAACATATCATCAAAGTCATTCATGGCGTTGATCAGCTGAAAATGGGAAAACTGCTTGATATTCTGCAGGGTGATTTCTGTTTCCTTTATTTTTTTCTGCTTCAGAAGATTTTGTCTCTGTACTCCGTTCAGAAGGTATGAGGATGGTGTAAACCAGTCTTTACCTTTAAGAAAGAGAATATTGGAGAAGGAAGTATCAGTAATATGGTTGTTTTTAACAATAATGATTTCCTCTGCCTTAGACTTCATTTTCATTTTATCTAATTCTTTCCGGTCTTCAAATTTGAAGGAATAGTCAAAGCTGTTATTTTCAACCAGTTGAAAATCATGGATCTCAGGAATAGCATAAGGAATCATCTGTGTTCTGACCCTTTTATCCAGATCATAAGAAATCCGGAGCTTGAAAAGTCCGTCTTCATCATGCTGAAGGTTTTTAAAGATTTTGGCCAGATCAATAGAGCCTTCTTTCCCGAAATGAGTGAAGGTCTGGTTAACACGTTTCTGATGTAATTCCAGTAAAAAGATTTCCTGATCTTCTACTTTAATGCTTTCAATGAATTGGGACATAGATTTTGTTTTTCATTTCCTGATACTCGTCTTCTAATCTGCTCATATGGGTGATGCCGCCTCCGCTTTTGAAATACAGACGATCTTCTTCTTTCTCAATAAAACGGATCATAACGCAGCTGTCAAGGTTTTTACCATCGAACCAGCCGCAGACTCCTGTATAATATCCTCTGTCATAACCTTCAGCGTCCAGAATAATTTCCAGCGTTTTTGGCTTGGGCGCACCCAGTATGGAACCTGCGGGAAGCAATTTTTTCATCATACTTCCTGTTTTTCCTTCAAATTCAGGTTTTATTGTTCCTGATATTTCAGAGCTCATGGCGTACAGGTCTTTCTGCCAGGTTTTGATGAGGTCGATATGCTGGAACTGATCCACTTTTACATCATCTGCTACCATGCTGAGGTCATTTCTGAGGAGATCCACTACCGTATAGTGCTCTGCTTTTTCCTTTTTATCGTTCTTCAATACTTCAGCGGCATTATCTATTGATGCGTCAATAGTACCTTTCATCGGGTAGGTCAGAATTTTGCCGTCTATAATTTTTACAAAAGTTTCAGGAGAAAAAAATACAAAAAAATCTTTATAAAAAACTTTGTATTTCGCATTTGAATGATAAAAAATTTCTTCAAGGCTTAAATTCGTTTGAATTTCAGTTTTTCTAGTATAATTTACAAGGTAAGAGTTTCCAAGGCGTATATTTTTCTGAACTTTATCAAATCCTATTTTAAAACTTTCTAATGTTTCGGGAAAGGATTTCCATTCAATATTTTTGTTAAGTTTAGGTTTCCTTTTTGTGTTTGAAAATGTTTGAAAATCAATTAGTAAGCCTGATTTTTCTATTTCAGACTCTGTATATATCTCTATATTTTCCGAAAGGAAGTCGATCATGAAAAAGTAAGGAACCTTCTGTAGGGAAAGTTCGTCCATTTTCATAAATTTTTGATGATTCACTGAAAACATTCGGCAAAAATACTTATTGATGATTACTTTTGCATAAAAAATTTTTGATGCAGAACAGATATCCTCAGAGACCGGGAGCAGAATTTATATTAAAGCAGGCGTTTTTTTACTGGAATAAGACCTTGATTTTTCAGCTGATGTTTTCCATTGTGTTTTTCGCTATGTTTTTTACTTCGATGTTTTTCTTTGCAGAGAGATACGGAATCTGGGAACAGAACCAGGAACTTGCAGAAGCTTTAAAACAGGGGAGTAAAGCTTACATGGAGAAGCTTTCAGCACTTGCTGCTACTGAAAATTATCAGATGTTCAGCTATGCTATCCTGGGAACATCGGTTTTCCTTTTTCCGTTGAATCTGGGACTGTTTCAGATCTTCAGAAAGATTGATCTGAATGAGAAAATTGAACTGAGAGACCTTTTTGTAGGGTATAACGGATTTAATTTTTTTAAATATGCCGGATATTACCTGTTTTGGGCAATGATTTACAGGATGGGAATTCCTACTGTATTTCTTGCTGTACTGTGGGTTTCAGTAACCGTTTTTGTAGCCCCGCTAATGTTTTTTATGAACAAAGGAATTTTTGAAGCAATATCTTTGAATTTTAAGGCGCTCAGGGTATATTCAGTACAGATATGGGTAGGAATTCTGGTTGCTATTGCTTTTAAATATGCTGGTTTTGCCTTGTTTCTTGTAGGTGGACTATTCACGTTTCCTTTCTGGAATGCCATGGTTTATTCTCTTTATAAAACCATTTTTTCAGAAAAACAATAAAATTTACATGGGTTTAATATGATTTTCTGTCAAAAAAAGTTAATTTTGATGGAATCATTAAATATTAAACTATGTCTGAATTTAACGAATTTGACCAGCAGGGATCCGTTCCAAACAAAGATACGGGATCTATTATTTCGCATGCTTTTGAAATGTATAAAGGGGTCTTCCTTTACGGCATTGTAGCTATGGTAATCTACTTTGTCGGTAGCTTTATCGTGCAGTCTATCAGTGGATTTAATTCTACATCCATGATGGAAGAAATGAGAAATAGCGGAGGAGACTACTCCAGTTTCAGCTACTGGAATGCTCCCGGTTTTACCATGTATCTTACATTATCCAGTCTTTTGGGGCTTTTGCTTGCTCCTTTGTATGTGGGATTGATTTACATTGTTAATAAGTACAATACCAAGAGCCAGATTGAGTTTGGGGATCTTTTTATTGGGTACCGTCAGAATTTTGTCAATATTCTGATCTATAGTTTCCTTTCAGGGATTATTTCGAGTATTGCCCTGGCTTTATGCGTAATTCCGGCCTTTTTTGTGTATCCTTTATTGCTATTGGGGTACCCGATTCTGTTATTTGAAAACGCTTCTGCTACTGAAGCATTAGGAAAGTCTTTCAATATTGCTAAAGAAAATTACGGAACATTTCTTGGGGCAACAGTTGTAGGTGGACTAATCTCTATTGCCGGAATCATTCTTTGCGGAATAGGGATCATTCTTACTGCTCCGTTTATTATGATTGTTGCCTATTCTGTGTATTGTGCCTTTTTAGGGAAGCCAAGACAGATACTAACTAAGTAATTAAAAATAAAATTTAATGTTGAATAAGGATAAACAGATAAGCAGTAATGTCATAAAACAGGTTTCCCTGCTGGCCATTATTCTGGTGCTTGCAGGACTGATCTGCTTTAATCTTTCGCTTTTTATTCCTTCAGTACTTGGGGCAATTACTATTTACGTAGTCTGCCGCAGATATAATTTTTATCTGCAGGAGGAAAAGAAGTGGAAACCCTGGCTTTCGGCACTTGTTCTGATGCTTGCGAGTCTGATTATCCTTATTCTTCCAATTTACTTTATCGCTGATCTGTTGATCGAGAAGCTGGGAAATGCTCAGGCCTATATGGCTAAGTTTAATGTGTTTCTGGATAAGATCCATGATTATATTTACAAAAAGGTAGAATTTGATATTCTCAGCAAGGAAAATATGGACAAGCTGAAGAGTTCTGCAGGTAGGTTTTCAACGTCTGCACTCAGCGGAACCTTCAATACGCTTACCGTAGTGATGTCCATGTATTTTATCCTTTATTTTATGCTGGAACGGCCTAGGTTGTTTGAAAAAATTCTTAGCTCTTCTGCTCCTTTAAAAAGAGCCAATATTTCTTTGATCGGCGATAAACTCAGAAAACTGATTATGGCTAATGCGATCGGGATTCCTGTTGTAGCATTAGGTCAGGGTATTGTCGGGTTGGTTGGGTATTTTATTTTTGGAGCGCCAAGTCCGGTACTGCTTTTCGCTTTAACCGCTGCTGCATCCATGATTCCTGTTGTAGGTGCTGCCATTGTTTATATTCCCGTCTGTATCTTTATGATCGCGGAAGGAAATACAGGGCAAGGACTTGGACTTGCCGCCTACTGTGTGGTGGTGGTCGGACTTACCGATAACCTGCTTCGTTTTACCCTTCTGAAAAAGCTGGAAAATATCCATCCGCTTAACACCGTATTCGGAATTATTATGGGGATGAATCTTTTTGGATTTATGGGCCTTATTTTTGGTCCTATTCTGATCTCATTTACCCTTCTTCTTATTCAGATATATAGAAATGAATTTTCAGAAGAAGAAACACGGCCTGAGCTGCAACTATCAGATAAAGACAGAGAAGGAGATAATAAAGTTGATTTAATCATATAAAAGTGGAAGGAATAAACCCGGAAATATTAAAAGAAATATGCGTCGTTAAAATGCCTTTCGGAAAATACGAAGGAACTGTTCTTGCTGACCTCCCTGTCAGTTATCTGGAATGGTTCAATCGAAACGGAATGCCTAAAGGTAAGTTGGGAATGCAGCTTGCAACGGTATATGAAATAAAATTAAACGGTCTTATGGATCTATTGGCGCCTATCAGGGCATCAGTCAGAAAGTAGATAGTATTGACCTGTAAAAGTTTCGGGCGGCATCGAAGATGCCGCCCGAAACTTTATATTTCTTGTATTATTTTTCTCCTGTATCAGTTTTATTTTTTGATAAATTTGAAATTATAGCCATTGCTTTGCTTTTCAGTATGTAATTCCCTTTTGATAATAACCGGGTTAGGATATATGGTGCCTTCATTTTTTATCTATTATTTCTTTATCAGGATTTTAATGCGGCAATTTCATCCCTTAGCTTTGCTGCTTTAATGAAATCAAGATTTTTAGCTGCTGCTTCCATTTCTTTCTGTTTCTGGGAAATCATTTTATCAAGATCTTCACCACCATAGCTTGCTTTGGTTTCCGCTGCTTTCTGAAGAATCTCTTTCTGAGTGTATTTTTCATCAGGGAAATCTTTGCTTCTGCCCACCAGATTTTCAGATATTTTCTTATTCAAGGCCTGAGGAACAAGTCCATGGTCCTCGTTGTACTTCATTTGCTTGGTACGGCGGTAGGCTGTTTCGTCCAAAGTGGCCTGCATCGATTTTGTAATCTTATCGGCATACATGATGGCTTTTCCGTTCACATTTCTCGCGGCCCGTCCTACCGTCTGTGTCATGGATCTTCTGCTTCTCAACATTCCTTCTTTGTCAGCATCAAGGATAGCTACTAGAGATACTTCTGGCAGGTCTAGGCCTTCCCTTAATAGGTTGACCCCGATCAGTACATCAAAAAGACCAAGACGAAGATCCTGCATAATCTGAATACGCTCCAAAGTTTCCACATCGGAATGAATATATCTTGTTCTGATTCCGAACTTTGTAAAATATTTGGTAAGTTCTTCAGCCATTTTCTTGGTCAGGGTAGTTACCAGTACTCGCTCATCAGCATCCGATCTTTTCTGGATTTCTTCCATCAGGTCATCAATCTGGTTTAAAGTAGGCCTTACCTCAATAATTGGATCCAAAAGCCCGGTTGGACGGATAATCTGTTCAATATAGGCGCCTCCGGTTTTTTCCAGTTCATAATCAGCAGGGGTTGCCGAAACATAGATTACCTGATTCTGCATGGCCTCAAATTCTTCGAATTTAAGAGGCCTGTTATCCATCGCTGCAGGAAGCCGGAAGCCGTATTCCACCAGAGATTCTTTTCTGCTTCGGTCTCCGCCATACATGGCATGAACCTGTGGAACTGTAACGTGGCTTTCATCAATGACCATTAAAAAGTCCTTTGGAAAATAGTCGATCAGGCAGAATGGTCTCGTTCCCGGAAGTCTTCCGTCCAGATACCTGGAATAATTTTCAATTCCCGAGCAGTAGCCTAATTCTTTGATCATTTCAAGATCGAGTTCGGTTCTTTCCTGAAGACGTTTTGCTTCCAAAGGTTTTTCAACAGAATTAAAAAAATCAACCTGTTTTACCATGTCATCCTGAATTTCTCTGATAGCTCCGTTTAAGGTTTCCTTTGAGGTAACAAAGAGATTGGCAGGGTAAATCTGGATCTGATCAAAATTGGCCTCTACATTTCCGGTTACCGGATCAAAGCTTTGGATTTTCTCGATCTCATCACCGAAAAACTGTATTCTTATGGCGTTATCAGCATAAGCAGGGAAAACATCAATGACATCTCCTTTTACCCGGAAGGTTCCTCTCTGAAACTCATTTAAAGTTCTGGCGTATAATGCATTGACGAGAGAGTGGAGAAGTGCTGTTCTGGTTACCTTCTCGCCGATGGCAATTGAAATTAATGATTTGTGAAATTCCGTAGGATTCCCAATACCATAAATACAGGAAACAGATGCTACGATCAATACGTCTCTCCTTCCTGAAAGAAGGCTGGCGGTAGCAGAAAGACGTAATTTTTCAACTTCTTCGTTGATGCTAAGGTCTTTTTCAATATAAGTTCCCGTTGTGGCAATATAAGCTTCCGGTTGATAATAATCGTAGTAACTCACAAAGTATTCAACAGCATTGTTAGGGAAAAACTCTTTGAATTCCATGAATAACTGTGCTGCCAGTGTTTTGTTGTGAGCAAGGACAAGCGTTGGCTTTTGTACATTTTGTACAACATTGGCAACGGTAAAAGTCTTTCCGGAGCCTGTTACTCCAAGAAGAGTCTGGTATTTTTCACCAATCTCAATTCCTTCGGTAAGCTTTTCTATAGCTTGAGGCTGGTCGCCGGTGGGTTTATATTCTGAGTGAAGATTAAAGTTCATAGGAAATGATGTATACAACAAAAATACGAAAGAAAATATTAGTCAGAATAAAGTATTTTAATGCGAATTCAGAATAAGAATAATGAAGTAAGGAATATTGTTTGTGAAAAAAGGAAATTATCAAGCTGTGAGAATCTTAAAATAAAAAAGCGCTAAAATAATAGCGCTTGTTGTTTATGAATGTTCAAAATATATTGAGGCAGGAAATTGGTGTTATTATCTTCATTAATATTAGATGAGTTTTTGGTGAAATAATATCACTTTTTATATGCCTGTGCCTTGAATCCCATTGCTGTAGCAGATTTCTCTTTCAGATACTTTTCAAAAGAAGCATGAGTCAACAGAGTTACCTGGTAAGGCTGTGGATTTCTGGCTGTTCTCGCATTTTTATAGACTTTGCTGATCGATACATGGGAGAAATCGGAAGTTTTGTAATTTTTTAAAGTGCTGTTTTCTATTTTTTTTGAATCAATCCACACCGCATAATTGCTTTTGTTTAAAAAAGAATTGAGTTCATTTTCAGTAGGCGTCCGTTTTTTTAAAGTAGGAACGGTAATGAAAGTGATTTTCTGCTCATCTTTTTGAGCATCTGTTAATTGGGAGTAAAGTTCTTCCAGTCTGGCTTTATCCTGTTCAGTGATTGTTTTAGAAAACTCAGCATATTGTCTGTTGTTCAGAAGATCGGAATATTTGTTTAAAATATCCTTAAATTCCTTATATGGATCAGGAGTTGTTGCGCGGTCTGAATTTTTGTAAGTAATCTCTTTTGAAGAGCCTGCATCAGCACTGGTGTTCACATATTTTTTTTCAGCAAACAGGGTTGCTGCAGCCACAAATGCAGTAAAAGCGGCGGCTTTTTTAAGCAAAATAAGTTTAGATTTTTTAGCGTTCATCATGATAAATCGTTTTTTGGTATTATTAAAATTAAATGAATGGATCAGGGAAAGATTCTGGCTATTGATCATTTCATCAAGAATTAAATTCTGATAGTCTTTAATGTTGAACTGGCTATTCAGAACAGCTTCATCGGCAAGGAATTCATGATTGGTGATCATTGCTTTTTTATACAGAAAAAGAGCAGGATTAAACCAGGAAAAGATTTTTAACAGTTCAATAAATATAAGATCAATACTGTGCTTCTGATCAAGATGGCTCTTTTCATGCAGAAATATCCTTGGATCAATCACATCATTTTGTACATAGTTTTCTCCCAGATAAATGGTGTTCCAAAAACTGAATGGCGAAAGATTTTTTTGAGTTAGAACAACATTATGCTGCTGGTAAATCTGTTTTCTTCCCTGTATTCTTTTTATTGCAACTATGGATAAAATACTCCTTATTAACAACATAAAAGTGACTGCCACGTAAAGGATCCATACGAGATTCATCCAGTCAAAACTCTCTTCTGCAGGCTGTACAAAAACAATTTGCTGCACCGCTTCCTCAAAGATCAACTGAGGTTTTGGGCTGTTTTCTGTGATCGGAGCTTCTGAAGTAACCGTTATAAAAGGAATAGTATAAGACAGAATAAGTGACCCGAGCAGATAGAATCTATTGAATCTGTACATCTTCTCCTTTTCCAGCAACAAATAATATACTGCAATGAATAGGGATGAACTTAGAATAATTTTCAGAATGATCAAAAACATAGCTATTCCTTTATTTGTTCGTCTATTATACTTCGAAGTTCTTTCAACTGTTTCTGGCTAAGTTTGGCATTGGATGTAAAAAATGATGCAAACTGAGTAACAGAACTATTGAAAAAACGGTCAATCATAGAGGTCATTTCCTCTTTGAAATATTCCCCTTTCTCTATCTTCGGATAGTATTCACGGGAATTTCCATACAGTGTATAGCCTACCAGGTCTTTATTCTGCATTCTTTTCAGCAGGGTAGCAATAGTGGTAGCAGCGGGCTTAGGCTCGGGATAAGATTCCAGAATATCTTTCATGAATATCTTTTTCTTGTCCCAAAGAATTTCCATGAGATCTTTTTCAGAATCGGTTAGTTTTATCTCTTTCATTCTACAATGTTGTAATTTGTTCTACAAATGTAGAATAAAAATTTAATCCTGCAAATTTTTATGGCATTATTTTTCCATTCAATTTGATAACCGATTAATCCTAATCTTATGAAATTCAATCAATTTTATATTCCTGTACTAAGTTTTTCATTATTCCTTACTTCATGTAAAAAGAGTTCTGTACAGGCCCAGCAGACCGGAAGTGATGGTAGTGTGGAAACAGAAAAACCGAATTCAGATTATCAGCCGGCCTTTAAAGGACAAACCAGGATTAAGGCGGTAAAGACTGCCGGAGATTATCAGGTAGAAATTCTGAATAAAGATTTAGGCCGTCCATGGGGAATCATTAACCTGCCTGACGGAAAATTTCTGATTACAGATAAGAAAGGGCATATGAATGTGGTTTCCGCAGACGGGAAACAGGTCTCAAAAATTGAAGGGTTTCCCAAAGTAGACTCCAAAGGGCAGGGAGGAATGCTGGACGTAGCACTTGATCCTGATTTTAAAACGAATAGTATTATTTATTTCAGTTTTTCAGAACCCTTCGGAAAAGGAAATCTGACCTCAGTGGCTAAAGGAAAACTGTCTGTCGACCTGAAAAGCATTTCAGAAGTTAAAGTAATTTTCAGGGCAGAACCCTCTTATGACGGAGATAAACATTATGGAAGCAGACTTGTATTTGATAAAGAAGGCTATTTATTTGTAAGTACAGGGGAAAGATCAGATAAGGTTACAAGGGTATATGCCCAGAAAACAGATAATTATTTAGGAAAGATATTGAAGATTACTAAAGAAGGAAAACCTGCTCCGGGAAATCCGTTTGTAGGAAAAGAAGGATATAAGCCCGAAATCTATGCATACGGAATAAGAAATCCGCAGGGATTGGCTATTGATGCTAATGGAAATCTCTGGGATGTTGAAATGGGGCCGAGGGGAGGAGATGAGATCAACCTGATCCTTCCGGGAAAAAACTACGGCTGGGGCGATGTTACCTATGGAATTGAATATTCCGGCCAGAAAGTAGGGCAGGGAATCACACAGAAAGAGGGAACGGAGCAGCCTGTTTACTACTGGGATCCTGTTATTTCTCCCAGTGGCGTTACTTTTTATACCGGGAATATGGAAGAATGGAAAGGTAATCTGTTCATTGGCTGCCTGAGTGGTGAGCATATCAACAGGATTGTGATGAAAGATAATAAAGTAGTGGGAGAAGAACGCCTGCTTGCAGACCAGAATGAGCGTTTTCGGGATGTTCTTAGCGGAATGGATGGTAATTTATATGCTGTTACAGATAGCGGGAAATTGTATAAAATTTCAAAGAAATAAAACAAAATCTCCTGAGAATTTTTTCAGGAGATTTTTAATTTTTAAATTACAGATAGAAAAATTGGTTCTACTAAAAGCTTTTGATAATCCTGTCAAGCCCTTCTTCCAAAATCTCCTGAGAAGTGGAAAAACAAATCCTGATATGGCCTTCTGCTCCTTTTCCAAACCATCTTTCTGAACCGGGAACAACAGCAACCTTACCATACTGTAAAACATGTTGGGTAAATTCTTCGCTGGACATGCCGTTTTCAATTTTCGGGAACAATACAAAAGTGGCTTCAGGCAGATTGGGTGTCAAAATTCCGGAATGGCTTAATTGGTTAAAAGCCAGATCTCTGTTGTTCTGCAGGTGACTTAGGAATTCCTTATACCATGGCTTTGCTCTTTCTATAGCTACACTTCCTGCAATCTGCGATAACGTGGAAACACCTTCTATGGTAGAATTAAAATTTGATTTTTCCGTGAAATCTTCAAGAATTTCAGCATCATTACAAAGAACCGCCCCGATTCTCAATCCGGCAATTCCGAATGACTTTGAAAACCCGTAAACTGTAAAGCTTTTCTTCTTAGCTTCTTCCGAAACGGAAGAGTAAGTATGAAAATCTTTCTGATCATAAATAATATCACTCCATATCTCGTCACTCATTACCCACAGGTTATGGGCAGAGGCAATTTCGGATATTTTTTTCAATACTTCCTTAGAATAAACCTTTCCAAGCGGATTGTGAGGATTACAGATGCTGATCAGCTTCGTTTTCGGATTAATTAATGCAACCATTTTTTCAAAATCTATGGCTCCGGTAGTATGATCTACAGGACATAATCTGACGGTTCCTCCTGCAGCTTCTACCGATCTTTTAAACAGGAAATCAACAGGATCTAAAATGATGGCTTCATCTCCCGGAGAAAGTACATAAGACGCAATAAGAAACATCCCCTGTGCAGCACTGTTGATAGCCAATACATTTTCAGGAGTAAAGGTTCCATGCTTTTCGGTGTTAAAATGTTCTGCAACATTTTTCTTAAATTCCGGAAGACCTGAGAATGGGCCGTAACTCAGATAACCATCCTTTAAATACTCTATAATTCCCTCTTCAATAGCTGGAGCTATCCTGAAATCCGGATCAGCTGCGGTAAGAGGAATGATTCCGTCTTCTATGGCAGCCCATCTTCCGTTGTAGGCTTTTCTTTTTAAGGCTTCAAAATTAATATCGTTATTCGTAAACATTGCTTTATTTATATGAGATGGGTAAAATATTTTCTGATTGCTGGCTAAGAGGGAGTAGGAACTGATCAAGAAGGATTCTTCCGTTCCTGATATGGGTTTCGATTTCCGGTTTTCTTTCTGCTTCATATTTTTTGAAAGTTTCTGTTATGTTTTTTTCCTGAAGCAGATATTGAGTTAGAGTAAAAGAATCCTTTAATGCGGAAGTGACTCCCTGGCTGGTAAAAGGAATAAGAGGATGGGCAGCATCCCCGATGAAAACAATATGGTTTTTGTGAAAAGGATTCAGTTTTTCCAGCTCGTAAACCCTCCACAGATGTACATTTTCGTAGCTGGAGCCTTTCACAATATCAGCAACGAGAGGGTTCCAATCATCAAAAACCTCAAACATGTATTTTTTAAGACTGTCTACTGAGCATTGTTCACCGATTTTGTACTTTTCATTGTCGAATTGAGAGTACCATAAAACGGTATCCGCAGAAAGTTTAAGGATTCCAAAGGTCAGTCCCCCATCTTCATGATGGAATTTCATGAAATTGCTGTCTAAACGGGCAGCTATATCATTACATTTGATGATATTAACCACTTCGTTCTCTCTTACCATCCGCATATTCTCATCTTTAAATATTGCCCTTCTGATCCTGCTTTTAGAGCCGTCGGAAACAATAATCATGTCAGAGTCAAGGTAAGAACCGTCGGTTCTTATTAATTTACCCTGCTGAACAGGGGAGTAAGTAAGTGTTTCTCCATAAGTGATTTTTTCTTCTGGAATATTTTGAGCTAAAATCCGGATCAGAGAGCTCCTTGATATGACAAAAACATTATCCAGATCCTTTTCTGCCAGAATTTCTCCTTTATGAGAATACCGGATATATTTCTTTAAAAAATTACCGTGCTCAAAAAGTTGGGATTGATCCACGATCTGGGATAGATATTCGATCCCTTCCTGAGGAAGCAGGAAGCCATGACCGGTTAAATCATCCTTCTCTCTCCGTTCATAAATGTGATAATTTAAATTGTGCTTTTCTAAGTAACCCGCTATGCTTAAGCCAGATATACCGGCGCCCACGACAGCAATTTTGTTCATTTCGGAATAATGGAGTTTTTCAAGTTAGTGTTTGGGTTTACTTTATGGGTAAACCGTTTTTAAGTATGTGCAAATGTAAATTAAAAACATTCATGATTTGAAAAAAATAAATCACTCCGGTTTAAAATCATGAATTAATAAAATGAAAAGCATAAGGTATTGTGTTTTTTTATAAATGCTGAAATGTAAACCGAATTGTGAAAACACCTTCTTCCTTGAAAGTAGAGTTTGTTTTCTATAATAAATAAAAACCGGGAGTAGATCCCGGTTCTGTTTTTTATGCTTCTTCAAGCTGTACTGTAAAATGTCTTAACAGATCTGGCTCCCAGGTAATCTTGTACCCTTTTGAAATCTCATCCCGTCTTTCATATACATTTTTAATAGCAGCGGCAATATAATCCATATGATTGTTGGTATAGGTCCTTCTTGGAATAGCAAGACGTACCAGCTCCAATTTCGGATAACGGTTTTCTCTAGTTTCCGGATCTCTGTCTGCCAGTAAAGTTCCGATCTCAACAGTTCTGATACCGGCTTCTTTGTAAATCTCAAGACCTAAAGTCTGGGCCGGATATTCCTCGCGGGAAACATTAGGAAGGAAATTAAGAGAATCAATAAATACGGCATGTCCTCCAATTGGCTTCTGAACCGGAATTCCATACTCTATCAATTTGTTCCCAAGATATTCCACCTGAGAAATTCTGCTTTCCAGGTAAGCAAATTCAGTAGCTTCATCAAGACCTACAGCCAGGGCAGCCATATCTCTTCCGGCCATTCCTCCGTAAGTAATAAATCCTTCGTAAATAATGGTGAAATTAGAGGCTTTTCTGAAAACTTCCTCACTGTTTAAGGCAATGAATCCTCCGATATTTACTAAACCGTCCTTTTTAGAACTCATGGTCATCCCGTCTCCATAGGAAAAGATCTCTTTGCAGATTTCTTTAATGCTTCGATTTTCCTGACCTTTTTCTCTTTTTTTAATGAAATAAGCGTTTTCTGCAAACCTCGCTGAATCAAAGAAAACAGGGATTCCGTAACGGTCTGAAAGTTCTCTTACAGCCTTCATATTTTCTAAAGATACAGGCTGTCCACCTGAAGAGTTGCAGGTAATGGTGATCAGACAGAAAGGAATGTTTTCTTTCGGATGGCTTTTATAAACCTCTTCCAGTTTTTCAAGGTTGATATTTCCTTTAAAAGGATGAAGGTCATTAATGTCGAAAGCTTCATCAATCGTACAGTCGATGGCGTGTGCTTTTCTAAACTCAATATGACCTTTTGTGGTATCAAAATGAGAGTTTCCGGGAACAACATCCCCTTCTTTTACCAACACAGAGAACAGAACATTCTCTGCCGCTCTTCCCTGGTGGGTAGGCAATAAATATTTAAAACCTGTGATCTTTTCAACAGTATTCTGAAGCTGTTCGAAAGAACGGGATCCTGCATAGCTTTCATCGCCGGTCATCAGGGCTCCCCATTGTCTGTCAGACATGGCTCCGGTTCCTGAGTCGGTAAGAAGGTCGATGAAAACCTGTGACGATTTTAGATTGAATAAGTTATAATTAGCTTCTTTAAGCCATTGCTCTCTTTCTTCTCTTGTAGACTGGCGAATTTCTTCCACCATTTTAATGCGGAAAGGCTCCGCGTACGGTAAATTCATGCGTTATGTTATTTATTAGATTGTTAACGAAAATTTTTTGAAAATAATTTCAAATTCATCAAAGTATATACGTAAAGGAGCAGAAGGCTGCTATTCAGGAGCTTTAAATATATTGTCGTCAGAATGAAATCCGGCAACACCGCCGCTTACCGCAAACTTCATCGCTGAAGCTGCAGTCATTCCGACAACAGGTTTGATGTTTTTTTCTTCCGTAACAATTACCCATCCTGAAATAGCATAGGAATGAGGTAGATATACCGCAACGTAATTGTGTTTGTCAACGTCCGACATCTCTTTTTGAGTTAAAAACCCGATTCTCCAGATCTCCGGATTCTCATTAGTCTTTACCCAGACAGGATCGTTGAATTTCTTTTTGTCTCCTACAAATGAGGACATAACGTCTTTTGTAGGCGTGTAGATATGCTTAACTCCCGGAGTTTTCTCCAGAAGGCTGTCCATAGTGTCGAAAAAAAATCGCCCCACTACAAACTTATTTCCTAAATATCCGAGAATAGCTGTAAATAGAATGGTTGAAACAAATACCAGCCCCGGGATTTCCTTTGCAACCGAAGGAATAATATTGTCGATAGCACTTACGATATACCAGATTACAAATATAGTAAGGCCTATAGGACCGATAATAACCAGTCCCTGAAAGAAATTTTTCAGAAAAAAATTGGCAATATTTTCGAAGCTTAGCTTTTTCAAGGGTTGTTTTTATTTTAACCGTGTATTGTTTCTTTGTTTCCGTAAGATTGAATAATATTAGCTTCATACTCCAGCCATGCATCCCATCGTTTATTTACTTTTTCAGGATCGCCAAGCTGTCTTGCAAAACCTATAAAAGTGGTGTAATGATTGGCTTCAGAGATCATCAGTTCTCTATAAAATTCCTTAAGCTCTTCATCCTTAATGTTTTCTGTAAGAACTTTGAATCTTTCACAGCTTCTGGCTTCAATCATCGCTGCAAAAAGCATTTTATCTACGATGAGGTCTTCTCTGCTTCCCTGAATGATGAATTTAGCCAGTTCATTTACATAATCATCTTTTCGGGCTCTTCCGAAACGGTAGCCTCTTTTTTTGATGATCTCATGAACCTGGTTAAAATGGTCGAGCTCTTCCTGCGCAATAGCAAGAAGCTCTGTAACGATCTCAGGATACTCCGGAAGCATCGTGATCAGTCCAATGGCATTGGTCGCTGCTTTCTGCTCGCACCAGGCATGATCCGTTAAAATTTCTTCAATGTTTCCCTCCGCAATATTTGCCCACCTTGGATCGGTAGGAAGTTTCAACTTAAACATGTTGTAAATTTTTTGTAAAAATAAAACAAATTAGACATATTCAATGCTTTTGGTTTTGCAGAATTTACTTTCTGTTGGTTTTTGTTCAAATGATAACCGTAATTATTGATGATCAAACGCATTTTATTTTTGAAGATTTTCCCGGCAGATCAGATGGCTGTTTTATTTCTTAAAAACTGCAGAACTTTCCATCCCTGACTATCTATTCTCTTTAAACCCGAAGCAATGATGAAAGCCAGGATGATGTTAATAATATATATGATGACCATCAATAGCCACCAAGGCATATATTCTTTCAATGGTACTACCAGGAAATATACCAATGATGAACTTATCCCTTGTGCGAAGTAAAAGAAAATAGCATTCTTTCCGATATGGGTTACAAAGCTTTCTTTAGTAATCTTTAATCTGTTGTACAATACAAATAAGGTAGTCAAAGAAAATAAAGACCAGATGATATAAGGAATTTTCGGTGGAAATTTATTTTTGTTGATTTTATAGAAGATTTCGCTTCCATAATACCAGAACATCCAGATTAAAGCTGCGGCAACAAGACCATATAATACGGGGATTATTTTTGTCGGAATTTTTTTGCCCCGCATTTGGTGTGCAATCAGAAAAACAGCAAGATAAAAGGCAACATAGCCCACCTGTCCTGCCGGATAATATTCAAGGAAAACGTTAAAAACTAAGGTCAGGCCGATGCACAGCGCAATAAACCAGTTGATATGCTTTGGAAAGAAACGTAATATAAGAACCCCAAATACGGCCAGGATAAAATATACTTTCAGATACCAGAAACTTCCCATCACTACAGGAAAAGTATCGGCATTGGTATACTGGTGAAGGTACCAGTTTCCAAGATTCTGCCACTGAGGATAAACGGAAACTCCGGTTGTGGAATATTTAGATCCAAATGTTGAATAAAACTTCTGCAGCCATTCCAATGAAAAGAAAGACAGTCCGAAGACCTTGAAAAAATAATCTAAAAAGAATAGGAAAGTCACGAAGATCATATAAGTGATCTGCAGTTTTAAAAGCCTGTAGAATGTTTTCTCTATATTCGAGCCTGACGTTATTCCGCTGAGGGCATAAAAAAGAGCCACATCAAAGACCAGGGAAAATACCCTGACTTCCGTAGGAATATAAAACTGTCCCGACCAGAAAGCGGTATGGATGAATATAATAGAAAGCGTTGCCATTCCCTTGGCAAAATCAATGTAGAGGTCTCTGTTCATATATTACAGGATATGGGTCAAAAGTAATTAAACTTTAGTTATTTATCAAATAAACAAAAGAGGCAGAACATGAATGCTCTGCCGCCTTATTAAATATGCTAAAAATGAATGTTTACTTAAGGTGCTTGAATTCTTCCGCAGAAATTTCTCCGGACTGGATTTTTCTCAATTCATCCATATACTGGCTCATATAAGCATCAATTTCCGGATTCTGTGAGTTTTTGCCCATTTTGTATGTTCCGTTCAATACCCCCTGATAATAATAGAAGAAATTATAATCAAAGTTGGATGCATTGAGGTCATACTGTCCCAAAAGGAATCCTAAACGTACTGCAGATCTTCTTTGCGCTGGAGTACCGTGGTGGCCCGGGCTGGAGGTCTGATAATCACCAATACTCTGTGCAAATTCGTATGCTGCAGCAATTTCAGAGAAGTTGGTTTTATTATAACCGTTTGGTCTTCTTAAATAATATCCGGCAAAACCATCCGCTTCCAGCTCGTTAGGTCTGGCTGTAGACTCGTTTACAGAAGGAAGCCCGAAGATATATTGCAGCTGATGGCCATACTCATGAGCAAGGATCATGGCATTAACGATATCACCGCCTTTGTTTTTTGCGTCATAATAGATGGCATAACCGTAATAAATTTTTCCGGTGGAATAAGAAATGGCGTTGTACGTAGAATTGAAATTGGAAGGGTCATCTACGAAACGCAGAGTTGGGTTGCTTCTTCCCCAAAGACCAGCAATTTTGGTCATTTGGGCATTCATGAAGTTAGTATCTGTAGAATTTTGAAGTGCTGTTTTCAGAATTGAAGAAGAAGACCAGTACTGATCTACATAATAACAGACTTTTTCAAGTTCTCCGGGCTGTTCGATTTTTGAACTTTCAGTCTGGGTTTCAGGAAGGACACTTTCTTCCATTTTGTCATCACGGCATCCTGTAAGCAAGAATGCAGCTAGAGCTCCTGCAAATAGGCAGGAATTAAAATTAAATTTCATATAAAATATTTTTTGGTGATAACGAAGGTATGAAATTATATGTTAACTATTAGCACTTTACTGTTAAAAATTATTCAAAGCATAGTGATATGATTTTGGAGTGAAAAAATAGATTGTTGATTGTAAGTTATTTAGAAATTTATTCTTATATTTGCACCTCGAAATAACTAAAAATTTTATAAACAATGTTTGCAATTGTAGAAATAGCAGGGCTTCAATACAAAGTTGAGCAAGACCAGAAGTTGTTTGTAAACCGTTTAAAAGGAGATAAAGGAGGAAAAGTTTCTTTTGATAAAGTACTTCTTACTGTAAACGGAGCAATCACTGTAGGCGCCCCAGCTGTAAGCGGAATCACTGTGGAAGCAGAGATCCTAGATCACGTTAAAGCTGATAAAGTAATCGTTTTCAAAAAGAAAAGAAGAAAAGGTTACAAAGTGAAAAACGGTCACAGACAATCTTTAACTCAAATCGTAATCACTGGTATTACAGGTTTTGAAGGTGGAGCAAAAAAAGCGGCTAAAAAAGAAACTGTGAAAGCAGAAGTTCTTTCTGACCATGCAACTGTTAACTTTGGTGAAGATCACGAGTTGAACTACCACTTAAAGAAAAACAACTTGTCTCAGTCTAAAGAGAACAGAGAAACTTTAATTACTTTAGGTAAAGCAGTTAAAGTGGAATTAGAAAAGAATATTCTTACTCATGAAGAAGTAGATGCTGCTATCATTAAGAATATCGATCAATTTAAAGCACTTAATAAATAATCCAGTAATAAAATGGCACACAAGAAAGGAGTCGGTAGTTCCAAGAACGGTAGAGAGTCTCACTCTAAAAGATTAGGTGTGAAGATTTTCGGAGGACAAGCAGCTATTGCCGGAAATATTATTGTTAGACAAAGAGGTACTCAGCACCACCCAGGTGATAACGTGGGAATCGGTAAAGATCACACTTTGTTCGCATTAGTAGACGGTAAAGTAGTTTTCAGAAAGAAAGCAAACAACAGATCTTTCGTATCTGTAGAACCGAACGCATAATTTAAGCGTTTTATAAAAATAAAAACCTCGGCATCTGCTGAGGTTTTTTTTTATGTTTTTTCGTTAAAAAAATAAAATTTTTCTTCATTTATTCTTTTGTTGGTGAAATATTTTTATATTTGTTAACAATCAAATAACAAATCAGTTGCGGGAGCCGAAAAGCATATAGAGTAGGCAAAAAACTAAAACAAAATACTATGAAAAATCTAAGAAAACTTTCAAAAAAACAACTGAGAACAATTGAGGGAGGAGCTATGATCTGTCCACCTCCGGCAACTACCTGTGCAGAATGGTGTTCATGGACGCCTCAACAGAGATTACGCTGCATTAATATGATTATTGATGCGGATCCTTGTCCATGTTAATATAAATAATAGTATTGAAAAATGAACCTCGACTCTGTCGGGGTTTTTTTATGCAGAAATTGTAAACTTTTATAGGATAAGCTTTATTGAGCAGGATTGTTGTTTTAACTTAAAATCCAATGGAATTGATGGTGGGGAAAATAAAAACCAAAGCAAAAAGTATTGCCTTGGTTTAAATTATTTTTTTTATTTAGTTTGTTAATTTATTCCTTTAGAATCCTACCTGGAATCCCGCTTTCACGCCAAATGTTGAAATATCAGGTCGGTCAAGATAATTTCCTCTCCAGTTGAAATCAACCCTGAAAATTCTCAGATTCCCAAATCCGATGTTTTCAATTCCGAATCCGTACTCAAAATAGATCTGTTCGCTGGGTGCAGAATATTTAAATCCATCTACATTGACTGCTTTGGAGGCATCGCTCAAAGTTCCATATGCACTTCTGATAAATGCAATTTCTCTAAGCTTCAGTTTTTTGATCAAAGGAATGAATGAAAGAATCTTTCCATTAAAATGATGCTCCAGGTGTAAAGTGGAATACGTATCTGCTACAAACTCATAATAATTAAGCTGGGCAAAAGTATTCGGTGCCAGACTGTAGGATTGGTTTCCAGGAATCACGTTCTGCAATGCCAGAGGAAGGGTGTTGAAGGTTTTTCCGGCTTCAAAACTTACCAGTGTTTTTCCCCAGCTTCCCATCAGTATAGGCTTGTAGAACATGAATTGAAGTTTGTTGTAATTATAATCTGCATTGAAAAGCCCTTCAATACCTCTGGTGTATCTTAATATAATGGTTGGCGCTAAAGTACCATGTTCATAACGGTCAACCCCGGTCTGTGAAAATTTGGCTCCCGGTCTTGCGATAAGGCTTAATGTAACGTGAGAGTCATTAACTGTTTTTCGCAGATCACCATTGCGGTAATACATCAGGCTGAATTTCTCAGGATTAGCAGATTTTATGCTCTGTAAAGTTCCGTCTACTCTTACCTGAAAGTTTTTCCATGGTTCAATAGAGGCGAAAATATTGGTTTTATTGATCGTGCTTAAAGAGGCGTTTTCTCCTCTTGCAAATAGGGTGGAAGAAGCGAAAGTTCGAGCCATGATTCCGTCATCTGTGGTAAGCTGCACCCCAAGCTGCTCAATATCTCTTTTGGTTCCTGCTCCAATCATGAATCTGTTGACCCGGTTGAACATATAACGGGCTTCAGCTCCGTATTTAACCTGCTGGTCTTTGAATCCGTAAGCTGTATAAAATTGAAGTCTCCATGGATCATTTTGGCCGAAATAGGTTCTCGCTCCAAGTCTTATCCTATCGCCTTCCACTTCATTTTTGCCGTAGATAGAGAAAATTGGGCCTATGTCAATACCTTTAAAGGCGTTATAATATCCAGATGCAAGGGTTTCGTAGATTTTAACAATACGATTGAATTTTGGGGTCTGTTGAAGCTTGTCAAGCATTTCATAAACTCCGCGTTCAGATTTCGATAAGGTGTCCGGCCTTGCTTTTACCCAATAAGCGTCATCTTTATCCACAAATTTATCATCATACTCTTCCTGTTTGCGGGTGAATACTTTGTCATCAAGAGGTTTGTTGAAATCATATTGGGAATAATCTACAGTCCTCTTGGCAATGATACTTTTTGAAGTCCTCTTTTTTGCGAAAGGAGTTAATTCTATTTCTGTGATGAATTTTTTAGGAAGGAATGTATTTTCGTCCGGATTGTCATATTCCAACTCGGTGGAAATACTATTAATAAAGTTAACATTGATCTTCTGCGTGGATTTTAAAGTAGCACCTAAAACGGCATAGCTATCCGTATCTATATAAAGATAACCCTGGAAGGCCAGAACGTCTTTCCTTTTAGGCTGATAGCGTATTTTATAAGCGTTTTCCCCGTGAATAGAAATGGTGTCTGTTAAATTATAATCATAAGTACTGAATCCATTGGTTCCGACAGGGCTTGGAAATCCGATGTCAAAATAATTCAGGGTATTATCGTAAATATTAATATCCCGATAGAGATTTTTAGCAGTAATGGTGATGACCTGATTGTCCTGAAATCCTGATGTTTTCTGAGCTACCAGTAGTCTTTTCGTCTTTTTCCCCGGTTTGTTTTCTCCGTAATTTTCATAAATAGACTCATTGAGGAAAATTGGAAGCCCGATTTTTCCGCTGGCTGTAGAATCTGCATAGTCGAAGATGAAATCCAACTTATTGAAGATTTTTTTACTCATAAATGCACTATCCAGATTATTCGCATCAAACTGAATTTTTTCGTATTCTTTATAAGTGTACGTATCGAATTTCTCTAACCCGTTGTTTCTTTTCCTTTTCCATACTTCCTGCATAATGGCGTATGCGGGATTCTCCTTCTTATTCTTGTATTTAGGTTTTTCGTTGTGGATAACAATCTCGGCGATGGTGTTTTCTTTTTCCTGTGAAAGTTTCACAAAGATATTTTCCGTACTTCCGGGAACGATGGTAACCGTTTCGGTAATATAATTCTTTTTCGAGAATTTCAGTTTGGATATAAGGCTGTCGGACTGCACGGTAAAACTTCCCAATGAAGTTTTTAAAGCGGGTTCCGTATTATCGTTGATAAAGATATCCACACCTGGAATTTCTTTATTGGTTTTTGCATCAACAATTCTCCCGGTCGCTATATTTTGGGCATACGTCAGGCTGGATATAAAGAGCAGAAAAAAGAGATTGTAATATTTAAAGTTGTTGTTTAACATCATTTGGTTCTTCAGGCAATTAGCATAAACAAAAAGCGTGCAGTTTCTTGTAAAAAGATCATAATTTTTAACGTTTTATGCGATTAATCACAAAACTACAAATGTAACGAAAATAACTGTATAAGATTGTGTGATATAAGAGGTTCTGCGGGAATGTTTATAACTATGATATCTGTTGTGGATACGGTGGATTTTTTAATCGTGATGTGGATAACTCTATAAAGCTCTGAAATTAAGAAATCTGTAAAAATAAAAAGAATGTTGATTACCTGAACGGGATACTGTTTTTGTAGATTGTTCTGCATTTGATTTTGTATCAATTCACATTTTATCCACGTGTTTTAAGACCTTTTTCACAGATGCCTCACTTTGAATCCACATCTTTTCCACGCTTTATCCATAGGTTTTCAGATGCTTTTAAACAGGTTATTAATCTGCTTTTAACAGCATACTAATACGTTTTCCACATGTTTTCCACAATTGGAGTTGGGAGTACACCTGAATGCGTGATATTCTGTCGGATAATGTTAAAAATTACAGGAAAAATGGTTACTTTAGTCGGTATAAAGCCATTGTAATTTAATCTAAACACATTATTAATCATGAATATCATTATTTCTGATGAGCTTCTGAACGGAACCGTCACCAATCAGGTCGAAATCCGGGTGGAAAATGAAATCATCTCTGTGGAAGAACTTATTTATAAAAGAGTTTCCATAGAAGTGGAAAACTATAACAGCCGTTTGCCTGAATATTTCAACGGACTTGTTGAACCTCTGGACGCAGAAAAAACGCTTAATGGCTATAAACTGAAAAAGAAACAGCTAATAGATGCTGAAAAACAGACTTATATCGCATTGGATGCCTTTCAGAAGAACGGTTTTTTTATTCTTGTGGATAATGAACAGGTAGATGATCTGAATCAGAAGATTGTTTTGAAAAGCAACTCAAAAATTTCCTTTATCAAACTTACTCCGCTTGTAGGGGGATAAACTTCAAAGTATGGGAATATTAGATCAGATAAAATCCGCTGTAGGATTAGAAAATAAAGAAAATAAAGAGTTCCGGGATACTTTAAAGCAGTCGGTAGGGCAGTATGAGAAGGTTTCCAATTATTTTTATACAATCACTTTTTCAGATGTACAGATTTACAATGAGGTGGTTAAAAAATGGGATGATAATAAGAAAGCAGATTTTATTATGTTTTTGACCACTGCTGCTGAAAAAAAGAAATCTTTCAGGAATACCTCCAGTGATCCGGTGTATAAAGAAACCCAGATGGCTTTTTCGTATATCCAGACCCTCTTTAAATCTAAGATAAAACTTGGGGAAGACAAGCTGCTGAATATATATCAGGCGTTCTGTAATCATACGGCTGAGTCAGATTATTATAACCACGGAGCTATTGCCTGGCCGCTTGCCGGATGGTTTAAACAGGTCGAGTCCAGCTTTCCTGATGAGACCCCTGAATCCATTAGAAAAGTTCTCAACGAAATTTTAAGTTTTGAGAAAAAACCAGAGGCTTATTACTACAAAGAACATATTAAACTGGAAGAAAAAATTAAATCTTACCTTCATAAAACAGGGGATGGAAGCAATGTTTTCAGGCCGGTTTATTTTTTAGGAGAAGATGCTTTCAGAGATTTTGCCAACGAATTAATAGATGCTCAGAAAGAAGAAGAAAAATCATGTTGGTTCGAACTTGTTGCTATAGCGCAAAAAGCTTCAGGAGGTAAGCCCTCTCAAAAATTTCTGAATGAAGCAAAAGGAGTTATTGACCGCCTGGGATCTGATAAATTTAAAAAAGTAACCCATGACTGGTTCGGGTTTATCATCAATCTTAAAGAATCGATAACACAGCATGAGCACCGGTATAATAATCAGGTGTATACTTATCAGTCCAGTGAATTTCTGAGCGCTCTGAATGCTGATGCAGTTAAAGGCTTTGTCTGGATGTCGTCATGGTTTCATGATAATGCCACCATACAGACAATCGGTAGATTGGCAGAGCGGTGCTTTAAAAAAATTCCTGAAAAAGGACCAGCTGCAGCGGGTATAGGAAATGCCTGTCTGTATACACTGTTTGCATCAAAAGGTCTGGATGGAATTGCGCAGCTTTCGAGATTAAAACTAAAAATTAAGCAGAACAATACGCTGAATCTTATTGAAAAATACATCAATGAAGCGGCAGAAAAATTAAAGATCTCTTCAACAGAAATTGAAGATCTAGCTGTTGATCATTTTAAACTGAAGGATCATCAGCTAACTTATGAAATTGAGGGCTATACCTGCATTCTTGAACTGACAGGAATCGGAAAATCTGTTTTAAAATGGTTGAAGCCGGACGGTTCAGAACAAAAATCTGTTCCACAAGCAGTAAAAGACAATGCGGCTGCAAAACTGAAGAAAATCAAAGATACCCAGAAACAGATTGACCAGACTACTTCGTCTCAAAAAGAAAGGTTCGACAGGATGATGAGAAGCAGCAGAGTTCTTAGTCTTGATTATTTTAAAGAAAAATATCTTAACCATGGGCTTCTTTCATTTGTGATCGGAAAAGTGATCTTTAAGTTTTCAAAAGAAAAAGAAGAGAGGCTGGCTGTTTATCTGAAAGGAGAGTGGATTGATATTGATTACAATAGTATTGATATTGAACAGTATGACACCGTTTCTTTATGGCATCCGGTAACGAGCGGTACTACTGAAGTCAGGGCATGGAGGCAGTTTTTAATGGAAGGTGAAATTCAGCAGCCGTTTAAGCAGGCCTACCGGGAAATTTACCTTCTTACGGAAGCAGAAATCAACACCAGAACATACAGTAACAGGATGGCTTCCCATATCCTTAAACAGCATCAGTATGTTACGCTGGCTAAAGGCAGAAACTGGAAAGCAAGACTTATTGGTGCGTGGGATGGCGGAGACAATGATACGGCTGAGCTGATGATGCCTGAATATCATATTTCCGTTGAATACTGGGTGAATGCCTTAAATGCCAATGATGAATTTAATGCAACAGGAATCTGGAATTATGTAACGACAGACCAGATCAGGTTCATTAATACGGAAACCAATGAGGTGATGAATCTTATAGATGTTCCTGCTGTTGCTTTTTCAGAGGCGATGAGAGATGTGGATCTTTTTGTAGGAGTCGCCAGTGTCGGGAATGATCCTGCCTGGAGTGATTCCGGAGGTCTGCCAGCGTACAGAGATTACTGGCAGTCTTATTCCTTTGGTAATTTATCTGAAATTGCCAAGAACAGGAAAGAAATACTCCAGAATCTTATCCCGCGCCTGAAAATAGCATCCGTTACTCATATTGAAGATAAGTTTGTAGTGGTGAAAGGGAAAATCAGAACTTATAAAATTCATATCGGAAGTACTAATATCCTGATGGAGCCCAATGACCAGTACTTATGTATTGTTCCGGATAGAAGTAAAAAAGATGCGGGTAATGCTCTGTTTTTACCTTTTGAAGGGGATAACGGCCTGTCTGTGATTATTTCAAAAGCACTCCTGCTGGCAAATGATGATAAGATAACCGACTCTACCATCACCTCGCAAATCAACAGGTGATCTATAATTTTTTGAATCAATTAAATAATTAAAAAAAAGACTTACACAGATGCGTAAGTCTTTTTTTTATGAAACGGTTTGCTCTATATCAATTATTTTTTATCAGCTGCTTCCATGGTCTGTCTGATCTCTTTGATCTTGTTCTCGGCATTATTGTTTTGAGGATCCAGCTCAAGAGATTTTGTATAGTTTGCTAAAGCAAGTTTGTAGTTTTTAACAGCAAGATAACCTTCACCTAAACTGTCAAAAGCCATTCCTGACTTTGGGTGTTCTTTGACATTCATTTCAAAAACTTTGACAGCTTCTTCGGCTCTTGAAAGCCCAAGCAGGACGTAGCCAATAGTATTTATGGTATTTTCAAAATCCCATGTCGGATTCTTTGTTTTAATGCTGTAATATTTTTTTTCTGCATCAGGATTTCCTTTTTTCATGAATTCGGAAATGATGGATTCTTCGGCTAACGAATAGGGATCTTTCAGACGGTTGTCTACGATCTGGGCAATATGGTTGACCATCTGATACTGAACCGGGAATCCTTTGTATCCGTTGTACATGATAATAATGGATAAATCACTGTCCGGACAAATTTTGTAAACGCTTACATTGCCTCCGGAAAACCCATAGGATGAAATCCCATTCATTTTGTTGATTTCCCAACCGTAGGCAAAAGGGTATGTACTATTTTCATAAACAAAAGGTTGCCACATCATTTCCTTGGTTTGTTCCTTCAGAAATTTGTTTTTATTGAACTGAATGCTCCACTTTAAAAAAGCAGGAAGGGTAATGGCAAGGCCGTTCCCGGAATGAGATCTCACACCGCTGACGTGTTTTGATTTCTCATATCGGTCTGTTTGTGCGTTGTAATCATATTTTACAATCCGGTTGGGGATGTTTTCCAGAGAATTGGACGAGAATACCACTTCCTTTCGGGAATCCGGAAACTGATTGTTGATAATAAAGTCTTCAAAATGCTGCCCTGTTACCTTTTCAATAATCATGGTAAGCAGAAGGTAATTGGTTTGATTGTATCTGTACTCATTACCTGTTTTAAAATCCATTCTTTCATTGAATAATCGTGCCAGTGATTCCATATTGGATGCATCAACGGAAATATCATTGAAGTAGATAATATCGGGAACCCCTGAAGAATGGGTCAGAAGATGTTTTATTTTTACTTCCTTCCATGCTTCCGGCAGATTGTCAAAATATTTTGAAATAGGGTCTTCCAAAGCGATCTTTCCCTGTTCAATAAGCTGAAAAACACCAACATTAGTCATGAGTTTCGTTGTGGAATAAACCCTGAACATGGAGCCGGGATTAACTTTTTTAGGGCTTTCAAGTGCTTCAGTACCGTAATATTTCTGATAAATAACCTGATTATTTTTGATAATCCCGACAGCCAGTCCGGGTATATCACTATTTTTCATCACCTCTTTTATGTAGTGGTCAATTGATTTTGAAGGATCTGTTTTTTGTGAATATCCCAGGAAGGGAAAAGATAAAAATAAGGTGAACAGAAAAGATAATTTCATTGATTGGGGATGGTTTTATTTTCTAATAGGACAATTGCGGCTTTTATTTCATTACATGGAATGGGTAAATCGTTTGAGAAAGAATATGTGTATTTTTTTTAGTCGGTTGTTAATGTACCGTTTTGGCTTAAAATATTCTGGCCGTCTTTTTCTACTTCAAGAGCAGCGTCTGCACCGTTTTCTTCAGAGATGATATTTCTGTAAACTTTATAAGTGTAATTTCCGCTGGTAAAGGTGATCACGTGATTTCCACCGCTTCCCAGAAAATCCAGTTCGCCGTTATTCAAAATAAGGTCCGGCCGGGTATTTTCTTTGCTGCCTAGTTTCCAGGAAGCGTATCTGTATTTACCGTCGGAAATTTCGTCAATCCTGATGAGGTATTGTTTCGTCTTTATTTTATATACCGGAACTTCGAATTTTTTCAAGGAAATGTGTACGCTTTCTTTTTCCTTTTGGATCAATTTTTTCCTTAAATTTTTTTCAAAAGGACTCTCGTAATTTACAGCCTTTATCTTTCCTTCATAGCTGTCTATCCATACCAGTCCGTTATCCAGCATGATTCCTCTCCAACCGACTTCCGACCATTGGCTGGTTTTTGAATGGGCAATCTGCCTGATAAGAACCTTATCAAAAATTTCACTGAACCTTTGCTTAAATTCCTTTTTGTTTTTAATATCAGGAATAGGATATTTCCTCTGTAAAGGATAATTGATCATATTTGAAATGTCATTTACATTGTTCCTTTTAAATAAAGAGATGATGTTGTTGACATTTGCTTTTTTAGAAGCATCAAGTTCTTCGTCCTGTGCGTGAATGAAACTATACATTAGCAGCACTAATACTAAAAATCTGAATTTCATCTGTTAATTTGGATAATGTTGACTGTGAAATTACTGAAAATAGATGATCATTGTGGAAGTTATTCTTTGGGCTTATTGATATAATCTTTTATCAGAATATAAACACAGAATATAAGAGTGACGAAATAGAGAATTGCGAGACCAGTGCTCTTAAATTTTAGATTTTCAATGTCGAATTGTTTGTACAATGCCGATCCTATAATGATCGCCAGAATGATGAAAATAATGGATGGACCTTTTTTACTTTTCATGATTTTAATAGTTAGTTTTTACACATAAACAAAAAAAGACCTACATTTCTGTAAGTCTTTTTGCTCCTCCTGCTGGGCTCGAACCAGCGACCCTCTGATTAACAGTCAGATGCTCTAACCAACTGAGCTAAGGAGGAATTTTCCTTTGTTTTAAGTGGTGCAAATATAATAGGAATATCAGTACCAAGCAAATTTTTATTTCCTAATATTAAACGAAATCAGCTATCCATTTATTTTTCAGGAAAATAAAATTGTGGAAACCTTAAATTTTTTTTGATGGTATTTAGGCTATGTGTACAAATTGAGAAGTCATCTTTGATGATGAAGCTGTTTTTACTTATTTAGATGAAATATTGTAAGCGCAAATTCTTTTGTGATAAAAAATAATTGCACATAAGATTATTTAACCATATGTTTTAGTCTAGTTCAACTTCTAGCCTGATCCGTTTAATTTATCAAAAGATTATAAACAAAAAAAGACCTACATTTCTGTAAGTCTTTTTGCTCCTCCTGCTGGGCTCGAACCAGCGACCCTCTGATTAACAGTCAGATGCTCTAACCAACTGAGCTAAGGAGGAATGTCCTTTGTTTTAAGTGGTGCAAATATAGGACGAATATTTATACCCTACAAATATTTTCTGAAAAAAATTCAAAAATCTTATAAACTTCCGGTAATGGCTTTGAAAATGTCGCTTCCGAAGATCAGTACCATCAATCCAAGCAGGAAGATAACTCCAACCATCTGGGCATTTTCCAGTATCTTTTGTGGAACCGGTTTTCCAGTAATCACTTCCCATAATGTAAACAGTACGTGCCCGCCATCAAGCCCCGGAATTGGGATTAGGTTAAGGAAAGCCAGCCATACAGAGAACATTGCAGTGAAGCCCCAGAACATAGTCCAGTTGATCGATACTTTGCCTTCTTTAGACTTTTCTACAGGCATATTCTTGATAATCGCAAGAGGTCCGCCTACTTTCTTATATCCCTGAACTTTCTTATTGAAAATTAGTTTAAACTGCTTAACCTGGTACGTTAAACTCTCGATACTTCTTGTATAGCCTCTTCCGATAGCCTGTGCAAAAGTGAAATGCTCAGTTTTTGCATATTTATCCATTTGTTTATAAGAAGAAATTCCTAAAGTTCCTTCTTTGGAAATCTCAAGGCTCAGAGGAACCTGTGTTCCGTTTCTCAATACCTCTACATTAATTGTTTTCCCCGGATTTTTACCGACAACAGTTCGGAATTCATCATAATAAGCGATTTTCTGTCCGTTCACTGAAGTTACCTGGTCACCAACTTTTAAACCAGCTGCTGCTGTTTTAGGATTGACAATGGTATCTATTACTGCTGCAAATCTAGGCGTAAGGAATGCTCTTGGATTTTCATCCTTGAATGCCATTGCTTTTCCGTCGTCATTCGTATTGAAAGTAAGTTCTTTTCCGTCTCTTAACACCGTGATCTGATCACTTAATAAAATATCAAGAGATAATTTGTCAAGGTTATTCTGAGTTTTTCCGTCTACTTTTAAAATTTTGTCTCCATCTTTAAAGCCCATTGCTTTGGCGATCTCCGTATAATGCATCGGAGCATCCACTTTAGACGTGTCAAAAGAAGTTTCTCCATTAAAATAGGAAAGACATCCGAAAATGATCCATGCCAGGAAAAAGTTTACTGTAACCCCTCCAAGCATAATGATCAGACGCTGCCAGGCCGGTTTAGATCTGAATTCCCATGGCTGTGCAGGCTTTTTCATCTGCTCTTTGTCCATGCTCTCATCAATCATTCCTGCGATCTTAACGTATCCTCCGAAAGGAAGCCACCCGATACCGTATTTGGTCTGTTCAGGATGCTTTCTCCAGTCGTTGTCCGGAAGCTTTGATATATCGATAGGAACCTCCTTTTTTTCTCCGTTTACTTCAATTATTTCTGTATCAGGAAGGTTTTTGGATATAAATTTATACTGCCATTTTCCGTTGATCTTCTTCATTGAGAAAATTGAAAACCAGGGATCGAAAAACAGGAAAAATTTCTCTGCTCTGGTTTTGAACCATTTCGCTGGTAAAAAATGTCCAAGCTCATGAAGAACTACTAAAATAGAAATACTTAGTATGAACTGGAAAATCTTGATTGCTAATTCCATTAATAAATTTTAGATTTTAATTTGCAAAGGTAACAATTATCAAAACTATGCCAAATAAAAAAGCTCCTCGAAATGAGAAGCTTTGTCATATATTGTAAGGATGTTACAGATTGAAAGAAACTCCCAGACTGCCATTGTTGCCCACTTCGGCAAAAACACCCACTTTTTCAGTGAAATAGTATCGGGCTCCGATATGCGCTCCGATCCCGAAATCCTTTCCTAAAACCCCAAGATCAACTCCCGGATAGATATCCCATTTGGAAGGTAGTCCAAGAGCCTCCTGAAGGTGAAAGTTCAGTCTTCCGAAAACAAAAACACGGTTATCCTTATCATTGTCTTTATAATCGCCGAAATATGCATTAAGCCCGGCTCCTATGGATATAAGTTTGTTTAGCCCGTAGTCATAAGTTCCTGTTACTCCTGTTCCGTATCCCCAGGCATTAAGTCCCAGCTGAATCTTCTGGTCACCTTTTCCCGTCCACGCCTGAGCATGGGCTGCTGTTCCGAAAAAAGAGATCATAAACACAAAAAGCAATTTCTTCATAAATTTTACATTTTTAATTGAATGTGATGAATAAAAAATATCCGCATCAAAAATAGAACCGAAATCAATGGAAAATCGTATTTTTAGTGAAGTTTTTTAACAAAGTTTATGAAAATTGCAGGACTTAATCTAGATATTGTCTGGAAAAATAAAGACAAAAACTTTCAGCTGATCGAAGGACAATTCAGAGATCACAACGCAGATCTGTTTTTATTGCCCGAAATGTTTTCTACAGGTTTTTGTATGGATGCCGCGGAAGTTTCAGATAAAAATGAAGAATCTCTGGAATTCCTGAAAAAGATTGCCCGTGAAAAAAATGCAGCATTTTGCGGAAGCGCTCCGGTGGAAGAAAATGGAAAGTTTTATAACCGAATGTATTTTGTACAGCCTGATGCTGAAACTGTTTTTTATGATAAGAGGCATCTGTTCTCTTTTTCAGGAGAAGATAAAGTATATACGCCCGGAAATAAAAGGGTAATTGTTAATTATAAAGGATTCAGAATATTGCTGCAGGTATGTTATGATCTGCGTTTTCCGGTCTTTGTAAGAAATAATGATGACTATGATGCCATTTTATATGTGGCGAACTGGCCTGAAAAAAGAGTGGGAGCCTGGGAACATCTGCTGAAAGCCCGAGCGATTGAGAACCTTGCTTTTGTTTTTGGGCTGAACAGAACAGGAACCGATGGGAACAACCTTTTCTATCAGGAAAGCTCACACTGCTTTTTTGCGGACGGAAAAGAAATTTCGGAAAAGAAAGGAAATATTGTTTCTGCCAACCTGGATATGGAAGAACTAAAAAGCTTCAGACAGCACTTCCAGTTTCTGAATGACAGAGATCAGTTTACCGTTGAATTATAAAGTAAAGCCGGGATTGAAATGCAGACAAAATATTCATTGTTTTAATCTCAATCCCGGCCTTAAAATTTTTAAGCATATTGTTTAAGCAGTTCCGTCAATGTATTAACATCGTGAACTCCGCTTTCTTTCCATAAAAGTTCACCGTTTTTGAAAACCGCGAGAGTAGGAACACCCCGTACCCCATATTGAGCCGCTATGGCTGGATACTGGTCTACATCTACTTTTATGATTCTGGCTCCTTCGCCTACGTTTTCCTTTACAGTATTCAAAACAGAAGACTGTACTTTGCACGGTTGGCACCATGTTGCGAAAAAGTCAATAAGTACCGGTCTCTCCGAGTTAATGATTTCCTGAAATTTTTGTGACATAATTCTGGTTTTAGATTTTATGGTTTTCCGGATTGTTTTTCATCCTGAATGGCTTTTACATTTTTCCAGCTGGTTCCATCGTAAGCCTCCATCCCGTTTTTCTTTAAAATTTCCATGGCCTGATCTGCCTGAATCCCTTTATTACAGAAAACAACAACTTTCTTTCCTTTAAGAGCATCAATATTATTTTGTATTTCTGCCAGAGGAATGTTGATAGCACCTTTTGCCGTTCCCGCACTATACTGTTCAGGAATTCTTACATCCACTAAGGTAACATCTGAACTGTTAACCACTTCACGGAGGTTTGTCCTTGGAGTGATTGTCTTACTGGTTGTATTGCAGGATGTTAACGCTAAAGATAATGTGAAAATGAATCCGAAAATTGTTCCTTTCATTAGTTTACAACGTTTTTGACTGGCATACAAAATCAGTTGTCGGAAGTTTTTCTGTTTTTTTGATTCCATTAAATCCACCTTCTATTTCAGTGAAATTTCTGATTCCGTGTGAGTTAAGGATGCTTGCTGCTATCATGCTTCGGTATCCTCCGGCACAATGAAGGAAGAAATGTTCAGAATCATCAATACTGTGTACCCAGTCACTGATGGTATCCAGAGGTTTGTTGTAAGCATTGTCTATATGTTCGGAAGTATATTCACCAAGCTTTCTTACATCAATAACAATTGAATTCTCATCAAACTGTTCCGCAAACTCTGTCGGAGAAATTCTTTTGATCTCATCCGTTTCATTGCCAGCATTTTTCCATGCGTTGAAACTTCCGTCCAGATATCCCAATACATTATCAAAACCAACTCTGCTCAATCTAGTGATTACCTCTTCTTCAGTTCCTTCATCAGTTACCAGCAGTAACGGGTGCTTTACATCTACGATAAGAGTTCCTACCCATGGTGCAAAATCTCCTTTTAAGCCAATATTCACAGAATTAGGGATGAATCCTTTGTGAAACTCTACAGGGCTTCTGGTATCCAGAATCAAAGCGCCTGTTTCTTCTGCCAATGCCTCAAAATCATTTGCAGGAACAGGAGTAAGCCCTTTGTTCATTACCACATCCAGGCTTTCATAACCGCCTTTGTTCATGGCAACGTTCATTCCGAAATATTTTGGCGGGGCTGTAAGTCCGTCAAGCACTTCCCTGATAAAAGATTCTTTATCCGGCTGATTTAAAGCGTAATTGGTTCTTTTCTGATTTCCTAAAATATCTACGGTTTCTTTCTGCATATTCTTTCCACAGGCCGAACCGGCACCGTGTGCAGGGTAAACCGTTATGCTGTCATCCAAAGGCATAATCTTATTCTGAAGACTGTCATATAGAATTCCGGCAAGATCTTCCTGGGTAAGGCTGGTGGCTTTTTGAGCAAGATCAGGTCTTCCTACATCACCAAGGAACAACGTGTCTCCAGTGAAAATAGCAGTTTCAGTTCCGTTTTCATCAATCAGAAGGAATGTAGAACTTTCCATGGTGTGACCCGGAGTATGAAGAACCTTTATTTTTATTTTTCCAATCTCGAAGATCTGGTTGTCTTCAGCAATGACAGCCTCAAATTCAGGCTGAGCAGTAGGTCCGTATACAATAGGGGCACCTGTTTTTTTGCTCAGATCCAGGTGTCCTGAGACAAAATCAGCGTGAAAATGAGTTTCAAAAATATATTTTAAAGTAACATTGTCTTTCTCCAGACGGTCAAGGTAAGGCTTTACCTCTCTGAGTGGATCTATAATAACAGCTTCGTTTTCTGATACAATATAATAAGCTCCCTGAGCCAGACAGCCCGTATATATTTGTTCAATTTTCATGAGGGTCTTTTTAAAATTTTAGATAAAGATACAAAGTATTAGATGAAATGTAAATGAAATGTTAAATCCGGACGATAGTTTCTGTCAATATGTGATGCTTTTCCAATGGTAAAGTCCTTTGTTTTCAGATAAAAAAGCATGTAAAAGAATACTGATTTTGTAGACTGTTTTTTATCATGTCTGCTAAATGAAAATATTTATGTATTGCCAGCTGATAAGGTAGTTTGTTCATGTTTTTTATTTCCATGGTTTAAAATTTGCAGGTGACACGGCTTGAAAATGCGTTTCCGGAGATATTACCTCCGATTTTTCCGGAATATTATTTTAATAACTGAATATTTTACAAAAACTTTTATATTTATATGTTAAAAAAAGAACAAATGGCAGATAAAGCACAATTTATTGAAGAACTGAATGCAAGATATACTCCGAAAGGAGAACACATTATATTAGGAAAAGGAATGCTGGGCGGGGAAGTGGTTCCCGAAGTGAATGTTACTATTCCCTTAAAAACGATTAACAGACATGGTCTTATCGCAGGAGCTACCGGTACGGGTAAAACCAAAACACTGCAGGTTTTTGCAGAACAGCTTTCTCATGCAGGGATTCCTTCTTTAGTTCTGGATATAAAAGGTGACTTTTCAGGGATTGCTGAAGCAGGGCAGATAAATCCTGTTATTGAAGAAAGGTATGCAAAGACACAGCTTCCTTACAATCCGCAGGCTTTTCCGGTGGAACTGATGAGTATTTCCGGAGGAAAAGGAGTGAAATTAAGAGCTACCGTAACTGAATTCGGTCCGGTTTTACTAAGCAAGATCCTTGAACTGAACGATACCCAGCAGAGTATTATGTCTATTGTATTTAAATACTGTGACGATAAAGGGCTTCCGCTGATTGATCTGAATGACCTGAAGAAAGTACTTCAGTATGTTACAGATAATGCACAGGGAAAAGCTGAACTTGCTGCTAACTATGGATCAATTGCTCCGGCTTCTTTAGGAGCTATTCTGAGATCAATCGTTGCGCTGGAGCAGCAGGGAGCAACCAGCTTTTTTGGTGAACTGAGCTTTGATGTACAGGACCTTCTTGAAACAAGAGACGGAAAAGGAGTGGTTAATATTTTAAGGGTATCTGATATTCAGAATAAGCCCCAGCTATTTTCTACTTTCATGCTTTCACTTTTTGCGGAGATTTATATGACTTTCCCGGAAGAAGGGGATAGCGGAAAACCAAAGCTTGTTTTATTCATTGATGAGGCACATCTTATCTTTGATGAGGCTTCAAAAGCGCTTTTGTCTCAGATTGAAACCATGGTAAAGCTTATTCGTTCCAAAGGTGTGGGAATTTACTTTATTACACAGATTCCTGGAGACGTTCCAGAAAATGTATTGTCACAGCTGGGACTTAAAATTCAGCATGCATTAAGAGGTTTTACAGCAAAAGATAAAAAAGAGATTTCAAAAGCCGTAGAAAATTATCCGACTACCGAATTCTACAATGCCTCCAATCTGATCCAGAATCTGGGAATTGGAGAAGCATTTATCACAGCTTTGGACGAAAAAGGAATTCCAACACCACTGGTGCACACTTATCTGATTTCGCCAGAATCCAGAATGGATGTCTTAAATGATGCCGAAATTTCGGAACTGACTTCAAGATCTGCCATGGTTGCTAAATATGAACAGGCTATAGACCGTGAATCAGCATATGAGATGTTAACAAACAGAATGGAGCAGGCCGTTCAGAATTCAGCTCCGACACAAAAAACAAAACCAGTGAAAGAAGAACCGGGAATGTTTGAACAGGTGCTTCAGAGCAAAGCAGGCAGAACCTTTACCTCTACACTGATGAGGGAAGGTGCAAAAGCTATTCTCGGAATGTTCGGGCTGGGTGGAAGAAGAAGATAAAAACTCAATTTATAATCCATAAAAAATAACTGTTATGAAAAGAATATCAGCTTTTTACTTTGTAGGCCTGGCCGTTTTGAAGCTGATTATGGACAGCATTAATGAACGTTTTACTGTTTTTGACATATTTTTTGTTATTTTAGCAGGGCTGCCATTGCTGGCAGATAAAAAGGCGGATGCACCAGTTATTTGGAGGAATTGTTTCATTCATATGCCTGTATGTGATTTTGGCTGTATTTGTTTCTCATGTGAAAGATGCTCAACAAGCTTTGCTTCAGCCATTGCAGACCTATGGCATGGGGTATGCATTAAGTCTTCTGACACGGTGTTTCGGACTACTTATGACAGGAATTATTAATTTGAACTTAAAAAAACAGCAGTATAGCAAGAAAATTCAATGTATTCAATTATAGATATAGAAAGTAATGGTGCAGGTTATAGAAATGAATGCATTATAGATATTGCCATCTACAAATATGATGGCCAGAAAATTACTGACCAGTTTATATCCCTTGTCAATCCGGAAAGTGACATCACTCCTTTCGTACAGAAACTGACGAGTATCACCCCGAAAATGGTGAAAACAGCTCCGAAATTCCATGAAATTGCCAAAAGAGTTATAGAGATTACCCAAAATACAACATTAGTAGGTCACAATATCGATTTTGATTATAGAATGCTGCGCCAGTCCTTTAAAAGGTTAGGCTATGATTATAAGATTAATACGCTGGATACCATTCCTTTGGCTAAAAAGCTAATTCCTGATGAGGTAAGCTACTCTTTGGGAAAGCTGGTTAAGTCATTAGGAATTCCTCTTACAAACCATCACAGGGCTGACGGAGACGCAAGGGCAACGCTGGAACTATTCAAGCTTTTGGCCTCAAAAGACACGGAAAATGAGATCATTCAGAAGCAGCATGAAGAGTCGAATGCCAAAAGCTATATCAACAAGATCAAAGAACTTACACAAGATTTGCCTAATGAAAAAGGGTTTGTGTATTTTCAGAATGAAGCCGGAAAGATTATTTTATCAGATTATGTTCAGGATATTAATAAATTCTCAAAAAAGGTCTTTAATTCCAAGTCTAAGAAATGGGAGCAGGTTCAGAAAGATGTGGAACAGATCAATTATGAGCTTACAGGCACAGATATTATTGCCAGGCTGATTCTTAACTCTAAAAATATCAAGAAAAGAGAAAGTCTGCCTTTCGGACTTTACTTCAGAAATAACAAATACATTGTTGAGAAGAATAAACTGAATAAAACAGAAAAGCCAATCGTGAAATTCAGGTCGTTCACCCAGGGCACAAAAGCAGTACAATTTATCAGCTCTCATGAGGAATTCAATGATATCAATGCTTTCAAAAAGAAAATAGATTTCAGAAAAAGAAACGAACTCTGGCTGGGTACCGGCCGAAAACTGGGCGAAAAATTATTTTTAATCATTGATAACGGAAAAGTTATATCTTATGGTTTTTATGAGCTGTTCACGCAGATACAAACCCTCAGCAAGCTTGCCAAACTGAAAATAGACCTTCCTCTTTCTTCAGCAGATTTAAATAATGAATTACAGCTGGCGCTCCTTCGCGGCGATTTTGAGACCTTACCTTTGCCGAAATAATAGAGAAATTTAAATAGAGGCAATTTTCATCGGAAGAAAAGGCTCTTCAAATCAATTTTCAAGAAATAAAAAAATAAATAGTATTTTTGCAAAAAATAAAAGGAAGCAATGCAAAATTTTAAACAAATAAAAACTGGAAAAAAGGGAGCTGTAAAGTTCTCTAAGGTTTGGAATATTTAAAAGGGTTGTCTTGCATAAAAAAATAATCAATGCGGCAGACTCTTTTCGAAGAATCTGCCTTTTTTTATGTTAAAATGAAATTATGAATTCAAAAGATTTGCTACAGATTGCCAGAGAACATGGCACACCGGTGTACGTTTACGATGCTGAATCTATTAAAACTCAATACGAAAAACTTACATCATCTTTTTTAAAACACACAAAGTTCTTTTATGCTGCTAAAGCGCTGACGAACATTAATATTCTGAAGTATGTCAAGAACCTTGGCGCCTCTTTAGATTGTGTATCAATAAATGAAGTAAAGCTTGGATTGAAGGCAGGATTTCCTAAAGAAAAAATACTTTTTACACCCAACTGTGTAGATCTTGCAGAAATTGAAGAAGCAATGCAGCATGGTGTACATATCAATATTGACAATATCTCTATTCTGGAGCAATTCGGAAATAAATACGGAAACACGTATCCGATTCTTGTAAGAATCAACCCACATATTTTTGCAGGCGGAAATTATAAAATTTCAACAGGGCATATCGACAGCAAATTCGGTATTTCTATTCATCAGGTCCGTCACATCGAAAGAGTGATGAAAAGTACCAATCTTAATGTGGAAGGGCTTCATATGCACACCGGAAGTGAAATTAAAGACCCTGATGTTTTCCTTCAGGCTCTGGATATCATGCTTGAGCTATCTGAACACTTCCCGAATCTTAAATACCTGGACATGGGAAGCGGATTTAAAATTCCTTATCAGGACAGTGAAGAGGAAACAGATGTAAAAACGCTGGGTAAAAAAGTGGAAAAAGTACTTTCAGAGTTCGCGAAATCAACAGGAAGAAAATTTGAATTATGGTTTGAACCAGGAAAATTCTTAGTTGGAAAAAGTGGCTATCTGCTGGTAAAAGCCAATGTGATTAAGCAAACCACGGCAACTGTGTTTGTAGGAGTGAATTCAGGATTTAACCATCTGATCCGTCCAATGTTCTATGATTCTTACCATATGATTGAAAACCTTTCCAACCCTAAAGGCGCCGAAAGAATCTATACAGTAGTAGGAAATATCTGTGAAACCGATACTTTCGCATGGGACAGAAAATTGAATGAAGTAAGAGAGGGAGATATCCTTGTCTTCCATAACGCCGGAGCGTATGGTTTTGAAATGAGTTCGAACTTTAACTCAAGATTAAAGCCTGCTGAGGTTCTGTTTTTAGATGGAAAAGCCCATCTGATTCGTAAAAGAGACGAATTTGAAGATCTGCTGAGAAACCAGATCGAAGTAATCTAAGATTGATAAAAGGTATATATCAGACTCCGCAGTAATTTGCGGAGTTTTTTTGTGAATAAACCTGATTTCTTTATCTGAATGTTAATATCAGATAGTGACCAGTTTAGAATTTATTATCTAAATTTGATAGAGATAGCAGAATAAAACAACCACCAAAAAAATATTGAATTATGGCTAAAAACGTAGCTGAGCAGATTGTAGAAATGCTCGAAAGTGCCAATGTGAAAAGAATTTACGCCGTTACAGGTGATAGTCTCAACCATCTTAATATAGCCGTCAAAAAAAGCAGTATACAATGGATTCACGTAAGACATGAAGAAGTAGGAGCTTATGCTGCTGCTGCGGAAGCCGAACTTGATGGTTTTGCAGTATGTGCGGGGAGCTGCGGACCGGGGCATGTTCACCTGATCAATGGAGCTTACGACGCACACCGTTCCCATGTTCCGATGCTGGTGATTGCATCCACAATCCCGAGTGATGAAATGGGAATGGACTATTTCCAGGAAACCAATACCATAAAGCTATTTGATGATTGCAGTCATTACAATCAAATGATTACCAGACCGGAACAGGTGCAGAGAATTATGCAGACCGCTATTCAGCACGCCATTTCAAAAAAAGGAGTAGCTGTAATCGGCCTTCCGGGAGATGTTTCTGAACTGGATGCAGAAGAGGGAACTACATCGACTCAGATATTCAGAACTCATCCTATCATTCGGCCTTCAAATGATGAGCTGAAACAGCTTGCAGATCTTATCAATCAAAGTAAAAAGGTAACACTGTATGGTGGGGTTGGAGCTGGAAAGGCGAATGCTGAAGTTATTGAACTCTCAAAACTATTGAAAGCACCTGTTGGATATTCTTTCCGCGGAAAAATGGAGATTCAGCCCAATAATCCCAATGAAGTAGGATTGACGGGGCTGCTGGGATTTCCTTCAGCCTATCATGCCATGCACGAAGCAGATCTGGTGATCCTTCTGGGAACAGACTTCCCTTATCAGAAATTCATGCCTGTTAAAAATAAGATTGTTCAGATTGATGAAAGTCCCGAAAGACTTGGCCGCAGGGCAAAGTTGGAATTGGGACTGGCCGGAGATGTAAAAGAAACTATTAAGGCCCTGCTGCCACTGCTTCAGGAAAAAACCAATGCGGATTTTCTTAATGAGCAGCTTGCATTCTATGAAAAAGTAAAAGAAAACCAGCTTTCTTATGTCAGGGATTTTGGTAAAGAAAACGCTATTCAGCCAGAATATGTAGCTCATACTTTAGACCGTTTAGCAGACAGAAATGCTATTTTTACAGTAGATACAGGAATGTGCTGTGTCTGGGGAGCAAGATTCATTACAGGAACCGGAGAACGGAAAATGCTGGGATCCTTCAATCACGGGTCAATGGCCAATGCAATGCCTATGGCTATAGGAGCGTCATTGGCCCATCCTGACCGGCAGGTTATTGCAATGTGCGGTGATGGAGGGTTGTCTATGCTTTTGGGAGACATGGCCACTATTTTTCAGTATAAACTTCCGGTAAAGCTCATTGTTTTCAATAACAGAGCCCTAGGAATGGTAAAGCTGGAAATGGAAGTAGGTGGAATGCCGGATAACGAAACAGATATGATTAATCCGGACTTCGCGATGGTCGCCCAGGCAATGGGATATCCGGGAAAGAATGTCCATAGACCTGAAGATGTAGAAGGAGCAATCCGGGGATGCTTGGATCATCAGGGACCTTATCTTCTCAATATATTCACCAATCCGAATGCCTTGGCACTTCCACCGAAAATTGAGCTGGATCAGGTGCTGGGAATGACAAAATCCATGGCGCAGCTCATGCTGGGCGGAAAAATGGAAGAAGTTCTGGATACCGTTAAATCTAATTATAAACATATTAAAGGACTACTATAGCACATTGAAACAATACAATAGAAAACTTCACGCATTTGTGTGAAGTTTTTCTTTTTTAAAAAGGCATTAAATATTTACCTTTGTTAAAGTAATTTTAATAATTTATCATATATGAAAGCTTTAATGTTATTTATAGCACTTCTTGCCTCCAATCTGACTTGGGCACAGCAGGATGTTGAAGAAAGGGACGATAATTTTATTACCGAGAATAATAAAAATCTGTTAAAAATAGACATCAAAGAACCGCTTTTACAGGTGGCTGTCAAAAACTGTAATGATTTCAAGCCTGCAGCATTTGAAGGAGGCGTAGTTGTTTACAAAGATACCCTGAGAAAATATATGTATGATTATCTTAATTCTGATTTCTACGTTCTGAACGGTGATTTTACTTTTACCATGACGGTAGACCAGACCGGAAAAGTAACCCAGATTGAAGGTTCACCCAAAGTAGCCAACAGTACCTACTTTTTTGATGATATGAAATATGTGGTAAGAAGAATCAAAAAGAATTGGGTACCTGCATCATGCAACGGACAGCCTGTGACTTCACAGATTAAGCTTAAAATGAGTTTCTCTTCCATAGGAACAGACTTGTAATAGCCATTTACAAATGAAAAAATACCTTTTATTATTACCCTTATTATTCATTGGAATTAAAGGATTCTCTCAAAACACAATGCAGTGCGAAATCCCGAGATACACACAAAGAGCCGAATTTCCAAGAGGCGATGAAGCCTTCAGAAAACAGTTTGTGAATATGCTTCACGCTTATGTGGATGCTGAAAGCTATGCCATCAACGGAACCGTAACTTTTGTGATTAATATTGATAAAACCGGTAAAATGGACCGCCTGGATGTTCTTCCCAAGATCAAAAACGGTGAAATGTTTATTGATGACGTGAAATACGCCTTAAAAAAAGTAAAAGGAAAATGGAAACCGGCGATGAAAGACGGAGTAGCTGTAGAATCAAAGTATATTTTTAAGGTTAATTTTACTACAGGAACTTATGAGATCGGTTAGAATATTAATCTTCTTCTTAACTGTTTTTTCTTTAAATATAAAAGCTCAGGAAAAAATATCAGATTCAATTAAAAAGCCTGGAGGACTTGGGGTTTTCAGGACTGAAGTCGCAAAACAGATTGACCTCAGTGATTTTGTCTGGAAAGAGCCATTTAAATTGGTAGTAACTTTTACCGTCAGCAAAGAAGGGAAAATGGAAAATGTAACACTGGAGGAATCTTCAGGAAATGCAGAGTTTGACCAAAGAATTCTTGACGGAATAAAAAGAATGAGAAAGAAAAAATGGACCCCGGCTAAGAAAGAGGGCGAGCTTATAGAGTCTTTTTTCAGATTACCGCTCACATTTCATCCTCCAAGAGAATTTTGAAAAATAAACAAAAACACAAAACCAGATTAAAATTAATTTGATGAAAAAATACTTTCTAATGTTGTTTTTTATATCAGCAATGGGCCAGACTTTTTATGCCCAAATGAATGTCTTGGAAAGCTATCCCAAAGGACAGGATTTTTATGAGGGAGGTTTAGTAACCTTTTATAAAGATGCACACGAATATCTCATCATAAATAACAGGAAAGAATGTGATGGAAAAGAAATTTATCAGCCAAGGATTATTGTTACCGCTTTGGGCAGTGTTAAATTGGTAAAAGATAGTGATACCTTGAATATTGCAAAAAATAAATGTGCATATGACCTTTCCATGGAAGTTCTGAAAAATCTCAAAGGGTGGAAGCCTGCTGAAGTTAAAGGAAATACCCTTGGAGCAGTTACAGAATTTATCTTTTACCCTAAAGATTTGATGAGTAATTATAAAACTGGATATAATGCAGATGCTTTTGTGATGTCTTCACAGTATCCCGGTGGCTTAAAGAAATTTAACAAGGACTTTCATGATAATTTTCAGACGCTTTTTATGGATTATCATATTAATGGTGAGGTTAATTTAGAATTTTATGTAAACGAAGAGGGGCATATTATTAATCCGAGAATTTATCCCTCAATAGATGATAAAAATTTTAATATAAATTTTATGAGAACGCTTTCAAGACTAAAAAAGGTCTGGAAGCCGGCTTTATATTCTAATATTCCAATCAAACAAAGGATAGCCTTTCCTGTAAAATTTTCAATTACATTCAATGAAAGATAGCCCTGCCATTCTGTCACAATATTTTGTATCTTTGCAGACTAATCTGTTTTGGATTTAAAATTGAATGTGAAAAGACACTGAATTTTAAGTCCCAAACCTTTAATTTGATTACCGTGCAGGAAAAATATATAGACGAAACAAAGCAGGGAGAAGCTTTTGCTATTGCTGAAAGACCGGAAAATTCTAAAAAACTGTTTTTAGAAAGCTATGGCTGCCAGATGAACTTCTCTGACTCTGAAATCGTGGCTTCTATTCTAAACGAACAGGGATACAATACCACTCTGAAAGTAGAAGAAGCAGATCTTATCCTTCTGAATACATGCTCTATCCGTGAAAAAGCGGAACAGACTGTAAGAATGCGTCTTTCCCAGTTCAAAAACCTGAAGAAAGAAAAACCGAATATGACCGTCGGTGTTTTGGGTTGCATGGCTGAAAGGCTGAAGACTAAATTTCTGGAAGAAGAACAGCTGGTTGACCTTGTTGTAGGACCAGATGCTTACAGAGATCTTCCTAACCTTTTACAGGAAACAGAAGACGGGAGAGACGCCATCAATGTAATCCTTTCCAAAGAAGAAACCTATGCAGATATTAATCCGGTTCGTTTAGGCGGAAACGGTGTGGCTGCATTTGTAACCATTACCAGAGGCTGCGATAACATGTGTACCTTCTGCGTGGTTCCGTTTACCAGGGGACGAGAAAGAAGCCGAGATCCGCATTCTATCATTGAAGAATGTAAAAATCTCGCAGAAAACGGATATAAAGAAATTACCCTTTTAGGGCAGAATGTAGACTCTTATTTATGGTATGGAGGCGGTCCTAAAAAAGATTTTGCCAAAGCTTCGGAAATGCAGAAGGCAACAGCCGTCAACTTTGCGCAACTGCTTGATTTAGTAGCTAAAGCGGTTCCTGAAATGAGAATACGATTCTCTACTTCCAATCCTCAGGATATGAGCCTTGACGTGTTCAGAATGATTGCAAAGCATGAAAATATATGCCGATATGTTCACCTTCCGGTACAGAGTGGAAGTAATAACATGCTTCAGGCCATGAACAGACAGCATACCCGTGAAGAATATCTGGATCTGATTAAGCAGGCCAAAGAAATTGTTCCGGACATTGCATTTTCCCAGGATATGATCGTTGGATTCTGCAATGAATCCGAAGAAGATCACCAGGATACCCTAAGCCTGATGAAGGAAGTGGAATATGACTATGGTTATATGTTTGCTTATTCAGAAAGACCCGGAACACCTGCACACAAAAAAATGGAAGACAATATTCCTGCAGATGTGAAGCAGAGACGTCTGGCTGAGGTGATTGCGCTTCAGGGTGAACTTTCCAGAAATCGTATGAAATCCTACGTGGGAAGAACACACCAGATTCTGATCGAAGGAATTTCCAAAAAGAACAAAGATCAGTGGAAAGGAAGAAACTCACAGAATGCAGTCTGTGTATTCGATAAACAGGAAGGGCAGAAAATTGGCGACATTGTGGATGTTTTTGTTTATGACAATACACAGGGCACACTTTTAGGGAGAATAGGGGAATAATTTCAGATTTTGATCAAAGCAGTCTCTTTCTTTGCCCTATTTTCTTTCATTCTGATGTCGTGTCAGACAGAAAAAGCAGCGGGACAATATCCTAATACTGTTGGAGATATTGAATTTGATAAGAATCTGGATGATACGGATCTGAAAAAATGCGGAAAAGGAAAAGACAGACCCTTCAGCTTTCAGTATTATCACGGAGCTAAAGAATTTGATTATAAGGGAGAGAAGATTGCCATTATTGAAAAACTGAATAGACAAAATATTCATTCTGAAAAGAAGACCAACGGCTATATTACGGTCAGATTTTTAGTAAATTGTGAAGGAAAAACAGGACTGTTCAGAGTACAGCATATGAATTCGGATCTGGAAAACTCTGATTTTGATCCGGAACTGGAAAAAAAACTGCTGCAGTTCACCAGATCGCTGGACGGATGGCAGCCTAAAGAAATAGAAGGTTTTAAAGTAGATTACTACCAGTATTTAACCTATAAAATTGAAAATGGAAAAGTTTCAGAGGTATTACCTTAGCTTTTTGTTACTTATCGTTTACACCAATACTATTGCACAGGTTAACTGTAATGCAGTAGAGGGAGAGGATTGCAAAAAAGCTTGTGAGTTATACAACTGGGCTTCCGACAGACAAGGTTCCAGTGCATCCCAGGAAGGGTTTGATAAAGCCATTGAGTTATGTCCGGATTTTTCTCATGCCTATATGGAGAAATCCGTTCCCTATCTTAAAAACGGGGATTTTATCACCTGGAGGATACTCATTAATAAAGCCGTTGCTTTAGACCCGAAAAGACATCTTGGATACAGAGGATGGTGCAGGTTTGAGTTTCTGAGGGATTATAACGGCGCCATTCAGGATCTTGAAGAACTGAAAAAATATTACCCTGAAGATCTGGGACGATCACAAAACGGCGACTATCATTTAGATATTGTAAGAGCATTGTCTTACAGTGCTTTAGGTCAGAAAGGAAAAGCTGTCGATATCATTGAAAAACTTCTGGCTTCCAAAAACTATTTCAAAGGCCTGTATGACCATTACCAGTTGGGAGTTACCTATTTTCAGCTGGGACAATATGATCTGGCTTTAAAAAACTTCGAAAAACAAAGCAAAGCATACGACTTTGCTGAGAATATATACTTTAAAAGTAAAGTTTCTAAGATTAGAAACAAAGATTATCTGGATTTAAAGACGTTAGCATTAAAAACGTATGATGAAGGGAAGATCATGAAAGATCCCTATACCCATCATTTCAACAAAGTTTACAGAACGCAGATTGAAGCGTTGTAAGCCCGAATTAAATCAATAATCAAACATTTACTTATGAGCAACGAGTTACAAAATATAAAAAACCGCTTTGGAATTATAGGAAACTATCCTGCATTGAACAGGGCTTTGGAAAAAGCAATCCAGGTAGCCCCTACGGATATTTCCGTGCTGGTGATCGGGGAAAGCGGGGTAGGAAAAGAGTTTATTCCTAAAATCATTCATTCAGAATCAAAAAGAAAACACCAGCCCTACATTGTGGTTAACTGTGGTGCCATTCCAGAGGGAACCATAGATTCCGAATTATTCGGACACGAAAAAGGAGCATTTACCGGAGCCACGGCTACCAGAAAAGGATATTTTGAAGTGGCAGACGGCGGTACCATCTTTCTGGATGAGGTAGGAGAGCTTCCACTGCAGACACAGGTCCGTCTTTTAAGGGTCCTTGAAAGCGGTGAATTTATGAAAGTAGGTTCGTCACAGGTACAAAAAACCAACGTAAGAATAGTGGCTGCTACCAATGTCAATATGATGAAGGCCATCCAGGACGGGAGATTCCGTGAAGACTTGTTTTACCGTTTAAATACCGTACAGATCGACATGCCTCCTTTAAGAGAAAGAAAAGGAGATATTCATCTGCTGTTCAGGAAATTTGCCATTGATTTTGCAGAAAAATACAGAATGCCGGAATTGGAGTTAGATCCTGCAGCAGTTCATTATATCGATAATTATTCCTTTCCCGGAAATGTCCGCCAATTGAGAAATCTGGTAGAACAGATGACTGTAGTGGAAAGAAACAGAAATGTCACGGTAGAAAAACTGGCTGAATATATTCCGATGGAAACCCACCTTCCGATGGTTGTGAATAACCAGACCGCCCAAAAGCAGAACGATTTCGGAAGCGAGCGAGAAATTATGTATAAAATTCTCTTCGATATGAGGAATGATATTAATGATTTAAAATCCTTAACTTCGGAACTCATCAAGAACAGAGGTACAGGTGATCTGAGCAATCAGGAGAAAAACCTGATCAATAGAATTTATGCCGCGGAAACTCAGCAGGCTCCTGTAAATAATAATTCCCTACTGTATTTTGAGGATAAAACCCCGGTGGTGCAGACTCCGTCTATTATTTCAGCTCCTGAAGACAGCTATGAAGATATTGAGGATATTGAAGTAGAAGAAAACAGACCAGAATCCCTGTCCCTTCAGAATAATGAAAAAGATTTGATTATCAAAGCATTGGAGAAGCATAAAGGGCGCAGGAACAGAGCCGCAGATGAACTGGGGATTTCACAAAGAACATTATACAGAAAAATAAAACAATATAACCTGGAAGACTAAAATAAAAACAAGAAAAATGAAGAATTTTGATGTAACGGCCACCAATGGATATGAGATGAATATAGGAAAATTCATATCTGAAGGTGTAGATCTTTTTAAAAAAGATATTGGCGGATTTATAGTAGCAACCTTACTCCTTTTTTTTATTAGCCTTATCCCTTTTTTAGGAGTGATGGCGTTAGGAAATTTTTATAAAATATGCAGAAAAGTAGATGAAGGGCAGAAAGTACAGGCAGGAGATATTTTTGACTTTACAGATTTTGTGACCTATCTGAAACTGTTCCTCCTTCTTTTTGTCATATTATTTATCATTATGATTCCGATTCAGTTATCGCTGCTTCCTATTCTGTTTGCAGCTTCTGCGTCGGATGGGCAGCTATCTGATACCGGTGCGGCTTTATTTGCAGGAGGAATGGGAATCTGGTTTCTGCTCGTTATTGTTCTGCTTTTTGTAGTATCAATATCGATGTATTTTGTACAGCCTTTAATTTCGCTGTATAGAATCAGCAGTGTAAGAGAAGCTTTTTCAATTTCCTGGAAATTGGCCAGAAGAAACTTCTTTATGATTTTCCTGTTCACTATTGTGGTAGGAATTATTTCTCAGTTAGGAGCTATTGTATGCGGAATTGGTCTTTTATTTACAATACCTCTTGGGATCTGTATTAAATATGCTTCCTTTAAAAATATTCTAGGAAGCTCAAATCAAAAAACAGTATGAGTAAATTAAAAATAATATTTGGATTTGTCATTCTTTCGCTGTTTCAGCAGTGTTATTCGTTTACAGGAGGATCTTTATCTTCCCTGACAGACGAAAAAACAATTCAGATCAGTGAATTTCCAAACAATGCATCACTGGTGAACCCAACCCTTTCCCAGCAGTTTTCTACAGATATCCAGAACAGGTTTCTGCAGAGGACTACATTAAAAGGAACCAAATCAAATCCGGATATTCTGGTAGAAGGTGAAATTTCAGATTATGGTTTCTCGCCTACTACAATCAGCTCAAATACACAGCAAAATCCTTCGGGAGGTGTCGTTCAGCAGGCACAGAGTAAACTGACGATTACCGTAAAAGTACATTATGAAAATAAATTGCATTCGGAGCTAAGCTTTGACAGAGCCTATACAGACGAAGCCGTATTTAACAGTAACCTGACCCAGAGCGAGATTGAAGCCTCTCAGGTAAAGATAGTGACAGACAGAATTATTAACAAGATATTTAACGATATTGTAGCGAATTGGTAAGATGAATCCCAGAGTTTTAGAATTATTAAAGAATCCGAAAAATATTCAGTCAGAAGATCTAAATCTTTTGAAAGAAGAAATTCATGCCTTTCCATATGTTCAAAACATCAGGGCACTACATTTATATGGAGTTCACCTTTATGATCAGGAAAATTATCAGAAAGAGCTCTCCACAACTGCTGCGTATACCACAGATAAAAAAATCCTTTATCAGCTCATCAATGGTAAAATCCGTCCGGAATCCAGACCCGTTGAAACGGCTGAAGAGAAGCAGGCTGTAAAACCGGCTGCAAAACCTGCACGCTTCGGGTATAAAGACAAAGCTTTTCCTATTAAAAGAGAGGAGACTGTTGCAAAAACGGAAGAAAAGCAGGACGAAATAGCTGCCTGTATGCTGAACATTCCCCAGGAAGTTACACATATCTATGTGAACGGAGAAAGAAACAGAATTCTGTTTGAAGGTGAAGAAAACTTCCTGAATGAAGAGCATGCAGAAACGATAGATCTTGAATCCACCCTGGAATCCGGAACGCTGGTAACCCAGAAGACGGAATTTGTTTCCAAGCCTGTAAGCCTTATTCAGGAAACAGTTCAGCAGGAAAACGAAAAGTCAGACGCCGGTATAACTCCGGATGCAGATACTGAGTTTACCCCTGAAGAAATTGTGAACGAAGACCAGCTTTCAGATCCAACAGAACAAGAAGAGATTGCCCAGAAAGATCATCAGAGCTTTCATGAAATTGAGCGTTTGGAAGAAATTGTTGATGACGAAGTTAACTCAGAGGCAAAAGAAACAATTTCTGAAGAACAGGAAGAAGCAGTTGAAGAAGCAGAAGCGAGTGCAGAATTTACACCTGAGGAAATCATCAGTGAAGAACAGTCTTCGGAAGAAGAAGTAGAAGAAATCACTGAAGACAATGATATCAGTTTCCATGAGGTAGAACGTTTATCTCCGGAAGCTGGTCAGAAAGAAAATAATATTGCAGAAGAAGCTCCATCTGAAACAGAGCAGGCGGATGATGCTGAAATAAGTTTCCATGGGACAGAGTCCTTCATGTCTGATGTGAAGATTCAGGCTGCGAATACAGAAGAAATGCTGACTGCAGAAGCTGTTGTTAAGCCATCAATCAATAAGCACGAGGAAGAAATGAGACGTCTGATTGAGGAGGTTGAAAAGAAGATGAAGGAAACGAAACCTGCAGCAGAAAATATAGTAGAAGAACCCGAAGCGGAAGATCATGAGATTAGTTTTGCTGAAACCCAGAATTTCCATTTCTGGTCAACAGGAAGTGATGAACCTAAATTAAAAGAAGAAACCGCTGCAGAAAATATTGCTGAAAACCAGGAACCTGAACAATCAGAAGAGATTCCCGAGGAAGAAACAAAAGAACCTGAAACAACGCATGAAGTCAATACAGCGTGGAAACCTATGAGTGTAAATACTCATGTTCCTGATTCTCTGATTTCCAAAGAAGCCGCTTCTCCAGAAGTTAAAACTGAGGATATAACGCCGCCGGAACCTGTTCAGGCCGTTAAAGAAGAACAGGAAGAAATCGTAGCTGAAAGCTCAGTTACAGAGACAGAAACTGTTCAGGAAGATACAGAAGAGGCTTTAGAAACAGCGGAAAATGAAGAAGAAAGCAATGAAACAACTTCGCAGGAGGAAGAAGCTCCGGTAATGAGCGTTTCGTTCTTCGGCTCAGATATTTCAAGCTGGTCTGGTGGTGAAGCTAAAAATGAAACTGAAAAAGAAGAAACGGCACAAAATATAGAACCGGAACAGCCTGCCCAGGCAGTTATTGACAGTAATGTTCCCGGTTTTATCAATACATGGCAGAGCTGGCTGAAAATCGACAGAACTGAAGACGTTGAAAAGGAAAAAACGGTGATCAAAGAAAAAGCAATCGAAACATTCATCGAAAATAATCCAAGAATCAGTCAGCTGAAAGAAGAAAGCTCTTATGTTGTCAAAGAAAGAAATGATGATATTTCCCATCTGATGACAGAAACACTGGCCAATCTTTACTTTGAACAGAAACTGTACAGCAAAGCCATTAAAGCATTTGGAATTTTAAAGAAAAAGCATCCTGAAAAAGCAGAATACTTTGATGCTAAAATCAAGGAAGTTAACGACAGTAAAAGCGGTAAATAGATGAGCATACGCTTGGTGTGTATTTTTCTGCTGAGTTTTATCTCCTTTTCGTCTGCCCAGGTCAGGCTTGATGAAGAATTCCCTGTCAGCACGCTTAAATATACAACAATACTTCCCGTAAAACATTTGAGTAAGGAAGCTGTAATCACCAGATTAAATGAAATGCCACAGGCAAAGTCCCTGTTAAGCCGAGGGTGGGAATCAACAGGATCATCTTTTAATTCTTTTAAAGAAATAAAAGGTTCTGCATTTTTTGATAAGATTAATAAAACAAAAGATAAATACTGTAACTTTTCCATTTCCGTCGTAGCGGTTTATAATAAAGGAAACTTTGATGTTGAAATAACAGCTCAGTTTTTTGATAAATTTCTATCAGGTGGAAAGCCTCGTTCCCCAAGTGATGCAGAATACCTCACGTATTATCAGGAAATGACAAAAGAGTTTATTCCGTTGATTACAGAATATCTCACCGGGAAAAAGACCATTCAGGAAAATCATGATGAAATGCTGAACCGGGCGGCTGACCTGACCTCGGAAGGAAAAACCTTGGACGCTTTAAATATTTACAGCAAAGTGTTGGCTTCAGATCCGGATAACTCATTGGCTCTTTTTAATAAAGCTCAGGTTTTATTCTCATTGAAAAAATACCCCGAAGCTCTGAATATCATTCGTACAGCAGAGAAAAACAAAAATGTATCCGATTTCGATGCTATAGCCTATAAGAATCTGAAAATTCAGATATTCATCATGACAAATCAGAATGAAAAGGCTCTGTCAGAAATTAATAAAATAGGAAGAGACTTTGACAATACAGACCCGGCAAAGATCTTTGAAACCGCTAAAAATGATAACGGAGATACATTTTTAGCTCCTTCGGAAAAAACAGTATTATTTCTAAGATCTGCAGCATATCTTCTTATGCTCAACAGAAAAAAAGAAGCCCTCAATGCTCTGAAAAAGTATGAAAAACTGATTCCCGATCATAACAATAGGCTTTTAAGCAAGTTGTTTACCTACTATTGCCAACTGAAGTTATCGGAAGATGCAGAAAGAATCAGGCTGTTAATTACCAAAGATGATCCTTCATCAGACCTGAAATGCTCTAGCTAAGGTTCTATACTCGTTTTCCGTAGTTTCCGCCATGCTTTTCGGCCATAAACAACAACCAGAATAATAAGAATTACAGCACAAACTGCGGCAACAAAAGGAGCGGCCATGGCCAATACAGACATAATACCTGCCCCTGCCGTTTCAGTAGTTCCCACAACAGAATTTCCCAGTCCGCCCGTTGTCGCTGTAGAAGCTGCCCGGATTCCGGCAAAGCCCGAACTGATGGTTGCTGCTGTCCCACCTCCTGCAATTAATGCAAGCGCCCACTGCGGAAATGTCCCCAAATCTGCAAACTGGCTGGCAAATAATATCGATCCGGCTACCGTAGCCATCGGAACTGATATGGTATCTAGCAAATGATCTACAAACGGAATATAATAAGTTAAAATCTCAGCAATGGTAGCAATGCCGGTTGTAATTAGGGCAGGAAGACCGGAAAGCCACTCAAAACTCTCATTCATGGGAATCCAGTGAAGGTATGAGGCAAGACTTACGGCAAACATCGGGAGAAATACTCTGAAACCTGTTGCCGCTGCAAGACCAATGCCGATAAACGCACTGAGAACATAAGAAAAATAGGGAATGTTGTCTAACATATTAATTTTCAGATTTATTGTTTTCCCTAAAGTTACAAAAACCGGAGCATAAATTGTACTAATCTGTTTTTATTGTAAAGAAATAAACATTGGAATGGCTGGCTTATGATCATGCAGAAAGGCTTCTTTATCCCCGAAGCTTTTTTATTCTCACACAGATTTTTTTAACTTAAATGTGCTTCTATGAGTAAAGTTAAAGTATTAGATTTTCATTTGTGCATCGGTGGCAATTGTTTTTATATTCTCTCGGATCAGGCAGATTACGCAGATTTTTAATCTAATGAATAATAAAAATCGTAGTTTTTAAAAACTTTTGTGAACTTCTACACAAAAAAGCATTAAACTTATATATAACTAAAGTGTAAAAACTTTTGTGTCTGTTGTGGTTAAAAAATAATTTCCCACACATGCCACGGATCTTTTGTGTTTAGCCTTTCAGTATTTCACAGCCAATTAAGACTTCTTCTGCATCTGACACAGTTTGATAAATTCCGCCTGAACATCCTGAAATTTCGGAGGCATTTCCGAAGAAGCCCAAAACAACATGGCAATTGTTTTTTCGCCGAAAGAACTTTTGAATAAATCCTTATTCAGACGATAACATTCTCTTAAAAGGCGCTTTATACGATTTCGATGCACTGCTTTTTTAAAATACCTTTTAGAAACAGAAACACCTACTCGCGTACTTTCCACCGGCTGTCCGGGTTTATCTTTCAGAATGATGATTCTGAGTGGGCCGCAGCTTCTCCATTTACCTTTGTCAAAAAGTAAAGAAATCTCAGTATTCTTTTTGAGCTTTTCTGTTTTGGGATAGTTAAATTGCTGCATTAATCTTGTTTCACTAAATAGTTGATGACCTCGGCGGCTGCATATAAACCAAAGATAGCCGGAATAAAGCTGATGGTACCATAAAAAGATCTTTTAAAATTGCTTCCGTCCGTCATTTTCAGGCTTTCCTCCTGTTGAAGTTCATTAGAGAAGACGCATCTGAACCCTTTATTGATTTTCTCTTTTTTCAGTCTCTTTCTTATCTGTCTGGCAAGATAACAGTTCTGCGTTTTGCTGATATCCCTTACCATTACTTTACTCGGGTCAATTTTTCCACCGGCTCCCATAGAACTGACGAGCTTGATCTTTCTTTTTCTGGCGGCTTTAATCAGACATAATTTGGGCGTAACACTGTCAATACAGTCAAGAACATAATCAAACTTGCCCGAATCCAGCACTTCATCCATTCTTTCAGGATTAAGAAATTCGTTAATCTTGATCAGGTTAAGCTGAGGATTGATGTCCAGCAGTCTCTCAGCAACCACATCTACTTTATGCATTCCTACCGTAGAATGAAGAGCAGGAAGCTGTCTGTTGATATTGGTAATATCTACGGTATCGCCGTCTACGGCTGTCATATTTCCGATTCCGGCTCTCACCAGAAATTCTGCAGCAAAAGATCCTACACCTCCCAATCCTACAACCAGAACATTGGCTTTATTCAGTTTTTCCAATCCTGCTTCTTTGATCAGAAGCTCCGTTCTTTCCAGCCAGTATTTATCCATTTTTTATTGTGTATAAATTTTCTAAAATTTGTTCATTCAGCGTTTCCAGTGAAATTCCCTTTATTTCAGAGACCTTATGATACAGTTCTTCAATACTAAAATCATCATTGTCAGTCTCTAAAAAGAGTTGATTTAAAGGAACTGCCTTTAAAATATCCTGCAAAGATAATTGATACAAAACAGCTTTTCCAAAACTCAGATAAAAATTCCTGGCCAGCAGATCTTCCGCAATTGCTCTCTTTTTATTAAAACCATGAATGATCATCGCCTGCTCAGCCTTTTTTTTAAAAGAAATCACCTCGTAAAATTTTCTTACACAATGAATAATAAGCGGTTTTTTGACCTCATTGGATAAATAAATCTGCCTTAGAAATACTTTCTCCTGAATTTTTTGAGGAACCGGAACGATAGAATCCAGTCCACATTCTCCTATGGCAAAACAGTTTTCAGAAATCGAGGATGCCAGCCATCTGAATTGATCTTCCATAAAATCCGCATCAATATCCTTAGGGTGAATCCCTGCTGAATAAAGATGACTCCTGGGAGTTATACCAAGGTCCAGATTATAGATCCCGTACGTAATATTTTTCTTATGGTGATGAAAATCAAAAAAATCCATTCCCAAAAATACAATTATCCAGAAAATTAATTTAAAATTATTAAACGAACGTTTATAAATCTGTTAAAAATTTCTTAACTTTACTCAAAGTGCATCTCAATGAGAAAAAAATTTACAGAAAAACAGATCCACATACTTGACATTGCCGAGGAACTGATCGCAAAAAAAGGATACGAGGGAACTTCTGTAAGAGACATCTGTTCCAAGGCAAACATCAATGTAGCGATGATTTCCTATTATTTCGGTTCCAAAGAAAAAATGATGTCTTATCTCTATCAGTACAGAGTATTGAAAACCAGAGAAAATTTTTCTGAATTTGCAGATACCATCAAAGAAGGAAAACCTGAGATGCAGATGCGTGAGATGATCAAGTATATTGTTTCCCAACTGTTCAAATACAACTATTTCCATGGTTTTGTAACCCAGGAGCTAAGGCATACCGATAATTTGAAAGACGAATTACTGGACTTCTATCAGCTTTTTGTAAAAAAACTGGATGAGGTGATCAAAAAAGGAGTTGCTTCAGGAGTTTTTACATTTACCCCAAAGCCCGAAGACATTCTTACGATGATTATCGGCTCCACATTATTTGTTATCCGCAACAAAAACTTCTATGAACTTTATGTGCCCAGCAAAAACGAAGAAGCCTATGCCAAAGAAGCAGAGAAAAAAGTAAGAATGAATCTTTTACTCAGTGTTTTTGCAATTTTAGGATACGCTGCAGACTAAAATTACGTTAAATATTCATAAAAAAAAATCTATTGGCAAAAAAGTTATATTTTTGCAAATTAGTAAATCGGCTGTGTAATCCGAAAACTGTTGAATTTTTTATATGAAAAAATATATTTTAGGCCTTTTTGCAGTAGCAGTGGTTTCATCATGCGTAAGCCAGCAGGAAAGAGCCATGAGAAGTGCTGACAAGAATTTTATCTTAAAAGCAGCTAATGAAAACTTTGCTAAAAAGAAGTGGAAGAATGCATTAGCCCTTTACGACAGACTTACCAACCTTGTGGCAGGAACGGATGATTTTCCTAATGTAGGTTTCAATACCGCTTATGCCAACTATTACGATGAGAACTACAAACTGGCAGGACATCAGTTTAAGAACTTTGCCGTAAACTTTTCTAAAGATCCGAGAGCGGAAGAAGCTTCCTATATGTCTGCTTTATGTTACTATGAAGGTTCTATGGATTATAACCTGGATCAGTCTACTACCGAAACAGCAATCAATGAATTACAGGATTTCCTGAATAATTATCCTAACTCAGAAAGATCTAAAAATATAGGCCAGCTTATTGATGAACTGTCTTATAAATTAGAGTTCAAAGCCTATGAAAATGCAAGACAGTATTTCAAAATGGGTGACTATAAAGCGGCTAACGTAGCTTTGGATAATGTTCTGGAAGATTTCCCAAGTACAAAACTTCGTCCGAAGATTTATGATTATATCATGAAGTCCCGTTATGAACTGGCAACAAAATCTATTTATGACCTTAAGGATGAACGTATTGAAAGTGCCCTTTCTTACACTAAAATGGTAGAAAAAGAACTTCCTAATACAGAATATTCCAAAACAGCAGTAGACCTGAGAGGAAAGCTGGAAAAAGAAAAACAGAATTTCGTTGTTGTTAAAAAACAGACTGAAGCGAGAATTGCAGCAATGACAGAAAAACAGAAAAGAGAAGCTGAAAAGCTGGCTGCAAAGAATAAAACCGACCAGCAGATCAAAGATCAGATCAGCAATGAAAAGAAAGCAATGCAGATCCAGAGGGACAGTGCGGCACTTCAGACCCCTCCGCCGGCAGCGACTTTCAAAATTCAAAGATAATTCGTAAATTTGCCATCTTAAAATAAAATAATTTTCTCAAAATGAGTGTAAAAGATACAAAAGCAGAAGTAAATACTATTACTTACGATAAAGATAAGATTGAAGATAAAGTAGGTTCAATCTATGAAGCTATTGTTATCATGGGAAAGAGAGCAGAGCAGATCAATGCGGAGATCCGTACGGAACTTCACAATAAACTTGATGAGTTTGCTGTTCACAATTCCACATTGGAAGAAGTTTTCGAAAACAGAGAGCAGATTGAGATCTCCAAGCATTACGAAAAACTTCCAAAGCCGACTTCAATTGCTATTGAAGAGTGGTTAAACGAAGATATCTATTTCAGAAAGACAGAAGACAGAAAATAGTCATTTGTGTTTTTTATATATGAAGGTCATAAGGGAATTCAGTTCTTTTATGACCTTTGTCGTTGGATAAACCGTCTTTGTGCGAAAAAATAAGTAATTTAGTGATTCAAAAAATTAAAACTAAATGAGTATTTCCGGTAAAAAGATACTTATCGCTGTTTCTGGAGGAATTGCGGCCTATAAAATCCATTTCCTGATCAGGGACTTTATAAAAAAAGGGGCTGAAGTTCAGGTGATCATGACTCCCGATGCAGAGCATTTTGTAACCAAGCTGAGCCTTTCCACCCTTTCCAAAAAACCTGTTTATTCCGATTTTTACGGTGATAACGGAAACTGGAACAGCCATGTGGAGCTCGCTTTATGGGCGGATGTGATGATCGTGGCGCCGTGTACCGCCAATACCCTCTCAAAAATGATCCACGGAATGTGTGATAATCTGGTTATTGCGACTTACATGTCTGCGAAATGCCCGGTATTCATTGCTCCGGCTATGGATCTTGATATGTATGCACATCCTTCCACTATAAAAAATCTTGAGTTGGCAGAAAGCTATGGTCATAAAATTATTCCTGCGGAAAGTGGGGAACTGGCCAGCGGATTGGTAGGACAGGGAAGAATGGCAGAGCCGGAAACTATTGGAAATACCGTTGAAAACTTTTTTGCTTCTTCGGGGAAAACCAAAAGCCTTGAAGGAAAAACAGTGCTTATTACCGCAGGGCCAACCTATGAAGCCATTGATCCGGTGAGATTCATCGGAAATCATTCGTCCGGGAAAATGGGCTTTTCCTTAGCAGAAGAAGCCTCAAAACGGGGAGCAAAGGTCATTCTGATCTCAGGACCAAGCTCACTGGTTACCCATGATGCAGCCATTGATTTACATAGAGTGACCTCGGCAAAAGAAATGCTGACCAAAGTTTTTGAATTTTATGAAGGTGTAGATATTGGGATTGCCAGCGCTGCTGTTGCAGATTATGCCCCGAAAGAAATTGCTAAAGAGAAAATTAAAAAGAATGATGAGAACCTGACGATTGAACTGGTTAAAAATCCCGATATTCTTAAAACAATGGGTGAGAAAAAGACCCGCCAGTTTTTAGTAGGCTTTGCCCTGGAAACCCAGAATGAAGAAGAAAACGCCAAAGGAAAGCTGGAAAAGAAAAACCTGGATATGATCGTGCTGAACTCTTTGCGTGACGAAGGAGCAGGCTTTAAAAACGATACCAATAAAATTAAAATATTTACCAAAACGGAAAAGAAAGAATTTAACCTTAAATCAAAAGATGAAGTTGCCGGAGATATTCTGGATTTCGTTGAGGCTCAACTTTTAAAATAATTTTAATAAATTTCCGTTCTCAATTTTTAATAGATAATGAAAAAAATCATAAGCTTATTTTTCCTGCTTTTTATATATCAACTTAGTTTTTCCCAGGAATTGCTTGCCAATGTGCAGGTTAACTCCCAGCAGCTGGGAGGAAGTAACCAGCAGGCCTATAAAGCTCTGGAGAAAAGTCTCAGGGATTTCGTTAATAATACAAGCTGGACCGGTAAAAAGCTTCAGAACTTTGAAAAAGTAAAGTGCAACTTTGCCATCGTTATTGCTGAGAAGGACGGAAACAGATATAAAGGCAGCATTGTCATTCAGGCGGTACGTCCGGTTTACAATACTTCATATGAGTCACCACTCGTTAATCTTCAGGATCAGAGATTTGCTTTTGAATATGTTGAAAATGAGAATCTTGTTTTTAACGAAAGACAGTTTTCAGGAAAAAACCTGATTGATGTAGTCAGTTTCTATGTATATCTGATCTTAGGGTATGATGCTGACAGCTTCCAGTCTATGGGCGGTTCACCATGGTTCTCAAAAGCACAGCAGATCGCTCAGAATTCCCAGAACAGGAATTACGAAGGCTGGAATACCATTAATGAACCTAGAAGCCGTACCATTCTGATCAACGAAATTATCAATCCAAACTGGAGCCAGCTGCGTTCTGCGATGTACAGCTATCACCGTGCCGGGTTAGATAATCTGTTCAATCAGGATCAGACCACAGCGAAAAAAGTAATCTTCGATGCACTTATGCAGTTGAAAATATATGAAAACTCTTTCCAGCAGGCCTATTTTTTCAATTTGTTCATCGACAATAAAAGTGATGAGATCTTCAATATTTTCAATTCCGGAAACAATGGTGGAATTGTGATGAATGATCTTAAGCAGCTGATGATGACTCTTTCTCCAAAATATACAGAGAATAAATGGAGCAAATGGAAGAATTAAGATATGGTAAAAGAAACGATTGAAGAAATTGTTGACAGAACCCTTAATTCCTGGGTAGAAAATGAAGCCAATCAGCTTCCGTGCGATATTGAAGAAGCTACTTGCCCCGGATCAGCCTGATGAGGAATGGAAATTCTGGCTTCCCGTTAAAAGTACGGTAACCGATACTGAACTTCAGGAACTTGAAGCAGAAACCGGATTTGTTTTCCCCGAAGATTTTAAAAAGTTCCTGAAACATAAACATTTTTACGAGCTTCAGATCTCAGAGATTTCTTTTTGCCCACATCCAATTAATGTATGGAGAGCCTCTCTTCGTGAAATGATGTTAGATACCTACCCCAGAGAATTTCTTTTTGATAAAGGATATATTCCGTTTGCCCTATACAGTGACTGGGGATTATTGTGTTTTGATACGCACCATCATAACGCTGTAGTTCGCTGGGATCACGAAGATGCTGAAACATTCGAATATCAGTACCAAGATTTCTATGAACTGCTAACTGAAATTTCAAAAGTATAAGTCTCATATTTAATCGATGTCTGCCGTTTCTGCTTTCGCTAAAAAAACTTATTTTTACAATCCATATTAACCTCTGATAAAAACGCGGATTATCCATGCTTTCAAGAATTTACATTAAAAATTTTGCCCTGATTGATACCCTTGATGTATCATTGCATAACGGTCTTCAGGTAATCACCGGAGAAACCGGAGCAGGAAAATCTATTATCTTAGGAGCTCTTAGACTTATTCTTGGTGAAAGAGCAGATGTGAAGTCTATTGCCAGCACGGAAGAAAAAAGTATTGTGGAAACTGAATTCGCTTTAAATAATCAGTTCAAAAAATTCTTCATAGAAAATGACCTGGATTATGAACATCAGACAATTATCAGACGGGAAATACTTCCTTCAGGAAAATCAAGAGCCTTCATCAATGATGTTCCGGTTACTCTTGATATCCTTAAAGAATTGTCTTCGCAGCTGATTGATATTCATTCTCAGTTTGAAACCTCCAACTTATTCACTCCTGAATACCAGTTTAAGATTATCGACGGACTTTCTGAAAATAAAACGTTAATTGAAGAATATCAGAATGTATTTTCAGATTTCCTGAGCCTTAAAACTCAGTTAAAAAAACTCCAGACTCAGCTTCTGGAAAACAGAAAGGAAAGTGATTATAAAACATTTCTGCTCAATGAACTGGAAGAACTGAAGCTGGATGATGTAGATTATGAAGATATGCAGAACCAGCTTTCTATTCAGGAAAATGCAGGAATGATCTCTGAAAATATCGGGCAGATTCTTTCCAGATTCCATCAGGAAGAAGTGGGAATTCTTTCCTTCTTTAATGAAGCTAAAAATAAGCTGTCCAGGATTGCTGAAGTTTCAGGAAGCTTTTCAGAATTAAATGAAAGGCTGGAAACTTCCTTCGTAGAATTGAAAGATATCATCTCCGAGCTTGAACATGAAGCGGAAAGAATAGAGATTAATCCTGAAAACCTGGCCTTTCTAACTGAACTTAATAATAAAATCAACGCCTTACTGCTTAAGCATAACGTTTCAGATCTTAATGAGCTGATTGAACTGAGAGACCAGCTGGCGGGAGAGCAGAAAGGCGCTTCAGAACTGGAAGCAGCCATTGAAGAAATAGAAGAGAATATTTCCAAAAAAGAAAAAACACTTCAGTCTCTGGCTGAAAAGCTGTCTAAAAACAGAAAGAAATCCGTTCCTGTCTTTATCTCAAAAGCAGAAGGGCTTCTTAAAAAATTAGGTCTTGAAAAAGCCAGAGTAGATATTGATCTGAAAGATGTACCGGAATTTAACCTGTTTGGAAAAGAAGGCATTCAGTTATTGTTCCAGGCCAATTCAGGATTCCCTTTAAAACCAATCCAGACCGCTATTTCAGGAGGAGAAAGATCAAGAGTGATGCTGGCTGTCAAAAAAATCATTGCGGAAAGTGATGAACTTCCTACCCTTATTCTTGATGAAATTGATACCGGGGTTTCCGGAAAAGTGGCCGAAGAGATTGGAAACCTGATGCGCGATATGTCAGGAGATATGCAGCTTATCGTTATCTCCCACCTGGCTCAGGTTGCTGCCAAAGGAAACAATAACTATAAAGTTCTGAAACAGGACATTGCCGGGAAAACCCAATCTACCATTGTTCCTTTAAGCGATGAAGAAAAACTGAACGAAATTGCACAGCTGCTTTCCGGAAGTAAGATTACGGATGCTGCATTGGCACAGGCAAAAGAATTGATTGGCTGAAAAATTCTGTAACATATCTTACATTATCTTTACTAATGTATAAAAACTAAGATATGTTTCTAAAATTCCTCAAGCTGGAGATTAAAAGCTTTTTCCGTGGTACTTCTGTAGGAGTGAATCTTGCAATGAAGATCCTGCGGTTTATCGGGATTGCTTATTTTATGGCCTGTCTGGCAGGCGGTGCTTTTATTGCTTTCTTCTATATACAGGAAGAAATACATCAGGATCCTTTGAAAGTGGTTTCCCGGTTTCTGATAGCAGCATGGGCGGTAGACCTGATCATGAAGTACATATGGCAGGAAATGCCTACCCAGAACATCAAGCCGTTCCTTACCCTCAATATTCCTAAGAATACCCTCGTCAATTATATGCTGACGAAAACGTTTCTTTCAGCATTCAGCTGGTTAAATTCTTTGTTTTTTGTTACATTTTGCGGGATTGCTTTGTTTAACGGATACAGCTTTGTTGGTATTTTAACCTGGTTTATCGGGATATCTCTGTTGTTTTATCTGAACAACTTTATCAATATCCTTTTCAATGATAAAGAAACCATTGCCATTATTATAGGATGTATCTTTCTGGCAGTGGGAGGGATGGCTTATTACAATATTATTCCGGTGCTTTCCTATTCTGAAAAGTTCTTCTACAGTTTTTACGATAAACCTTACTTTTTGGTCATTGCGGTAATCCTGTTTTCTGCTTTATGGAAAATAAGTTTCAACCATGTGCGTAAAGTATTTTATCTGGATCAGGGGCTTGAGGCTAAAAAAGAAGTCGGAAGAACAGAAAATATCGCTTTCCTCAATAAGTATGGGGTGATAGGAACCTTCATCAATAATGATATTAAAATGCTGAAAAGGAATAAAGTGACCAAAGGAATCCTTCTGGGCAGTTTTCTCTTTCTTTTCTACGGAATGCTTATGTTTTCATCACCATTGTATAAAACCCCAGCGATGATGATGTTTATGGGACTGTTTGTAACAGGAGGATTTCAGTTTCTTTTCGGACAGCGTGTTCCTGCTTTTGACAGCTCTTATTATCCGCTGATGATGACCCTGAATGTTCCTTACAAAGAATATTTAAAAGCAAAATGGTGGCTGATGAATATTGTGACTGCAGCTTCAGTGATTCTTGCTCTGGCTTATGTATATTTCGGCTGGGAAATTTATGTGACTTTTTTAGCAGCAGGGATTTATAATATCGGGGTTAATTCCCAGTTTACGCTTTGGTCGGGTGCATTTAACAAAACCCAGATCGACCTTAACTCAAAAGAAAAGAGATTTGGACAGAAAAATAGCTTTAACATTAAGGCTTTACTTCTTCTGATTCCTAAGATGCTTCTTCCTATGGCGGTTTTCGCATTGTCAAAATACATTTTTGGGATGACAGGAGCCGTAATAAGTATTGCGGTTTTGGGATTGATTGGCTTTCTGATCAGAGAAAAGATCTTCGATATTATCGTAAAGCATTATAAAAGAGAAAAATACAGTACAATAGACGCATTCAAAAATAAAGGTTAATACAATGATTACTATAAATAATTTATCCAAAACATACGGAACAGCAACTGTTCTTAACATAGAGAATCTGGAAATTCCTAATGGAGAAACTTTCGGCCTTGTAGGAAACAACGGAGCCGGAAAAACAACCCTTTTCAGCCTTATGCTTGATCTTATTCAGGCATCAACAGGCTTTGTAAGTATTGACGGGATTAAAGTGAATGAATCTGAAGCATGGAAAAGCAAGGTTTCAGCATTTGTAGACGATACATTTTTAATCGGGTACCTTACCCCTGAAGAATATTTTTACTTTATCGGTGAATTAAGAGGGCAGAATAAAGCAACGGTAGACGAGTTTCTGAAACAATTTCATGACCTTTTCAATGGCGAAATTTTAAAGTCTGGAAAATATGTGCGGGACCTGTCTAAAGGAAACCAGAAAAAAGTAGGAATTGTAGGCGCTATCATCGGAAATCCTGAAATCATCATTCTGGATGAGCCATTTGCCAACCTGGATCCGTCTACCCAGATCAAACTTAAAAATCTGATCAAAGAATTATCAAAGCAGGACGGGGTTACTTTCCTGATATCCAGCCACGATCTTTCCCATACGACTGAAGTTTGCAATAGAATTGTGGTGGTGAATAAAGGCCAGCTTGTAAAAGACATTAGAACCAATCCGGAAACCCTGAAAGACCTGGAACAATACTTTGCAGACCAGGTTTCATCTCCAGCAGCAGCCCAGGAACCTGTTTAAATTGTATTCATCAAGTTTATTAAAATCTGAGTAATCTGCCTGATCCGCAAGAATATAAAAATATCCATAAAGATCTGTGAAATTTGTGAGATCTGTGGGAACCCTTTTTTAACCACAACAGGTACAAAAGTTTTATTGCCACGGATACACTGATAAATTCTTGCATCCGTGGCAAAGAATTATTCCAACTACTAGGGGCACAAAAGATTTAATGCTGTGGGCGTTTTAAGTTGAATACTTTATGAATAGAAGTGCACTTAAGTTTTGATAATTTTCTTAAATTTAAGTCAAGCTTAAAAAAATATAAAGGAAAACATGGGAATAGAATCGCAAAATGTTACGGATTACCCTAACAGTAATACCATTTTTATGGTCTGGAAACTTCACGACAGCCTGCAGCTGAAAGATGTTTTTCAACAGCTCTGTGCTTTGGTTCTCAATCTTAATAATTCTGGTTTCAACAGGTTTCCGGACAGCAGAGTAAGCTGTGTCATGGGAATAGGTGCTGAAGCCTGGAAAAAGCTGGAACTTCCTACACCGCTTCCTAAAGAACTGGCTGTTTTTGAAGAAATAAAAGGAATAAAGCATACCGCGGTTTCCACGCCGGGGGATCTTCATTTTCATTTGAGGGCAGATAATAAAAGCCTGATCTTTGATATGGCGATTGAGATCTCAAAACTTCTCAGTTCCGTTGCGGAAAGCATTCTGGAAATTCACGGGTTTAAATATTGGGACGCCCGCTCTATTCTGGGGTTTGTAGATGGTACGGAAAATCCGCATGGTGATGACAGGGACTTTTTTGCCAAAGTAGGAGATGAAGATCTTCAGTATAAAGGCGGAAGCTATCTTTTTGTTCAGAAATACATTCACAATATGGATGCCTGGAAAAGCCTTTCCACACAGGAGCAGGAAAAAGTGATCGGAAGATCCAAAGAAAACGATATTGAAATGTCCGATGATGTAAAACCTTCCAATTCACATATTGCTCTGGCTAATATTGAAGGTGAAAATGGAGAAGAACTGAAGATTGTAAGAGATAATATGCCATTTGGAAGCCCTTCTTCCAATGAATTCGGAACTTATTTTATTTCCTATGCAAGTACATTCAGTACTACCAAAAGAATGTTGACCAATATGTTCATTGGAGATCCTCCGGGGAACTATGACAGGATACTGGATTTCAGTACAGCAATTACAGGAACCCTTTTCTTTGTTCCTACCAGAAATATGCTGGATGATTTTTCAGGATAATCAGAATACAGGCAGAAGTTATTTCTGTCTTTTTTATTACCCTTTTACCTTTTTTCAAAAAAAATATTTTTTTTGTGTAACCTTTTTAAACTTTCGTTGTCTTTATAATAGAAACAGATTAATCATGAAGCTTTTGTTCGGAAATAAAAAAGAAGATTTGCTAAGCCGCCTGAAAAGACAGGACCCGGCTGCTCAGAAAGTTTTTTATGAGCAGAACGTAAAGAAATTTCTGAGTACGGCCAAAAGCTATGTCAGTGATTTGTATCAGGCAGAAGATTGTGTAATCAAAGCTTTCTGCAAAATCTTTAAGCATATTGAAACTTTTCGGGGAGATGGAAATCTTGAGGGCTGGGCGAGAAGAATTGTGGTGAATGAATGCCTCAATTTTATCAAAAGCCACAAAACGGTTTTTTATATTGATGATGTAAACCCTGCAGTTCTGGTTGAAACCCACAACGAAGATCCAGTCTTCGATTTCAATGCCCAGGACCTTTTAGACCAGCTTCCGGATGCCTACAGAATGGTTTTTAACTTATATGTTCTGGAAGGATTTTCACATCAGGAAATTTCCGAGACGCTGAAGATTTCTGTTTCAGTAAGCAAAACCCAGTTGTTTCGCGCCAAAGAGAAGTTAAGAGCACTTTATCTTCAACAACAAAAAACAATGAAAAATGAACACACTCAGAGATAATTTAGACCAACGCATCAAAAAGCAGATCGAGGAAAGAGAGATTGCCCCTTCAAGAGATCTTTGGGCGGAGATTGAAATGCAGACGGCAGCAACCCCTTCAAAATTTAAGATGAACTGGATTCTGGCAGCAGCCTGTGTGATTCTTGCTTTCGGTTTAGGATTCGTTCTCTTTTTTAACACCGAAAAAGAACCCCCTGTAAATAGTAATATGGTTGAGGTAAAGCCGAAAGCATCAGGGAAAGAAACCCCTGTAAATCTAAATAAAGACATAGAACCTGCTTTGGCAGATCAAAAACAAAATATCATTCAGGAAAATAACAGATCTGTTGAAATTATTAAAGAAATTCCTGCTTCAAAAGCAATGGCAGAAGAAACACAAAAGCTTTCTGTAAAAGAAAAAGCCCCCTTGATTATTCCGTCTGTTCCGCAAATTCCTGTAGAGAAAATTATAGCAAAAACAGAAGATTCTTCAAAGGTTCGGGGAAAAAAGAAAAGATATGTGGATCCTTCTACACTGCTCTTTTCCGTTGAGCATAAAGATATCATTCAGAAAACCAAGGAAAGCAACGTTGCTTCAATAGATCTGAACGGAAAATAACCCTTTTTTAACAATAAAAAATTAATAATATGATCAAGAAATTTATCCTGATGGGATTCCTGTGCCTATTATCCGGCTCGGTGTATGCACAAAAAAAGACATTGACCTTTAACCTCCCGTCAAAAGAAGACAATGAAGTAAGTCCTATCGTAAAGGAAAAAGTAGATGAATACGCCAGAAAAATAGATGCGATCATCCAGGAAGAAAAAAAGAATATGGAAGCAGAACTGCTTGAAATTCAGAATAAAAACCTTGAAAGGTCTGAATTTGATAAACAGAAAGCAGCTATTGCAGATCGTTATTCAGAAAAAATAGATCAAAGAATCGAAGACCTTGGTTTTGATCTGGATACGGTTATCCAGAAACAGGTAAAATATTCACTTTTGAATTCTGATGTGACTTCAAAAGAAGAATTAAAAGAAAAGCTTCTGAAGAAATTTCGTCCTACAAAAGATGTCGGGGGATATATTTCATACGGAATCATGAATCTTACGAACAATAAGGCGGATAATAGTCTTGATAAAAACTTAGGCTATGCCGGAAACTTTGAATTTGGACTTAAATTCAATTACCAGTTCAGCAGAACCAGCGCATGGGGATTGATTTCGGGGATTGGATTTTCCTGGAGAACACTGAATATTGATAATAATATGTTTTTTACGAAAGACGGAAATGCGGATGTTTATCTGGCAAATTATGATAAAGGTTTAGACAAAAGTAAACTGAGAACAGGATACATCGTGATGCCGTTGGGAATACAATATAACTTCTCTAAGCTGAAAAATGCAGGGATGGACGTGCAGTACAGGGATTATCACAAAGGATTAAAAATAGGGGCAAATGTATATGGCGGAGTGAAAATGTCTACCAACAACATCATCAAAGGAGACGGGATCAGCCAGCGCGAAAGAGAAAATTATCAGGTTAATCCTTTCATCTATGGCGGACAGTTCACAGTTTCCTACAATGACTTCAGTATTTTCGTGAAAAAAGACTTTGGAAATTTCTTTAAAGACAACCGCTTTGAAAATGATAAAGCCCTGGTTTTCGGAGTAGGACTTTGGTGGTAAAAAACGTAACCATTCATATAAACAGAAAGAAAGCAGGGAGAGGGAAGTCAATGCAGCCTTAAAAAGACAATCCGGCTTTATTGAATTGTAGAGCCATTAAAAATTATTTTGATATAGAATTATCGGTTAAATAATAACTTCCAACTTCCGGCTTTTCATTCAACAAGTATTTTAATAGAAAAACCTCAGAAATTCTGAGGTTTTTCTATGGTATAGAGTTGTTAGTTAATGTATTATTTCAGGCTGCCAACCATATCTTCAGGCTTTACCCATTCATCAAACTGTTCAGCCGTTAAAAGTCCGAGGTTGATGGCTTCTTCCTTCAGGGTAGTACCGTTTTTATGGGCTGTTTTAGCAATTTTTGCTGCATTTTCATACCCTATATGTGTATTCAGCGCGGTTACCAGCATTAAGGATTTGTCTACAAGCTCTTTAATTCTTTCACGGTTGGGCTCAATGCCAACAGCACAGTGATCGTTGAATGAGATGCAGGCATCGGCAATCAGCTGTGCAGACTGAAGGAAATTATAAGCCATTACCGGTTTAAAAACATTCAGTTCATAATTCCCCTGGGTTCCTGCAAAAGAAATCGTTGTATCATTTCCTAAAACCTGGGCGCAAACCATCGTCATCGCTTCATTCTGGGTAGGATTTACCTTTCCTGGCATAATAGATGAACCAGGTTCATTTTCCGGAATGAGAATTTCCCCAATTCCTGAACGCGGACCTGAAGCAAGAAGCCTGATATCCTGAGCAATTTTGAATAGAGAAACGGCAAGCTGCTTCAATGCACCGTGAGACTCTACAATCGCATCATGGGCTGCCAGTGCCTCAAATTTATTTTCAGCGGTTACAAAAGGATGATTCGTGAATCGGGCGATATATTCGGCTACTTTTACATCATAACCTTTAGGGGTGTTCAGACCCGTACCAACAGCAGTTCCGCCTAATGCAAGTTCCGAAAGATGAGGTAACGTATTTTTTAAAGCCCTTAAACCAAATTCCAGTTGGGCAGCATATCCTGAAAACTCTTGTCCTAAAGTAAGCGGAGTGGCATCCATCAGGTGGGTTCTTCCGATCTTTACAATATCTTTGTAAGCTTCCGCTTTGGCAGAAATGGTATTTTTAAGTTTTTCAACCGCAGGAATGGTTGTCTCCACTACTTTTTTATAAGCCGCAATGTGCATGGCTGTTGGATACGTGTCGTTAGAAGACTGTGATTTATTCACATCATCATTCGGATGAACTTCCGATTGATCTCCCAAAGTTCCGCCGTTGTTCACATGAGCACGGTTTGAAATGACTTCATTGACATTCATGTTCGACTGTGTTCCGGAGCCCGTCTGCCAGATCACCAGAGGAAACTGATCGTTAAGCTTCCCTTCCAGAATCTCATCACATACTTTAGCAATCATATCTCTTTTCTCTGTTGAAAGTACACCTAATTCCGCATTGGTATAAGCTGCAGCCTTTTTCAGATAAGCAAAAGCATCAATGATTTCGTGAGGCATCGAACCTTCCGGTCCGATTTTGAAATTGTTTCTTGAACGCTCAGTCTGTGCACCCCAGAATTTGTCAGCAGGTACCTGAACCTCGCCCATAGTGTCTTTTTCTATTCTGTAATTCATTGTGATTGAAATTTTATAATCTGTTTGGTTTTCTGCCACATTTAAAAGAGTTTTGCGGTCTGATTATTTAATTCCTATAAAGTTACTTATTAACTCAGAACCTCACAATTTATAATCATTATAAATATCGATTTAAATGACTGATTTTACTCATGGTTTGAAGACAAGGAAAATATCATTGCGTAATTTTACACGACTTAAATTTTTCGAAAAAAGTAAATATGGAATTTAGATATCAGGATCCGTATCCGATTCAGAAAGATGATACGGTGTACAAGAAACTTACATCAGATTATGTGAAAGTGGAACAGTTAGGAAACAGAGAAATCTTAACCATTGATCCGAAAGGACTAGAACTTCTTGCAGAAGAAGCAATGGCAGATGTATCGTTCATGCTTCGTTCTTCACACCTTGAAAGTCTTAGAAGAATCATTGACGATCCTGAAGCTACAGATAATGACAGATTCGTTGCCTACAACCTGTTACAGAATGCAGCAGTAGCCGTTGAAGGTGCTCTTCCTTCATGTCAGGATACCGGAACAGCCATTGTGATGGGGAAAAAAGGAGAAGATGTTTACACCGGAGTTGAAGACGGTGAATATTTAAGCAAAGGGATCTTTAATACCTATCAGAAAAGAAACCTGAGATATTCCCAGGTCGTTCCTTTAACAATGTTTGACGAGAAAAACTCAGGCTCAAACCTTCCGGCACAGATCGACATCTATGCTAAGAAAGGAAACTATTACGAATTCTTATTTTTAACGAAAGGAGGAGGTTCAGCCAACAAAACCTTCTTATACCAAAAGACAAAATCCCTTCTGAACGAAAAATCTCTTGAAGAATTCGTTAAAGAAAGAATTTCAGATCTTGGAACAGCGGCATGCCCGCCCTATCATCTTGCGCTGGTTATCGGAGGAACTTCAGCAGAAGCGAACCTTGCGGCCGTAAAAAAAGCATCAGCCAAATACTATGATAATCTTCCTACTGAAGGAAATGAAGCAGGACAAGCGTTCAGAGACTTGGAATGGGAAGCAAAAGTTCAGAAAATCTGCCAGGAAAGTGCTATCGGAGCTCAGTTTGGAGGAAAATATCTTACCCATGACGTAAGAGTAATCAGACTTCCGCGCCACGCAGCTTCATGTCCTGTTGGAATGGGAGTTTCCTGTTCTGCAGACCGTAATATCAAAGGAAAGATCACCAAAGACGGGATCTTCCTGGAGCAGTTAGAAACAGAGCCGAAAAGATTCCTGCCTGACACTCCGCCGCATTTAGAAGAAGCGGTTGAAATAAACCTGAATAAGCCGATGCCTGAAATTCTGGCCGAGCTTTCAAAATATCCGATCAAAACAAGATTAAAATTAAACGGAACCCTGATCGTTGCCAGAGATATTGCCCACGCAAAAATCAAAGAAATCATCGACAGCGGAAAACCAATGCCTGAATACTTCAAAAACCATCCGATCTATTATGCCGGACCGGCTAAAACTCCGGAGGGAATGGCTTCTGGAAGTTTCGGACCTACTACCGCCGGAAGAATGGATGTTTATGTGGATGAATTCCAAAGCCACGGAGGAAGTATGATCATGCTGGCCAAAGGAAACAGAAGTAAAGATGTAACCAACGCGTGTGGTAAATACGGCGGTTTCTATCTGGGATCTATCGGAGGCCCGGCTGCAATTCTTGCCAAAGACAATATTGTATCCGTAGATGTGGTAGATTTCCCGGAATTAGGAATGGAAGCAGTAAGAAAGATCGAGGTAAAAGACTTCCCTGCATTCATCATTACAGATGATAAAGGCAATGATTTCTTTGCAGATCTTGCTCACTAATTAGTTTAAAATCAAAATAAATTATAAAATAGGGCTTGTATCTTTTGTGTAAAAAAATAAAAAGTCCTATTTTTGCCTAAAATCTTTAAGAGAAATGATAACGATTTTATCAGCATTTTGGCCGTTCTACCAGTTCCTTTGGACTGTATTCTTTATAATTATGTTCTTAGTAGGATTCTGGTGTATCTTCATGTTCTTCGGATTGGTTATCCCAATGTGGTTAACTGAAGGTCTGAAAGAATATTTCGGAAAAGTAAAACCTTTTGATCCTGAAGATATCAGAAGAAAAGAACTTAATGAGCAGGAAGGTGTAGAAGTAATCTTCAGCCAGCCTAAAGGGAACGGACCTTTCATCCACGATCACGGACATCATCATTAATTGATTGTCATTGCTTTTTCACCTGAATTCTGAAAAAGTAATATCAAAGCAAAACAACATATATAAACCGCTTAAGAAATTAAGCGGTTTTTTTATTGGAAAGAGCGTAAATTTATTAAGGTAATACAGACTAGATGCAAAACTTTAGGATGGACAAAAAAAACAGAGTTAGCAGAAAGCTGAGAATTATTTTTTCTCATTATACTTTTTCTTGAAAAAAAAGTATACAAAATTCAAGACTGGAATCATCCGCTAAAAATTGAAATTGGCTTCTAAAATTAGCGTATAAGAATGAAAATTCTGCATTAACCCAAAAACGATAATCATCATATTTTTCTTTTTCATCTCCCGTTTCTCATATTTTCAGGAGAAACCCCAAATTTCTTTTTGAAGGCACGGGTGAAATTCTGTACATATTCATATCCGCACTCAATCGCGATTTCTTTGATCATGATGTTTTCATCAATAATCATTTTCCTTGCTTTTAGCATTCTGAGTTCCAGGATATAATGGGCAGCTGTTATATGATACTGTGCTTTAAACGCCTTCCGTATTCTGTTCTGGCTGATTCCCATCAACTTTCCCAGCTCTTCAGCACGGATGTTTTGATGATAATTTTCATCGATGAATTTCCTAACCCTGGAAGAAACAGGAGAATTGATGTGAACCGCATCTTTTTCATTGAATTGTTCAAATACAAGCATCAGGAGCTTAATGACTTTGGCTTCAACAAATAACTTCTGCATTACTCCTTTTTTAGAATAAGAGATAATTTCTTTCAGAATCATGTGCATTTCTACCGTCATTTCCGGAGGCGTTTCCTTATGAAGAAAAATATAATGATTACGGATCATATTTTCCAGGATAGACGCATTTTCTTTGCTGGAGTCCGGTTCTATCAGGTTGAATATATATTGATAATTGATCTGGATCTGAACGAATTTTAATCCTTCCTGATGCGCTGTCCAGAGTTCAGCTGTATTTTCATGAGATGAATAATGAAGGATGTATTGGTTTTTTCTGAATATAAACTTTGCAGCACAGTCTGAGGTTTCAAGATGAATAGCAGGGCTGAGCATAAAAACAAGACTAAAGCTTCTTCTGCTTTCAGTCATATCAGATCTTAGGAACGCTTCAGAGCGGAGATCTTCATGCATGATGATTTTTATATCTCCTGAACTGAAAACTAATCCGTTGCCAGACTCTTCTCTCATATTACGGGTAGGGTACATTTTCAATAATAAAAGCTTTACACGATAACAAAAAGTTCGGAAATGATAACTCCGGATTAATCAGGTAAATTACTTTTGCGCAAAATTAAATTAAATTTAGAATAATTAAAAATAATAATGAAGATGATTCAACATTTACATTTGGTAATGCATAAAATAGGGCTGGGCTTAGTGGCTTTAATAGCTGCCGGAAGCTTTGTGTATGGACAGCAAACATCACTTACATCAAAGAACTGCAATAATACAGATCCTGGAAATACTCCGGGAGATACAGGCTGTGTGACTTTCACGTATCTGGGGCAGTCTGTTACCTATACCACCGTAAGAGGAGGTGATGGGAAAATATGGTTACAGCAAAACCTTGGAAGTTCTCAGGTGGCAACAGATAAAGCGGATGCAGCTTCATACGGCGATCTTTTCCAATGGGGAAGATGGGATGACGGGCATCAGCTGAGAAATTCAGTAATTACAGCTGCTCCGGATGAAAATTTTCCATCAGGACTGGCCGGGAATAGCTCTTATGTAGCCGGAGATCCTGCATGGTGGGCCGAATTTCAGGGGGGAGACCAATGGACAGCTTCTGATCTGGGAAATGTAACACCGGGCAGAGGAATAGATCCTTGCAAAGCCGTAGGATCCGGATGGCAGATGCCTACACAGACAGAGTGGGAAATGATTGTTGGGGCAGAAAATATCAATAACCCGGCAACAGCCTATAGTAGCCATCTGAAACTACCGGCATCGGGCTACAGAAGTTCAGGAAACGGAGGTTTTACATTTGTAGGACAGCGTGGCTATTTCTGGAGTTCAGATACTTCCACCCTCGGAGCAAAATATCTCTATGTAGGAACAATAAATGCCAATCCTTCGGCAGGGGCCCCAAGGGGACAGGGGGCAGCAGTAAGATGTATCAAATCAGGCCCCGTTTTGGGAATATCTGAAACGATCAGAACAAATACCATCGGAATTTATCCCAATCCTACAAAGAATATCCTTTATATTAAAGCAGATTCCCTGATTGACAGTGTAAATCTGTTCAATATGGCAGGCCAGAAAATAAATATACAGTTTTCAGACAATCAGATCAACATGAGTGGGCTTCCCAATGGAAATTATATGGTAGAATTGAAATTGAAGAATGGACAACGTCTTTCTAAAAAAGTGATTAAAAATTAATATCCATATCGTTTGATTGATCAATAAAAGCTTTTGTCGACCTCCATTTAAAATTCAGTTTATATTTAGAAATAAATAAAAAAATAGTTCATTACAATTACTTTTATTGGAAAGGCTTATGAATATTTTCATGGGCCTTTTTCTGGCTGATTCTTTTCCCTGGAAACTGAAATATTTTAAAATTGCTTCCATAGAAAATGGTATAACGAAAAAAAAATTATCCTATATTCGATAAAAAATAAGATATGAAAAAGTTATATTCCATTGTTTTTCTGTTTATTGTGGGAGTAGTCTTTGGACAGATTAACTATACAATCACTCCAAACCCGTTTAATGAGACGGATGCCGTTACGTTAACGGTTCCCGGGGATCAGATCGATGAGTCTGGCTGGGGAGTTTCCAACCACGAAATATATATATGGACATGGTCTTTTGATACAAACTATCAGAACAGCCAGGATTGCCCTACCAATGGCAGCTGGAATAGCTCCAACGAATCAAATAAACTGAATTACAATGCCGCATCAGATTCTTATTCTTTAACTTTTACCCCTACTGCTTTTTATGGAAGAACGGGAATCGGAAGATTTGGATTTTTATTAAAAGATAAAACAGGATCCCATCAGACGTCACCGGATATTTTCGTTAATGTCGGGGTTTTAAATATCAACCTGACAAATCCTGCACCCAACAGTCTTACTTCGGTTCCGGCGGGAAATACCATCAATATTACTGCGACAACCAATGTCAATGCAACATTTCAGTTAAAAGCCAACGGAGCAGTAGTGAATTCGGTTACAGCCCCTTCGCAGTCTTACACTTACACCTATACTGTAACTCAGGATGTCCAAATGGAACTGACAGCATCAGATGCTTCCTCAAATTCAAAAAAAGTAAATTTTACACTTCAGGTTCCGAGAAATGTGGTTTCGGAGGCCATTCCAGGCTGGATCAGACAGGGAATTAATTATCATCCGACGGATCAGACTAAAATAGGTCTTGCTCTTTATGCGCCTTATAAGAACTTCGTACACGTAATCGGAAGCTTTAATAACTGGGCGGTGAATGATTCTTATTTAATGAAACGGGATACCACAAATCCAGATCTTTATTGGATTGAAATTACCGGCCTGACGCCTCAACAGCTGTATACCTTCCAATATAGAACCAATGATCTGAAAAAAGTGGCAGATCCTTTTTCTCCGCAGATCTTGTCTTCCTATGATGACCAGTGGATCTCCAGTGCCACTTATCCGGGGCTTCCTCAGTTTCCTGCAGGACAGGATTTTGAAGTTTCTATCTTTAAAACAGGACAGGCGCCTTATAACTGGCAGGTAACCAACTTCCAGAGGCCAGCCAAGGAAAACCTGGTGGTGTATGAATTGTTACTCAGAGATTTTACCCAGGAAAAAAACTGGCAGTCGCTGATCAGTAAGATTTCATATTTAAAAGGATTGAATATCAATGCCATTGAATTACTTCCTATTATGGAGTTTGAAGGAAATCTTTCATGGGGTTACAACACCTCCTTTCATTATGCATTAGACAAAGCATATGGAACTCCTGAAAAGTTCAAAGAGTTTGTTGATCTGTGCCATCAGAACGGAATTGCAGTGATTTTAGATATTGCTTTTAATCACGCAACAGGACGTTCTCCTTTAGCCAGACTTTGGAATATTGATCCTGATGGAGACGGTTACGGCGATATTGCAGCCAATAATCCTTATTTCAATCAGGTTCCTAAACATTCTTACAATGTATTTAATGATTTCAACCATACAAGTTCGTCAACGAAGTATTATGTTGAAAGATGTCTGCAGCAATGGTTGTCAGAATATAAAATTGACGGTTTCCGTTGGGATTTAACGAAAGGTTTTACCCAAAGCTGCTCTGAAAATGATGAAAACTGTACCAATTCCTATCAGCAGGACCGGGTAGACATTATGAAATACTATGCAGACAGACAGTGGGCTGCAGATCCGAATTCTTATATGATCTTTGAACACCTGGGCACGGATGCCGAAGAACAGCAATGGGCGAACTACAGAACCTCTGAAGGGAAAGGAGTATTACTTTGGAATAAACAGACTGATGCTTACAATCAGAATACAATGGGCTATAAAGAAAACAGCAATTATGACAGAATGAATCATACGCTTCATGGGTTTACAGATATGCATGCTGTAGGATACGGAGAAAGCCATGATGAAGAACGTCTGATGTTTAAAAATCTGGCGTATGGTGCTGTTGAAGGAACTTATGATGTTAAAAACCTGAACACAGCCCTTGACAGGATGAAAACGTTCGGTGCCACATTCTTTACCATTCCCGGCCCGAAAATGATCTGGCAGTTTGGTGAACTTGGATATGAGTTCAGCATCAACAGATGTACAGACGGAAGCATCAACAGCGGTTGCAGAACAGATGAAAAACCGATTGCCTTTACGTTAGGATATGATACCAATACCAACAGAAAATCGGTGTATGATACCTGGGCTAAAATAATCGGTATCAGAAATACTCATCAGGTTTTCAAATCAAAGACATACACTATAGAGTCAAATAATCTTACGAATGATCCTAATGGACTGATTACAAGAATTTATGTTTATGATAACTCCATTAGCGGAATGAAAAATGTAGTAGTTCTGGCCAATTTTGCTACGTCAGCTCAAAATGTAGTGCCTTATTTCCCTTACACAGGGCAGTGGCAGAACCTAATGGATAATACAATTTCCAATATTGCTTCCACAACAGCCCCGATTACGCTGCAGCCGGGAGAATTCAGGATTTTCGGAAATTATTCCGGATCTCTTTCTGTGGTTGATGAGAATGCAGCCCATAAACTATCTCTTCAAATTGCAGATAACCCGGTGAAAAACGGTATGGCAAAATTCATTTATCATAAAGTGAAAAACGGAGAAATCATCATCTACGATATGAGCGGTAAAAAAATGGACTCCTTTAAATTGAATAATGAAAACGGAACTTATGAATTGAAAACGGGCTATCCGGTCGGAACCTATCTGGTTCACCTGAAGTCGGAAACGGGAACAGCTATTCAGAAAATGATTATAAAGTAAAATAAAAAAGCAAATTTGCAGATCAGCAGATTTGCTTTTTTTAAATTTATCTGCCAGAACTCACATAATGAAACATACCAGAAAGCTTTGGTCCAAAAGAGAATTTTTTGAAGATATATTTTTAACGGAATGAATACGGACTCACACAAGATAGGCTGGAAAACAGCGGCTGCCATTGTCGTTTCCAATATGATCGGAACGGGGATATTTACTACTTTAGGGTTTCAGTTATCCGATATTACCAATACATACAGCATTTTCCTGCTGTGGATTATCGGAGGAATGCTGGCATTGTTCGGAGCGTTCTGCTATGCTGAGTTGGGATCTTATTTCAAGGGAAACGGAGGAGATTATATTTATCTCAAGGAAACATATCATCCGGTATTCGGATATCTGGTCAGCTGGATTTCTTTAATTATCGGATTCTCTTCGCCTGTTGCTCTGGCTGCACTTGCCATGTCAAAATATCTTTCGGTATTTAATGAGGCCTTCGGAAATAATTTTGCGATCATAGTCATATTTCTGATAGGGTTGAGTCTGTCATTCAGCTTGAAAACCTCAAGCCGGTTTCATAATTTTTTCACCTTCATCAAGATTGCTTTTATAATTATTCTGATAAGTTTGGGCGTTTTTCTTTTAGATTCCCCAGCCGGAAATAGTTTGAATTTTGATGACAGCTGGCAGAATGAAATCATGCTTCCTGCCTTTGCAACATCTTTGGTTTTTGTTACTTATGCCTACACCGGATGGAATTCTGCCTCGTATATCGCAGGAGAAATAAAAGATGTTCACAGGAATCTTCCTAAGTCTCTGATCCTGGGAACCCTGTTTGTAACGGTAAGCTACCTTCTTGTTAACTTTATTATGCTGAAACATGCCCCAATAAGCCAATTGGCAGGAAAGGAAGATGTGATGGGGGAAGCCGCCCGAAATATGCTTGGAGACCGCTTTGGGAAAATGGTCAATATTTTTATTGCCCTTCAGCTGATTGCTACAATCAGCGGTTATTTGTGGGTAGGTTCCAGACTGACACAGGCTTTTGCTAAAGAAAATTATTTATGGAAGTTACTTGCCGTCAGCAATAAAAAAGGAATTCCGGTACGGGCAATTTTTACTCATGCAGGGATTGCAGCTGTGATTATTCTCACAGGCAGTTTCAAAGAAATATTTGTTTATACCGCTTTTATTCTTCAGTTATTTGCAAGCCTGTCCATCTCTACTGTTTTTTTCCTTAAAAAAGAACAGCGGAAAATTTTCAAATCTAATCTTTTTTACATTTTTCCAACAGTTTTTCTCCTGTTCAGCCTCTATATCCTTTATTTTACATTGGTTCATAATCCCAGAGAAAGCCTCATAGGGTTGGGAATTATAGCGTTTGGGATTGTTTTGTATTTGCTGGACCGAAGACTTTCTAAATCAGAAAACTAAAGGGTTTTTAATTTGAATTAATAATTCTTATCTTTGCACTCTCAAAAATCCTACAATGTCTAAATCATTAATTCCAAAATTAGAAGCTATAAAACAAAGATATAATGAGGTTGCGGACCTTATTATACAGCCTGATATTATTTCTGACCAGAAAAAATATTCTTCTTTGAACAAAGAATACAGTGATTTAGGAAAAATTGTAAAAGTATACGACCAGTATAAAGGTGCTTTGGATGCAATAGAGGAATCTGAAGAGATTATTGCTGACGGATCAGACAGAGATCTTGTAGACCTTGCTAAAGAAGAAAAGCTGGAAGCACAGGCAAAAATTCCGGGACTGGAAGAAGAATTAAAAGTTCTGTTGATCCCGAAAGATCCTGCTGATGACAAAAACGTGATCGTAGAATTGCGTGCCGGAACCGGTGGTGATGAAGCGGCTATCTTCGTAGAAGATATCTACAGAATGTACACCATGTACTTTAAAGCAAAAGGATGGAAACATGAAGTAACAGATTCCAATGAAGCTGCAAAAGGCTACAAAGAACTGATCATGAAAGTAGAAGGAGAGGGCGTGTACGGAATCATGAAGTTTGAATCAGGGGTTCACCGTGTACAGCGTGTTCCTGAAACAGAATCTCAGGGAAGAGTACATACCTCGGCGATTACCATTGCAGTACTTCCGGAAGCAGAAGAAGTGGATGTAGAAATTAACCCTGCAGATATTGAAATGCAGACTTCCCGTTCAGGAGGTGCAGGAGGACAGAACGTAAACAAGGTTGAAACCAAAGTACAGCTGACGCACAAACCTTCAGGGCTTGTAGTAGTTTGTCAGCAGGCACGTTCCCAGCTGGCTAACCGTGAATTGGCTATGGAAATGCTTCGTGCAAAACTATATGATATCAAACTTCAGGAAGTTCAGGGAGATATTGCGGCACAGAGAAAAACCATGGTATCTACAGGAGACCGTTCTGCAAAGATCAAAACGTATAACTATCCGCAGGGAAGGGTAACGGATCACAGAATCAACAAGTCTATGTATAATCTGGATGCCTATATGAACGGCGATATTTCTGAAATGATTGATGCTGTGATCATGGCGGAAAATGCAGAGAAGATGAAAGGAGAGGAAGAAAATTTATAAACAATAATATAGAAAGCTCTTGTTCATCAGGAGCTTTTTTTTGCATAAAACTTTAATCACTTAAATGAATATGAAGAATTTAAAAATTGTTTTGCTATTTGTTCTGGCCATGATCGGGCAGAATCTGATGGCACAGGCTGAGGTAAAGAAACCGGCAGAAGTCTTTGAAATGTATTTCGGGACTTTCGTTAAAAATGATCCTGCTGTACTCAGTAAATTAAATGAATATCTGAAACCAACCGTGGAAGGACAGGATGCTTATCAGGTAGATTTTAAAACAGTATCTGCTGAAACACTGAAAACAAGTACAGACGGTTTTTTATCCGCGTTTTCAAAATCATCAGGAGATTCCAGCAGAAAAGAAGCGGAAGATTATTTTACAGCTATGATGGATAATTTCAAAAATGGTAAAGTTACCGTTAAAGAAGTGAAAATTGTTCAGAATGAGTACGTGGAAGATCAGAAAATAGCTGAGATTACTTATTCAGTTAGCTTTAAAGTCCCTTCTAAAATGCCTGAGGGTCCGTCCGGAGATCCAAAGAAAATTAAAGCGGAAGAACTGAAGAAGTATTTAGCAGAAAGTGTTCAGAAGTTTAAAAATGCAGATAAAGAAGTAACAACGGAACTTCAGTTCAGCTTATATCAGCTTACAGAAGGTGGGAAAATTTATTATTGGAACGGAGGCCCTGATGAAATTGTAACTTCCCTTACTGATTTTTATTTCGAGAGCTTCGGTTCTTAACCATGATAAAAATATTGATTAAAAGTCCTGATTTTTGGGGCTTTTTTTATTTCATATACTTTACGTATTTTTGAGAAAATCGTTCGACATGAATTTTAAACCTATCTTATTAACTGCTGGAGTTCTGTTTTCAGCATCTTTTTATTCTCAAAAAATGAATTATCCTAAAGCATTAAAAGGAAGCCAGACAGATACCTATTTTGGCAATGCCGTTTCTGATCCGTTCAGAGACCTGGAAAATGATTCGGATGCTACCAAAAAATGGGTGGATGAAGAAGTTGCCTATAGTGAGAGCTATCTTTCAAAGATTCCTTTCAGAAATAAGATCAAAGACCAGTTGAGAGACATCTGGAACTACGAAAAGATTTCAGCGCCTTTCAAAGAAGGTGATTATACCTATTATTATAAAAATGATGGCCTTCAGGCCCAGTCTATCCTGTATAGAACAAATAATAAGACCAAAACAACAGAAGTATTTTTAGATCCTAATAAATTCTCTGATAAAGGAACGACATCACTTTCACAGCTGTCATTCAACAAAAAAGGAAACCTTGCTGCCTATTCTATTTCTGAAGGCGGAAGTGACTGGAATAAGATCATCATCATTGATGCCGTTTCCAAAAAACAGATTGATGAAACACTGGTAGACGTAAAATTCAGCGGAATTTCATGGCAGGGCGATGAAGGCTTCTATTATTCTAGCTATGACAAGCCGAAAGAAGGAACTGTGCTTTCCGGAATGACTGATAAACATAAAGTATTCTTTCACAAACTGGGAACAAAACAGTCTGAGGACAAGTTGATATTCGGTGGCGATAAAACTCCAAGAAGATACCTGGGAGCAGGAGTTTCTGAAGACCAGAGATACCTGATTATTTCAGCGGCTAATGCAACAAACGGAAACGAACTTTATATTAAAGACCTTAAAAAAGGCGGTGATTTCGTACAGATCGTAAAAGGATTTGACATTAATGCCAATATTGTAGATACACAAGGCGATGATCTTTTCATTTTCACTGATAAAGATGCTCCAAACATGAGATTGGTAAAAACAAGCATCAAAAATCCAGCGCCTGAAACATGGAAAGATGTCATTGCGCAGACAGAAAATGTATTAGGAATCTCTTCTGGTGGAGGATATTTCTTTGCAACCTACATGATTGATGCTATTGATCAGGTAAAACAATTCGACAAAACCGGAAAACTGGTAAGAGAAATTACCCTTCCGGGGAAAGGAAATGTAGGAGGTTTCGGAGGTAAAGAAACGGAAAAAGAACTTTATTTCTCTTTCAGCAATTATATTACACCGGGAACAACCTATAAATTCAATGCTGATACAGGAAAATCAGAAATATATCAAAAGCCTAAAGTGAAGTTTAATCCCGATAATTACGTTTCAGAACAGGTTTTCTATACATCAAAGGACGGAACAAAAGTTCCGATGATGATCAACTATAAAAAAGGAACCAAGCTTGATGGTAAAAACCCAACCATTCTTTATTCTTATGGTGGATTCAACATTAGTTTACAACCTGCCTTCTCCGTAGTGAATGCTATCTGGATGGAAAACGGAGGTATTTATGCCGTTCCAAACATCCGTGGTGGTGGTGAATACGGTAAAAAATGGCATGATGCAGGAACAAAAATGCAGAAGAAAAATGTTTTTGAAGACTTTATTGCTGCAGGGGAATATCTTCAGAGCAAAGGCTATACTTCAAAAGAATATATGGCACTTTCCGGAAGATCAAATGGAGGTCTTTTGGTAGGGGCAACCATGACCATGCGTCCAGATCTGGCAAAAGTAGCTTTCCCAGGGGTAGGTGTTCTGGATATGCTGAGATACAATAAATTCACAGCAGGAGCAGGCTGGTCATATGATTACGGAACTGCAGAAGACAATAAGGAAATGTTTGAATATCTTAAATCTTATTCTCCGGTGCACAATGTGAAAAAAGGAACCTGTTATCCATCAACAATGATTATTACCAGTGATCATGATGATAGAGTAGTTCCGGCTCACTCTTTCAAATTCGGTGCTGAACTTCAGGAAAAACAGGGATGTAAAAATCCTATTTTGTTAAGAATTGAGAAAAATGCCGGCCATGGAGCAGGTAGATCAACTGAACAGGTAATTGGTGAAAATGCGGATCTTATTTCTTTTGCTTTATTTGAGATGGGAATTAAAAAATAGAGTTAAATAGTATAAAAATAATTAAAGTGGATGATTTTATTGAAATTATCCACTTTTTTTTGATTCTATATTAAGGGTATTCGCTAATTTTGTTCTGGATATTTAAAAATTATTAATTCTATTCAGTTAGAAAAGTTATGAAAAAAAGAATTCTACTAGTTTGTGCATTAGCTGCTGGTGTCGCCAGCTTTAATGCGCAGAGATGGTCGCCCGCCTCGCAAAAGACCTCTGAGATCAGAAAGGAGGTAGATGTTAAATACTCGTACAGAGTAGATTTACAGTCTCTTAGAAATATTCTGAAAGATGCTGTAGAGACAGGAAAAGGAGCTGCTCCGGTTATTATTTCTTTACCCACAGCAGAAGGAAAGATGGAGAAATTTGCCGTATATAGTGATCCGGTTATGGAGAAATCTATGGCAGACAGATACCAGCTAGGTTCATATGTAGGAGTAGGAGTAGATGATCCATCTAAATACTTACGATTCACTACAGCACCTACAGAAATGCAGTCTATGATTATCAAAGATGGGGTTTTTCAGTTCATTGAACCAATATCAAAAGATAAGCAGACATACGGTGTTTTTTATAAGACAAAAAAAACAGCAGGAGAACACGGATTTGAATGTTCTACCGGTGAAAAGAATATACTAGATATAAATGCATTAGAACAACACGGAAAAAAAAATCTTTCTAATGTAGGTATTACTAACAGGCCTTCAAGCACAAAATATAGAACGTATAGACTGGCGATCTCAGTTACCAGTGAATATACGGCTCATTTTGGAGGAGTTCCGCAAGCTATTACTCAGATCAATAACACAATGGGACGTGTGAATGGGGTTTTTGAAAAAGATTTTGGTATTAAGCTGCTTGTTCTTGATATTCCCGGGCTTATTTTTAATGATGTAGCCAATGATCCATATTCAGATGCTGATGAAATGGGTAACTGGAATATAGAACTTCAGAATACTTTAACACAACAAGTAACCAATGCTGGCTATGACATCGGACATTTGTTTGGTGCCACAGGAGGTGGAGGTAATGCCGGATGTATCGGATGTGTGTGTGTAAGCCCTACTTCCGCTGTTCCTACAGGAAAAGGATCAGCTTACACTTCTCCGGCAGATGGCCCGCCAAGCGGAGATAATTTTGATATAGATTATGTTGCTCATGAAATGGGGCATCAGTTGGGAGGAAACCATACCTACTCAAACAGTACTGAAAGCTCAGGGGCCAATGTTGAACCAGGAGGAGGAACGACAATTATGGGATATGCAGGAATTACACAGGATAATCTTCAGCCTCATTCAGATGCCTATTTCCATTACAAGTCCATTGATCAGATCATGACCAACTTGGAAGGTAAAACGACATGTGGTACCGTTGAAAATATTCAGGGAAATACTCCACCTGCACTGGCTGCTCTTACACCATATAGCATCCCTAAAGGAACGGCTTACTTTGTGGAGGCTTCAGCAGTTGATACAGACCCGTTAAACTATACCTGGGAGCAAAATGACAGTGTAGGAGATACCAACTCTATATCAGGAGACAGTGGTTGGGGATATAACTCAATAGGAGCTATATCAAGATCTGTTCCGGGTACAGCAAGTGGAAGAAGATACTTCCCTAGACTTTCAAGCGTAATGGACGGAGTATTGACGGATAAGGTAAATTGGGAAACCGTTTCCTATATTCCTAGAACTCTTAAATATGCTGTAACAGTAAGAGATGGAAATATTAAACCAATGCATTCTTCTGCCGAAGTTACCATTACAGTAGGTAACGACGGACCATTTAAATTCAATGGCCTTACTTCTGCTTCTGTTTTATATAATAATGTTTCCAATACAATCTATTGGGATGTAGCCAACACAAATGCTGCTCCTTATAATGTAGCTAATGTAAAGATAGATTATACAACCGATAATGGGAATACATGGACAGATCTAGTAGCTTCTACTCCAAATACGGGAAGCTATGCAGTACAGATGCCAAGTACTATAAACGGAGCTGTTAAATTAAGAATATCTGCCATAAACAATATATTCTATGCTGTATCTCCAGCAGTCACTATTGGTACTGCACCTACTTCTACTACAAATGCACCTACAGGAGTTTCTACAATAGATACAGAAATTTTCAAAACAACAGCCAGAGTTTCCTGGAATAATGTACCGGGAGCAACGTATTCTATTAACTATAGAAAAGTAGGTACTACTGCTTGGTCTAATGCAACAAGTCCGACAAATTCTGTAGTATTAAATACTCTTGAAGATGAAACAAATTATGAGACGCAGGTAGCTGCTATTGTAAACAGTGTGACAGGAACATTCTCTCCAAACCATGCCTTTAAAACAAAAGGATATAAAACAGGAGTAGATTACTGTCTGATTACAACCGGAGGTAACAATGCACTTAGCCCATATTACAGTGCTCTGTTACAGTTAAATCTATCTAATCTGGAGCATTTAGAAGGGAATGATCCTGTTAGTATTGCAAGAACTTATGTAGATTATACAGAAAACCCAAGTAAGGTTATTAACCTAATAAAAGGAACACAATATACTTTAGCCTATGCAAATTATGCTAATAGAGGGCCTCAGTATAATGACAGATTCCAGGTGTGGATTGACTTTAACAGGAACGGAGTTTTTGAATCTTCAGAGATGATTGCTTCAAGAAGTGCTCTTCCTAACAACAACGGATACCATATAGGATCATTTGCATTTACTGTACCGGCAGATGCTTACTCAGGAAATAAACTTCTAAGAATGAGAGTAGCCAGCAGTTTCTTCAATGCGGTTCCTAACGCATGTGGAAGCCCTTCTGTTCCATCAGGACCTGGAGTGCTTTCCAGAGGATCATTCAGAGACTTCCCGGTTAAGATCACCAGCGGATTAGCTGTAGATGAGACTAACAATCCAAAAGCATCAGAAATCTCTATTTATCCTAACCCTGCAGATACTTTCGTAGAAGTTAAAAACTTGAAAGGAAAAGCAGATTATAAGATCTATAGTGCAGACGGAAGATTGGTTCAGGAAGGAGCTATAGATGGTCAGAGAATCAATGTAGCATCACTCATCAAAGGAATGTATGTCATCACAATCAAAGACGATAAAAATACATACAACACGAAACTGATCAAAAAATAATCAGATCGTATATCAATACTACAGACCGGGCATTTAGTCCGGTCTTTTTTATGTTAAAAATCAGAAAAACAGAGCGTTAACATAAGTTTCATGTTTCATCCAAAAAAATTAACTTTACAGAGACAAAAATTATTGGAATGCGAAAGACAATTTCTGTGAAAAAACCTGACTTTAATGTAGCTCCTCAGGAAAGAGAAATCTACAGTTTTGAAAAAGACGGGCTGGAATTAAAATCATCCTATACCCAGGAAGATGTTAAAAATAAAACATTAACGCAGACCTCTCCGGGAATTGCACCTTACCTTAGAGGGCCGTATTCCACCATGTATGTACAGAAACCCTGGACCATCAGACAATATGCGGGATTCTCTACTGCCGAAGAATCCAACGCATTTTACCGAAGAAACCTTGCCGCAGGGCAAAAAGGTCTTTCCGTAGCTTTTGACCTTGCCACCCACAGAGGATATGATTCTGACCATTCAAGAGTGGTTGGAGACGTAGGAAAAGCAGGGGTAGCCATCGATTCTGTAGAAGATATGAAGATTCTGTTCAACGAAATTCCGCTAGATCAGATTTCTGTATCTATGACGATGAACGGAGCCGTACTTCCTATTTTGTCATTTTATATCGTAGCGGCAGAAGAACAGGGCGTGAAGCAGGAGCTGCTTTCAGGAACCATCCAGAACGATATCCTGAAAGAATTCATGGTAAGAAATACCTATATCTATCCGCCTGCACCTTCCATGAAAATTATTGCAGATATTTTCGAATATACTTCACAGAACATTCCGAAATTCAACTCTATTTCCATTTCAGGATACCACATGCAGGAAGCGGGAGCTACTCCGGTGCTGGAAATGGCGTACACCCTTGCAGATGGTCTTGAATACGTAAGAACCGGAATCAAGGCAGGAATGAATGTAGACGATTTCGCACCAAGACTCTCATTCTTTTGGGCTATTGGGATGAATCACTTTATGGAAATTGCAAAGATGCGTGCGGCAAGATATATCTGGGCCACCCTTTTAAAGCAGTTCAATCCGCAGAACCCGAAGTCACTGGCATTAAGAACCCATTCTCAGACTTCAGGATGGTCACTTACAGAACAGGAACCCTTTAACAATATCACGAGAACAGCTATTGAAGCGTTATCTTCTGCCTTGGGAGGAACACAATCTCTGCATACGAATGCTCTGGATGAGGCTATTGCCCTTCCGACAGATTATTCTGCAAAGATCGCCAGAAATACCCAGATCATTCTTCAGCAGGAAAGCGGAATCTGTGATGTGGTAGACCCTATGGGCGGAAGCGGGTTGGTAGAAAACCTTACCCAGCAGATGATTGAAGAAGCCATGAAATACATTGATGAGGTAGAGCAGGAGGGCGGAATGACCAAAGCCATCGAAGCCGGAATTCCAAAAATGAGAATTGAAGAAGCTGCGGCCAGAAAACAGGCAAAAATAGACAGTGGTGAAGAATTCATCATCGGAGTAAACTCATTCAGAACAGCCCTAAAACAGGATGATATTGAAATTTTGGACATTGATAATACTGAAGTAAGAAGGAAGCAGATCGAAAGACTAGAAAAAATAAAAGCAGAAAGAAATGCTGAAGCTGTAGAACAGATCCTGAACGAAATCCGCGAAAGCGCGAAAACAGGAAAAGGAAACCTTCTGGCATTGTGTATCGAAGCGGCAAGAAGAAGAGTTAGCCTTGGCGAAATGAGTGATGCCATGGAAGAAACTTTTGGAAGATATAAAGCTAATATTAAAACAATCTCTGGAGTTTATGCCATGAATGCCGGAAAAAATGAATACTTTGAAAAAGCCCTTCATCTTACCCAAAAATTTGAAGAAGAAGAAGGACGCCGCCCAAGAATTATGGTGGCTAAAATGGGACAAGATGGTCACGACAGAGGCGCCAAAGTTGTGGCAACAGCATTTGCAGATATGGGATTTGACGTAGATGTGGCACCACTTTTCCAAACCCCAGAAGAGGTGGCAAAGCAAGCCGTAGAAAATGACATCCACATCCTGGGTGTATCTTCATTGGCTGCAGGGCACAAAACACTGGTTCCCCAAGTAGTAGGAGAATTAAAAAAACTAGGTGCAGACGATGTCACAATCGTTGTGGGAGGTGTAATTCCACAGCAGGATTATGAATTCCTTTATGCGAACGGAGCCGACTTTATTTTCGGCCCCGGAACCAATCTTCCTAAATGTGCTGTAGAAATCTTAGAGAGATTTTTGGAAAATTAAACCGAAAATCTTTAATTTCCGTAAAGAAATTAAAAGCATCACCTTATGGGTTTTAAAAATATAATAAAGCCTGCGAAGAAAAAGCTGATTCTCTTCGTAGGCTTATTTTTTGCAGGAATTTTATTGTTTATCTCAGGTAAAGAAGATAAAACTGTAAAAAAATCCCCGGTTCCTGCAGACACAGAACAGGTTAAAAAACATTTAACAGCACTTACCCAAACCCAGGAATTCCGGAATCATAAAAATATTGATCAGCTGAATGCTGTGGCTGATTATATCCATCAGACTTTTGAAACTTACAGTGACAGTACAGTGTTTCAGGAGTATCAGGTAGATGGAAAGGTCTATAAAAATGTAATCTGTTCTTTTGGGACAGAAAATAGCAAAAGAATCATCATAGGCGCCCATTATGACGTCTGTGGAGATCAGCAGGGAGCGGATGATAACGCTACCGGAGTCACTGCACTTCTGGAACTTTCCAGAATGCTTAAAGGACAAAAGCTGGATTACCGGATAGATCTGGTTGCCTATACGCTGGAAGAACCTCCTTATTTCAGAACCGAAAATATGGGAAGCTATATTCACGCAAAATACCTGAAGGATAATAAAATTGATGTTTATGGTATGGCAAGCGTGGAAATGATCGGCTATTTTAAAGATGAAAAAGGATCTCAGGATTTCCCAGTTGGTGCGCTCTCATGGATTTACGGAAATAAAGGAGATTTCATTACACTTGTTAAAAAGTTCAGCGGGGCAGAGCCATTTGTAAGAAACTTTATAGATCATTTTAAAGATTCAAACCAGATAAAAACAGAAACTTTTCCAGCTCCTGGATTTGTAAAGGGAGTAGATTTTTCTGATCATCTGAACTATTGGAAATTTGATTTTCCCGCTCTCATGATCACCGATACCTCATTTTTCAGGAACAAAAATTATCACCAGACTACAGATACCCTGGAAACGCTTGATATCAATAGAATGACAAAGGTAATTGATGCCATTTTTCTCAGCATTATTCACCTTAAGTGAAAAAAATATTTGAAAGATCAGAAAAATTTATATATTTGCACCTGAAAATCAAGTTTAACCCATTAAAAACAACGAAGCAATGTTCAAAACGAATCAGAATTCTACAGCTGGATTACCGCTTATGGCGGAAAGGCTTCGTGGTTTGGTACACTCTTAGAATAATAGTATAACGAAATATCAAAACCCGAAGTCGCCAAGATTTCGGGTTTTTTATTGCGCAATATTTCAAACTCAGAAGTTTTCCCGGAATCTTTTTTAGTGTCATTACAGGATAAAATGCCTGAACTTTTCATGTTCAGAATCATTAGTCCGTCATTGTCAAACCCGTCAACTGAAATTTTAGTTGATTAAGAATGCATGTGATGTATCAGAAATAAAGTTTTGATACTTCACCTCTGATCTCTCTATTAAATGGAAAATGATAACCTTCTGTTTCACCGCCTAAGAAGCGTAAGAAACAGAAAAAGAACAATTAAAAAAGATGTAGAAAAACAGATAAGAAAAAAATATAAACGTAGTGATGAACTCTGGGAGATAAGAAGAAATATGCCGATGATTCCTCTGGATGAACCCTACCAATTAGGATTTGTAAGATTCTTTGTGGTAAGGGATGATGTGATGAGAAGCAAAGACGAAGCATTCTTCGAAGGGATTCTGAAGAAAATAAATACCTATATGTATTCCGGAAGCCGCCAGTTTTTGAAAAAGAAAAGAAAATCAGGGCGGAGAATATATGTGGAACGGGAGCAGAAACTCAACCGTATTTCTTCATATTCCTGGATCAGTCCGAAATTTGGGCTTACCCCAAGAGAAAAGCAGTATTTCCTGAAAAAAGAAGAATACTGTCCTTTCCGGAAATCAAACCAGATTTACTACGAATTCATTGAACCCTGGAGGTTTACCCTGAGAGTAAGACCTCATATGATTACCCACTACAAGCCAATAGATGCACAACTTGAAAAAGAATGTGCAGAACTGGAGTCGTATTTAGGGCAACATAAAGTGAAAGGAATCATTCATAAAACCATTTATGGCAGATCCTACAGCTGGGAAATGAAGTATAAAACAGATCTTATCAAACGCAGGAAATATGTTGCCTGCACAATGTCTGCAACAGAAATTGCAGATAGCTTTCTGGACATTTAAGTCCGCTATTATTTAAAACAAAAACAATGGGAAATTTAAAACTAAAAGGAAAAGATATATTAAAACTGGGCTATCCGAACAATCAAAGTATCAACGTGGCTTTGGAGGTAATGAAAAGAAATTTTGCTACTAAAAATATTCATTATGTGAAATCTCTTTTAAAGGAAATTCTGCTCAATCCGGAGAATTATGAAAAAGACTTAACCTTCGGACAGATCGCGGAATCCCTGCTGTCTTCAAAGAAAACTGAAAAAAGAATGTTGAATACTCAGCGTGCCTCTTTTCAGATCTTTGGAAATAATATTTCTGAAGAAGCCAAAAATCAGCTGTATACGGCTTTAAAGCTGCCGGTATCGGTACAGGGAGCGCTGATGCCTGATGCGCATAGCGGTTACGGTCTTCCGATAGGAGGTGTATTGGCTGTGGAAAACGCGGTGATCCCCTATGGAGTAGGTATGGATATAGGATGTAGAATGTGTCTGAGTATTCTGGATACCCCGGTTTCATATCTTGACGGTGCCAGAGAAAAATATGAAAAAGCGCTGGCCGAACATACCAAATTTGGTATGTATGAGACCCACAAATCTCATGCAGAACATGAAATTTTCGAGAGGGATACTTTTGATCTGATCCCTATTCTGAGAAGATTAAAAGGAAAAGCCATCAAACAGATGGGATCTTCCGGCGGAGGAAATCACTTCGTAGAATTCGGTGAAGTGGAAATCACAGAAGAAGACGAACAGATTGGCCTTCCCAAAGGTAAATATCTGGGAATCCTTTCGCACAGCGGATCAAGAGGACTGGGAGCAGAAATTGCTCAATACTATTCAAGAGTAGCCGTAGAGCAGTGCCCGCTTCCGAAAGAAGCCCAGCAGTTTGCCTGGCTTGACCTGAACACCCATCTGGGACTGGAATACTGGACAGCAATGAATCTGGCCGGAGACTATGCCTCTGCCTGCCATGATGATATTCACAGAAGACTGGTAAAAGCAGTGGGAGGAAGAGTAAAAGCCCGCATCGAAAACCATCACAATTTTGCATGGAAAGAGATTCACAACGGAAAAGAAGTCATTGTTCATAGAAAAGGAGCCACTCCGGCCAGTGAAAATGAGCTGGGAATGATTCCCGGATCTATGACAGCTAAGGGATTCATCGTTCGTGGTAAAGGAAACCCGGAGGCATTGAATTCAGCTTCACATGGAGCTGGAAGAGCCCATTCAAGAGCAGAATGCAGAAGTTTATTCACGCAGAATGACATCAAAAAAGAACTGAAATTAAAGAAAGTCACTCTGATGGGCGGAAATACGGAAGAAGCTCCAATGGCCTACAAAGATATTCATGACGTGATGAATGCACAGAGTGATCTGGTAGAAATCCTGGGAACATTCCAGCCGAGAATCGTGAGAATGGATAAATAAATTGGATTAATTGTTTACAGTAATCAGTTGAGAAAATTTTGCAGAAAGATAGTTTGCAGCCACAACCTTATAGGTTTCAAAAACCTATAAGGTTTATATAAGTTCTGAAAATAACAGATCAACAGAACTGTATAACCTTCAATTTTAATCTCAAAAAACAAAAAAATGGGAGCACCACATAACATAAAAAGGTATGGAGAGGTCTGGCCGGAATTCAGAATCCGTCTGGGGCTTGAAATTTTAGAAAAATTAAAAAATAAAGTTATTATATCAGGAGGCTGAGCATGGCATTTCATGTCAGAAACAGGACATCCGGAATATAAACATGCACATGGCCACAAGGACATTGATGTTTTTGTAATAAAGGAAAATGTAGCAGAAGTAGTAATGATCCTTCAGCAGAACGGCTTTCAGAAAGTCTGGACCCGCTACGATCATTTGCCGAGTAAAGAAAATTTCCGGAGGTATGAAAAAACAGTAGAATTGGAAAGTGATCAATTTCACAGGATCACCATCGATTTTTTTGAAAGAAATGATCTTGAAACCATAGAAACCAATGGATTTGCGGTTGTGAAGCCTGATGTTTTACTTTCATTCTACAGAAACATTCATTCAAGTGATAAATGCTGGGCAGTAATGGCTGCAAAAGAACTATTACAAAAGGGAACGGATCCGGTTGGTCATCCCTTATTAAGCAAAATACCAAAGTAATAATGGAAAAATTAATTCAGATCACCTCAGGAAGAGGGCCTTTGGAATGCCAGTGGGTAACTGCGAAAATTCTGAAGGTCTTCCTTGAGGAAGTTAAAGACAACAAAATAGATTATGAAATCATCCACCGCGAGAGTGGGGATGAAAACCTTACCCTGAAATCGGTAACCATCCTTTTAAAGGGAAAAGACATTACCGGATTCTTGAAAAGCTGGCTGGGAAGTATATGCTGGACCGGTAAAAGTACGTTCAGAAAACTTCATAAACGAAGCAACTGGTTTATCGGAATCTTTGAGCTGGAAGGACTGGAAAAAATAAATTTCAATGAAAAAGATATACAGTTCCAGACCACGAGAAGCCAAGGAAGCGGCGGCCAGAATGTGAACAAGGTAAACACAGCGGTCCGCGCCGTTCATACACCTACCGGAGAAAGTGTATTCGCACAGGACTCACGCTCGCAGCTGGAGAATAAAAAGCTGGCTGTGTCAAGACTGAAAGAGAGAGTCGCAGGACTTTACATCCGCCAGCTGGAAAAACGGATGCAGGATACCTGGAATAACCATCTGCAGGTACAGAGAGGAAATCCGGTACGAACCTTTACCGGAACTGATTTTAAAAAGAACAAAGAGGACAAGTCTTTCAAAAAACAAAGAAATGTTCTGAAAAAAGAACTTAAAAACTACAACAATGACCTTAACTAAAAATAAATACTACTTTGAAGCGGTAGACAACTATCCTTACTACCTCGCAGACTGTCTGGAAGCATTAAACTATGCCCTGGCTTATGATCCGCAGGATGCCGACAGTCTTTGTCTGATGGGAAGAATATATTCTGAAGTGTTGAAAGATTATGAAACGGCAAAAGCTTATTTTGAAGAAGCTTTACAGAATAATATCGGCAATATCAACATCCCCAAATATTATATCAGCTGTCTCTTGAATAATGAAGACTATGATCAGGCAGAAAAATTAATAGAATTTGCTTTAAAACTTAAAGGAATTGATAAGACAGACCTTTTCAGTTCCCAATCGCTTTTGTTTGAGAAAAAAGGAGACTTTAAAAAAGCGCTACAATCTCTTAAAGAAGCAAGGAAAACCAGTCTTTCCCAAAATATGACAGATAAGCTGAAGGAGAAAGAAAAATTTATCAAAAGTAAAATGCCAAAAAGTAAAAAAAAGAAAAAATAAGTCTCCTTTTTTGTAGTTTTAATAGATGAAACACTCTAAAATCTTATTTCTGCCATAACTTAAAATGATGAAAATAACAGTCAATTTCGATATCAGACAGCTTCTGCTGAAAGAAACATTTTCCATCGCTTACGGAAACTATGACCGGAGAGAAGCTTTGCTCATAGAATTATCCTGCCTGAATTTCAAAGGATATGGAGAATGTGTAGGCATAGATTATTATCAGATTAACCTTCAGGATTTTGTTTTAAAATTAAAAGAAATTCAGCCTTTGCTGGAAAGGCAGTCAATTGTTCATCCGGAAGAATTTTTCAGAACTATTTCTGCAATGAATCTGCATCCGTTTCTGTTGTCAGCATTAGACTGTGCTTATTGGGATCTATTCGGAAAGCTTGAAAATAAAAGTTTTATTGAATTGAACAGGCTCCCGTCTGAAAACCTTGCAGAAAGCTCTATTACGATTTCAGTAGGAAATAGTGAAGATCAGATCCGGAGAATGGAAGAAAGTAGTTGGAACAAATTTAAAGTGAAATGCAAAGGATTGAATAAAGATCATATCAGAAAATTGCTGGAGCTTAACCGGAATATTGCCTTAGATTCCAATGCGAGTTTTACGGAAGAAGATTGTATCTGGCTTCAGCAAAACTCAGAAATACAGAAATTTACCTATATAGAACAGCCACGACCGGTTGATCAGTATGCTGTTTTAAAAAAAGAGGGCTTTGCCAATTGGATGGCGGATGAGGACTGCCGGAATATAGATTCTCTGGAAAAATTGATCCCCTATTATAAAAGCATCAATATTAAGCTGATGAAATGCGGAGGACTTACTCCGGCTCTGGAAATGATCAGAAAAGGAAAAGAACTGGGGTATAAAATAATGATAGGATGCATGACAGAATCTACCGTTGGAATCTCTGCCGGTTGTGCTCTGGCAGGACTCACCGATTTTGCAGACCTGGACGGAGCCAGTCTGATTTCCAATGATTATGCCTCCGGAAATCATGTGGAAAACGGAACGATTATACTCTCCGGAAAACCGGGCTTAGGGATAGCACTGAAATAAAATAAGCTTTCGAAAGAAAGCTTATTTTTTATTTACAGAGATCAGATAATCATAAACCATCTGGTGCTGTTCGTCATTTAATTTGGCCTTTGGAGCCATTCTGCTTAACGTTTTTATCCAGCCCTGATCATCATGTTTGGCAGGATCAGGAAGTTTGTGACACTTGGCACATGAATTTTCAAAAATCGTTTTACCCTGAACAAGCTGTTCAGATGCCGTATACTTCGGGCCTGTTACAGCCGTGCTTTTAGGTCCGCATGATACAAGAAATGCAGAACCGGCAGCCATACTTAAAATTAATTTTTTCATATCCCTTATTTTTGTTGATGATGCTTATTTTTTCACAGAAACAATATAATCATAAACCCACTGGTGCTGCTCGTCATTCAGTTTAGCTTTCGGTGCCATAGAGTTCATGATGCCTACCCATTGTACAGATGTATGAGCCGTAGGATCTGGTAATTTATGACATTTTCCGCACGAATTTTCAAAAATTACTTTCCCTTGTGCCATCTGTTCAGCCGTAGAAACAGCAGGTCCCGCAGGAGATGCGGTAGAAGCTTTTGGTGTACAGGATGCTAATAAAATTCCGGTAAGTAATGTGCCAGCGGCTATTTTTTTCATGTTTCTTATATTTGATTAATAACAAATGTAGGAATTTCCCTTTCCCGTTGGGTAGATTTACAGTAGTTTTAATTTAGAAGAAATAAAAATTAATAACAGAAAGGATTCTTTTGTTATGCCTTTATATTATTGACTATTCAGTTTTAATTATTAATTTTGGATCAATGAAATTTTCACCAGAAGAGCTAATAGAAGGAATACGATCAGGAAATAAACGCCTGATTGCAAAAGCGATTACATTAGTTGAAAGTAAAAAAGCAGAACACAGAACCCAGGCAGAAGAACTTTTAAAGAGTATAATGCCTTTTACCGGAAAATCTGTCCGCGTAGGAATAACCGGAGTTCCCGGTGCCGGAAAATCTACATTTATTGAGAGTTTTGGAAGGCTTGCTATTGCCAATGGCAAAAAAGTAGCAGTTCTGGCCATAGATCCCAGCTCTTCTATTAATAAGGGAAGTATTTTAGGGGATAAAACCAGAATGGAAGAACTGGCCAGAGAAGAAAATGCATTTATCCGGCCTTCCCCAAGTTCCGGTTTTTTAGGAGGTGTTGCGAATACAACATTTGAAACAATGATGATCTGCGAAGCAGCAGGCTATGATTATATTCTGATAGAAACTGTAGGAGTAGGGCAGTCCGAAGTTTTAGTTGCTGATATTACAGATGTATTTTTATTTCTCAAAATTATTGGCGGCGGAGATGAGCTTCAGGGAATCAAACGCGGCATCATGGAAATGGTAGATCTTATTTTCATTAATAAAGTAGATCAGGACAACTTACAGAAAGCCAAAAATACAAGACTGGAGCTGAAACGTGCCTTAGATTTTATTCCACCAAAAGAAAAAAACTGGAAAATTCCTGTATTGCTTGGTTCAGCTTTAAATAATGAGGGGCTTGATGAGGTTTATGGTAAAATTGATGAATTCATCAGCCTTAAAAAGAAAGCTGGCCGCTTTGAAGAGGTTCGTGTACAGCAGGCAGAAAAAAGATTTGAATATTGGGTTCAGGAATATATTCTTGCCCTGATGAAAAAAAGTGATTCTGTAGAAGAAGCTTATCTTATGCACAAAAAAAATGCTTCAGAAATGGTTTCCAATCCAAGTACTGAAGCAAAGTTATTTGTTGAAAAGTTTCTGTCAAAAAAGGATTAGGGCTTAGTTTCCTCCTTTTTATTTTCTTCATTTTTTGAAATATAACCGTCATAGGTGATCGGCTGTCTGTCATTCCCTCTGATGGATACAAAGGTCTTTCCGTTTTTAAAAACTTCTATATACATTTCATCTACGTTTTGAACATCGTTGGGTTTGATTTTTAGAGTCCAGGTGCCTTTTTTATTTTGAGATTTCTGCACTGTAAAATCCTTGGAACTAAATCTGTAGCTGCTGCCATCGCGGTTTCCGAAGGTGGTGTTAAATGTTCTTCCAAAATAAGGCAGAACAACCTCCATGGTATTCTGATGCATTTCGATGGTATAATTTCCGTTCAGGTCAAGCATTCTTGATGCAGTGGAATTCGGCATGGAATTCATAATCCTGATCACATCATAGCTGGTGGTGTTGGCACGCTGTGCATGGAATGTGAAATCCTGGGAATTTACCAGAGCATCTACTGTTTTTGGATCTGCTGAAGCCTGTGAAGAACAGCTTTGAAAGAAAAATAGAAATCCAAAAATAAATATAAGTGAAATATACTTTTTCATAACCATAATTATTGTTAATTTTAAATAGCAAAATGTATGCAAATATATTCCTTCTTCACCATTTTGGAATAGAAATTGTAAATGTTGAATTATTAACCACTCGAACAATGAAAATAACACAACTATTAGGAATAGGAGCTATTGCTCTGACAGTTTCAGCTTGTACAACCAACCCGATTACGGGAAGGTCTTCGTTACAGATCGCCAATAATTCAGAAATATTAACAATGTCTGCACAGGAATATAAAACGACATTGTCTAAATCTAAGATCATCACCGGTACCGCAGATGCTAAAAGAGTAGTGAGTGTTGGAAGCAGGATAAAAAGTGCTGCGGAAAAATATTATCAGAACATCGGAAGGTCAGCAGATCTGGCGAATTACAACTGGGAATTCAATCTGTTACAGAGTAATGAACTGAATGCATGGTGTATGCCCGGTGGGAAAGTTGCCGTATATACAGGAATTCTGCCGGTGACAAAAAATGATAATGGTCTTGCAGTAGTAATGGGACACGAGGTTTCCCATGCGTTGGCAGGTCACGGAAATGAAAGAATTTCTCAGGCGATGATGGCCCAGTATGGAGGAGCTATTTTAGGAAGTACAATTTCCAATGCACAGTGGGCAAGTATTTTTGAAAAGGCGTATCCTATCGGATCACAGGTTGCCTTATTGAAATATGGAAGAAGCCAGGAATCTGAGGCAGACCAGATGGGATTATACCTGATGTCTATGGCAGGATATGACCCAAGAGAAGCAGTACCATTCTGGAACAGAATGGAAGCAGCCTCTTCAGGAGCGAGACAACCGGAATTCCTTTCTACCCACCCGAATCCGGAAACCAGAATATCCGATATCAATAAAAACCTTCCGAAAGCTTTAGAATATTATAAAGCTGCCGGAGGAAAGATATAATTTGAATTTTTAATCTTGTATAAAGCCTTATTTTATTTTTTCGTAAATTAGTAAGGCTTTTTTACTACAACCACTAAACACGATATTATGAAGAGCTTATCAATTACCGGGCTTATACTGCTTGCGGTTTCAGCACTGCTTTTTTACCTGACAACGGATTTTACCGTTGAAAAAATTACTCTCTCTCATATGATGGGAATGATGGCTGGTGTAGGAATCGGGCTGATCATTGGGGGAATGGTAGGTTATATGAGTAAAGGAAGTGCTCTTAAAGCTGAGCAGAAAAAAAAGGAATTTAAACAGCTGCAGAAGGATAAAGAAGAATTGGAAAAACAGGCGGCTGAGATTGCCAAACGCGAAGCAGAACTTCAGGAACAGAATAAAAGCCCTCAAATCTAAGATTTAGAGGGCTTTTTTATAGTTGTTATTTCGATTGATTTAAAACTTATATCCTAAACCTACCATAAATAGGTTAGGCCTGTTATCATATCTGATTTCTGATCCTGAAACTTTATTGATGAAGTTTCTCTCATCCTTACTGAAAGCCCCTTCATATCTAGCATTCACAATCAGTTTTTTAATTTCCAGCTGGGCTCCGAACTGGTAACCTACTGTAAAATTATTTTTGGCGTTTTCTTTAAAATCATTGTATGTATTATCAGTACTCAAATTATAGCTTGCCACTGGCCCTACGAAAACCCCCAGCATATTTCCTAATACATTATATCCTACAAGAACCGGCATATCAATACGGTTGCTTTTTACATCGAAAGTAGTATTCTCGGTAGTAAATTCATTTTTGAAGTGAGTATAATATAGTTCCGGCATTACAAAAAGTGAAGTTGGAAGTCCTACTTTTAATGAAAGTCCTACATTGAAACCTGCATTGTTTTTTCCTGTTCCGTCAATCGCATCATTTACCGTTCCCTTGATATTTTTCCATGAAGGAGAACCTGTTGGGAATATTAAGTTGGCTTTACCTGCCAGTGAGATCTGTGCAGTAGCCAACATAGAGAACCCGATTAATGCTATACTAAGTACCTTTTTCATTATCGTCTATTTTTGTGATTGTATTTTCAATCGTTTTATTATTTTCAAGTAGATATTCTCTCAATTCTTTAAACAGTTCTGAAGAATAAACGAAGTCAATAAGATTTTTATTGCCTGCGGTGATAAGAACATCCTTATTTCCTTCCCATTCTTTAATTCCCAGTCTCAGGTATACAATTTTTTCACCAATTGTCATTACCGAATTCATATCGTGGGTATTGATGATGGTTGTGGTGTTGTATTCCTTTGTGATTTCGAGAAGAAGGTCATCAATAATATTGGAGGTGTAGGGGTCAAGTCCCGAGTTCGGTTCATCACAGAACAGATATTTCGGGTTGTTCACGATGGCTCTTGCAATGGCCACACGCTTCTGCATTCCCCCGGAAATCTCAGACGGAAATTTTCTGCCCGCTTTATCAAGGTGTACCCTGCCTATCACTTCAAAAACCCTTTTCTTTTTTTCCCGGAATGTAAGGTTTGTAAACATATCCAGCGGAAACATGATATTCTCTTCCACCGTTAGCGAGTCGAAAAGTGCACTGCCCTGAAATACGGTCCCGATTTCCGAACGCAGATGCTGTTTCTGGTCTCTGGTCATCGTATTGATATCCGTACCATCAAAAAGAATTTCTCCTGATGAGGGCTGATATACATTCAGTAAACTTTTCAGGAAAACAGTTTTTCCCGAGCCGCTCTGCCCGATGATCAGGTTTACCTTTCCTTTGTCAAAAGAAGTTGAAATTCCCTTAAGTACTTCAACATCGCCAAAACTCTTCTTAAGATCTTTTACCTCAATCATCAGCTTAATATTAATTGGGTTAAAATTAATTCGGAAATGATAATAAATACCATTGTCCATACCACCGCCTGGGTGCTTGCTCTACCTACTTCCAGTGATCCTCCTTTTACGTTATACCCGAAATAGGAAGGGACCGTAGCAATGATAAAAGCAAATACAGTAGTTTTGATAAATGCATAATACACGAATAAGTTCGGCATATACATCTGAATCCCTACTATATAATCATTCTCAGTCCAGTTCCCGGTAAGCATACCTGCCAGATGGCCTCCACCGATACCGAATACGATACTGATGGCAATAAGAATAGGGTTGAAAATAACGCAGGCGAAAATTTTTGGAAGTATCAGAAAGTTGGGCGAATTCACCCCCATAATGTCCAATGCGTCAATCTGCTCGGAAACCCTCATGGTTCCTATACTGGATGCAATATAAGATCCTACTTTACCCGCCAGGATAAGACTGATAATGGTGGGCGAAAATTCCAGAACCAAAACTGCTTTCGTAGCATAACCCACGAAGGAAGGCGGAATCGGGAAAGAAGAAGAATCAAAATTATTGAACATCTGGATAGCAACTACTGCTCCCACAAATATAGAAGTGAAGATCACAAGCCCAAAAGAATTGACTCCGAGATCATTAATTTCTCTCATGAACAGCTTCCAGAAAACCCTCATTTTCTGAGGCTTCTGTAAGGATTTACCTAGCAGGATAATGTATTCTCCTACAGCTGTGAAAAACTTTTTTAACATGCTGCTAAATTAGACTTTTTTTATTTAATTAAAGTTAAGAATGAGTTTAAGGTCTGAACGATATTGAACCTCAGAACCCACTGGGTTTTCTCAATCTGTTCCTTAGTATGTTTAACTTATTTCGCGTTTTTATCTCCGCCGATAACCAGGAAAACTGTCTTGAAAATGATCACCAGGTCCAAAACAAAGCTCCAGTTTCGCACATAAAAAGCATCGGCAAGAATTCTTTTTTTCATTTCTATTTCCACATCTCCATAGTCTCCCCGCAGACCACTTACCTGAGCTAGACCGGTAATACCCGGACTTACCATGCTTCTCAAACTGTATCTCCCGATTTTAGGTTTGTAATAATTGTCAACAGCCAGCATATGAGGGCGTGGCCCTACAACAGACATGTCTCCTTTCAATACATTAATGAATTGTGGAAGTTCGTCAAGGCTGGTCTTTCTCAGAAATTTTCCGATACTGGTGATTCTGGAATCATTTTCTTCTGTAGTTTTAATGGCAGACTGATCGTTTACAACCATTGTTCTGAATTTAAGACAATCAAATACTTCTTCGTGAAAACCATATCTTTTCTGAACAAAAAAAACAGGCCCTTTTGAAGTTGCTTTTATGAAAAGAGCAACAATCGGGAATAACCATGAACAGATAAAAAGCAATATGATAATGGAAAATGCCATGTCAAAAGTTCTTTTTACCAGATAATTAGCATAATAGTCTAAAGGATATTTTGCTTGATTAAGAATAGGCTGCGTCTGAATATAGCCTAAGTCATAAAGGAAAAAATCACTTTGGGTAATACTCGGTATCAGGGATACGTGTACTTTATTGTCCTCTGCCAGCCGGAAGATCTGTGTTTCCTCTTGTTCGCTGAAGTTATTTTCTGTTGATAAAAACAGGGTGTGAATACCATTTTTTTTCCAAAAGTTCACTAGGTCTAAGTCATTGATATCGGATTTTTCATATTCAAAGATTTTATATCCGTAATCTTTCCTGTTTTGAAATATATTCTTTAAAATGTCTGTAGCATCTGTTTCTCCCAAAAACATAACGTTCCTGTAGTTGATCCCCAAAGAACGAAAATATTTGATAGAAAAGAATATAATAGACTTCGTAAAGAAAATACAGAAAAAAAGGTAAAATGAAAGCCAGTAAATATCCGAAGTGAAAAATACATTTTTACTTACTTTTCCAATCAGCAGAACACCCAGTATAAAAAATAAAAAGTGTACCAGAAGACGTTCCAGAAACAAGGTGTATGTGAGGTTTCTCGGGATATTGTAAATTTTTGTCCTGCCACTCAGCAGTATCCAGAACAAAAATAGCAGTATCAGAGAGAAAATATTCTGATACCAGGTTTCCTCATGATACTTTAAATCTTCGTTTCTGCTGATAAAAAAGAATATAAAAATAGATGCAATAACCAGAAGGTCAAGCAAAATGATGATCGATTTCAGGTATCTAGAGTATCGAATTCTCTGCATCTATCGGTGTTATAACGGATACGAAGGGCTAAGTTACGTATTTTTACGGGATATTCAGATATTTGTGAGTCTGAACAGAAGCCTGCCATTCCGGATGTGCCAGAATAAAATCAGTGATCTTAGGATACATTTCATCACGCCGGCTCCATTCACTTTGCATATAAAGCCTGCAGTTTTCTGAAACCTGGGCAGCCTGTTCCTGTGCAAAAGTAAAATCATGATTATTGAAAATGATGACTTTAAGCTCATTGGCTTTCTGGTAGATCTCTTCTTTCGGAAGACCTGTCTTCTTTGGGGAAAGTGTGATCCAGTCCAGCTGTCCGCTCATCGGGTAAGCTCCTGAAGTTTCAATATGGATGCTGCATCCCAGTTCTTTTAATTTGGAGGTAAGAATATCCAGGTTCCACATTAGAGGCTCTCCGCCGGTAAGAACAATTGTTTTACAATGTTTTGCAGCTGTTTCTGCAATTTCTTCCGCATTCATCAATGGGTGAAGGTTGGGATCCCAGCTTTCTTTCACATCACACCAATGGCAACCCACATCACAGCCTCCCAGTCTGATAAAATAGGCGGCTTTTCCGGTGTGTGCCCCTTCTCCCTGTAAAGTGTAAAAATGCTCCATCACAGGGAGCATTTTACCTTCTTTTAATAAAATATCTTGTTCTTTATTCATTTTAAATTAGTCGTTATAAACCGATGTTTTATAAGCGATGATGGTATTCTTCATCAGCATAGCTCTTGTCATTGGTCCTACTCCTCCGGGTACCGGTGTGATCCAGCCTGCTTTAGCGGCACAGCTGTCAAAATCTACGTCACCTGCCAGATAATATCCCTTTGGAGAATCATCATCTACTCTTGTAATTCCTACGTCAACAATTACAGCTCCGTCTTTGATCATTTCTCCTTTAAGGAAATGAGGGTCTCCTAAAGCTGTAATAACAATATCAGCTTTTTTCGTGTATTCTTCAATGTCTTTAGTATAAGAGTGAGTAAGGGTTACCGTAGAGTTTCCAGGGAAATCTTTTCTTCCCATAAGGATGCTCATAGGTCTTCCTACAATTTTACTTCTTCCGATGATTACACAGTCTTTCCCTTTGGTTTCGATGTTATATCTTTCCAGAAGCGTTAAAATTCCGAAAGGGGTAGCAGGAAGGAAGGTATCCATTTCCAGTGCCATTTTTCCGAAGTTTTCAGGGTGGAAGCCATCTACATCTTTTCTTGGATCAATGGCATTAATGATTTTCTCCTGGTCAACCTGATCCGGTAAAGGCAGCTGAACGATGAATCCGTCAACTGCTTTAGACTTATTCAGTTCATCAATTTTTTCCAGTAATTCAGATTCAGAAACTGTACTTGGAAATTTAATTAAGCTTGATTGAAAGCCCACTTCTTCACAGTCTTTCACTTTAGCATTCACATAGGCTTTACTTGCCCCGTTATTTCCAACAAGAATAGCTACCAGATGCGGTGCTCTTCTTTTTGACGCTAGAATCTTTTCTACTTCAGCCTTGATCTCTGCTTTTATTTCTTTGGATACTTTTAATCCGTCAAGAATTTCTGCCATTTTTACTTTTTTTACTTTATTTAGATTTATTGAATACAATGGTATGCTGAAGCCAGCTGATTCTATTTATTCTCTTTATAATAATTGATCAGCCCGTTTGTAGAACTGTCGTGAGAACTTACGGCTTCATTATTTTCAAGTTCCGGAAGAATTTTATTGGCTAATACCTTTCCTAATTCTACCCCGAACTGGTCAAAGCTGAAAATGTTCCAGATTACCCCCTGAACGAAAATTTTATGCTCATACATCGCAATTAACTGTCCTAATGTGAAAGGGGTTAATTCTTTGAATAATATGGAGTTAGTTGGAGTGTTTCCGTGGAAGACCTTATAGTTTAACAGCCTGTCTGTTTCTTCTTCAGATTTACCGGAATTTCTCAGTTCTTCTTCTGCTTCCTCTTCCGTTTTTCCGAAGGCAAGTGCTTCAGTCTGAGCAAAAAAGTTGGCGAGTAATTTATCCTGGTGATCAGAAACTTTATTAGGACTCTTTGCATACGCGATGAAATCTGCAGGAATCAATTCTGTTCCCTGATGGATCAATTGATAGAAAGCATGCTGTCCATTGGTTCCGGGTTCACCCCAGATAATAGGTCCTGTTTCATATTCTACAAATTCACCGTTTCTGTCTACACATTTTCCGTTACTTTCCATATCGCCTTGCTGAAGATAAGCAGCGAATCTGTCCAGATATTGAGAGTAAGGAAGAATAGCATAGCTCGTGGCTGCGTAAAAATTACGGTACCAGATTCCTAAAAGTCCCATTAAAACAGGAACATTTTCTGAGAAGTCAGCCGTCTGAAAATGCTGGTCGGTATCAAATGCTCCTCTTAAAAGCTGTTCAAAATTGTCGTAGCCTACTGCCAGAACAATACTCAAGCCAATAGCGCTCCAAAGGGAATATCTTCCGCCAACCCAATCCCAGAATTCAAAAATATTTTCTTCTGCAATCCCGAACTTTTTAACTTCCTGGATATTAGTGGATAAAGCAACAAAATGTTTTGCTACGTCTTCTTCTTTTCCTGCCTTTAAGAACCAGTTTTTGGCTGAATAGGCATTGGTCATCGTCTCCTGGGTAGTAAAGGTCTTGGAAGCGATGATGAATAATGTGGTTTCCGGATTCAGGTTTTTAACAGTCTCAGCAATATGATTGCCATCTACGTTGGAAACAAAATGAACGTTCAGTCTTGTTTTAAAATGTTTTAAAGCAGAACATACCATCACCGGGCCAAGATCAGATCCTCCGATTCCGATATTGACAACATCTGTGATTTCTTTTCCGCTGAAACCTTTATGCGCTCCGGAAATAATATGTTCCGAGAATGCCTTCATATGATCAAGAACTTTTCTGATCTGAGGCTTTATATTTTCACCGTCTACAAGAATTTCCTTATCTGAAAAATCCCTTAAAGCAGTGTGTAAAACCGCCCTTCCTTCCGTTTCGTTAATTTTCTCTCCCGAAAACATCTTGGAAATGGCATCTTCTAACTGACAGTCTTCAGCAAGTTTTAATAAAAGAGCTTTCGTTCTTGAATCGATCAGGTTTTTGGAATAATCAAAAAGAAAATCATTTCTTTTGATGGAAAATTCATTAAAACGATTCGGGTTATACTGAAAAAGGCTTCTCAGGTCGAAATCATTTCCCGCGAAATGTTCATCAAGAGCTTTCCAGCTGTCAGTGTGTATAGGGTTTATTTTTGATAGCATAGGGTAAGAATTATGTGAGTCAGAAAATGAAAAGAACCGTCAAAAAAAAGATCAGAATTCTTATCATTTTATTTCCGATCTGCAAATTTAAGGAAAAATAAAACCTCAATTAAATTTGAGGATGATAAATAACATTTTTTTAAAAAAGAAACCCCGGAATTTGGTCCGGGGATTTCATGGTTATTGGTTTCTGTAAGATTTTAGCTTTATTCGTCCATATCATCAAGAATCTTTTCCAGCTGTTTGGCATTACGTCCATAAACGTACTTCGTCCATAAGACAATGCTTGTAACGAGTCCAAGTGTTCCGATAAGCACAGCCAGAATTAAAGCCTGTTGGTATCCTTCCGAAAGTCCGCTCAGTGATTTTCCCTTTTCTTCGAGAGTATTGTAGATCACTAGCCCGATAGTAATTAAAAAATGCGGAAGGAGCAGAAATCCGAAAGACTGATACCTTTCCATATTGAGACGGAGCTCATGATAGATTTTCCAAAGACTGTTTTTCGTGTTACCGGTATAAATACCGGTTTGTTTATAAAATTGATAAAATCCGAACAGATAATAGCAGGATATGACTGCCATCATTACATACGATGTGTAATAAATAACATACTGAGAGGAAGGAAACTTAAACTGTAAAGGAAAAAACGCAATCAGAATAACAGCGAGTATCTGTGCGGGAAATTCCTTTTTCATGCTTTTCCGGATCCTTTCAATAGGGTGTTTGCTTTCTTTTAACTGTTCTATAGTGTCCGGAATATGAACATTGCTTTCTTCATTATTCCATTGTTCTTTTAATTGATCAAAATTCATAACCTGTTTTTTTTATGATTTGTTGTATTTTTTCTTTTGTTCTGTTGAGTTTTACACGGGCATTACCTTCACTGAGACCCAGATTGCTTCCGATTTCTTTATGGGACATTCCTTCCATGAAATAGAAGATCACGGCTTTCTCTAAAGGATTGAGTTTCTGAACGGCATTGTAAAAAATTTCCAGCTGCTTATCTTTTGCAGGGTTGTAATCTTCACTCTGTACTTCAAAATGTTCAGGAGCATCAGTTTGGTTCTGGGTTCTTTTCTTCTCCTTTTTCAGATAAGTAATCGCTGTATTGATGGCAACACGATACATCCAGGTGGAAAATTCGCTGTCTCCTTTGAAAGTCTGGAAAGATTTCCATAGCTGGATGAGAATCTCCTGCTGAAGATCTTCCCGATCTTCTGTAGAGTCAGCATAGATTCGGGAGGCTTTGTATAAAATGCCTTTGTGCTGATTGACTAGCTTTAAAAACGTAGCTTCAGTTTGACTGCTCACGATAATTTCATGGTTTGGGTTATATTATAGATCTGATACAGGCTTTACAGTATATCCCTTTGCTCTGAGCAATTTAATGATTCCATGATCTCCCATAAGGTGAGCACCGCCTACAGCGAAAAGATTACTTTCTTTTTTCATCATGTCCGGCATTTTTTCTGCCCAGTTTTTATTTCGGTCAGTAAGCATTGCTTTTTCTTGTTTATCGTTCATAAATTTATCATTTTTAAACAGAGTGTAAACCGATTGTACATCTTCTTTTTTGAACGCCTCCACCATGTCTTTAAGAAGACTTTCATATTCTTTGCCCATTTTCAGCTGTTTGATGACTTCTTTCAGATCATACGCTTTGTTGATAGAGGTTAGCTGGTCTTCCACTTTTTCAAGTCCGCCAATGCTCTTTTTGCTTTTAAGGGCCGCCTGTAAAAGCTCTATTTCATAAGATTTTATTTCAGTCTGCGGACATGGAACAGCTTTCATTGAGATCAGAGCGTAGAGCGCCTGAGAGGAAGAATTGTCCATATTTTTCAGATTGGTTCCATAATCAGCAAGAATTTTATCCAGTTCTTTTGCTTCATTTGTCGTAAGCTGGTCAGTCAATTTTTTGTCGGTTTGGAACATTCCCTGCAATGCTGTCATTTCCGAGGGATCTGTATAATTGATTTCCATCACAAAGCGGTCTGTTTTTTCAAGAGCTTTTGTCACTTTCGGTTTTATTTCAAAATCCTTACTGCACATAATATGGCAGGTTCCGGTAATATAAGAAGGTTTTGAAAGGCCATTTCCTGTTACTTCCCAGAGAACACTGTTTTCGTTGGTCTGTTTTTTACCTTGTGCGCCGGCTGTTATAAAAGTCATTAATGTTAATGCTGCGAATCCAAGTTTTACTAAATTTTTCATGATATTATTTTTTTTGATTTTCTGTTCTTTTAAACAGTAGGTAATAGTACTTGGAAAGTCGTTACAGTTTTTTTTGAAAAAAAATAAAACCTCCTTAAAAAGGAGGTCTGTAAAATCTAAAATTATGATGATAACCAATTGGTTAGGGTAGTTTTTAGGATTCTGAAATTTTTGGCTGTTCAGGTTTTATTGTTTTTCTTTTTCTTAAAAAATAAATCACGGCAGCTATGATCAAGACAAACGGCCAGGCAGTAATAAGACCCACTGTAATCTTCTGAATCAGATAAAAGCCTTCTACAAAAGCATTTTTTGCATCATATATAAAATTGAATTTATACTTATTATCAATATTGGTTGTATTGGTAACGGCAATCTCAGCAATGCGCAGTTGGGGCTCTTTAATGTAGAGGTCAATGGTGCTGTATTGAAGATCGTTTCCGGTGTTCATATTGGCCAGCTTCTGAAGATTTCCCTCCGACATATTCTGATCATCCAGCTCTACTTTATCTTTTGTCGCTTTGAGTTTACTGATGTTATCGCCTGTCTTTTTGATTCTTGTACCTTCCATTTCAGCATATTTGATATCGAAGGTCACATCTTCCGCATGAATGATTCTTGAATTAAGAAATAATTTTTTATCATTAACCAACGCTAAAAATTCACCAAGCTTTTCAGCCGGAACACGAACCTGCATCGTATTTTCTGTCTGGTATTTTTTTATAAGCATTGCTTCTTCTCCGGAAGTATTGTAGGTGTTTTCAGAAACTACATTGCTGGTAAGATTGCTGTGGGTCACGAAACCTCCCAGTTCCTGAACTGATTTTTCAATGGAAACCGTTGCTTCGTAAACATCTTTTACTTCCATATTTACATCTGCAGTTTTAATGAACTGCTTATCCTTTACATGGGTGGAAGCGGCAGAAGATATACTGTCTGTGATAGGTACTGCAGCAGAATCTGTCGTTTCGTATGCTTTTATTTCAGAGGCGGAAGCTTCTCCTTTTTTACATGAAAAAGTTCCTAATAAAAGAACAGCAGATAGTGATAGTTTAAGGTACGTCGTTTTCATAGCGTTGATATTTAAGGTTTTGTGTATCCCAAAGTTCAGACAGGATCTTTTGTAACCTTTGAAAATCCAGCGTAAAAAACTTGTAAAGAGAAATTCTGTTTTAATGGATTGTAAATGAGTGTTTTGTAAAATATTTATGAACGGTTGGCTTTGTTTTCGGAGTAATTTTTGCTTATCTTTTACAAATCAATCCCACAAATCATTACTATGTCAAATACTTTTTCCAAAATCAGAAATGTAATAGAATTATTCAGATCCATAGATTTTGAACAATTGGGCTCTATTTCTCAAAAAGTAGATCTTCCGAAACTGATGCATAATTTCTCTAAGCTGGATGATAAACAGCTGCACGGATTAATGAAAATGCTGGACCCGGATAAAAAAAAGAAAGAGCTTCCGCCCATAGATGGTGATTTTTACGATATTTATCATACCCTGACACCGGAACAACGGGAAATCCAGCTTAAAGTAAGAACATTCATGGAAAAAGAAGTAAAACCTCTGGTCAACCATTACTGGCTCAGAGACGAATTTCCTTTCGAATTGATCCCGAAATTTCAGAAGCTTAACATTTGCGGAGTAACTTATGAAGGATACGGCTGTCCGGGAATGCCATTTCTGATGGAAGGGGTTATTGCGATGGAAATGGCTAGGATAGATGCCTCCATAGCTACCTTCTTTGGAGTGCAGTCCGGTCTGGCAATGGGTTCTATTTATATTTGCGGATCAGAAGAACAGAAACAGAAATGGCTGCCACAGATGCAGAAGTTTGAGAAGATCGGTGCTTTTGGTCTTACAGAACCTGAAGTAGGATCCGGAGCTGCCGGCGGATTGACGGTAACCTGTAAAAAAACACCCGAAGGCTGGATTCTTAACGGCCAGAAAAAATGGATCGGAAATGCCACATTCGCAGATGTAATCATTATCTGGGCCAGAGATCTGGACAGCGGTGAAGTGAAAGGCTTTATTGTTGAAAAAGATAATCTCGGATATTCCGTTGAGAAAATCAAAGGAAAAATGGCTCTGAGAATCGTCCAAAATGGACTGATTACGCTGAAAGACTGTCTGGTTACTGAAGAAAACCGGCTGCAGCATGCAGATTCATTCAAAGATACCGGAAAGGTTCTGCGGATGACCAGAGCCGGAGTTGCATGGATGGCTACCGGATGTGCAAGAGGAGCCTATGAAAGCGCATTGGATTATACGCGGAAAAGAGAGCAGTTCGGAAAACCTATAGCCTCATTTCAAATGATTCAGGGGCACCTGGTGGAGATGCTTTCTAATCTTACCGCAATGCAGACTATGGTTTTCAGACTTTCCGAAATGCAGGATGAAGGCATATTAAAAGATGAGCATGCTTCACTGGCCAAAGTTTTCTGTACGCTAAGAACCCGGGATATTGTTTCCAGAGCAAGAGAGGTAATGGGAGGGAACGGTATTTTACTGGAATATGATGTCGCACGGTTTGTGGCAGATGCAGAAGCCATCTACTCTTATGAAGGAACAAAAGAGATCAATTCCCTGATCGTGGGAAGATCAATCACGGGATTCAGTGCATTTATTTGAAATAGGTGATAGGAAGTAGAAGATAGGTTGCAGGTATTAAGCTGCGTTGTTGTAGTCTGGTACCTGCTAACTAACTAAGTTTTTATACTTCTCTTTATTGTCAATAATCATCCAGATATTGATTAGAGAAAGAACAACAGCCATGATGATACCTACCTGGCTTGGATCTCTGTATACATTTTGCAGAACAATTCCAACCATTACAGGGAGAATTACAATAGCACCCAATGCTCTGGTTTTGGGGAAGATGAATAATATACCGCCAATGATCTCTACAATACCTACTAATGGAAACAGCCAGCCGATTTCATTGAATGCAGCGTAAATTTTCAACTGTTCGTCAGTCATTTTAGGCATGGGTGAATATTGAAAAAACTTGTTCAACCCTGCATTAATAAACATAAGACCGAACAACAGGCAAATAATAAACTTTACGATTTTCATGATTGATGATTTTATATCAAATGTAAAATAAAAACATCATATTTTTATTAATTTATGAATAAAAACACATTGTTTGTGTAAAATTAAAGTTCGGTCTTCAAAATTCTGAATTGAAGAAAGTATTGCTCATCACCCATCGCCAATTACCCATTACTCATTGCCCATCCATCAGTCCATTTCCTTCAACGTAATATTCTTGGAGATTTTGTAGCTCTTTTTCTTTTTATTGGGCTTTTCTTCCTCTCCAAGCAATTTTCCCCAAGGCTTCAGCCCTTCCACTCTTTCAAAAATAATTTTAATGATCGCGATAGCCGGGATACACAGGAACATTCCTGCAATCCCCCAAAGGTGTTCGCCCAAAATAATTCCGATGAAAGAAAATAAAGCGTTGATCTTTACTTTAGAGCCTACTACGAAAGGTAAAACAATATTTCCGTCAACAATATGCACGGCAATATATCCAATGGCGACATAAATGCATGTAGAAGGTGTGCCGGTTGCAAAAGCAATAAAGCAAGAGATTAATAATGATATACAAATGCCCAGATAGGGGATTACATTCAATAAACCTGTCAGTACAGCCAGGAGAACGGCATATTTTACCCCTAAAACAGTAAGAACAATAGAAGTGAGTATTGAAACAATTAAAACCTGCAGACAGAGTCCGAAAATATATTTTTTCGTCATTACACGGATCTCAGTGACAACCTCCTGTACGCTGGATTTATGTTTCTCATTAAACACAGTCACAATAAAATTATTCAGAATCCTTCTGTAATTTAAGATAAAGATGAAAAACAGGGTAAAGAATACAATGAACCCGAATCCGGAAGAAAATATTCCGAAAGTAAAGCCGAGAATCACACCCGAAGAAGAAAGCAGTTTATTCAACCCCTGATTAATGTAATCCAGCTGTTCATCAACTTTTACGTTAAATGTTTTAGAAACCCAGTGCTGCAGGCTGCTGAACACTGTAGTTACCTGATCCCTGAGATGAGGAATATCTTTACTGAAATCAGAAAGCTGTGATCCGAAAAAATAAATAAGCCCCGATAAAATCGCCAGCATGATAAATACTGAGGTCATAGTGGATACAGATCTTGGAAACCTTAATCTTCTCTCCATAAAAGTAGCAGCCGGAAGAAAGAGCATGGCCATTAAAAAAGCCAGAAAGAAGGGTGCTAAAATGCTTTGTCCCAGTGCAAGCAGATAGCCAAGTCCGATGATGGAAATAACAACAAGCGTGAGATTGACGAGGAATGGAAGTCTGAGAAAGTTCATAATTTTTCAAATCTGTAGGATAAAAATAAGAAAACCTGTCGAATTGAAAGTTCATTTTAGTTTAATTAACATATTTCTTTTCTAAAGTGAAATATAAAAGACTGGTCGTGTGGTACCTTTATTTTGGTAGGTTTTAAGAATAATGAAATGAATGTTTACAATAAAAAAACGCATCCCAAAAATATGAGACACGTTTCCTTATTGAGAGTTGATATGTTATAAATTAATTTTCGATCGCAATATCAATGACTTCCTCCATTCTGTTTACATAATGTACAGTAAGGTTTTTCAGATAATCCTTTTTGATTTCTTCCACATCTTTTCTGTTGGCTTCACAAAGAATAACATCCTTGATTCCTGCTCTGGTTGCCGCAAGAAGTTTCTCCTTGATTCCGCCTACCGGAAGAACTTTTCCTCTTAAAGTAATTTCACCAGTCATTGCAAGATGAGGTTTTACTTTTTTGTTTTTAAATGAAGAAACCATTGAGGTCAGCATTGTGATTCCGGCAGAAGGGCCGTCTTTTGGAGTAGCTCCTTCCGGAACATGGACGTGAATATTTTTCTTGTCCAGATCTTCCTGTGGAATGCCTAATTCATCATGTTTGGCTTTGATATATTCTAAAGCAATCGTTGCAGATTCTTTCATAACGGTTCCCAGGTTTCCGGTCATCGTTAATGCTCCTTTTCCGTTACTTAGAATACTTTCAATATAAAGGATATCTCCACCTACGCTGGTCCAGGCAAGCCCTGTTACAACACCGGGAACTCCCGTGATTTCAGATAAGCTTTTTGGTCTTGGGACACCAAGGATTTCATCTACTTTTTCTACTGAAATTTTCGGATCATATTCCTTTGCCAGAGCTGTCTGAAGGGCTGTCCATCTGGCAATAGAAGCAATCCTTTTTTCAAGAGTTCTTACCCCGCTTTCTGAAGTGTGTGCTTCAATAATATGTTTCAGCTCAACATTGCCTAGCTTGAAGGATTTAGCGTCAAGTCCATTTTCTTCCTGCTGTTTTTTGATGAGGTGCCTTTTGGCAATTTCAGTCTTTTCCTCCAGGGTATATCCTGCAATTTCTATAATTTCCGTTCTGTCCAAAAGTGGAGTCTGAATGGTGGAAAGAGAGTTGGCAGTAGCAATAAACATTACTTTAGACAGGTCATATCCCATTTCCAGGAAGTTATCATAGAATGATTTATTTTGTTCAGGGTCAAGGACTTCCAGCAATGCGGAACTTGGGTCTCCGTGAAGCCCCTGCCCAATCTTGTCAATTTCATCCAGTACAATCACCGGATTGGAAGTGCCCGATTTTTTGATGGATTGAAGAATCCTTCCGGCCATCGCTCCGATATAGGTTTTTCTGTGACCGCGGATCTCACTTTCGTCATGAAGCCCACCCAGAGATAATCTTACATATTTTCTTCCTAATGCATCAGCAACCGATTTTCCTAAAGAAGTTTTCCCCACTCCCGGAGGACCTACAAGCAATAGGATAGGAGACTTCATATTGTTTTTTAATTTTAAAACAGCCATATGCTCAAGAATTCTTTTCTTGATGTCTTCCAGTCCGAAGTGAGCTTTGTCTAATATTCTTTCTGCTTTTGCAATATCAAAAACATCTTTTGTATAGGTTTCCCATGGAAGATCTGTAAAGAAATCAAGATAGTTTCTTTGTACATTGTAGTCCGGGGAATTAGGATTCTGACGTTGTAGTCTGTTGATCTCTTTCTGGAAATGTTCTTCCACCTCGTGGTTCCATTTTTTGGCTTTGGCTTTAATGATGAGGTCTTCTACATCACTTTCAGGGCCGCCTCCAAGCTCTTCCTGGATGGTTCTGATCTGTTGGTTCAGAAAATATTCTCTCTGCTGCTTATCAAGATCTTTAGAGGTTTTCTGATGGATCTGATTTCTGAGCTCCAGCTTTCTGAAATCCTCATGCATCATTTCGTAGCACTTATTGGCTCTTTCCATCAGATTTTTTTCTTCAAGAAGTCTTTGCTTCTCAAGGGATGAGAAACTGGCATTGGTGCATATGAAATTCAGAAGATCATCATTGTTGCTGATATTTTTAATAGCAAAATTAGCTGCGTTAGGGATGTTCGGATCCAGTTCTATGATTTTCAGGGCCAGATCTTTGATGTTTTCCAGCAATGCTTCATATTCCTCCTTGTTTTTAGGCCTGGCGTCTTTTAGTTTCGTGATCTCAGCCTTAAAATAAGGGCTTGTATCTACGATCTTCTTTATTTTAAATCTGTGAAATCCCTTTGTAATAGCCGTAATATTGCCTTCAGGAAGTTTAATGATCTTAATGATCTTGGCAAGCGTTCCGGTTTGATAAATATCTTTCTCGTCCGGTTGCTCCAGATCTGAATTTTTCTGGCTTACGATTCCAATGAAATCTCCGTTTTTCTGAGCTTCTTCAAGAAGTTGTATTGATGTTTTTCTTCCGGCTGTGATAGGAATTACCACATTCGGGAACATCACCATATTTCTTACGGGAAGAATAGGGAATACTTTCTGCTCGGAATTCTTATCCGTCTCCGAAAAGTCTGAAAGATTGATCTCTTCAGCTACAATATCAAACCCATCGCTGATCATTTCCTCTAAACTCATATCTTCAAATTTCGTCATAATTATTTGGGGTGACAAATTGTCATCTTCGTTTTAAATCATTAAATTGATTACTCACAATATGCGCTGAAAATGGTAAGCATATTATGGTCTTCTAAAATGCACAATACTTATGCCATTTGTTTTTTGATAAAAAATATGGTCAAAATTTCCTTTTTTCGATACCTTCTGTTGGAAAAAAATTAAAATAAAGAAGTTCCGCTTCTCTAATTTCTTAAAAATGTGTATTTTCGCAAACTGATAAAAAACTATAATTTATAAAATGGCAATTTTAGGACAGATTAGGAGTAAGCCTTGGCTATTAATGGGGGTGATTGCATTGGCGCTTTTAGCGTTTCTGGTGAACCCGGACAGTATCGACAAGGTTTTTGGTAAAAATCCTGATGTTTTAGGAAAAGTAAACGGTGAGAAAATCACCCGCGAAGAGTTCAATGACCAGCTTTTCGTGCTGCAGCAGCAGGCTGATCAGCAAGGCCGTCCAAAAAACGGACTTGAAGAGCAGGCTTGGCAGTTACTTGTACAATCTAAACTCATCAAGCAGCAGTTTGAGAAACTGGGCTTTGAAATGACAGATGATTATTTCTGGAATCAGATCCAGTACGACCAGATGTTTGCTCAGAATCAACAGTTCTTTGATGAGAAAGGTAATTTTAAAACACAAGAATTAAAAAAACAGGTTGAAACATTACAAAGCACCGATCCACAGGGATATAACCAGTGGATGAAAACCAGAAAAACAATCGAGTACAGATTGATGGCGAGACAGGTGTTTGCCAATATTTCAGGAGGGATCACTACAGGAAAGAAAGAAGCTGAAGAGCTGATGAAGCAGAGAGACCAGCTTGCTGATATTGATTTTGTAAAGATCGATTATGCTGCTTACCTTCAGAAAACAAAGATCAATGTTTCTACACAGGATCTTGCAAACTATATTAATCAGCACCCTGTAATGTTCAAAGCTGAACCAAGCAGAAACCTGGGGATTGTATATTTCCCTTCTCAGCCTAGTGCAGCAGATGATGCAGCCGCTCAGAAAGAAATTACAAAATTGTATTCAGGAGGAACAGATGCGAGTGGAGGAACGGAGAATTTCCAGAACACGAAAAATGATTCGATGTTTGTAATGGCTAATTCTGATATGCCTTTCAATGCTCAGTATATGAAGCCTAATCAGCTGCCTCAGACTATTCAGGCGCAGATTCCTACAGCTGCTATCGGACAGGTTTTCGGGCCTTACAAAGAGCAGAACTTTTATGTGGTTTCTAAGCTTTTAGATAAAAAGACTTCAGATTCTACCTTATCAAGACATATCCTTATTGCTTTCAAAGGAAGCCCTGCAGGGGAAGGTGTTACAAGATCTAAAGAACAGGCTAAAAAATTAGCAGACTCTATCGGAGCTATTGTAAAAGCAAATCCGGGTAAATTCACAGACTTTATCAAGCTTTCTAATGACCCTAGCTCTGCAGCACAGGGAGGAAGTTTAGGATGGACTACACCAGAAACTCCTTTCGTTCCGGAATTCCTTAAATTCTTAGCAGAGAACCCTAAAGGAGCTACAGGAGTAGTAGAAACTCAGTTTGGTTACCATATCATCAATGTTGAAGATAAAAAATCTGGTGCCATGAGCTATAAAGTGGCTAACCTTGTAAAAGAGGTGAAGCCTTCAGATGCTACAGAAGCAGAATCTGACAAGAAAGCAAGAAAATTCATTCAGCAGGTACAAGGGAAATCTTTCAACGATTTCGTGAACATTGCGAAAAAAGGAAATTACCAGTTCTCTAATCCTAAGACGGCTAAAAGATTTGACGGTCAGCTTCAGGGACTTGGTACTGATAAAGATGGTGAGATCCTGGGTTGGGCTTTTGATAAGAAAAGAGCTAAAGGAGATACAGAATTCTTTACTGTTGAAGGAACAGGAGATAAGATCGTAGTATATCTTAACGGAAAACAGGAAGCAGGTCTTGCAGATCCTGAATCAGTAAGAGATCAGATCGAAATGATTGTTAAAAATAAACTGGCTGCAAAGCAAATCTCTGATAAAATTGCAGGAGCTAAAGCTTCTAACTTAGATCAGATCGCTAAATTATTTGCATCTGCAAAACAATCTGCTCAGGTAAATATGCTTAACCCTTCTGTAGCAGGTGCTATGGAGCCTAAAGTAGCCGGTGCTGCATTTGGAGTGGCGAAAGGAAAACTTTCTAACCCTATTGAGGGAGGAACGGGAGTTTATGTACTGATCAAAAAGTCGGAAACAGTAAACAAACAACCTGGAGATCTTAAGCAGTTCACAGAATCTATTACTCAGAGAAACTCTGGTATGTTCGGACAGGCTTGGATGAAGAGCCTTCAGGATAATGCAGATATCAAAGATTACAGAATCGAGATCTGGAACAAGCTGGGTAATCAGCAACAATAAGAAATCAATTTTTACAGATAGAAAACCATCAGATATTTCTGGTGGTTTTTTGTATTTAACGCAGAGCAATAAAGAAAAACATTAATTTAAAATGTATTATATTTGCTCATTAGAAAAAATTTAGCAAGTGAAGTTCAGTAAAGAATTAAAAGCTGGTGTGATCGCACTTTTGGCTATTGTAGGCTTTGTGTTGTTGTTTCAATTCATGAAGGGCAGAAGCCTTTTTACTACCGATAATATATTTTACGCGAAATATGATAATGTAGAAGGGCTGGCACAGTCTTCTGCGGTTTCTATCAATGGATTAAAGGTTGGGCAGGTTGATAAAATCATTCCCCAGACCTCCAAAGACGGGAAGATCAATTTCATCGTAAAGATTACGGTAGATGATAAATTCGAATTTTCCAAGAATTCAACTCTTGAGATTTTTGAGCCGGGGCTGATGTCCGGAAAAGAAATGAGAGTAAATCTTGTATACGGAGGTCCGACTGCAAAAGACGGAGATACGTTGAAGGGAGCTTTCAAACTGGGAACGCTGGGAAGTCTTTCGTCTCAGGTAGGCCCTGTAAAAGATCAGCTTCAGACCGTTCTGTATAGGGTGGATTCTTTGATGGCCAATGCCAATCAGGTCGTGAATGCACAGAACAGAGAAGAGATCAGAGCCCTTCTGGCCAATCTTAATAAAACCGTAGGCGCTTTACAGACTACTGCAGGAAGCGTAAACAACCTTGTAGGACATAATGATCCAAAACTTCAGAAAGTACTCGATAATGCAGCCGTTACCATGGAAAGCGGGAAAGTAACCCTGGATAAATACGGAAATCTTGCAGAAAGCATTGATACTAAAAAACTAAACGCTACGATTGCCAATCTGGATGCTACAGTAGGAAAACTGAATCAGGTGATTGCAGGAGTGGATAACGGACAGGGAAGCTTAGGAAAACTGATGAAGGATGAGCAGCTTTATAATAATCTGAACTCAGCTTCTACCAACCTCAATGCCCTGATTGAAGATATGAAAGCCAACCCTAAGAGATACATCAATTTCTCAGTTTTTGGAAAGAACAATAAAGACTAAAATAGCCTTATGGAGTACATTGATAACATTATTTTTCTGATCTTACTGGTTGCCGGATTCGGGCTGTTTGCCAAAAGCCTGCAGAAGATCTACAGAAATATTAAACTGGGAAGAGAAATCAACAGAAGCGACAGGAAATCGGAACGCTGGGAAACCATGGCCAGAGTGGCAATGGGGCAGAGCAAGATGGTAAAACGCCCTGTAGCTGGTATTCTTCACCTTTTTGTCTATGTAGGATTCATTATCATCAATATCGAACTTATCGAGATTATTGTTGATGGATTGTTTGGAACCCATAGGTTTCTGGCTTCAATTCTGGGACATGGTTTCTATAATTTCTTTACAGCAACATTAGAAGTTCTGGCGTTGCTTGTTGTCATCGGTGTGGTGGTATTCTTTATCAGAAGAAACTTTTATGGGGTGAAAAGATTAACGATGAAAGAACTTTTCGGATGGCCGAAACATGATGCCAACTGGATTCTTATCATTGAATTTGCCCTTATGATGGCATTCTTCAAAATGAATACCGCAGACTGGGTTTTACAGCAAAGAGGTCTCCTTCCTGAGCATGGAAGTTTTCCAATCAGTTCTACTGTATTGGCACCAATCTTCAATGGTTTCAGTGACGGATTCCTGTTCTTCACAGAAAAAGCGGCGTGGTGGTTCCACTTTGTGGGAATCCTTTTCTTCATGAACTATCTTTATTATTCAAAACACCTGCATATTATCCTGGCATTTCCAAGTACATGGTTTGCCAACCTTGATAAAAAAGGAAAATTCAACAATCTTGATTCAGTAACCAAGGAAATTAAACTGATGATGGACCCTAATGCTGATCCTTACGCTGCTCCGGCAGAAGGAGCAGAAGCAGATGTTCCGTCGAAGTTTGGTGCTGAAGATATTTTCGACCTGAATCAGGTTCAGCTTCTGAACGCTTATTCCTGTACGGAATGCGGACGTTGTACTTCAGTCTGCCCGGCTAATATTACCGGAAAAAAACTATCTCCAAGATTGATCCTGATGAAAACCAGAGACCGACTGGAAGAAGTAGGAAAAAATATAGACAAGAACGGAAAATTCGTAGATGACGGCAAAAAACTTCTGAATGATTATATCACCAAAGAAGAACTTTGGGCGTGTACTACCTGTAATGCTTGTACAGAAGCCTGTCCGGTACTGCTTGATCCGCTTTCCATCATTTTCGAAATGAGAAGATTCCTTGTGATGGAACAGTCTGCTGCTCCGCAGGAATTAAATCTTATGATGACCAATGTGGAAAACAATGCTGCTCCTTGGCAGTATAACCAGGCCGACCGTCTGAATTGGGCTAATGACTAAAACCTGACAGATGAAAAAACTATTCTTAACCTTTTTGCTGATCTGTTCAGCCTTTATGATGGCACAGTCAGCAGATGAAAAGAAAATCCTTGAAGATTCACAGTCATTCATGACCTTGCTGGAAAAGAAGGACTATGACAGGATGCTGGATATGACCCATCCCGGAATTTTTGAAAAAATGGACAAAAATACATTGTCCAACTCTTTCAAAGCCATGCTTGAAGGCAATGAAGAATTTAAAATAGAGATTATAAATGCCGATAAGAATGCTTTCAGCGTATCACAGATCTTTAAAACAGGAGATGATGTAAAATATGCTTTTGTTACCTATCCCATGAAAATGAAAATGACCTTTCTTCAGGAAAAATTTGATGAGGATAAGAAAAAGATGATGCTGGAGATGATGGAAATGCAGGGAATGAAAGCACAATTTGTCAATGATTCCGCTTTGGAAATGAGTAAAGAGAGCATGATTATAGCTTTGAACGATAAAGTAACCAAAGGATCCTGGAAATATCTCAATTATGATGAAGCCAATCCTCTGTATGTTTCGGTAGTTCCGGCAGAAATCATGACAAAAGCTAAGGAATACTATGCTGATTTTTTAATTAAACAGAAAAAGAATGCAAATTAAAACAATGGCAGAATATGCTGCCGAAGGAAAATCCCCTGAAGTTTTATTTTGGGTTGGATGTGCCGGAAGTTTTGACGACCGTGCCAAAAAAATTACAAAAGCATTTTGCAAAATATTGAATAAGATAGGTGTTGAATTTGCCGTTCTGGGACAGGAAGAAAGCTGTACCGGTGACCCCGCAAAACGTGCAGGAAACGAATTTGTTTTCCAGATGATGGCCCTTACCAATATTGAGGTATTAAATGCCTATGAAGTGAAAAAAATCGTTACCGCGTGTCCACACTGTTTCAATACCCTGAAAAATGAATATCCTAGTCTTGGCGGGAATTACGAAGTGGTTCACCATACCCAGTTCCTTAAAACCCTTATGGAAGAAGGAAGATTAAAGATTGAAGGAGGGGCTTTCAAAGGAAAGAAAATTACGTTCCACGATCCATGTTACCTGGGAAGAGCCAATGATGAGTACGAAGCACCAAGAATACTTCTTGAAAAGCTGGATGCAGAGTTGGTAGAAATGAAACGTTGCAGAACAAACGGTCTGTGTTGTGGTGCAGGTGGCGCGCAGATGTTCAAAGAACCTGAAAAAGGAAATAAAGACATCAACATCGAAAGAACAGAAGAAGCATTGTCTTTTGAGCCTAAAGTAATTGCCACCGGATGCCCTTTCTGTAATACAATGATGACGGATGGAGTGAAGCATTTCAATAAGAATACAGAAGTAGCCGTAAAAGATATTGTAGAACTTCTTGCTGAAGCGGAAGATTTATAAAATTCTTATCCATAAAATAAATAACCCAGACTTAGTCCTGGGTTTTTCTTTGTCTTAAACTCAGGAATATTTCTTAATTTTATACTTTAAAAATTGACAGGATATAGAAATCATCTTACAGGATTCTCTGATTGATAAACAAAGATGTAAGTGGGAAATTATATCCGAAAAAAATAAATATTTAGATATGAAAATTGAAGAATCCAATATTGTAGAAACCAACGACTACAGAGTGATTATATACCCGGCATCCAGACCTTTTGAAACAAAAGAGGCTAAAATAATTACTGAAAAACTGTTCGATTTCCTTGCCACTTGGGCAGCTCACGGAAAACCGCTTTCTTCCTCATTTAAAATTGAAAAAAATCAGTTTATTGTGGTTTGTGTAGACGAAGAGAAAGAAATGGCTTCAGGATGCAGTATTGATGCCTTAGGGAAGGTGATGAGAGAGATTGATGAAGAGTACAAGCTTGGACTTTTCGACAGGATGAAAGCCAGCTTTGTAGAGAATGGTGAAGTGAAAACATTAAAGTTAATCGACTTTAAAACCCAATTAAGAAACGGAGAATTATCTAAAGATATTCAGGTTTTTGACTTCTCTAAAAATACATACCTGGACTTTTTAAGTCATTTCTTACTTCCGCTTGAAAAAAGCTGGGCAGCAGGTATTGCTTAAAAATATAGCATAACATAACATTTAGAACTTTAAATTGAAGCCTTCAGGCAGTTTTCTGTTGAAAACCGTTTGGGAAAAGTCCTCAATATAAGGTTCTTTTTGTTTGATCACCCTACACGGATTTCCTACGGCAATAGAATTCGACGGAATATCTTTAGCAACAATAGAACCGGCTCCAATAACTACATTATCTCCTATGGTAACTCCCGGAAGAATTACGGAATTGGTTCCCACAAATACATTGTTTCCGATGGTAATCGGTGGACATTTATCGTGAATGCTGTGGTCATTATGATTATGATTCGCAGAGATAAGAGAAGTTCCGGCTCCAAATCCTACATTGCTTCCGATAATGATACCATTATTTGCCTGGATATAGATATTCGGATTGTCTCCGGGGTCGCATAAAATCCCTTTCTTAATATTCTGGTAGGCTCTTACCTCTGAAGTGAAATGAACCGGCCATGGGACTTTTCCGTTAATTCTCAGAAATTTCTGCGGAACCGTGTACTGAAAAAAAAGAACATGAGGAAGCATGTATTCGTACTTCTGACGGTAATACTGCGGATAGAAAAAATTATTAATTCGGTGAAATATCTGGTACTCAATAAATTTTTTAATCGGATTCATTCTTTTTCAGCATAAACATGATGTAAAAATACAAAAATCCATAGCCTAAAAACAAAAATAGAGAAAAAATACCCACCAGATAGCTGATTCCTTTTTCTTTTCCAATCAGGATCGCAGCAATATTAGCGAGGAAAAGGTAAATGTTAAAAACAAGGGCTACATTACTTTTCTTCAGAATTAGTAATACATCAGAAATGGGATTGATAAGACTTCGCGTCAGGTATCCGAACGACATCAGGAAGATAAATAGTCCCAGATGTTCCCAGTTTTTATTGAAAAATAGTTTCAGAACCGGAATTCCGGCCACATTGATGAGAATATAGAGGGCGAAAATGATATAAAAGTTCATAAGACTCATCTTTCTTGTATAAGCAAACAGTTCGCTTCTGCTATTCCCCCGGTTATTGATTTCTGCAGCTTTCGGATAATATACCGTTGCAATGGAAGAGGATATGAGAAGAAGGGGAACAGACATGATTTTTACCGCTAAAGAATACTCTCCAAGCAGCGAATCTGCAAAATAAAGCGAGATCAGAATCGGCATGATGTTGTTGCCTAGGGCATTGATCAGTGTGGAAGGGTAGGTGTATTTAAAAATTTCAGGCCTTTTTTTCGTGTTGGTGAGGTACCTTTGAAAATCAGGTTTTACAAAATACTTCCTGGAATAATAAATGGCGGCAAAAAAAGCAGTAAGAAAGCCAATTAAACTGCCGATAACAAGACCATTTTCTATTTTAAAGAACACAAACACCACCTGAAAAAGAAAACTTACAACAGAATCTATAATGGTTAGGATGGAGACCTGTTTAAACAATTTTTTTTTAGCCAGAAGAAATTTAGCGTTATTCGTAAATAAATAGATAAATCCGGAAAAAACTCCTAAGAACATAATATCTTTAGAAATATGGAAAGGAAGAAATACCAGCAAAAAGCTGATCAGGGTAAAACCAGCAGAAATAATGGCTGAAGCACTGAAGTTATTATTAATCTCGTGTTCATTTCCTTCAAGCATAATCTGGTGTTCCTGCGCCAGGCTCAGGACGATCGCGAATATGCTCATAATACTCAGATAAATGCTGAAAATACCATACTCTGAAGATCCGTAATATTTAGCCAAAAGAAGACCTCCGATCACCAGTACAAACTTCGAAATGAAATTTCCTTTGAAGATGGTGGTAACGTGGCTGCCGTTTATTCTTTTGAGTTTGTTTAAAAACATGTTAAAATATTACATGGACAAATATATAATTATACATTTGCATAAAAAAGATTATTGAAAATTAACAGCAGATGAAATTCAACTTCAAATATTTTTTTGCAGCAACGTTTAGTGCTATTCTGTTTTTACTGATTTCATGCGGGCGTGATGATGATTCTTTACAGAGAATTGACCAGATCATGAACATTTATGTGACCAATGGTGCAGGACAAGATTTGCTGAACGCTAAAAAACCGGGATCGTATACTGGCTATGCCGTTAATGATATTAATGGTGATAAAGATATTTCTCCGGTACCGATTTCGCTTAAAATGACGACTGACTCGTTATATTATTTTGAATATATTGCCGGAGCCAAAAGAATAGTATTTGATTCCATCAGCCCTGATAGTAAGAATTTCCGTTCCAGAATGACCTTTACTTACTCCAAAAAAGTGGGTGATCAGACGGTTACTGAAAGTGATGTTATGGAGGTCCACTACCGATGGACACCTTCCTTATTTCAGGTTTCTGAAGTATTATACAACGGAAATCCTGTATTTTCAAAAGGAGCAGATGAACCTAATTCAATAAATAAGGTTACTATCGTAAAATAATTTTAAATTTGTAAATTGTTAACTTGATACATAAGTTTAACATCCTAATATTTAACATCTAAATAAAATGTTACAAGTCAATTTTTTGCGCGACAATAAAGAACGCGTTTTAGAAGGTCTTAAAAAAAGACAATTCAAAAATCTTGAGTTGGTAGACAACGCTGTTGCTGCTGACGACGAAAGAAAAAGAATCCAGTTTGAATTAGATTCGCAGCTTTCCGAGATCAACAAAATCTCCAAAGAAATCGGGCTTTTGATGAAAGAAGGAAAGAAAGAAGAAGCAGAATCGGCAAAATCTAAAACAGCACAATACAAAGAGTCGAGTAAAGAATTACAGTCCCAGTTAGATGTTACGGAAAAGGCATTACTGGATATTCTATATCAGTTACCAAACATTCCTAATGAGCAGGTAAAAAGCGGGGCTTCTGCTGATGATAACGAGATTATTTATCAGTCTCATGACGTGGAAGGTCTTGGCGAAGGTGCAATTCCTCACTGGGAACTGGCCAAAAAATACAACCTGATTGATTTTGAATTGGGGGTAAAAATTGCCGGAGCAGGATTTCCGGTTTATTTAGGAAAAGGAGCAAGGCTGCAGAGAGCTTTGGTTCAGTATTTCCTGGATAAAAATGTGGATAAAGGATATACAGAAGTTAATCCGCCTCACGTTGTGAATGAAGCTTCAGGATTTGGAACAGGGCAGCTGCCTGATAAAGAAGGACAGATGTATTACATCAACGAAGATAATTTATATCTGATTCCTACCGCTGAAGTTCCTGTAACCAACCTTTACCGTGATGTATTGTTTGATGAAAAAGATCTTCCTGTAAAGAATACCGCTTTTTCACAATGCTACAGAAGAGAAGCGGGAAGCTACGGAGCCCACGTAAGAGGTCTGAACCGTCTTCACCAGTTCGAAAAAGTTGAAATCGTAAGAATTGAAAAGCCAGAGAACTCTTATGCGGTTCTGGAAGAAATGGTAGAACATATCAAGGAAATCCTTACTGATCTTGAACTTCCTTTCAGAGTGTTGAGACTTTGCGGTGGAGATACCGGTTTTGCGGCAGCAATGACCTATGATTTTGAAGTATGGAGTGCTGCACAGGAAATGTGGCTGGAAGTAAGCTCAGTATCCAACTTTGAAACATTTCAGGCTAACCGTCTGAAATGCCGTTACAAAGGTGATGGGAAATCCCAGCTGGTACACACGCTGAACGGTTCCGCTATGGCTCTTCCGAGAATTATGGCTGCATTGCTAGAAAACAATCAGACAGCGGAAGGAATTAAACTTCCTAAGAAAATTGCAGAATATGCGAGGTTTGATCTGATCAGCTAAATAAGATCAGTGATTTAAAAATAGAACCCATCGGCATCCGATGGGTTTTTTATGTTTTTATTCTGTTGTTATCACTACTTTTTTATCCTTATCTACAAGATTTTTATTGTCGATCAGGTCATTTGATCTTACCGTGATCTGTACTGTTTTGTTATCGATCTGTTTTACAAAATCATGCTTTCCTTCGATTTTTTTAATGGGTTTCTGAAATTTCAGAGTATTGGTAAACGTAAGATTGAACATTCTGAGCATTCCGGCCATTCCTGAAGCCATTTGCTTTCCATACGCTTCAATAGAGTCACTTTTAGTTTGAGGGACTGTATTTTCGGGCTGATCTTTTTCTTCCAGGATTTTCAGGATTCCGTCAGAGTTAAATTTATCCGTATTGATGGTCAGCGATTTTCCGTTCCAGACGGCAATATCCTGAAGCGGAATTTTTTTCAGACGTTTGTCGCTGTTCAGAAGCTGTGTGATTTCTGAAGGCATCAGCTTATCATATTTTAAAGAGAGACCCAGGATTTCTCCTTTGTCTTTATTTACTTTCATATAGAGCTTTTTCAGGGCTTTTGCAGAATCTTCATTAATGGTAATTTTTCCGTTTTTCTGAACATCATACAGGCTTTTCCATTCCGTGGGAAGATTATCCAGTTCCTTAAGTTTCTGGGAATCTGTACCCAGCATGCTCATCATTCCCATGACACTTTTATCCATAAGAATATTGGACTGCATACTTGTAGCGGAATCTTTATAATAAGTAGTTTCTGTATTAATAGAGCAGGACTGCAGTACAGCAAAAAGTACGGCCGCCCATATCCATTGCATCTGTTTTATCATTGTTGAAATTTTTTGTGGTTGAAATTATTATTACAAAACGGATACCAACAAAAAAACTGCTGAATTCAGCAGTTCCTGTTATTCAGTAACGATCACGATATTTTTATCCGCATTTTTAAGTGCTGTTTCCTGTTCATACAGAGCTTTGAGGTTATAACTGATCTTTAAGGTGTAATCATCAATCTGCTTCAGCCAGTCATGTTTTCCGGTGATTGATTTTATTTTCTTCTCAAATTTCAGGTTTGTGCTGATGCTATTAAAGAACATCATCATCATGCTTTCCATCTTTTGAGGATTGTCTCTGGAGGCTTTCGAGATTATAGAAGCTTCAATATTTTTCAGATTAAAATTTTCTGTATTGATAGTAAGCGTTTTTCCATCCCAGAGATTGAAGATGTTCTGATCAACAGGCAGTCTTTCAACTTTAATATAATGGCTGAGTATGGAGTAATCATCCTGAGTGAAATATTCTGTTTTCAGAGAAACACCAGTAGGTTCATCATTTTCTCTGTTGGTTTTCATAAAGATCTTTTTCATGATCCGGATGTGCTCCGGGTTGGTGTCCTTTACTTCTCTACTCTTTTGTTCCAGCTCCTGAAGATTTGTCCAGGCAGAGGGAAACTTATCAAGATCGCTGTACTCATTTAAAGAATCTGGAGTAGCCGCTTTCATTTCTGCGATAAACTGTTTCATATCAATATCGGTCACAGAAGTAGATGTCGCATCTTTATGGAAAACAATTTCGGAGTTTACATTGCAAGATTGTAGGATAAAAAGGCTGGTAATCAATACAAAAAATAGCTTCCTCATGGAAATGAAATAAAAAAGACTGGTTTAATGACAGTTGGTAGAGGTATGATCGTGTCCCTCAATGTGACAGTTAGCGCTATTATGGTCTTTGGAGATGCCCATTGCTTCGGCTCTTGGTGAAATGTAAGGAATACCTAGTTCAAGGCCTCTCAGGATAAACAATCCTCCCAGAATGATCATAATTACAGGGACGGCTTTTAATATTTTCAGCCTAAAAGCCTGATTCATGAGATTTCCGGCTAAAACTACAGCAAACATGAACGGGAGGGTCCCCAATCCGAATAAAGCCATATATAAAGCTCCCTGCCATATTCCTCCGCCTGCAAGACTTGCGGTAAGGGCCATATAAACCATTCCGCAGGGTAAGAAGCCATTCAGGATTCCTGTAGTAAATCTGGATCGGTAATCAGCTTTCTGAAGCAGTTTTCCTAAATTCGATTTTACAGAAAATAAGAACCCTGAAAGAAAAGGTATTTTTGAGGCGAAATCTTTTCCTCCAAAAGAAAATAACGCCATAACGATCAGAAGAATTCCTGCCGTAATGGTAAGATATTGCTGGAAGCCTGCCATTTCAAATCCTTCTCCCACAATTCCTAAAATAGCTCCCAAAAGGGAATAGGTAAAGATCCTGCCAAACTGATACGTAAGGTTCTGGAGGTAGAAATTAGCTGCCTGCTTTTTGGTAAGTCCCATCGACAGGGCAATAGGGCCACACATTCCGATACAGTGAAAACCGGAAGCAAATCCTAAAGCAATAGCCGATACAACAAGTCCTATTTCCATATTACATCATAATCCATTCTATAGTCTGTTTTATCCTTGGTCCAGGATAGTCTTAACGTGTAATTCCCCATCTTTAAAACCTGTGAAGGGATTACAAATGACTGGCTGGCATCAAGCTGTACAGATTTTTTGATATCTAAATTCTGATCGTCGGTTCTGTTTAAAACAAATTTTACCGTAGTATTGGTATTGTTATAATCTTTTGGAAAAGTGATTTTAATTCCGTCTTTTCCCTGGCTGTATACAGGTCTCTCCTGCAGTTCGTCAGCTCTTTTTTTAGCATCAATCACATCCTGATACTGAAGTTCTTCCTCATAATAATTGTCCGTTACCATTTCAGAGTTTTTCTGCCCGTTCGGGAATAGAAACAGCATGGATAAAATAAAAACGATGAATGCAAATAATGCAATAACAACACCGTGTCCCCAACTAAAGTTTTTCATCTTCTAAAATTAAAATTGCAGTTTGAATGGTCCTTCAAAATAAGTCTGGTAAGAATCTACCAGTTCTCCTTTCATATCATAAACGCCAATAGTGATATTCTGTTTAGACAGTTTCATTTCACCTTCTGGGAAGCTGATATTGATAGTTCCCTTGGAAATTTTATCGCGTTCTATCTCAATCTTGCTTGAAGCACTGTAGGTAATCTCTCCGTGAGCAGGATCGATCACTTTTATCGTCACGATCTTTTTATCGTTCGTCTTATTTAAGAAAGTATAATTATAGGTATTGGTAATTTTTCCGTCTCTTACGAAGAATGTGCTGCCCGCAGGTTTAATAAACTTGGCTTCCATTTCTCCTCTGTTGTACAGAAGGAAGCCTAAAAACCCAATCAGAAGGAATAGGAATACTGTAAATCCTTTCATTCTTCCGGTAAATTTAAACTGTGTTTCTTTTTCAATTTCGTTTTCGGAAGCATATCTGATCAGTCCTTTCGGAAGACCTACTTTTTCCATTACTTCATCGCAGGCATCAATACAGGCAGTACAGTTAATACATTCCAGCTGCTGCCCGTCACGGATATCAATTCCTGTAGGACATACCACAACACATTGGTGACAATCGATACAATCCCCTTTTCCTGCTGCTTTTCTGTCTTCTCCTTTTCTCCACTTGGATCTGTTTTCCCCTCTCTTAAAATCGTAGAAAACATTGATGGTATCTTTATCAATCAAAACGCCCTGAAGCCTTCCATACGGACACACCAATGTACATACCTGCTCTCTGAACCATGCAAATACAAAATAAAATGCGGCGGTAAAGAGAATCATCACCATAAAATTGGTAGGATGGGCAAACGGTCCTTCGGATACAATTTTGATCACTTCTTCATAGCCTACAATATACATAAACATAAAGTGGGTAATGATAAGTGAGATTACAATGTATACGGACCATTTCAGACTTCTTTTCCAGATTTTTTCACTGTTCCATTCCTGTCTGTCCAGCTTCATCTGCTTGTTACGGTCCCCTTCAATAAGATACTCGATTTTACGGAAGATGGATTCCATAAAAATTGTCTGAGGGCATATCCACCCGCAGAAAATTCTTCCGAATGCAATCGTAAAAACGATAATAAAAATTAAGGAGGCAATAGCGCCTAAAGTCAGGATGAAAAAGTCCTGTGGATAAAAAGGTTGTCCGAAAATGAAGAACTCTCTATCAATAACATTGAATAAAAAGAATGGATTTCCGTTGATCTTCAAAAACGGTATGGTAAAATAAACGACTAATAAAAGATAGCTTACAATATTTCTATAGTTGGTATACTTCCCTTTTGGCTTCCTTGGAAATACCCATCTTCTTTTTCCGGATTGCTCCATTGTCCCTATAGAATCTCTGTAAGTTTCAGGGTCCAGAACCTGTCCCTGTCCGCCTCGTACTTCTGTTTCTTCTATGTCTGACATATTGTGTAGGTTTTAAAAAAAGAAAAAACATAATTCGTTACTATTTTTTAATCTAATAACAAATTATGTTTTTTTCATATGTTTTCTAATTTTTTAAATTATTCTTTTTCCCAGTGAGCTTCATCTCCATATGGTGGAGCACCTCCCTGAGCCGGAGTAATTGGCTGCTGTTCCTGGTTAATGTGGTATACATAAGCGGCAACATTCTGGATGTCTGTCCCTGTTAATACCCCATTTTTACCCCAAGCCTGCATCGCTGTACCTGTTACCCCATTTTCTACAACGTGGAATACGTTTTTGAATAAGGTTTTTTCAGGCTGGTTGTGCCAGTAGTTATCAGTAAGGTTGGGTCCGATACCCCCTCTACCACCATCAGAGTGACAAGAAACACAGTTGGTTTTGAATACTTCCTCACCGGCAGCAATGTTATCTGCAGAATACTTCGCAGATTCAATTGTTACTGGAGGCTGTTCTTTCATGTATTTGTCAATAGCTGCCATCTGCTCTTTATATTCTTTCTCGTACTCGCTTAACGGGTGTGCGAAGTCTGTAAAAGAGTAGGCTGCAATGTATACAATACAAAAAGCAGTCCCAAAGTAGAATAAACCTACCCACCATTTTGGTAACTGGTTGTCAAGTTCCATAATGCCATCGAAACCGTGGTCAATAAGGATGTCTTTCTCTTCCGTTTCAGATTGCTTTTTGAATGCAGCGTCATACATTCTTCTTAAGAAAGGTATCTTCTTCTCTGCAAGGTAAGCTGCTTTTTCTTCCGGAGATAGTTTTTTGAATTTGTTATTCTCAATCAAATCTCCAATAGCACTGTGGATGTATGCTAAAATGGCACTGATCACAACAGTTCCCCAGAAATAAGGAGAGGCTAAGAACGAGTAGCTCTGTACAAATAAATAATAAAAAACTATTAAAAGTCCGGTTATTATTAAGATGTTTACAACAACAGGTGTTCTTTGTTTCATAATAAATAGTTTAATTTTTTAAATTAAAATCGTCATCTTCATCATCCCCCAGAGGAGCCTCTTCTTCTTCTTTGTAATATTTCTTAGGCCTGCTAAAAACATAGATTACTAAAGCTACGAAGAACAGCAAAAAGAAAATCAGAGCCAACGTCTGGTAGAAACCAGCGTTTTCTGTATTGGATAATATATCTTTAAAGTTCTGAGGAATCATGTGAACCTTTTAATGTTTTTAGTTATTACTTGCTGTTTTGATTTCAGTGGTTTTGATATCTGTTCCTAATCTTTGAAGATAAGAGATAAGAGCTACAATCTCTTTTTTCTCTAATTCTCCCTGAGGTTTCTTAGCGTATTCCGTTTTAAGGTCATTCGCTTCAGAGAAGATATCTTTCACAATTTTCTTCGCCTGATTATCTGCCCATGTATTGGCAGAGTCAATTTCAGCTTTAGTGTAAGGTACATCAAATGTATTCTTCATCAGCTTCAATTTGTCTACCATTTTAGATCTGTCCAAATCGGTAGAAATTAACCAAGGGTAACGAGGCATGATAGAACCAGCAGAGGTAGATCTTGGGTTGTACATGTGCTTGTAATGCCAAGAACTTGGGTTTTTACCTCCTTCTCTATGTAAATCCGGTCCTGTTCTCTTAGAACCCCATAGGAATGGTCTGTCGTATACGAATTCTCCTGCTTTGGAGTACTGTCCGTTTTTACCGTTGAATCTAACAATCTCGTCTCTGAACGGTCTGATCATCTGAGAGTGACAAGCGTTACATCCTTCACGGATATAGATGTCTCTACCTTCCAGTTCAAGTGGTGAATAAGGTTTTACCGCTGAAATGGTAGGTACACTTTTCTTAAGAGATAGAGTAGGAATGATCTCCACCATACTACCAATTGAAATCGTGAATAAAGATAGAACAGTCAATAACATTGGCATTCTTTCCAACCAAAGGTGGAATCCTTCTCCCTCTTTACGTTTGTTTCCGATATTAGCTAAAGCAGGTGCTTCTGCAGGTACTTCCTTCTGGAATGATCCTTTTCTTACCGTAGCAATTACGTTAACGATCATTAAGATAGCTCCTGAAATATAGAATAACCCTCCTAAGAATCTCATTTTGAAGTAAGGAATAATTGCAGTTACTGTATCCAACCAGTTTTTCCATAATAGAGTTCCGTCCGGGTTGAACTGCTTCCACATTAATCCTTGTGTAAATCCTGAAATATACATTGGTACTGCATAGAAAATAATTCCTAATGTCCCTAACCAGAAATGCCAGTTAGCTAATTTTACAGACCATATTTTTGTTCTCCACATGATTGGAACCAGGTAGTAGATAACCCCGAATGCCATGAAACCATTCCATCCAAGAGCTCCTAAGTGTACGTGACCAATAACCCAGTCTGTGAAGTGACCAATTTTGTTGATGTTTTTTGTTGCTAAAAGAGGACCTTCAAAAGTCGCCATACCGTAGCATGTTACTGCCACTACGAAGAACTTAAGAATAGGATTCTCTCTTACTTTATCCCAGGCACCTCTTAAGGTAAGAAGCCCGTTTAGCATTCCCCCCCATGATGGTGCAATAAGCATGATTGAGAAACCTGTTCCCACAGCCTGTGCCCATGCCGGAAGTGCTGTATACTGAAGGTGGTGAGGACCAGCCCAGATATATACGAAAATTAATGACCAGAAGTGAATAATAGACAGTTTGTATGAGAATACCGGTCTGTCTGCCGCTTTTGGCAAGAAGTAATACATTAAACCTAGAACCGGAGTTGTCAGTACGAATGCCACTGCATTGTGACCATACCACCATTGTACAATAGCGTCTTTTGCTCCTGCATAAGCAGAATAAGATTTCCAGCCAGCGAAAGATAATGGAACTTCAAGGTTGTTGAAGATATGAAGCATTGCTACTGCAACCCATGTACCCAAATAGAACCAGATCGCCACATAAAGGTGTCTAACCCTTCTCTTAGCAATCGTCATAATCATATTCACCCCGAAAATGATCCATGATATAGCAATTAATATATCAATTGGCCATTCATGTTCTGCATATTCTTTTGATGTATTGATCCCCATAAAGAAGGTAATGAACGTAGCAACGATCATTAACTGCCAGGTCCAGAAATGAATCCATGACAATGTATCACTATACATTCTTGTTTTTAATAATCTCTGTGTAGAGTAGTATACTCCAACGTAAACAATATTACAAACGAATGCAAAGATTACGGTGTTGGTGTGCAGCATTCTGATTCTACCAAAACCAAATGCACCATGAGTGTTTATTAGCCCTTGAATATTGCCGGAGGCAAGACTATTGATGGTTGTGTCATCAGTTCCGAAAAAGAATTCGGGTAATTCAGGGTAGAAAAGCATTAATGCCGCCGTAAGCCCAAACGTAAACCCTATAAAACCAAAGATGATGGTCGCATAGAGGAACGCACGGACAATACTGTTGTCATAACTAAACTTTTGTGTTTCCATATCAACTATTCACTATTTTTCTCAAATTTATTTATTCTCTCCTATTTTTTTGTCGTCTTTATTTTTGTCGCCATTTTCATCATCTTCTCTGACTACTCTCTCGTCATCGAAAAGGATTCTGACAGCCGGAGATTCATCATCTTCAAACTGCCCTTTTTTGGCATACACTATAAATACGACCAGGAAGATCGCAGCTAAAGAAACACTGCAGACGATCATTAAATATAGAATATCCATTGGACAACAAAATTAACCTATTTTCGGGGTTCAAATTTAGTGAAAAATAATGACATTCATCACGAAATGCCGATTTCAGCTAATTTAAAATCAGTCTAAATAAGAGGCTTTAAGCCTGTTTTTTGAAATGTTTCCGGCCTAAAATCCAGGTAGCAAGTGTAGTAAATGTAACAACAGTAATGGAACTGATTGGCATGATGATTGCAGCGAAGAGCGGATGCATATGACCTGTAACTGCGTAACTTAAACCAACAATATTGTAAAGGAAGCTGATTATGAATGTCATTTTTACAATGGTGATAGAGCCTTTGCAAACGTTCAGGTAATTATCCAGAGTGACCACTTTTTCACCGTTCATAATCACGTCGGAAGATGGAGTAAAGCTGTTCGTATCATCAGCAATAGCAATTCCTACATTACTTTGCTTCAATGCTCCGGCATCGTTAAGACCATCTCCAAGCATGGCCACTTTCATATGCTGATCCTGAAGGGTTTTGATATAATTCAGTTTGTCTTCCGGGCTTTGGTTGAAAGCCATTCCTTTGAAGTTAGGAATAAGCTCCTTAAGCTGTTTTTCCTCTGATGAATTATCCCCGCTCAGGATGAATATTTTGTAATCAGTAAGTTTTGTGAAGAGCTCTTTCAGTTTTGGACGATATTCGTTTTTGAAAATAAATTTCCCTAAGAATTCACCATTTTTACTAATATAGACCGCAGTTTCCAGGTTTTTAGGTTCCTGGTTGTTATATCGTGCAGAACCAATTTTGTAAAGATTTCCCCGTACTTCGGCCTCGTAGCCTTTTCCGGAAATTTCTTTGAAGTTTTCAACGGTGAAATAATCATCACTCACCTCAATGAACTCGTATAGTGATTTTGAAAGTGGGTGGTTGGAGTTTTTTAATAGAGTTTTGATATTTAGAGTATCGAACTCACTAATTTCAGCACCTTCATATCTGATGTTTGATTTTTTACGATGGGTAATCGTTCCGGTCTTGTCAAAAACAATCGTATCAAGCTTAGCGATTTTTTCAATCGTAAGAGTGTCTTTTACGTAAAATTTATTCCGCCCTAATATCCTCATAATGTGGCCGAAAGTGAACGGCGCAGATAGAGCAAGAGCACAAGGGCACGCAATGATCAGGATGGCAGAAATTACCTGGAACATTTTCTCCAGATCGATAAAAGCCCAATACGTTCCGGCTATCACGGCAATGCCTAAAATGATGAATGTGAAATATTTACTGATGCTGTTAGTCAGCGTATCAAGCCCCGTTTCATGCTTTTTGAAAGCTTCTTTGTTCCATAGCTGGGTAAGGTAACTCTGATCGACATCTTTAATGACTTCAAGTTCCAATGAAGATCCGATTTGTTTTCCTCCTGCAAAAATTTTATCTCCGGGCTGTTTACTGATGCTTACACTTTCTCCGGTAATAAAGCTGTTGTCGATATTTCCTTCCCCATTAATCAGGATGGCATCTACAGGAATGATTTCCTGGTTTCTTACTAAAATCCGGTCTCCTACTTTAACTTCAGAAAGAAGAATATTATCCTGTTTTCCTTCAAAATCAACTTTGGTAACAGCAATAGGATAGAAGGATTTGTAATCTCTATCATAAGAAAGCGCACTGTAGGTTCTTTTCTGGAAAATTTTCCCCATCAGCATAAAGAAGAGGAGTCCGCACAAAGTATCAAAATATCCGGGACCGTAATTGGTGGCTACTTCATAGACGCTTCTTCCGAACAGAACAAAGATCCCCAATACAATGGGTACGTCAATGTTAACAATTCCGTTCTTCAGCCCATACCACGCTGATTTATAATAATCCGAAGCTGAATAGAAGACAACCGGGCAGGCCAGCAGGAACATAAGAACTCTGAAAAGACCTTTATAATGTTCCATCCAATAATCTTCTCCACCTACATATTCCGGGAACGCAAGGAACATCCCGTTTCCGAAAGCAAATCCGGCAATCGCAAATTTTACCAACAGTGATTTGTCCAGATGATCTACATTTTTATCTGCTGTTTCAAGGCTGATGACAGGTTTGTAACCTAAATTGGTTAAAAAATTAGCTAGTTCGCTTAATTTGAAATCGTTATGGTTGAATGAAATCTGTAAGGTCTTGCGGGTGAAGTTAACCTGGGAGTAATTAATATTTTTGTTCAGGGTATGAAGGCTTTCTAATAGCCATATACATGATGAACAGTGAATTACTGGGATTTTGAAAGTGACAAGGCTGGTGTTTCCTTCCGAGAAATCAGTGACCTTTTCGAAGATCTCCGGAGTGTCAAGATAATCAAACTGTGAAGAGCTTTCATCACTTGGACGGATTCCTGCTCTTTTATTAAGCTCGTAAAAATTACTTAAATTATTGGTATTCAGAATCTCGTATACAGACTTGCAGCCATTGCAGCAGAAAGTCTTTTCATCAAACAGAATTCTCTCTTTTTCTATACCTTGACCACAATGAAAACAGTTCTCGCTCACCTCCCTAAAATATTGAACTACAAAATTATAACAATTTTTTTTGTTTATCGAGTTAAAAAGTTCTATTTTTGTGATAAATGTCATATAAAATGTCGCAGGAACAACAGATTGCAATTGAAGAGAGGTTCGCCAGAGTTTTTAATGATAAATCTTTTAAGGAAAGACTTTCCAGTGTAGATTTTGAAAAATATATTAACGGCAAAAAAAGACTGAGTTTTCAGAAACATGATACCATTTTTGAGGATGGAGAAACACCAAAGGGAGTGTTTGTTCTGGAAAAAGGGGCCGCTAAATTATCCAAATCAGGGGCTTTCGGCAAAGATCAGATCTTAAGATTTATTAAAGAAGGGGACATTATCGGCTATCGTTCATTGCTTTGCGGGGAAAATTTCCAGGCAAAAGCTGAGGCCATGACAGATATTGAATGCATTTTCCTGCCTGCAGATATTTTTATGTACCTTCTTGAGGTAGATCCGCAGTTGTCTTTTGTGATGCTTCAGAAAATTTCTTACGAATTGGGAGAGTCATCTAATACCATTACTTTCCTTGCTCAGAAAACCGTTAGAGAAAGATTAGCGGAAATATTACTGTTACTGGAACAGAAGTTAGGTGTAGATCCGGAAGGGTTCATCAAAATTTCTTTAACAAGAGAAGAAATTGCCAACATTATCGGTACTGCTACCGAAAGTGCCATCCGTTTGATCTCTGAATTTAAAGGAGACAATCTCATTGAAGTAGATGGAAGAAATATCAAAATCCTGAATCACGACAAACTCATGAAACTAGGTCACGTAGTTTTATAAAAATCATACAAAAATTCAAGTCGGCGCAAGCCGACTTTTTAACTTTTAAAAAATAGATACATTATGTCTGTTCACTCTGAAATTAAAAAAGTTACAACTGAAACCTTGCGTAAAATGAAATTCGACAAGGAAAAAATAACTATGCTTACCGCTTATGACTTTACCACGGCTAAAATGGTAGATGCAGGAGGTGTGGATGCCATTTTGATCGGAGACTCTGCCGCGAATGTAATGGCAGGTTTTGAAACTACACTCCCAATTACATTGGATCAGATGATCTATCATGCTCAAAGTGTGGTAAGAGGTACCGACAGAGCTTTGGTTGTAGCAGATTTGCCTTTCGGAACTTATCAGAGTAATCCTGAAAAAGCATTGGAGTCTGCGGTAAGAATGATGAAAGAAGGCGGTGCACATGCCGTAAAAATTGAAGGAGGAAAAGAAATTTCCAAATCCATTAAAAAGATCATCAATGCTGGGATTCCGGTAATGGGACATCTGGGATTAACGCCCCAGTCTATCTATAAATTCGGAACCTATAAAGTAAGAGCAAAAGAAGAAGCGGAAGCTGAAAAATTGATTGCTGATGCACAGCTTTTAGAAGAATTGGGATGTTTCTCCATTGTATTGGAAAAAATTCCGGCTGATTTAGCTAAAAAAGTTACCGAAAGCATTTCTATTCCTACCATCGGAATCGGTGCAGGAGCAGACTGTGACGGACAGGTTCTGGTATATCATGATATGGTGGGGATGAACAAAGGTTTCAGTCCTAAATTCCTGAGAAGATATCTTGATCTTTATACTGAAATTACAGGAGCCGTTTCCCAATATGTGAAAGATGTGAAAAGTGTTGAATTTCCAAATGAAAGTGAAAGTTATTAATCTATGAACAATCAACAGAAATCACTTCAGGGAATATTGTCTATTGCAGCACTGATCTGTCTTGCTGTAGGCTGGTTTAATTTATTTTCTCCGGAAATCAATCATCTTCTTTCAAGAAAGGTGTTTTATGTACTGATAGGGGCAAGCTTCTTTATTCAGGCACCTTTATTTTTAAACAAAAATCTGTCGTATGCGATGTACGGCGCAGCATTGATCTGTATTGTAGGAGCATTTCTGCCGGATGATTCAAAACTTTCAGCGATTAAAACGTTGGGGCTTTTAGGAGGAATTATCCTTTCATTGGCCAACAGACCGAGATAAATTCAGATGATGGAGGAGCAGATTGTATATGAAGACAACCATCTTCTGGTGGTCAATAAAAAAGTCGGTCAGCTTGTACAGGGTGATAAGACCGGTGATGAATCATTATTAGAGACCATCAAGAATTTTATAAAAAAAAGAGATAACAAACCGGGGAATGTTTTCCTCGGTCTTGTTCATCGTATAGACCGGCCCACCTCAGGTCTGGTAATCTATGCCAAAACGTCCAAGGCGCTTTCCCGTCTTACCCAGATGGTAAAAAACAGGGAAATTAAAAAGACCTATTGGGCAATAGTGGGTAAGGAAATGATCCCGAAAACTCAAAGGCTGGTTCATTATTTAAAGAAAAACGAAAAGAACAACAAAGCAATCGTATTTCCCAAAGCTACAGATGGTGCAAAAGAGGCAATTTTAACCTATCATGTGATCAAAACACTGGATAATTATATGCTTCTTGAAATTGATCTGGAAACAGGAAGGCATCACCAGATCCGTGCCCAGCTTTCTAAAACCGGAGTGCCCATCAAAGGAGATCTTAAATACGGTTCTCCCCGCTCCAACCCGGATGGAGGAATTAATCTTCATGCGAGAAAACTGGAGTTTATTCACCCGGTTACCAAGGAAAAAATAGAGATTACCGCTCCCGTTCCACAGAATGATGCCGTTTGGAGAGCTTGTGATGAATAAAAAAAACCTGCAAATTTTCTGCAGGTTTTTTTATGGCATTCTTTTATTTGTATTTAATGTGCAATGAATTGCATCAATAAAATATTATTTTGTTGATGGTTTTTGTTTAAAAACTAAATTTTGCCTGTTCTGAAAAAATAACTAACTTCGTCCCATACTTTAGGGGTGTCTGTGAACAACAGACTGAGACTTTACCCTTTGAACCTGATCTGGATCATACCAGCGTAGGGAAAAGTAGGTGACTTTTGCTGTGCATTCTATTGTACAATAACAGCCATTCCTAAAGTATATTTAAAATTATTAGGAATGGAACTTACAATCAACCACACCCGAAAAACATTTGCTGTACTTCCCGAAAATCTGGAAGCACTAATGGCTATGGAACTCCCCGGAAAGAAAAAAGGAATTGCCGTAGCCCTCAACAACCGTATTGTTCCGCTGTCCGCCTGGGCAGAGACCATTCTCAATGATAAAGATTCAGTATTAATCATCACAGCTGCCCAGGGCGGCTAATAAAATACAGTTATGGCTCATTCAATCACACGTTCGCCTTTTCCCAACTCTAAGAAAGTCTATGTGGAAGGCACAATACATCCTGTAAGGGTCGCTATGCGCGAAATCCAGTTAAGCCCTACAAAACTCACCAATGGTACTCTTGAAGATAATCCTCCGGTAACGGTTTACGATACCTCGGGACCTTATACCGATGAAAGTTCAGAGATTAATATTCTGAAAGGCTTACCGAGAATCCGGGAACAGTGGATTCTTGAAAGGGAAGATGTTCATGTTCTGGACAGTATCACTTCAGAATACGGAAAGACCCGCCTTGCAGACACCGGTCTTGATGAATTGCGTTTTTCCTATAACCACAATCCTAAAGTGGCCAGAGAAGGGAAAGAAGTAACCCAGCTTTATTATGCAAAAGAGGGTATCATTACACCGGAAATGGAATATGTAGCGATCCGCGAAAATCAAAGAATTGAACAGCTGCAATCGGTTTTAAAAGAAATGGCTTTTCAGCATTCAGGAAACAGTTTCGGAGCCAATACTCCCAAAAGCAAGATCACTCCTGAATTTGTAAGAGATGAAATTGCAGCGGGAAGAGCAATAATTCCGAATAACATCAACCACCCGGAAAGTGAACCCATGATTATCGGGAGGAATTTCCTTGTAAAGATCAATGCGAATATTGGAAACAGCGCTGTTTCGTCAAGCATTGAAGAAGAAGTTGAAAAAGCGGTCTGGGCATGCCGTTGGGGTGCAGATACCATTATGGATCTTTCCACCGGAAAAAATATTCACGAAACAAGAGAGTGGATCATAAGAAACAGCCCGGTTCCTATCGGTACCGTTCCTATTTACCAGGCCCTCGAAAAAGTAAAAGGAATTCCTGAAGATCTGACGTGGGAAGTTTTTAAAGATACCCTTATCGAACAGGCAGAGCAGGGAGTATCTTATTTTACCATTCATGCGGGAGTTCTGCTTCGATATATTCATTTAACGGTTAACAGAGTGACCGGAATCGTCTCAAGAGGCGGTTCCATCATGGCAAAATGGTGCCTTTATCATCATAAGGAAAATTTCCTGTATACCCATTTCGAAGAGATCTGTGAGATCATGAAGAAATACGATGTGGCTTTTTCCTTAGGAGATGGTCTTCGTCCCGGATCCATTGCCGATGCTAATGATGCTGCACAGTTTGCTGAGCTGGAAACTTTAGGTGAACTGACGAAAATAGCCTGGAAACACAATGTACAGGTCATGATTGAGGGTCCCGGTCACGTCCCGATGCACATGATCAAAGAAAATATGGATAAACAGCTGAAAGAATGTCACGAAGCGCCGTTTTATACCTTAGGCCCGTTAACAACAGATATTGCCCCGGGCTACGATCACATCACTTCAGGAATTGGCGCTGCAATGATTGGATGGTTCGGGTGTGCCATGCTGTGTTATGTAACACCAAAGGAGCATTTGGGACTTCCCAATAAAAAAGATGTTAAGGATGGAGTCATTACTTATAAACTGGCGGCTCATGCGGCCGATCTGGCAAAAGGACATCCCGGCGCACAGTACAGAGACAATGCATTAAGCAAGGCAAGATTTGAATTCCGATGGGAAGATCAGTTCAACCTTTCACTAGATCCGGATACCGCCAGAGCTTATCATGATGAAACCCTTCCGGCGGAAGGCGCAAAGATTGCCCACTTCTGTTCGATGTGTGGACCCAAGTTCTGTTCCATGAAAATTACTCAGGAAATCAGAGAGTCTGCCGAGAAAGGAATGCTGGGCAAATCTCAGGAGTTTATAGAAAAAGGAAAGGAAATTTATATATGATCATTGTTATCACTCCTGAACTGATGATTCCTGATGAAACGAAAATGATTAATCAACTGTTCCGGAAAGGACTGGAACTGCTCCACATCAGAAAACCTTTTATCGGGATGAATGGAATGCTGGATTTTCTTAATGGGATCGACAGACTTTTTTATCCTCAGCTGGTATTGCACAGTCATTATGAAGTGGCTGACGAGTATAATATCTCACGTCTTCATTTCAGGGAAACAGCACGGTTGAATGGAGAGCATCAAACATACATCGGTAAAGGTATTCTTTCAACATCTGTTCATGATATTAAAGCTTTCAATAAGCTGGACAAAGAATGGGAGTATGCTTTTATCAGCCCGGTTTTTCCAAGTATTTCGAAAAAAGGATATGGTGAAAATACGAAAACCATTCATGAAATATCTTCTCGGAGCAATCCTGATGTAAAACTGGTTGCGCTGGGCGGAATCAATGAAAATAATATCAGAGAAGCGTTGGATTATGGAGTGGACGGAGTGGCTCTGCTGGGCGGAATCTGGGAGAGTAATCATTCTTTACAAACCTTTGAAAACTGCAGGAAAAATTCTCTTTTGTAATCGAAATAATGAATCAACAATGGAAAAATTACAATACATATCACAGGGAAATACAAGAAAAGAGCAGGAGCTTAATATCCGGAATGCTCTGGATAATGGGATACAGTGGGTTCAGGTCCGGTGGAAAAATGCTCAGGGAAATGAATTGATTAACCTCTGTGAAGTTTCAAAGAAGCTGTGTTCAGAATACCGTGCGTCTCTTATCATTAATGACCATATCCAATTAGTAAAAGAAACCGATGCAGACGGAGTTCACTTAGGGCTTAATGATGATTCGGTTGAAAAAGCAAGGCTGATTTTGGGTGATCATAAAATAATAGGAGGGACAGCCAACACCATAACCGATGTTCTTCAAAGGATGAATGAGCCATGTGATTATATTGGTCTGGGCCCTTTAAGGTTTACGGCTACCAAAGAAAAGCTGAGCCCTGTTCTTGGTTTTGAGGGATATCGCAGCATCATTGAAAATATAAAAGAAAAATCATTGGAGATCCCGAAGATCTTTGCAATTGGCAGCGTTACCCTTGAAGATATTTTACCCTTGCAGCAGATCGGTATTTATGGAGCTGCAGTTTCAGGGGAGATTACCAGACAGCCGTCAATGATTGAAGATTTTAAAAAAGTAATGATATAAAATCGGAATAAACTCAATTTTCCGTTACCCGCTGTAAATGAAAATTGAGATTAGGGGATGATTTTAGAAAAAGCAAATAATTGAATATGAATAATCAAAAATTAGTAATAGCAGACCGGGTATTTGAATCAAGACTGTTTCTGGGAACCGGTAAATTTGGTAGCCTTGGAGAAATGGCAGCATCTATTACCGCTTCAGAAACCAATATGGTAACGATGGCCCTGAAAAGAATTGATTCTCAGGCCGAGGAAGACGGATTGCTGGATTCACTGAAAAGCACCCATGTACATCTGCTTCCCAATACCTCAGGAGCAAGAACAGCTAAAGAAGCGGTATTGGCGGCTCAGCTTGCCAGGGAAGCTCTGGAAACCAACTGGGTTAAGCTTGAAATTCATCCCGATCCGAAATATCTTCTTCCGGATCCTATTGAAACCCTGTACGCAACGGAAGAACTGGCAAAGCTTGGGTTTGTGGTAATGCCGTACATTCATGCAGATCCTGTACTCTGTAAACGTCTTGAAGATGCCGGAACTGCTGTAGTAATGCCTTTGGGAGCACCAATCGGAACAAATAAAGGATTGAGAACACTGGATTTTCTGGAGATTATTATCAGCCAGAGCAATGTTCCTGTTGTGGTAGATGCCGGAATAGGAGCACCTTCAGATGCAGCCAAAGCCATGGAAATGGGAGCAGATGCAGTTCTCGTGAACACAGCCATCGCTGTAGCAGGAAATCCTGTGAATATGGCGGTTGCTTTTAAAGAAGGGGTAATTGCAGGAAGAAGAGCATTTGAATCTGGGCTTGGGGCAGTGATCAATCATGCGGAGGCTTCCAGCCCGTTAACTTCATTTTTATTTGAATAATATTGGTAATGAGCAGCTTTAAAGATATTTTTGAACGCTATCACTGGGATGAAATAAAAATAAGACTGGAGAAAGTAACTCCTTCTGATGTATTGCACAGTCTTCAGAAAAGCAACAAAACACTGGATGATTTTCTAAACCTGCTTTCTCCGGCCGCTGCTGAAAATTTGGAACTGATGGCGAAAATTACCAGAGCAGCCACTCAGAAACGTTTTGGAAAAACAATTCAGTTATATGCCCCGATGTATCTCAGTAATGAATGTCAGAATATCTGTACATACTGTGGTTTCAGCCTTGATAATCCGTTGAGACGGAAAAGGCTTTCGGATACGGAAATTATGGTGGAAGCTTCCGTTTTAAAATCAATGGAAGTGAATCATGTGCTGCTGGTAAGCGGTGAAGCCAATAAAACAGTAGGAGTCTCTTATTTCCGCAATGCTGTTCGTCTGCTCAGAGCTCATTTTGCCAATATTTCAATCGAAGTACAGCCGTTGTCGGAAAAAGAATATTCAATGCTTCATCAGGATGGGGTGCATTCTGTGTTGGTATATCAGGAAACCTATCATCAGGAGGTCTACAAAGAATACCATCCGAAAGGAAAGAAATCAAACTTTCATTTCAGACTGGAAACACCGGACAGAATCGGAAAAGCGGGAATCCATAAGGTAGGTCTTGGCGTCTTGCTAGGCCTGGAAGACTGGAGAGTGGATAGTTTTTTTAATGCGCTTCATATTGATTACTTACAGAAAACATACTGGAAGAGCCGTTTTTCAGTTTCATTTCCAAGACTTAGGCCAGCAGAAGGAATTATTGAGCCTAATTTTATCATGGAAGATAAAGACCTTCTGCAACTGATATGTGCCTACAGGATATGGAATGAAGACCTTGAAATCTCTATATCCACCCGTGAAAACGAAAAATTCAGGGATCATATTATTTCTCTGGGAGCAACAGCCATGAGTGCAGGTTCCAAAACAAATCCCGGTGGTTATGCTGTGGATAAAGAATCTCTGGAACAGTTTGAAACCAGTGACGAGCGCAGTATGGAAGAGATTAGGAAGGTTATTAAAAAGGCGGGATATGATCCTGTGATGAAAGATTGGGATCCCGTTTATAATGGTTTTATATCATCTATATGAAAAAGGAAGATGTTTTTGCACGATACAGCCGACAGATATTTATAGAAGAAATAGGATTGGACGGTCAGAAGAAAATTCAGGCCGCCAAAGTTCTGATTATAGGAGCCGGAGGTTTAGGAAGCCCTGTTATTCAGTATCTGGCTGCAGCAGGAATTGGAATGCTTGGAGTGGCAGACTTTGATGAGGTTGAGCTCCATAACCTGAACCGTCAGGTCATTCATAATGAACATACTGTTGGAATGCCGAAGACTAAAAGCGCAGCGAAGTTTGTGGAAAATCTCAATCATCAGGTTAAATGCATAGAAATTGAGGAAAAAATCAATGAATTCAATGCCGGAAAAATTCTTGATCCATACGATATTATTATTGATGGATCAGATAATTTTTCAACAAGATATCTGGTGAATGATACCTGTATACAATTAAAAAAGACTTTGGTGTATGGCAGTATTTTCGGATTTTCAGGCCAGGTTGCTGTCTTTAATCATAACGGCAGTAAAAACCTAAGGGACCTGTTTCCTGAACCTCCCTTTGATGAAGATATCCCAGATTGCGACCGTCTTGGTGTTCTGGGAGCTCTGCCAGGAATAATAGGAAGTATGATGGCCATGGAGGCTTTAAAAATTATTGCACACCTTCCGGTTAATTTAAACCAACTAACCTTGGTGGATACACTAGGCTGGCGGTTTCAGACCGTAGATTTTTAATAGGTTAAAGGATGTCGGTCGTTCTGCTTATAAAAAATCTTAAAAATAAAAAGAGGCAGTAATCATCTACTGCCTCTGTTTTATCTGTTATTGCGGGGTCTGCATTACCCCTCCGCTTTCTTCTTTTTTAGTCTGGTTTAGGATGTTCGGATCTTCTTTTGCCAGTTTGTTTTTGGTTGGAATCTTATAATTGATTGAGATTCCGAAATTTCTCGTGTCATTTTTAGAACGAATCGTTACCGGTACTCCCTGCAGTGGGCTGGAATGAGCCTGCATTACCTGAGAATTGAAGATGTCATTCGCAAACAGAGAAACCGTTAAACGCTTATCCATAAACTTCTTGGTCAAAGTAAGGTTAAGAGAGTTGTTGAATGGTTTGTCTGCCGTAAAATAGAAGTAACTTCCTTTCGGGGTTAGATAACTGTAATTGGCATTCAATGTTATTTCTTTAGGAAGAAGTAACTGGGTCATTACGTTGAAGATCCAGAACCCTTTGTTGTTCAGGTCATCAATTTCATGCTTCTGGTATCCTGCATAAAGATACATAAAGTTGATCTTGTCAGGATTGAAGTTGAATTTCATAATTTCGCTCATAGGCTTGCTGAAAATCATAAACGGAATCGGAAGACCCACATTAAAATTATGGATTCTCATATTGGAAATATTCACCTGCTGGTTATACAGGTTCTTTCCGTCCCTCATGATAAGCTGTGCTACCTGATTTTTTGCTGAACTTACACTATATCCCACAAAAGCATAGTCAAAAGCAGAAACTTTCACCTCATAGTTATCAAATATAGTCGGCTGAAGGTTCGGGTTACCGTTGATCTGAGTATTGGGGCCTCCAAACGTTGTGTTGTTCGGGTTCAGGGCTGAAATACTCGGAAGACTGATTTTTTTGTTATAATTCGCAATAACATTAACCTGGTTCATCAGACTGTACTGTACACTGGCATTCGGGAAGAATTTAAACTTATTGAAAGGAATAAGATCCGCTTCTACCAAACCTTTTTGTGAACTGTACACTCTGGTAACCCCGGAAATATCATAATTCTCGGCACGGCCTCCCAAAATGAAATCAAACTTTTTCAGCTTAGCCTGGAATTCAAGATAAGTGGATGCCGTCTGTCTTTGGTACTCCAAGTTAGTTATTCCTCTGCTTTCAGTATCGAAATCCATTTTTTCATATAAACCTCCGAAGCTTACCTTACCTCCATCCATCAGCTTGATCGGCTGAGAATAATCTACTTTTAGATTCGCAATTCTCATATCCGTGCTGTTGTTCAGGATGTTTCCGGTAAAATTATTTACTGGCTGACCGTCTGTAAAACGTTCATATCTCAGGATGTTGTCCTGGTTGAATTTATTATCAGATTTTGTAAAACCAAACTGGAAATCAAGCTTTTTCGATTTATCATCAAAACGCTTTTGGTACGTTACTACCGCCTCCTGTCTTACATTATTGGAATTTGACGCATCAAAATTGTTATTAAAAGTATAATCCTTCAGGTAATATCCATCAGGGTTGGTAATATCCGGAATTATTTTCGTGGCAAACCCGCTGCTTAGCGTGTAATTATCATTATTGTTGTGATAAATGTCATAGTTCAACAATAGTCGGTCTATCCCAAGATCAAAAGTAACCCCGGCTTTGGCAAAATAGCCGCGACTTACCCTGTCCGTATTGCTGTTCAGCAATTCGTCCTGCTGGTTGAGCATCATGTTTTCACGGTAATTCTGACCCACGTTCAACTGCCATCCGAAATACTTGTTTCTGGCATTTAAATTCACAGAATTGCTTGTTCTGCTTCTGTATTTATCATAATCCGAGAATGAATAGTTTCCGGAATAGGTAGCCGTTAAATACTTATTGGCATTTTTATTCGTGATGATATTCATGATAGCCCCTCCTGAAGTAGCAGGAAATTCTGCTCCCGGCTGTGTAATGACTTCAATTCGGTCTACGGAGTTGGCTGGCATCCCTTCAAGAAAGGAGTTCAGGTCATTAGAAGTAATATTTAAAGGCCTTCCGTTCAGATAGACATCCAGCATTTTCCCCTGATACATCATTCCTGCAATATCTGTGGAAACCAATCCCGGAAGTTTTTTTACTCCCTCAAGAACATTTCCTGTATTCAGCTGAGGCTGCTCTGAAAAATCGAAAATAGTACGGTCTGCCTTTTGTTCAACGGCTTTTTTAGTTTTGGTGATGACAACCCCTTCAATTTGCTTTTCTTTCGTGGTATTGTTCTTTTCCTGTGAATAGGCGAAAATAGAGCCCAACAGGGATAAAGTCAATATAGTTTTTTTCATAATGTTTTTTTACATCTATTCAGTTAGACGCCGGAAAATGAAATTTGTTACGAAAGAAATTTTAAAATTGAAATTTTAGTTCCTTAAAAAGATCTGTAAGAACCATAATTTTTTATGATAATGAGTAGTGAAAGAGCTATTTAAGTGAAGAAAATTCTACAAAATCATATTCTGCGGAAAACGTAAGAAGTTGTCTGAATACTGCAGCATGGCCATTACCGGCAATCACAAGGATTCTGTCTTCAGCACTGTGAGGGATATTCTGCATATTTCTGAACATTCTCAGGTTTCTGTCATACCAGTACAGAGCCAGCATATCTGCTCCATCGTACTGTCTCAGCTTGAAATCTCCGCTAAGATAAACTCCATAGCCGTATTGATGGTACTCTTTACTGTTCAGATACATAAAATTATCCAGCAGGGACTTAAAGTTTTTAGGCTCAGAAGCTTTATAGAGTGAAGTAAAACTCTGGGATATAGGATCGTCGCTTTTAAAATCATAATCCTGAAGGAGGTTTTTAAAATAAAGGGAATCTGTTTTGCCTATTTTTTCCATCATGTCATCCAGAACTGATCCTGCATCTATGCTATAAAGTTCCCCAATTTTAAGATCCTTGGCGATTCGCATAGCCAGTTGATAACGTTCATCACGCTGGTCACGGTGCTTACCTTCGTTGTATTCCTTCAATTTCTGATTGGCATTCCATTCCGGCCAGGCTTCGATAGCGATTTTAGTAGGCTTGAATTTCTTGATGTAATTGACCAGTTCAGTCACTTCTTTTGAAGTTTTCGGAGATAGTACATCCACCTGATCTTCTTTTAGGGTTTTGTGGGCATCAAGATTAGGATAATCAAAATGGAATGTACCTACTACAAGAACTTTGGTCCTTGGATTTTGAAAATAGTCTGAAGGTTTCTTCTGTGCGGTCATCAATGCAGGAAGACATAGCAGGAGTGTATAAAAAAAAGTTTTCATGGTTATTGTTTTTTTATGATTAAAAAATTTTGTTTTAAAGTTTAGTTCGCTCTGTTTTTATCCTCAAAATCAACTGTTCTGCTGTTGGATTTTACCTTTTGGTTTCCGAAACTGTAAGTAACGCTTAAAGTCAGTTTTCTGGCATCCCAGTAATTATTAAAAGATTGTACATTATCTTCATAATAAGCACTTCCTCTGTATCCCGCCTGTCTGAAAATATCATTGACAGATAGATTCATCTGAAGTTTTTTATCCATTAAGCTCATTTTAACCCCGGCATTCACGCTGGCATTGCTTTTTGAGGTTGAATTTCCTCCTTTGGACGGAAGAGACTGCCAGTAATTAAGAAAAAAGTAAAAAGTTTTCTCTTTATTCAGACGAAATGTATTGTTGGTGGAATAATAAAATGACTGCCCGTTCATAACCACAGCATTGAATTTGGTGATCTGTGTATCGCTGTAGCTGTATGAGGCGGATAGACTGCTTTCCCACATTTTGAAAAACGTATCGGTATAATTAAGGTTGATTCCGTAATTGTTCTGATTATAATAGTTTTCATACGTGCTGGTCATATAAATTCCGTCAGGAAAAGTGATCTGGTCAAAATTACTGGTAGATCTCTGGTAATACAGATTAGCAGACCACTTATTCTTAAAAATATAATTGAATTCTATATTATCATTGAAGGCAGGCAGTAGACTTGGATTTCCTGCATAATAACTGTAAGGATTGGAGTACCATCTGAACGGATCCAGGGCCCGGAAACCAGGACGGTTGATTCTTCTGGAATAATTCAGACTGAACTGGTTATTTTCATTGGCTTTATAGGAAATATAGGCTGATGGGAATAGTTTTCCATATTTATTTTCAGATCGTGACAGTGTGGTTGGTGAATATCCGTTCGTTTCGGTATATTCATACCGGAAACCCAGCTTTGCAGACCATTTTTCGCCAAAATCCTTGCTCGCACTGATGTATGCTGCATAATTTTTTTCATCATAATCAAAAAGATTACTTCTCTCCGGATCTATGATATAGTCATTTCCGGTCAGGTTAAAATAGCCGATGTCTGAACGGTTGGAAAACTGGCTGTACTTTAGTCCGGTTTCCATCTGAATTTTTTTTAAGTTTAAAGCAAGATCTGCCTGTCCCGAATAAATTTTATAATCAACAGATGAAAGGTTTCTTACAATCTTCTCCGCCGAATCCGAAAGATCAGTCGTTATAAAATTAACATTGTTTTCCGGTAAATTTCCATAATAATTGGCTCCTATACTTAGCTTATGTTCTCCCAATTTCTGATCAAAATATAAATTAAGCATCTGGGATTTTGAGGTTGAACGATGTTTAGAATTGGTATTGGTTCTCAGGATAACAGCATCCCCGTTAAAATAATTCTGAAAAGAAGCAATATCCATATTAGAATGTCCACGGGCAATGTCGTAAATCAGACCTAAATTTGATTTTTCAGTCACTGCATAATCAAGGTTGATATTGGCTCCCAGGCCGTCATTCATGTCCCGCCTGTCATCCTGGCTCACAGATGAACGGGTGCTGCTCACAGTATAGTTTTCTACAGAACGCTTGTCTTCATCGTAGCCACGGAGTTTTAATGAAGCTTTTAGTTTTTTATTCTGATAATTCAGGCTTGTACTTCCTCCAAAACCTGCATAGGTAGCCTGTTTGTAGTACGAATTCAGAAAGCCGCTCCATCCCAGGTTCTGGTTTTTCTTCAGAACGATATTGATGATTCCGCTGTTTCCCTGAGCGTCATACTTAGCCGGAGGAGTGGTGATCACTTCAATTTTGGCAATATTCTCAGAACGAAGGTTTTTCAGATAATTCATCAGCTCTGTTCCTGAAAGATTCAGCATACGGTCATTGACCATTACAGAAACACCGCTTTTCCCTATAATAGAAAGAAGTCCTTTGTCTTCATCAACTTTTAGCAGAGGTGTGTTGGCCAGAACCTCTGTTCCGGAGCTCCCTTGTGAGACCATTGAGTTCTGAACATCATACACAAGGCGGTCTACCTTCCGTTCTATAATTTTTTTCTTTCCCTCCAGAGATATAGATTCAATGATTTTCACTTTTACAGTATCGCCCGTCGTTTGGGCAGAGAAAAACATACTGCATAATGCTGAAGTGAGAATGGTTATTTTTTTCATGTTTATTTCTATAATAATAGCCGATATTGGGCTTGTATTATTTTTTGTAAAGCTATCAGGAAAAAACTGAGTGGGCAACAGCAATTAGATGAAACGGTTATTTTTTGACGACAAATAAGTTTTATCGGAAATTTTACAGGGTTCATCGAAAATTTGTAGGGTTTGTCTGGTGTAACTTTTATTTTTATGCGATGAAAAAGAAACAGCTTTTATCCCTGCATATTTTCTATTGGTGCCTCTATTTCATCAAAGAAGTGCTCGAATTTAATTTTAGTATGAAAGAACTGAGTAAACTATATCTTGTTTTTTCTGTTACTTTTTTCATCACCAGTTTTTGCTGTTTCTACATTAATTACTTTTGGGTCGTTCCGAAATTTTTTGATCTGAATAAATTCTATAAAATCATTATCGGGTATTTTATAAGTGTTTTCTGTTTTGTCATTATACGGTATTCTGTGGAGGAGACGCTCTTGCCTGCTTTATTTGGAATAAGAAATTATGCAGAAGGAACCGGACTTGCCTTTTACTTCTATGATAATATCTATTTCAGCTTTATTACCATTTTTGTGAGTACGGTTCTATGTATTTTTAAGTTGTATTCTGCGATGGAAACTGAAAAGAATAGACTCATGACCGAAAAGAAAGACGCAGAACTTCAGGCACTGAAAACGCAGATCAATCCGCATTTTATTTTTAATTCCCTGAATAATATTTACTCTTTGGTATATCAAAATTCTGAAAAGGCGCTTCCTGCGATAGAAGAGCTGAGCCGCTTACTGAGGTACAGTACAAAAGACCTTGAAAAGCCTTTGATCCGGTTGGAAAAAGAAATAGGTTATATTGAAAGCCTGATCGCTCTGGAAAGTTTAAGAATTAAAAACCCGGAACTGCTTGTCATTGAAAAGAATATTAATAATCCGGATCAGGGAATCTCTCCCATGCTGTTGGTTCCGTTTGTAGAAAATGCTTTTAAACATGGTGATTTCAGAGATAAAGGTTTTGAACTTAAAATATCTGATAAAAAAGGATCGCTGCATTTTTATCTTCATAATTTTAAGAACAACAGATCTAAAGATGATTTTTCAGGAATTGGTATTGAAAATGTCAGGAAAAGGCTTGAAATTTTATATCCTGCTCACCAGTTGTCTATTCGTGAAAATGAATCTGAATTTGTTGTAGATTTGAAAATAACTTTTCCGCATGAAAACCATTAAATGTATTATTGTTGATGATGAACCGCTGGCTATCTCGCTGCTGGAAAATTACGTGCGGAAAGTTCCCTTTTTAGAACTGGTCTTCTCCGCAGAAAACCCCATTACAGCGTTGGAATATATCCGGACTAATAATTGTGATCTTATCTTTCTGGATATTCAGATGCCGGAACTTACAGGAATCAACTTTATGAAAATCGTAGGAGATTCACACAAGTATATTTTAACGACTGCTTATTCTGAATATGCATTGGAAGGCTATGAACATCATGTGGTAGATTATCTTCTGAAGCCGATTTCTTTTGATAGATTTTATAAAAGCGTGGAAAAAGCCCGGGAGCGTTTTTCTTTTCATGAAAATAAAAGAGAGTCATATTTCTTTGTTAAATCTTCAGGGCAGCAGCACCGGATCAATTATAATGACATCCTTTATATTGAAAGCATCAAAGATTACGTAAATATCCGTACAACAGATCAGGAATATATTGTTCTGGATACCCTGAAATCTCTGGAGAACCAGCTTTCAGACGATTTTATACGGATTCATAAATCTTTTATCATCAATCTGGATAAAATCAAAAATATAGGCCTTAAGAAAGTGATATTGGAATCTGAACAGGAAGTTCCGATTGGGGAGAGCTATAGAGCAAATCTGTTAAATAAGCTAAAATAAGTAAGCTATTCAAACCTATAAGATTTGGATGTTTTTTTTATCAAAAATCTGCTTAATCTGCAACATCAGTGAGAGGTTAAAAAAGACTATTATACAGGGTTCGGTTAAATTCTTTTTGAAAGACATAAAATAAAAAGACAGCTTCCTCAGAAACTGCCTTTTTTATGATTAATCAATCTAACAATTAATTCTTATTATTTCTCTTGTTGTTTAATCAGGTTCAATGCAGAACCAGCCTTGAACCAATCAATTTGTTGATCGTTGTAGGTGTGGTTGGCCATGATAATGTCTTTAGTTCCGTCTTTATGAATGAATTCTAAAGTTAATTGTTTTCTTGGAGCAAACTGGTCAAGGTCTAAGAAGTTCACTGTGTCATCTTCCTGAATTTTATCGTAATCAGCTTCATTAGCGAAAGTAATTCCAAGCATCCCTTGTTTTTTAAGGTTGGTTTCGTGGATTCTCGCAAATGATTTTACCAATACCGCTTTTACTCCAAGGTGTCTCGGCTCCATGGCAGCATGCTCTCTTGAAGAACCTTCACCATAATTTTGGTCTCCCACAACAATGGTCGGCACGCCTGCTGCTTTGTAAGCTCTTTGTACAGCCGGAACTTCACCGTATTCACCGGTTAGCTCATTTTTAACCTTATTGGTTTCCATATTGTAAGCGTTTACTGCTCCAATCAACATGTTGTTTGAAATATTGTCTAAATGACCTCTGTATTTCAACCATGGTCCAGCCATAGAAATATGATCAGTTGTACATTTTCCGAAAGCTTTGATCAGTACTTTTGCGCCTTCAATATTTTTACCGTCCCAAGCAGGGAACTCTTCTAATAACTGAAGCCTGTCGGAAGTAGGACTTACATTCACAACAACGCTGGAACCATCTGCCGATGGAGCCTGATAACCGTTGTCATCTACTGCAAAACCTCTTGCAGGAAGTTCAGAGCCTTTAGGCTCATCCAGTTTTACCTGTTCGCCGGCTTCGTTCGTTAGAGTATCTGTAATTGGGTTGAAGTCTAGTCTTCCTGAGATTGCTACAGCAGCTACCATTTCCGGAGAGGCTACGAAAGCATGAGTGTTCGGGTTTCCATCAGCTCTTTTTGCAAAGTTTCTGTTGAAAGAGTGAATAATAGAGTTTTTCTCTCCTTTTTCAGCGCCTTCTCTGTCCCATTGACCGATACATGGTCCGCAGGCATTGGTAAAGATTCTGGCGTTCTCAAATTTTCTGAAAGAATTAAGGAATCCGTCTCTTTCTGCTGTGAATTTTACCTGTTCAGAACCTGGATTGATCCCTAAGATTGCTTTTGGCTTAACCCCTTTAGATACGGCATCTTCCACAATAGAAGCAGCTCTTGATAAATCTTCATATGAAGAGTTGGTACATGAGCCTATAAGTGCCCATTCAACCTCAAGCGGCCATCCGTTTGCTTCAGCCTTCGCTCTGAATTCAGCAACTGGAGTTGCTAAGTCCGGAGTAAAAGGTCCATTTAAATGTGGAGTAAGCTCAGAAAGGTTGATTTCAATTAATTGATCAAAATACTGTTCAGGATTGGCATAAACCTCAGAGTCACCAGTTAAGTGTTCTGCAATTTTATCAGCAGCATCTACTACATCTTGTCTTCCTGTTGCAGCCAGGTATCTTCTCATAGAGTCATCATACCCGAAAGTGGAAGTAGTGGCACCAATTTCGGCACCCATATTACAGATTGTACCTTTACCTGTTGCTGAAAGAGATTGGGCTCCTTCACCAAAGTATTCTACGATACATCCTGTACCTCCTTTTACGGTAAGAATTCCTGCTACTTTCAGAATAACATCTTTAGCGGAAGTCCATCCATTCATTTTTCCGGTTAATTTAACCCCGATAAGTTTAGGCATTTTAAGCTCCCAGGCCATTCCGGCCATTACGTCTACTGCATCAGCACCTCCTACACCAATAGCGACCATTCCTAGTCCTCCGGCGTTTACCGTATGGGAGTCTGTACCAATCATCATCCCTCCCGGGAATGCATAATTTTCAAGGACAACCTGGTGAATGATACCTGCTCCCGGTTTCCAGAACCCGATTCCGTATTTATCACATACAGAACTTAAGAAGTTAAATACCTCGGAATTTTTGTTGATACCTTCCTGTAAATCTTTATCTGCCCCTACTTTCGCCTGGATCAGGTGATCGGCGTGTGCTGTTGAAGGAACGGCAACTTTAGCTTTTCCGGCCTGCATGAACTGTAAAAGCGCCATTTGCGCTGTTGCATCCTGCATGGCTACTCTGTCCGGTGCAAAATCCACATAAGAGTTTCCTCTTTCATATGCTTGTTTAGCATTCCCCTCCCAAAGGTGGGTGTAAAGAATTTTTTCTGAAAGGGTAAGAGGTTTTCCTACGATTTGTCTTGCTATAGCAATTCTCTCAGGGTAACGCTCGTACACTTTTTTGATCATATCAATATCAAAAGTCATATCTTATTTTAGTTTTGTTTTTTTTATTAATGAATATTTTCTTTTTCAGCGATTGAAAAAGAAAAATCAATTTTTTATACATCAAAAAACGTTCCTATAATCCAGAAACAGGGGGTATTTTGATTCTAAAATCAATAGATTTTATAATTTTCAATTTAAGAAAAAATAGAATTTATTTTCTGGATTTTATTGAAAAAAAAACGTAACTATCTTAAAATAGAAACATTCTAAACAAAAAATTGAAAGATTTTAAGTCCGGGAGGACTAAAATCTTTCAATTATATTATTTTAAATCGTCTTGCGACTTAAGTATTAATCAAATTAGTGAGCGCTTGTACTTGTTAATTCCTTAATGGAAGGTACGAAAGTAGTAAGGTCAATACCTTCTACAGCAGCTTTATATTCATCAATGCTTGGAATTCTTCCAATGATGGCAGAAAGCACAACTACCGGAGTTGAAGCCAATAAAGATTCTCCTTTTTTGCGTTCAGAATCTTCAACCACTCTTCCCTGGAAAAGACGGGTAGAAGTAGCTAAAACGGTATCTCCTTTCGCTGCTTTTTCCTGGTTACCCATACAAAGGTTACATCCCGGACGCTCAAGGTACATTACATTTTCGTATTCTGTACGGGCCTCCCCTTTTGGAGCATTGTCATTAAATTCAAAACCTGAATATTTCTCTAATAATTCCCAGTCTCCTTCAGCTTTTAACTCGTCAATGATGTTGTAAGTAGGAGCTGCCACTACAAGAGGTGCGTTAAATTCTACTTTCCCTTGTTGTTTTTCAAGGTTTCTCAACATCTGGGAAACAATCTTAAGGTCACCTTTGTGAACCATACAAGATCCTACGAAACCAAGGTCTACTTTTTTCTCTCCACCGTAGTAAGAAAGATCTCTGATCGTATCATGGGTATATCTCTTGGAAACATCTTCGTTGTTTACATCCGGGTCAGCAATCATTGGTTCAACAATCACATCAAGATCTACAACAACTTCAGCATAATATTTAGCGTTGGAATCCGGAGTCAGTGCTGGTTTTTCACCTGATCTGATCTCTTCAATTCTCTTATTTGCTTTATCAATTAATCCCTGAAGAACTTTGTTGTGGTTATCCATTCCTTTGTCGATCATGATCTGGATTCTGCCTTTGGCAATTTCCAATGATTCGATTAGGGTATTGTCTTCAGAAATGTTGATAGATGCTTTCGCTTTCATTTCAGCAGTCCAGTCTGTAAAGGTGAAGGCCTGGTCAGCAGGAAGTGTTCCGATGTGAACTTCAATAATTCTTCCCTGGAATACGTTTTCTCCTCCAAACTGCTTCAACATCTGAGCCTGAGTAGCATGTACCACATCACGGAAGTCCATGTGAGGTTTCATTTCACCTTTGAACGTTACTTTTACAGATTCAGGAATTGGCATAGAAGCCTCACCTGTAGCTAATGCAAGAGCAACCGTTCCAGAGTCGGCTCCGAAAGCCACTCCTTTAGACATTCTTGTGTGAGAGTCTCCTCCGATGATAATTGCCCACTCATCTACGGTAATATCGTTAAGAACTTTGTGAATTACGTCAGTCATTGCGTGGTATTCACCTTTCGGGTCACGGGCTGTAATCAATCCGAAATCGTTCATAAATTTCATCAGCTTAGGAATGTTAGCCTGAGCTTTTTTATCCCAAACAGAAGCGGTATGGCATCCTGATTGGTATGCACCGTCAACAATTGGAGAAATGACAGTTGCAGCCATTGATTCCAGTTCCTGAGAAGTCATAAGACCTGTCGTATCCTGTGAGCCAACAATGTTTACCTGTACACGAACATCAGAACCGGCATGTAATACTTTTCCTGGCGTTGTACCTACGGCATTTCTGTTAAAGATTTTTTCAACAGCTGTAAGGCCTTGTCCTTCATGAGAAATCTCTTTGGACGGAGCAAAAACAGTGGGTGCTTCAATACCTAAAACCTGAGCGGCAAATGTTTGTAATTTTTTACCAAATACAATAGCGTATGAACCTCCGGCTTTGATGAATTCCATTTTCTGAGGAGTTAATGCCTTAGAAATGTCAATCAGCTCCTGATCACCGTTATATAATTTTTTCTCTTTTATATTGATGGTAAGAACAGTTCCTGTAGCTACTGAATAAGCTTCTTCAAGAATGACTTCTCCAGCTTCGTTGCGGACAGGGTTTCCGTTTTCGTCTGTTTTCTTTACCCAGTTTTTAAGATCGATACCGATACCTCCGGTAACATCAACGGTAGTAAGGAAGATAGGAGAAATACCGTTTGTTCCTCCAACAATCGGAGCAATATTTACGAATGGTACATATGGGCTGGCTTGTTTACCTGTCCAAAGAGCCACGTTGTTTACCCCTGACATTCTGGATGAACCTACTCCCATGGTTCCTTTTTCAGCGATAAGCATCACGCTTGCATCAGGATGCTGTGCCTGTAAAGCCTTGATTTCTTCCTGCGCCTGAGGCGTAATCATACATTTACCATGAAGTTCACGGTCTGATCTTGAGTGAGCCTGGTTACCCGGAGAAAGTAAGTCTGTTGAAATATCCCCTTCGCCAGCAATAAAAGTAACCACTTTAATTTCGTCAGCTACTTCAGGAAGTTTTGTGAAGAATTCAGCCTGTGCATAGCTTTCAAGAATTTCTTTTGCGATTTCGTTACCGCTGTTGTATGCCTCTTTAAGACGGTTGGTATCGGCTTCGTAAAGGAAGACCTGAGTTTTAAGAACTTCTGCAGCTTGTTTAGCAATGACAGCATCATCACCTAAAGCTAAGTCTAATAATACTTCAATGGATTTACCTCCTTTCATATGAGATAATAATTCAAATGCGAAAGCAGGAGATATTTCTTCTACTATGGATTCACCAAGAATGATTTCTTTTAAAAACTTAGCTTTTACGCCTGCTGCACTTGTCGTTCCCGGTAGGGTGTTATAGATGAAAAATTTAAGAGAATCTGCCCTGTATTCATTGTCTGAATCTTTAATCTGTGCAATGATTTCGCTTAGTAATTCAGCACCGTCAATCGGTTTTGGATGAAGCCCCTGGTTTTTTCTTTCCTCAATCTCTTTGATGTAATCCTTATACATATTCATAATAGAAGTTCTTTCATTGTAAAGGCAGGTGTCTTAAAAAAGCAGCTGTTGATGCTGTCTTTCTTCTTTACCGGCTGGGTTTATAACATTTTGATCTTTTTCGCATTCCAAGTCGCGATATTAACCGGTATAAAAGCTAGTGTAACCTACACTTTTTCTAAAAGTTTTAAAATTATTAAACAATTCAAAATGTTCCCCAAAATTACGAAATTTTACTATTTTATAAGAATGAAATTATTTAGATTCTTTATAAATATGAATTTGATAATTTCTATTTTTGGCCGTAATTTTGCAGGCAAATGATGAATATGAAAAATATCCTTAATTTTTTGTGCATTTTTATTTCGATTTTCATTTTTTCGCAGACTAAATCTGTGAAAAAAATACCGGTTAAGAATGTAGGGAAAGTAGCCGCAAAAAAGAGTCCTGCAGAACCTAAAACTAATCCGGATCTTGTGGTGATCAAGCAGGATCTCCCGGTTCTCATTCCAAAGAAAAAAGACGGAAAATTCGGGTATGTTAATCAGAACGGAAAATTTATCATCCAGCCGGAATACCATATTGCTGTATTCTTTTATGAAGACTGTAATCTTCTGAATTCTCCGAATGTAAAAGTTAGAAAATTTGGTACAAAAAATTATGCTACAGTAGAAAAAGATATGATTTCCTATCGTGTAGACAAGACAGGAAAAAGAGTATATCAGTTCAAAGAAGCAGATCTCGGAAAATGCAAATTCGAAGAATATAAACAGCAGCTTTATCAGGCCTATGTACTGAACGGTTTTTACGGAATCATCGAAAAGGCAACATTTATGAACCCTATGGATTACAAGCAGTTTCAGATTTACCCCCAATATCAGTATTTATTCATCATGGAAGGGGATGATGTTTCTGATCCTATGATTGTGGCGTCCCATAATGACAGGTTCGGGGTGATTGATGTTCATAATAAAGTTATCATCCCTTTTGAATATTCCAATATCAAAAGGAACTTTAGCTGGAAGCTCGGAAAAATGTTTGAAGTAACTAAAGACGGAACCAATTATTACTATGTGGACGCAGATAATAAAACCTATTAGAACTTTCTCTATAATAGTTTTACTTTTATGAAATAACTGTTGGTTATCTGATATATAGTGTTTTCTGTTATTCCGTTTATTTTTTGTAATTTCGCGGCTGAAATAAAGGGGTGCTGTAACAAGCTGAGATTATACCCAATGAACCTGGAACGGATAATGCTGTTTAGGGAAATTAAAAATGAGCAATAGGTAATGGATAATGAGAAATTCTCAACATATTACTTATTATCAATTACTCATTATTCATCATAATCCGCCCCTTTTATTCATTAAATTTTAAAGATTTATAGAATGAAAGGATTATTTTTTTTAGGGCTTACCGTAGGCTCTGCCGCTTTTATCCAGGCACAGAATAAAGATTCTCTGAAAACCAGGGAAATTGAGGCCGTTAATTTTACCAAAAGACTTCCCGTTGCCAAAGAAATCATCAATGTTCAGAAAGATGTTGACAGCCGAAATTTAGGGCAGGATCTTCCGATTCTTTTAAAAAATCAGACTTCTGTGATCTCTACCTCCGATGCCGGAAATGGTGTTGGTTATACCGGATTCAGAATCCGTGGAGTTGCAGGAAGAGGGATCAATGTGATGATGAACGGTGTTCCGTATAATGATTCTGAAAGTCAGGGGACTTTCTTTGTCAATGTTCCGGATCTTACGAGTTCCGCTTCACAAATTGTTATCCAAAGAGGAGTAGGGACCTCCAATAACGGAGTTTCCGCGTTTGGGGCAAGCATTAATGTGATTTCAAAAGAACCGGATGAGAAAATGTACTTCAAAACGGATGACAGTTATGGTTCTTTCAATACTTACAAATATTCAGCAGAGTTAGGTTCCGGAAAATTCTGGAAAGACAGGCTGTCTGTAATGGGAAGGTATACAAAAATTCATTCTGACGGTTATATTGACCGGGCTTCATCCAATCTGGATTCTTATAACTTTACCGCATTATTTGAAGAGGGTAAAACAAGGCTTCGCCTGATGGCTTTTGGGGGTAAAGAAAAAACATATCAGGCATGGAACGGTATTGACCGGGAAACCTGGGAAACTAATCCTAAGTTCAATTATTCGGGGCAGTATACCGATTTGTTTACGGGAGAAGAGAAGTTTTATGATAATGAAACGGATAACTACAGACAAAATCATTACCAGTTACTTTGGGAGCAGAAATTCAGTGATCGCTGGAATTTAGAAACAACTCTGCATTATACCAAAGGAAGAGGGTATTATGAAAATTATAAAAGGGTAGATGAAACGGATGATGAGGGAACGCATTACCAAGATTATAACCTTGCGGTTCCGATCGTAAATGGTTCCCCGGTTGAGGTAACAGATTTTATCAGAAAGAAATGGCTGGACAATGACTTTTATGGAATGGTTTCCACCCTTTACGGAAAACTGGAGAATGTAGACCTGAATTTCGGAGTGGTGGCCAACCAGTATTACGGAAGGCATTTCGGGAACGTGACCGGAGTTTATTTTCCTCAGATTAATGAATATGAATACTACAGAAACCGTTCCGTAAAAAGCGAACTGGCAGGTTTTGCAAAAGCTTTATGGAGAACGGGAGATCGTTTTGAGTTCTTTGGAGATCTTCAGCTCAGAAATATCGATTATAATACAAAGATTATTACAGCAGGAGATGGAGAAGGCGGAAATCTTGATAAAAACTGGCTGTTCTTTAATCCGAAAGCCGGAGTGAATTATAAAATCGGAAATGGGAAAGTCTTCCTTTCCTATGCCCATGCCCACCGTGAGCCTAACAGAGACGATCTGATGAGCGATAACAATGTGAAGGCTGAAAAGCTGCACGATTTTGAGGCGGGAATTGAAAAACAGTTCGGCATCGTATCATTTACCGCGAATTTATACTATATGTACTATGTTAACCAGTTGGTTTTGAATGGGGAACTGAATAATGTGGGCGCGTTCATCAGAACCAATTCAGGGAAAAGTTACAGAAGAGGAATTGAGATCGGAGCGTTGGCAAAACTTTCGAAGCAGTGGGAAGTATCCGGAAACCTGAGTTTAAGCCAGAACAGAAATGAGGATTTCAATATCAAGAACAAAGGAAATTTAGTTAATTTGGGAAATACCCAGATATCATTCTCTCCGGATATTATTGCTAATCTAGGGTTGAAGTTCAACCCTTCAAAGAGTTTCCAGTTTGCTTTAATGAACCAATATGTGGGGAAGCAGTATCTGGATAACACAGAAGATAAAAATTTACAGTTAAAAGATTATTTCCTTACTGATTTTAATGCTCAGTACCAGTTTAAAATCGCTAATAACGATATGGCACTGAAATTACTGGTAAACAATCTGTTCAATAAAAAGTATGTTAACAACGGAGCTGTTTATGAAGGATCTCCTTATTATTTTTCGCAGGCAGGAACTAATTTTATGTTCGGGATCAGCTGGAAAATTCAATAATAGAGAAATTAAAGTGTGAAAGAGGTTTTAATCCTTTCGTTTTAATACACAATCATCAAAAGACTGCTTAGGTGGTCTTTTTTCATATTGAAGGAAATGTCTTCAAAAGTCATGAAAAAGTTATAAATTTGCTGCCAAATGAATATTTCTGCATACATTTTAGAATATCTGAAACAATTTGGTACTGTGACGGTTCCGGGTTTCGGTGTGTTTTCGCTTAAAAATTCGAAAGCAATCATTAATTCTGAAAACGGAAGCATTCTTCCGCCTGCAAGCGAGATTGTCTTTGCAGTGGATTATGAGGTGGTATCTGATGAGCTGGCTGCTTTTATTGCGTCACAAAAACAGATGTCTCTTGAAGCTTCCAAAAGTGACCTGAAGATCCAGACCGATTTCTGGAAGAAAAAACTGCAGGCTGAACAGGTTCTGGAAATTCAGAATCTGGGAACCGTAATAATTGAAGAAGGAGATACCCATTTTAAAGGGAAAAGAATAGAATCCGGTCATCCCGACTTTTACGGGTTGGAAGAAATCAGAATTTCCGATATCAACAATGGTGAAAAAGTCCGCATTACAGAAAACCGGGAGAAAGATTATAAATTAAAAAAATCCATTCTTTGGACCTTCCTTTTTGCAGTTCCGGTTGCAGGTATCGTATACTATGCATTTACTCAGAGAGAATTGCTTTTCGGAAAGAAATCCTTTGATACTGTCTCTGTACAGACATCAACACACAGGATTGTTCCCAAAGACACCACGAAAGACCCTGTACAAAAACCAGTCCCTGCAGTGTCTGATTCTCTGAAGAAAGATTCACTGATAAAACCAGCCGGGCAACAAGTAAAATCAGCTCCGGCAGTTCCAAACAACACTAAGAAATGGCAAAAGTAAAAAAAGCGTCAGAATCCCTGACCATTATGACCAATATCGTTCTTCCGAACGAAACCAACTCTCTCAGAAACCTTTTTGGTGGTGAACTTTTAGCAAAAATGGACCGTTGTGCGTCTATTTCCGCGGCAAGACACTGTGAAAGAAGAGTAGTAACGGCTTCGGTAAACCACGTTTCCTTCAATCATCCTATTCCCGAAGGTGGAGTAGTCGTGCTTGAGTCAAAAGTTTCAAGAGCATTCTCTACCTCTATGGAAGTGTACGTGGATGTTTGGCTGGATGATCCGATCAACCAGAAAAAAATCCATACTAATGAAGGAATATATACGTTCGTTGCTGTAGATGAATTCAACCGTCCTATTCCTATTCCGGATATGATCCCGGAAACAGAAGAGGAAAAATTGAGACATGCTGCCGCTTTCAGAAGAAAAGAGCTTTCATTGATTCTTTCCGGGAGAATGAAACCTTTGGAATCCGTAGAGCTTAAAAAACTTTTCCAGGAACCTCAGGAACCTAAAAAAGATAAAAAATAGAAAATATAGACACTCATAACACAATGTTCGGCATAAATTTTCACAAATGATTTGTGCCGGATAAAATGAAAAAAATGCAGTGGATATTTTGGTAAAACTAAATTAGTGTTATTTGTGTTTTTTAATATGAAAATTCTTCTTTTAGATAAAAACCATCCCCTTATCACCAAACAGCTTCTTGCTAAAAACTTTGTGCTGGAAGAAGATTTTACATCCTCTTATGATGAGGTTTGTGATAAAATTGAACAGTACGACGGAGTGATCATCAGAAGCCGCATTCCTTTAGATGAAAATTTTCTTGAGAAAGGTAAAAATCTGAAATTCATTGCAAGAGTAGGAGCAGGTATGGAAAATATCGATATTCCTGCAGCGGAGAAACTTGGTATTCAGCTGATCAATTCACCGGAAGGAAACAGGGATTCTGTGGCAGAGCATGTCGTAGGAATGTTGTTGATTCTGATGAACCGTCTGTTTATTGCCTCACAGGAAGTAAAAAACGGAATCTGGAAGCGTGAAGAGAACAGAGGAGACGAACTGCTTGGGAAAACCGTAGGCCTTATAGGATACGGAAATATGGGAAAAGCTACCGCAAAAAGACTTTCCGGATTCGGGTGTAAAGTAATTTTTCATGATATTCTTCCTGGGCTTTCCGATGAATTTGCACAACAGGTCAGTCTGGAAGAGCTGAAGCAGTCAGCAGAAGTGGTAAGCCTTCACATTCCATTGACTTCCGAAACCCATTATTTTGTTGATCAAAAGTTTATTTCAGAGATGAAAAATGACTTTTATTTCGTGAATACAGCGAGAGGGAAAAACGTAGAAACTAAAAGTCTAGTTGAGGGATTGAAATCCGGAAAAATAAAAGGAGCTTGTCTTGATGTTCTGGAATACGAAAAATCATCTTTCGAACATCTGGAAACTGAAAATGAAGACCTCAAATACCTTCTTGGATCTGAAAAAGCTATCGTTACTCCTCATATTGCAGGCTGGACCCACCAAAGTAAGGAAAAGCTGGCACAGTTTATTGTGGATAAGATTGTGTCCTCCTATTGTTAGTGAAAACAAAAGAGTGTGGCCTGATTTTATGTTTTTGGCTTTTTATTCTGTGACAATGTTAAATAATTCATAATATCCCTTTCATATCCAATATTTTTTTTACAGTTTTATTAAATTGCCGCTCATTTTTGAACCACATGAAGACGCGCAATTGTATACTTATTTTAATTGTTTTTTTATCCCTGTTTTCCTGCAATAAAAAATCTGAATCCAAAGAGATTTCAGCAGTAAGCACAACCAATCTTCCGAACTATGGAAATGTAGATCTGGATAACGTTTTTACGGAGGCGGACGGACAGCTTTCAGATAAACAATCATTGGTTGGGTATATTGACCAGTATTATAAAAAGATCTGGGAGGGAAGTGATTTGAGCGGTGGAATTCTGGTAGCAAAAGGAGATGAGATCTTGTATGAAAATTACAGAGGTTTCGGAAGAGAAGGAAACCAGATGCCGATTGATAAGAATACACCCCTGCACGTAGCATCTGTTTCAAAAACACTTACGGCTATGGCGATGATGAAACTGGTAGAAGCCGGGAAAATTAAGCTTTCAGATCATCTTACCCAATATTTTCCAGGTTTTCCTTATCCTAATGTAACTGTACAGACATTGCTGGACCAAAGAAGCGGTCTTCCGAAATACGAATATTTTATTACAAAAATACAGCCGGCTCCTGCTGAACTTTCAAAAACATTTCTTACCAATCAGGATATTCTGGATATGATTATCAAATACAAACCTGATATGGCAAGAGATACAGATACCGGCTTTATGTACTGTAATACCAACTTTGCCATGCTGGCCCTGCTCATTGAGAAAGTAACAAAAACTCCTTTCCCGCAGGCGATGAAAGAAATGGTCTTTACTCCTTTAAAAATGAATAACAGCTTCATCTTTCAGGAAAAAGACATTCCTACCGCTTCACAGTCTTTCTATTACGGAGCAAACAGGCTTTATCCTTTAGACCGTCTGGATCTTATTTATGGAGATAAGAATGTGTATACCACGCCAAGAGATCTTTATAACTTTTCAAAAGCTATGTATTCAAAAGATTTCCTGAAACCGGAACTGATGCAGATGATCTTTACACCTTACAGCAATGAAAAAGCCGGAATGAATAATTACGGTCTTGGTTTCAGAATGAAGATTTTCGATAATGGTGAAAAGTTAACCTATCACAATGGTTGGTGGCACGGTACCAATTCCGTTTTTGCCCATTTGTTAAAATCAAAAGTGACCATTGTGGCGATAGGAAACAAATATTCAAACAAAGTATATACAGCTCTTGCACTGTCAGGATTATTTGAAGATTTCCCGGTTCAGAAAGACAAACTTCACAGCGTGATGAATGATAATAAAGATACTTTAGAAGCAGGACATGAAGTTTATGGAGAATAATGTTTAATTTTGCTTAAATATATTCATGAAAAGACTTCTTTTTTTATTCGTCATCTGTATTCTTGCATTCTCCTGTGCAAGAGTAGGTTCCCCTGTAGGAGGTCCGAAAGATACCCTGGCTCCGAAATTTTTAAGCTCAAATATTGATACCACCAGAGTTAATGTAAAAAGAGATATCCGGGAGCTTCGGCTGGATTTTGATGAATATATAAGTCTTAAGGATATTAATAAAAACCTGATCATTTCCCCGCCGATCAAAAATATAAAAAGAATCCTTCCGTCCAATATTGCAAACAAATTTATATTGATTCAATGGGAAGATACTTTGCAGGCCAATACAACGTATAACTTCAATTTCGGAAACTCTATTACGGATAATAATGAAGCCAACATTCTGCGTTATTTTAATTTTGCATTCTCCACAGGGGAGAAGCTGGATGATCTGTATGTGAGTGGGGTAATTAGTGATGCCACAGCCATCAAAAAGAAAACAGAAACCAACGAAAATAAGCTTGTTGTTGGCCTTTATCAGGTAAAAGATACCATCAATTACAGACAAAAGCCTTATTATATAACAAAAGTTGATGACGACGGATATTATGAGCTCAACTATCTTTCGCCGGGAAAATATAAAATCATTGCTTTTGATGATGAAAACGGGAATTCTGTTTACGATCCTGGAAAAGAGAAAATAGGATTTCAGAAAGAACCTATTGATGTTGAGAAATCGATTTCAGGTCTCAATATGAAAATTTATCCTTCCAAAAAGCCACTGAAATATCAGGAAATGAAAGAAATTCCGGGAGGGATCTTAATGACTTTCACTGGAAATCCTGATGAAGTAAAAGTTCTTTCCGTTAATGAAAAACTTCAAGATATTAAAGTTACGCATCGCCCTAAGTCTGATTCTGTCAGAATCTGGTTTGATGCTGAGAAAAATGGACTAGGGCAGACCGGAACAGACAATCTTAAATTCAGCTATGATATAGGCGTTAAACAAGATACAGTTTCTGTATTTTATAAATACAATAAAAAGAATGCGATGGATCTTGATAACGGAGGTGCTTCTCTGGCCCCGAATTCAGATTTCATTGTCAGATCGGCTTATATTATTGATAAGATCAACCCTGAAAAATGGAGCCTGAAAAAAGACAGCATTACCACTCAGGAGTTCACTGCAAAAATATCGGAAACCAACCCATATGAGATTCATATTCAATCAGATTTTGTGAGCGGGAAAAAATACCAGCTTATCATTCCGAAAGAGACAGTATCATCTTTCTATGCTAAAAATACACAGTCTAAAGGTTTCGATTTTGAAGTGGGTAAAGTTGAAGATTTTGGAAGCCTTGAATTTACGCTCACTAATGCACCAACAACCAATTACTGGATCCAGCTTTTGGATTCCTCCGAAAAGGTAATTTATTCAAAATATACAACGGGAGATAAGATCAAATTTGATATTCTGAAACCCGACGAGTATATCGTAAGGATCCTGGTAGACAATAATGGAAATAAATACTGGGATGAAGCCGATTTTACCACGGAAACTTTTGCTGAAGATTCTTATATTTTCTACAAGAAAGCAGTCGTAAGAGCATTGTGGGAAACCAGAGAAGACTGGGATCTGAAAGACACAAGGACCTTGGATAACCCAAAAGGAAATACTCCTGCGCAGAATGCTGTACCTTCTTCAACAGAAACACCTAAAGAAACTATACAGAAAGAAGTGAATAAAGAATTGAAATCGGAAAATGCGGTGCTGACACCAGTAAAATAAAGAAATGAAGACGGCAAAGAAAGTTATATTCTGGATACTGGTTGTTTTTGCAATGGTTCAGTTTATTCCGGTAGATAAGGTAAACAAACCCGTAGATGCTGCCGTGAATTTTGTAGATGCTAAAAAGGCACCGGAGAAAATCAAAACTTTGATAAAAGGAGCCTGCTATGACTGTCATTCCAATGAAACAGTTTATCCCAAATATGCTTACATTGCTCCGGTTTCATGGTCGGTAAAAAGCCATATCAATGAAGGCAGGGAACATCTTAATTTCTCTGTCTGGGATACTTATAATAAAGATCTGAAAGAAAATATGCTCAATAAATCTATTCAGACCATTCAGAGTAAAACAATGCCAATGCCGGGCTATATTGTCTATCACAAAGAAGCTAACCTTTCAGAAGCAGAAAGAACACTGCTTATCAACTATTTTGAGGAAATGCTGAAATCAAAAACCTATTGATTTACCATTTATTTTCTGAAAAATACCAACTATTTTTGACCACATTACCCATAATAAAATCCCCTAAGATTTTCTAAGGGGATATATAGTATAAAATTACTTCTTTAAATAATCTTCAAAAAATCTCTTCTGAGAATCAAAAGCAATATCATCAAGATTCAGTTGATTCAAAGGAATCCAGATAGCTTCTGAGATTTCTGACAGTTCGAGATTAACCTCAAACTTCTCAGCAACATTATATTCATAAAAGAGATCAATCGTATTGTAATCAATTTCTTTGTATTGATATACATTAGGAAGGCTGGTGATATACTTTAAATTTGAAATATCTACATCAAGCTGCAGCTCTTCGAAAAGTTCTCTCCGGCAGGTTTCTTCCGCACTTTCTTTCGGATCTACAAAACCTCCGGCGAGGTCAAGTTTTCCTTTTTTAGGGTCCCTGTTTCTCCGGGTAAGATAAATTTCGTCTCCACATCGAATGACGACGGCTACGGCACCTGCAACATTGTTGTAGAGGGTGAAACTACATTCGGGACAGCTCCATTTCTTTTCGCCGTCCCAATGCAGACTTTCTCTGCCGCAATTTGGGCAGTATTTCAATAATTTCATCTGTTTATAATTGTTTTTTCAAAGAGCAGATGGAACTTCATTTTATTGAGTAATATTAATATTTCTCGGGTGATAACTCAGGATAACATCCCGTAGTTCTTCCGTTTTCAAATGGGTATAGATCTCCGTAGTGGTAATACTGGAATGTCCCAGCATTTCCTGAATATAACGAAGGTCTGCACCGTTCTGAAGCAGGTGTGTGGCAAAAGAATGTCTGAAGGTATGCGGAGATATTTTCTTGCTTACCCCGGCTTTATCTGTAAGTTCCTTGATGATCAGAAATACGATCACCCTGGACATAGAGGTTCCACGGCTGTTCAGAAACAGCGTGTCTTCATACTTTTTGTTGATCTTGCTTTTTGAACGGACCTCTTTAATATAGGTCTCCAGAAGTTCAGCAGTATAGTCAGCTAAAGGAACAAAACGGGTTTTATTCCCTTTTCCGTTTACTTTGATATACTGTTCTTTGAAGTTGATATTCGATATTTTAAGATCGATGAGTTCAGAAACACGGAGCCCGCATCCATAAAGTACCTCTATGATGCAGTGATTTCTCTTTCCTAGTTCTGTATTTATCTCAATAGCTGCAATGATCTTATTGATGTCCTGCAGGCTTAAGGTATCCGGTAAATACAAACCCAGTTTAGGACCTTCAAGAAGTGCCGCAGGATTATCTTCTCTGAACTCATCTTCAAGCAAGAACTTAAAGAAAGCTTTTATAGAAGAGATCCATCTGGCTTGAGATCTTTCACTGAATTTTTGTTTGGAAAGATTGAAAATATACTCCTGTAAATTTTCGTAACCTATAGAGTCTGGACCGACGTTTGCCAGATCCTCTATGGCGTAATCTTTTAATTTTTTGATGTCTCGAATATAGGCGTCGAGCGTGTTTTCTGAAAAATTTCTTTCGAAACGAAGAAATATTTCAAAATCTTTGATCTTTTCATCCCAAGTCATTTGTGCTTATTTTTTTAGTTCACAGTCCGATATTTGTTCTATTTCAATGTTATGGTTTCTTAAGAACGATATCCCGTCGTCGTCCGAATACTCATTAATATACACAAGTCTTGTAATTCCTGCCTGCAGAATCAATTTGCTGCATTCTTTGCACGGCGAAAGTGTTAAATATAACGTCGCACCATGAGCAGACTGAGTGGAAGCGGCCAGCTTTAATATGGCATTGGCTTCCGCATGAAGTACATACCAGTGTGTTTTCCCCTCTTCATCTTCACAGCAGTTTTCAAACCCCGAAGGAGTTCCGTTGTAACCATCTGAAATAATCATCCTATCTTTTACGATAAGAGCTCCTACCTGTTTTCTCTTACAGTAGGATAGTTTTGCCCATTCCTGGGCCATTTTTAGATAAGCTTTGTCAAACTTATTCATACCGCAGCATTAGTTTTTTCGAAATAATTTGGATTAAAAATCTTTAGAAGTTAGGCTTTCTTTTCTCAAGGAAAGCGGTAACTCCTTCTTTCTTATCTGCCATATCAAAAAGTTCTCCGAAAGACTGAATCTCTGTTTCAAAACCTTTATCCGTGTCAGATAAGTTTACGGCCTGGATGGCCTTGGATATTGCCATTGGTGAGTTGTTGGCAATGATTCCTGCTAATTCTTTTGTTTTGGTTAATAATTCTTCAATAGGGTATACTTCATTCACCAGTCCGATCTCTTTTGCTTTCTGAGCAGGGATCATTTTGGCTGAAAAGATCATTTCGTTGGCAATACCTTTTCCTACAAGCTTCGGGAGCCTTTGAGTCCCTCCGTAACCCGGAATCAATCCTAAAGTTACTTCTGGAAGCCCTAGTCTGGCATTTTCCGATGCATATCTGATATGGCACGCCATAGCAAGCTCTAAACCTCCCCCTAATGCAAAGCCGTTGACAGCTGCAATTACAGGCTTAGACATATTTTCAATCTTGTTAAACAGGATAGTTTGCCCATTTCTGGCCAGTTCTTCGGCTTTTTCCTGTCCAAAATCACTGAATTCCTTAATGTCAGCTCCGGCAACAAATGATTTCTCTCCGCTTCCTGTCAGAATAATTACTCTACAGGAATTATCTGCGTTAAGTTCGTCCATTGCTGAACTGATTTCCTGAATCGTTTTTGCGTTTAAAGCATTTAAACTTTCAGGTCTGTTGATGGTAATGACAGCTAGTTTGTCCTCTTTTTTTAATAATATATTATCGTAACTCATTTTCCACTTTGAAATATTATTTTCTGCAAATTATGAATTTTTTACAAAAAAAAGGAAAAAATGTTAGTTTTTTTTCCTTTTAATTGATTTATCTTTCAAAATACTCACTTTGAGTGATTCATCATATTTGCATCAATATTAATGTTTAACTGTGATGCCACTTTCATGCCAAGTTCAATATTTGTCCTGAAAAAGTGACATAACTGGCGGTTGATGATTTCATCTCTCTTAGGGCCGTCTATAGCCTTCATGCTTCCTACGATATTGCTGATCAGATGTTCCCTGTCTTCAGCATTCATGGCTTTAGTATACAGAAGTCCGGGCTGGGTATAATGATCATCATCATTTTCATTTCGATTGTAGTAGGCTACATGGGCGCTATCCAATTCATATTCATAGTTTTTGTAAGCCGGATCCGGTTTAATGTCATCAAAACTATTTGGGTGATAATTCGGTTTATCCTGATAGTAGCTTGAATCTGCCATAAACCCATCTCTTTGGTAATTGTTTACAGCAAAAGGACAGCGGTTTACTTCCAGTTGATGAGCGTTTACTCCAACTCTGTATCTGTGGGCGTCAGGATAAGAGAATAATCTTCCCTGAAGCATTTTATCCGGTGAAAAACTGATTCCATCAATCAGGCTGCTTGGAGAAAAGGTAGACTGTTCTACATGGGCAAAATAATTGACAGGAACTTCATTCAGCTCCATTTCTCCTACTTCAATCAACGGGAAATCATCATGTGACCATACTTTGGTAACGTCGAAAGGATTCCATCTGAAATCTTTAGCCTGTTCTTCCGTCATTACCTGAATGTATAAAGTCCATTTAGGAAAATCTCCGTTTTCAATAGCATTGCAAAGATCTTCCTGGGCAAAATCCGGATTTTCTCCTGCCATTTTTACCGCTTCAGCATCCGTAAAGTTTTTGATGCCCTGCTTGGTTTTAAAATGGAATTTCACCCATGTTCTTTCGTTTTGACTGTTAATCATCGAAAAAGTATGCGATCCAAATCCATGCATATGTCTGTAGCCATGAGGTGTTCCTCTGTCTGACATTAAAATAAGAACCTGGTGCAGAGATTCTGGGTTAAGGCTCCAGAAATCCCACATCATCGTGGCGCTTTTCAGATTGGTTTTAGGAACTCTTTTCTGAGTATGGATAAAATCCGGAAATTTTTTAGCATCCTTGATGAAAAATACCGGCGTATTGTTTCCTACAAGATCCCAGTTCCCGTCTTCAGTGTAAAATTTTAGGGCAAATCCTCTGGGATCTCTTGCCGTATCTGCGCTTCCTTTTTCACCTCCAACTGTCGAAAAGCGGGCAAACATTCTGCATGAATTTCCTACTTTTGAAAATAATTTAGCTCGGGTATACTGGCTTATATCGTGTGTTACGGTGAATGTTCCGTAGGCTCCGCTTCCTTTGGCGTGTACAATTCTTTCAGGGATTCTTTCCCTAACGAAATGTGCAAGATTTTCCTGAAGGATGAAATCCTGAAGAAGTACAGGTCCTCTTGGACCTACCGTCTGGGAGTCCTGATGTTCGAAATAAGGAGCGCCATTGCTTAGCGTTAATTTTTTAGAATCCATATAGTTATGATTTGTATGATTGTTTTCCCTTGTATGCTGTCATATACAGACGTATTAAATATCAAATTTACTTGAATTTTTGATTGCTGATTGCAAAAACATCATATCTTTGTAATAGATAATATTAATCAGATGAACATTCAGCAATTGGAGTATCTTATCGCGGTAGATAAGTATAAACATTTTGGTAAAGCAGCTCAAGCCTGCTTTATTACGCAGCCAACACTAAGTGCAATGATACAAAAATTTGAAGATGAACTGGATGTAAAAGTTTTCGACAGAACCACTCACCCGATCCGTACTACTGATGTAGGGCTTCAGATCATTGATCAGGCAAAGGTAATAATAGAATCTGTCAATGAACTAAAAAATAAGGCTAATCTTTTAAATAATATTCTGGGTGGAACCATCAATTTAGGGATCATTCCTACCGTTTCTTCTTTCATTCTGCCAACTGAGATTTTTAAATTTCTTGAGGCGAATCCAAAGATCCAGATGAATGTAAAGGAAATGACTACAGATAATATTATCAAAGCTCTTAAAGCCGGTGAACTGGATGCGGGAATTATCTCTACTCCTTATGATACGGCTGATGAGTTTTACCAGGACTTCCTGTTCAATGAAGAACTGATGATCTACAGCTCTAATACGGAAGCCAACAAGAAAAATTCATATATTATTCCGGAAGAACTGAATGTGGAAAAAGTATGGCTTCTTGAAGAAGGAAACTGCCTTAGAAATCAGTTTGAAAATATCTGCCATCTGAAAGAAAATACATTAAAGCCTAAGAACTTAGATTTCCTGGCTTCCAACATCCAGACTCTTGTTCATATGGTAGATAAGGTGGGAGGAATCAGCATACTGCCTGAATTGGCATTGAGCCAGCTCTCTGAAGAACAGAAGAAAAATGTTTTCAGATTCAAAAAACCTTTCCCGTACAGAGAGATCAGCATTATTTATTATAAGCCTACTTTCAAGCAGAAAATCATTGATGAATTATCGCATTCCATTAAAAATTCATTGGAGTTAAAGTTGAATTATCATGAAAGTCCCAAGGAATTTGTGAGCATCAAGCCACAGTAATCGGGGAGACTTAAAATGATATAAGTCAGTAATTTCAATAAAAATATAATTAGTAAACAAAATTTTTGAGTATTAAAAAAATAGTACTTAAATTTGCAGACGTTTATGAACGAGGAAAAATTTGACCTGATTGCAACCTCTATAAAAAAATGCTAAAACAGTATTTCTTTTTCCGGGCAATTTATTCTTAATTTTCTTCCTCTATTTTTTAATCTAAAAAAACAAAGAATAATATGTCTTATTTATTTACGTCTGAATCAGTTTCAGAAGGACATCCGGATAAAATCGCCGATCAGATCTCCGATGCTTTAATCGATCATTTTCTGGCTTATGACAAAGACTCTAAAGTAGCCTGTGAAACATTGGTAACTACGGGGCAGGTTGTTTTGGCCGGAGAAGTAAAATCTGATGCCTATCTTGATGTACAGACCATCGCAAGAGATGTGATCAACGGAATAGGGTATACCAAAGGAGAATATATGTTTAACGGAGATTCGTGCGGGGTTATTTCTGCCATTCACGAACAGTCTCCGGATATCAACCAAGGAGTTGACAGAGCAGTAAACGATGAGTCTTTCGAAGCAAAAGCTAACGCACAGGGAGCTGGAGACCAGGGGATGATGTTCGGATATGCAACCAATGAAACGGCTAATTATATGCCGCTTGCATTGGATCTTGCTCATACTATCCTTAAAGAACTTTCTGCAGTAAGAAGAGAGGGTAAAGAAATTGCTTACCTTAGACCAGATGCAAAAAGCCAGGTAACAATTGAGTATTCTGATGACCACAAGCCGGTAAGAATTGACTCTATCGTAGTATCTACCCAGCATGATGATTTCGGAACAGAAGAGGAAATGCTGAACAAAATTCGTGAAGATATCAAGAATATTCTTATTCCAAGAGTGGTGGCACAACAGTCTGATGATATCAAAGCTTTATTTAATGACGAGATCAAATATCATATCAACCCAACGGGTAAGTTTGTAATCGGAGGTCCTCACGGAGATACAGGTCTTACAGGAAGAAAAATCATCGTTGATACTTACGGAGGAAAAGGAGCTCACGGTGGTGGTGCTTTCTCTGGAAAAGATCCTTCAAAAGTGGACAGAAGTGCAGCATACGCTACCAGACACATTGCAAAAAACCTTGTGGCAGCAGGGATCGCTGATGAAGTTTTGGTACAGGTTTCTTATGCAATTGGGGTAGCTGAGCCTTGTGGTTTATATATCAATACATATGGAACCGCAAAAGTAGATCTTCACGATGGTGATATTGCTAAAAAAGTATCTTCTATTTTTGATTTAAGACCTTATGCTATTGAGCAGCATCTGAAATTAAGAAACCCAATCTATCAGGAAACAGCTTCTTACGGGCATATGGGGAAAGAACATTATGTAGCTGACAAAACGTTCAACAAAGGCCAGAAAAATGAGATTACCCTGAAAGATCTTGAATTCTTTACATGGGAAAAATTAGATAAAGTAGATGAGATTAAAGCCGCTTTCGGAATTTAATTTTCTCTTCATATAGAATAAATAGACTGCTTTATCTTCGGGTAAGGCAGTTTTTTTTAATTTTACATTATAAATAAATTAAAGATGATGAGTTTTAGAACGGCGGTTACCCTACTTTCAATATTTTTCCTGAGCATAGCGGCCAAAGCACAGTACACGATGCATAAGATGGTCAGTGTAGGATATACATACCAGAACCAGAGTTTTGGAGACGTGGGCGGGAAACTGCTTTTCCTGAAGAATGATGATGTGATTTACAGGCTTGGAGCATCAGCTATGATGGGTTCTACAAATTCAAAATTTGCTATCATGCCGAAACTTCAGGCAGATGTTCTTCTTAATTTCGAAAAAAACGTAGATTTTTATCATTCTTATTATTTTCTGGTAGGTGCAGAAGGAACGAATAAATATGTTGCTCCCAAAGTGGGCGTTACACTTTTTGGGATGCTGGATCTTACCGGAGGGTATGCTTTTCCGATTGGAGATACCAGATTAAACGGAAAAGAGATGAAAGGACTAAATATTAATTTTACATTAAATGTCCCTACTGTCTTTATTCACGATATGTTTAAGTGATTTTTTTTAAATTTTTTTGGAAAAAATTAATAATAGGTTAACAGTTATTAAAAAATTATTATATTTACACCATATAATAATTGTACCGCCTATTGATTTTACTTTACTCTAAAAAACTGTTTTGTATTTACGGCTAGAGCCAGATGAAATATCTGGAGAATTGCTGGTCTGCAAATATTTTATTATTGAGAAGAGTTATGAAATCAAAAACGGACAGCTTACTAATTTCCCTTTACCAGAAAGGAGACGAGGAGGCCTTATCAACCCTTATCCATCGTCATCAGAGAGAACTGTTTACATTCATTTTTTACAAAATTAATGATGAAGATCTGGCCAATGATGTTTTTCAGGACACATTCATGAAGATTATCGTGATGTTGAAAGAAGGACGTTACAACGAAGAAGGAAAATTCATTCTTTGGGCAAAGCGGATCGCACACAACCTTATTATTGATCATTTCAGAGTGAAAGCAAAAAACGTCAAAGTTTCAGAAACAACTTTTGAAACCGATGAGTATTCTATTTTTGATCTGATCAGAGAACCTTCGGAAAATATTGAAGATCAATTGGTTACTCTTCAGATTCAGGAGGATTTACTGAGAATGCTTCAGTTTTTACCACAAAATCAGCAGGAAGTGATCAAATTAAGATTTTTTGACGGGTTAAGCTTCAAAGAAATCGCTGATCATACCAATATGAGTATTAATACCACCTTGGGCAGAGTGCGGTATGCACTGATTAACCTGAGAAAAATCATGGATGAAAATAATATTGTATTGACACGATAGGATAATATTTTTAAAAATTTCACGTTTAAAGGAAAACATTCTTCGCCTATGAAAAAAAATGATTCCTTAAAAGTGAAAACTTTGAAACCTAAGAAACAAACAATTGATTTTTTGCTCAACTTTTCCAAAAGCATTGAAATTGTGAAAAGCAAGGGCAAAAGTTATCCTATTTTGAAAAATTAAAATGATTAACTTTGTGCTGTATGAAAATGCAGCACGTTTTTTTTGATCTCGACAATACGCTTTGGGATCACCGCAGAAATGCCTATCTGACTATTAAGGATCTTTTTGAAGCTCAGGATATCACTTCGAGATATAATATTGACTTTGAAGAGTTTCATTCCGTCTACCATGACATCAACGAAGATCTCTGGGAAAAGATCAGAGACGGAATTATTGGTAAAGAATACCTGAGAGAACATCGTTTTTATGATACTTTTCAGCATTTTGGAGTAGATAATAAAGAACTTTCCCTTTATTTTGAAGAAAATTTCCTCGATAATATCGTGGGTTATAATGAATTGGTAGAAGGAGCAGAAGATGTTCTGGAATATTTAAAGGCGAAAAATTATACCCTTCACATTATTTCCAATGGTTTTCAGGAAGTAACGGAAAGAAAATGTACGCTATCCGGAATTGCCCCTTATTTCAAAACCATTACCAGTGCAGATGCCATAGGGATAAGAAAGCCTGATCCTAAAATTTTCGAATATTCCTTGGCACTTTCTGAAGCGAAAAAAGAAGAAAGTATTCTGATTGGTGATGGCTGGATTGCAGATGCTATGGGAGCAACAGATTTCGGAATGGATGCCATCTTTTTCAATGTTTATAAGGAAGATAAACAGAGGGATGGGCTGAAAGCTATTACCCACCTTCAACAGATTAAAGAATATCTGTAATAACTCTTAACATAAAAGCATCTTCTGATTTGGGAATATTTTATCTCTCAAATCAGAAGATGTTTACGCTAAAAATAAAAGGTATAGGTTTCAAAAACTTATAATGTTTTACAGCAAAATAATAATACGCAGAAAGTAAAATATCTGCGTTATCTGCTCGATCTGCGGGCGAAAATTTCCCTCATAAATCAGCAGATTTTTTAATTGGTTAATATATCTGCTTCATCGATTCGACAGAGTTGATGTCCTTTTTTACTTTCTGAAATCAACGGTGTCAATCACCGACTTTGCGTTGAGAAAATGTATTGATCATAACCAATATCTACATTCTTATTTTTTTCATTCATTTTCTTCCTTTCCTAATTCTTTCCCAAATTGATTCTGAACTTTGCTCCAGAATAACAACAGAAAAATATAGCATTATGAAAAATTTTAGAAAAATTACCGGAGCATTTATGTTAATCTTTATGATGGCAAGTGGTTTTATATTCGCACAGGACAGAGCCATCAATGCCAATCAGCTTCCCAAAACCGCAAAGAACTTTCTTGCTGCTAACTTTAAAGGAATTGCTGTAGGTTCAGTCATTGAAGACAGAGCGATCTATGGTGTTGATGAATATAAAGTATATCTGGCTAATGGAACGAAAGTAGAATTTGACAGCAGCGGAAACTGGAAAGAAGTAGACGGAAAACATCAGAAACTACCATATGGATTTATCCCCGCTTCCATCAGAAATTATGCTTCCAAGAACTTTCCGAATACGTATATCGTGAAAATTGAGAAGGAAAGATGGTCTTACAAAGCAGAACTTTCCAACGGTCTGGATCTGGAATTCGACAGCAAAGGAAACTTCAAAAAAATTGATGACTAATACAACGTATTGATGAACACTTTAAATCCTGATATTATGGTAAACTGGAATATAATCAACGGAAACGGAGGAAATACTTCATCCGGAAGAGTAAGAAAAATAATAGTGTCTTTTTTAACAAAACACTATCCATGCAGCATTGTAGATTCTATTGAGAAAAAATTCAATGCTTACAAAATAAGTCTGATGAATGGCCTTTGCCTCACTTTTGATGCAGACGGACGACATATAAAAACCAATTTTTAAATAAAAGATCAATTATAGCCTCCAGATCGGGAGGTTATAATTTTATATATTTGATAGTGTTTAACGGAACCATTCCTGCTGACTGCAGATAAACTACAATTGGTATGAAGATATTAATCATAGAGGACGAACCACAACTGCGGGAAACTGTACAGAGTTTTCTGGAAGCTGAACAGTTTATTGTGGAATATGCTGAAGACTACAGCTCGGGGCTTGAAAAGATCATTTCTTATGAATATGACTGTATCCTTCTGGATATTATGCTCCCGGACGGAAACGGTATTGAACTGTTGAGGGAGATCAAAAAAATGCATAAAAAAGATCCTGTGATCATTTTATCGGCTAAAGACTCTGTAGATGATAAAGTGGCCGGGCTGGAAATAGGGGCAGATGATTATCTGGCGAAACCATTCCATCTTGCAGAATTGATGGCGAGAATCCGTTCTGTAATCCGCAGAAAGAATCAGGACGGGGAAAATACAATCATATACAAGAATATTTCTGTTGATCCGGAAAACAGGATTGTGAAAGTAGGCAGTGAAGAGTTGGTTCTGAACAGGAAAGAATATGATCTGTTATACTATTTTGTGATTCAGCCGGAAAAAACGCTTCAGAAAACTACCTTGGCAGAAGCGATATGGGGAGATTATATTGATCAGGCTGACAGTCTGGATTTTATTTATTCCCAGATTAAAAATCTCCGCAAAAAATTAAAAGCACTTCATGCAGAAGCCGATTTTCAGGCTGTTTACGGAATAGGATATAAATTTGTCTGATGAAAGTTTCATTAAAATATTACACGATAAAATATCTGATCGTCATCCTTCTGCTGATTATTGCAGTATGGGCAGGACTTTTCTATGCCTATATTCTGGATGAGGTCTATGATAATGTGGATGATGGACTGAAAGACCGCAAAATACAGATTATTAAGGCTGTTTATCATGATCCTAAACTATTGGATAGCAAAGATTTCGGATTTAATGAATTCAAAATCAAACCTATTTCAGAATCGGAATATAAAGAGAAGAACAGGCTGTATAATAAAATGTTTTATATGGAGTATGATGATAAGGATCAGCCTTACAGGGTTCTTGAAACGGATTTTATCGATCAGTTCGGAAAACGTCAACGCCTGGAAATACGAACATCCACTGTGGAACAGGATGAATTGGTGTATGATCTCACAACAGCTTTAATTGTACTGTATATTTTGCTTGTCATCAGTATTGTGGTGGTCAATGGATATCTTTTGAATAAAGCAATGCGGCCTTTTTATGCAATCCTGGATAAGCTTAAAAAGTATCAGTTCGGGATCTCTTCTGTTCAGGAATCTCAGGATTATTCAATTACGGAGTTTGAGGAGCTGAATGTAGAAATCAATGAGATGATAGAGCGGAATGAACTGGTTTTTCATCAGCAGAAGCAGTTTATTGAAAATGCATCGCATGAACTTCAGACCCCTTTGGCCATTGTGATCAATAAGATTGATCTGGCGGTTCAGAATGAAAATCTTGACAAAAACAGTCTTCATCTTCTTACCGAAGTAAAAGGCGATCTACGGAGGCTGACAGGGCTGAACAAGTCTCTTCTGATGCTTTCTAAAATTGAAAACAGCCAGTTTAATCAAACCTCAAAACTGGATTTTAATGAAAAGATTTCTGAGCTGATAAAAAATTACGAAGACTTTATTGAGTTTAAAAAAATTAAAGTAAGCACAGAGGAAAAAGGATATTTTATCGCGGACTTCAATCCTGATCTTGCGGATATTCTGCTTTCCAACCTGCTTAAAAATGCTGTGAAATATACTTATCAGGAAGGAGCTGTAGATATTGTCATTGAAGATAACAGGATAATCTTCCGGAATACCGGAGCTTCTGAGCCTCTGGATTCTTCAAGAATTTTCACCCGTTTTTATAAGCAGGGATCAGATCATAGCTCTACCGGACTGGGATTGTCGATTATTAAGACTATCATCAAACAATATCCGGGCTGGGAGATGATTTATAAGTTTGAAGAAGGAATGCACAGCTTCATTCTTACAAAAAATAAAACCTGAAAAGAGCCATACAATAAAAAAACAGGCTGTATCAAAACTGATGCAGCCTGTTTCTTATATTTTTAAAATTCAGAATTAAAATCCTAAACTTGTTCTTACTCTTTTAAGGGTTTCCAGAGCAACAGGTCTGGTTTTCTCAGCACCCTGCTGCAGTTTTGTTTCCAGCTCATCAAGATTGTTCATATAATAAGCGAACGTTTCTCTTTCTTTGGCAAAACTAACCAGGATAAGATCCAGCAATTCTTTTTTAGCATGTCCGTATCCAAAGTTTCCGGCAAGATATTTTGCTCTCAGCTCTTCGGTTTGTTCAGGAGTAGCAATCAGCTGATAGATGGCAAAAACTTTGTCGGTTTCAGGATCTTTAGGCTCTTCCAGAGCCTTGGAATCCGTTTCAATGCTCATGACCTGTTTTTTCAGTTCTTTTTCAGGAAGGAAAATATTGATAATGTTTCCTCTGGATTTTGACATTTTCTGGCCGTCTGTTCCGGGAACATATTTTGTGTCTTCCTGAAGTTCAGACTGAGGAAGAACAAGAATTTCTCCCATCTGATTGTTAAACCTTGAAGCTACGTCTCTTGCAAACTCCAGATGCTGAAGCTGGTCTTTTCCTACAGGAACGATCTCCGCATCATATAATAAAATATCAGCAGCCATAAGGATTGGATATGTAAACAACCCTGCATTTACATCCTGAAGACGGTCTGCTTTATCTTTGAATGAATGAGCTAATGTTAATCTTTGATAAGGAAAAAAACATGATAAATGCCAAGATAGTTCACAGGTTTCAGGGATATCACTCTGTCTGTAGAAAAATGTTTTTTCGGTATCTAGTCCACAAGCAAGCCAAGCCGCAGCAATCTCGTAGGTATTTTGTCTTAACGTCTGCGCATCTTTAATCTGGGTAAGTGTATGAAGATTCGCAATAAATAAAAATGATTCATTTCCTTCCTGTTTGGAAAGTTCAATTGCAGGAATGATGGCCCCAAGAAGATTTCCAAGATGGGGAGTTCCGGTGGCTTGAATGCCGGTAAGAATTCTTGACATTTGTTTAAATTATTTGATTAAAAAATAAAAAACAAAAATACTAAAGATTGCAGTGGCTGGCAAATTCTTTTTAAGACGGATGTTTTAGAAACCTCTGTAACCAATTTTTAGATTATATTTGTAAAAACACCATTGTAATATGGAAAATAACCATTTTTTGTCGTTGAAGCTTTTCAAAGCCGTTAAAAGCCTTTGGGTTTTATTTCTAATCTGCCTGGTTACAGATTTTGTGACCCGATATTTTGATCCTGAGCAGCCCAATACTTTCTCTAAAATACTGGATAATCTGTCATATGCGCTCAATGCATTATTTTTTCTGTGGTATTTTATCGTGAATAAACGATGGAAGTCTGTTCTCATTATCCTTCCGTTTCTGTTGATGTTCTGTTTCTTTATGAAAGACATTCGTGATATAGTGGATTATTATGTTTCGTTTGAAGAACGTATCAATTCTGTTACCCTGAGAAAATGGACCTACCTTATTCTGCAGCTTATCGCGGTATGGGTTATTGCCAAAAGGTATCAGGCTGAAGAAAAACCAGAAGGTAAAAATATCATTGGAAAACTTTTTCTGTTGAATTTAGCTTTATTTTCTTTATATCATTCAGATTTAGGATTTATAGAAAATCTGATTGGTTCTGCTTCTTATGATTCAAAATCAACGGAATTTATCGTCACATTGATTTACTATTTCCTTAGCAGCATCAAAAGTACAGCTTATTTAGGAGCGTTTTTATTTTTGACGGGATGTATCATGAAAGGTGAAAATATTTATACGTTTTCAAAAAATGCTTTGGAATACGCCGGGCGATATTTCTGGACAACTTCTTTCATTATGATCACCAGTGTGATATTTGTCTTTTTTGCCCTTCTTGAAAGTGCATTCAAGCTTGAATTGGATTTCTTTGGAAAAAATATGAATATGTTCGGATGGATCAGTACGATAGTTCTGATTATATTCTTTGTGATCAGCTCCAGGTTTACAGGACAGTTTTTAAAAGAAAGAAGTATTCTGAAAAATAAATATTACGGTGCTGCCGGCGCTTCGGTCTGGATTCCTGTCGTTAATATTATTTCACTTTTAATGATCCGGTTTGATGATAAAATTAAATTCCTGGCTCCTGCCAATACCAACAAAGCAAAGAAAATACACCTTGCTGTTATAACATTGCTTCTGCTTTTTCAGTTCAGAAAAGGAATTATGGCCGGAAAGACGGACGATATTCTGTCGTGCGTTATCTATATTGCTGCTTTTGTTACTGTAGCCTACATCAAAAGATTCACCTGGATTTTCCCTTTGGTTTTAGGACTGATTGTAACCGCTATAAAAGTATATCCTTTCTACAGCGGAATTTACGCACAGGAATTTATCTTTAAAGATTACGTCATGGATTTCCTGAAAAACACAGCTTCCATTGCCCTGATTCTGACGGTTATTGTCTTTTACGGAATATATTATATTGCCTACCAGACACTGAATGATAAAAAAATAAAAGCTTAATTCTTCCTTAAAATAATCGCGGCTTTATTGAACATGCTTTCTCCGTCACTGCCTTTGGATTTTATCTTATAATCGAAGGTATATTTACCGTCTTTTTCAATAGGGATACGGGTGATTTCCTGTTCAAACTGCCAGGATGCTTTCACTAATTTTCCTTCTCTGATTTCAGTACTGTCTGTGGTGGATTCCTGTTTGTCTTCTTCTTCGTCTTCCTGTACCGAGTAATCGGAATTGATTCTCTTTGCTGAACCTGAAAACATCGGCAGAGTAGCATTACTTACCGTATTTCCATCGAGGCTGAGATTGTAAATCAGGTTGAATGAAGGAGTAATACCATTGGTAATAAAAGAGGCATCCAGCTTTCCCCAGACCACAAGAACATCGCCTTTTTTCAGATCAAGATGGTCTTCTGTACTGACGAGCTGAGGATCTACAGGGGTTTCATCGGATATTTTCTCTCCAACAGGATTGCAGGAGAATAGGATCAGAGAACATAATAACAGGGCAGATATTGGCTTCATGGTGAATTAGATTTTTAAATGTTTACTGAAGTAATCATTCATAAGAGCAACAATATCATTGCCGTCCTTATTGGTCATGCTGATCAGGTAAAACTGTCCTTTACCAGTCTTTATCGAACTGATGATAAAATACCCCGGAGGGTTGCTGTATGAATAGCTGTCAGTATCTTCTGCACTTACAAGAATACTGTTGCTGCTGATCCTTTTAACAAATTTAAGCTTATCATCATATCTGTATTTCCCCTGAAAATAGCCGTCTGTAAAGCGGTTTTCAAACGGGATCTCCTCAAAAGTTCCTGAAAAATTGGAATCCGCAAGCAGTTTTGTCTGGTCTATCCCTTTCTGGCTGTGGTTATTATCACGATAGAGATATAGGTCGAAATTAGTCTTCTTGATATCAGTACTATCATTGTCTTTCATGAAATATTTTAATTCTTTCTGAAGCGAAGTGTAATAACGGTCGTAACTTTTCAGTTCAATTTCCGAAAGTCCGGGTTTTATCCTTTCCCAGGTCAGATTTTCAGGAGAGGTCTCTTTATCAAAGGCAAGCAGGTTTCTCGCTTTCTTATAAGCTGAAAACAATGAAGCGTATTGAAGCTTTTCGTCATTATACTTTGGTGTTTCTGCAGTGTAAAGGTAATATCTTTTTGCTGAAGGATCATATTGTCTGTAGTACAGCTTTTTATCACCGAAAGAATCGATAAAAATCAGGGTGTTTTTATCTTCCAGCAGGATTTTTTCTGCCGGATTGAATTTTTTAATATCTGAAACAGGATAAATATTGGGGTTATCTGAGTTCCCGATCATAAGAACTTCCCCGGAATCATCATCAGAAAAATTATTCTTAATACTGATTCCTAAAGGCAGCAATGATTCATCCTCCACCTGTGTAGGGTGTTCCGGATCAGAAAGATGGATGTTGGGGCTTGAAAAAGAATATTCCTTAAGATAATTGCCTAGCGGAAGCATTAAGTCTACCGATGACGCGGAATCTACATCAAAGGTAAGTTTCTTCAGATATACCGGTTTTTTATCTTCTGCCTTCCGTATAGAATCAATGGAAGATTGAGAGATTCCCATAAGCATATCGGTATATCCCGTGTCTTTATCTTTCCCACCGCAGGAAAGGAGAAACAGGAAAGAAGTTATAAAAAGTCCAAAATAAGATTTTTTCATAGCATGGTTATAGATCTTAAAAGTACTAAAATCATTTTATTTCAATCCTATCTCCACCAAATTTTGGTTCAACATTGAAAATAAGATCCCAATATACTTTGGCTTTGGCTAAATATTCCCGCAGATTGGTCTTTAAACCTGCATATTTATTCACATCGGGGGCATTATATCCGAAAGCCTCCATTCCGTTTTTTCTGGCCAGAAAAACAGCTCTTTCATTATGGAACTTCTGCGAAACGATAACCAATTTGGTCTGTCCGAAGATTTCTTTAGCCCTGATTACAGAATCTAATGTACGAAATCCTGCGTGGTCCAGATATATTCTGTTCTGAGGAACTCCATTCTGTACTAAAGCAAGCTGCATATCCTCCGGCTCATTATAGTCTTTGGTACTGTTGTCCCCGCTTACGATAATGTACTGGATTTTTCCGCTTTTATATAGATCTGCGGCTGCCTGAATACGGTTATAGAAATAAGCGTTCGGCATTCCGTTGCTGAGGTTTTTCCCGGTACCCAGAAGGAGAGCGGTTTTGGTTGGGGGAACATCTGCAATGCTATAGGATACAAATTTGCTGCTTTCCTGCCTGATGCTGTAGTTAGCCCAGGCTATAAAAATAATTCCTGCAACAAGAAGAAGCAGGAAAGTTTTAAAAATATTTTTGATTATTTTTTTCATCAGGAATTCCTTTTAAAATTCAAGACCGTTAGGGAAAGCCTTTTTTCTGAATATTAATAATAAGGCTGCTCCTATGGTAATCGCTGAATCGGCAACATTGAAAATGTATTTGAAAAATTCAATATGTTTTCCTCCGATTAAAGGAACACTTTCAGGAACGTTCCAGTCTACCAGCGGGAAGTGAAGCATATCTACCACACATCCTTTCATAAAGGCAGAATAACCGTTGCCAAAAGGAACGAACTTAGAAACTCCACCGTATCCGATCCATCGGTCGATGCTTGCGTCATAAACCGTTCCGCTGTCGAAGATCAGTCCATAGAACATACCATCGATAATATTTCCGATGGCTCCGGCAAAGATAATAGCCATTGGGATTAAAAGATAATTGGAAGCTCCTTCTTTCAGCCATTTTTTGAACATATACACCATTCCCCCAATCAGGAATAGTCTCAGGATAACCAGAAAGTATTTTCCGATAATCCCTCCGAAATGAAGCCCGTAAGCCATTCCCGGATTTTCTACGAAAGTAAGTTTAAAGCCTGGCAAAACAGAAATACTGTCATCCAGATTAAAATGGGTTTTGATGTAAATTTTTGAAGCCTGGTCAATTAATAACACTAGAAATGTTATCGCTAAGATCTTTTTCATTACAGTCCTTTAGGTTTTGACGGTTTTGAAGCTTTTACATTTTTATTATCGCTCGCTTTTTTGATTACTTTCTGTCCGTTAAACGAACTTTTAACATGTGCTTTTTCGAACTTAATGTTCATTTCTTTTAAAACACTTTTCAGTGCGCTAAGCTCCATAGAGTTTTTAGGATGTACTATGATAGATTCCATTTTCTTGTTTTATTTTTTACATTTTGGACAGCTCATCAAGTCTTTTTCTGTCTTTAGCAGAGAGGTCATTGATTCCGTTTTTGCCCATTTTGCTTAACAGTTTGTCGATTTCTTTTTCCCTTTCACGTTTGTCGGAATTAAATTGGTCATCAATCGTATAGTTGGTATGCTGAACCGGGAAAAATCTGTTCCTGATCCATTCCCTGTTGAAGAACAGCAGGGCAGCTGCAACGATAATAACTAAAATAATGACTTCGCTCATGGGTGTATATTAAAAATTAGGTTTATATAGTATCCGTGAATACGATATAAACCCAATATTATTTTACAAACCTTACGGCTTATTTCTGCATATTTTTCGCTTCAATGCTCAGCGTAGCATGAGGAACGGCCAGAAGTCTTTCCTTTGGAATTAATTTTCCTGTTACTCTGCAAACACCGTACGTTTTGTTTTCGATTCTGATTAACGCATTCTTAAGATCACGGACGAATTTTTCCTGTCTTCCTGCCAAAATAGAGTTCTGTTCTTTGCTCAACGTTTCAGCTCCTTCTTCAAAAGCTTTGAAAGTAGGGGAAGTATCATCAGTACCATTATTCTGGTCATTGATAAAACTTTCTCTGATCAGCTGAAGATCTTTTTCAGCTTTTTCTATTTTTTCTTTAATGATCGCTTTAAATTCCTGTAAATCAGCATCGCTGTATCTAACTCTTTCGTCTGACATATTCTTTTCTCTTTTTTAATAAAATTATGAAATGGAATTTGAAATACAATAACTACTTGTTAATTTTTTTCGACATTTATCTTAAAATTAACCTCATCTATTTCGATTTCGTTAAAATTTGAAAGTGAAGATACAATTTCTATTTTATTTGACAAGACCTCGGAGGAAATATATTCCTCATTTTTCTTAATATCTTCAATGAAAGGTGAATTTTCTTCAATGAAGATTTGGATTCGGTCTGTCAGCTCAAAATCTTTCTCTTTTCGCAGGTTTTGGATTCTATTGATGAATTCCCTCGCGATTCCTTCAGATTTTAACTCATCGGTTAACGTCAAATCTAATGCCACAGTGGTTTTTCCATCGGAAGTAACCGTCCATCCCGGGATATCTTTCGTTGAAATTTCCACATCATCAAGGGTGATTTCATATCCCTGGATATCAATTTTTCCTTCTTTTTCAAGGGTGGAAATCTGTTCCGCATTAAAGTTGGTGATCTCTCCGCCTACCGTTTTCATGTCTTTGCCCAGTTTAGGACCCAGTGCTTTGAAATTCGGTTTTATCTGCTTTACAATTAAATGAGATGCCTCTTCAGCATTAATTAATTGTAGTTCTTTTACGTTTACTTCCTGCTTAATCAGGTCTGCCACGGCTAAGATCTGCTCTTCTGTTTTCTTGTCCAGAACAGGAATCAGAACTCTCTGAAGCGGCTGTCTTACTTTAAGGCTTTCTGCACGTCTGATAGACAGTACCAGACTTGTGATGGTCTGAGCCAGATGAGTTTTTTCAACCAGATCCTCATCGATTAAACTTTCATCAGCGACAGGGAAATCCGTTAAGTGTACAGATTCACAGTTTTCTTTTCCTGTTACTTTATTTAAGTCCTGATACAGCTGATCCATAAAGAACGGAGCAATTGGAGCAGACAGTTTAGCCACTACCTCAAGGCAGGTATATAAAGTCTGGTAAGCAGAGATTTTGTCATCAGAATAATCTCCTTTCCAGAAACGTCTTCTGCACAATCTTACATACCAGTTACTTAAATTGTCATTAACGAAAGTATTGATGGCTCTCGCTACTCTTGTAGGTTCATAATCCTCGTAGAATGCTTTTACTTCTTTAATTAAAAGATTCAGCTCAGAAAGGATCCATCGGTCAATTTCCGGACGGTTTTCCACTTCTTTTTCTGAATAATTGAAGCCGTCAACATTTGCATAAAGCGAAAAGAACGAATAGGTGTTATAAAGTGTTCCGAAGAATTTTCTTCTCACCTCGTCAATTCCTTCAATATCAAACTTCAGGTTTTCCCACGGATTCGCATTCGAAATCATGTACCATCTCGTTGCATCCGGACCGTATACAGAAAGGGTTTCGAATGGATCTACCGCATTTCCTAAACGTTTTGACATCTTCTGTCCGTTCTTATCCAGAACAAGACCGTTACTCATTACGTTTTTATAAGCAACAGAGTCGAAAACAGCAGTTCCTATCGCATGAAGTGTATAGAACCATCCACGGGTCTGGTCAACTCCCTCTGCAATAAAGTCAGCAGGGAATGCCTTATTTCTGTCAATCATTTCTTTGTTTTCAAACGGGTAGTGAAGCTGTGCATACGGCATTGATCCTGAATCAAACCATACATCGATCAGGTCACTCTCACGATTCATTGCTTTTCCTGAATCTGAAACTAAAACTACTTTATCCACTACATTTTTGTGCAGATCAACTAAAGCATAATTCTGCTCAGACATATTTCCGATCACAAATCCCTGGAAAGGATTCTCCTTCATGAAGCCTGCTGCAATAGATTTTTCAATCTCATTGTAAAGCTCTTCAACAGATCCGATGATCTTTTCTTCTTTCAGGTCATCTGTTCTCCAGATTGGCAACGGAATACCCCAGTATCTTGAACGGGATAAGTTCCAGTCGTTTACATTCTCCAGCCAGTTGGCAAAACGTCCTTCACCGGTAGCTTTCGGTTTCCAGTTGATCTCTTTGTTCAGGTTAACCAGTCTGTCTTTTACAGCCGTCATTTTCACAAACCATGAATCTAACGGATAATACAATACCGGCTTGTCTGTTCTCCAGCAGTGTGGATATGAATGGACATATTTTTCTACTTTGAAAGCTTTGTTCTCCGTTTTCAGAAGGATCGCAAGTTCTACGTCCCATGATTTTTCAGGAGCAGTTCCTTCATCGTAATACTCATTCTTGATATATTTTCCTGAAAATACTTCAGGAACATTTTCTCCTTTGATGAATTTACCCTGAAGATCTACAAGAGGAACAAGATTATCATTTTCATCTTTCACCAACATTGGAGGAATTCCTGCTTCTTTTGCTACTCTGGCATCATCCGCACCAAAAGTAGGCGCGATGTGAACGATACCTGTACCGTCTTCCGTAGTAACGAAATCACCTAAGATCACTCTGAAAGCATTTTCAGGCGTGTCATTCGGTGTAAACCAAGGGATCAGCTGCTCATACTGTGTTCCGGCAAGTTTTTCTCCGGTGAATTCTTTAAGAATTCTGAACGGAATTACTTTGCTTTCTGAAGTATAATTGGCGAAATCTTCATCGGTTCCTTCCGTATATTTTTTACCGAAAACTTTTGGTAAAAGAACTCTTGATAAAACGATCGTTATCGGTTCAAAAGTATATTGGTTGAACGTTTTTACCAAAACATATTCAATATCTCTTCCTACGGCAAGGGCTGTATTGGAAGGAAGCGTCCATGGAGTCGTCGTCCATGCAAGAACATGCACATCGCCGTCTATATCACCGAATAGCTCAGAAGATTCTTTTTTAGCTTTGAACTGAGCCACTACCGTAGTATCAGAAACATCACGATACGTTCCCGGCTGGTTCAGCTCATGGGATGAAAGTCCTGTTCCCGCCTTTGGTGAATAGGGCTGAATGGTGTATCCTTTATACAATAATTCTTTGTCATACAACTGCTTCAACAGCCACCATACTGTTTCCATATATTTGGATTTGTAGGTGATATACGGATCCTCAAGATCTACCCAGTACCCGATTTTCTCGGTAAGGTCGTTCCAGACATCCGTATAGCGCATTACCGCTTCACGGCACGCCCTGTTATAGTCTTCAATAGAGATTTTTTTGCCAATATCTTCTTTGGTAATTCCTAATTCCTTTTCTACGCCCAGCTCCACAGGAAGTCCATGTGTATCCCAGCCCGCTTTACGGAAAACCTGTTTTCCGTTCTGCGTCTGGAAACGACAGAAAATATCCTTTAATGCTCTGGCCATTACGTGGTGAATTCCGGGCATACCGTTTGCTGAAGGCGGACCTTCATAAAAAACAAACTCGGGATTGCCCTCGCGAATCTCAACACTTTTACTAAACGTTTTATTCTGTTTCCAAAATTCCGCTACATTGTCGGCTACGTCAATAAGGTTGAGGTTTTTGTATTCTTTAAATTGGCTCATTGTAAATATCTCAATATCGTTGATTAATTAAGTCTGCAAATTTAGTGAATTTTGTCGGTTTATAAGATATGTTTTATTTAGGTAATTTCTATTAAAAACTTCAATCTCAGAAATATAAATGCAGAGAATGCTAAAAAGTGAATGGTGAATGGTGAATGAGTGAGTTTTAACACTGTTGTTCACAAACAAATTGGGGTTCTTTTATTCAATAGCAATGAGCTTTAGCCCGCTTGAAAAATAAAAACCAGCTTAGTTTACGGCAATAAAATAGCACGATCATTGCTTGAATACCCGTATATTTAATGTAGACCTAAAAAACCAGATGCAGTATGAAAATCTTTTCCAAATTGATGCTTATTATTGGTTTTATCCACACTATCATCATTCAGGGCCAGAATAATTATCCCCAAAACTATTTCAGAAACCCTCTGAATATTCCCATGCAGCTTGCCGCCAATTTTGGTGCGGTTCGTACCAATCACTTTCATATGGGACTGGATCTGAGAACGAACAGTCAGGAAAATTTATCCGTGGTTGCTGCTGCGGATGGTTATGTAAGCAGGATTAAAGTTGAAAGATATGGTTTTGGAAATGCGGTGTACATTACCCATCCGAATGGTTATACAACAGTGTATGCCCACTTAAACAAATATTATGATAAGTTGGATGAATACCTCAAAGAAAAACAGTACAAAGATGAAACATGGGAGCAGGATATTACTTTCCAGCCCGGACAGTTTCCTGTAGCAAAAGGACAGTTGATCGCTTTAAGCGGAAATACAGGAGGTTCGGCGGGCCCACATCTCCACTTTGAAATACGGGATACCAAAACAGAAGAATGCCTGAATCCTTTACTGTTTGGCTTTAACATTCCTGATCATTTAGCTCCTATAATCAGCGGATTGTATTGGTATAACAGGCGTTTCAGTATCTATGAGCCGGGAGCTAACGGCGTTACTGTTAAAAAATCAGGAAATAATTACACTGCTGATGTAATGAAAGTTAATTCCCCAATAATAAGTTTGGGAATTAAAGCTGTAGATAAAGCCAATCAGGGGTTCAATTTGGGAATTTATCAGGCAGAGTTATTTATGGACGGAAAGCTCATCTATGGTTTTTCTATCGACAAAGTAAGTTACGATGATACCCGCTACCTTAATGGCTGTATAGATTACACTAAATTTATGAGAGATAAAACGGCGATCCAGCATTTATCTTCCTTGCCGGGTATGAAACTTCAGAATTACAGCCGTCCCAATTTATCAGGAATTATTAATCTTCAGGATGAAGAAATCCACAATATTGAAATTATTCTGAAAGATGTGAATGGAAATACAAGCCGTTTGACAACAAAAGTTCAGTTAAGTAAAGTTAATGATAAAGTTTTTTCTACGGATAAAGCTGTGATACCTGATCAGGAAAAAACAATCTCCTCTGAAAATGCAGAACTCAGGTTGGGGAAAAATGAGATTTATGATGCTGTAAATTTCAACATGTCCGAAAAACCGGATGTAGGAACTGGTTCGGTTTCCAATACTATTATTCTTCACAATCCATATATTCCGGTTCACGATGATTATACATTGAAAATAAAACCTAGCAGAAAACTAAACAAGGAAGAAAAAGAGAAAGTAATTATCCTGCTGGATTATGGAAGTGATACAAAAGCTATAAAAGGAGGCTGGGACGGAGACTGGATTGAAGGAAAGTTTAACAGACTGGGTACAGCAAAGTTGGTTCTGGATAACAGCCTGCCTTCTGTTTCTCCCGGTTGGAAAGATGGCGTATTGATTAATGGAGGATCCTTGAGGTTAAAAGGAAGCACAAAAGTCGGGGACATTGTTTCATTTCGTGCAGAACTGGATGGGAAATGGCTCCGGTTTGCCCGTGTGAAGGATGATTTTGTTTATACTTTTGATGAAAAATGCTCCAAAGGTTCAGGATTGCATACTTTAAAAGTGACAACAATCAATACAGCCGGAAATACAAATACACAAACTTTTACTTTTCAAAGATAATAATAGACAAATTTTTATCAGCTAGACTTTATTAGGATGGATGATAGCTGATAAAGGTTTGTGTAAGCTTACGGTTGAAAATCATTCATACATTTTACCTGAATACATGCTACAATTTAATAAATTTGTCCAAAATTAAAATCATTGGACTTTCATCCGGCTATAGAGAAATCAGACATTCAGGGGATAAAAAAGTTTCAGGAGCAGAAGCTTCAGGAACTTATGGCTTATCTTGAAGTACATTCACCTTTTTATCAGAAACTATTCAGAGAACACAATATCAATCCTGCGGAGATCCGGACATTGGAAGATCTTCGGAAAATTCCGACGACTACCAAAAATGACCTGCAGCAGAATAACGATGATTTTTTCTGTATTCCTCAGACCCAGATTGTTGATTACAGCACTACATCGGGAACCTTAGGAGATCCTGTGACTTTTGGATTGTCTGACAGCGATCTGGAAAGACTGGCCTACAATGAAGCCATTTCTTTTGCCTGTGCAGGAATTCAGAAAGGAGACGTTGTGCAGATGATTACAACAATTGATAAACGATTCATGGCTGGTCTTGCCTACTTTTTAGGCCTGAGAAAAATGGGGGCCAGCGTAGTGAGAATGGGGCCGGGTATTCCTGAACTGCAATGGGATTCTATTTTCAGGTATAAGCCTAAATATCTGATTACGGTTCCTTCGTTCCTTCTGAAAATGATTGATTATGCCGAAAAACATGGTCTCGATTATAAAAATTCCAGTGTATACGGCGCGGTTTGTATAGGAGAAAGCATCAAAAATCAGGATTTTACAGATAATATTCTTTCCCAGAAGATTAAAGAAAAATGGAATATCAAACTGTTCTCTACGTATGCATCAACGGAAATGAGCACGGCTTTTACAGAATGTGAATACCAGATCGGGGGACACCATCATCCGGAACTCATTATCACAGAGATTTTAGATGATCATGAAGAGCCCGTAAAGGAAGGTGAAAACGGGGAATTAACCATTACTACACTGGGGGTAGAAGCTATTCCTCTGCTTAGATTCAAGACAGGGGATATTGTGAAAGCGCATTATGAACCGTGTCAATGCGGAAGAAATACCATGAGATTGGGGCCGGTTGTGGGAAGAAAACAGCAGATGATCAAATATAAAGGGACAACGCTGTATCCACCTGCAATGAATGATATTTTAAATGATTTCAATACTATTTTATGCTATCAGATCGTTATTCAGTCTAATGAGATCGGGTTGGATGAAATTATTATCAAGCTGAGTACAGAGAACGATCATGAAAATTTTGTGAATGAAGTAAGAGACCATTTCCGTGCAAAACTAAGGGTAAGCCCGAAAATTGAAATGATTGATTTCGAAATCTTGTCTAAAACAGTTTTTCATCCCAACAGCAGAAAGCCGATTACATTTATAGATTTAAGATAAACTAATAACCAATACACATAACCATGAAAAATTTTTTTGCCTTTCTCCTGCTTGTATTTTCAGCGGCATTAACGGCACAGAGAGTAAAAGTTATTTCCGGAGATTATAATTTCTTAAAAGGTGAAAAATTCTTAAAAGTAGTTTTCAAATTTGAAGGAGTAACTTTTGAAAGAAAGAATTTTACAGAAAATGAGTTTATAACCAAAAGAATGAACGAAATTGAGGCCTCTAAAGGAAAAGAAGAAGCTGAAAAATGGAAAACAGACTGGGAGCTGACCAAAACACAAACCTTTCCTGAAAAGTTTTTAACATCGTGGAATAAAAATACCAGAATTGAAGCCTCAACCCATTTCGAGAAAACCAAATATACCCTTATCGTTGAACCCAAATGGATTCATATGGGGGCATTCATGCCTCTTGCAAGTGATCCCTCATTACTCAACAGCACAATGACTTTTGTAGAAACAGAAAATCCAGATCATGTTTTAATGGTTGTTGAGGGAATAAAAGCTACCGGAGACAACGGTTTCGGAGTTCCCAATAATAACGACAGAATGGCTGAGTGTTACGCAAAGACAGCCAAAATGCTTGCCCTGAAAGTAGAGCATTATACCAAAAAATAATGGAGGTTTCAATAAAAACAGCTTTTAATTTATAACCTAAAAAAATTATCAACTATGAAAAAATTATTATCATTAGTACTCGCTATGACTATATCAGTTACAGCGATGGCTCAGAGAATGAAAATCCAGAGTGGAGATCTTAAATTCTTAAAAGGAGTTGAAACGGTAAATGTTGTTTTCGATTACTCTGAAATGAAACTATTAAAAGAAAACTTCACCGAAGCAGAATATATTCCCAGAAGAATTGAAGAACTGAATAAAAAAACAGAAGGCTCCGGTGAACTGTGGAAAAAGCAATGGGAAAGAAGTAAAGAAGAACTTTGGAATCCCAAATTTATTATGATATTCAACAAAGTTCTTTCTAAAGAAAATATCAACACTAAACTGAAAGAAAATGCTGGAGGACCATACACCTTGATGGTAAAAGTAAAATGGGTTTATCCGGGATGGGATGCAGGGATCATGAAGCAGCCGGCAAAAGTAACAACACAACTTACTTTTGTTGACAGTACAACGAAAAAAGTACTGTGTGATATAGAAAGTATAGAAGCGCCGGGAGATCAGTGGGGAAGTAACTTCAACAACGAAACAAGAGTAGGAGAAGGTTTTGCCAAAACAGGGAAGACACTCGCCCAGAAAATTGAAAGAGAAGTAAAATAATCATAAAAAAGACTGCCAACAGCAGTCTTTTTTATTGTTCTTAATGAAAGAACAACAGGTTTTAGGTGGAACGAAATAAAATTTAACATTTCTGCAAAAGGAACTTTTCATCTATATTTACTATTTTAAAAACATTATCAATAACCATGAAGAAATTACTAATGCTGTTATTTGCGGCTATTACAACAATGACTTTTGCCCAGAATAAAATAAATTATGAATGGGGTAATTTTGATTTCTTAAAAGGTCAGACAGAAGTGAATGTTCAGCTGAAATTCAATAATGTGGTTTTCCATGAAAAGAACTTAACGGAAGCAGAATACCTTGAAAACAGGAAAGCAGATATTACAGCCAAAAAAGGAGAAGCCGCCTGGGGAAACTGGGCTGTTCAATGGGGAGAATTTAAAGAGTGTGGCTATCTGGAGCACTTTTTAAATGGGATTAATAATAAGTCGAAGAAAATAGTCTTTAAAAGTAATGCTGCAACAACATACACTCTAATCATTGATACAAAATGGGTCTACGCGGGCTGGTATGGCGGATTTATCGGTTCTCAGGAAGGTAAACTGACTTCAGAGCTGGCTTTTGTCGAGACTGATAATCCCTCAAAAATAATCATGAAATTACAAGGTGATAAAATTTTAGGGAAAAAGATGAACAGTGAATTTTCTTGGGAATACGGACGAATCGCTGCGGCTTATGAAGCTACCGGTAAGCTCTTAGGAAAAGCTATCAGTAAAGAAATTAAATAAAAATGAAAAGCGGTCTGAATGAATGTTCAGACCGCTTTTTTATGATGGTTCCTGCTGCTCTTTTTCAAGTTTGATGAGGTTGGCAAGATTCTTAATCACAGTGTCGTGTTTCTTTACAAAAGGATTGTCTTTGTTCCAGACATATCCGGCCAGTACGGCACATATCTTTTTCTTCACATCCGGGTTTTCAGGCTGATGAAAGAACAGCTCCTGAAGATTTCCGGTATACCACTCCTTTACATAGGTGGTAAAGACATCTACTCCGTATAATATATAATCGGTGTATTCCTTCTGCCAGTCGATTTTCTCACCGTTAAGCTGTCTTACAGCCAGTTTTGCGGCAAGCATTCCTGATTCCGTAGCAAAAGCCATTCCTGATGAAAAAACAGGATCCAGGAATTCTGAAGCATTCCCGGTTAACGCGAATCCGTCACCGTACAGCTTTTTCACAGAGCATGAATAATCTTTCAGGTGTCTCGGCTCAAAAAGAAATTCCACATCACCAAAACGTTTGATATAATAGTCAGAAAGAGAAATGGCCTTTCTCAGTGCTTCCGCTGGATCTCCGTTTTCAGAAAGCTTTTCAATATATTCCGTAGGGCCTACAATTCCTAAACTTGTATTTCCGTTAGAGAAAGGGATTACCCAAAGCCATACTTCCGTTTCTATAATGTCAAAAGAAATCAGTGTTCCTTCTTCGCCTTCTTCACGATTGATATCTTTTACGTGAGAGAAAATAGCAGAGTGTGGAGATAATTTGGAAGGTTTCTCAAGGTCTAACAGGCGTGGAAGTACACGGCCATATCCGCTCGAGTCAATCACAAACTTAGCATGTATTTCTTTCGTTTCCCCGTCTTTGGTTCTTACAGTAGTCACAGAATCCGTTCCGTTGAACTCAATCCCGATGACTTCCGTTTCAAATTCAAGGTCAATACCTTTGTTGATTACTTCCTGGGCCAAAGTATTATCAAAATCAGCTCTCGGAACCTGCCAGGTCCAGTCCCAGCCTTCTCCGAACTTATTGCTGAAATCAAAAATGCAGACTTCATCGCCGCGAAGAAAACGTGCACCCAGCTTTTTCTCGAACCCCATTTTATCTAAAGCAGGAAAGAGCCCGGCCTCATCAAAATGATCCATTACCCTCGGGATCAGACTTTCTCCGACTACCAGCCTTGGGAATTTTGTTTTTTCGACAACTTTTACGCTGATATTGTTCTTCTTTAAGTATGAAGAAGATACGCATCCGGAAGGTCCAGCACCGATTACGAGAACATCAACAAATTCTTTGCTCATCTTTGATTTTTTATTTTAATAATAACTTTTATCTTTGCCGCAAAATTAGTGACAAATAATTAATATTTTACAAAATTATCAACTATTACTTTTAATTGATGAAAATAAATAACTTTTTACAACTGAAGGATTTTCAAAAGATCATTATTGAAAACGAAAAAATAGAACTGGACGGAACACTTTTAGACAGAGTGGAGACGAGTTTTCAGTTTTTAAAGGAATTTTCAAAGAATAAAGTAATATATGGTGTGAATACAGGTTTTGGCCCAATGGCACAGTTCAAGATCAGTGATGAAGATACCCACCAGCTTCAGTATAACCTGATCAGAAGCCACTCTTCGGGAATCGGTAACCCTTTGCCTGCGCAGGAAGTAAAAGCCTGTATGCTGGCGAGGCTGAATACTCTTTCACTTGGAAATTCAGGAGTACACCAATCTGTTGTACATCTGCTTACAGAATTAATCAATAGAGATATTACACCATTGATCTTTGAACACGGAGGCGTGGGAGCCAGTGGCGATCTTGTACAACTTGCCCATCTTGCCTTAGTTCTTATCGGAGAAGGGGAAGTTTTTTATAAAGGGGAAAGAAAGCTGACCAAAGAAGTTTTTGAAGCAGAAGGACTGGAGCCTATAAAAGTAGAAATCCGTGAAGGACTTGCTTTAATGAACGGAACTTCCGTGATGTCCGGGATTGGGATTGTGAATGCCTATAAAGCCAATCAATTGACGGAGATCTCCATCAGGCTTTCCTGTGCTATTAATGAAATTGTACAGGCCTATGATGATCACCTTTCTGAAGCACTGAACGGTACCAAAAAACACTATGGACAGCAGAAAGTGGCTGAAAGAATGAGAGCCCATCTTGCTGACAGTAAATTAATCAGAAAAAGAGAAGATCACCTATACACTCATTTTGAAGAACAGGAAAAAGTATTTAAAGAAAAAGTACAGGAATATTATTCATTGAGATGTGTTCCGCAGATTTTAGGTCCGGTTCTGGATACACTGGAATATACGGAGAATGTTCTCGAAAATGAGATCAACTCAGCGAATGATAATCCAATTATCAATGTAGAAGATCAGCACGTTTACCACGGAGGAAACTTCCATGGGGATTATATCTCTTTGGAAATGGATAAATTAAAGATCGTTGTTACCAAGCTGACGATGCTTGCCGAAAGGCAGTTGAACTACCTTTTGAATGCAAAGATCAACGAAATTTTGCCTCCTTTTGTAAATTTAGGTAAATTAGGCTTCAATTTCGGGATGCAGGGCGTTCAGTTCACGGCAACATCTACCACGGCAGAAAGCCAGATGCTGTCGAACTCCATGTATGTACACAGTATTCCTAATAATAATGACAATCAGGATATTGTAAGTATGGGAACCAATGCAGCCGTAATTTGTAGAAAAGTAATAGAGAATGCATTTGAAGTATTGGCTATTGAAGCGATTACCATCATTCAGGCTATTGAATATCTTGATTTTCAGGATAAAATTTCGTCTTCTACCAAAGAGCTTTATGACGAAATCAGAAAGATTATTCCTGCATTCTCCAGCGATATGGTGATGTATCCGTATCTGGAGGAAGTTAAAAAATATTTAAAGACCATGTAACTATTAATACGGTTGGATTGTCAATAAACTAGGGATTTAAAAGTTAACTTAAAAAAACTAAAACTAAACAGCTAACACATGAAATGTGCAATTATAACGGGCGGCTCCAGAGGTATTGGAAGAGCTGTCTGTCTGAAACTGGCAGAAGAAAAAAATTATCATATACTGATTAACTACGCTTCCAATGAAGCTGCAGCAAGAGAAACACTGGCTAAAGTACAGGAACTTGGTGCTACAGGAGAAATTCTTAAGTTCGATGTAGCCAATGCCGAAGAAACTCAAAATATTCTTACAGCATGGCAGGACAATAACCCGGATGCTTTGGTAGAAGTAATAGTCAATAATGCCGGAATTACCAGAGACGGATTGTTCATGTGGATGAAGAATGAAGATTGGACAAGCGTAATCAATACCAGTCTGAACGGGTTCTTCAATGTAACCAACTTTTTTATTCAGAAGCTGCTTCGTAACAAATACGGAAGAGTCATCAATATGGTTTCAGTTTCCGGAGTAAAAGGAACAGCAGGACAAACCAATTATTCTGCTGCAAAAGGAGCTTTGGTAGGAGCCACAAAAGCACTTGCCCAGGAAGTTGCCAAAAGAAATATTACCGTAAATGCAGTGGCTCCGGGATTTATCAGAACAGATATGACCCAGGATTTTAACGAAGAAGAGCTTAAAGCAATGATTCCTGCCAACAGATTTGGCGAAGCGGAAGAAGTTGCCGATCTGGTTGCTTTCTTAGCATCAAGAAAAGCTTCTTATATTACTGGTGAAGTGGTGAATATTAACGGGGGAATTTACTCATAAATAGAACAATATACCAATGTATCAGTCCACTGTTGATTGATCTCAATGAAAATATTGTTACATTGCTAGACTGATACATTGTTAAATTCAATATAAATAAATGGAAAATAGGGTTGTAATTACCGGAATGGGAATTTATTCTTGCATCGGGACCTCTTTGGAAGAAGTCAAAGAATCCCTATATCAAGGAAAATCCGGTATTGCTTTAGTGCAGGAAAGAAAAGAATTTGGTTTCAGATCAGGACTTACCGGAGTAGTTCCGAAACCGGATCTTAAAAATCTCCTTAACAGACGCCAGCGCGTAAGTATGGGGGAGGAAAGCGAGTATGCTTACCTGGCTACCACAGACGCATTAAAGCAGGCAGGCATAGACCAGGAATTTCTGGATGCCCATGAAGTAGGTATTTTATATGGAAACGACAGTGTTTCTCAGGCAGTGGTGGAGTCCATAGATATTGCAAGAGAAAAGAAAGATACAACATTGATGGGATCGGGAGCGATCTTTAAATCAATGAATTCTACCGTAACGATGAATCTTTCAACGATATTCAAGCTGAAAGGAATCAATCTTACCATCAGCGCAGCCTGTGCCAGTGGATCGCATTCCTTAGGATTAGCCTATATGATGATTAAAAATGGTTTTCAGGATATGATCATCTGCGGAGGAGCACAGGAAACCAATAAATATTCTATGGCCAGTTTTGACGGCTTAGGTGTGTTCTCGGTAAGAGAAGAGGAGCCTACAAAAGCCTCAAGACCTTTTGATTCAGGAAGAGATGGCCTTATACCAAGCGGAGGAGCTGCTTCCCTTGTGGTAGAAAGCTTGGAGTCAGCGCAAAGAAGAGGTGCTCCAATCATTGCAGAGATCATCGGGTATGGGTTCTCGTCCAATGGCGGGCACATTTCAACACCAAATGTAGACGGGCCGGCTTTAGCAATGGACAGAGCTTTGAAGCAATCCGGATTAAAGCCTGAAGATATCGATTATATTAACGCACACGCAACATCTACTCCGATTGGAGATGCCAATGAAGCAAAAGCTATTTTTGAGATATTTGGAGGAGAAGTTCCGGTAAGTTCTACCAAGTCAATGACCGGACATGAGTGCTGGATGGCGGGGGCAAGTGAGGTTATTTACTCAATTCTGATGATGCAGAATGATTTCGTGGCACCGAATATTAACCTGGAAAATCCTGATAATGAAGCTCAAAGGATAAATTTAGTCCCAAAAACGAAAAATCAAAAAATTGATGTATTTTTGTCGAATTCTTTCGGATTTGGGGGAACCAACTCCGCATTAATTGTTAAAAAATTTGATTAGAAAAACATGGAAAGGGAAAAAATTGTTGCCATCGTTAATGATTTCTTAGTAAACGAATTCGAAGTGGATGGTGATGAGATCAGCAATGATGCCAACCTTAAAAGCACTCTGGGCTTAGACAGTCTGGATTATATAGATATGGTGGTAATCATTGAATCTAATTTCGGGGTGAAATTAGGAGAAGCAGACTTTAAGAAAATGATCACGTTTGACGATTTTTATACAACTATTGAAAATAAGATCGCAGAAAAAAACGCCTAATTATAGATTGAATCTTTATTCTTTTAAAAAATGTACCAATGTAATAATGTAGCAGTGTACCAATGAAAGATATTGTTGCATTGGTATACTGTTACATTGGTAAATTATATATATGAACAAGTGGAAAGGTAAATCTAAAGGAACCATAACAGGATACAAAATATTCGTCTGGTGTATTAGAAATATCGGAATCAGGAGTTCCTATTTTGTTCTTTATTTTGTTGCTTCCTACTATTTTTTGTTTCTGAACCGAAGCAACCGCTATATCTTTTATTATTTCCGAAAAAGACTTAATTACGGCTATTGGAAGGCCAAAATTTCAGTTTTTAAAAGTTATTTCACCTTTGGAAAGGTTTTGATCGATAAAACAGCTATTTCTGCAGGACTGCGGGAAAAATATACCTATGAATTTGACGGGATTGAAAATCTGAGAAACCTTCTCGCCCAGAAAAAAGGAGGAGTCCTGATCAGTGCCCACATCGGAAACTTTGAAATTGCAGAACATTTCTTTGCCGATATTGACTTTGACTGCCAGATCAACCTGGTAACCACAGATCAGGAAGTAACCGTTATTAAAGAATATCTTGAAACAGTAGCCGTAAAAAAGAGCAATATCAAATTCATTTACGTAAAAGAGGATATGTCTCATATTTTCGACATCAATAAAGCTTTATCAGACAATGAACTGATCTGTTTTACCGGAGACCGCTATTTTGAAGGTTCCAAATATCTGGAGGCAGATCTGCTGGGGAAAAGTGCAAAATTTCCTGCAGGTCCTTTCCTTATTGCTTCCCGCCTTGGGGTACCTGTAGTCTATGTATATGTGATGAAAGAAAAAAATCTTCATTATCACTTATATGCCAGGGTTGCTCAGAATATTAAAAACCGTGATTCTCAGGGACTTCTTAATTCCTATGTACAGAATCTTGAATCGATGATTAAAAAATATCCGCTTCAGTGGTTCAATTATTTTGATTTTTGGGATGATATGGATTAATTTTTCTAATTTTATCCCGAAAACTAAATAACAGACTCAAATCATTTGGAAAATTAGGATTGTAGAAAGAATAAGCATTTAAAATCCCTTATTTTCTGAATTTTTTAATTAAAAACACTCAACTTTCTCCTTTTGAAAAAAGAATACGACATACTTGTGATCGGCAGCGGATTGGGAGGCCTTGTTTCGGCTCTTATTTTGGCGAAAGAAGGCCTGAAAGTATGCGTTCTGGAGAAAAATAACCAATACGGCGGAAATCTGCAGACCTTTTCAAGGGATAAGCTGATTTTTGATACTGGAGTTCACTATCTGGGAGGGCTTTCAAAAGGACAGAATCTCCATCAGTTTTTCTCTTATCTTGAGATCATGGATGAGCTGGAACTTCATCAAATGGATGAAGACGGTTATGATAAAATAAGTTTTGAAGATGAGAATATTGAATATCCTCACGCACAGGGATATGAAAACTTCATTGAACAGCTCACCGCTTATTTTCCCGGAGAAAAGCAAAACCTGGAAAACTACTGCGAAGAAATTCAGTATGTCTGCGGACAGTTTCCAAGATATCATGTCGTAGGAAAAGATAATTATAATGAAGAGATCCTGCATCTCAACACCAAAAGATTTATAGAATCCGTTACCCAGAATAAAAAGCTACAGGCTGTATTGCTGGGATCTAATTTTCTATACGCCGGAGATTCTGAAAATATACCGTTCTATGTACACGCACTAACTGTAAACTCTTATATTCAGAGCGCATACAAATGCGTAAAAGGAGGAAGCCAGATTTCAAAACTGCTCATCAGGAAGCTTCGGCAATATGGAGCAGAAGTTCATAAACATTCCGAGGTTTCTGAATTCGTTTTTAATGAAAATGATGTTTTAACTTCCGTAAAAACCAGTGACGGAAAAGAATATACAGCGAAAAAATTTATTTCCAATATAGAAATCCGTTCAGCAATAAAACTCATCGGAGAGGAAAGGCTGAAAAAGTCTTTTTTGAACAGAGTACTAAGCTGGAAACCCGTTTCTTCATGCTTCAGTGTCTATCTGGTTTTGAAACCACATTCAGTTCCGAACTTCAATTATAACCTGTACCACTATCAATCGGAAGAACAGGTGTGGAATGCTTATCAGTATACCAAGGAAAATTGGCCCGTAACCTATATGCTTTCTTCCACTCCGTCCAAGCATCATCCGGAATATGCAGAAAGCCTCACGGCCATTTCCTATATGGATTTCGAAGAAGTGAGAATCTGGGAGACAACAGTCAATACTGTTGCAGAGGAACACGAACGGGGGGCGGCTTATGAAAAATTCAAGCTGGAAAAAGCGGAAAGAATGATTGAAGCTCTGGAAAAGAAAATTCCGGGACTAAGAAATTCTATTAAAAGTGTTTATACTTCATCACCGCTTTCTTACCGGGATTATATCGGCAGTTTAGAGGGAAATATGTATGGATATATGAAGAGTTCGGATAACCCTTTAAAGACAATGGTTTCACCAAGAACGAAGATTGATAACCTGTTTCTTACCGGACAGTCTGTGAATATGCACGGAATTCTCGGGGTAACGATAGGCGCTTTTAATACCTGTGCGGAAATCTTAGGAAAAGAACATATTGATGCCCGCCTGACCCAAATGATCAAGAATAATGAAAAACTATAACAGGCTGTTTTCCGGAAGCAGGAGAGCTTATTTTATCCTTCTTTTTATGCTCGCTTCCTGCGGGGTTTCAAAATCTGTCCGTCATATTCCGGAGATCAGTCAATATAAGTTGGAAACTCCGAATGTTAAAAAGATTAATGATTCAACATTCAGCTTCAACAGGAATTATTTAACCAAAAACAAACAGCAGCTGTGGGAATTATATATCAAAGGAAATCCTCTGCAGCTTGGATATAACAACGGTGCCCTTACCCAGAACCTGATGCAGCATCAGGAAGAGATCTTCTTTTCCAAAGTGGAGGGATTTGTACCGTCAAAATTTAAGCAGAAACTGCTGCGTGGATTTCTTAAGTGGTACAACCGGAAGATGTACCTCAATGTAAGAGAAGATTACCAGGCAGAACTATACGGTTTATCTCAATATTCATCTGATAAATACAATTTTATTGCTCTAAAATACCTGAGAAGCCTCTATCTTCACGGAGCCCATGACATTGGCCATGCCTTGCAGGATCTTGCTATGGTTGGCTGTTCTTCGCTTGCTGTATGGAATGAAAATACAGAAGACGGAGACCTTCTCATCGGAAGGAATTTTGATTTCTATGTTGGAGAAGATTTTGCTAAAAATAAGCTGATAGAATTTGTAGAGCCTGAAAACGGAATTCCCTACATGTCTGTAAGCTGGCCGGGAATGACGGGGGTTGTTTCCGGGATGAACAAAGAAGGCATTACCGTGACGATCAATGCCGGAAAATCTAAAATTCCGCTGACCGCTAAAACTCCGATTTCCTTTGTGACAAGAGAAATTCTTCAGTATGCAAAAAATATTGATGAAGCTATTGTCATCGCTAAAAAAAGAAAAGTATTTGTATCCGAATCTATTTTGGTAGGTAGTGCTCATGATAAGAATGCAGTGATTATTGAAGTTTCACCGAAAAATTTCGGTGTGTATAAAGTACAGAATACAAGCCAGCTTATTTGTACCAACCACTTCCAGTCTGATGCTTATAGAGAAGATAAGAGGAATCAGAAACATATTGCGGAAAGTCATTCCGAGTACCGCTATGAAAAATTGCAGGAATTGTTGCAGGAAAATAAAAAGCTGAACCCTGAAAAAATGGCGGCTATTTTAAGAGACCGTTCCGGATTGAAGCATGAGAAAATAGGCTATGGAAACGAAAAAGCGCTTAACCAGCTGCTCGCTCATCATGCCGTGATCTTTTCGCCGGAGAAAAAACTGGTGTGGGTTTCTTCAAATCCTTATCAGCTGGGAGAATTTGTCTGCTATGATCTTAATGAGATCTTTTCAGACAAAAATACTGCGGAAAGCCTGAAAGCAAGAACCGGACTAAACATCGCCAGAGATCCGTTTGCAGATTCTGAAGACTTTGAAAAATATGAACAGTATAAATTGATGAGTACCGAGGTTAATAATGCTGCCGACATTGAAGATATAGTGCTTACAGAAGATTTCATCCCTTACTATGAATCTCTGAATCCCGATTTTTGGCTTGTATATTATCAGTCAGGAAAATATTACTTCAATAAAAAAGAATATTCAAAAGCTAAAACGGCCTTTGAAACAGCCCTTACCAAAGAAATTACTACAGTTCCGGACCGGAAAAATGTAGAAAAATACCTGAAGAAAACGCTAAAAAAATTAAAATGATCTCTAAAAATATCAAGCTTCTCTTTTGCATCCCTTTTGTGATCATTATTTGTTACACGGTGTATCTGTTCACTATATACACTTCTGTTCCGGATATTATCCCGATTCATGGATACGGAGGAAAGAATGACGGTTTTGGAAGTAAGCTGTTTCTTTTTGCTCCCATTCTGCTGAATCTGGCTATTCTTGTATTTATCTGGCGAATTATCAGAAATCCGGAAAAGATCAAGTATTCTTTCGAGGTTAAAGAAGAGGATCTGCAGAAAACCCATAATACAATACAGATCGTTCTGGTTATTATCGCAATATTTGTTACCATTGTGATGAGTCTGTTATCATTTTCGGATGTCGTTTATAAATAAATTACCATGAAAAAAACATTCATCTTATTTTTGATTTTAGTATCATTAGTCTCATTTGCCCAGGAGAGGAAAGATCTGGGAAATACTTTTATTAAAACCCTTCTGGTGGATAAAAATACAGAAAAGGCCCATGCCTCTTTTGATGCTTCCATAGCGGGAGAGATTCCTGTAAGAGACCTTAAAAGTGTTGTAGATCAGATTTTAGGTAATCTGGGAGCATTTAAAAATGTTGTGGAAGTTAATCAGGAAAATGATAAATACTACTATTATTCAGAATTTGAAAAATCAAAACTGGATATCCTGATCACCTTTAATGAGCAGAACAAGATCATCGGTTTCCTGTTGGTGCCTCATAAGATTTTTGATAAAGCGGATGATAAAACCGCTTTGAAAATTAAAAGCGGAGATATTGAGTTAAAAGGAACACTGCTGGTGCCTGAACAGAATTCAAAGAAAAAGTTGGTTGTTTTTGTTCACGGCTCTGGGCCTCAGGATAGGGATGAAGCGATTGGAGATAACAGGCCTTTTAAAGATATAGCTGACGATCTTTTCAAAAATGGAATAGCTTCATACCGTTATGATAAGCGTACCAATTCTAATCCGGAAACCTTCAGCGAACAGTCTACAGCAGCGGATGAAACTATTAATGATGCTGTCAATGTGGTAAACTATTTTAAAACTAACGCAGATTATAAAGATTACCAGATTATTGTTCTGGGACATAGTCTGGGTGCTTATCTGATGCCGAGAATAGCTGGGAAAGCCAAAGCTTCAAAATATATTTTTATGGCAGGAAATGCAAGACCTATGCAGGATCTGATCCTGGATCAGTATGAGTATATTCATAAAGTAAATCCTACCGGACTGCCGCAGACAGAAGTGGAAAATATCAAAAAGCAGGTAGCATTTTTGAATTCGGGGAAATTTACTGCAGATACACCATCGTCTGAACTTCCCTTAGGTCTTTCGGGTGCTTACTGGAAATATTTACAGACTTATAAACCGCTTGATGAGGTAAAGACGATCCAATCACCGATGTTCTTTGCTCAGGGAGGCAGAGACTATCAGGTTACGGAAAAAGATTTCAGTCTTTGGAAAAATGCTCTTAAAAATGATAAAACAGCTGTTTTCAAATGGTATCCGTCCCTAAGCCACATATTTATCAAAGGTACCGGAACTCCTTCTCCAAAAGACTACGGAATTAAAGGAAATGTGGATCAGGAATTTTTAAATGATCTTATACAGTTTATTTTAAAATAAATTGAATATCAGTTTTTTAACAAGTTATCGATAGCTTGCTAATACGTTACTAACAAGTTATCCACAATTGAAAATAGAAGATTAATGCCCTATAAGTCTTCGATAATAACCTCATTAAGCTTAATTTATTGACTTAATGAGGTTATTTTTTTCTGCCACTAATGCACGAATTATTTATTAGTGGCAAGAAGATTTTCACATAATTATGCTATTGATTTTTAAAAAAGCAAATTCGTCACTGACTAAGTGGATGGTTAAAATGCCCGCTTCATCGAATCAACGGAGTTGATTAAGCGGTATAGAATGAAACCCTTTGCGATAAAAAAACAAACATTGTATAATGGAAAATTTCGATTCTAGAAAAGTAAATTCCCTCCTAATCATTCTCAGGATTGAGTTTATTCAGGAAAAGAAAAACGGCAATTCCAGAAATAGAAGATAAAGCTGTACTCAGGATAAAACTTCCGATAACATATTGCAGCAGATTATTTTTTACCAGTTCGAAATTGAGGTCCTGGCCCAGGATATTACTGTCACCCTGCACAAACGGAGCTCCTAAAAAAAGAGAAGCTGCTATGATAAAAGGAATAAAAGGGGGCAGACTTACATTGGAAGACACAAATGCCAGTACTTTATTCAGTTTAAAAAGAACAGATAGGCTGATCACCAGAAGGGTTTGAAATCCCCAGAAAGGAGAAAGCCCTATGAAGACCCCCAACGCAATGGAAAAAGCCTTGATACGGTTGCTTCCGTCGCTTTCCAGAACATCTTCTTTTATGAATCTTTTAAAACTTTTTTTTTTGAAGTTATTCACGAAGTTTCTCGGAATAATATAAAAAAGGGTAATGATTACCAGGATGGTGTTCAGGATGCTGATTCGTGTAAAATCTTTGAACGGCCTGAAGTGGGAAACCCTCTCTGCCGGATCATATAATACTTTTATCGGAACGTTCTTTACCGGAACATGCCTCCAGGCAGTCCTTACAATAATTTCGATCTCAAATTCAAATTTTGGGGTGAAATATTTCTTCGGAATTTTAAGAAGGGGATATAATCTGTACCCGGATTGGGTATCTTCCAGCTTGATTCCGGTTTCGAACCAGAACCAGAAATTGGAAAAACGGTTCCCAAAACTGCTTTTTTTCGGAATTCCATCCTGAGACATATTACGGTTCCCGATCAGGAGAACATCCTCTTTTTCCTGAAGAAGAGTCTCTACAAAAACAGGAATATCATCCGGATAATGCTGTCCATCTGAATCAATCGTTATGGCATAATGATAGCCGAGTTCTTTAGCTTTTCTAAAGCCGGTTTTCAGACCATTTCCTTTTCCTTGGTTCTCTGCCAGCGTAATAACCGTAATATGTGGATATTGGGCCAGAATATCAGGTGTAGCATCTGTAGAGCCGTCATTTACCGCAATAATATTTTCAGTGTAATCTAAAACACCGTCTATCACTCTTTTCAGAGTTTTTTCATTATTGTAGGTAGGTATTAAAATGCAAATCTTTTTTTCGGAGATTACATTCTGTACTTCAGGAAGGGTCATGGTTTTATTTTAAAGATGCTTTTTCAGTATCTGAGAAAGACTTGGACTGCATGGCAAACTTTTTAACATAGTTTTTAAGCGTTGTATTCTGCTTACTGTAATTGTCGATAAGGAAAGCTTTATCATCTTTGATGCTGCCGCGGTAGCCTACAATTTTAGGAATATTTTCCTGTACGCTTAATCGGATCAGGCGGAGTTCAATATTATTCGGATTGTTCTTGATAATGCTTTCAAGACTGGTTGCTCCGTTTTTTACGAGTGCTTTCCTGTTCTTTTTGGCAATTTTAGCTTCCATAATCTGAGCAGCAGCTTTATAACCGGAAGTAACCGCATCAGAACCGGACTGCTTCTCTGCCAGGTTGATGAATGATTCTGTATTGGTGTTGGATGAGTTAGCCTTTGCATAGCTGTTTCTTAAAGCTTCAAGATCAGTCTGAAAGAATAGAATAAAGGCTGTTATTAAAGAGAATATAAGTTTCATGACATTAATTTTTTATAGCTTACCGTCATTTTTAATGCAATAGTCTCGCCAAAAGAGGTGATGTTTTTTACTTTAACATCTGTTTCGTCTTCGGTAATATCCAGCTGCAGCTTCAGATCCGGTGTCTCAAAAGGATTGATAATTGCCATGAACTTTACATTCGACGCCGTTTTTAAAAATAATTCTGAGCCGGTGAATTTTTCAGCCAGTTCCTTTACGATCTGCATCATACAGACTCCCGGAGTCACCGGATTTCCCGGAAAATGCCCTTTGAAAATATCATGTTCCTTTTGCAGGCTGATATGGGCTGTAAAACTTCCGTTTTCCCCTTTTTCATAGGATTCTAAAGTATAAAAGTCTGTAAGTAGCGTCTGCATGATTTTATTTTTTCAGATTAAATGTATAGTAGAGTCCGGTCTGGAAAACTACATTATAGTGGTTGTTATTATAGCCTTCTACAGGAATAAATCCTTTTTTTACGCGGGCTTCAATACCCAGATTGGGCGTAATATCATATCCTGCACCGGCAGTTATCCCAAGATCGACTTTATTTTGAGGTTCAAAATTCTTATTGTCAAGTACAAATTCCACAGTTGGGCCTGCATGGACATTAAACTTATTGAAATAAAACTTATTGACAAGCTGAAATCCTAAATACGATACAGAAAGTTTTGTTCCGTTCCAGTTATTCACATTGGTATCTATTTTGGCACCCTGTCTGGAATAATTAATTTCAGGCTGAAGCGCATAAAATTTTGTAAAACGGATGTTTCCTAAAAATCCGATATAAAAATCGGTTTTCGTTTTAAAATCCAGATAAGGTTTGGCCGCATTGGGAAACTCTTCTGCATAATAATAGTTATACTGCTCAGTGTTGGAAAAATGTGAAAAATTAGCACCTGCTCTGATTCCCGGGCTGAAAGTAACCTGTGCAAAAGACAAGGCTGATATCAGTACGAATGATAAAATAATAAGTTTTTTCATGGCTAGTTAGTTTCAGTTTCTGTTATTTGGTATAGTTTTATATTGATCTTGAAATCCTTATGCTGAAGGTTCAGACTATCTGCGAAGATATGTTTTTTTGCATCAAAAGTAAAATCGATTTTTTCCTTATTGTTCTTTGTATACACGATCTGTTTCAACAGTCCGTTTTCTTTTCCGAAAAACAGATAATAGGTTTTGTTATCCATTTTAGACAGGAATATTTTCGAATGACCATTCTCAAAAGTTTCATTCACCGGATATTGTTTACGCAGAAGTTCCCGGAAATCATTCTTTAAGAAATTAATGACGATTTTTTTATCCAAATCAGGAAGAACGTAATTCAGTTTAAAATCATTTTCAGAGATCTCAAAATCAATTAATTTATTTCCGAAGTCTGAAGTCATCGCAACACGGTGTGTTGTTTCATTCAGTTTTTTGACGATCAGAATGCCGCTTACGTGGTTCTTGTAAATATCCATCTGGCATTTGTAAACATAATCTTCACCGGAAGAGAAATACAGATTTTCAACAGTCTTTTCAGAGTATGAAACAGGTTTTGCCCCTGTAAGCTGATACGTTTTACAGGAAATAAGCAGGATGAAGACCAGACTATAGACTAAACTCTGACGCAGCAATGGCAGCATTGATCTTGGTATTTTTGAAAACAATATTGGTGGTATCGCCTGAAGGCTCTGTCATATTCACCTGTGAAACCGTAGATTGGTTTTTAGGAAAGTGAAGTTCAATCTGCTTGATATATTTCAGCAATTGGGCGGATTTTGGAGTAAACCGGGCAATATTAAAGTTTCCGTTCTTGAAATAAGCCACTGTAAATTCCGGGTCATTGAACATTTTTCCGTTTGAACTTCCCACAATCAGCTTATTGATCTTCTCAAATGTTTTGCTTTTGGCATCTACAGAAGATTTTTTCCCCTGATCATTGATGAAGATCTTGTTGTCTTTAAAAACAATGCTGTACTGATACGGTTTGGTATATCTCCAGCTTAGCGTATTGGGCGTCTTCAGGGACATTTTGCCGTAAGTAACGATGCTTTTGTCCAGAAAATCCATTTTTTTTGTCTGGGTAAAATCACTCTGCAGGGTTTTGATTTCCTGGGTTTCTGATGAAACCTTTGTAACAAATGCTTTGGCTTCTGTGGCAGACATGGAAGTATTCTGTGCAGAAAATAACGCAGAAACTAATAAAAACGCTCCAAAAGCAATATTTTTAATCATTTTTCTTTGATTTTATAAGAGTATCAACGGTAAACGTTGAGTATTTTTTATCCTTCAAAAATAACAATAAATCAGCCAATACCCGATACGTTTTTTCAGAAGTGTCGTGAAGAAGGATTATACTGCCTTTCTTCAGGCCTTGAGTTACCCTTTTGTAAATTTTCTTTTCGTCATCAATAATGGTATCCAATGAACGGACATTCCAGCCGATGCTTGTCTTGTTTGTTTTTCTGATGGCTTTGACGATATTCGGATTGGTGACGCCAAAAGGAGGTCTGTACAGATCCGTTTTAATATTTCCGATCTTCATCATGACCTCATCGCATTTTTCAATCTCTTCTGTCATTTTTGATGTTGATAGGAAGCCGGTTGAATTGGAATGGGATAATGTATGGTTTCCAATGGTATGTCCTTCTGCTATAATTCTTTTGAAAATTTCAGGATACTTTTCAATTTGTTTCCCGATGCAGAAGAAAGTAGCTTTTACTTCATGTTCTTTCAGAAGATCCAGAAATTTAGGAGTGAATTCGGTTGGCCCGTCGTCAAAAGTCAATGCTGTTTCTTTGATCCTTGTTCTTTTATGGGTGATACTGTTGACAAAATATCCCAGTTCAATATCGAAAGAACCCCATACTACCACCGCAGAAAAAGCCAGAAAGCCAGCCAGATACACCCAAAAGCTTCCATGAAACGCATAGATCATCACGTTGCAGAAAAGATAAAATAGTATAAATGGATAGTGTTTCACGGGCAAATCATTAATTGTTTTTAAGTTTCAGCATCAAAGTTCCTGAACGTTAAATTAACCTTACAGTTTATAGATCTTAATGGTTTAAAATCAAAATCTAAGCCCTTTCCAAAAGTACCAGACTGTGATCTTCTCCCGCCAGATGATTATAAAGTAGAATATTTCTGACCTCTCCTTTTTTCACATCATTGATCATCATCACATCCGGAATTTGCTGATCTTTCAGAATATGGCAGGCCATAAACGTTGAAAAACCGCTTGCCGTATTAAATTCTCCACTCAGATGTTTATAATACAACAGGGTAGAAGCCGGAAAAAGTTCCGCAGCTTTGGTATAATACAGGTCTGACTTTGCATCTCCGCTGAATCCAAGGATCACAGCATCAATGTCTTCATTTTTTACATTATTTTGAGCTAAAAACCCATCAATAAAATCCTGGGTTTCATCCAAATCTACTTTACTGCTGATCTGAATGTTTTTAAGCCGGGCATAAGAATTATTTGTTTTATTCTTTCCAAGTACGAAGAAAGCTGCCCCTTCGCCCCAAATTACTCCATTAGTTTCCGAATGCAGATAATCAGCAGGAAGATCTTCCTCTTTTTTAATGGTGTTATTTAAACAGTATAATTCCATTGTTCTGCCCGTCTGCTCGTCTGTAGAGCCAACAAGAACGTTGTCTGCTTCCCCGTCATTAATCTGAAGCTTGGCATCCAGAAATGAAAATTCCAGAGAAGAAGAGGTGTTGACATACGTGAAATTATAAGCGTGACACTGCAGCCCCAGAGCAATTTGCCCGGCTACGGTATTGTGTGTTGATTGGATGAAGAATGTAGGGGTAAGGAATTCTTCATGATTATCGATTACATTTTTCAGAAACTTCTCAGAATCCTGGGAACACCCCATTCCGGTACCAACGATAATGGCGTCCGGCTGCTCAATTCCGGCTTCTTTCAACGCATAATGAGATGCAACGGAACTCATTTTTACCGTTTTGGACATTCTCCTGATCATGGCAGGAGGAATAAATTCTTTATAATTCGGATCAATTGCCTTTAAGGTCTGAACCGAATTTTCAGGGTTGAGATTTTGAAAAAAGTTCTCTTTTAAAGTATCCTGAACTGAGATGCAGGATGCACTGTTGATGTATACGGCACTCATGATTTTGAAAAAATTAAAGTAGAACAATTTCCTCCAAATCCGAATGAATTGGAAAGGACATGATGGATGCTTTTCTCTTTCAGCTCAGTGATTGGTGTAAGGTCGAACTCTTCCATTTTCGTTTTAAAATTCAGGTTCGGGAAAATAACTCCATGCTGCATGGCCAGAATAGAATATACCGCTTCAATACCTGCCGCTGCTGCCAGCGTATGCCCGGTAAATGCTTTGGTAGAGCTGAACTCAGGAACCTGTCCTTCACCAAATATCCTGATCATGGCAATTCCTTCAGAAAGGTCATTATTAGGTGTTGCTGTTCCATGAACGTTGATATAGTCGATGTTTTCTTTGTTCAGTCCTGATACTTTCAGAGCCTGCTGCATGGCAAGGAAAGCCCCCTGTCCGTTTTCCGAAGAAGCGGTCTGGTGGTGGGCATCATTGGCATTACCATATCCGGAAAGATAAGCGAGAACCTTTTTGTTTTCTTTTTTTACCACCTCATCAGATTCAAGAACGATATAAGCGGCTGCTTCTCCCAGATTCAGACCTTTTCTGTCGTTATCGAAAGGGGTATTGTAAGAATCAGTGAGGATCATCAGCGTGTTGAATCCGTTCAGGGTAAATTTGGAAAGAGAATCCGTTCCGCCAACAATGACGCGGTCCAGCACTCCGTTTCTGATGAGTTTTGCCCCCATCATAATGGCATTGGCTGCCGATGAACAGGCGGTACTGATGGTAGAAACCATTCCTTTCAAACCTAGATAATCAGCAATGGCCAGTGAGGAATTTCCCGCATCATGAGCATCGATGTATTTTTGCTTTTCAGGAAAGTCTTCGTAAGAGTAGAAGTATTTTTCAGTAACATCCATTCCGCCTACGCTGGTGGAAGAAATCAGCCCGGTTCTGTATCCGTTGATATCTGAGATTCCGGCACTTTCTACTGCTTCTTTAGCGGCAACCATACCCAATAAAGAAGTTCTTGTAATATTGTTGTCTTCAGAAAGCTGAAGTTGCTGTACAAGTTCTTCATTGGATTTTTTTATTTCACCGGTCTTGAATGTTCCTGCGTGACGGGTTTCAAACATCTGAATGTCTGAAATACCATGTCTCCCGGTTTTCAGTGAAACAAAATTTTCCTCCACGTTGTTTCCGATGGAAGAAATGATGCCCATTCCTGTTATGGCAATTTTCTGATTCATTTTAAATAATGTAACAATGCATGAATGTAACAGTTTACCAATGATGGATAGGTTGATACACTGTTACATTGTTATATTTACTTCGTTCTGTTCTCTTCAATGAATTTCGCCATAGTGTCAATAGACTGGAAGATTTCCTTTCCTTTTTTAGGATCAGATAATTTAATTCCGTAGTCTTTATCCAAAAGAACGATCAGTTCAAGAGCGTCGATAGAATCAAGTCCTAATCCTCCTCCGAATAAAGGATCTGTATCTTTAATTTCTTCTGCGGAAACATCTTCAAGGTTAAGAACTTCAATGATTTTGTGCTTTAATTCAGTTTTTAAGTTTTCCATAAAATAGTTTAATAATGTACCAATTCAACAATGTATCCGTATATCAATCCTTAGAATTCAAAATGGTTACATTGTATTTATAGTGTTTAATTTTTTTATAAGGTCAGCAAATATACAAAAGCTTTGTAATTATCCTGATAAAGTTCTGTCCATCCGCAGAGAACTTTTTCTGCTTTCCCCGATAAAAGGAGCTGCTCGGCATAATCGTTTAAGAATTGCTCATCAAATTCTTCCAGAACAAAGAAAGCATTTTCAGTCTGCATTTTGTGCCTGATGCTGATTTCCCCTACACAAATATTGGGAAGGGTATATACAAATACGGCGGGGCTTGGGAAATAATTTTCCTGCGAATTGATGGTTTCCTGGTATTTATGATCGGTATCCAGACTGGAAGAACGGTTGGCAAGAACCAAAGCGGTACGGCTGTGGTCTTCATCCTTTAAAATCATTTCAGCGGAAAGAAAAGCCAGCTTGCTCAGGTTATCCATTTTATGAAATTTAGGATAGCTGAGTTCTAAACTTTTATAAGCTTCTTTTGCAAATTCCTGAAAAGAGGTACTGTGACTTTCAAAAATAAGGTTTTCATCAACGGTTATTTTTGAATGTTCTATGATGCAGCGGGTTGTTTTCTTCATGGTCAGCAACATTGCTTTTTTTTACAAATATAAAATAATTTGAAATGATAACTGTTGGGTATTGGTTTATAACGGAAAGTTGTTACATACAGAATAAGAGATAAATTATTTTTTAAAAATCACCTAATTGGGAAAAATTAATTATATTTAATCCGCTAGAAAACAAAATGTATGAGAGAAAAATTAAATGTAAGACAGCTGCTTCTGGTTCTCCTGGCAGCATTCTCTATCTATTCATGTGCCCGCGAAGATTTTCTTCAGCAGGAAACCTCAAAAGAGGCAGTATCTGCTTCTTCAGCTAAATATGCTTCCAGAAGCTTATGGAAAGAAGATGATGTATATATCGGGAAAGTACAGCAGGTTTTCCTGAAACATGCCAATCTGGAACGTTTCAATACCACGTATGGTGAACTGTATTGGAATTATGCGATGAGTTTCGGTCAGTTTGGTGAAAAATACCTACTGGTTCCTATTGTGAAAAAAGATAAGGTTGTCCTTTTGATGGAAGCGGTAAGAAAAGGAGACAGGCTATATTTCTATGAAAAGAACGATATGGATCTTTTGACCTTCTTCCAGCATGTATTATATTCCAGCATCATCAGCCACAGCGAAGTGATAGACGGTAACAAGGCTGCTAAAGCAAAATACATATGCTCTACAAGAACCATCGTCATTGGCTGTCTGAATGGACAAACAGACTGCGAACCGGTAAGCTATTCTCACATGGTCTGCGAATGGCAAGGAGACAGTGGCGGAGGTGTTCCTCCTAAAAGCTTTCCTCCATTGGGTGATCCGTTTGGAGGCGGTGGAGGTGGCGGCGGAGATGATGGATATGAATATCCTGATCCGCCGGAGGAAAATCCTAATCAGGATATAATCAATCAATTAACAGATTATCCTTGTGCTCAAAGTCTTCTGGAGCAATTACCTAATATGAATAATGAGTTAGCAAGAGTATTAAAAGATATTTTCCAAAATAATGACGACTATAGAATTACATTTAAAGGTAAAAGCGGTTTAGGAGATAAAGATGGAATTACAAGTACTGTTTCTAAACCAGATAGTAATAAATTTTTCGCTACTATTTTTCTAAATGATAATGTGTTAAAAAATGCAACAAAGGAATATATTTTGATAACCATGTATCATGAAGTAGCACATGCTTATTTAGACTTTGAACTTAAACGTCTAGGACAAGCACAATTTGATGAAACATATCCTGTTTATGTAACAGGTGCAGATTATGCGCCAGATGGAACTATTGTGAATAGATTTGGGTTTAAGGAAGGGCATCAAAATGTTGGATTCTTTTTAAGTACACTTGAAAATATTTTATCCGCTTATAACCCTAATCTACCTCCAGAAACAGTAAAAGCAATGGCTAAAGCTGGAATAACTACAATGACTGAAGAAGAGAAAGTCCTTAATGCAAATGAAAGAGATACAACTCTTGGAAAACAAAAGGGTACAAAATGTCCGTAACTTAAGCCAGATACTATGAAAAATATCATACAAACTTTTATATTGTTCTCTTTTACCATTGTTATTTCTTTGAAACTACACGGACAAGAAAAGAAGTTACAAGATACCTGGATCTCAAAGAATAATGATGTTATCGTAATAAAAGAGAAAGGCAATAGGTTTAATATTTTAAGTACGCTGGAAGAAGAAGAGCAGCTCCCTTTAAATATTACGGGTGACAGCCTCAATTTTTATTCTGAGTATACAAAAGTTGGATCAAATAAACAATATTTGAACAAATATGATTTTTTTATCAAAAGCCTAAGCAAAAAAAAATTAATACTTCGCCCTGTATCTGATTTATCAAAAGAATATTTTGGAAATAGGGAAGAGGTAACTTTTATCAGGCAGAAGTATAATATAGATCCATCAATTTCATTTGAAAAAATAGTGTATCATACAACCGGTTGCCTTGGAACTTGTTCGGTAATTGACTTAGAAATCGATAAAAACCGGAACATTTATTGGGATGGGGAAGTCTTGAATAATAAAGATCGATCAGGACAGTTTAAAGGACAGCTATCAGAGGCCTTATATGATGAATTGATCAATATTTTGAAAAGCTCCAACCTAAAAAGCTGGTCATTTCCTGAAAAAGAAGGGCATGACGGAGCGGTAACCACCTTGATCCTCTACTATAATGGAGAAAGAAAGTATTTTAAATCAATGTTTCCGCCAACTATTGCACAGCAGTTAATTGATTTTTTGTACGGACTGGATCAAAAAGTAAACCTTATCCGTACAGATAAGAAAAAAGTATTAGAAAGATAGGATATTTTTAATTCATTATACTCATAGCTAATAAACTTCATTACTGTTTTTGAATAAGGCCTTTCTTCAATAATTGAAGCAAAAAATGAAAAATATAATTTATTTACTAACTATAATATTCTGTGTAATCTTTACTAACTGTTCTGCTCAAAGCAATTACCACAGACTAGATCCCAATGCTGACAAGTTTGCAGGAACATGGAAATGGGGAGATACCAATAATGGTTTCCTATTAATCATGAAGAAAGAAAATAATATAAAAATTATTGAAACAAGTTCTGATAGGTTAGATCTAATTATTGGTTTTCACAAAATTTATAAAAATGGGCAAATAACAGAGGATAACACAATGTTTAGCAATACCGATTTTAGCGATAAAAAAAGATCAATTAAAGCATTGACAGAAGATAATCATCCTAATCTATTAACTGTATTTATGCCGCATAAAAATAAAGGTATAATGATGAAGATATCTTATATAGATTCTACTCACATCAAGATAATAGAAGTTGAAAATCAGGAGGGTGTAAGATTTATTCTTCCTGGTCAAAGCCCTACAGATTGGTCTATTGATATACCTAATAATATTGTTCTGACAAAACAGTAAGTTCTATTCTAAAATAATTTTATCATAAAAATACCCTTTCAAAAATCCTGAAAGGGTATTATTTTATTTTTTCTCTAAAACAACCGCCGCATTACATCCACCAAAGCCCGAAGCAGTTTTTAAAATATACTTAATCTCTGCCTGCTGGTTTTCCCTGATGATATTCAGTGGCTCTGAAACACCCATTTCCTCAAAGTTTTTTGAAGGAATTAATGTTCCGTGAAGGGCACTTTCCATTGAAATAATGCTTTCAAGAAGACCGGAAGCACCCAGACAATGGCCGTAATAGCCTTTCATACTGTTGAGGGGAATATGCTGAAGGTTCATTCTGCTGAAAGCGATGGATTCCATCTCATCATTGTAAAGAGTAGCGGTTCCATGCGCAGAGATAAAATCGATTTGTTCTGCTGTTACTTCAGCTTCTGTCAAGGCATTTCTGATACTGGCGTACAATCCGTCTCCCGTTCTGGAAGGCCCGGAAATATGATTCGCGTCATTCACTGCCGAGTCTCCTAATATTTTAAACCTTAATTTTTCATTTTCAGAGGGGGAAGAGGTGATATAAACAGCTGCCGCAGCTTCACCGATATTGATTCCGTTTCTGTTTTTATCATAAGGCTTGCACGGCCCGTCTCCAATGGCCTGAAATGAATTGAACCCTGAGATCACAAATTCAGAAAGTTCATCACCCGCAATCACAAAAGCATCTTTATATTTTCCGGCCTGAATCATATTTTTGGCAACAGCAATAGCCATCACCCCTGAAACGCAGGCATTGGAAACTACAATAGGTTTTGTGGTAAAACCAAAATAATCCGCGATTTTTTGAGCCAGTTTGGATAGATAAACGCCTTCCGGAAGCTTAGATTGATTCTTTAAAAGACTAATGTTTCCTTTGGTTGTGGATAAAATGAAAGCTGTTTCTTCAGAAACCTGATGCCTTTTCATCAAAGGTTCCATGCTTAGGAGAAACATTTTTTCAAGCCTTGTAAAATGAGTGTCCTCAAAACGGCTGTGGAATTCTTCTTCCAGTTTTTCAGAATCGATCATTGAAGCATAAAAAGCCTCCTGACTATCTATGATCTTGTGTAGTGCTACACCGGATTTTCCTTCCACAAGAGCGTTCCAGTTGGAAGAAATATCAAATCCTAAGGGAGTGACGCAGTTATAGTCTGTAATGTAGGTTTCCTTCTTCATGATAATCCCATTTTATCTTTCCATGCCTGAAAAAAATCAGGATTGTATAAGCATAAACCTCCATTATTGTCTAAGAATACTTGGATGGTTTCTCCGCTGCACACCAGCTGGTTATCCTGGTTGAAAAGTTCATACCTGTAGATCAGCTTAGCAGAAACAGAATTGATGAAAGTCGTGACGATTCTGAAAGTTTCTCCATATTTTAGAGGAAGAAAGTGTTCACACGTACTTTTCACGATAGGTGTAACAAATCCGGCCTTCTGAATATCAAGATAGGTTAGTCCGTGTTCCCTTCCGAAAGCTTCCCTTCCGTCTTCAAAATAAACGATATAATGTCCGTGCCAGACAATGCCCAGCGGATCTGTTTCATTGAACCGTACCCTTACTTCTTCCGTACAGGTTAATCTGTTTTCTTTAGACTGCATTTTGTTTTTATGATTACCGGAAATCCCGGAAATTTTAATGATGAAATATATTAAATATTATGACGTTTTCTTTCGTAAAAAATGGAAACAGAAACCATCACCACATAAAATGCCAGCAATAACGCCAGCTCTTTGGCTATTCCTGCAATACCACTATTTCTCAGAATAATATCATAATAGGCATTCAGCCCCCAGTTCATAGGGGAGAATTTGGCTACGGTCTGCATAAATTCCGGCATCAGGAAAACCGGAACCCAGATTCCTCCGATTGCTGCCAGAACGACTACTGAAGTAGCGCCAAACGGTGCCGACTGTTCCTGAGTATCTGCCAGAGTTCCCAGTAAAACGCCAAATCCGATGGCCGCTAATCCTGAAAACAGGGTGACAGTCATCAGCTGGAACATTTTTCCGCTCACATCAAAAGCAGGAAGATCCATATACGGGAAAAGGTAAACGCCTACTGCTACCATCAGCAGAAACTGAATCATACAAATGATCAGATACGTACATGTTTTTCCTAAAATATGAACAAAGTATGGGGTCGGGCTGATCCTTGCCCTTACGCTCGTTCCCTGGCTCTTCTCTTTGACCAGATTAATGGAGAGCGGAACCACAATAAAGAAGATGGCAAACAAAGTCCACGCAGGAACATTATGCTGAACAGAATTCGGCATTACATCCATAGCTCCCTTTTTCGGCGTAATTTCTTTAAAGCTGATGAGGTTTTTGTTTTCCTCAAGATTCTCTTCCGTACCCAGCTGGTCCTGGAAAGCTTTGTAGATCTTTTTATTTTCGATCTCAAACACCATTTTATTCACGGAATTCATCACCGAGTTTTTAAATCCTACATTGGTTGCCGGATCAAAGTAAAGGTGGATTTCCTTGGCTTTTGGAGCTGGTTTCGGTGTTTTTGCAGAATCTCCTTCCAGTCCGAACGAACTTACGATCGTCTGAACTTTAGAGTCAATATTTGAATTTAAATCTTTCGTTAAGTTTTCAGGAATGACGATGGCCATCTGGTATTCACCGGAAAACACGGCTTCCTGGGCAGATTTCTCATTATAGTTGGTCAGCAGCTGGAATGTTTTACTGCTTTCCAGCTCATTTTTTATATTTTTTGAAACCTCAGATTGATCGTTATCAATAAAAATAATCGGGATCTTTGAGCCTTCAAGGTTTTTGAAAGTGGAATCCTGAATCAGGGTAATGGTTACGATAAGAAGAAGCGGCATGACGAAAATAATGACGATTCCCCCGATATCCCTTTTCAACAGAAGGATTTCCTTAATAAAGCTTCTCCACAGTTTATACAACAACATCTCTTAATTCTTTTCCGGTTAATGAAATGAAAACATCTTCTAAGTTTTCGGCACTGGCGATCTGGGCAACAAGCTCTTCCGGTGTTCCCACAGCATGAATTCTTCCTTTATCTATAATTGCAATTTTGGTACAGAATTCCTCTGCTTCAGAAAGGTGATGCGAAGTATAAATAATGCAGGTTCCGTTCTTGTTCAGCTCCTGTAGAAAGTCGATGATCACTTTTTTAGACTGTACATCAACTCCAACAGTAGGTTCATCCAAAAATAATACTTTCGGATTGTGAAGAGTTCCTGCGATGAGGTTGCATCGGCGTTTCATTCCTCCTGAGAACTGTTCTACCTTTTTATCAGCAAACTTTGAAAGTCCCATGATCTCTAAGGATTCCTCAATGGCTTTGGTTAAATATTTATGCTTTAAACCGTACAGGCTTCCGAAGAACATCAGATTTTCTCTGGCAGTAAGAGTAGGATAGAGCGCATATTCCTGAGGAACAATTCCGATGATCTGCTTTATTTTGAAACTGTCCTTCTGAGGTGACAGGCCGTTGATCTTAAACTGTCCTGAAGTAGGCTTGATCAATCCCGAAAGCATAGAAATCAGCGTAGTTTTTCCTGCTCCGTTAGGTCCTAAAATTCCGTAGACTTCATTCCTTTCGATATTCAGGGAAATATCATTCACTGAAAACTCATCGGCGTTTTTGTACTTTTTATAAAGATTTTTGATCTCAATTATATTCTCCGCCATATCAGATCGCTTTTCTCAGTTTTTTATAGAAAGCTTCTTCCAGATCAGCAATATGAAGCATGGATTTAGAAAGTTCGTTGTAAATATTGCTCTTAGAGTTCCTGTTTTTGTAAACACGGGCAATATCAACGGCAAAATCCCTCCAAAGATCACCGATTGCTGTAATTTCTTTGGAAAGTTCCTTTAGCTCATCATTTTTAAGAATCACTGAGGCTTCCTGAAGAAAGGCTCCGTAAATAAACCTGAAGCCTCCTCCTCCGGTTCCTATTTCTTCCTGCATTCTGATCAGCTGTCCCAGATAATGATTGGTGACTTTTGTTCCTTTCTTTTCTGCCCATTTCGGAATGCTTCTCGCCACCCATCTCATCGCTTTTACGCCGATAAGGGGAACGGGAGCCAGCATATTTTTGCAGGTATCTTTAATTCCTTTTCTGATAGCTTCTTCCAGATTTACATTTTCCGGAATATAAGTTGGATAATACATATGGCCTTTCGGAGGCAGAGCTCCTTTGGCGTATCTTACTTTTTCAAGTTCCGCTTCGGTAAGAGAGGTTGTATAATCCATTACAGGATCACTGATCAGGAATTTACCATCTTCTTTTCCGTATACCACAAGGTTGTGGGCATTGAAATGGAATTTATATTCTTCAGGGAAATAGGCAAGGTTAAAAACACCTACCTGAAGTCCTGTAGGGATATTCTGTTCTAAATTTCGTTCCAGTGCTTTCTGGGCATCTCCGGGATTCGAAAATTTTTCTCTTTTGATTTTGATTCCCAGTCTTTTAGCTGCTTTGCTGAAAATAGCGCCGGGCATCGGACGATAGCTGAAGCCGGGAGCAAAGTTTACTTTCAGAAAAGGTAAATAGACAAAAAACAATCCTGAACCGATCCCGAAGATCATAGGTTCACTTAGTTTTAAGCCTTTGTTAAGCAGTAGATTGGAGGCGACACCGTTTTCGCAATGGGCGGTTTGATGGTGTTCAAAGTTTAGTTTCATTGTTCAGCTATGGTCTTTTCATTGTCAAATGAATCTGGATCTGTTTGATACAGGGATTCATTTTATTTTCCGTCGAAGTTTTTTAGTTCATCTGTTGAAATCCCAAATGCATCTGCATATTTTTTCAATACAGATTCGCTTAGAGATTTAAATACTTTAGGTTTAGCATGTCTTTTCACTCTCCATTGCCACATTTCCACATAAGCGGCAAGTACAGCAAGGTCCATTTTATTCAGTTCCATAAAATAGATAATTGGACTTACTTTCCCATTGGCCACGTCTTGTTTTGCTTCTTCAATTCTCTCATGAATAAGCTCCATAGACTCGTCCAGGGCGGCTTTTTTAGCATCCCATCCCGTGCTGTTGGCGGTTGTGTAATTGTCGTTTTCGTCCGTCACATACAAGACTTCGGTCATGTTGGCAGACTTCAGATTGCTCTCGTCCTGAGGCAGGTCTTGTTTTTTCATGCAAACAGTATTATTTTTTAGATTTCAGATAGAATAAGGTTCCCTTTTTTTGATTCTTTTAATCAGGTGGCTAAAATAGTGAAAATACATAATATGTAAATCATGTTAAAAATCAACAGTGTCTAAGGGCGCTGGCTGTGAAAAAGGCCTATTTTTGCCTAAAGGTCTTTTGGTCAAAACATGTAATAATTTCATTGTAACAACTGTATTGGTTATAGAGACTAATCCTAATTAGAAATTTAGATTAAAAATAAATAACTGTTATGAAGAAATTTTTTATTTCTGTTTCAGTTTTCTGTATGCTGAATGCTATGGCACAGAAATTTGATACACAGAAGGTAACGGACAGCCAGGGATATTCCTACGAGACTGTGAAAAATGATCAGACCGGGGTAAGGGTATACACTCTGAAAAACGGACTGAAGGTTTATCTGGCAAAAAATGATGACGCGCCAAGAATCCAGACTTATATTCCGGTAAGAACAGGGTCTAACAATGATCCAAGTGACAATACGGGATTGGCTCACTATCTGGAGCACATGGTTTTTAAAGGAACTTCACATCTTGGAACTCAGGATTGGGCAAAGGAAAAGGTTCTGCTTCAGCAGATTTCTGATCTTTATGAACAGCACAAAGCGGAAAAAGATCCGGCAAAGAAGAGAGAGCTGTATAAAAAAATTGATGAAGTTTCCCAGGAAGCTTCCAAGTATGCTATTGCGAATGAATATGACAAAGCTATTTCTTCACTGGGAGCTACGGGAACCAACGCCCACACTTCTCTTGATGAAACGGTTTATAAAAATAATATTCCTTCCAATGAGCTTGAAAAATGGCTGAAAGTAGAAAAAGAACGTTTCTCGGAACTGGTTCTGCGTCTTTTCCACACAGAATTGGAAGCGGTGTATGAGGAATACAACAGAGCCCAGGATAATGACGGTCGTCTGGTAAATTATGCGATGCTGGAAGCTCTTTTCCCTAAGCACCCGAACGGGCAGCAGACAACAATCGGAACTTCCGAGCATCTGAAAAGCCCGTCTATGGTAGCCATCCATAAATATTTTGATACATATTATGTTCCTAATAATATGGCGGTTGTATTGGTAGGTGATCTTGATTATGATAAAACGATCAAATTAGTTGACCAATATTTCGGTTCCTTTAAATATAAAGAGCTTCCAATGAAGAAAATGGTAAGCGAGGAACCAATGACCCAGATTGTAACCAGAACAGTAAAAAGTCCTACTACGCCTAGAATGACCTTGGCATGGAGAACAGATTCTTACGGTACTCAGGAAGCAAGACTGGCGGATGTTGTTTCTAAAATCCTAAGCAACAGAGGTGATGCCGGACTTATTGACCTTAATATCAGCCAAAAACAGAAAACTTTAGGAGCCGGTGCTTACGAATCACCTTATAAAACATACGGTGCTTTTGTAATGGTAGTGGTTCCGAAAGAAGGGCAAAGCTTTGATGAAGCTAAAAAACTTCTTCTTGAGCAGCTGGATCTTGTGAAAAAAGGACAGTTCCCTGAATGGATGCTGAAGGCTATCGTAAACGAGAAGAAAGTGCAGCGTATGAAGACTTGGGAAACTGCGGACGGACTGGCAACAGATCTTTATGATTCCTATATCAATGAAAGAAGCTGGCAGCAGGAACTGGATGAGATCAACGAATATGAAAAGATCACCAAAGCAGATGTGGTAAAATTCGCGAACAATTTCTTTAAAGATAATTATGTAGTAATCAATAAGGAAAAAGGAGTGAATGATAAACTTGTCCGTGTGGAAAACCCGGGAATTACTCCGATCAAGCTGAACAGAGAAGCTCAATCACCTTTCCTTAAAAATATTTTAAGTACAAAAGTAGCAGAGATCAAACCTGAGTTTATTGATTACAATGCAGCCATCCAAACAACTCAGATCAAAGACAAGAAAGTAAGCTTTGTGAACAACAAATATAATGATGTTGCCCAGGTAAGCTATATCTTCCCTTTCGGAACGGATAATGATAAAGAGCTTCCTATCGCTTTAACACTTTTCGAATATCTTGGAACGGATAAATATACTCCGGAGCAGTTAAAAGAAGAGTTCTATAAATTAGGAATTACCAACAGCTTCAGAGCTTCCAATGATCAGATCATTGTTACGCTGAGCGGTCTAGAAAGCAATATGAAGAAAGGAGTAGAGCTTATGAACCACTGGATAACGAATGTGAAAGCGGATAAGGATATTTATAGCAAAACGGTTAAAACAATGCTGGAGTCAAGAGCGGTTGCTAAAAAAGATAAAACCAGAATCATGGCAGCTCTTTCCAACTATGCTAAATACGGAAAGAATTCCAGAATGACAGACATCGTTTCCAAAGAACGTCTTGAAAGTATGGATGCAACTGAGCTTACGAAGAAGGTTAAAGCGTTAACTCAATATCCTTATGAGATTTTCCTTTACGGAAAAGAACAGTCAGGGTTGGAAAGAGCGGTGAAACCTTACATCACAACAGCCAGCCTTCAGCCAGCAAAAGCTAAAGAATATCCTGAACCGGCTACTGAAGGAAAAGTGTACTTCACCAACTATGACATGGTACAGATGGAGATGTCTAAAGTAGCAAAAGGAAATACCGTAAACCTTGGAAACTTCGGAAAAGCGAACGTATTCAATGAATATTTCGGAAGAGGTCTTTCTTCCATCGTATTCCAGGAGATCAGAGAAAGTAAATCATTAGCATATACTGCTTATGTTTCTTACGGAACAGCATCTGAAAAAGGGCATCCTAACTATATCACGAATTATATCGGTACACAGTCAAACAAACTTCCTCTGGCGGTTAATGCGATGAATGATCTTATGGTTTCCCTGCCACAGATTCCGGTACAGTTTGAAAACGCGAGAGGTTCTGCATTGAAGCAGATTGCGTCCAACAGAATCAACAGAACGAATATCTACTTCAATCAATTGGCACTTAAAAAGCTAGGGGTTAACTATGACATCAGAAAAGATATTTATTCTGAAATCCAGGGGCTGACATTACCGCAGCTTACAAACTTCTATAACACAGAAGTAAAACCGGTGAAATACAACACGGCTATTATCGGTAAGAAGGAAAACCTGAACATGGAATCCATCAACAAAATGGGACAGTTCGAGGAAGTTTCTCTTGAAGAGATCTTCGGATACTAATCCTTTTGGTTTAAATAATTGTAAAAGCGGAGCAGAAATGTTCCGCTTTTTTGCTGTATGAAATAATCCTTCCCTGATTATGAAGGTTTCACAGAGGTGACAATGTTTCACGTGAAATAGAGGACCAGAAATTGGTGTTTTTTATCGGTTGGTAATGATAATAATTATAGAAAACATACATGTCAGATGATGAGTATAAATAAGTGTAAAGCTATACATATTCAATAGAGGCGGGCTTTAGCCCGCCTTACAATTAACCAAACCATCCATTGGCTTTAGCCCAAACCTATTGCCCATAATAAAACAAAAAAACCGCACAATCATGTACGGTTTTGTATCGGTTGAATTTATTTTTAAGATTTCACCTCCTGAATAAAAAGGTTGATCTCTGCCCTGATCAGTATTTCATCACGGTGAAAAGTTTCACAGAAAATATTGCAGATATTCTCATACTGTGATATAAGTGAAGCTTTGGAAATAATCTTATCTCCAATTTTGGGAAGAGCGAAGATTTCTATCTTCTTGATGTTGGTAATAAAACCAATCACTTTGGTATCTGCTTCAGGATTTTCGAAGAAGCTTTGTCCCATGATGGAGGAACAGGTCTGGGCAAGGTTTTCAATCAGGCCGCATTCTGCAAATTTATTATTGTGGACAAAGATATTGTCTTCTTTTATTTCAAAGGAAGTTACAACCTTTTCTTCGGTCAATTCCAGGATATAATCTGCCATCAGCATCGGTGTGCGGTGCGGCAGAAAGTTGTGTATATTGATGAGTTGGTCTTCCTTAATTTCCATTCCCTGTTATTTTACTGCAGTTTTCATTTGAGACTTTGCAATGATCTCATTATTCAGTCTGGTAACGATGTCTACCAATGTTACGCCCATTACTTCGTTGAGGATCGTTACTTCCGAAATCAGCTGGTCTCCTGTTTTGGGAAGAGCACCTGCTTCGAAAGATTTGATGGCTCCGATATATCCGGTAGGTGCTTCTTTTCCCAATAAATAATATTTGTATCCGGTATGTAAAGCAACACTCTGTGCCTGATGCTCAATCAGTCCGGATGCCTGGAAAATACCGTTCTGAACAAAAATATTATCTTCTTTGATTTCAAATCCTGAAATCAGGCGGTCTTCAGAAAATTCAGCCAGCTCATGAACCATTACAAAAGGATAACGCTGCGGAATAAGGCTTTCCACAAAGTCCTTGTCGGTTGTAGGCAGTCTGTTTTCCATTAGCAAACCGTTAATAATGAACAAGAATAGGCAAATCTTCCACTTTCAGGAACGCATAGAAGAACTTTTTCCCCTTTTTTCAGTTTTCCGGAATTCATAAGATCTTTCAGTGCTACAAAGATAGATCCTGCCCCAATATTTCCGATGTCAGAAAGGTTGTAAAACCATTTTTCTGCAGGGAAATCCATTCCTTTTTTGGCAAATTCATCCTTCAGCCCCTCTTTAAAGTAGCCGGACGAAATGTGAGCCAGAACGTGATCAATCTTTTCAGGATCAAGGTTATGTTTATCGAAAGAAGATCTTAAACTTTCAGCACCTTTTACCAGAATGTATTTATCAAGGATCTTTGTATCTTGTTTGATGGCGAAAATAGACTGCTTCAGCCATTCATCTGAAGGATAATCGGCCCATGATTTAAGGCTTCCGTCTTCCTGCTTATCGCATCCTGCATACATACAGGCTTCAATTTCGTGAGCATAAGAGTAGAAATCTATAAATTCAATCTTTAAAGAAATACTGTTCTCTCTAGGTTTATTTTCCAGTAAAAAAGATCCTGCACCATCAGAAAGCATCCATCTCAGGAATTCTCTTTTGAAAGCGATAATAGGTCTTTCTTCCAGTAGTTTTAAATTTTCAGCTTCATGGTTGAATTTATCTGCAGTCATCCAGGCAGACATTCTCTCGGAACCTGCACATACCGCATTTTCGTGTACACCAGCTTTTACTGAAAGGAACCCGTAGTTAAGCGCATTCATTCCGGAGTTGCACAGGCCTGTTGCGGTATTAATTTCAATAGATTTTCCGATGTTCAGTTCGCCGTGAACCATAGAAGCGTGTGAAGGCTGGATCTGGTCAGGAGAGGTAGTTCCTACCGATAGCAGCTTCATGTCTTCTTTTTTGAAATTTTCGTCGAACAGTCCTTTAATAGCATTTGCCGTAAGCTGTGCATTAGTGTGGGTAGGATTTCCTTCTTTATCTAAAGCATAGTATCTTGTCGTAATTTTATTATTTCTTAAGATCAGTGATCTCGCTTTAGAAGGAGCATCATTAATCAAACCTAAATAGGCCTCCATTTCATCATTCGATACCGGGTTATTCGGTAAATATGCTGATGCTTTTGTTATAAATACGTCGTACATTCTATTTTAAATTAATTCCTTGTAAATATCTTTTTTGTTTTTGTCTTTTAAACCAGAAAATAGGGGTTGTCAGTAAGTGTAAAACCAGAACGACCGGTGAAATAATCCAAATCGCCGCCATCAAATATACCTTAAAGAATTTTATCAGCAATGGACGTTTTTCTTTTTTCTTGATAATCAGGTTCGACCATACGGTGAAAATCTTGTTTCCTACTTTTTCTACCCGTACCAGGAAAGGGCGGATTTCTATGGCTCCGTTCTTTACCAGCTCAGGCTGAAGGTTCTGTAAACTATTGTTACTGAAATGTTTTTCTATAATCCGGCCATACTTTACAGACCCTGAAATTTCTTCATCCGAAACTCCTGCTGCAGGAAGCATTCCTGATTTTTCTTTCTGCCCCGTAGTCAGCCATCGAAGGATCGTTAGTACACTGGTGTAATTGTCATGACGGTCTACTAAAGCAATATTTCCTACCAGATTTGCCCTCAGGTCCCTTAAATATACCTTCAGTTTTTCCTGGGAAAGCATCCACATATTGCGGGTTCCGGAAATGGTAACCACATCTGTGTCTTTCAGGATCTTCTCTGCAAATCCGCTTTTCAGGAAAGAGATGATCGGAATAGACGGGGTAAGATACCAAACCTGGTAACCGAACAGGATGAGGTCATATTTTTTATTCAGAATCTCATCAGAAGGGGGTAAGATCTCTTTCGGGATCTGAAGGTAAGATTCCGGAAAAGTATCGAAAAAAACATCTTCCGGCCATGGAAAAGGGAAATCTTCTTTCAGGCGAATATTGTAATACGTGACATCATACTCCTCCTTTTTAGCTTCAAAAGGCAGAGCCATGTTTTTCACAATATCTTCCAGTTGCCCGGTTTGTGAGTAATATATAACGAGTATATTTTTTTTCATTAATATTCTTTAGCGGTTACAAAAATATGCTTTTCATATTTATTTAGTGTTTTTTGAATATTTTTATTGCTTCAGAGCTGAATTCTTCATGATAATCCGAATGGTTCAGGGGCGAAGATTCCTGGTTCAGGTAAATAATGGTCCCGGGAATATGCTGAAGCGAGCTGATATCAAAATTCTTATCCGAAATCAGAAGCACATCGATACTTTTAGTCACTTCAGAAACATTCTTTATATAATGAAGTTTTCTTCTTTTTACGAGATAATTATGAGCTGCAATGGCTCTCCTCTCGTCATCCTGAATCAGAGAAAAGATTTTTCTTTCGGCCTGATAAAGGGTAAGGAGAACATCTTTTTGTCCGAAATCATCAGCTATATGCAGGATATTGGCTTCTTTCGGAATGTGTTTATTCAATTCAAAGTAAACAGATTTGTTGGCTTTAAAGTCAGCTTTTACCTCGTTTACTACCTCACTTTCTTTGTATAAATAACTTAAGAACAGTTTTTTCTTAAAGTAATTTTCATCTTCAATTTCATTTCTGAGCTCTGCAAACTTCTGTCTGAAATAGGCATTGATCTTTTTCGTTCTTTCAGAATAGTTTTTTCCGAAACTCATATCATCTTTGCTGATCCTTTCACCAACTTTCACCGTGATGCTTCCGTCATAGATGATGAAATCTCCTTTGGGAAGTACCTCAGAATTTCCATGGATGTATAGCGGGAGAATATCTAATCCGAATTCTTCAGCCAGATAAAATGCCCCTTTGTGAAATCTTTTTACATCGTTGGTATAGGAACGTTCTGCCTCCGGGAAAACCACCAGAGAATACCCCTGATTAATCTTTTCTTTCAGCTTTTCCTTTCCATTTTCTATTCCTTGTGAAACCGGATAGAAGCCCAACGCTTTTACCAGTCTTCCGAAAACTGGGGAGTCATATACCCAGTCATTGACAAGATATATAATTTTATGGGTAGCCATAGCAATGGCAAGAGTATCGAGGAAAGAAGTATGGTTGGCAATGATCACAGCCGGTTTACTGAAATCTTCTGCCGGATTTTTAATGACCTTTTTCTTTACGAGAGGGGTCGTGTGCAATACGGAGGATAAAAATTTAGCCAAAACCAATTTGATGATATCCAGAGTTCTGCCTTGTGCTCTTCTGATGAAAATACTTCCGATCAGTGAAAATACAAACCCTCCCAGTCCGTAATACAAAAATGAAAATACAGACCGCAGGAATAATCTGAAAGTGATGGGGGAAAGTCCTTTTTTCGCTCTGTTGGTAATCAGCAGCCTGAACCAGAACGGATATAATGTGGAAGTAATAACAATTACCGAGAACATTCCAATCAGGGCAACCAAAGCCAGGGAATGAAGGGCAGGATGTTTAGCAAAGATTAGGGAGCCAATGGATAAAATAGTAGTGAATACAGCCAGAATAATTGAAGTTCTGTACGTAGGAAGCTCATTTTTTCCTGTAGTGTGCTCCTTCTGCATAGCCTTGGTAAGGAAGATGCTGAAATCATCACCGACTCCGAAGACAAGAGTACATACCACAGTACTGAAAATATTCAGTTCCAGACCCAGAAAATATAAGATTCCAGCTGTTACCACTCCGGTCAGAACGATAGGGAACATGGTAAGGACGGTCAGTTCAAAATTTCTGAAGAAAACAATGATCGTCAGAATAATAGCCAGTAAAGAATAATTGATCAGGGTACTGAAGTCTCTTTTCAGAAGTCCCAAAAAGTTTTCATTCATCTGCTGGCGGTCGATAGCCAGAGCTTCATGTTGTTTCTCAATATCTTTAATAAAAGCATCTCTTTTCTTTTCATCCACTTTTACCACATTGGAAACGGTGTAAAATCCTTTTTCACTGCTTAGGAATTCAGAGATCTGCAGGGCTTTTACCTTTTCGTAATCTTTCAGGCTTAATATCGGATACTCTTTATTTAAAACATCATTGAAGCCGGTAAATGCACTGCTGTTGAAGCCTAGCTTATTCCCACTGTTCACTAATTCCAAAATGGTTCTGTTCTTTTTGTCTCCATCCCAGAACTTTTTCCAGTTTTCTATTCTCTGCTGCTGGTCTTTTTCGGAAAGAACAACACTTCCCAGTGAGTTGTAGCTTAAAATTTTTCCCTGTTGCTTTTCTTTTTCAAGGAAATGAGCCAGCTGGGAGTTTCTGGTGAGAGCTTCATTTTCAGAATCTCCGTAAGAAATGGTATAAATAGATTTAGACGTAATATCAGAAAGCTTCTGAAGTTTTGCCTCACTTATTTTTAATTCTTTGGGAATATAGTTCAGGTCACCAATATCCTCATTGAATCCAACATGCCGGAATCCGAACAGACACGCAATAATGAGAAGAGAGCAGCCAATAATCAGCGGTTTATTTCTCTCATAAGGATAAGACCCGATCTTGTCGATGAAATTGATGCTGGGTTTCCCTTCTTTTATTTTTGGTTTGTAAAGCTGGGGGACGATGATCAGCGCCGTTATTGAAGAAAGAATTACCGTGATGGCAGCAAAAATTCCAAGATCTTTTAAGGCTTCAGAACGTACAAAAACCAGACATAGGAAAGATACGGAAGTTGTGGCACTGCTCAGTATAATTGGCTGGGTAATCTCTTTGTAAAGTTCTTCAATATTGTTATTATGTTTATAGTGGGTAAGAATATGCAGGGCATAATCAATAGTAATCCCAATAAGTATAGCTCCTACACTTAGAGAGATGGCAGAGATTTTATCTTTAATGAAGTAAAGAATCAGCAGGGCTAATAATACAGAAAAGACGGTGGGAAGAAATACAATAATTGGAGTGAAAAAGTTCCTGAAATAATAGATCAGAAGCACCAGAAGTACCGTCATAGAGATCATTACGGTATTCTGAATATCTTTTTTGATCTGTTTGGCATTGGCAACTGCGATTACCGGAGAGCCAAAATAGCTGAGCTCTGTTTTTCCTTTGAATTCTTTGTTGATACTATCCTTTACTGTATTAAGCTGGTCAATAAAAGCCTCATTGTTTTTCGTGTCGTTGCTTTTGTTCTTAGGTTCAATAAAAAGCAGGAGACTCTTTCCGTCTTTGGTGACGATGTAATTGTCTTCAAGCCTGAAATCCTGGCTGATATTTAAAGCGTTTAATTTTTTAATTCCCAGATAGGTAATTCCCAGAGGGTCTTTTTTGATGAATTCTTTTGTGACAAGACTTGTAGGAGAAGCCAGAGCAATATAATTATTTTCTACCTGTTGGGCAATGCTGTCTTTCTGAAGCTTTCGTTCAATTTCCTTATAATCATTTTTATCAAGGAACAGTGGCAGATTCTGGTTGACAAAATCAAAGGTTTCGGAAATTTCATTGTCATTTACTTTTCCCTGTACAGCACCAATGTATTTTTTCAGAGGCTCAATCTTGCTCATGAAAGTATCTGCAGTCTCAGAAAGATGATAGCTATCCTCATTAGACTTGTTCTCTATGATGACAATAATCTTATCCGAGAAATTAAGCTGCTTAAGGACTTTAGCGGTAAGATCAGATTTTTCGTTCTTAGGGATTATCTGGTTAATATCTTCTTCAAAATTTATTTTTGAAGCAAAAAATCCACATATCAAAGCAATTCCCACAGCAGCAGCCACAGAAAGAATTTTGTTTTTTGAGATCAGATAATATAAAAATATAAAGAAATGATGCATTACCTTGTAAAATCGAGTCTGCAAATTTAAATTTTTCAGTATTAGTTCAAAACATTTAGACGATAAGTTTTGTCTGAAAATCAATAAAATATTCTAGGAAGAATAAAAAAATATTCTACTTTTGCAAAAGTTCCCTTTAATGAAATGTATTTTAAACCTCAATTATTATTAAAAAAATAAGAATCTGTTTTAGATATGTTGAAAAAGAATGATGAAAAAATAAACGGATTTCTATTTGTAATAGTACTCCCCCTTCTTTTGTTTGCCATGTCTTACTATGGATTTGAATCGTCCTATACCAGACTGAAGACATCAGAAAAAACGCCATCTTATTTATTTACTTCCGTATATGCATACAGGGTAATCCCGAATTATCTCAGTGTGCAGATGACCGATCTGATGTACACTCTGATTAACGGCCCTCTTATTTTCTTTAAAGAGTTTCTTTCCAAGAACGGAACCCCTTTCTATCACGGACTTTTTTTGATGAACAGCATTTTCTTTTTATTATGCTCTGTGCTGTTGAATGTTTTGTACAAGCTTAGTTCTGTAAGCTGCTTTCAGAATATCAATGCAAGAAGAGTTGTTCACCTGCTGTCCATTTTCTTTATTGTCATTACGCAATATGCACCTACCAATTGTGATACCATCGCATTGTGCTGCTATCTGACGGGAATGCTTTTGACATTAAAATATTTGCATACACAAAACCCCATATATTTTTATCTTTTAATTGTACTTACAGCGCTGTCTACCTTTGTAAGAGAAACAGCCTGCCTGAATATTGCATTTTTTGCAGCAGTATTTGTGAATATAAAAGAGATAAAGTCTGGGAATTATAAAATAGTCTGGAAGATTATTCCATTGGTTCTGGCTTTCATTATTCCTTATTTAATCCTGAGAATGATCGTAGGAAAGGAAACCGTGACTTTTGTAGAAGGAATTTATATCGATAGAAATTTTTCAAGCCCCTTTAATCTGGCAGGATTAATTTTTACCGTGATAGTGCTTTATTTTATATACAAACTATGCACAAGCAAGGAAAACAGGGCTGTTTTTGAAAAATATCTTTTTTTTTCCACTCCCTATCTTCTTATGATAACCATGGTAGGACTTTACTGGGAAGTAAGGCTTTTCCTGCCACTGTTTCTTACAGGAATCATTGTTGCCTATTATCAGTTTAATAATTCTTCAGAATCAGCATGAGTTTACTGCATCCATATTTTATCATTGCAATGATCTATATGCTGTTTTTCAGCATCCAGGAAGTTTTTGGGAAAAAAGTAGAAAAGAAATGGTTCTGGTATCTGGGGATCTACTTAATCATTCTTGTAGGATTCAGAGATAATGTGGGACCGGATTATGGTAGTTATAAAGGGCTGTATATCTACTCAGATATGAAAAGTTACCAGAGTATCTTTATGAAGATGCTCCATATGGAAGGCCCTGACCACCTCGATGTGGAATGGCTCTATACTTTGATCAATAAAATCCTGCTGAACATCTTTAATGCTCCCTTTTATATGCTTACCCTGGTTATTGCTATCATTGCGATAATCTTTAAGATAGAATATACCGAGGATAATACCTTTTATCCCTTTACATTTACGCTGTTTATGTTTATTCCTAACTTTTTTGTTGGGGAAAGTGGCCAGATCAGGCAGAATCTGGGAACTTTCATTGTCTATTTTGCGATACGGTATATTAAAGAGCAGAAATTCTGGCATTACCTCTTCTTTATATTTCTCGGAGCGGGAATTCACAGTGTCTGCTATATGTTCCTTCCCATGTACTGGCTTGCGCGGATACCGTTGAATAAACCCATAATGCTTGTTTTAATCATTACCTCTGTGTTTCTGTCACCATTTGAGGTGTACAGGGCATTTGGTAGCTTTTTGAATGATATGGCATCAGATAATCTGCTTGTAGAAGGTTTCAGCGGATATATGGAAGAATCTGTTCAGAGGCTGAATGGTGGTTTCGGAATTCCGGAAGGAATGATGGTTATCCTCACATTTTTCCTGTTTGCTTTTGATACCAAAATGAAAGAGCTTTACCCTTATTACGAGTATCATAGAAATTATGCAGTAATTGGGATTTGTTTCTATTTTATCTTCAGGAACAATCCTATATTTTCTTCAAGGCTTGCAGGAACATTTATAGCATTTTCATATATCATCATCATCAATTCCATGTATGTGGTTTCAGATGGAATGAAAAAAGCGATCTATGCATTCATTATCTCTCTTGTTGTCTTCAATTTTGTAGTTTTCGGATTCTTTAATAATATTAAGATCGGACGATTTACAGTAGAACTCTACAGAAATCATGTGCTTCCATAATCAGATCGATTTTTTAAATCTAAAATAGTAAAAAGACAGCTTTAGGCTGTCTTTTTTGTTGTATTGCTTTTTCTGAACAATCTAATCCTGATATTGTTTATTGTTGTAAATGAATGATTGTATTGATAATTATTTAATATTATTTCATTTTTAATATAATATTAATATTATTTCGTTGTTAATACAATATTAGAGTTATTTTCTTTGAGGCTTAAAAATTGCATTTTCTATTTTAATACACACACAAATCCAAGGATATGAAAAAACTGGTTAAAACTTTGGTGGCAATATATTGCCTCGTGTCGACGAGTATCTATGCCCAAAACAGTATAGAAGTAAAAGAAAGTTCTTCCTTTGTAGAAGATACAAACGGAAAGGATATATCTAAAAGAAATGAACTGGATGGAACTGCTCCTAATCGGTTTCGGGAAGCAGAAGCTCCTGACTGGACAAAAGCTCCGAATAGCTATATTTTTGACCCGTCCCTTGCCGCAGAAGGACTAATTATTCCGGTGAAAAAAGCTTTTGCCATGTGGACCGATGGCGGTTATCTTAAAGGTAGCGGAATTCCATCCGGGAAGATGACAGCGGAAATATTGTGGGAAGACGCTCATGGACTGATCAGATCCAACCCCGGTTACTCATTAGAAATTCTTGATTCCGGAGAAAATGCGAAAATAAAAGTTCCCATTAATAAAACAAAAAAAGGAAATGCAGTTATAGCGCTTAAAATAAACAAGGATATTTACTGGAGCTGGCATGTCTGGGTGACAGATGATCCTACTAATGGATCTACTTATAAAAGTTTTAATGAAATTAAAAGATTAAGATCAGACGGAACAATAGAGCCAATTCCTGATGCTGATTGGGGATGGATGGACCGTAATCTCGGGGCATTAAGCAGCTCCATCACCTCCTCAGACTGGAATCGTAGTATTGGATTACTGTATCAGTGGGGAAGAAAAGATCCTATTCCTCCTTTAATCACAAGAGCGAATGATTTTTATGAAGTATCAGGATCTATAGGAAGAGTAAGGCACAGAGGAGCCAAGAATCTTACCAATGCCGTCAATATTGATGCTCTTACAAAAACTGTTTTGCTCTCAAATGCAGAAGTCGGTAAAAATATTATGCTTTCAGTGAAAAATCCGTTAAGTCTCATCTATATTAATAAAGATGATAACAGTGGCCAGGCCTATTATAATAACAATGCCAATTTGCCGGTCAACTGGTTCGGAAGACTTGCCGGAATGGCAGACAGCGAACTGTCAGAGCTGAATTTGTGGTCTGACAATTCACAGGGGAAAATCAAAACAGACTATAACAACGACAGTAGTGCGCAGCCTTACAGGGATAAATCTCCTTATGATCCCTGTCCCAATGGTTGGCGGATCCCGTCTATGCTGGTGGCCAATCTTGCTTCTCAATCTTATACCGATGATATCAGAATTGATTTTTCACCTTTCGGAGTAAGAACCAATATGCCCAAAAATGTTTTTGAAGCCAACAGATATCATATTATCAAGCCTGCCGATATGGGAACTCCTGCATTTATGACAGGCTTCAAAGTATATCCAAATTTAGGGTTCGATCTTTCAAACGTAGGCGGGTTAAATATGGGAGTATTTCCAGGATCCGGACAGCTGATCCGGAATGCTCATCTTGGGCAATATAGTGACCAGCATCACACTGCGCTGTGGACAGCAACACTTGCCAGACATTTTGATGCTTCGCCGGCTGTAAGTGTAAGAGGGCTGACGATGATTCCGGATAAGGGACAGCCTGATATCCCTGATCCGGGTTACCCTAATATTAAAGGAAGATTTTTTTATATGCCGGCGTCCGGAATGTATACCTCGGATGCTAATGGATGCAGATGTATAAAAGACCCTCTGTATACTGTCAATAGCTACGATTTTCCGACACAATACCTGGCTTCTTCGGTAGAGTACAAAGAAGGAATTGATGATCCGAATACCTACCAGGCAGTCAAAAGTGCACAGCCTTCCACCATTGAAATTCCTGTGAATAAAGCATTCTCAATACAAAGCCAGATGCTGAATAATCCGGATATCCTCAATCCGTCAAGTTTTAACAGCTTAAAAGCGAATGTACTATGGACTACAAACACAGGCTTGATTAGCAAGGTTTCTATGATTAATGCTTCTCCCTCGTCACTTCAGGATCTCGGTAATTCCCGGATAGCGGTGGAGATTAATCCTAATCAGAGTGGAAATGCAGTAGTAACCCTGCATAACGGAAGTATCTCGGCTCCGGTTTATTGGAGCTGGCATATCTGGATTACCGATACAGGATTAGGCTCCTACACCTATACTACAGAAATTCCTGCGCTGGAGGCTACGAACTATGTGAATTACGTCAACAAAGCAGATGTCGTACTCAAAACAGAGTTTATGGATAGAAACCTGGGGGCTGCAGAAGCTTTTCCGATTGTAGCTAATCCTCTTACTCCTAATACAGCTGAACTTGCGAAGATTAGAGCGTCTGCCGGAATGCATTATCAATGGGGGCGGAAAGACCCGATTCCTGTTTTTCAGAATGCAGATAACAGAAGTTCCTATAACATCTATCTGGGCACCGCAACCGTTGCCGGAACCATAGCCTATACTACGCTTACTCCCGCTGCATACAATAATCTGGCAGGAAGTTATATTATCCCTTTTAATACCTATGCTGCTGCCTCCAACATACAGGATTCAGATCAATCTGCAGATAAAGTAGCTAAAATATTATCCTATTCTGTGAAGAATCCTCTGGTATATATGGTCCCGAGTGCTTTTGCACCTTTTAACAGCGGAAACCCCAATTATACCAACGGCACAGACTGGCTTGCCAGCGAACCGAATATGGCACCGGACAGATGGGGGCATGGTGGTAAAAAATCACCTTTTGATCCATGTCCTGAAGGTTGGAGAATCCCGGATCTTACCAGTGTTTCGCTCGTCTCATTTCAGGATTTCGGACAAACCCCGTGGTACAAGAAAGATAAAAATATAGCCACATCTTATAGTGCCATTACAGATTATGCCGGGGCAAGAGTCAGAAACCCTTCTACAACTTCTACTATTGGGTATATGTTTATCAATGCCTCTTATGTGACAGGAAATTATCCGAATTCAGGATCACGGGGATTCAGGAGTGTTATGGGAAATCAGACTCCGCAGGGAACATTCAATGTCATTAACTATCAGTATCCGGGAGTATGGACAGGAGCTTTAAACTCCAATTACATAGGTAGGGCCGTCAATATTTTATTTAATACAGCCTCTACGGCGAATCGTTTCATTGCTTTCCATGATAATAATGATCCTTATTTCGGGATGAGCTGCCGATGTGTAAAAATAAAGTATAATGCAGAAGGAAAAGAAGAGGGACCTATTCTGGGTTCTCAGATTATGTCGCTTTCATTGAATAAGCTTCCTGATGTTCTGAATGTTTCTGATGTGAAAGAAATGAAAGAGACAAAGATCACTTTATTTCCAAGTCCGGTTAAGGATGTGCTCTATATTAATGCAGAAGAGGGTAAGGACTATTATTATCAGATGTACAACGCATCGGGCCAGCTTGTAAAATCCGGGAAATTTGAAAATGGAAAAATAAATGTCTCTTCTTTAATTTCCGGAGTGTACCTGATAAGAATAAATAATTCCAAAACAGGAGTGAAAGTCATTAAACAATAAGGTTATCATCAGAATTAAACAAAAAGCAGGATGGGTTTTCCGTCCTGCTTTTTTATATGCATATACTTTACATCTATCACCATTGATGAAAAATTCTATTTCCTTGCTTATTTTTAACCTAACTGGTACTGTATAAATAACTTGATACCTCTGGAGGTGCTTTCTGGAATGCCCATTAAACCTATCTAATTGTCAAATTAAACAGACAGAACAAAATGTATATAATAAAAAAGCTTTACTTTTGCAAAAATTTCTAGAATGTCGAAAAATTTAGTAATCGTAGAGTCCCCGGCAAAAGCAAAAACTATTCAGAAGTATTTAGGAAAGGATTTTGAAGTGAAATCCAGCTTCGGACACATCCGTGATCTGCCTAAAAAAGGAATGGGAATAGACCTTGCCACCTTTGATCCGGATTACGAGGTTTCTGCAGACAAAAAGAAATTGGTTACTGAGCTGAAAGCAGCTGTAAAGAAAGCAGAAATGGTATGGCTGGCTTCCGATGAAGACCGCGAAGGAGAAGCTATTGCATGGCACCTTGCGGATGAATTAAAGTTAAAACCTGAAAACAGGAAAAGAATTGTTTTCCACGAGATTACTAAAAATGCCATTCTGAAAGCTATTGAAAATCCAAGAGATATTGATCAGAATCTTGTAAATGCCCAGCAGGCAAGAAGAGTACTGGACAGAATTGTTGGTTTTGAAATGTCTCCGGTGCTTTGGAAAAAAGTAAAGCCGGGATTATCTGCCGGAAGAGTTCAGTCGGTAGCCGTAAGATTAATCGTTGAAAGAGAAAAAGAAATCCGTGAGTTTGTGCCGAAAGCAAGCTTTAAGCTGGATGGAATCTTTTTAAATAAAACAGAGCAGGAAATTGCAGCTAAACTGAAAAAAGACTTCGAAAAAGAAGAAGAGGCTGAAAAATTCCTTGAGCAGGCTAAAACAACAGAATTCAAAGTTCTGAATGTTGAAACAAGACCGGGAACCCGTTCTGCATCTGCTCCTTTTACTACATCAACGCTACAGCAGGAAGCTTCTTCAAGACTGGGATATAATGTAACAAATACCATGCGTCTGGCACAAAGACTGTATGAAGAAGGATACATTACCTATATGAGAACAGACTCTGTAAACCTTTCTCAGGAGGCCATTGAAGGAGCCAAGAAGCAAATCATCTCAGAATACGGAACAGAATATTCAGCACCAAGAAATTATACTACCAAGTCCGCTTCTGCACAGGAGGCTCACGAAGCGATCCGTCCTACAGATTTCGGAGTAAAGAGTATCGGCGATGCTCAGCTGAACAAATTATACCAATTAATTTACAGAAGAACACTGGCTTCTCAGATGGCCAATGCCAAGATTGAGAAGACCGTAATTGAAATAGGAAACGCTTCCCTGCCGCAGAATTTTGAAGCACAGGGAGAGGTGATCATTTTCGATGGTTTCTTAAAAGCTTACGGAATTGTAAAAACAGAAGATGATGATGAGGAAAACAACGAAAAATTACTGCCGAAAGTTAAGGTAGGAGAGATTTTAAGTTATAAAACAATCACAGCATCTGAAAAATTTACCAAACCAAGTGCAAGATATACCGAAGCAGGACTGGTAAGAAAGCTTGAAGAATTGGGAATTGGCCGCCCGTCTACGTATGCGCCGACTATTCAGACCATTCAGAACAGAGAGTATGTGGATAAGCGTGAAATTGAACCACAGATCCGGGAAGTGATCAAAATGTCTTTAACCAAAGATAAGATCAAAAAAGCGGTTCTTGAAGAAAAATTTGGCGGTGATAAAAATAAATTTATTCCTACAGATATAGGCGAGGTTGTTAATGACTTCCTTACCGATAATTTTAAAGAAATTCTGGATTACGGATTTACAGCAAGAGTAGAAGAAGGTTTCGATGAGATTGCCAATGGTGATCAGAAATGGAAGGAAATGATGACGAATTTCTACTCCAAATTCCATCCGAGAATTGAAGATGTAGAAGAGAATGCAGACCGTGCTACAGGAGACAGGCTGTTAGGGGTGGACCCGAAAACCGGTAAGAATGTTCATGCAAGAATCGGAAGATTTGGAGCGATGATTCAGATTGGGGAAACGGATGATGAGGAAAAACCGGTATTTGCATCACTTATGACAGGTCAGAATATTGCAACCATTACTTTTGAAGAAGCTTTAGAGTTGTTCAAGCTTCCTTTTGATCTGAATGATTTTGAAGGGCAGACGGTTTCAGTAGGCGTTGGAAGATTTGGTCCTTACGTAAAGTGGGGTGAAACATTTATCAGCATTCCGAAAGGAGAAGATCCGTTATCCGTTGATCAGACCCGTGCAGAGGAAATTATTCATGAAAAGAAAAAGGCAGATGCACCCATTGCAACTTATAAAGGTGATCCGGTAACAAAAGGTACAGGAAGATTTGGTCCGTTCATCAAATACAAAGATATTTTTGTAAACGTTCCTAAAAAATATAATTTTGAAAACCTTTCCCAGAGTGACATCAACGAATTAATTGATGCTAAACTGGAAAAAGAAGCCAACCGTTATATCCAGCAGTGGGAAAAAGAAAAAATTTCCATTGAAAACGGAAGATGGGGACCATTTGTGAAATTCGGAAAAGCAATGTTCAAAATTCCGAAGAAAAAAGATGATACCAAATACGATGCTGAAGAACTGAAAGACGTTTCTTTAGATGAGGTTAAAAAATGGATTACCGACCAGGATAAAAATGCTTTTGCAGAAAAGAAAAAACCTGCCGCTAAAAAAGCAGCCACTGCAAAGAAAACTACAGCTGCAAAAAAAACAGCAGCCAAAAAGAAATAATCAGAAAATAATTATACCAAGCCGTTAACACTACTGTTAACGGCTTTTTTTTTAATAAAAAATCCGGAGTAATACAGACTTGCACTGGTTTTTTTGTATGTTTGTTCAATTAATACAGTATTATTTCTCCCAATTTTTGAATTAAAATATGGATTTTGAAGATTTTATCATTTCGCCAAGAAATTTCAAAACAGAAAGCTGGCAGATCGGCAGCAGAATCACGAAAAATATAAAAGAAGACAGCATTGTTCTTCTTTTTGTATCAGATTACAGAGGAGCAGACGGTGATGCAGAAGTACAGGATTTTACGGCCATCAGAAAAGAATTTTACAGACTTTCACAGCTGGATTTTGAAATTCCGGTAGTCGATCTTGGAGATTTGGTATCAGGGAAATCAGTTCAGGATACGCACTATATTTTACAGGAGGTCTTGTCTGCCTGTCATTACAAAAGAGCGCTTCCGGTCATCATCGGAGGATCTAACGATTTTGCCTTTTCACTTTTCTCGGCTCTGAACTTTCATCAGAAAAATATCAATTATACCCAGATCAGCAATATTATTTCTCTTCAGCAGGGCGAAAAAATTAATGAGTATACCTTTTTAGGGAAGATACTGGGCTCCAAAAACTTTTCAATTAAAAATTATCATCACTTAGGTTACCAGAAGCATCTCAATGAAGCAGATTCTGTAAAACTGATCAAAGAAGTACAGTTTGATATCATCCGCCTGGCAGAAATGATGAATTCCACTGAAAAAACAGAACCTTTCTTCAGAAAAGCAGATCTGGTAACTGTCAACTGCGATGCCATTGAAAGCTTTAGTGAACCTTTTTCCGTAAATCCACAGGTAAATGGACTAAACAGAAGAGAAATCTGCGCCTATATGAAAGAAATAGGACTGAGCAGTAATCTGAAATCTGTAGGAATTTTTAACTATAATATTTATACAGAAAGCCAATTGAACCATCAACTGCTGGCACAAATGATCTGGTATCTTATTGAAGGGATCAATATTCAGAGGTCACATCCGAAAGAAAGGCAGTATGAACTGTTTTATGTTTTGATTGGTGAAGATCAGTATGCGTTTAAGAGGGATACATTCAGTAATTTGTGGTATTTCGGAGATGATGAGAATATAGAAAACTGTACTCCCTGTTCAAAAAAAGATTTTGAAGAAGCTAAAAGAGGAATGCTTAATCCCAGGCTTACCTTTTAACACAATACACACAAATGAAAAAAAAGATACTTATAACCGTTGTGCTGCTGATAGGCGTATTCTGCACAGCCTATTTCTGGAATAAATACTCCTATGCCAATCAGGGAAAATATTTTGCTTCCCAGACTAAGCCACATGAGGGACTTCAGATTGGAATTATCGGAGACAGTTGGGTAGTTCGTCAGAATCTGGATTCTCTTCTTAAAACCAAACTTCTGGAGCAGGGACTTCATGCCGAAATTTATTCATCGGGAAATCCGGGAGCCAAGACCAAACGTATTTATGAAAATCTGTTTAAGAGTGAAAAGGAGGACTTTTCTTCCAAAGAAATAATTGAAAAGAAGCCGGATTACTGTATTATCATTGCCGGAGTAAATGATGCGGCTACCCATGTGGGCCCTGATTTTTATACTCATCATATGCTAATGATCATTAATACATTGTTACATTACGGTATTCAACCCGTTGTCATTCCTCTTCCTGAATTTGGTCTCGAAGAAGATTCTGAAAGAAAAAATATCCTGAGCAGCCTAAGTAATAAAGGCGGAGAATTAGTTCTGAACAATGGAAAAAGATTTGAAATAAAGGACTATAGAAACACACTTCTGAAAGAATTGGAGCATGAGGGTCTGGATAAGAAGATCATCCTTTTGAATTTTGATGAAGTAAGTTCTGATTTCGATAAAGACCGGAAACTCTATGCAGATCCGCTTCATCTGAACGAACAGGGATATCAGAAATTCAGCAGTTTTTTAGTTAAAAGCATTATCAACCTACACAACAGCAGATGAAAGTTTCTATCATTGTTCCCATATACAACGTTGAAAATTATCTGGCAAAATGCCTTGATTCTTTAGTTAACCAAAGTCTTCAGGATATTGAAATTCTGGCTGTTAATGATGGCAGTACCGATGGTTCGGAGCAGATTATTCAGGAATATGCTGAAAAATTTCCCCAAAAAATAAAAGCTTTTACCAAAGAAAACGGAGGTCTGAGCGATGCCCGGAATTTCGGAATAGAAAAGGCTTCAGGAGAATATCTCGGCTTCGTAGACAGTGATGATTATGTAAAGGAGGCGATGTTTGAAGAGATGCTGCAGCTGGCAGAGAAGCATGATGCTAAAATAGTAATCTGCAATATTCAGAAGGTAGACCAGAACGGAAATATCACCCAAAAGCTGACGCAGCTTCCGGATATGCCTGAAAAGATTATATTGGAAGATTATTTCTCCGTATTCTCAGATCTTAGCTATTTTGCTTGTAATAAACTCTTTAAAAAAGAACTTTTTGAGCATAAAAGATTTAAAAAAGGAGCTCATTTTGAAGATATTCAGCTGATTCCGCAACTGTTATTGGAATGCAGTACAATTGCACAGACCCAAAACTTTCATTACCAATATCTGGAACGTACAGATTCCATCACAAAAACTCATACCGAAAGAGGGCTGGATATTCTGAAAGCAGTAAAAGATGTGGAATTGGTTTTTGAAAAATCCGGCTATTCCCATAAAAGAAAAGAATTGAAAAATTTTCAGATCTTTGAAGGGGTTTATTCTTTTCTTGCCTATCTGGCGTATGTGAAAAACGAAACAGATTTTTATAAAATGGCTGATGATCTGACAGTTTTCATGAAAGAAAGAGGAATAAAAAATCAAGATATATTGAAGTATAGTCGTTTTGGTAAGAATTATCTTTTATCTTTGCCATTGAAAAAAAAGATTTTTTATCTGTTGTTTTTTGCAGGACAGAAAAAATTGATAAGAAAATTGATATAAACACAAATGCAAGTACAATTGTTTCGGACAGTAAAACTTTAGCGAACGGATTTTGTAATCTCTTGTCATTGTTTTCATTAGAGACGATAGGTGCTTTGATAAGGAAAAAAATGAAGAATTTTGAATTGTTCTTAAGCGAATCAGGAATTTCTATTTTTTATGTGAAAATAGGATTAGGTTTCGTGTTCTCTTTTTTAATTACCTTTTTTTCAATCCCTACCATTATTAAAATCTCCAGAAGGAAGAACCTGATGGATGAGCCGGGAGTAAGGAGTTCCCATCTCAGAAAGATTCCTAATCTGGGCGGAATTGCTATTTTTTACTCTATTGGAATCTGTGCCTCAATCTTTGCTTACGAACTTTTTGACCTCTATAAATTTCTGTTTGCATCACTTATCATTCTCCTGTATATAGGTGTGATGGATGATATTGTGGTGATGAGAGCCTATAAAAAGCTTGTTGCCCAGATCATTGTATCGTCACTTGTTGTGATTGGTTCAGATATCAGGATCAGAAGCTTATTCGGAATATTCGGGATTTATGAGCTGGAATATGTGATAAGTGTGATCTTCAGCATTATTACCTTTATTGTACTCATTAATGCCTTTAATCTCATTGATGGTATTGATGGACTTGCCGGAGGATATTCGGTAATCTGCAGTGCTTTGTTTGGCATCAGTTATTACAGACTTGGAGAGTACAATTATCCGCTGGTTGTTTTATCAGTCGTGATCATTGGAACTGTTCTGGCGTTTCTTTATTATAATCTGTCCAATTACAGAACCAATAAAATATTTATGGGAGATACAGGCTCTATGCTTCTCGGTTTCCTTCTGGCATTTACCTCCATCTGCTTTATTGATATTTTTATAGATAAAGAACTTCCTAATATTCCAAGATACCACCTTCAGTCGGCTCCGGTTGTTGCAGTCGCCATCCTTATCTTGCCAATTGTAGATACGCTTAACGTGATTATTGTAAGGATTTGCAATAAGAAATCCCCTTTTGATGCAGATAAGAACCATATCCATCATAAATTGCTGAAACTGGACCTTACCCATAGAAGGGCCACATTTTATATCATTGTGTATTACCTTCTGATTGTGGCAGTAGCTTATTATTTAAGACATATCAATATCAACTTGTTGCTGCTGATCATTATTATGCTTGGTTTTTTAGGAGCTTATCTGCCGGATCTGATCTATCGTTTACGAAATAACAAGAAAATATCAATATAATTTTTACTTTTGCATACAATATTCAAATATGATGAAGAACTTTAAGTATTTATTTTTAATATTACCCTTTTTTATTACATCCTGCATCACTAAAAAAGATGTAAGATACATGCAGCCCAGCGAAAGCCTTGTGATTAATGAAGAAGGTCTTATTCCCTACAATATTCCCGTTTACAGAATTACCAAAAATGACATTCTTAATCTTAATATTGTAACCACTCCCAAAGGAGATGCAGCACAGTTTTACTCCACCTTCAATACTTCCGGAGGAACCGGAACCGGGGCAGGAGTCAATACTATGGCAACAAGGTTCGGGGGAGCTACCTCCACCAACAGCGGAGGAAATATGAACTTCTATTTTAACGGGCTGAAAGTGGATTCCAAAGGTGATATTAATGTATTTGGAATTGGATATATTAAAGCAGAAGGAAGAACACTTGAAGATGTTACCAAAGAACTTCAGGATAAAGTAAATGAAAATTTTCAGGAAGGAAAAGCTGAAGTAAGGCTGAATACGGATGGAATCACTTACTACATCTTAGGAGATGTAGAAACAACAGGACTTTCAGGAGAAAAAGTAGCCCATAAAAATACATTAACCATTACAGAAGCATTGGCAATTAATGGAGGATTGAACAGAACCGTAGACCGTAAAAATATTGTTATTCACAGAAAACTTCCGGAAGGAATTAAAAAAGCTCAAATTGATCTTACCCGTGAAGATATTATGAATTCCCCTTACTATTATATACAAAACGGGGATGAAATTTATCTGAATACCAGAGGAAAGAGTCTTAATGGATTCGGAAAAGATCCAATACAGACTTTAACGACCGGAGTATCGGTAATTACTACCGCATTGTCAATTTATCTTCTTCTTAAAAACCTTTAATCATGATTCCAGGTAAAGACGAAAAAATAGGGAAGAACGAGCCCCAGAAGGAGAAGTACGGATCGTTTGCGTTGTTTGATATTGAACATTTTCTCAGACGGATACTCAGAAACTGGTATTGGTTTATTTTCATGCTGTTCTTAGGGTATATCATCTCGTGGGTATATAGTAAATATTATGCTCAGAATGTTTTTGCTTCAGATCTCTCTCTGAGTATATCCAATAATACCTCCAGTTATTTTACACCCAATCAGTCAATTAACTTTATTTGGGGACAAAGTGGAAATCAGGACGGAATTTATCTTAAAAAGATGCTGTTGTCCAGATCTCACAACGAATTTTTGGTAAAAGAGCTGGATTTGTTTGTTAATTATTCTACCAAAGGACTAATCAAGTCAACCTATATTGATAGAACAGATTCACCAATTTTCCTGCAGATTGATAAGAAACATCTTCAGCAGATTAATTATCCTATTACCCTGATCCCGAAAGGAGGTGATTCTTATGAAGTGATTCTTCCTGAAGAAGGGCAGTCTTCCTCTTTGTACAGTTATGAAACTGAGGGTTTGCAGTCTATTAATGAATATGCCAGACCTGCCAATAAAATCATTAAGATTAATGAATGGTATAATGCCCCAAACCTTAGATTCAGATTGCTTAAAAACCCGGTCTCCCCTAAGATTAAGGTAGATAATATCATTGTAAACCTGACCTCTATAAATCAGAGTGTTAACGAAATTGTGTCCACAATTGGAGTAGATTTTGACAGGGAGATCAACACCATCATGTTCATTACCAAAAAAGGGTATAATCTCAACAGTACGGTAAACTTCCTGAATAAATCGGTTGCTGAACTTCAGAAAAAAAGATTAGCGGATAAAAATATCGTTAATAAAAATACAGAACTTTATTTGCAGGGCAATCTGGATAATATTCGCAAAAAACTAGATTCAAGTGCCGCTGTTCTTAACTTTCTGAAGACATCCGAAAAGCTTTATAATATTAAAGACAGGGATGAGAAATCCTTAGAAAAAATTAAAGATCTTGAAGCGAAGAAAGCAGACCTTGTAAGCAAAATTAGTTCGCTGAACAATATTAAAAATACGCTTCAATCCCAGGATTTTGAAAAAATGATAAGTACCAATGCTGCCGGTTTTGAAGACGGATTTTTCTCTGCTTCCGTGTCTGAGCTGAAAGCACTCTATACCAAAAGGAGAGAAATGGCAACGATCTATAAGCCTAATTCTGAGCCGATGAAAGAGATTAACAGGCTTATCAATGAAGCAAGAGCAGGATCTTCCGGAAGTCTGAGAAATTACTATACCAGATATTATGATGAAATCAATAAAATAGACAGACAGGTTGCTGAAGCGAATACCGATCTCATCTCCTATCCTGAAAAAGAAAGGAAATATCTGGATGCCGAAAGAGGATATAATATGATTGAGGCTACTTACAACAGTCTTTTGGGACGACAGAATGAAGCCCAGATGAAAGTGGCTACCAATCAGTCGGATATTACGGTAATTGACCCGGCCAAAAATCTTGGACAGGCTCCGATAGGTCCGAATGTAAAAGGAATAAAAATGGCTATTATGCTGGGGTTATTACTGCTTCCGCTAGCATTTATCCTGATTGGTGAAGTGCTGGATAACAAGATCCGTAACATTAAAGAACTGTTGAGTGCAACCAAAATTCCTCTTCTGGGAGTAATCGGAAACAACAGTAATGAGAACATGCTTACCGTTCTTGAGCAGCCTAAATCATCTGTTTCAGAAGCATTCAGGGGTATCAGGGCCAGTATGAGATTCCTGATGGAAGGCAAGGAAAGCGGAAAAGGAAAAATCATCCTGGTAACTTCATCCATCGGAGGCGAAGGAAAAACATATGTGTCCATCAACCTGGCTTCTGTAATAGGATTAAGTGATAAAAAGACTATTCTTTTAGGAATGGACCTTAGAAAACCTAAGATTTTCGGAGACTTTAATATTGATAACAAATATGGTATTTCAAACTACCTTACAGGAGAGGTTGGAATAGATCAGATTATCAATAAAACCAAGATCCCTAATCTGGATGTTGCTACATCAGGGCCTATTCCGCCTAACCCGTCAGAACTTTTGATGAGTGAAAGTAATATCAGGTTTATAGAAGAACTGAAAGAAAGATATGATTTTATCATCATCGATTCTCCACCGGTAGGTCTTGTTGCGGATTCATATGAATTAATGAAGTATTCAGATGCCAACATCTATGTTGTACGTCATGAATATACCGAAAAATATATGCTGAAGATGATTACCGAAAAATATCACGCTAATGAAATTAATCATCTGGGGCTTATCTATAATGATTACACCACCAAGCAGGGTTATGGTTACGGATATGGCTACGGATATGGCTATGGCTACGGGTATTTTGATGAAGATAAAAACTATAAAGAACCTCTATTGATAAAAATAAGGAATAAGGTACAGGCAATATTTAATAAAAAATAAAGTTATAAACCCTCACCCACTGGGGGTTTCTTTATATTTTAAGTAATTGAATTCTGTGAAAAAAAGAATATTTTCGTTACTTTGCCGTTTACTTTATAACAAATTATGTTTTTTTGTTTATTTTTAACTAAACATTAAGAATATCATTAATATAAAAATGTTTTATATTTGCAAAAATTAAATTTTAAAATAACCATAAATCCATATTCTTTTATGAATAAAAAATTATTGTTTAGCTTCCTTGCCTTCCTTGGAATGGTAAGTGTTAAAGCACAAAGAAATGAATTGGGAGTTCGCCTGGGGATGAGTAATCTTGTGGGGGACGTAGGGAGAACCAATTATATCTTACAAAAGCCATTGGATTTAGACAGAGCGTCAGAATGGGGCTTCCCGTTTTATGGAGGCATATTATACAGATTTAATTTTAACCCGCATCAGACTGTACGATTGGATTTAGGTTATAACCAGGTTCAGTTCAGTGATAAAGCGGCAAAAGAAGAATACAGAGTGAAAAGAAACTCATACGGAAAAAATAACGTATATGAGGCAAGCTTAATGTTTGAATACAACTTTTTTCCGGTAAATAACGAGCAGATAAGCATGGTAAGCCCATACATCTTTGGTGGTGTAGGTGCTTTAATGTTTGATGCCCCTAAAGCAAATCTGGTGAATGACTTCAGAAGAGATGCCGATGGTGTGGCGCAGGCTCCTATCAACGAATCAGACTTCAAAACTACTGAAGAATATTCATTGGGGAAAAAAGTGACAATGCATATTCCTTTTGGAGTAGGATTGAAATACAAGTTTAACCATAACTGGGCTATCTTTGCAGAAGCTACATTCAGATATACGCTGACTGATCAGCTGGATCACAGCAAAATATTATCTGAAGATGTAAAATCTTCTTTTAATGCAGATATATTAGATCCTGCTACCGGTGGTTCGCTGCTGCAGTCTGGAAATTATTATGCAGTTTCCAAAGAAAGAGAGCAAGAGTTTATCGGAAGAAGAAATATTGGTGATGGAAGATCCAAAGACTGGATGAATACTTTCAGCTTAGGACTGACTTACTCTTTCGGAAGACCTCCATGTTATTGTGATTAATGAATATGTCGTTGATTAAAGATAAAATAAATTCTGAGAATTTACCAAAACACGTAGCCATCATTATGGATGGTAATGGAAGATGGGCAAAATCCCGTGGCGAAGAAAGATCTTTCGGTCACAAGAATGCCATTAATGCTGTAAGAAGTGCCATTAATGCTTGTAATGAGATCAATATACCCTATTTAACACTTTACACATTTTCATCCGAAAATTGGAGCCGTCCCGCAGAAGAAGTCAGTACCCTGATGAATCTGTTGGTAGAAACCTTATTGCTGGAAGCCGAAGAAATTTTCAGCAAAGGATTGAGAATGCATGTGATCGGGAATCTTGAGAAACTGCCTTCCATTGTGAGAGAACAGCTTGAACGTGTAGTAGAGCTTACCAAAGAAAACACAAAAGGAAATTTAGTATTGGCAATTAGCTACGGCTCTCAAAATGAAATTTTGGAAGCCGTGAAAAATATAAGTTCTGATGTGAAAGAAGGAAAAGTAGAAGCAGAGAATATTGATGAAAAACTATTTGAAAGCTATCTCTACACCAAAAATTTTCCTCCTGTAGACCTGCTGATAAGAACCAGTGGAGAAATAAGAATAAGCAATTTTCTCCTTTGGCAGATTGCCTACGCAGAACTACAATTTTTAAATGTCCTATGGCCGGACTTTACCAAAGATATTTTCTTCCAATGTATTGTAGATTATCAAAACAAAGAAAGAAGATACGGTCTCACCGGCGATCAGATAAAAGCCCAATAAATTTAAAGAAAAGAAAGACTCGATAAAATGAAGTTTAGACTATTACCCATCATAATGTTTGCTGCTTCTGCACATTTTTATGGACAAGTAACTCCTCAGGACAGTACAAAAGTAAATAGTGCTGTACATGCAGAAAATGAAGCAGGAACTTACACACTTAAGGACATTGTTGTAGATGGGGTCAAAAAATATACACCCGCTCAGATCTTACGATTTACAGGTCTAAGCAAAGGAGAAGTTGTGGACATCCCGGGACAGAAAATCAGCAATGCTGTTAAAAAACTATGGGATACCCAATCTTTTTCAGAAGTAGAGGTGTATGTTCAGAGTATTGAAGGACAAACTGTCGTTCTGAGATTCTACCTGGAAGACCTTAAAGACCTTGGAGAAGTAAAATTCAAAGGGAAAGGGATTGGTAAATCCAAAAATGAAAAGCTTATAAAAGATAATAACCTGAAGCCAGGTACTAAGATTACACAGAACCTTATATCAAGTCTTAAAACTAAAATACCTAAAGACTACATAAAAAAAGGTTTTGCTGATGCTAAGATTACCATTCAGGATAAAGTAAATGCAAACGATCCGTCTATGGTAGACTGGACCATCAATGTAGATAAAGGGAAAAGAATCAAAATTGACCATATCGAATTTGAAGGCAACCAAAGCGTTTCCGATGCTAAACTTAGAAAGAAAGCTTTCAAAGAAACCAAACAAAAGAGATTCGGAATTGGTGGTATTCTTAAATCTTCAAAATTTATTGAAGATAAGTATCAGGAAGACAAACAAAGTCTTATCAGCTACTATAACTCGTTAGGGTATAGAGATGCGGTAATCGTTTCAGATTCTGTATGGAGAAACAAAAGAAATAATTACGAAATCAATGTAAAACTGAAAGAGGGTAAAAAATATTATATCGGAGATATTACATTCACCGGAAATACCGTATACCCTACAGAACAATTACAGAGATTATTAGGATATAAAAAAGGAGATATCTACGATGCCGTAGGTTTCAACAAAAAAGTAGGAGAAGACGGAGGAAAAGAAGATGATTCAGATATCAAATCTGTTTATATGAACAATGGGTACCTTTTCTCCAATGTTACTCCGGTAGAAAAATCCGTATCGGGTGATGCCGTAAATCTTGAGATCAGAATTAATGAAGGAGAACAGGCTACCTGGAATAAAGTAACATGGCAGGGGAATACAACAACCCATGACCACGTTGTATTAAGAGCTTTAAGAACAAAGCCGGGAGAACTTTTCAAAAAAACAGAGATCAAGAGAACCTACTTTGATTTAGCAGGGATGTCTTTCTTTGATCCTCAGCAGGTAGGGCAGGATATCCAGCCAAACCAACAGGATAATACAGTAGATATCAATTGGAAACTTGTTGAAAAAGGATCTTCTCAGGTTCAGTTGCAGGCAGGTTACGGTGGTAACAGCTTTATCGGAACATTAGGACTTACGTTCAGTAACTTCTCACTAAGAAACTTCCTTAAGTTTAAAGACTTTAAACCGGTACCTCAGGGAGATGGGCAAACCTTATCCATTCAGGCACAGGCAGGACAGTACTTCCAGAACTACGGAATCTCATTTACTGAGCCATGGTTGTTCGGAACAAAGCAAACAGCGCTTTCTGTAAGTGTGAACAATTCCAGAGTAAAATATAATGATACTTATGGAAATGCCCAGAAATTGAACATTTTCTCTGCATCAGCAGGTCTGAACAGACTATTGAACTGGCCGGATGATTATTTCTCTTTATATACAGGAATTCAGTTTCAGAAGTATAACTTCAAAAACTATCCGTTCCAGTTTGGAGATACAACAGAATATAATGGAGATGCCAATAACCTCAGTATCAACTTAGGTTTAAGCAGAAACTCAGCCGGAATTGACCCGATTTTCCCAACAATGGGTTCTAATATCGAACTTTCTGCAAAACTAACCCCTCCATATTCACTGTTCAGTAATAAAGATTACTCTACAATGAGCCCTATCAACAAATATAAGTGGATGGAATTCTACAAAATCAAGTTCAAGGCTGACGTATACAACGAAATTGCTGGAAAACTGGTGTTGAGATCCTCTGCCGAAATGGGATTCATGGATGGATATAACAAGCAGCTTGGAGCTCCGCCTTTCGAAAGATTCTATGTAGGAGGAACCGGACTTTTCGGAGGTAGATATGACGGTCGTGAACTAATTCCTTTGAGAGGATATGAAAATGCATCTACTTACGGTGGAGAAACAGAAGATATTACTCAGAAAGGAGGTGGAACCATCTATAACAGATTTACATTAGAATTAAGATACCCAATCTCAATGAGCCAGACGGCAAAAATCTATGCACTAACTTTTGCAGAAGGTGGTAACGTTTGGAACTCATGGAGCACTTACAATCCTTTCCAGTTGAAAAGATCAGTCGGAGTAGGGGTAAGAGTTTATATGGGAGCATTTGGTTTGATCGGGTTCGACTTCGCATATGGATTTGATAAAACAATTTCCGGAACAGAACCATCTGGATGGAAGACCCACTTCTTGATGAATCAATCACTATAATTCATAAGATATGAAAAACTTTAAAATAACTTTCACATTTGTATTATTACTGCTTGCCGGGATTTTTAGCGCCCAGAAAGTAGGCGTGGTGGATACCAATGAAATTTTAAGTAAAATGCCTCAGTACAAAGAAGCAGAAGCAAGACTTAACGCCCAGATTGATACCTGGCAGTCTGAACTTCAAAATCTGCAGTCTGAGTACGAAAGAAAAAAGGCAGCATTTGAAAGTGAAAAAGTTTTACTGATCGGCGACCAGCTGAAGCTTAGAGAAAAAGAAGTAATGGATCTTGATAAAAGCATCAAAACAACAACAAGTTTAAGATTCGGTGCCAATGGAGAGATCACAAAGCTTAGAACCAATCTGGTTTTACCTTTCCAGGATCAGATCTGGGGAGCCATTAAAACGATGGCAGAGAAAAACGGATTGGGCACGGTTCTTGATAAAACAAGTAACAATGTGCTTTTTCTTCAAAAAAGGTATGATTATACCGAGAAAGTTCTTGACATTCTGTTGAAAGGAACCGAAAAAAAAGAAAAAAGTAACAGCAAAAGTAAAAAATAATACAAATTAACTTTTGCACACATTTGAAATCTAACAAACAAATTAAATTATTTATTAACCAGTTATGAAAAAATTAAGTGTATTATTTGCAGCGGTGATGATGGTTGTATCAGTAGGTATGGCAAAAGCTCAGAAAATGGCTACTTTAGATGTATCTGCAGTTCTTAATGCAATGCCTGAAAAGAAAAAAGCTGATGCTGAACTAAAAACATTCCTAGATACAAAACAAGCCGAAATTAAGAAAAGAGTAGACGCAGGTGAAGCTAAACTAAAGCAATATACTGAAGAAGCCCCTAAGAAAACGGCTGATGAAAACAAAGCCAGAGAAGCAGAATTAACTAAAATCCGTGAAGAAATCGGACAAATGCAGGAGAAAGCTCAAAAAGATCTTGGGGTAAAGCAAGATGCGATCTTCGGACCAATTGAAAAGAAATTGAACGATGCTGTAGAAAAAGTTGCTAAAGCAAACGGATATGACTACATCATGGATTCAAACTCTCAGGCATTCATTTACAAAGGAGGTATCGATGCTACCGCCGCTGTAAAGAAAGAACTAGGAGTTAACTAAGAAATTAACAAAGTTTTATAAATTCAACCGCCCCCTTTAGAGGCGGTTTTTTTTGTATTTTTGCACCATGGAAAAAGAAGTATCAACCACGGTAAAAGTCCGTTTCAGCGATTGTGATCCAATAGGACATCTGAATAATGTAAAATATCTGGACTATATGTTCAATGCAAGGGAAGATCATGTAGAGACATTTTACGGATTTACATACGAAGAATATACTAAACAGACCGGCTGTACGTGGATTGCCATTCAGAATGAGATCGCTTACTTAAAAGAAGTACGATACAACACTCAGGTAGTCATCAGCAGTAAGACGATTGAAATACAAGACAGAACTGCAAAAGTGGAAATACTAATGAAAAGCCTGGATGAAAAAACAGTTCATGCCGTTTTATGGGTTACCGTGATTTACTTTAATATTAAGACAAGAAGATCCGAGGTTCATCCTGAAGATATTAAAGAAACCTTTCACAAGTTCTATGTAGATCTGGAACAAAAGGACTTTCAGCCAAGAGTTAAATTCTTAAGATCACAGAACGCAAAAAATTCATAACGAATAACCAATAGGAGTATTCCTAATTTACAACCATACATATAAAGTTACAGATGAAAAAAATAGCAGTAATAGGCAGCAACGGACAATTGGGAAACTGCATTAGGAAAATAGCCCCTGATTTTGAAAATGCCTACGAATTTATATTTACCGACTCAAAAAACCTGGATGTCACGAACGAAGATCAGGTTAATGACTTCTTTTATGATAACAAACCTGATTACTGCATCAATGCTTCAGCTTACACAGCCGTTGATCTTGCAGAAAAAGAAACTGAAAAAGCATTTGCCGTAAATGCAGATGGGGTAGCTCATCTGGCTCAGGCATGTACAGAAAATAAAAGTATCCTGATTCATGTTTCAACAGATTATGTTTTTGATGGAGATACCAATCTTCCTTATTCAGAAGATGATTTTACCAACCCAACAGGAGTATACGGAGAGTCAAAAAGAAAAGGAGAGGAACTGGCGTTGGAAATTAATCCCCAAACCATTATTTTGAGAACATCATGGCTGTATTCAGAGTTCAATAAAAACTTCGTTAAAACAATGCTGAATCTGTTTTCTCAAAAAGATGAACTGGGAATCGTTGCCGATCAGTTTGGCCAGCCTACCAATGCGAACGATTTGGCTGAAGCGATTATGAATATTATTGAAGCGCCGGTTAAAACTTTTGGAATTTTCCACTTCTCCAATTATCCTGAGGCTACCTGGTTCGATTTCGCCAAAAAGATTGCTGAATTCTCCAAATCTTCGGTAAAGCTGAACGCTCTCACTACAGAACAGTATCCCACTCCGGCAAAAAGACCGGCAAGAAGCACCATGTCATTAGATAAAATAGAAGAGACCTATAAAATAGAACCAAAACATTGGGAGAACAGTCTGGAAGAATGTGTCAAAATCCTGGTACCATAATAGAATTGATATGAAAAATCTAACATTGGCCTTTTCTGTTTTGTGTACTCAGCTATTTTGTGCACAGAACATATATCTTACAAAAGTTGAGAAAATCAATGAGAACACAGATAAATTTTTATACAGAAAATTTGATGCCGTAACAGATGCACAATATCTCGGTGTAATTGATGTGCAGGGATTTTCAAAAGAGGATGCTGCCGTTTTTTCGGTAGTTTATAAGAAGGCAAAAGAAATTGGAGCCAATTCAATTGCTTTAAAACCCTTTGAAAATGTAGATGGGGCTCCACAGCCATTCAATCCTTCCAACTATAGGCTGGCATTATATTATACACCAAAAGAAAAGTTGATAACCGAGAAAGGAATGCTGTATATATTTGCATCCTCAGAAAAAGATCAGAAAATAAATATCAATAAAAAAGATTATACACTCTCGCCAAGATCTTTTATTACATTGGAGATTATTCCCGGCGAAGTTTATACGATGTCAACAAAAAAACTGCTAGGCTCCACAATTAAGATCCAGCCTAAAACAGCTGATGAGAATTTATATTTTCAGATTTCATCACTAAAAGTTAAATCCGATACCTCTGGAATAGGCGGTTTAAATCTTAAATCAGGAGATATTATAGGACTGGAAAAATCGTATGCTGATTTTTTAAGCCTGATTTATCAACAACAAAAACAATAAAACTCATTTGATGTAAGATTTTGGTGAAATAATTAAACAATAGTTTGAAATTTTTCTCCCTGCATTACAGCCGTTTATGTCCTTTTTATTAAATGAAGATGAATTTTATGTTAAGTAAGTTTGTTTTATGACAGTATAAGTTGTTATCTTTGCCGCACTGAAAACGAGAGATTATCAGTAAGCGCAGAAGAAT